>VXYL01000008.1 GCA_009846005.1 Gammaproteobacteria bacterium | reverse complement strand
TCGCTTGACATTGAAACGGGCGATGTTCCTGCCGTCGCCCTCCTCCGGCACCGCCAGCCGAGAACTCCACCGCCCGTTTGATTGGGGCGATGTTCCCCCGACCGGCGCCGTCGATCCGCGTGCCGCCTTCGGAAGGAGCACCGCAGGCGGCGCGTTTTCCACGCTTCGTCCACGGTGCCGGTCCCCGGAAACAACCGAGGCGCGGTGGGCGAAGGGTGGTAAACGCTACTCGGCACGGAATTGCAATGGGCGATGTTCCTTCCGGCACCCTCCTCCTGCACCGCCAACCGAGAACTCCACCGCCCGTTTGATTCGGGCGATGTTCCCCCGGACGCCGCCGTCGCGATCCGGCTGCCGCCTTCGAAGGCGCACCGCAGGCGGCGCGTTTTCCACGCTTCGTCCACGGTGCCGGTCCCTGGAAATAACCGAGGCGCGGTGGGCGAAGGGTGGAAAACGCAACTCGGCCCCGGATTGATTGGGGCGATGTTCCCTCGGCGGGTCTCGACGGCTGGTTGCTCGCCCGACCGGGACACCCGCGTCGCGTGGCACCGTGACCACAACGACATGCGGTTGTCAGTTCCGCCGAGCGCGCCTACAATGCGCGGCTCGCGCGATTGGGGCACCGATTGCGCGCCTTGACGGTCGGGTCGACACACCGACCACCGTGGATGTTTGTGGAGACTGGATGGCAACGATCAGCCAGCTAGTGCGGAAACCGCGCAAGCGCCGGATCGAGAAGAACCGGGTGCCGGCCCTGCAGGGTAGCCCGCAGAAGCGGGGTACCTGCACGCGTGTGTACACGACCACACCGAAGAAGCCGAACTCGGCGCTGCGCAAGGTGTGCCGGGTGCGCCTCACCAACGGTTACGAGGTCAACTCCTACATCGGCGGTGAGGGCCACAATCTCCAGGAGCACTCGGTGGTATTGATCCGGGGCGGGCGGGTCAAGGATCTTCCCGGCGTGCGCTACCACACCATCCGCGGCACGCTCGACACATCGGGGGTTGCAGACCGTCGCCAGCGTCGGTCCAAGTACGGCACGAAGAGGCCCAAATAGCCGCACGATCGAATCAGTCCTAGTAAGGCCGCCCAACGTGGCGGACCAACCTGAAGATAGTCCCTTGGTGTGCGCCAAGGCGACTTGAGGAGACCCAACAAGATGCCAAGACGCAAAGTCGTCGCCAAGCGCGAGATTCTTCCCGATCCCAAGTACCACAACCAGACCGTGGCGAAGTTCATCAACCATGTCATGGTCAACGGCAAGAAACCGGTGGCGGAACGCATCGTGTACGGCGCCCTGACGCGTATCGAGGATCGCGACCACCGCGACGCCATCGAGACCTTCGACAAGGCCTTGGAGGCCGTCGCACCGTTCGTCGAGGTGAAGTCGCGGCGGGTTGGCGGCGCCACCTACCAGGTACCCGTCGACGTCCGGCCGTCACGCCGCCAGGCACTCGCCATGCGCTGGCTGGTCGACAGCGCCCGTGGACGCAGCGAGAAATCGATGGCGGCGCGCCTGGCCGGAGAACTTCTCGATGCTGCCGAGGGCCGCGGTTCGGCCGTGCGGCGTCGGGAGGAGACCCACCGCATGGCCGAGGCCAACAAGGCCTTTTCGCACTTCCGGTACTAGCGAACACAACACGTACCGATAGTTTGAAGCGGGTGCCGAGAACGCCCGCATTGAGGATCCGCAAAGATGGCTCGCAGCACTCCCATTGGTCGCTATCGCAACATCGGCATCGTCGCCCACGTCGACGCGGGCAAGACGACCACGACCGAACGCGTGCTGTTCTATACCGGTCTGTCACACAAGATCGGCGAGGTTCACGACGGTGCCGCGGTCATGGACTGGATGGAGCAGGAACAGGAACGCGGCATCACGATCACCTCGGCCGCGACCACGTGCTTCTGGCAGGGCATGAACCAGCAGTACGACCAGCATCGGATAAACATCATCGACACCCCGGGCCACGTCGACTTCACTATCGAGGTCGAGCGCTCGCTGCGCGTGCTCGACGGCGCCGTCGTGGTCTTCTGCGGCACCGCCGGCGTGGAACCCCAGTCCGAGACCGTGTGGCGTCAGGCAAACCGCTACGAAGTGCCGCGCATCGTGTTCGTCAACAAAATGGACCGCGACGGTGCCGATTTCCTGCGCGTCGTGGACCAGATCCGTGAACGCCTAGGCTCAACACCCGTGCCGATGCAGATCGCCATCGGATCCGAAAAGGACTTCAAGGGGATCGTCGACCTTGTGCGGATGAAGGCCATCTACTGGAACGAAGACGATCAGGGACTCTCCTACGACTTGAGAGACATCCCCGAAGATCTCGTTGCGGACGCCGAACATTGGCGCGAGGAACTCATCGAAGCCGCCGCCGAGGCCAACGAGGAGTTCATGGAGAAGTACCTCGAAGACAGCGAACTGACCGAGGACGAGATTCGCGAGGGAATTCGGACCCGCACCTTGGCAAACGAGATCGTCCCGGCTTTGTGCGGTTCGGCGTTCAAGAACAAGGGCGTCCAGGCCATGCTGGACGCGGTCATCGACTACCTGCCGTCGCCGCCGGAGGTGAAGGCCATCGAGGGTGTGCTGCCCGACGGCGAGACGCGCGCCGACCGGAAATCCGACGACACCGAGCCGTTCGCCGCGCTCGCGTTCAAGGTCGCCACCGACCCGTTCGTCGGAACGCTGACATTCTTCCGGGTCTACTCCGGCGTCTTGAACTCGGGCGACCAGGTGTTCAACGCCACCCGTGACCGGCGCGAGCGGATCGGTCGGATGGTGCAGATGCACTCGAACAGCCGCAACGAGATCAAGGAGGTCCGCGCCGGGGACATCGCCGCCGCCATCGGGCTGAAGGACACCACCACCGGCGACACCCTGTGCGATAGCGACAACATGATCGCGCTTGAACGGATGGATTTTCCGGACCCCGTGATCTCCGTGGCGGTCGAGCCGAAGTCCATCGCCGACCAGGAAAAGATGTCTACGGCACTCGGCAAGCTCGCCCAGGAAGACCCGTCGTTCGCCGTGGCCACCGACGAGGAATCGGGCCAGACCATCATCTCGGGCATGGGCGAACTGCACCTGGACATCCTCGTCGAGCGGATGCGGCGCGAGTTCGGCGTCGAGGCCAACATAGGCAAGCCGCAGGTCGCCTACCGGGAGACCATCCGCTCGTCGATCGACCAGGAGGCCAAGTACATCCGCCAGACCGGCGGCCGGGGCCAGTACGGCCATGTCTGGGTGAAACTCGAGCCGACCTACGGCGAAGAGGATGCTCCGAACTTCGAATTCGTGGACGCGGTTGTGGGGGGAGTGGTTCCCCGGGAGTACATTCCGGCCGTCGCGAAAGGGCTCGAAGAGCAGATGGCGAACGGGGTCATCGCCGGCTATCCGCTCATCAACGTCCGAGCCACGCTGCACGACGGCTCTTTCCACGAGGTCGACTCCAGCGAGATGGCCTTCAAGATCGCCGGTTCGATGGCGATGCGCGAGGGCGCGGTGCGGGCGAATCCCGTGCTGCTTGAACCCATCATGTCCGTGGAGGTGGTCACGCCCGAGGACTACATGGGCGACGTCGTGGGAGACCTCAACCGGCGCCGGGGCATGATCGAAGGCATGGACGAGAATCCTGCCGGCAAGATCGTGCGCGCTTTCGTGCCGCTCGCCGAGATGTTCGGCTACTCCACCGACCTGCGTTCGGCGACCCAGGGTCGGGCGACTTTCACGATGGAGTTCGCGCGCTATGCCGAGGTGCCGAACAACATCGCCCAGGGGATCATCAGGAAGTCGTGACGACGACCGACACCAGGGGGACAATCGGGATCTGATTGGAGGGCACATTCGGGCGCGGCGTAACGGCGTTGTAACCCAACGCCTAGATGCGTAGAATCCGCGCTCCGTTTTGAAGCGGGCAATCTCAAGCTAGCGTCTGACGTTTGCAAACGTCAACAAAAACAAGAGGTTGCCGAGCTGACGAATTCCCGGGAAGACAGTGGTTCAGAACCAGCGCATACGCATTTGCTTGAAAGCCTTCGACCATCGGCTGATCGACGTGTCGACGGAGGAGATCGTCGACACCGCGAGACGCACCGGTGCGCAGGTTCGCGGTCCGATTCCGCTGCCTACCCGCAAGGAACGCTACACCGTCCTGATCTCGCCGTTCGTGAACAAGGACGCACGCGACCAGTACGAGATTCGAACACACAAACGGCTGCTCGACATCGTGGTGCCCACGGGCAACGATAAGACCGTCGATGCGCTCATGAAGCTTGACCTCGCCTCCGGGGTGGATGTGCAGATCAGCGTCCCGCGGTCCGCCTGACGCACCCCTCTTCGATCGATTGACTAGGTAAGGCGGACGGAAAATGGCCATCGGGGTCATCGGAACGAAGAGCGGCATGACAAGGGTCTTCACGGAAGCCGGGGAGTCCGTACCCGTCACGGTCATCGTGGCCACGCCCAACCGGGTCACACAGGTGAAGACCGAGGCAGCCGACGGGTATCACGCGGTGCAGGTGACCGCTGGCCAGGTGAGCGCGAATCACGTGAATCGGCCCCAGGCGGGGCACTTTGCGAAGGCAGGGACCGAAGCCGGCCGGGGCCTTTGGGAATTCCGGCTTGCCGAGGCGCCCGAGGAGCACATCAAGCCGGGTGCCGAACTCGGCGTTGGCCAGTTCGAGAAGGGACAGTTCGTCGACGTTGCCGGGGTGAGCAAGGGCAAATCCTTCGCGGGCACCGTCAAGCGATGGAACTTCCGCACCCAGGACGCCACCCACGGCAATTCACTCTCCCACCGCGCGCCCGGCTCAATCGGCCAGTGCCAAACTCCAGGCAAGGTGTTCAAGGGAAAGAAGATGGCCGGCCACTTGGGCAACAGCCGCGTAACCACTCAGAACCTGACGATCATCGACATCCTCCCGGAGCAGAACCTGATGCTCGTCAAGGGTGCCGTTCCCGGTGGACCGGGGGCCAATGTGTGCATCAAGCCCGCCGCAAAGCGGAGGCGCGGATGAGCCTCGCGGTGGCTTCAGCGGACGGCGAGGCGGTGCAGGTCTCGGAGGCGGCATTCGGCCGGGAGTTCAACGAGCCCCTGGTGCACCAGGCCGTCGTGGCTTGGCTAGCGGTCGCACGCAGCGGCAGCAAGGCGCAGAAGTCCCGTTCCGACGCCCGCGGCGGGGGACGCAAACCCTGGCGGCAGAAGCGTACCGGTCGCGCCCGGGCGGGCTCGATTCGCAGCCCCATCTGGGTTGGCGGCGGTCGCACGTTCGCGGCACGGCCGGCGGATCATTCCCAGAAGCTGAACCGCAAGATGTTCCAAGGCGCCATCCACTGTATTTTTTCCGAACTCCTCCGCCAGAACCGCCTCGTCTCCCTCTCCTCTCCCGCCGCCCTCTCCCTCGATTCTCCCAAGACCAAGCTCCTCGCCAACCGGCTCGACGAACTCGGGGTCGAAGACGTGCTGATCCTGACCGTCGAGTCGGACCGAAACCTGGAACTGGCTGCCCGGAACCTGCGCGACGTCGAGGTGCGCAACGTTGCCAGCATCGATCCCGTTTGCCTGCTCGCCCACCAAAAGGTGCTCGCCACACTCCCTGCCCTCAAAGCCATCGAGGAGCGGCTGTCGTGAGCTTGCGTCCCGAAGAGCGCGTCTACACGGTGCTGCTCGAGCCCCACATCACCGAGAAGGTGACCAACCTCGGCGAGTCGAGCAACCAGTACGCCTTCAAGGTCGCGACGGACGCCACCAAGCGCGAGATCAAGTCGGCGGTCGAGTCCCTGTTCAAGGTCAAGGTCACCAATGTCACGACGCTGAACGTCAAGGGCAAGCGCAAGCGGACCTTTCGCGGTTCGATGACCAGGCTCTCGGATTGGAAGAAGGCGTACATCCGCCTTGCCGAGGGGGAGAACCTGGACTACATGGCGGCGGAGCGCTAGCGGTGGCACACGAGCTGACCAGCGGCACCGGCCAATACGTCATCCAACCGGCGGCGTGTCGACGGACTTCGCAATGCGGACAGGGTGACTAACGGTGGCCGTCGTGAAAGCCAAGCCCACCTCTCCCGGACGCCGCTTCGTCGTGAACGTGGTCGATCCGGCGTTGCACAAGGGATCGCCCTACAAGCCGTTGCTCGAGAAGCAGAGCCACACCGGCGGTCGCAACACAGCCGGCCGGATCACGACGCGACACCGCGGCGGCGGCCACAAGCAGCATTATCGGAAGATCGATTTCAAACGCGACAAGGACGGTGTCCGGGCAACGGTCGCGCGCCTGGAATACGACCCGAACCGCACGGCCAACATCGCGCTCCTCAAGTACGCCGATGGCGAATACCGCTACATCGTGGCACCCCGCGGTTTGAGAACCGGTGACCAGGTGATGTCCGGTTCGACCGCCCCGATCCGAGCGGGGAACGCCATGCCGCTGCGCAACGTCCCGGTCGGTAGCGTGGTGCACTGCGTGGAGCTCAAACCCGGCAAGGGTGCCCAGTTGTCCCGCAGCGCCGGGTCGTCCTGCCAGTTCGTCGCCCGGGAAGGCTCGTACGCGTTGCTTCGCCTCCGCTCGGGGGAGATGCGCCAAGTAGGCGTCGAATGCCGAGCCACCTTGGGCGAAGTCGGCAACAGCGAACACAACCTGCGTTCGCTGGGCAAGGCCGGCGCCAAGCGATGGCGCGGCATACGCCCGACGGTGCGCGGGGTGGCCATGAACCCGGTGGACCATCCCCATGGCGGCGGGGAAGGCAAATCCTCCGGCGGCCGTCATCCCGTTTCGCCCACGGGCGTGCCCACCAAGGGCTACAAGACGCGCAAGAACAAACGAACGGATCGGCTCATCGTCCGTCGGCGCGGCGGGTCTAGGAGGTAGAAGGATGCCGAGGGCGTTGCGAAAAGGTCCGTTCGTGGATCTGCACCTGATGCGCAAGGTATCGGAGGCCGCGGCCAACAAGGACCGGCGACCGATTCGCACCTGGTCGAGACGATCCATGATCGTGCCCGACATGGTGGGTCTGACCATCGCCGTTCACAACGGACGCCAGCATGTTCCGGTGTTCGTGTCCGAGGACATGGTGGGCCACAAGCTCGGCGAATTCGCGCCGACCCGAACGTTTCGCGGCCACGCTGCCGACCGCAAGGCGCGGCGCTGATTCGCGGACCAGAGCAAGTCGGTGATCACCATGGAAGTGAGTGCTACGGCCAAGCGACTGCCCATCTCGCCACGCAAGATTCGCCTGGTCGCCGACCAGGTGCGCGGCAAGGACGTCGGCGCGGCGCTGGACTTCCTGCACTACAGCACGAATAAGGGCGCAACGCTCGTGCGCAAGGTCTTGGAGTCAGCCATCGCGAACGCGGAGAACAATGAAGGCGCGGACGTCGACGAACTCAAGGTGTCGAGCATCTACGTCAACGAAGGGCGAACCATGAAACGCGGCAGACCGCGGGCCAGGGGACGCATCGACCGGATTTTCAAACGCACCAGCCACGTAACCGTGACGGTGACGGACGACTAGGGCGGATAGCATGGGACAAAAGGTCAGCCCCACGGGCCTGCGCCTCGGGATCATCAAAGACCACGCCTCGGTGTGGTACGCGACGAAGAAGGACTACGCGGGCTACCTGCTGAACGACCTCGAAGTTCGCGAGTTCATCGCCACGCAATTGGCCGCCGCGTCGGTCAGCCGGATCGAGATCGAGCGCTTGGCCCAGACCGCCCGGATCACGATCCATACGGCTCGACCAGGCATCGTGATTGGCAAGAAAGGCGAAGACGTGGAGCGCCTACGGGCCCAGGTGACGCGCAAGATGGGCGTTCCCGTGCATATCAATGTCGAGGAGATCCGCAAGCCTGAGGTCGACGCGCTGCTCGTCGCGCAGAACGTCGCCCAGCAACTCGAACGGCGCGTGCGCCACCAGCGCGCCATGCGGCGTGCGATGCAGAACGCCATGCGCCTGGGTGCCAAGGGCATTAAGGTGCGGGTCGCGGGAAGGCTCAACGGCAACGACATCGCGCGCGCCGAAGTCTATGCCGAGGGCCGAGTGCCGCTGCATACGCTGCGTGCCGACATCGACTACGCCACCGCCGAAGCCATGACGACCTACGGGATCATTGGCGTCAAGGTCTGGATCTTCAAGGGCGAGATCCTTGGTGACGAACCGGAGAGCCGCGACGTGGCGGTTGCCCGCTGAGCATCGTTAGTACAAAACGCCTCGAAACAGAAACATGCTGCAGCCAAAGCGAACCAAGTTCCGAAAACAGCAGAAAGGCCGCAACCGCGGCTTGGCGCAACGTGGCAACCGCGTCAGCTTCGGCGAGTACGGCCTGAAGGCCACTGGCCGCGGACGCATGACGGCTCGGCAGATCGAGGCCGGCCGCCGCGCCATGACGCGGCATGTGCGGCGCGGCGGCAAGGTCTGGATCCGGGTATTCCCGGACAAGCCGATCACCAAGAAACCCCTCGAAGTGCGCCAAGGCAAAGGCAAGGGCGGCGTCGAATACTGGGTCGCCCAGGTGCAACCCGGGCGCATCCTCTACGAGATGGAGGGTGTTGGCGAGAACGTCGCCCGGGAAGCGCTCGCGCTCGCGGCAGCCAAGCTGCCTTTCCCCACCGCGTTCGTCAAACGGTCGCTGTTCTGATGTACGCGAGTTTCGCCGCCGGGGCTTCGGTTCGCACTCGTGCAACGAGCAGCGACCGTAGCGGACGGGCTTGTCCCGTCCCGTCGATCCGAAGAGCGGCCGGCGCGGGCGCCCAAAGGAGAACAAGGTGAAGGCGGAGGAATTGAACGACCTGCGTGCCCAGACCCTCGAGGAGTTGGGCGAGGAACTCGTGCGGCTGCGCAAGGAGCAGTTCCAGTTGCGCATGCAACGCGCCAGCGAACTGCTGCCGCAGACGCACCTGCTTACGCGCACCCGGCGGGACATCGCGCGCGTGAAGACATTGATCCGGGAGAAGGCAAGTGCCTGACGAACAAACCGGCGCACCCGATGCGGCAGACGAGGCGGTATCCGCCGAATTGAAGGATGAGAACCTCGTCGCAGACGCACCGGCCGATGAGGCCCCTGACGCGGCATCTGCCGAGCCGGTGCAAGGCGGGGCACCGTCGGCGCGCGAGAGCACCGGCATGGTGGTCTCCAACAAGGCCGACAAGACCATCACCGTTCTCGTGGAGCGTCGCGTCAAGCACCCCGTGTACGGCAAGTTCATCCGCCGATCGACCAAGATCACTGCCCATGACGAAGCCAACACCTGCAATGAGGGCGATGTCGTGACCATCGTCGAGACACGCCCGATCTCCAAGACCAAGTCGTGGACGCTAGGGCGAGTCGTGGAGCGCCACCGCGAGACCGCGACTCTCGTTGCCGGCGCGGATGACGCGGTGGCGTAAGGGTTGAGGACGCAACGATGATTCAAGCCCAGACCATGCTCGACATCGCCGACAACAGTGGCGCGCGCCGCGTGCAGTGCATCAAGGTTCTCGGCGGTTCCCGGCGGCGTTACGCGGGCATCGGCGATGTGGTCAAGGTGACAGTCAAGGAAGCCATTCCCCGCGGCCGAGTCCGCAAGGGCCAGGTCATGAACGCCGTGGTGGTGCGCACCAAGCACGGGGTCCGGCGAGCGGACGGCTCGCTGATCCGGTTCGATCAGAACGCCGCCGTGCTGTTGACTGCGGGGCTGCAACCGGTGGGCACGCGGATTTTCGGGCCCGTAACAAGAGAACTGCGCAGCGAACGCTTCATGCGTATCGCTTCGCTGGCACCGGAAGTGCTCTGACACGGTAGGTGTTCGACATGCGCAAGGTAAGAAAGCAGGACGAAGTCGTCGTAATCGCGGGCCGCGATCGGGGCAAGCGCGGCGATGTGCTGCAGATCGTCTCCAAGGACAAGCTGCTTGTCTCGGGCATCAACATCGTGAAGAAACACGCCCGGGCCAACCCGGTCAACAACGACCCGGGGGGCATCAAGGACATCGAGGCGCCCATTGCCGCGTCCAACGTCGCACTGGTCAATCCCGATACAGACAAGGCCGACCGGGTGGGCATCCGCGAAGAGGACGGCAAGCGTGTGCGCTACTTCAAATCCACCAATACGCTCGTCGACGAGGACTGACCATGTCGGACTTGAGAGCAAGATACCTGGAAGAGATCCGGCCCGGCCTGGTTGAACAGTTCAACTACACATCGGTCATGCAGGCGCCTCAGCTCGCCAAGATTACGCTCAACATGGGTGTCGGGGACGCCGTGGGGGATCGGAAGACCATGGATGCCGCGGTGTCGGACTTGGCACTGATCGCCGGGCAGCAGCCCATCGTCACAAAGGCCCGGAAGTCCGAGGCGGGATTCAAGATCCGCGAGGGCTTCCCGGTCGGCTGCAAGGTCACGCTCCGTCGGAAGCGGATGTACGAGTTTGTGGACCGTCTCATCGGCATCGCCATCCCACGCATGCGCGATTTCCGGGGCTTGAACCCACGTTCGTTCGATGGCCGCGGCAACTTCTCGATGGGGATCGCCGAACAGATTGTCTTTCCGGAGATCGACTACGACCGGATCGACAAGATCCGTGGACTGGACGTGATCGTTACGACGACTGCGAAGACAGACGAAGAGGGCCTCGCGCTGCTAAGGGGCTTCAACTTTCCGTTCCGCAACTGACCCGCAACTGACCCGCAACGGGAGGAAACAAGGAACCAATGGCGAAAGTATCCGTCATAGAGCGCGAGAAGAAGCGTCAGAAAATCGTCGCCAAGTATGCGGCGAAGCGAGCCGCGTTGAAGAAGGTCGTCGGTGACCGCAATGCATCGGACGCCGAGCGCTGGCAAGCCCAGCAGCAACTGCAGAAGTTGCCGCGCAACGCCTCTCCCGTCCGACTGCGCAACCGTTGCGGCCAGACCGGACGACCCAGGGGCGTCTATCGGAAGTTCGGCTTGGGCCGCAACAAGCTGCGCGAGGCGGCAAACCGCGGCGACATTCCCGGGCTCGTCAAGGCGAGCTGGTAGCGGGCCAGGGCGACCGACGCCGCGGATACGAAAAGAGTGAACCCATCATGAGCATGCAGGATCCCATAGCCGATCTACTGACCCGAGTCCGGAACGCCCAGCGGGCGCACCACGAATCGGTCGCCGTGCCGAGTTCCAAGCTGAAGGCGGCAGTCTGCAAGGTGCTGCGTGACGAAGGCTACATCGACAGCTACCACGTCACCGAGGACGCCAAGCCGTCGCTCAACATTGCCTTGCGCTACGTCAACGGCGAACCCGTGATCGCCGACATCGACAGGGTGAGCCGGCCGGGTCTGCGCATCTACAAACCCTGCGACGAGCTGCCCGATGTCCGTGGCGGTTTGGGAATCGCTGTCGTCAGCACGAACCTAGGCGTCATGACCGACCGCGCTGCGCGGCGTGCCGGCGTGGGCGGCGAAGTCATCTGCACGGTTTTCTAGTCATGTCGAGAATCGCGAACAACCCCGTACGAGTGCCCGACGGCGTCGAAGTCGCCGTCGGCGGCGAAGACGTCACCGTGGTTACGGCCAAGGGAAGCAAGGGCTCGCTTTCCTTGCACGTGGCACCCGAGGTGGAGGTCACCCGGGAGGACAACGTCGTCACGTTCGCACCGCGCAGTGCTACGCGAACCGCCAAGGCAATGGCCGGCACGACGCGATCACTGGTCAACAGCATGGTTGTCGGCGTTTCCGAGGGTTTCGAGAAACACCTCGAACTTCAGGGCGTCGGCTACCGCGCCCAGGCCCGGGGCCGCCGACTGAACTTGCAACTCGGCTTCTCGCACCCCATAGATTACGAACTGCCGGAAGGCATCGAGGTTCAAACCACGAGCCAGACCGAGATTGTGGTCAAGGGCATCGACAAACAGCTTGTCGGACAGGTTGCCGCGGAGATTCGCGGTTTCCGTCCTCCCGAACCCTACAAGGGCAAAGGGGTGCGCTACCTGAACGAACGCGTGCGACGCAAGGAAGGCAAGAAAAAGTGACGCAGCGCTCTCTGAAACACAGCACGACGGGCCGGGCCAGGAAGGTCGGTCGCCTAAAGCGCGCCAAGCGAACCCGGCTCGCGATCCGCGAGTCGAATTCGCTGCGACTGACCGTGCATCGGACCCCGCGCCACATGTACGCACAGGTGATCGATGCCGAAGCCGGCGGCGACCGCGTGCTCGTGCAGGCGTCGACCTTGGACAAGACCCTGAAGAACGGCAATGGCGGCAATGTCGAAGCCGCTAGCGCCGTCGGCACCTTGGTGGCTGAACGGGCCGTGGCGGCTGGCGTTCGCAAAGTGGCGTTCGACCGCTCAGGCTACCGGTACCATGGCCGCGTCAAGGCCTTGGCAGAAGCGGCACGCGCCGGAGGATTGGAGTTCTAGGCGGAACGCCGGAACGACGAATGATGGTGACAATACGGCATCGGACGGTGATTCGGGTGCGAGCCCGTTTCCGCGTTCAACGAACATAGAGGAAGCATGGCGTATTCCGAAGAAATCAAGGAGGAGGGCCTCGTCGAGAAGGTCGTCCACGTCAACTTCGTCGTCAAGGTCGTCAAGGGCGGGCGCCAGCGCGGCGTCACCGCGCTCGTCGTCGTCGGCGACACCGAGGGGCGCGTCGGGTTCGGGCGCGGCAAAGCGCGGGAGACCCCCATGGCGATCCAGAAGGCCAACGAAGCGGCCCGCCGCAACATGGTCGACGTCGAGTTGAACGGCACCACTCTCTGGTACCCCGTGAAGGAGAATTTCGGCGCTTCCACCATCTACATGCAGCCGGCCTCCGAAGGCACGGGCATCATCGCCGGCGACAAGATGCGGGCCGTATTGGAGTGCGCCGGCGTCCGCAACGTGCTCGCCAAGTGCTACGGATCCACCAATCCCGTAAACGTCGTGACGGCGACGTTCCGGGCCCTGACAAGAATGAAATCCCCGCAGATGATCGCCGCGAAGCGCGGCAAGACGGTCGAGGAAATCACTGCCTAGCGGCGGGGCTTGAGGCTGGCAACGTGGCGAAGAAGTCCGTGAAGATCAAACTCGTGAAGTCGGTTTCGGGCCGACTTCCCAAGCACCGCGCCTGCGTGGCTGGGCTCGGCCTGCGCCGCGTGGGCTCCGTGAGCGAGTTGGAGGATACCCCTGCGGTGCGCGGCATGATCAACAAGGTCGCGTACCTCCTCGAGGTGGAGGATCAATAGATGACCATGCGGCTGAACAACATCGGCCCCGCGCCGGGCAGCAAACGGCCCAAGAAGCGCGTCGGCCGAGGCATCGCAGCCGGCGGCGGCAAGACGGCGGGCCGGGGCCACAAGGGCCAGCGGTCGCGCTCCGGCGGCAACTTGAGGCCGGGCTTCGAGGGCGGCCAGCTGCCCCTGCAGAAGCGCATTCCGGCGTTCGGCTTCCGATCGCGCATCGCCTTGTCGACCGCCGAGGTGCGGACATCCGAACTCGCCAAGGCCGCCCGTGACGGCGTCGTCGATCTCGATGCGCTCAAGGCCGCAGGCATTGTGGCGAAACGCGTGGCCAGGGCCCGGGTATTCCTGTCCGGTGCCGTGGCCGAGGCGATCGAGGTCCGGGGACTGCCCGTCAGCAGGGGTGCCCGCGCCGCCATCGAGAAAGCGGGAGGAGGGGTCCACTAGTGGCGATTGCGGCGCCGGCCATTACCGGGGCAAGAAGCGGGGGACTGTCCGAGCTGCGCTCGCGGCTGCTGTTCGTCCTGTTCGCCCTCCTGGTGTACCGGATCGGCACCCACATCCCTGTGCCCGGCATCAACCCAGACCAGCTCCGCAACCTGTTCGATGCGAACCAGGGCGGCATTCTCGACATCTTCAACATGTTCTCGGGCGGCGCGCTGGAGCGGATGAGCATCCTCGCGCTCGGTGTCATGCCCTACATCACGTCGAGCATCATCATGAACCTGTTGACGATGATGTACCCGACGCTGAACCAGCTGCGCAAGGAAGGCCAGGCCGGCCGTCGCAAGATCACCAAGTACACCCGCTACGGCACCTTGTTGATCTCGCTCATCCAGGGCTCGGCGCTGACCAGCACGCTTGCCGGGCAGGGCCTTGCATTCAGCGCGACCTGGGACTTCTACCTCGTTGCCATCGTCACCCTGGTAACGGGGGCATTGTTCATGATGTGGCTCGGCGAGCAGATCAACGAACGCGGCGTCGGCAACGGCATTTCGCTGTTGATCTTCGCGGGGATCGTTTCCGGGCTCCCCGGTGCGGTGGGCCAGTCCTTCGAAGCGGCGCGTCAGGGCGACATCAACATCCTGGTGCTTGGCGCGGTCGCGGCCATCGGCATCGCCATTGTCGGTTTCGTCGTGTTCGTGGAGAGCGGCCAACGCCGAATCACGGTCAACTACGCGCGACGCCAACAGGGCCGTCGCATGTACCAGCCGCAGAGCCATCCCCTGCCCTTCAAGATCAACATGGCCGGGGTGATCCCCGCGATCTTCGCCTCGAGTCTGCTGCTCGCCCCGGCGTCGATGGCGCAGTGGTTCGGCCAAGCGCCCAACATGTCTTGGCTGCAGGATGTGGCGTTGGTGCTGTCGCCCGGACAACCGCTATACATCCTGTTGTTCGCGGGCGGTATCATCTTCTTCAGCTTCTTCTACACCGCGCTCATGCGCGACCCGAAGGAGCTGGCCGACGACCTGAAACGCCAGGGTGCGTACATTCCCGGAATCCGGCCCGGTCGCCAAACCGCCGACTACCTAGACGACGTGATCACCCGCTTGACGTTCTTCGGCTCGATCTACGTCACCGTGGTTTGCCTGTTGCCGGAGTTCATGGTGGTTTTCTTCAACATCACCCTGCAGTTGGGCGGCACCGCGCTCTTGATCGTGGTGGTCGTGTCGATGGACTTCATGTCGCAAGTCCAGGAACACATGATGTCCAGCCAGTACGCGAAGCTCATGGAGAAGTCGAACCTGCGCAGCTACGGTCGTGGCGGGCGCGCCAAGACCGGGCGGCGCGGCAGTTCGGTCCCGCAACGGCGAAGGTAAGGAATCTGAGGCACCTCGGACCCCCGGTCGGGAGGCTCCAAGGGAGTATGTAGAATGAAAGTCAGGGCATCGGTCAAAAAAATCTGCCGCAACTGCAAGATCGTCCGGCGCAAGGGTGTCGTGCGCGTCATCTGTCGCACGGAACCACGGCACAAGCAGCGCCAGGGTTGATTGCGGCCGGCCGAATTGCCGCGTAGGCGCGGAGACCTTTAGGAGAAACAGTGGCACGAATCGCGGGCATCAATATCCCGGACAACAAGCACGCCGGGATCTCTCTCACCTACATCTACGGCGTAGGTCGTTCCAGCGCACGCAAGATGTGCGACGCAGTGGGTGTGAATCCAGCCGCTAGGATTGGCGACCTCGGGGAAGACGATCTCGACAAGCTGCGCGCGGAAGTATCGAAGGTGATCATCGAGGGGGATCTGCGCCGCGAGACGCAATTGAACGTCAAACGGCTTATGGATCTCGGCTGCTATCGCGGGATGCGACATCGCCGCGGACTGCCGGTCCGCGGTCAGCGCACCCATACCAACGCGCGAACCCGAAAAGGTCCGCCGCGTTTGATTCGAAAGTAGCCGGAACAAGCAAGGGAGACGGAACAAGCCAACATGGCGACAGCAACGACGACGAGGACCCGCAAGGGCCGACGCATTGTCACGGATGGCGTCGCGCACGTGCACGCCTCGTTCAACAACACGATCATCACCATCACCGACCGGCAGGGCAATGCGCTGTGCTGGGCCACGGCTGGCGGGTCCGGATACCGGGGCTCGCGAAAGAGCACGCCGTTCGCGGCGCAGGTGGCGTCGGAACGGGCGGCGACCAATGCCATGGAACAGTACGGCATGAAGAGCGTCGACGTGTTCGTCAAGGGTCCCGGTCCAGGGCGCGAGTCGGCGGTTCGCGCGATGAACGCCGCGGGATTGAAGATCAACAGCATCTCGGACGTCACGCCGATTCCCCACAACGGCTGCCGTCCTCCGAAACGTCGACGGGTCTGACAAATGGCGAGATACCTAGGACCGAAACTGAAGCTCTCGCGACGCGAGGGCACCGATCTGTTCTTGAAGAGCGGCGTCCGGCCGCTCGACTCCAAGTGCCGGGCGGACACGATTCCCGGCCAACATGGCGCCGCGCGACGCCAGAAGGTCAAGGACTTCGCGGTACAGCTCAGGGAGAAGCAGAAAGTGCGCCGCTTCTACGGCGTGCTGGAGAAGCAGTTTCGCAACTACTACAAGAAGGCCGACCGCCAGAAGGGCGCCACCGGCGAGAACCTGCTCCGTCTCCTGGAACGCAGGCTGGACAACGTCGTCTACCGGATGGGATACGGCTGCACGCGTGCGGAGAGTCGTCAACTGGTCTCGCACCGGGCCATCGAGGTCAACGGCTCCGTGGTCAACATTCCGTCCTACCAGGTGACGCCCGAAGACACCGTCGCCATCCGCGAGTCCAAGCGAACACAACTGAGGATTCGACAAGCCCTCGAGCTTGCCAGCCAGCGCGGCCCGGTCGAGTGGATCGACGTCGACCCCGACAAGATGGAAGGGATCTACAAGCGCGATCCCGACCGTTCGGAGCTACCCGGCGAGATTAACGAGAACCTGATCGTCGAGCTGTACTCCAAGTAACCGTTTTCACCCCCCGGAGGAAATCCATGCCACAGTCGGCAACCGAGTTTCTGACGCCTCGACGCATCGACGTCGACGAGGTGAGCGGCACCCATGCCCGGGTGACGCTGGAACCCCTTGAACGCGGTTTCGGCCACACGTTGGGCAACACCCTGCGACGCATCCTGCTGTCTTCCATGCCCGGTGCGGCGATCACGGAAGTCCAGATTCGCGGCGTCGAGCACGAATACACCGCCATGGACGGTGTGCAGGAAGACGTGATCGACATCCTGCTGAACCTCAAGGGCGTTGCCGTTCGCCTGCCGGGCGGCGACACCGCGACCATTCGATTGACGAGAAGCGGTCCTGGCGAGGTCACGGCGGGCGATTTCCAGCTCACCGGCGACGTGGAAGTCGCGAATCCCGATCACGTCATCTGCACACTCAACGAGAACGGCAGCATTGAGTTGGAAGCCAAGGTCACCCGGGGCCGGGGCTACCAGCCCGTGGAGTACAAAACCGAAGAGGAGGAGGAAACCCGACCGATCGGCGTGCTTCGCCTCGATGCCAGCTACAGCCCGATGCGCCGCGTCGCCTACACCGTCGAGAGCGCCCGGGTCGAACAACGCACCGACCTCGACAAGCTCATCCTGGACATCGAGTCCAACGGGACGATCGACCCTGAGCAGGCCATCCGCCGCGCCGCGACCATCCTGCAGCAGCAACTGGCGGTGTTTGTCGACTTCGACAAGGAAGGCGAGGCGACCGTGGTGGAGGAAAAGGACGAGGTAGACCCGATCCTGCTGCGTCCCGTCGACGACCTCGAACTGACCGTTCGCTCGGCGAATTGCCTGAAGGCGGAACACATCTACTACATCGGCGACCTGATCCAGCGCACCGAGGTCGAGTTGCTGAAAACCCCGAATCTCGGCCGCAAGTCGCTAACCGAAATCAAGGACGTGCTCGCATCCCGGGGTCTTGGTCTCGGCATGCGGATCGAGAAGTGGCCACCGGCGAGCCTTCGTGAGGGCGCGTCCTAAAGGACGCGATCGAGAATGCTTCGCATTCTCGGCGCGATGCGCGTCGTGACGGACATTCAGGGAGACTAGGGTCGTGAGACATCGCAAAAGCGGGCGCCGTTTGAACCGGACGAGCGCCCATCGCAAGGCCATGTTCGCCAACATGTCCGCGTCGCTGTTCGAGCACGAAGTCATCAAGACCACCGTGCCCAAAGCGAAGGAGCTCCGGCGTGTCGCCGAGCCGTTGATTACGCTCGCCAAGAACGACAGCGTCGCCAATCGTCGCCTGGCTTTCAGCCGGCTGCGCAACAAGGCAGCCGTCGGCAAGCTGTTCTCGGAGCTCGGGCCCCGCTACGAGGACCGCCCCGGCGGCTATACGCGGATCTTGAGGGCCGGCTTCCGTCACGGCGACGCCGCGCCGATGGCCTTCATCGAATTGGTTGGCCGGGAACTCGACGACGACGAAGAGGATCTCGAGGAAGAGGACTAGCGTCCTTGACACTCGCCGGGTAGAGCGCGGTCTCTACTCCGGTCCCGGGGGCATCCGATAGATGCATGACATAGTCCCGGGATGGCGGTAGCCGAAACGCCGATCCACACTGTCATGGACGCCGACATGGGCCGCGTTTGGGACCGCCTCGGACCCATACCGGGCGATCTCAGGCGTCAGGCGGCACTGCGCTAGCGCTTTACAGGAGGAACCACCGGGCGTCGACCGACTTCGATCCGACCCCGCCGTCAGCGTGCGGGTGGTCCGGCGTAGGGTTCGAGTTCGTATCGACACGGTTGCTCCATCAACCTCGGGTCGTCCTGCTCCTCGAGGATCGCGAGGAGGCGCGCCTCCATCTGACCCTTCACGTTGGCGTAGCGGGGATCGTCGGCCACGTTGTTCATGTAGTGCGGATCCTCGCCTAAGTCGTAGAGTTCCTCCCGCGGTCGCTTCCCGAACGCCAAGTCGTAGAGCGGTTCGACGTCGTGTTCCTCGCGGTGGTGAATCATCCACGCCTTCGTCGGGCTGGCGTCGAGATCCGCGTAGGCCGCGAAGGTGTTCGAAGCGAGTGTCTGGTAGTCCGGTGTCGGTGCCCCGGGGTCGTCGAGTCCCTTGGGGTCGCCCATCGGCCACCGGTCGGGCTCGAAGTTCACGATGTAGATGAAGTCCTTCGTCCGCAACGACCGCTGCGGGTACGGCAGATGGCCTTCCCGGGCGAACGCGACGTGACGCTCCCGGCCCGTGACGACGTGGTCGCGGGCGGGGTCGACCTGGCCGCTGCCCGGAGCGTCCAGGATCGGCACGAGGCTCTTCCCGGTCATGCTGTCGGGGATTTCGATCTCACCGGCTTCGCAGAACGTCGGCCCCAAGTCCATCAGGTTCACGAAGTCCTCGACGACACGACCGGCACGGACCCGGCCCGGCCAGCGTACCGCCAAGGCGACTTCGCAGCCGATGTCGTAGAGGTTGCACTTGGCGCGCGGCATGCCCGGGATGCCGTGATCACCGCTTACGACGACCAGGGTGTTGTCCCACTCGCCGATGGCGAGCAACTCTTCGCGCAGGATGCTTAAGCCCTTGTCGACCGCCTGACACTCGCCAAGGTAGTCGGCGGCGTCTTCGCGGACTTCGCGCACGTCCGGCAGGAATTCCGGCATGCGGCCCTCGAGGTCGTCCGGCTCGATCCCCCACAGCGCCTTTCCGGAGCCGCGTTCCCAGGTGCGGTGGGTATTGGTCGGCCCCCACCAATAGCAGAACGGCCGATCGCTATCCCGTGCGGCCAGGAAAGCGCGGAAGTTCTGCCGGGTTTCGTCGTAGAGCGCCTGCTTGGCGCCTTCGACACCGAGGGTCTCCGCGTTGGCCGTGACCCAGTGCGAGAACTGGTTGAAGTTCCGGCCGGCTGGCTCGTAGCGCGTGCGCGCTGCACCGATGGGGGCATTGAGCGTCTTCCCGGGGCTCCAGACCTTGTACTGGTAGCCGATGAAGTACCCGCCTTTCTCCAGCTCCAGGGGAAACGTGGGAATCGTCTCGTCCCAAACCGCGCCCTGCAGGATCGCACCGAGACCCGTCTGCCAGAAGTACTGGCCCGCCAGGATGGAACTGCGACAGGGTGTGCAGGATGGCGCAGGGACCAACGCGTTCACGAACAGCGCACCTTCCCCGGCGATCCGGTCGAAACACGGCGTCTCGATCAGTTCGTTCAGCGAGCCGGGACCTTCATGCTTGGCGTAGGCGCCGGCGTACCGGCCCCAATCGTCCGCAAAGGCAAACAGAATGTTCGGTCGCATCCGCCTCTACCCGCCCGATGGCGTGCCCGATGCCGCCACCGACCCCTGATGCGGCCCCACCACATGGTCGATCTCGTCGAACCCGTATTGTGTCGCCAGCGTAGCTACTAGCCGGGGTGTCACTTCCGCCACGGAACATCCGCCCGTCAACGTGGCCATGCTGGTCACGCCGGTACCCATCAGACCACAGGCGACGATCCGGGCATATGGCGCTAGATCCATGTCGACGTTGAGACTCAGGCCGTGGTAGCTGTAGCCGCGGCGCACCCGCAATCCCAACGCCGCGATCTTGTCACGACCCACGTAGACGCCCGGCGCATCCGCCCGTCCCGCCGCGGTGATGCCGTAGTCGGCGAGCAACGCGACGAGGCTGGCTTCGATGTTGCGAACCAAGGTACGCACATTCAAGCCCAACCGTCTCAAGTCGAACATCAGGTAGCCCACGATCTGACCAGGGCCGTGATAGGTCACCTGCCCACCGCGGTCGCTCTGAACGACGGGAATGTCACCGGGCGCTAGCAGGTACTCGTCGCGTCCTGCCTGGCCTTGGGTGAACACGGGTGCGTGCTCGGTAAGCCACAGTTCGTCCGGTGTCGATTCTTCCCGAATGTCGGTGAACGTGCGCATCGCCCGGAATACCTCGTCGTATGCGGTGTCGCACCCGAGATTCCTGACAATAAGACGTGTCACTGGCCTGTTGCCACCCGTCGTACACGCGACGGCACAACGCCTCCCCACCGCCCGTCCCCTACGGCTCTTCCTCATGCGTTGGCGCATCGGTTTCGATTGGGGCGTCGGGCGTCGCGTCGTCGGCGTCGCCGAACAGGCCGCTCACGAAGCGCTCTAGATCGTCGCCTCGGCGCGAGAAGAATCCGGCCTCCGCAACCCCCGCCTGGGCCAGCAGACTCCGCTCGACGAGGATCTCATCGTCGAGTGTGACCCGGACCACGCCCAAGGTATCACCCACGGCAATGGGCGCTTCGATGTCGTCCGGGATATCGAGAACCGCGCTGAGATCGTCGTAGCGACCGCGGGGTATGGTTATGCGAATCGCTTCGTCGATCCCCACGGCCACTTCCTCCACGGTCCCGTACCACACCCGCGGAGTGGCGAGCGAATGGCCGCTGTCGTAGAGGTCATGGGTCTCGAAGTACCGAAAACCGTAGGCGAGGAGTATCTGGACGTCGCGCAGTCGATCCTCGTCGTTCGCGGATCCCATGACGGCGGCGATCATCCGCGTTCCCTCCCGCAGCGCCGAAGCAACTAGGCAATAGCCTGCCGCCTCGGTCATACCGGTCTTGACCCCATCCACGGACTTGTCGCGCCACAGCAGCCGGTTGCGGTTCATCTGCGGGCGTTCGATCTCGCCGTACTGGAACGACTTCTCCGAATACATGCGATAGTGTTCCGGGAACCGTTCGATGAGCGCAGCCGACAGGATGGCCATGTCCCTGGCGGACGAGTAGTGGCCGTCGTCGGGCAATCCCGACGAATTCACAAATCGCGTCGCGGACATCCCGAGGTTCTTCGCGTGCAGATTCATCATGTCCGCGAACGCGTCCTCGGCACCGGCTACGTATTCCGCAACCGCAACGCTTGCGTCGTTGCCGGAGACGATGACGATGCCGCGCAACAGATCTACGAGCGATACCTCGGTACCCTCGCGCACAAACATCTTCGAACCACGCGTGCGCCACGCCTTGACGCTGATGGGCACCTGATCGTCGAGGGCGATGCGTCCAGCGGCCAACTCGGCGGCCACCACGTAACTCGTCATGATCTTGGTGAGACTGGCGGGGGGCAACGGCTCGTCGCCGTCGCGCTCGGCCAATACCGTGCGGGTGTGCCCGTCCATGAGGATATAGCTCTTGGCGGAAATCGACGGTGGGTCCGGCACGATGTTCGGTGCGCTTTGGCCGGTCGCGGCCATCAAGACAACCGTCGCGGCCGCAACCGTTCGGAATCTGCACGCCTCGGCGCGGCATGAAATCATGGCTTGCTCCTAATCGACAACGGCTGTTCCAAGCTACCTCGCGTTCGACCCGCTAATCCCGACTCGGTTCACGGCGTCGCGTTGACCGAGTGCGCCACAGGGGCCACGCCCCGGTGCCGCTCCGGCAATCCCGTGTCGGAAAGAATGACCGGCCTTTCTCGATCCGCGAAGACGAGGAACGACTGCAGTCGCTCCGCTGCTTCGAATGTTGCGAACGGCCCTATCCGGACGGCGAAGGTGTCCTCCACCCGTACGACAAAGGCATTCCTCCCGGTCACGGCAGCGACTTCGTCGCGCTCGCCACGGGCGCTCTCCGCAGTGGCGTAGATGCCGGTATCCACGAAGAAACGCGCACCTCGCGACGCACCTGCTCCGGCGGCCACCGACGTAGCAGCCAGTGATTCCACCCGAACCCGTGCCGTGCCCGTTCGCTCGAACCCAAGCTTCACGGCCGCAGCGAAGGAGAGGTCGATGATGCGCTCGTCGTGGAACGGTCCACGGTCGTTGACCCGGACGATCGAACTCTTGTCATTGTGCAGGTTGGTGACCCGGACATAGGTGGGAATGGGCAGACTGCGGTGCGCCGCTGTCAGTTCGTACATGTCGTAGGGTTCCCCGCTCGATGTGGTCCGACCGTGGAACTTCGTGCCGTACCACGACGCCCGACCGATCTGGTCGTAGCCCGCCGCGCTGTCCATGACCTGGTAGTGTTGGCCGAAGACCACGTACGGGTTGTTGCCGCGCCGGCTCTTGGGATCGTTGCGAACCACGGGATCGGGCAACGTGGCCAACGACGGCGGCGGCGAGGCCGGGGCCGAGTCCTTGACGATCACCGGGTCATTGGCTAGCGGCTTGGGCTCGACGGAAGGCGGTGTGGGAGCGGGCGCCACATCGGACGTGGCGGCGCAACCGCCGACCCAAACGGCCACGATCACGGCGCCCCACGGCAGGCGTCCGGCCGATGGGCTGGACCACCGACGTGCAGGGTTGCACGACCGAGGCCCATCACCTGCCCTTCGGCGATGAGTCGTCACTGTCGACTCGCGTCCTCATGGCCAGACCGGACTGCTTCGCTCAATTGCAATACCGCGAGCGCATAGAGGGCACTTCGGTTGTACCGGGTGATCACGTAGAAATCGTGCCGAGCCAGCCAGTACTCCTTGCCCTCGGCCAATTCCATCGTAAACAAGGCTGCCCGCTCAGCGTCTCCGATCGCCTCCGGCACAACGGCACCCAACCGCCGCAGTTCGCCCACGAGATGCTCCAAATCCAAACCGGTGTCGGCAAGCTCGAGCACGCGATCATTGCGAACGTCGAGGCGAACAGCCGCCGGCCCTTCGCCCTTCCAGCCGTGCCGCGCGAAGTAGTTGGCGACGCTGCCAATCGCGTCCGTCTTGTTCGTCCAGATATCACGCCGGTTGTCGCCGTCGAAGTCCACCGCGTAGTTTCGGTAGCTCGACGAGATGAACTGCCCGTAACCCATGGCGCCCGCGTACGATCCCACCGGCGCGAACGGATCCTTGCCCTCCTCGCGGACCAGCAGCAGGAATTCGGTCAACTCGCTCTTGAAGAACGCGGACCGCGGCGGGTAGTCGAACGCCAGCGTCGCCAGCGCGTCGATGACCCGGTGACTGCCGAGATACCGGCCGTAGAACGTCTCCACGCCGATGATGGCGACGACGATTTCAGCCGGGACACCGTAACGGCGCCAAGCTGCGTCGAGGGCTTCGGCGTGGGCTTTCCAAAACTCGACGCCCGCGTTGATGCGCTTCTCCGTCAGGAATATGCCCCGATATTCGTGCCACGCCAGCGCCTTTTCGGCAGGTCTCGTGATCTTCCGGATAACCTCCCCGCTCTTCTCGGCGCCCTCGAACACCCCAAGTAGCCAGTCCTCGTCGAAGCCGTGTGCCGCCACGAGCCCATTGATGTAGTCAACGACCTCCGCCCGGGTTGAATAGTCGGTCCAGGCGAACACGGCAGGGAATGCAAGGACGGCAGCGAGGATCGCACGGGAAACCGGCGAGCGAGTTCCGGACGTTTCCATTGCCCGTCGCACCTATCTAGGTCCTCCTTAACCAGTGCTCCTAATAGTCTACTTGAACGAACGCCGCCGTTGTGACGGTATCCTGCTCTCGCCTCACCTCATCCCCCTCCCGGTTGCTAACGAGTACCGTGCGCATAGACGGACATGACGATTCCGAACCCGACCAATAGCGTCACCGCCGACGTGCCGCCATAGCTCACCAAGGGAAGGGGCACACCCACCACGGGCAAAAGCCCGGATACCATGCCGACGTTGACGAACACGTAAGCGAAGAACACCAGCGTCAGACCACCGGCCGCCAATCGGCCAAACGTGTCCTGGGCTTCGGTTGCCATCAACAGCGCACGCGCCACCACAAGTAGGTAGAGAACCAAGAGCAGGGCGATGCCCACTAGCCCGAGCTCCTCGCCGATCACCGCAATGATGAAGTCCGTCTGGCTCTCGGGCAGGAAGTCGAGTTGGCTCTGGGTACCGTTGAAGAGATCCTTGCCGGAAAACCCACCGGAGCCGATGGCAGCCTTCGATTGAATGATGTTCCAACCGGCATCCTGTGGTTGCCGGCCCGGATCGAGAAACGTCAGCACACGCCCCTTCTGGTAGGGGGTCATGACGAGCCAGAGCGCCGGCGACGCGAGGGCAGCGAGCAACGTCAGGGCACCCACGACACGCCAGCGGATGCCCGACATCAGGATGACCGCAACACCCCCTGCCGCCACCATGAGCCCCGTGCCCAGGTCGGGTTGCGGCACGATCAGAGCCGTCGGCAAGACGCAGAGCCCAAGCGCCACCAAGACGTGCCGGATCCGCGGGGGCAGCGGCCGCGCGTGGAAATACCAGGCGATCGCTAGCGGCACCGCGAGCTTCATCAACTCCGAAGGCTGGAAGCTCGGCAGTCCCGGCAGATCGAGCCAACGTTGCGATCCCTTCACGGTCGTGCCGAAGAGCAGCACAGCAATCAACAGCACGATGCCCAGAATGTACAGCGCGGGCGCCCAACGCAGGTAGAGCCGCGGATTCAGTTGCGCGGCAATGAACATCGCCGCGAACGCGACGCCGATTCGCAGCATCTGGTTGGTGAGCGTGTTTAGATCCTGGTGCGAGGCGCTATAGAGGACCAAGAGGCCGAAAGAGACGATCGCACCCAATGCGAGCAGCAACCAAGGGTCGAGATGCAGCCTGAGCAGCGCGCGACCCGGGACTCCACCGATGGGAAGTGTGCGCGCGTAGTCCGAAGGCACGGTTCAGTCGCTCAAGAGGCTGTCGGACTCGCGCCAGCGGCAACCCGTCGTGGACGACGTGAGCCCTCGGCTTCCTGGGACGGCTTCGGCTGGGCCAAAACGCGGTGCTCCGAAGGCGACGGGTCTTGTGGCGCGGACTCGCTCGCCAGCGCCGTGGATGCGGGTTGCCCCGAGGCAGCCAGCGTGGGCAACAGGTAGTGGTCGATGACCTCGCGTGCCACGGGTCCCGCCACGGAGCTGCCGCTGCCGCCGTTCTCAACGAGCACGCAAACGGCAATCCGGGGCTCGTCGACCGGGGCGAATGCCATGAACCACGCGTGCTTGCGGCTGAATTCGTCAAGTTCCTCTTCGTTGTACTCCTCGCCCTGGGCAATGCCCACCACCTGGGCCGTTCCCGACTTACCTGCCATTCGATAGCCGATGTCCTGTCCGATGTACGCCCAGGCCGTACCGTTCTGTCGGTACCCCTGGTTGCCTAAATGCACCACGGCTTCCATGGCGTCCACCATCCGCTGCCAGTCGTCGTCGCCAAGCCCTTCCCCTGCAACGCGACCCACCACCTCGCCGCCTTTGAACTCGGGCAGATTGGCAGCGTTGTCTAGCAGCATCCGCGGTCGGACAATCCGGCCCCGGTTGGCGATGATCGCGGCGACCGTGGCGAGCTGCAGCGGCGTGGCTAGCAAGTCGCCTTGACCGATCGACAGGTTCACGTTGTCGCCCGGATACCAGGTTTCGCCGCGCGCGCCCATTTTCCAATCGCTGTCCGGGAGCAGCCCAGGCGCGGCGTCCGCCACGTCGATGGACAAGACCCGTCCGTAACCGAGTTGCGCAGCGAAGCGCGGCAACGCGTCCACGGGCAACTTCGCCCCGAGGTCGTAGAAATAGACGTTGGAGGAACGGTAGATCGCCCTATGCAGGTCGACCACCCCCTGCCCGCCGGTATCGTCCTTCGTCCAGCTCCAGTCCCGGAACACCCGGCGGCTGTTGGGAAGCCGGTACTCGCCCTTGTCGACGATCGTCCGCTGCCAGTCTGTTACCCCCGCCGCCAACGCGGCCAGACCAACGACGGGCTTGAAGGTGGAACCGGGGGCATAGCGGCCATTTGCCGCCCGGTTGAACAACGGTTTCTTCGGCGAATTGACCAACTCGTCGTAGACCGTTGCTTCCAGCCCAGTGACGAACAGGTTGGGATCGTAGCCCGGCTCGCTTGCCATGGCGAGAATACCGCCGGAGCGCGGGTCAATGGCCACCACCGCCCCGCGACGCTCGCCAAGGGCCTCCCCAGCGGCGACTTGCAGCGATGCGTCAAGATGCAAGTTGAGGTTCTGGCCCGGAATCGGCGGATTTCGATCAAGTTCGCGTTGCTCCCGTCCGTGGGCATCGACCTCGACCTGCCGCGAGCCCGGTTCGCCGTGCAGCGAGTGCTCGTAGAAAGCCTCTACGCCACGTTTTCCGACGAACTGCGTTCGGCTGTAGCGACGCCGGTCCAGTCGCCGGATGTCCTCCGCCGTTTTGCGGCGAACGGACCCGACCGCGTGTGCCATGACCTTGCCGTAGGGGTAGTAGCGAACGGTGTCCGGTTTCACGAGCACGCCGTTCAGCCGGTGCCGGTTGACCTCGACAACAGCACGCTCCTCGGGAGTAATGTGCAGCTTGACCCGGACGGGCGCGTGCGGATAGCTCTCGCTCGCCAGCGTGTGAAACGCCTCGATCTCTTCATCCGACAGCTCGACCAACGCCCGAATCTCCGAAAGCGTGGCATCCACGTTCTCGGCAAGTTCGGGGATTACGAAGATCGAGAACACGGGCACGTTGTCGGCCAAGAGGTTGCCACCGCGGTCGTAGATTCGACCTCGGGGCGGCGGTACGCCGAACATCTGGATGCGGTTGTCCTCCGAGATCGTGCGGTATTCGTCGTGCTTGAACACCGTGAGCCACACCATGCGGGCAATCAGCACGCAGCACATCACGGCAACCACCAGGAACACCACCAAGGTGCGCGACGCGAAGTCGCGGCGTTCCTGATCGACGTCCTTGAGTTGTGCACGCTGTCGAGCGCGGTCGCGATCGAACACGCCCTTGACGGCATGCCAGCCGGGAACGGTCCGAATCATAGGAGGTGCACCTTGGTTTGGGCCGTGTTCATCGGTGGTACGGGTGTCCGGCGAGGATCATGGCCGCTCGATACAACTGTTCGGCAAGTACGACCCTGACCAGAAGGTGGGGCAATGTCAGGCGGGACAACGACAGCACGTGGTTCGCTCGTTGCCGAGCCTGCGGGCTCAATCCCTCGACGCCGCCAACGAGAAAAGCGACATCGCGACCCTGCATTCGCCACTCGGCCATGAGGGCCGCCAAGTCTTCGCTCGAGACAGCCGTTCCGCACCGGTCCAGCACGACCAGTGTCTCCCGTTCCCGCACCGCGTCGAGCAACCGCTGCTCGTTGGTCCGTCCGCGTCGCGCCGATACGACGACCAGTTCGAGCCTCTCCACCGGCAGTCGATGCGCATATTCGGCAAACCCGTCGTCGATCCATCCTGGCGCAACTCCAACCGTGAGGACTCGAAGCTTCAAGGGCCCGACGACCCGTCTCGTGCACCCGCGCCGGCATTGGAGCGCGACACGGGCTCTAGTGGCCGTTCCGGTTGCTCCCAAAGGCGTTCCAGATCGTAGAAGCGGCGTGCCTCGGCGCTCATGACGTGGACAACGACATCGGCAAGGTCGATCAGCACCCAGTCGTTCTGCTCTCGACCCTCCGTGCCGAGAATCTCCACCCCGCTTCGTTTCGCCGCCAATAGAACGCTGTCGACAATCGCCTTGACGTGACGGTTGGACGTTCCCGTTGCGATCACCATCCTATCGGTCAACTCGGTCAGCCTGGACACGTCCAACGCCACCGGATCAACGGCCTTGCGGTCGCCAACAGCGGCCATTACCAGCGCCGCCAAACGCCCGCTTACCTCGGCGTCTGGCTCCACTTCCTCTTCGACTTCGTTAGATTTGTTGGTCTTGACGGCATCACTCCCTGGAGCCGGCCCTACGCACGTTCGACTTCGCAGGACCGGTACAGACCCTGTCTACAAATATATGTCCACACATCCGAGGGTAGCAACGCGCTCGCATCGCCGCCCTCGGCCACGACCCGCCGCACCTGGCTTGCGGAAACGTCGAGCATGGCGTTGGGTAGACAATACAGAGCGCCGCTCGGACGCTCTTCGAGATCCGATGCCGCCTCGACGACCTCGAAACCCCGGGGACAGAACGGCTCGCTCGGCTCGCGGCCCGGTCGGTCGAGGACCACGAAGTGACAGAGCGAAGCCAATTCGCCCGCGCGATGCCAGGTCGGGACGTCCGCGAGCGCGTCCCGGCCAATCAACCAGACCAACGGGTCGGCGCCGCGGAGTTCGCGGAGCGAGTCTACCGTGTACGACGGACCCGACCGGAGGATCTCCAGGTCCGATGCCAGCAGGTCGGCGGTTTCCCGCGTCGCCAGGCAAAGCATTCGCCAGCGGTCATGGATGCCCGCCAAGGGTTCGGTGCGATGCCCCGGACGGGCCGCCAACAGCAGCATGACCTTCGCAATACCCAGGGCCGCCTGGGCACGTTGAGCGGCATGGAGATGGCCGAGATGAATCGGGTCGAACGTGCCACCGAGAATCGCCCTCACACCGCAGTCAGCCTTTCAACTTCGTGATCAGCCGCCTGATCTCGACTAGGCGTTCCCGCGGCGATTGCATCTGCAGCAGGCTTTGCCGGGTCTCGGCCTCCAAGGGCAGAAGCTCCGCCAACCGCCAGCTCACCGAACGCGCATCGTCGTAGTCGATGTCGAGATCGAGTTTCTCGATCATCGGGTGCTTGACGAGCACGCGGAGCGTGTCGACAAGCGAAGCAAACTCCTCCCCCAACGGGCTCGGCGTCTCCGCTGCAAGGAAATCCACCTCGGCCATCACCAAGTGGTCCGGCGCTTCCCACGACCGTTCGATGCGGAACTTGTCGCCGCCTACGCAAACAATCCCCAAAAGGCCATTGGCAAGCTGGCTGAAGTCGACGATCCGGGCGTAGGTGCCGATATTGAACAACGACGGCGGCCCCGACCCGCCGAACGTCTCCGTACCCTCGCGGATCAGAACCACGCCGAAACCGGAACGCTTTTTCATGCATCGCCCCACCAGGTCGAGGTAGCGGGGTTCGAAAATCTGCAGGGGTAGCCGACCGCCGGTGAACAGGACGTGGCCCAGCGGAAACAGAGGAATCTCTTGACGATCGGGCATCGTCACAACCATATCACCTCCATAGGGCAAACGCCGAAGACCCCGCCCGACGCCACCCCCCGCCGGTTTTCACAACCGTACGTCGCGCCCGTAGACTTCGATCGTGGAATCGTCACTCAGTCTGCTGCAGCTCGTCGTCCTGGCGCTTGTCCAGGGGATCACCGAGTTCCTGCCGGTTTCGAGTTCCGCGCATCTGATTCTGCCTGCCGCGCTAACCGATTGGCCGGACCAAGGCCTCGCATTCGACGTCGCGGTGCATTTCGGCACCCTCGTCGCCGTAACGGCGTACTTCCGCCGCGACCTGGCGGGTTTCGCGCGGAGCGGCGTCGCGTTGGCCATGCATCGACGGTGGGACGACAAGCTAGATCTCTTGGCTAAGGTCGGCATCGCCACCATCCCCGTTGTCATCGTCGGGCTCTTCATGAAACCCGTCATCGAGGCGCACCTGAGAACGACGACCATCATCGCGGCAGCCACGATCGTATTCGGGATCGCGCTCTGGCTTGCCGACCGGCACCGCGGCGAGCGCATCACGCCCAGCTACTTTCAAGCCACGCTGATCGGCCTCGCACAGGCTGTCGCGCTGGTTCCCGGCACTTCGAGATCCGGCATCACGATCGCGGCGGCCCTGGCGTTGGGGCTTGCGCGTCCGGCCGCCGCCAGGTTCTCGTTCCTGCTGTCGATTCCGGCAATCGCCGGCGCCGCGATCTACACCGTGTTGGACGCTGGCCCCGACACGCCCCTGCCGTGGATGGACCTAGGATTGGGGTTCGCCCTTGCCGGCGCGAGCGCCTTCGTATGCATCGCCGCGTTCATCCGCTTCGTCGAACGCATTGGCATGACGCCCTTTGTCATCTACCGGGTGGTGCTGGGTGTCGCGCTCTTGGCACTCGCCTAAGGAGTTCTGAACAGGTCGACGGGACGGGACAAGCCCGTCCCCTACGCACGGCTCGAATTCCTAGAAAGGGATATCGTCCTCGAAGTCGTCAGGCTCATCCTTGGGAGGCTGCTGCGAGGAGGCCGGTGGCGCACTACGGCGTGGCTGGTCGCCACCGTAGCCTCCACGGTCGTGTTGCCCGCCTCGATCCCCGTAGCCACCCCCCTCATCCGGACCGCCGAAACCGCCGCCGCCACCCCGGCTGTCGAGCATCTGCATGTCCCTCGCGACGACCTCCGTTGTGTAGCGGGTCTGTCCATCTTGACCCTCCCATGAGCGAGTCTGGAGCTGGCCTTCGATGTAAACCTTCGAACCCTTGTGCAGGTACTCGCCGCAGATTTCCGCCAAGCGGCGGAAGCAAACGATCCGATGCCACTCTGTCCGCTCCCGACGTTCATTCGTCGCCCGATCCGTCCAACGCTCGCTGGTGGCAATCCGAAAGTTGGCAACCGCATTTTGATCCTGTGTGTACCTCATCTCCGGGTCGGCGCCCAGGTTGCCGATGAGAATGACCTTGTTGATGCTGCCGCCGGCCATGTCCGCTCCGATTGCTCGTAAATGATGTAAGAGTGTAAGCCCTTCGAGTCTGCGAACCATAGGGAAATTGGCCAAAGCCGGTGTGAGACATTGACCGTGACGCAAGGTATCTCAGGGGCAACCCGCTATTGCCCGTAGAGCGTCATCGGCGTAAGTTGTGGTGTTTTACTCCGAGGTCTCCGAACTTGGCGAAGCGACGCGCAAAGCCCAACAAAAACAGCGCTTTGCCGGAGCCCCATCACGAATACAATGGGTCTGCGGAACGGCTCGGCCTGACCAGCATCGCGGTACGCGGCGCGCGCACCCACAACCTAAAAAACGTCGATCTCGACATTCCCCGCGACAAGCTCGTCGTCATCACCGGCTTGTCCGGCTCCGGAAAGTCCTCCCTGGCCTTCGATACTCTCTACGCCGAAGGTCAGCGCCGCTATGTCGAGTCGTTGTCGGCCTATGCCCGACAGTTCCTGTCCATGATGGAGAAACCCGACGTCGACCACATCGAAGGCCTGTCCCCGGCGATCTCGATCGAGCAGAAATCGACTTCGCACAACCCCCGCTCGACCGTCGGCACGATCACCGAGATCTACGACTACCTTAGGCTCCTGTTCGCGCGCGTCGGCGAGCCTCGGTGCCCCGTCCACGGACATCCCCTCGATGCGCAAACGGTAAGCCAGATGGTCGACCAGGTCGTGGCGGTACCGGAGGGCCTTCGCATCATGGTCCTGGCACCCGTGATACGGGACCGCAAGGGAGAGCACCAGCATGTGTTCTCGGAGCTCACAGCCAACGGCTTCATCCGCGCTCGCATCGACGGCATCGTCACCGATCTCGATCATCCGCCCGACCTCGACAAGAACAAGAAACACACCATCGAAGCCGTTGTCGATCGCCTCCGGGTCCGCGACGACGCCCAGCAGCGCCTAGCGGAGTCTTTCGAGACGGCGTTGCAACTCGGCGACGACATTGCCGTGGTCAGCTTCCTGGATGCCGACGACCGCAAAGACCTGACCTTCAGCGCCCGTTTCGCCTGCCCGGAGTGCGGCTACAGCATCAGCGAACTCGAACCGCGGATGTTCTCGTTCAACAATCCAGCGGGCGCGTGTACGGCCTGCGACGGCTTGGGCGTGAAGCAATACTTCGACCCCGACCTCGTGGTGGCCGACCCCGGTCTCACCTTGGCGGAGGGCGCCATACGTGGATGGGACAGGCGAAACGTCTACTACTTCCACATGCTCCGCTCGCTCTCGCGCCACTACGGATTCGACATCGACCGACCCTACAAACGGCTCAAGAAAGCCCATAAGGAGGCCATCCTCTACGGGTCCGGAAACGAACGCATCGACTTCAGCTACATCAACGACCGGGGCGACAAGATCATCCGTCGGCATCGTTTTGAAGGCGTCATCCCCAACATGGACCGGCGCTACCGGGAGACCGAGTCGAGCATGGTCCGGGAGAGCCTTACCCGCTACCTCACAGTGCGGGCCTGCCCGGCCTGCAACGGCTCCCGCCTGAAGGAGGAGTCGCGTCATGTCTACATCGACGGCGCGACCCTGCCGGTGCTGACCAAGGGGTCCGTGGAAACCATACTCAAACACTTCCATTCCATGCGGCTGACCGGCCAGCGGCGCGAAATCGCGGACAAGATCGTCAAGGAAATCCAGGCCCGCCTGCAGTTCCTCGTCGACGTGGGGCTCAACTACCTGACCCTCGACCGCAGCGCGGAGACGCTCTCGGGTGGCGAAGCCCAACGCATCCGGCTCGCGAGCCAGATCGGCGCCGGGTTGGTGGGCGTCATGTACATCCTGGACGAGCCGTCCATCGGGCTCCACCAACGCGACAACGCCCGGCTATTGCGAACGCTCACCCACTTGCGGGACCTCGGCAACACCGTGTTGGTGGTCGAACACGACGAGGAAGCCATCCGCACCGCCGACCACATCATCGACATCGGTCCGGGTGCCGGCGTACACGGCGGCGAAATCGTCGTCGCCGGTCCGCTCACCGACGTCCTCGACTGCGATCAGTCCATAACCGGCGAATACCTCGCCGGGAAACGCACGATTGCGACGCCAACCGCTCGGACACCCCGCGATGAGACGCGACTCCTGAAGCTCGTCAAGGCGAGCGGCAACAACCTTCGCGACGTGACCATCGACGTTCCCGTCGGCTTGCTGACCTGCGTGACGGGCGTATCGGGATCCGGAAAGTCCACGCTGGTCAACCAGACCCTCTACCCCATCACCGCCCGGGCGCTGAACGGCTCGCTCAGCGTGACGGCTCAACCCTATGCCGATATCGAGGGCCTCGACAACCTAGACAAGGTGGTTGACATCGACCAGAGTCCCATCGGCCGGACACCGCGGTCCAATCCGGCCACCTACACCGGCTTGTTCACGCCCATTCGGGAACTGTTCGCGCAAACCCAGGAGTCGCGCGCCCGGGGATACCGACCCGGCCGGTTCAGCTTCAACGTTCGGGGCGGGCGCTGCGAGGCCTGCCAGGGCGACGGCGTCATCAAGGTCGAGATGCACTTCCTGCCGGATATCTACGTGCCGTGCGACGTCTGCAAGGGCAAGCGCTACAACCGCGAAACCCTCGAGGTGCGCTACAAGGGCAAGAACATCCACGAAGTCCTCGACATGACCATCGAGGAAGCGCACGAGTTCTTCGACGCCGTACCCATGCTCAAGCGCAAGCTGAACACCCTCGTCGACGTGGGGCTCTCGTACGTGCGCCTCGGGCAAAGCGCCACCACCCTCTCAGGCGGCGAAGCGCAACGTGTGAAGCTATCCCGGGAACTCTCCAAGCGCAGCACCGGCAAAACGCTCTACATCCTGGACGAACCCACCACCGGCCTGCATTTCCACGACATCTCGCAACTCCTGGAGGTGCTGCACCGGCTTCGCGACCAAGGCAACACCGTGGTCGTGATCGAGCACAACCTCGATGTCATCAAGACCGCCGACTGGGTCATCGACCTAGGACCGGAGGGCGGGGCCGGCGGCGGCGCGCTGATCGCGGCCGGCACCCCGGAAGACGTTGCAAGGGTTGCGGACTCCTACACGGGCCAGTTCCTCGCACGAGTGCTCGACGCGTAAGTCCAAAACACCGTAGGCTCAATCCGTCATTCGCTACGGGAGAGTCACATGGCGGGACGCATCGCCGGCTGGGGATTGATCGTGATGGCGTTTGCCGTCGCGATTCACACGATAGTCGAACCGCTGTACCACACCTCCACGGCCGCGCAGCCTTATAGCCCGTTTTGGGAGATCCTGGACCCGCTCATGGTGCTGGCGCTGGCGGTGGGGACGTTATTCGCCTACCGGCGCAAGCGAGCCATCGACCAAGAGGGCGACGACGCACCCGTCAGCCGGGCCTATATCGCCTCCCAGGCGCTGTTCTACGGCTTCCTCGCCGTCGGCATTCTTCTGCTCTGGAGCTACCTCAACCTGCTCAACCCCGGTTACGCCCCAACGGGAGTCGACGCCACATCCGTCCTCTGGATGCTGATCGACGCGTCGTTGCCGCTACTGCTCGGTGCGCAGGGATTCCACCTTGTTCGAAGTGGGTCGCCCTAACGTACAACGCCACCCCGCAATACGGGGTGGCGTTGCCACCGTTGGCTAGGCGGTCTAGTTGAAGAGCACCTTGACCCGGGCGTACCAGAAACGGCTCGACCAAGACCGGTAGTCGGGGTCGAAGTCGTTGGCGAACGAATCCGGGAAAAACGGCGGATCCTGATCGAGCAGGTTGTCGACCCCGGCCGCGAACGTAACCGTCATCGAATCGCGTTCCCACAGGTAGGAACCTACGATGTCGTTGTATAGCGTCGCGTCAAGGGTGCGGACCTCGTCGCCGGGATCGTAGTTGCCGTCGATGTCATAGCTCGGCGCAGTGTTCGGGACGCCCTTGGCTTCGGTGATGTACTGCCAGGACCAGCGTGCCGACCAAGGGCCACTCGTCCAGCCGATATGGGCCGTCGAACGCAGGTCGGCGTTGTTGTTCCGCGAACTGCCGAACACGTAGCCGTTTTCGAGGAAACGCGTGCCCAGAGCGTCCGTGCTATCCCAAGTGTCGTATCGAGTCACGTCCCAACCGAAGTCGAAGATGCCCCAATTGGTGTCGACGCCGTCCCAAGAGAGGGCCACGTCGGTTCCCGATACGGCCAGCGCACCTACGTTGGTGCCGAGGTTCCTGAGGTCCGTGATGATACCGCCGCTGGCGCGGTCGACGTGTTCGCAGTATTGCGGCGCGTCGCTATAGCACTGTTCCAGAATGTTCTGGGCGCCGATAGACGCGATCGTTCCTGCGATCTCGATGTCGAACCAGTCAATCTCGGCTTGGAACCCGTCCAGCCATCCTGGTTGGTAGACCAGGCCGAAGCTGAAGTTCTCCGACTCTTCCGGCTGCAGGTTCGGGTTGCCGCCGACGGTGATGCGGATCTGCGAGTTGGGCTGCGTGAACCCGTCCGGCACGCCGTGGGCAATGCAATTTGCGTTGGTCTGCATGTTGCCGCTTCCGGTGAAGTTGCCGGAGTTAACATCGCAGGGATCCTGCAATTCCGGATAGCTGTCGGACTGGCCGAAGAAGAGTTCCGGGACCGAGGGCGCGCGGAATCCGTCAGATGCCGTGACCCGGACCAGGAGATCGTTGTGCGGACGCCACATCACGTTGTACTTGCCCGTGGTCGTGCGTCCGAAGGTCGAATAGTCGGAGTGACGGAAGGCGATACTGACGTCCAGAGACTCGGCAAGGGCCACCCCGGACAACACGGGGATGGCGACCTCGGCGAAGAACTCGGATACGTCGTAGGAACCGTCGGTGGGCTGCGAGGCGTTGCCCGACGTCGCGCCGGTGACGATCAGGGCGTCGGGAGACGTGAACCCGGACTCCTCGCGTGACTCGAAACCGAACGCGACGCCGACCGGCCCGGAAGGCATGTCGAACAACGTGCCCGTGAGCTGGGCGTTGATGTTCTTCATGTCGTTGCCGCCGTTGTCGTGGGCGGTGAAGCTGATGTAGTTCAGCATGGCTTCGGTGATGGAGCCGGAACCGCTCCAGCGACCGTCGCCGTCGTAGCTCGCATCCGTGCCTTGGCCGCCGAATATGTTGAGGGGTACGCAATCCCCGGTGCAGCCGGACGCCGGCCCGAGGGCTTTGACGATGGCTTCCGTATTGAGCAGTCCTTCGGTGGTGACCGACGCCTTGTTCTGCGCCCACGACCAGTAGACCTCCCAGTTCCAACGGTCGCCCAGGTCGCCTTCAAGGCCGAAGCCGCCCCGGAAGGTCTCGATGTCCTGCAGGAAGTTGCGGTTGCCGGCTTCCACCATGCGCCGTCCGAACCAGCCGTACGCAACCGGTTCGCTCAATTCGCTGCACGGGACGCCGACGTTGTTGGTAGCCGTTGCCGGACCGCAGAACGTGACCCCGAACGGGTTGTAGATGTTGGTGGCATCGATGGACTGGTTCGCACCCCACCAGCCGTAGAACAGGGGCGTAGGCGCCAGCAGCTGGTCCGAAAGCCGGTTCTGGTACAGCGCGTCGAACAGGAACGCAACGCGATCCGTGAGGTCGTAGGACCCGTTCAGGAAGACGTTGCGACGTTCGCTGGGCGTCTGGATGTAGTTGTCGGGGTTGTAGTTGAACCGGTCGTCGGGACTCGTCCACTCGCGGAAGTGACTAGGGTCGGTACCGGCGTCCCCTTCGTTGAGCGTGAAGTTGGAGAAACCACCCACGACGCCACCGTAGGCGAATCGACCCTGCGGGGTGCCGGAGCTCCCGCCATCGGCGGGCCGGGCCGCCGTCTCCTCCCGATCCGCGTTGGACAGGTCATCGATCACCGTGAGGCTGGCACCGATGGTGAGCCGGGCCCGATCCGCGTCGACGCCGCCGAGAACGCTCCAGGTTTCCTCGCCGCCGCCGCCGCTCGCCGCGAAGTCGCCGGTCTGGTGCGAGAACTCGATGCCGTCGACGTTCTTGCGCAGGATGATGTTGACAACGCCGGCGATTGCGTCGGAGCCGTAGACCGCCGAAGCCCCGTCCTTCAACACCTCGACGCGCTCGATGGCGGCCATGGGAATGGTGTTCAAGTCGATGGATGAGTTGGCGCCTTCGCCGGATGCCACCCAGCGTTTCCCGTTGACCAACACCAACGTGCGGGCGGAGCCCAAGGCGCGCAGTTCGACGCGAACCGAACCATCGCCCCCGTTGTTGTAGGTCCGGTTGATGCCAGAGCCCTGCATGGGCAGGCGTTGGATCAGATCGCCAACGGAAAGCAGTCCGGAGTCGTCGATATCCTCGCGGGTGACGACCGTAAGCGGTTGCGGGCCGTCGGTCGGCGAGTACGCGATACGCGATCCCGTGACGGTGACCGTCTCGATCTCGCCTTCGGCCGCGCCAAGGGGCGCGCCGACGAGCAGAACGGTGCTTGCTAGCAATGCACCGAATGACGATGAAATCGTCTGTCTCATGCCATTATCCTCCTTCGTAGATAGCGGGGTAACAGCAGCCCAGATCCCGTCGTCATAGACGCGACGCACAACGCTGAGACCCCCCCTCGTACGGTGCGCGCATTTTCCCACATTTCACGTCTCCGTAACATCCTGAAACACGGCAGAACACGACGGATTCCCGTCTCAAACCGGAACAATCAACAGGCCTCGAAGTAACGGCGAGCCCGGTCAGGAACCGCCACACGTTTGACAGTCCGGATCCTTCGTCAGTGTGAACTTGCGCCATTCCATGCGCTTGGCGTCAAGGTGCAGCACGTAGCCGTCCAAGCTCTCGCCTACTCCCGCGATGATCTTCATCGCCTCCATCGCCTGGACGCTTCCGATGATGCCGACCAGCGGTGCCGCTACGCCGTTCTCGGCACAGTTCAACGCCTCGTCCCCAGCATCTCCGTAAAGGCACCGATAGCACGGCGCATCCTCGCGCCGAGGATCGATGACGGTGACTTGTCCCTCGAGGCGAATCGCCGCCCCGGAAACGAGCGGTGTCTTGGCCCGGACACAGGCAGCGTTGATCGCGTAACGGGCCGTGAAATTGTCGGTGCCGTCGAGCACGACGTCCGCACCGCCGACCACCGCATCCAGTTCCGGGCCGTCCAGGCGCGCCGCGATCGTCTCGAGTCGCGTAGCTGGACTCAGCGAGGCGATCCGAGCCGCCGCCGAGTCGACCTTGGCGACCCCGACGGAGGCCTGGTCGTGGATGATCTGGCGTTGCAGGTTGGACACGTCCACCGTGTCGTGATCCACGAGCGTCAATGACCCGACGCCCGCTGCCGCGAGGTAGAGGGCGGATGGCGAACCCAACCCGCCGAGGCCGACCACGAGCACATGTGCATCGAGCAGCGCCTGCTGCCCCGCCACGTCGAACTCCGGCAGCATGATCTGGCGGCTATAACGCAGCAACGCCTCGTCGTTCACGGCTCACCGTTCCGGCGGCAGCCGGTCGTCACTCGGGGGCGACCTTCGATGTCGCGATGGCATCGGATCCGGCGGAAGCCATGGGCTCGAAACAGCCCCGCGACGGCTGCCTCCTGATCGGACCCGTGTTCCAGACAGAGCCATCCGACGCGCGCCAGGTGGTTCGGCGCGGCCCGGACGAGGCGCGCGATGATGTCGAGTCCGCCGTTGGGACCGCCGCGAAGCGCGCGGCGCGGTTCGAAGCGAAGATCGCCTTCCTCGAGACGGGGATCGCGGTCGTCGACGTATGGCGGGTTGCTGACGATCACGTCGAATCGTTGGCCGATGCCCTCGAAGCAGTCCGCGACCAACGTTGCGACCCGCAGGTCGAGCCGCTCGGCGTTGCGCTGACACAACGCGATGCACGCCGGATCGATGTCGGTCGCCGTGACGAACGCCCTCGGTCGCTCGGAGGCGATCGCCAGCGCCACGGCGCCGCACCCGGTTCCCACGTCGAGTACGCGGGCCTCCGGCGCGATCAGCGGCAGGGCCGCGGCTACCAGGGTCTCGGTGTCGGGCCGCGGAATGAGCACCTGCGGCGTGACCTCGACGTCGAAACTCCAGAACCCCCGCTCACCGAGTATGTAGGCGACCGGCTCGCCTTCCTGTCGGCGCGCAATGGTCCGCTTCATCCTGGAGACCGACAACGCCTCGACGGCGCACTCGTCGAACGCATACAAGTGATTCCGGGGTACGCCGAGCGATGTGCTTACCAGCAGGTCGGCCTCGGACCGGGGCAGGCGTTCGCGAGCGTAGACCACGCACTCCCGGATCGTGGATTCAGCCATTTGCCATGTCCCGTTCCAGGCTGCGCAACTGTTCGGCCTGATGCTCCTGGACGAGCGGATCGATGAGTTGGTCGAGCCCGCCGGCGATGATCTCGTCGAGCTTGTAGAGCGTCACCCCGACGCGGTGGTCCGTTACCCGGCCCTGGGGAAAATTGTACGTTCGTATGCGTTCCGAGCGGTCGCCGCTGCCCACCAGGGTCCGGCGGGTTTCCGCCTGTTCGGTGCGTTGTTCGCTGCGCGCCCGGTCGAGCAGCCTAGCGTGTAGCAATCCCATCGCACGGGCGCGGTTCTTCAACTGCGACCGCTCGTCCTGGCACTCGACCACCATGCCGGTGGGAAGATGCGTGAGGCGGACCGCCGAGTCGGTCTTGTTGACATGCTGGCCGCCAGCCCCCGATGCACGGAAGGTGTCCACCCGAATGTCCGACTTGTCGAGTTCGAGGTCGTCGATGGAATCTTGCTCCGGCAGCACCGCGACGGTACAAGCGGACGTGTGGATGCGACCCTGCGACTCCGTCTCGGGAACCCGCTGCACGCGATGGGCGCCGGATTCGAACTTCAGCCGACTGTAAACGCGCCTGCCTTCCACCCGGGCGATGATCTCCTTGTAGCCGCCGTGCTCGCCGGGTCGTTCGCTCAAGACCCCGACATTCCACCCGGTCTCCTCCGCGTACCGGCAATACATGCGAAACAGGTCGCCCGCGAAGATCGCCGCCTCGTCGCCCCCCGTTCCGGCGCGTACCTCCAGAAAGACATTGCGCTCGTCGTCGGGGTCGCTGGGGATCAGCAGCGTGCCTATCCGTGCCTCGATTTCCTCCAGTTCGGCCCGCAACCGCGCGACGTCCTCCCGGGCGAGTTCGCGGATCGCCGGGTCGTCGTCGGACAGGAGGCTCCTGGTCTCATCCAGTTCGTCGGTCCTGCCCCGATAGTCTCGATAGGTCCCGATCACGCCTTCGAGCTCCGCATACTCGCGCGACAACGCCGCATAGCGGGCTCGATCAGCAACTACTTCCCCGTCGGCGAGCAATGCCGAGAGTTCCTCGTGGCGATCGGCGAGGTCGTCGAGCTTGGCGGTGATGGATGACGAAAGACCCATGGCGAGCTAAAGACCGATGCGGACGCCCGGCACGCGGGTGCGGCCAACGAACGCTGCTATGATCATGCCGCCGATCATAGCAAATCTCACTCTGCGACGCTTGCGCGGACGGGCCGTGATGCACCGCAACACACTGTTTTTAATAATCTTATTACCCTCGACGCTGTTGTCCGCTTGCGCGGTTTTGCCGCCCTTAGGGGATGGTCTCGCGGCGGATTTCCGTCTGCGCGGGAAGATCGGCGTGCGCGATCAGTCGTCTCCCGCCGGATCATTCTCGGCATCCTTCGATTGGATTCAGGCTGGCGACGCCTTCGCCATCGAACTGTGGGGACCACTCGGGCAGGGCCGCACGCGCCTCACCGGCGATGACGAGGCGCTGACGGTAACCGATGCCCACGGCGTGACCTTGGCCGGCAAGTCGCCCGAAGCACTCATGCAGGAGCACCTAGGGTGGTCGGCGCCGGTGCACGTCCTGCAGTACTGGATCCGCGGGCGCTTGGCCCCCGGCCAGAACGCTACTGCCTTGGAGCGTGACGCGGATGGCCACCTGACGCGCTTTGAGCAACTCGGCTGGGCCGTCGAACTGTCGCGGTGGCGGCAAAGTGCCGCCGGGACGTTTCCGAGCAGGGTCCGGGCGACCCGCCACGATCGTCGGATCACCGTTGTCTGCAAGGAATGGTTGTCCGACTAGCCCATCGGACTAGCCCAACGTTGACACCAATGACGCCGACGCACAGAATACCGCGCCCCCTCGGGACGAAGCCCCCGACGGACTCGTGCTGGGGCGTCGCCAAGCGGTAAGGCACCGGGTTTTGATCCCGGCATTCGCAGGTTCGAATCCTGCCGCCCCAGCCAATTTTTATCGACCGGCGCGGGTGTGCGGCCACCGCGTCCAAGATTTGGAGAAGACATGGCGGAACAGATCGTGCTACGTGCCGAGTTTCGGGAGGAATTGGGCAAGGGTGCAAGCCGGCGACTGCGGCGCCTGTCGGACAAGGTTCCCGGCGTGCTGTACGGGGGCGGCGTCGACCCGGTGCTGTTGACCCTTGCCTACCGGGACCTCTCGAAGGCGATGCAGGAAGAGACATTCTTCTCGCAGATACTCGAGCTATCCGTCGGCGACAAGACCCAAGCCTGCGTGCTTCGCGCACTGCAGCGGCATCCGGCCACCGACAAGGTGCAGCACATCGACTTTCTGCGCATCCAGGATGACATGCCCGTGCAGTTGCATGTTCCGCTGCACTACGTCAACGAAGATCGCTGCGTCGGGGTCAAACTCGGCGGCGGGCGCGTTGCCCACAACCTCATCGAGGTCGAGGTAAGCTGCCTGCCCCGGGACCTGCCCGAGTACATCGAGGTCGATGTCGCCGACCTCGAGGTCGGCGCGTCCCTGCACCTGTCCGATCTCGATCTGCCGCACGGCGTGTCGATCGTGGCTCTCGGCCTCGGCGAGGACCATGACATTCCCGTGGTCAGCGTCGCGGCGCGACGGGGCGCTGCGATCGACGACGCGATCGATGCCGAGGTGGTAGCCGATACCGTCGAAGACGAGGCGGGCGAAGATACGCCCGACGAAGACGCGTCCTGATCGCGTAGCGTGAGAATCCGCCGTGGCCATACGACTCATCGCGGGTCTCGGCAATCCCGGAAAGCGCTATGCGAGCACCCGCCACAACATTGGTGCCGTATGGCTTGAATCCCTCGCGCGGCGTTTCGGCATCGATCTGGCGGAGCATCGCAAGTTCAAGGGCGCGTACGGCCGGGGAGACATTCTCGGCCGCGACGTTCGCCTCCTCCTGCCGAGCACGTATGTCAACCTGTCCGGTGAGGCCGTGGGTGCCGTGGCAATGTTCTACAAGATCGAGCCCGCCGAAATGCTCATCGCGTACGACGAAGTAGCGTTCCCGGCGGGTAGGTGTCGTCTCAAGGGTGGCGGCGGTCACAACGGTCACAACGGCTTGAAAAGCGTGATCGCAGCACTCGGCAACGACCAGCGTTTCGCCCGTTTGCGAATCGGCGTGGGACATCCCGGTATCGCCGACGAGATGGTGGCCTATCTAACCCGCGTCGCCATGCCGGCCGCGGACCGGGAGGCCGCCACACGAGCGGCATGGTTGTCCGACGAGATCCTCGACCTCGTCCTCGAAGGGGATCTGCAGCAAGCCATGAACCTGTTCCACGCCCCGACACGTACCGAGTAGCCCATGGGATTCAACTGCGGGATCGTGGGTCTTCCCAACGTGGGCAAGTCGACGCTCTTCAACGCGTTGACCCGGGCGTCGGTCGACGCCGCGAACTTTCCTTTCTGCACCATCGAACCCAACACCGGCGTCGTGCCGGTGCCCGACCCGCGCCTCGACCGCGTCGCCGAGATCGCCAGGCAGATGCGCGTCGTGCCCAGTGCCATGGAGTTCGTCGACATCGCCGGATTGGTGGCCGGTGCCGCAAACGGCGAGGGACTAGGCAACCAGTTCCTCGCCCACATCCGCGAAACCGACGCCGTGGCCCACGTCGTGCGTTGTTTCGAGGACGAGAACATCGCGCATGTCACGGGCACCGTCGACCCCGGCGGAGACATCGACATCATCGAGCTCGAGCTCGCGCTCGCCGATCTTGAGACGGCCGAACGGGTCCTCGACCGGAACCGGCGCATCGCCAACGCGGGCGACAAGGGTGCGCGGGTGCTGGTGGCCCTTCTCGACCAGGTGCGGTCCGGCCTCGAAGCCGGCACACCGGTTCGGGCAATGGGATTCGCGAGCCATGAACTCGGTCTGCTTCGGGACTGCCACTTCATTACCCAGAAACCGGTGATGTATGTCGCCAACGTCGCCGAGGACGGCTTCGGAGACAACCCGATGCTCACCGCCGTGGCAACGCGCGCAGCGGCGGAAGGTGCAGTCGTGGTGCCCGTATGCGCCAGGATCGAGGCCGAGATCAGCGAACTCGACGACGCCGACCGGGACGAGTTCCTCGAAGATCTCGGTCTCGACGAACCCGGCCTCCATCGCGTCGTCCGCGCGGGCTATCGCCTTCTCGACCTGCATCACTACTTCACCGCAGGCCCGAAGGAAGCCCGCGCCTGGACCGTGCGGGTGGGAACCCTTGCGCCCCAAGCAGCGGCCATTATTCACACGGACTTCGAACGCGGCTTCATCCGCGCGGAGGTGATCTCGTACGACGACTATGTCGCGTACGGCGGCGAGAACGGCGCCCGGGAAGCCGGGCGCCGGAGACTAGAGGGCAAGGACTACGTCGTTCGGGACGGCGACGTCATCCATTTCCGCTTCAACGTGTGACCCACGGGCGGGCGCGATAGGTCGCCCCTATGCGGCGAACATGCACGCCTTGGCTAACCGGATCGCTCACGGCACCGAAACGCCAGCACCTTGGTGCACCAAGCTGGGACGACTCCCCGATCCGGCAAAACCTCCTCGGTCGCCTCGCCGCGCAGCCAGGTGACCGCGTCGCCGATTCGGAAATAGGCCGCCTCGGCGAAGGCGGTGACGTAGATCTCGGCGCGGTGGCCGGTGGGGGACTGCTCTGGGAACGGCAGGATCGTCTCGAACAGCTCGACTTCCTTGTCGTGGGCGTTGGATGCCGCGAGCCAATTGAACTCGCTCGCCACGAACCACCAGCCGCCCCGGTCGACGAGTTCCACGTGTCCGGCACCGAGCACGGCAGCCCCGAACGCGATGTTCTCCGCAATCAGCTTGGCGTCGATGTGCCGCCCGGGAAACATCCCGGCAATTCGTCGACGCAGGAAATCGACGGCACCGTCCGCAAGTTCCAGCACGCCGACCTACGGATACTTGGCCCGGATGAACGCCACGGACCGCGTCAGCATCTCGCGCAGCACGGCCAGGTCGACGTCGGCCAGACGCTTGACGTAGAGGCATGACTTTCCGGTGGAATGCTTGCCAAGTCTCGCCAACAGGTCTTCGTATTCCGCGAACCCGGCCATCACATAGATCGTCAATGCCCGTTTCCGGGGCGAGAATCCGGCCTCGAAGAAGTCGCCCTCCCGGCCGCTGGCGTAGCGGTAGTGGTAGCTGCCGAAACCAACGATGCTCGAGCCCCACATCACGCCCCCGGCACCCGTTATCTCCGCCATCAATCGCGCGACGACTCGGCAATCGGCGCGTCTGTGCTCGTCGTCCACGGCGTCGATGAACGCGTCCACGCTCGAAGCGGTGGGTCTCGTCCTGAGATCGCTCATACGGGCACGGTCCTTTAGATGAAATGGTAGCTGCGGTTGGACTCGAACCAACGACTTCAGCATTATGAATGCTGTGCTCTAACCAGCTGAGCTACGCAGCCACGAAGGGCGGCAAAACCGGGTGCGGAATTCTCGAATCGCGCCCGGTGGTTGTCAAGGCGATTGGGACTCGGGCGTTCGGACAGTCCTTGGGTGGCGAGGATCCCGCAAACGGTACGGCGCCGTAGGCGACGGGCCTGTCCCATCGGGCTTCCGCGCCCGATTGGACACGCGTACTTGAAACCCGGCCAACGAGTGGCAATATAGTCCCTGACCGCAAACCGATTGGATGAACTACGCAATGGCCGAGCCTCGAATTCTCACCGCCCGCCCGTCGGCGATCGAAGTCAACAAGGTGCTTCGCAGCACCTATGCCCTACTCGCCATGACCCTCCTGTGGAGCGCCGGCGCGGCGTCCGTCGCGGTCGCAATCGGTGCGCCCCACCTCGGTTTCATCACACTGCTGGTCTTTTTCGGCCTCCTGTTCGTCGTGCACAAGACGCAAAACAGCGTCTGGGGGCTGTTCTGGGTATTTGCGCTCACCGGGTTTCTCGGCTTTTCGCTTGGACCCCTCGTCGGCGGAGTCCTCGGCATGGCCGATGGCGGTGCCATCGTCGCCCAGTCGCTGGGAATCACTGCGGTGGCGTTCCTCGGTCTGTCGATCTACACGGTAACGACCAAGCGGGATTTCAGCTTCCTGGCCGGGTTCCTCATCGTGGGCGCGATCATCATCGTGGCCTCCTGGATCGTTTCGCTGTTCTACTACTCGACGCTCTTCGCCCAGGTGATGGCCGGCATCTGCATCCTGTTCGGCTCGGCACTGATTCTTTGGGAAACCAGCGCCGTCGTGCGCGGCGAGCAGACCAACTACATCTCGGCGACGGTCGGGATCTACGTGGGCTTGTACAACATCTTCAGTTCGCTGCTGCTGCTGTTCGGCATCGGCGGCGACGACTGAGGTCATACCCGGGTGAGCTGCCGGTACGTTTTCTGAAGGGCCGCCGGCAGTTCCGCTGTTTCCTCGATCACGAGGTACCGGTCGGCGGGACACATTCGCCGCAGGTAGTCGTGTCCTGACCGGTCTACGGTCACGCAGAACGTCTCGATCCCCCGCGCTTCGGCTTCGATGAGCGCGCGTGCGGTGTCCTGAACGCCGTATTCGTGCTCGCCCCGGTTCGGCCCGTAGTCGTGGTCCTGGGGGAATCCGTCGCTGACGATCATCAGCACCTTGAGTGCGGAACCGCTTCCGTCGAGCTTCGCGCAGGCATGGCGAATCGCCGGGCCCATGCGCGTCGACCGTTTCGGCTTCATGGCGGCGATGGCGTCCAAGGTGCGATCATCCAAAGGGTCGTCGAAGTCCTTGGCGACGTAGAACTCGACGCAGTCGCGCCCGTAGCCGGAGAAGCCGTAGATTCCGTACCGATCACCCAGGCTCTCAAGGGCCGTGCCCAGCAACAGCACCGACTCGCGCAGGATGTCGATGATGCGCCGCTTGGCGGCCTCCTCGGCCATCCGGGCCGCAAAGTCGTATTCGTCATCGTCGTCGAAGTAGGGATCCCGAATATCCTGGACAGTGCCGACGGCCAACGGGGGCTCGCGTTGTTCGGGAACAACGTCGTCGGTGGATGCCGAAAGGTCCACCAACAGTGCCGCGCCCACGTCGCGCCGGAGGCGTTCGCGACGGCTGTAGACCCGTTCATCGGGGGATGCGCCGGTGCGGATGTCCGCACGGGTCTCGACGATGGCGTCGAGGTCGAGTTCATCGCCGTCCGGCGTCTTCTTCATGCGTTGGTAGCCGGTGGGGCGCACCTGCTCGAACTGGCGGCGGGCGGCGCGGACATGGGGACGCACGGCGTCGAGCAGGGTTTGGGTATCCGACCCGTGCTGCGCTCCCAGGCGCTCCTCGTAGAGCCGACACCAGCCGCGCAGGTAGGACCCGTTGTGATAGTCCCATTCGTCGTAGCGGAAGCTCGCCTCGGCATCGTGGCCACCTCCCAGCGCCCGCCGGACCGACGAGCGTTCCATGTCGATGCGACGCTTGAGCTGATCGCGCTCCGCGACGAGACCGGCGCCCACTTCGCGCGTGTCGCCGTCCTGTCCCGACGCGATGCCCAGTCTTGTCTCCTCCGCCGAGACAAGCTCCGCGAACTCGAGTGCCGCGATCTCGGCATCCTTGCCGGCGAGGTCCTCGTCCCAATCATCCAGCCTTGCCTCCCGCTGCAGCCACTCCAGGGTCGTCTCTTCGATGCGTTCCGCCGACTCAGCCTCCGGATCCAGACCAATGTCCAACGCGTCGTAGCAGGCAACCGTTGCAGCCGCCGAGGTGTAGACATCGGCTACCGGAGTTAGGACCTCCGCCGCGAGTGGGAAGAGCCGGGATTCCACGTCGACGCCGAGCAGGGCAACACCGAGCCTCTCCAAATCGGTAGGTTCTCCCATGCCTTCCACCCATCGTTCAGCCAAGTAGCCCGCCAAGGACCGCCGGTAGCGCCGAGTACCCGGATAGCGATGCGATACGGCGGTCCGAATACGGGCGGTCTCGATGACCTTGAACAGCGCCTTGGCGATGCTTGGGCGGGCAAAGGCGCGGAAGAACACGGCCAAGTCGGATTCGCGCAGCATGGGCCCGGATGGGTCAGCGGCCAGCCACGGCACCCGACGGCGTGCCGTCTCGATGTCGAATCGGTAGGTCCCGAACTCGCGGAATCCGAGTTCGTCGAGTGTCGCGAGGCGGTACAGCGCCCCGTTCAACCCCTCGTCCCCAAAGTGGTCGATCTGCTCGGGCAGGTAGACGGCCTTGCCGTCGTGATTCGCGCCAATTCCGTCGCGGGAGGTCTGGTCCGGATCGCCAACACCCGCCGCTTGCGGCGGGCACTCCGCCAGGGACTTGATGTGCACCGGCCGACCCGCGATGCCCTCGGCAAACAGCGCCAGCACCCGGTCGATGTCGGCGAGCGCGGTCAGGGCCAGACGACGTCGACGATCCCGGCGACGGCCTCCTGGACGTTGGCGTCGTCCGACACGGCTTCAACGATGGCCACCTGTGCGGCCCGGCGGGGTTCGATGTGGTGCCGAATGAGCTGACCCGCATAGATGAGGAGCCGCGTGCTCACGCCTTCCCGAAAGCCGTGCTCGCGCAGGTTGCGAACCTTGGCGCCGATCACCGCCAAGCGTTCCGCTGCGTCGGGATTCACACCACTCTCGTGCGCGACGATCTCGGCTTCCCTCGCTTCGTCCGGATAGTCGAACGTCAGGCTCACGAATCGCTGCCGGGTGCTCGTCTTCAGGTCCTTCAAGATGCTCTGGTAGCCGGGGTTGTAGGAAATGACCAACAGGAAGTCGTCGTGGGCGCGGAGCAGTTCGCCGGTCTTGTCGATGGGCAGCACCCGGCGGTGGTCAGTGAGCGAGTGGATGAGCACCGTGGTGTCCTTGCGCGCCTCGACGATCTCGTCGAGGTAGCAGATCGAGCCTTCACGCACCGCGTGCGTCAACGGTCCGTCCTGCCAGAGCGTCTCGTCGCCCTTCAGGAGATACCGGCCCACAAGGTCGGTGCCGGTGAGATCCTCATGGCAGGAAACCGTCACCAGGTGGTCGTCGATGTCGGCGCCGCCGAACAAGCGCCAGGTCATGTGCTCCACGAAGCGCGTTTTCCCGCAACCCGTCGGACCCTTTAGAAGCACCGGCAGACGACCGGCATAGGCTGCCTCGAATTCCGCCACCTCGTCGGCGAGCGGCAGGTAGTAGGGTTCGCTTTTCGCGAGGCGAGCGCCGTCGAGCACCGCCTCGGATGGACTGTTCACGGCACGAAGGCGTCGTGACCCTGGGTGTAGTTCATGAACGACTGGGCCGGATTCCGGTTGACCAGGTTCCGCTTGAACATGGGGTGCCTGAGGCTGCGCACCTCGTGCTCGATCTCCGTGAGGACGTCACCGTTCTCCGGATCGACGATGTCCTGGAAGCGGTACTGGTGCTGGTCCGATTCCTCGGTGATGAGTCCGCGCTCGTCAAGCGCGGCATGGGGGCCCGAGAAGTTCGATACGTAGATAGCCAGGTGGTGGCCGTCGTAGCCTGGAATGTCCTCGTCGGTCTCGGCGAATATCAGGCGCTGGCTGGCACCCATGGCGACCTCCGCGCGTCTGCCCTCGCCGTCGTCAACCACAGTGGCCCGGCAATCCAGGATCTGCTCGTAGAACCGGGCGATGCCGTCCGCCGTGCCGGGCGGCACATCGAGGGAGGCGAACGGAATGCCGAGACTCGTGCCGAAACCCGGGCCGTATGCCCGAATGTCGTTGCCCCACGGGCAGGACAGAGCGATGTGATCGTTTTTGTCCTCCCGGGCGAATGCCGTGCCCTGCATCGGCCGGTCGATGAAGTCCAGGCGCCGCTTCAGGCCGTCGAGGTCCGGCACGACGACACCGATGTGGCCGCGGAATTTCTGCGCGTCCCGCTTGGGCAGGTGGAACTGCTGTTCGCCGACGTTGATCCACATGTTGAAGGTGCCGAAGTCGATGAAGGGATCCCGCGTGAAACCCAAGCCGCTGACGTAGAACAGCGCCGCCACCTGTTGATCCGGCACCGTTAGATTGATGTGCTCCATATTGAGGACGTTGCCGAAGTCCTCCTCGGCGCGGTCGAAGACCCGCTTTGCCGCCATATCGTCCTGCCTCACCTATCCCGATGCTCGAACGAGGTTAATACAATGCCGATAGGGACGCGACCGCCGTCGCGGAATCCTGTCGACATGTAGAGTTCAAGGGGGTGGCCACATGGCCGACGACAACGAGCCATTGCTGGACGCCATCAGCGGAATCCTGCCGCCCGTGATGACCGCGTTGGACGCCCTTTCCTGGGTCGGTCGCCACCTGCATCCGCCCAATCTCGCCGCATTGGCCGATGCAGTTGCCGACACCGGCAACGCGGTGCAAGCGGGGCTCGCGCGGTTCCGCGACACGTCCTTCCCCGGACATCTCGAACCGTTCAAGGACCATGTGGTCCGTGCCGCCGAGCACGTCTGCCGGGCGTACGAGGGTCTGGCTGCCGCCGCGGACGACCCCAACGGCGCGATGCAGGCGTATCGTGCCATGGGCCAGCAGACCCGGGCCCTCTACTCCCTGTACCCCGTCGCGGCGATGCTGCCGCCGGTTAGCCGTTTTTTCCTGGAGCCGTCTCTACGCAACGATGATTCTCTGCTCCGCAAACTCGCCGACGCGGACACGACCCGCGACGAGGTCGGCATTCTGCACGCCGAGAACGACCGGGGGATGCGCGGTGGTTTCTCGCTCTACGTTCCCGAGTACTACGACCCCGACGAGTCGTATCCGCTCGTCGTCGCCCTGCACGGCGGTTCGGGCCACGGCCGGGACTTCCTGATGACCTGGCTCGTCAATGCCCGGTCGCGCGGCGCAATCGTGCTCTCCCCGACCGCGCGGGAACGTACTTGGGCGTTGATGGGCCCCGACATCGACAGTCCCAACATCGAGGGCATGATCGCCCGGGTTCGCGACCGCTGGAACATCGATCCCGGTCGTCTACTGCTGACCGGCATGAGCGACGGCGGCACGTTCTGCTACGTCTCCGGCCTGCGCGAGGAGTCGCCCTTCACGCACTTGGCACCCAGTTCGGCGAGCTTCCATCCGCTGCTGCTCGAAGGCACGACCCGCGAACGGCTCTCGGCGCTCAAGGTCTATCTCATGCACGGCGCCTTGGACTGGATGTTCCCGGTGGACGTAGCCCGCACCGCGAACGCCGCGCTGACCGCCGCTGGGGCGAGGGTCGTGTACCGCGAGATCGCCGACCTCTCGCACACCTATCCCCGGGACGAGAACCCGAAGATCATGGGTTGGCTGATGGCGGAGTAGCCGTCAAACTGTCATCAGTACGTTGGCCGCAAAACACGTTGACGGCCCATGATGTGTTGAGTTTGGCCGTATTCGTCGTGATTTTGGCCGTATACCACCGAAACTGGCCGTATTCGTGGTCTTTCTGGCCGTATTCCCCATGACGGTGAAACCCAAGCCCTGACTCGGCGAATCTACGGCACCGAGTTGCGTTGCATCGCCGCCTTGAAAGCGGGTCGCTGGTGCTGCCGCGAGCGATAGACATGAAAAGGTTCGTTCAGCTTGAAGCCGTACGCGACGGCCCAGTCCAGGCACGTGGTCATCACGATGTCGACACCGGTGAACGCTTCTCCCACTAGGTAGTCGGCCTCCTCGACTCGCGGCCGGGCCCAGCGCAACTGCTTCTCGAACCCCGCCCGCGCCGCCTCAATCGCCATCGGCGCTTCGCCGTACAGGTGCTTCAGGTCGCCGTGCTTGCGCATCACGTAGAGGGTGTGCGCGTCCAACTCCATCAGGATGTAGGACATCCACTCGTTGTAGCGGGCCCGCTCCACGGTCCCCGCGTCTGGCGTGAGGCCCCCGAAACGATCGCCGAGGTAGGTAACGATCGCGGCGCTTTCGGTCAGCACGAGGTCGCCGTCGACCAGGACGGGCACCTTCTCCTTGGGGTTCAGAACGCGGAATTCTGTGGTCTGTGTCTCACCGGTCCGCGGGCCGATGGGCTTCGAGACGTATTCGACGCCGAGTTCCGCGAGCGCCCAATGCGCCCGCAGCGTGCGGGAGGTGCCGGCACCCCACAGCGTGATGGTCACGATCGCCAGAGTCTCAGCATCGAGTACTCGCTCACGAAGCCGGAATTCAGGTCGCTGGTGGGCATCGAGTGATCGTTAGCAGGCTTCGTTGGGTACAAGCGGCGTCTAATCGACGATTTGTCTTTCATGCAGGTCACAAGTCACACATTCAGCACACAACATAACGCAATAGGATCAAATGAAGGACCAACCCTTGTTGCTGTACAGATATACATATAGAGTCTACCAATGAATGTGACGCAGGTGCTCAAGGGCCGGGGCGCGGTGTCGAATCCCGCCGGGCGATTCGAGCGCGCGCCGAGCGTCGCCGTGCACGACGGTTGGGATCGGCCGGAGGACGAGGACTTCCCGAGCCTGTCTCCCGAGACGACGTTCCTGCCCGACAAGACTCGCAACATCATCGCCACCAACAATTCGCCCGATGTCCCGTTCGAGCAGTCCATCAATCCGTACAAGGGCTGCGAGCACGGCTGCATATACTGCTACGCCAGACCCACTCATGCGTTCCTCGACCTCTCCCCCGGACTCGACTTCGAAACCAAGATCTTCTACAAGACCGATCCGGTCGAGCGGCTGCTAGAAGCCCTCGACAAGCCGGGCTACGTTTGCCGGACGCTTGCGCTCGGCACCAACACGGATCCCTACCAGCCCGGCGAAAAGGAACTCAAGGTCACCCGACGGCTCCTCGAGACGCTGCTCGACTGCCGCCACCCGGTCAGCATCGTCACCAAGGGCGCGCTGATCGTTCGCGACCTGGACATCCTGGGCGAACTTGCAGACCTGGGACTCGTGAGCGTGGGAGTCAGCATCACGACGCTCGACAACGAACTCAAGACCAAGCTCGAACCGCGCACGGCGTCACCCGGCGCACGGCTCCGGATGGTGCGTGAACTGAAGGCCGCGGGGGTTCCGGTCGGGATCATGATGGCGCCCGTCATCCCCTTCATCAACGACCACGAGATCGAAACCGTGGTCGAGGGCGCCGCGCAAGCCGGTGCCGAATTTGCCGGCTACGTGATGCTGCGTCTCCCGTTCGAGGTGAAGGACCTGTTCGTCGAGTGGCTTCAGGAGCACTATCCGCTCAAAGCCGAGCACGTGATGAGCCGCGTCCGCGAGATGCGCGGCGGCAAGGCCTACCAAGCGGAATGGGGCACCCGAATGCGCGGCCAAGGGGTCTATGCGGACTTGATCGCGAAGCGCTTCGAAGTGGCCCGGCGCAAGTACGGTCTCGACGTGTCGAGGCGGGCGGAACTCAGGACGGATCTCTTCCGGCGCGGTCAGGGTATGTTGTTCTGACCCCTCGGGCCGACGACCGCTTGGAACGACGACCCGTATGGGTCCGCATGTTCCTGGCGGGCGACGACAAGCGTCGCCCCTACGGCGTCCCCTCCAGAGCGCAACGTTCGTGGAGCCAACCGTAGGGGCCGGGCTTGTCCCGGCCCGTACCGCGGAAACCGCGAGCATTCGGGGCGGAAGACCGCGCGCCCTGCCGGGCGCGATAGGGTCTCCCCTACGGGTTGCGAGCGTTGGTCGGCCACGACGGCCAAGTGCCGAGCCCGGGGAGCCGGACTGCGGGTGGGTATAGACTAAGACCAGCCGCGGACCCGAACAGGTTGACTTCGACTCCCTCGCGCAAGGCAGCCGTCGCCGAGACGACTCCCCGTACGGAAACCTGGTAGCCCGTGCCACTCGGCGCGCGACCGACAAACGCACCGTCGGCGAGGTAATCCTTGCCGATTGCAGTCGGCGGCAGGTTGAGACGAAGTTCCGGAACACGGCGCCCCACGAAAGCCGTGAATGTGTTGCTGTTCGGGCCGGGCCACATCTCGTAGCGCCGGGCAAAAGGGTATTCGCGTACTGCGGCTTCGACCTTGTCGATCACCGCGTCGACGCCCGGCCCACGCATGTCCACGAGGAGCGTCGGTCGGTTGGAAAACCACATTGCATCCGGCCGGCCCGGTTCCTGGACCAAGGCCGTGCCCGTGCGCCTCAACCGCCAGCCGATGACCTCGTGCCGGAGGTAGTGTTCGGCCCCGGATCGCTTCGTCGAAATCCAGGTGTGCACAGCCACCGCCCCTCGAATGCCCCAAGTCCTTGCGGCGTAGACCTGTACAACCGGTTCGATGGTTTCGGACGGGGCCGGAGCCTGTTCGGTGGCTTCGTGGCTAGCGGTACTCCAATGGGGGCGTTCGGCGAAGACGAGCCGAATCCCAACCGCCACAACAGCCGGTGCAACGAACACGCCAAGCAGTATCCACGCCATCGTCCGTGCTCGCGCCCTTCTGGTACCTGTCTTGGTCAACGGTTGGTGTCGACGGCGCAACCCTACCGTCGCGTCACCTCGAGTCGGTAGAATCTTCGAAATCCGCTAGGAAACCGACGTCGTTGGCGCACCGTTTCGACATCCCCCATCGCCACAGGATCTTCTCGATCATCATCACCGACGACGGCGCCCTGGAACTGTGGCTTGATGGGTGTTTGCGCAAGCGCCGGGATCCGGGTCCACGCGACCCGCTCTACGTTTGGACCAATATCGAACTCGACTGGGAGGAACACCACTACGTGGAGGCACGCTACGATCGCCGACTCGATGAGCTGAAAGTCACCATCAACGGAGAACCGATCCTTGAACGGTCGCCGACGACGGTACCGCCGTAGTCGGCGTTTCGGCTTGTACGCGTCGCTCGCGCTTGCCCATGAAGAACTCGTGGATATTCGCTTGGATGCTGTAGAGGCACGGTATCAGGACCAGCGTGATAGCCGTTGCGAACACGATACCGAAGGCCAGGGAGACGGCCATGGGAATGACGATCTGCGCCTGCATCGAGCGTTCCAGCACGATGGGCACCAATCCGAAGAAGGTCGTCAGCGAGGTCAGGAGAATCGGTCGGAAGCGGGCGGCGCCCGATTCAATGGCAGCTTGCATTGGCGTCGCGCCTTCCGCCACCCGCCGGTTGACGAAGTGCACGAGAATCAGGCTGTCGTTGACCACCACCCCCGCCAGCGCGAAAAAGCCCAGGAGCGAAATCGCGTTCACCGGAATCCCGATGATCCAGTGACCGATGACGGCGCCGATGAGCCCGAACGGAATGACGGTCATGATAACCAGCGGCTGCAGATAGGACTTCAGCGGTATGGCCATCAGCACGTAGATGCCCACCAACGCGCCCATGAAACCCCAGATCATCTCCCACACCGATTGCTGCTGCTCCTGCAGCGAGGTGCCCACGCCGAATCCGACGTCCGGGTACCTAGCGAGAAGCCCGGGAAGGTAGGTCGACATCACCGTGCGGGCCACCCGTCCCGGCTCCACGACGTTCAGGTCCGCGTTCGCCGACACGGTCACCGTACGCCGCCCGTCGATCCGGTTGATGGCGTTGTAGCCACGCTCTAGCTCATAGGTCGCCACCGCGTCAAACGGCATTTCTCGACCGTCCGGCAGCCGTATCCACATATTCTCCAAGCTGCCGATGGATTTCCGCTCGCTCCGGGGGTAGCGGACCATCACGCGCACGTCCGAATCCCCCCGCTGGATGCGCTGCGCTTCGGCGCCGTAGAAGGCTTGGCGGACCTGGCGCGCGAGATCGGACAACGTGACACCCATCGCCTCCGCTTCCGGCCGGACCGTCAAACGGATCTCCTCGGGGCCATCGCTGGCCGACGACTCGACCTCGAAGAGCCCATCGTAGGTCTTCAAGTGCTCTGCGAGATCCTCCGCCGCCGCCTCGACCTGGGCGATGCTGCGGCCGCTCAGCCGAAAAGCCACCGGGGGTCCGCCACCCATCCGGTTGCCGGTCGAGATGCGCAGTTCGGTGGTTCCGGCGATCTGGCCGATCTTGGCCCGCCAGCGGGTTTCGATCTCCTTCATGTCGACTTCCACCGCGCGCGTCTCGACCTTCGACAGCTCGACCTGGAAACGGCCGCTGCGACCGTTCTGAACGTAGGCGAAGACGTTCTTCACGATGTCGTCCTCGAAGCCATACTCCGCCTTGAGTTCGTCATCCACCTCGTGCAGGGCGTTCGTCATCTCACCAACGATGTCGACGATCAGTTCATCGGGTGCACCCTCCTGGATCTCGACCTGCGCCATGATGAAGTCACCCCCGAATTCCGGGAAGAACGCGATCCGGATGAAGCCACCCTGTATAAGACCGATCATCAGGATCGCCACGGCGATGAACGCCGCCAGCGTCATCCAGCGGAACTCGATCGCCCGGGCCAGGAACGGCTTGTAGACGGATCCGATGAAGCGCTTCAACTGCACGTCCACCCAGTCCGAGACCCCCCGCCGGGAACCGTGGGACGAACGCATGATGGCAAGGTGGGACGGCAGGATGAGCTTGCTCTCGATGAGCGAGAACGCAAGGCATAGGATGACGATCCACGCGATGGCGCGCGCCACCGAGGACGTCGCCCCCGCCTGCAGCAGCATCGGCGTGAACGCCATGATGGTTGTGAGCACCCCGAACGTCGCGGGCACCGCCACGCGCTGGGCCCCGCGCACGATGTTGCCAAGCGTGTAGCCGTGTTCCTCCGTTTCGGTGTAGGCGCTCTCGGCGATGATGATCGCGTCGTCGACAACGACACCGAGCACCAGGATGAACGCGAACAGGCTCATCACGTTTAACGTCACGTCGACGAAGGGCACCGGCATCATCATGAACGCGCCGAGGAACGCCACCGGCAGCCCGATGATCACCCAGGCGGCGACCTTGAGATGCAGAAACACGCCGAGGATGATGAACACGAGGACGGCCCCCAAGGCCATGTTCTTCAGCATCATGTCGATGCGGCCCTTGAGGTAGAAGGAGCTGTCGCCCCAGGCGGTCATCTGTGCCTCGGGCGGCAGGGTCTGGTTGCGTTCCTCGACGAACGCCTTCACCGCCGCGCTCACGTCGATGGGGTTCTGCTCCTCGCTGGCAAGCACGTTGATCCCGAACGAACGTTTGCCGTTGAAGAAGGAGTAGCTCTGCACCTCGGCGAACTGGTCGCGGATCGTGGCCACGTCGCCGAGCCGGATACGGGTTCCGTCGGGCCGCGTGAGAAGGACGATATCCTCGTACTCCTGGCCGGTATAGGCCTGCCCCGTGGCGCGCAGGCGTATGTCGCCCGCCTCGGAACGGATCGAGCCGCCGGGCAGGTCGATGGACCATTGCCGGATTACCTGCGCGACGCGGTCCAGCGTCAATCCGTACTGACGCAGGGTGTCCTCCGAAATCTCGATTGATATCTCGAACGGCCGCGAGCCAAACACCTGGGCGAAGGACACCTCCGGCAAAGCGACGATCTCCTCCCGCAACCGGTCGGCGAGTTCCTTCATCGTCGTCTCGTCCAGCTCGCCGGTGAGCTGAATGTCGATCACGGCGTTGCGGAACCGGGACTCGGAGATGATTGGGCGCTCCGTGTCCGTCGGAAACGTCGAGATCCCGTCGACGGCGAGTTTCACCTCGTCCATCTTCTCGGCCACATCGGCGCGGCTGTCGAAGTCGATATAAACGGTGCCCCCGCCTTCACCGGCGAAGGAGCGGTACTCCACCACCCCCTCGATGGACTTGATGGCTTCCTCGACGCGCAGGATCACCCCTTGTTCGACTTCCTCCGGGGTTGCGCCACGAAAGGGCACCTGGACCTGGATCTGGTTGCGGATGAATTCGGGGAACGACTCCTTCTTGATCTCCCATGCCAGCGCGTAGACGCCGAGCCCGATGATTGCGAGCATCAGCAGGTTGGCGGCAACATGGTTCTTGGCGAACCAGCCGATCAGGCCGTGGACCTGGTCTGCCGGGGATTCCCTCGGCAGTTCGCTCGCGTCACTCACTGTTGATGCGGACCCTCATCCCCGGCAGCGAGTTCTCCGGCGGCGTCACGGTGTAGCGTTCGCCGTCGCGCAGTCCCGTCGCCACGTAGGCGAAGTCTTCATCGGTCCGGACGACCTCCAGATCCCGGGGTTGGATCGTCAGGATCGGCTCCGCAGCCAACCGACGCGTTTCCGAGCCGACCATCCACAGCGTCCTGCCGCGCTCCAGCGAGTGGCGGGGGATGACAAACACATCGCCCGCCTCCATGCCTTCGATGGCGGCACTGACGAAAGTCCCAATGCGCAACGGCTCGCCCTCGGAGGCGTAGGGATCCTGGACCTGGGCGATGAGATGCAGCACACGCGTATCGGGGTCGAAGACGCCTTCGGTGCGCACGATCTCGGCCGAGTAGTTGTGGATGACGCCCCCGATGTCCGCCGTGAGGGTCGCCTGCAACGTTCCGTCCGCGTTCAACCTCTCCAGTTCCAGGTACTGTAGGTCGGTCTGCGGAATGGGCAACCGGACCTCCGCGTAGTCGGTGGCGAACGTCTCCGCAACCGGCGTCCCGGTATTGACGAACTGGCCGACATCGGCACGCTTCTCGCGGACCATGCCATCGTAAGGGGCGCGGATCACTGTTCGGCTCAGATCTTCCGTCGCCTTTTCGAGATCCGCTTCGGCGGACTCCAGTCCCGCCACCGCTTCGGCAAGCTGCGGCTTTCGGAGGGTGAGATCCGAGGCTGGTCGATCGGCTGCCTCAAGGCTGCGCAGCCGTTCCCAATCCTGGTGGGCATAGCCGGCAAGCGCGTTCTCGGTGGCAACCTTGGTCTTGGCCTGGGCTACAGTCGCCGTCGCGCGCTTCAGTGCCGTTGCGTAGTTGCGCGGGTCGATGCGCACCAGGACGTCACCTTTTTCGAAGAACCCGCCCGCAACAAACGCCGGCGAGACCTCGACGATGGTCCCGGAAACCTCGGACACCACCGTGGTCCGGGTCCGCGGCGCCACAAACCCTTGGGAACGCACCGTGAAGGTCACGGGCTCGCGCTTCGCCACGGCCACATCCACCAAGAGGGTCGGCGGCAGGGCTGGCTTCTGAGCGGCGGGAGTACGAGCGGCGAACAACGCCACCGCCGCCAAGGCAGCGGCAACGATAAGGATGATCGGTAGGGAGATCTTCAGCCAGAGCATGGACTATTGGGGATTGCCGGTGCCGCGTTCAGCCGCGAGTGCTACTTTCGGTAACGCCAATAACCCATATTAGCTCAATTTTGGCCTTGGCGTGCGCAACTCGCTAGCAACCGTAGCTCCCAGCGCGCATCGGCGTGGAGGTCGGGTAGGGGTTGTCCAGGATGCCGTCCGCCTCGACCGGATTGAACGCCCCTTCCACCGGATCCATATTCTCGTCCCGAGGTTCCCGCGACAGCATATATAGGATCCGACCGTGATCGACGTGAAACGCGTCGTCCTGGAACCGGCAGGTCAGCGTTTTGAGGAACGTCCCGGCGCGGGCGCCAAGGTCGCAGTTCACCCGGTGGCGGCGTGTGCCGTATTTCTCGCGGTATTCGCTGACGAGCGCGGCGACCGCCGGGCGGTGCTCGTCCGGTACGCCGCGCCATGCATCCCTGAACCAGTTCCGTATGCCCGGCAGTGTGGTGCCCGTCGCGGCAACGCCGTACCAGCCCATCGCCGCGACGGAATCCCGCTCGACGCCCAGTCCCTGCTGATAGAGGAAGCCAACGCGGGCCTGCGCCATCTTGAAGCCCTTCCGGGCCGCCGCCTCCAGGTAGGGGAACGCCTCCTCGTACCTACCCTTGGCATATAGGCATGCGCCAACACCGCGGGCGTTGTAGACCTGCTGCATGAACTCGGCCGTGGGAACCGCCCCTTCCCGGGGCGGACTCGCCGTTACGATGACCTCCTCTACCTCGCCCGTCGTGTCGCGCACGGAAAGAGGACGGTCGCCGTCCCGGGGTGCTTCGCTACCGTCCACGGCCAAGCCCGAGACGACAACCGCAGCGAGACCGCATCCCCACACCATGCGCCATCCACCGCCCATATCAAATCCTCCCCTTGGCCAAGTCCAAACGACCGCGTGCCAAGTTCAGCCGAAGCACGTCGCTAGCCCCCTCCGCCAGGCGCAACGCGCGCACCCGGCGATACAGCGCTTCCAAGGGATGCCCGCTGCGCAATGCGCCGCCACCGACGAGTTGTATCCCGGTATCCACGATATCCCCTATGGCCTCCGTCGCGAACACCTTCGCGGCAATGCCCTCGTTGATGATGTTCTCCCCCGCATCGCCGAGACGCGCGGTGCGATACACCATGCTCCGCGCCGCGTAGGCACGGATGCGCATGTCCGCATAGCGCAGGCGAACGCCTTCCCGGGCACCGAGCGGCGCGCCGCTCCGGTGTGGACTTGAGATGTGATCCGTGACGAAGTCGATGACCCATCGACACAGTCCGACGCTTTCGGCCGCCAATGCGAGGCGCGTGTCGCCGATCTGGCGCATGGCGCGGGGCAGGCCCCGACCCGGTTCGCCGACGATATGCGATGCCGGTAGCCGGACATCCTGGAACTCCATGTAGGCATGATGGCTGCCGTCGACCGATCCGAACGTGCGCCGGATTCGAACGCCGGGCGCCTCGCGGTCAATGACCACCATCGCCGGACCCTGCTCCTCAATCTCCACGAGGACATTGACGAAGTCGGCGCTCGCCCCGCCCGTCACGTACGACTTCTGCCCGTTCACGGTCAGCGTGTCGCCGTCGAGGACGCCCCAGGTCGCGCGCTCCGCATCGTCCGGTTCGGTGAATGCGAATGCGGCGCGTTTCTCGCCGGCGAGAAGCGGTGCCAGGTACTGGCTGCGCAGCGGTTCGCCGACACCCCCCAGAACGCCGGGACTGGGCCCGAAGATGCCGGGCAGGTGGCAGACATTGTGCGCGCCCAGCGTGTCCCGGACCACGGTTAACGCCAAGAGAGTCGCCCCGCCGCCGAACTCCGCCGGCTGGACCATCGGGTAGATCCCGGCTTCTTTCGAGGCCGCCCGTATCTGGTCGGTGCGCTCGGCAGTCTCCAGGTCCGCGTCGTCGCGCAAAGGCACCAGCACGTCGCGGGCCAATCGTTCGGCACGGTCCCGAAGGGCGGCGGCGTCCGGTGGAAGCTGTTCTGGCATGGGTTACACGAATCGTAGGGGACGGGCTTGTCCCGTCCCGTCGGCATGTGAGCCGGCCTGTCCAACGGGCGACCGCAAGGGTCGCCCCTACAGGAGCGACGGCATGACGATCATCGCAACCACGACGAGCATCAGGAGCGCCATCAGCATCAGGGCGTAGAAAATACCGGACTCGCGCCGGGCGTGGCGCTGCACAAGGTCGTTGATCTCCTTGTCGCCCCGGGCCGCCACCGAGGAGGCCAGCCGGAAACGCGTGATGCCGTCCCCCCGCCCCGGCAACTTGATGAACAGCTCCGGCGTGCCCTCCAGCATTTTGGCCGCGTCGTGGATCGGCAAACCGCTCCCCCGTGCGACCTGCACCACCGCGAGTCCCTTGTTGGGCTCCTTGCGGAAGCAGTCGACGATGTCGAGCAGGCGACCCGTCTTGCCGCGGAAGCGGAACTTCCAAGGTGCCAGGAAATCGTTCATGGGTGACTCGTCATTTCCTGCGGGCGATGATAACGGCGCGCTTCGGTGCCGGATAGCCTTCGACGGTCCGGTTCGGATCGTCGGGATCGAGGGCGGCGGCAAGGGACTCGTAGGGCATCCACGCGGTCCTCCGCTGCTCGGCGATGGTTGTCGGCGAAACACAGACCACGTCCGAGTACGCGAAACCGGCATCGCCGAGCCACGCTTGCAGCGTCGCCAGGTCGGGTATCAGCCAGACGTTGCGCATCCGCGCATAGCGGGAACGGGGTCGCAGGGGAGCGTCATTCACGACCAGGCTCTCCACGACCAGGGTCGCATCGTTGCGGGCATGGCCGGCCAGCGCGCGGATGTGCGCCGCAGGGTCGCGACGGTGGTAGAGGACCCCCATGGAGAACACCACGTCGAAAGGCTCCGCGGGCGGGAACGCCTCCAGACCGACCGGCAGGACGATGTTCCGATACTGGCCCCGATCCACGTAGTAGCTGATCGCGGCGTGCTGCAGCACGAAGAGCAGCGACGGATCGATTCCGACCACCGATGTCGCACCAGCTTCCAACATCCGCCATCCGTAGTAGCCGTTGCCGGATCCCACGTCGAGGACGCGGCACCCGCCGAGGTCGAGGTGGGGGGCGATGCGGGACCACTTGAGATCGGATCGCCACTCGCTGTCGATGTCGATGCCGAACAGGTGGAACGGGCCCTTGCGCCATGGGATCAGTGCCTTGAGTGCCGCCTCGAGGCGTTCGCTGCTCTCCCTCGGGGGGTCGGTCGCACGAGCACCCACCGCGCGGCCTAGCGAGATCTCGTCGGGCCGGATGTCCGGTAAGCGCGCCAAGGCCGCCAGCCAGCGCGGCAGATCGCCGTGCGACGCCCGCTGCACGATGTCGATCGCCCAAGCCGCCGACGCATCGCGCCACGCCGAGAGCAAGGACTCGACCGCGCCTGCCACAGGTCGGCTATGGGGCGCTATCGCGGATCCCCGTCCGGCCAGGCGACGAACGATGCCCAGTTCAGGCAGCGGAACCACACCCGTGCCGTGCCGTAGCCTGCTTTCCGGAACCTGGCGAGGTGCGTGTCTTCGCTATCGATCCGCATGACGTTCTCGAGGGCGGCGCGCTTCTGGCTGACTTCCAGTTCGCTGTAGCCGTTGGCGCGTTTGAAGTCCATGTGGAGTCCATCGAAATAGTCGCCTGCGGCGAGCTTCTCGGAGACGATCACGACCCCGCCGTTCGACAGGCCCGCACGAATACGACGCAACAACGGCAACCGGTCCTCGGGAGGAAGAAACTGCAGGACGTAGTTGAGGATCACCACCTGCGCGCGATCGATTTCGACATCGCGGACATCGGCTTCCACCCACTCGACACGGTCGTCGAATTCCTGCAGACGGCGACTCTCGTCGAGCATCGCGGCCGAACTGTCGACGGCGAGGATCTGGCACGGGGTTGTGTCCATGGCGCGCAACACGGCAAGCGTCGATGCGCCCAGCGAACAGCCGAGGTCGTAGCAGCGCCCGCCTTGTGTAAGGTGCCGGGCAGCCAGCAGTCCGGTAAGGGCGACTACGGTGTCGTAGCCCGGCACCGAACGCCGGATCATGTCTGGGAACACGGCGGCGACGTTCTCGTCGAAGGCAAAGTCGACCAGTTGCCGGGGTGTGTCGAACAACCGATCGCGCACCGACGCAGAAGTCGACACGGTGGTAGGCTTTTCCGGTAAAGGCATAGCGCGGAACATTGTATGGCGACCAAGGTCGCAAAACCGCCTAATCTCACCAGCGCCGACCTTTACATCAACCGGGAACTGGCGCAGCTCGAGTTCATTCGCCGCGTGCTCGAACAGGCGAAGCGGGACGATGTGCCGCTGCTCGAACGGCTTAGGTTCCTGTGCATCGTCGGAACCATCCTCGACGAGTTTTTCGAGATCCGCGTCTCCGGCCTCAAGCAGCAGGAGGAAGTGGGTGCCACCCAGCGCGGCCCCGACAACCTGTCTCCCACCGAACAGCTAAAGCGCATCGCGCTGGTCGCCCACGATATGGTCGACGAGCAATACCGCATCCTGAACGACGTCCTGTTTCCGCTACTCGATGCCCAGGGCATCAGGTTCCTAAAGCGTGCCCAATGGAATCCGGACCAGGAGGCTTGGCTTCGTAGCTTCTTCCACCGCGAACTCGAGCCGATCCTGACCCCCATCGGCCTCGATCCGGCGCATCCGTTTCCGCGCATCCTGAACAAGAACCTCACCTTTATCGTGACGCTCGAAGGCAAGGATGCGTTCGGGCGGAAAAGCGGCATGGCGGTGGTGCAAGCGCCGCGCGCGCTGCCCCGGGTCGTCCGGCTGCCCGAAGACAAGGCCGACAGTCCGAACGCCTTCGTTTTCCTCTCCTCCATCATCCACGCCCATGTGGACGAACTGTTCCCCGGCATGGAGGCAGTCGGGTGCTATCAATTCCGGGTGACGCGAAACAGCGACTTGTTCGTGGACGAGGAAGCCGTCGACGACCTGCTGATCGCCTTGGAGGGCGAACTTCCGTCCCGCCGGTTCGGAGATGCCGTTCGACTCGAACTTGCAGACGACTGTCCCAAGCACGTCGGCCAGTTCCTAGCCGACGAGTTCTCCGTGGCGGAAGAGGATGTCTATTACTGCAACGGTCCGGTCAACCTCATGCGCATCAACACGATCCCAGACCTCGTGGATCGACCCGACCTCAAATACCCGGGATTCACGCCTAGCATTCCAACGCGCATCCAGACCGCCCCGGACATCTTCGCGGCGATCAAGAGCGGCGACATCCTGCTGCACCACCCGTTCCACTCGTTCGTGCCGGTGCTCGACTTTCTGCGCAGCGCGGCGGAGGATCCCAATGTCCTGTCGATCCGCCAGACCCTGTATCGAACGGGCACGGACTCCGCCGCCGTCAAAATCCTGCTCGACGCGGCGAAACGCGGAAAGGAGGTGCTGGTGGTGATCGAGCTGCGGGCGCGGTTCGACGAGGCCGCGAATATCGAACTCGCCAACCATCTCCAGGAAGCCGGCGCACAGGTCGTATACGGCATCGTCGGGCACAAGACCCACGCCAAGATGATCCTCGTGATCCGTCGCGAAGACGGCGAACTGCGCCGCTACGCCCATCTCGGCACGGGCAACTACCACGCCCGCACGGCACGCGGCTACACGGACTTCGGCCTGCTCACCAGCGACGTCGACATGGCCGCTGACGTGCAGCGGATGTTTCAACAGCTGACCACGATGGGCCGGAGCGGACGCTTGAACAAGCTCGTGCAATCGCCGTTCACGCTCCACGAGACGATCCTGCGCCACATCGACACCGAGATCGAAAACGCAACCGAGGGCAAGCCGGCGGGCATCACGGCGAAGATGAACCAGTTGATCGAATCGGACGTCATCAAGGCCCTGTACCGGGCTTCCCAGGCGGGCGTGCGCATACAGCTCGTCGTGCGCGGCATCTGCTCTTTGAAGCCGGGAATCGAGGGCGTGTCGGAGAACATCACGGTGCGTTCCATCATCGGCCGGTTCCTGGAACACACGCGAATCTTCCTATTCGAGAACGCTGGCGATGCGCGCATCTACCTGTCGAGCGCCGACTGGATGGGCCGCAATTTCTTCTCCCGGGTCGAGACCTGTTTCCCCATCGAGGCCGAGGAGAACCGGCAGGCCGTCGTCGAGCACGGCCTCGAACCCTACCTCCGCGACAACGTCCAGGCCTGGGTGCTGCAGGCCAATGGCAGCTACAAGCCCGCAGCGTCGGGTGAGGACCGCCACTGCGCCCAGGAGGAGTTGTTGGAACTCTTGACGCGCTGACGCCATACCGGGGACGACTGCGGGACGGGACAACGCCGCCAGACCGCTCGAGCGCGCGCACAGGCGCGCACTCGCCGTCTGGCCCCAGCCCCCACCGCCCCTACACGGCGGCGACGCCGAGCTTCAGCGGAATGACCGAGAGGTAGCCGGATTCCTGTTCCAGGAGGGAGCTTGGTCAAGGGGTGCTCGGCAAGCCATTTCCGGGGAAACGTGATCCGGATCTCCCCGTCCCCGGCTGGTGCGACCCAGAACGCCGGCAACGTGTTCTCGGCGCGGCCACGGTGCAGAACCACCGCAAGGCGCAGCAGCACGCACAAGGCGATCAGGCCCGGGGATCCGTCGAGTTCCTCGATGGGAAACTTGCGCCGGTGCGAACGAACGATCATGGACAGGTTGTGCTGTTCGGGCCGCGAGAATCCGGACAGGTCCATGTTGTCGAGCAGATAGCCGCCGTGCTTGTGGTACTGGCTGTGGGCGATGTCCATGCCGATCTCGTGCAAGAGGGCAGCCCAACGCAAGAGACGTGGCATGGACCCGACCCAAGAGATCGTGCAGCAAGCCCTCGCGGAGGGCGCCGTCGGACACCGTCATGCTGTCTACGTCAAGAGCATCGACGACGGCGGCGGTGATCGCCAGACCTCCCGCGAAGACCGGTGCCCGTTCGGCATCGACGGCTTTGAGTCCGATGTCGGTGATGTCCCCTTTCTCCAGCAAATGGCCCTTCAACGTCGCGAGACCGTCCGCCGTAATGCCCCGCTCGCCCGTCAACTCGAGGATCGCATCGTGGATGGCGAGGATCAAACCGGACGCGCCTCCAAGCTGGCACAAGGCGCTTGAGGCAGACAATGGCCCCGGCGGCAACCGACGCGGACAAGGGTATCCCGTTAGCCCGTCAGGTCTGGAGCACTTTGCGGTGAACATCGGAAAATCGTCACACAACGCGTTGAGGTTTTCCGTTCAAGGCAGCGCGACGCCGTGGTATGTCCCACTGCTTTCGCTGTTTGGCAGTAAACAATCACCACATAACTCGTCGGGGTTTTCTGTTGTGCCGGGCCGCCGAATGGGCGAAGGTTGTCGACGGTGCAGCGTTCTGCGCCGTGGGTTGGTCCACCGCGCCGACGACACTAGACGATATTGAATGAGAAAAGGAATCGACATGAAGAACCGCACTAGTTGCTTCGCCGTGACGGCGATGCTCTTACCATTGTTGGCGTTTGCGTTGCCGTTGTGGGGCGCAGACTCGCTTGGAAAATCAGCTCTGGCCGCCGTTGAAGTGCCGGGCAAGGGGCCGTCGAGTATGGCTCAGAACACCGACGCCCTCACAGAATCAATCGTATGGCAGTCCAGTGATCCGTTTGTGGCAATGCAAGACGACGGCAACCGCCAGCCTACTTGCGTCTATAAGGACTGTCGATTCGATATGGAGTGCACAACAGGGGGTAGGAGTTGGTGCAAATGCCAAGGCGGTTATCGAGACCCGGATCCGATGGCCCCCCCGGAAAGCGCGCCTGGCCAATGCTATGCAAACCCCTTTAGCCCACCATTCCCAATAGTCGGGAACTAGGAGGGGCAAGGTGATCGCGCCGGTACTCCTCGCGGAAGAAAACGGATCCCGGACTTCCCACTAGGGTCATCATAGTCGTCGCTGTTCGCCCTTCTCCCTCGCCCTCGGATCTGTCCCTTCTGGTCGGTGCGAACGCTCTAGTTCTACGGAGTTCGAGATGAGCGTAGCTAAAGCTAGTTGGTTCAGGCACCCATTGTTTGCGAGTGTCCTCGCCATGGTCGGCTCAACAGTAACTGGAGCACAGGATCAGAGGCATTTTGATGATCAATCGATTGTCGAGTGCCTCGCACTTCAGGGAGTTGACGCTCGTAGTGTCGCTAAGGTGTCGAACCTTCCGGGGCTGTACGAGGTGGACGCTGGTGGCGGCGATTACCTCTATGTAATGCAAGACTGTCGCCATTTGGTCGCCGGCAACCTATACGAAATCCGAAGCGACCATCAGCTCGTTGCATTGACTGAGAGGGCGCGAAGCGCCAAGCGCAGGGAAATCATAGCAGCGATCCCACAGTCAGAGATGCTCGTTCTTGAACCGCCAGAGACGAAACGGACCAGCGTGGTCGTGTTCACGGATGTTGGCTGCGTTTACTGCAGGGCGTTTCACCAGCAGATTGCCGAGTATCAAATGCTTGGTATCGAGATTCGCTACGTGGCATATCCAAGCCCCGGATTAGGTTCCTCCGCGTTCCAGGCGATGGTTTCCGCGTGGTGTTCCGACGATCCATTGTCTGCGATCACGACACTCAAGAAAGGTGACACGATTCCTCCAATGGACTGCGCGAATCCAGTTGCCTCCCACTTTCGAGCTGGGCAGGAAATCGGCATTGAAGGGACACCCACGATGATCCTGCCGAGCGGTCGAATGCTGTCGGGTTACTTCTCGCCAGCGCAACTTGCCGAGGCGTTGGGTCTTGACTAGATCGAGAGTCAGGCGCATGGGAATCACCAGCTGTCACGTTTCGTGGACAGGTTTTTGCTGGTGGGGATAGACCCGACCCTGGCCAACGGTACGCTTGGAACACTACCGCGATGGCGAAGACGCAAGAAAGGGGCCAACAACGACGGTGGTCGTTCGACATCGGGGCAACCCTTGCCGTCGCTGCGGCCGATTTCAGGTCGCATCGCCGGCGCCCGGTCGTTTTGCTCCTCCTCCTGCTGGCATTGGCGGTGACTCTCGCCCCGGCGTACTATCACGCGCACCTTCACGAAGTCAGATCCGGGCACCTGCCCATCGTGGGTCTCTTTTTGCCACGGTTTCGGCTGGCCGAATACGGTGGCCATCTGGTTTTTCTATTGGCTCTTGCGAGCTGCCTGCTAGGCTTCGATGCCCGACATCGGGACGTCAAGGCCACTATGGCGGAAGCACTCGACTGTCGGCCCATGTCGAACCTGGGCGTTCTGCTCGGCCGACTGCTTGCGGTTATCGGAGTAACGTGGCTTCCTTGCGCGTCGCTATTGGCGCTTCACGAGCTAGTTGCCAACGTGGTGCGCCCAATGGGCTTCCCCAGCCCCAACTTCGGCCAATCGGCACTCATCCGCCTGCTGTTCTTCGACGCCCTTCCCGCAGTGGTTCTCTGGAGCGGTGGCGTCATGCTACTTGCGTCCGTGTTCCGCAGCCGAAGCCTGGCGCTTGGCGTTTCCTTGGCGCTGCTTGGGTTTCATGTCTGGGGCGTGGCCAACGTTCCGCACTATCTCCTGCAGGCGGTATCGACGTTTCCGGACAACACCAGCCTGGTCTCGGACATCGCCGCCCAAGACACCTTTCCCGGTCTCCTGCAACGCCTCGCGCTCGTCTCGGTCGCGACGGGCTGCATCGTCGCCGCTGCCCGCTTCTATCCGCGAGACGACGGGGTATCGCGAAGGCTGCAGGCCTCGACCGCCCTGGGATTCGGAACGGTCGGTGTGACCGGCATTGCCTGGATCGCCATTTCGGCGATGCAGGATCTCGGCGAGCGAGACCGGTGGCGTGCGAAGCATCGCGAATTGGCCAACGACACCCATCACGCGGCCGACGTCGAAAAACTGTCCGGTACCGTAGCGGTAGATCCGGCGGGGTCACTGGCAATCAACGTTGCCATCGAGACGAAAGCTCTGCCGCCATCGGCCCGCTCCCTCGTCTTCACTTTCAATCCGGGCATGACGGTCGAGAAGCTGCTTCTGGACGGTCAGCCGGCGGTTTTTGATCACGAGGACGGTGTGCTCGTCGTCGGGCTGTCCGAAGCCCGGGCAGCGGACCGCGGCAGGATTCTGCAAGTGATTGCGACGGGTATTCCCGACGGTTCCTTCGCTTTCCTGAACGGCGTGTTCGATCCCGACCGGTTGCCCGCATCAAGTAGGGCCGGGCTGCTTGGGACCGAAGCATCGCTCTACCAGAAGGACTACGTGGCGTTGACGCCCTCGGCCTATTGGTTACCGGCCTCGGGGCTCATCGTCCGGAACCCGGACCGACACGACATCTTCGGTGTGGACTTGGCGGTGACGGTACCTGACGGTTGGCTGGCCGTCGGGCCTGGCGGACGAACGCTCGAACTCAACGAGCCTCCCACCTATCGGTTCCGTCCCCGCAACCTCGTGCCCGGTGTCGCCTTGTTCGCCGGTCCGTTTCGTGGCTATAGCGCAAGGATCGACGACGTCGAAGTGGAATTGGCGCTGCATCCCAGGCATTTGGAGAACGCGCAGTTGTATTCGCCTGTTTCTGATCTGGTCACGGCGAATCTCGCCCGCCTGCTCGCCTTCGCGCACGCCAAGGGAATCCCCTACCCGCACGAAGCGCTGCGCATCGTGGAAGTACCGACCGGATTGCGAACCCATGGCCATCGTGCGCTCATGCAACCCGTCAACGCCGAACCGGGCGTGCTGCTCCTGAAGGAGGCGGGGTTCCCGACCGCTAGGTTCCGCCGCGAAGAGGGGGAGTCAATGGCTGCCCAGATGCAGGTCTTCGTGGGGAACGACCCCCTATCGAGCCTTGATGCTGGCCTGGCCCGCAACATACTGGAAAAGACTTCCGCAGCTGGCGATGGCGCGGACGCGTTGGACTTCGTTCTCCACCGGTTGACCCGATTGATCCTCACCCACCCGTCTCCAGCAGAGACGCTTTCCGCGCACAACTTCAACATCCGGACGCATTTCGGCCGCTCGCTGCGGGACTTGCTTCACCACGCCGTCGACGGTCACTCATTCGGTGTGTTTGTGCGGTATACGCCACTCAGCGACAGCTCCAAGGTGTGGCACCGCGCATTGGGTGTTTCCTTGTCGTCTCTGGACTTCCGGCTCGACGGGAAGATGGCCGCTGAAGTGCTGGACTTGCGGGGTGGGGCATTGGCGCAGCTTCTCTACGATGTTCTCGGGGCCGAAGGAGCCGGGGCGCTGGTTCAACGACTCGTTCGCGAGTACGCGGGCAACGTGTACACGGCCGAGGACGTGGACGCGCTCATGTCCCACCTCGACGCGCCGAGCGTGCGCGAGTGGATCACGTCGAGAGACAGCGCGGGTCTCATCGTCTCACCGGCGGAAATGTCAAGGTTGGAGGACGAGGCCGATGGCACGCCCCGTTTCCACCTGTCTTTCCACGTTCGAAACGATGAAGCGTCCCCCGGTTGGTTCCACGTCAAGGAGCACTACGACCTGCGCTATCCCTTCAGGCTCAGTGGCGTCACACGCGTGCCCCCGTTCAGCGCAGTCCATGTCGGACTCGTTCTTGAAGAACCGCCGCGAGGGCTTTGGGTGCACCCGTACTTCTCCCGCAACGCGGGTACCGTTCAGATTCCGATCACAGAGGCCGCACCTCGCGCGAGTCGCGACGACCCGGTCGTCGGCAGCGAACCAAGCACGTGGCGACCGCAAGTCGACGGCATCGTCGTCGACGACCTGTCGCAGGGCTTCACCGTCATTGACGAACGCCGCTGGTACGGCCCGGACCGACCGGAGTCGAGCCGTACGGCCTCGGACAGCGCCGCCGTCCTGCCGAGCAACCGCGAGTCGCCCGGTCAAACCGGCTGGTCCCGGGACTGGGCGCCGACAACCTGGGGCAAGTACCGGGCCACCATGGTCCACGCGCCCCGCGGGACGGGATCCAAGATGGCACTGTTTTCGGCGGAAATCGGCCACGGCGGGCGCTGGCGCTTGGACTATCACATGCCGAACACCCAGTTCGTGATGGCACCGGGCAAATCCGTTGGCTCTTTGGAGATCACCGTTTCGGCGAGGGGTCTGCAGGAATCCAAGACATTGGTCTTCGACGCATCCCAAGCTGAACCTGGTTGGTCAGCGCTTGGCGCATTCGACTTGCGCGCTGGTGAAGCCCGCGTTGCCGTGTCGGACCGCACGGATGGAACCCACGTCATCGTCGACGCTGTCCGATGGGTAGACACTGACTAGCTTCTCAGTCGCCCGTTGCAGTGACCGTCCCTCCCGAGACAGGAGTACGTGAGACCGCCGGTGCGGCAGGCAATACCGCAGTGGCGTGAACACGGCGGGACGGGACAAGCCCGACCCCTACACGGCGGCGACGCTCAGCTTCAGCGGAATGACCGAGAGGTAGTCGGATTCCTGTTCCAGGTCGAGCTTGGTCAAGGGGTGCTCGGCAAGCCATTTCCGGGGAAACGTGATCCGGATCTCCCCGTCCCCGGCTGGTGCGACCCAGAACGCCGGCAACGTGTTCTCGGCGCGGCCACGGTGCAGAACCACCGCAAGGCGCAGCAGCACGCACAAGGCGATCAGGCCCGGGGATCCGTCGAGTTCCTCGATGGGAAACTTGCGCCGGTGCGAACGAACGATCATGGACAGGTTGTGCTGTTCGGGCCGCGAGAATCCGGACAGGTCCATGTTGTCGAGCAGATAGCCGCCGTGCTTGTGGTACTGGCTGTGGGCGATGTCCATGCCGATCTCGTGCAGGAGGGCGGCCCAACGCAAGAGACGCGCGGCGGCGGCCCCGGAGAGGGATCCCGGCGTGCCGTTTAGGCCGCCAATGCGGGGGGAAGCCCCCAAGCCGTTCGGGACGCGCTTGCCGGCCAAGTTCTCCGCCAGATCCCACGAGACCTGTTCCAGTATTCGGGCGACGGTACCGGCGACCCGTCGCGCATGGCGCGCATCGACGTGGTAGCGATGCATGAGATCGGCCACCGTCGTTTCCCGGATGTCGTGGGCATGGACCCGACCCAGGAGGTCGTGCAGCAAGCCCTCGCGCAGGGCGCCGTCGGACACGGTCATGCTGTCTACGTCAAGAGCATCGACGACGGCGGCGGTGATCGCCAAACCACCCGCGAAGACCGGCGCCCGTTCGGCATCGATGGCCTCGAGTTCAACGTCGTTGATGTGGCCCTTCTCCAGCAGATGGCACTTCAGGGCCTCGATACCGTTGTGCGTGATGCCTCTCACGCCGGTCAATTCCAAGATCGCATCGTGGATGGCGAGGATCGAGCCTGACGCGCCGATGACCGTGTCCCACCCCCGCGCCCTGTAGATCTCTTCGAGCACCTCGAGTTCCTGGCGGGCGGCGTTCTCCGCGTCCTGGAATCGGTGTGGAAGAAGCTTGCCGTCGCCGAAGAATGCTTCGGACATCGACACGCAGCCCATGTAGAGACTCTCCATAAGGAGGGGCTGGAACTGGCGACCGAGAATGAGTTCCGTACTGCCGCCGCCGATATCGACCACCAAGCGGGACTCCGCGCTGTCTTCGATGGGTTCCAGGGAGTGCGAGACGCCCAGGTAGATCAGGCGCGCTTCCTCGCGACCGCTGATGATCTCGACGCGATGCCCCAACGCGCGCTCGGCCGCTAGGATGAAGTCCTGGCTGTTGCGTGCCTTGCGCAGCGTGTTCGTGCCGACGACACGGACATTCCCCGGGGGAAGGTCGCGGATGCGCTGGCCTAGGCGCTTGAGGCAGGCAATGGCCCGGGCCGCGACCGACGCGGACAACGTGTTGTCGACCTTCAGCCCTTCCGCGAGTCGCACCATCTCCTTGTGCCGGTCCACCACCTGCAAACGATCGCCGTGGTCGTAGGCGACGATGAGGTGGAAGCTGTTGGAGCCCAAGTCGAGCGCCGCGTAGGGTGGTTCGGCTTCCCTGCCTTCCGGGGCGATGTCGTAATGCTCCGCCACGGCGGCATTCTACCGTAGGGGACGGGCTTGTCCCGTCCCGCGGCCTTGTCCCGTCCCGTCGGTGCGGGCGGGGACAAGCCCTACGACACCCCGTCGACAGGCGGATTTGGCCATAATCGAGGGGTTGGAGTCACGGAATCAGACGATGGAGGATTTCGACAGCCGCGCCTATCGCGACACGATGGGGCAGTACTGCACCGGCGTGGTGATCGTCACGGGCAACGAGAACGGTTCCCTGGTCGGCTTCGCGGCCCAGTCCTTCGTGTCGCTCTCGCTCGACCCGCCACTCATCGCCATCTGCCCCGCCAAGACGAGCACCAGTTGGCCGCGCATACGCGCCACGGGACACTTCTGCATCAACGTGCTGGCCGACAACCAAGAAACCACAAGCGAGGAGTTCGCGCAGTCGGGTCGCGCCGCGGACGTACCATGGAACACCAACTCGACATCGGCACCCATCCTCGAGGGGGCGATCGCCTACGTCGAATGTGCACTGGACGCCGAGCACGATGCCGGCGACCACACCGTGGCCGTGGGCCGCGTGCTCGCCTTCGAGACCCTGCGGCCCGATGCCCGGCCGTTGATCTACTTCCGCGGCGAGTACGGCTTGTAGGGGACACCCTTGCGGTGTCCCGGCTTCGAAACCTTGCCGTGCAGGAACACGGCGACCACAGGACCCGCGGGCGACCACAAGGGTCGCCCCTACGCATCAAGTACGGCCTGTGGGCGACACCCTTGCGGTGTCCCGTGGAAACGCGGATTACGCCAGCGCCTCCACCGGTATCGACGCCCCGTGGACGGAGTCGGCGGCGGACGACGCGAGGAACAATACGACGTTCGCGATGTGTTCCGGCGGCACCCAGTTCGAGAACCTGGCCTTTGGCATGTCGGCGCGGTTGGTCGGCGTGTCGATGATGCTCGGCAGGATGCAGTTGACGTTTATGCCCTTGGCCTTGAGTTCCTCCGCCAGGGTCTCGGTTAAGCGAATCACGACGCTTTTCGACGCCACGTAGGCACCCATCGCGGCAGCACCGCGCAACGCGCCGCGAGCGCCGATGTTGACGATCTTGCCCGAGCCCCGGGCGACCATGCCCGGCACCACCGCACGGGACATGTTGAGCACCGTGCGGGCGTTTAGGTTCATCATGAAGTCCCACGTGTCGTCGGATGTCTCGGCGATGGTGTCGCCCATCGCGAAGCCGCCGGCGATATTGGCGAGGATGTCGATATCGCCCGTCTCAGTGACCGCGCCGCGTGCACCTTCCGGATCGATAAGGTCCGCGACCAGTGTTCGATAGGGTGCCTCGTGCTCGACGATGTCGATGCCGGTCACGATCGCTCCCGCGTCGTGGAACGCCCCGGCCACGACGCGCCCGAGGGCACCCGCCGCCCCGGTAACGACCGCGCGCTTGTCTTGGAACTCGCTCATGGGGCCAATTCCTCCAAGGTTTCCCAATCCACTTCGCCGAACTGTCCTTCCCGGTTGACGGGTTGAATGCAGACGTGGCTGGCGCCCGCCTCCAGATGCTCGTCGATACGCTGCCGAATCGCCTCCCCATCGCCCCAAGCGAACGTTGCGTCGATGAACGCGTCCGAGC
>VXYL01000046.1 GCA_009846005.1 Gammaproteobacteria bacterium | reverse complement strand
GGCGGGCAGGTCTCGCGGATCGGCATGGAAGCGGGGTTACCGTAGATGGCCGCGCTGGAACTGAATACCAGGGTCTTGACGCCATGGGCCGCCATTCGTTCCAGTAGGCGCGTGCTGCCGGCGACGTTGTTGTCGTAGTAGCGCAATGGTTCGACGGTGGATTCCCCAACCGCCTTGAGTGCCGCGAAGTGCAAGACGGCGTCGAAACCGCCTTGTGAGAACACCCTGTCGAGCCCCGTTGCATCGCGAATGTCGCACTCGACGAACGGCACGTCGGCGCGCGTAACCGAGCGGAGTGCGGTGACGGCTGCGCGCGTTGAGTTCGAGAGGTTGTCGAGAACGACGACCTCGTGCCCCGCGTTGCGCAACTCGATGGCCGTGTGGCTGCCGATGTACCCGGCGCCGCCGGTTACCAGTGTCTTCATGGTGCTCCGCGCGCGGGCGCATCGGCGACGCCGTAGTAGTCGCGGTACCAGTGGATGAACCGGGCGATACCCTCTTCGATCGGGGTGGCGGGCCGGTAGTCGAGGTCGGCAGCCAACGGTCCCACGTCGGCAAACGTGTCCTTGACGTCGCCGGCTTGCATCGGCAGGAGTCGCTTCACGGCGCGGCGTCCGAGTTGCGTCTCGATGACCTCGATGAAGCGTAGCAGTTGCACCGGTTCGCCGTTGCCGATGTTGTAGAGACGGTACGGTGCTGCGGATGAAGACGGGTCCGGACGGTCGCTACGCCACGCGGGATCGTTGCTCGGCGGGCGGTCGAGGATGCGTACGATGCCCTCGACGATGTCGTCGATGTAGGTGAAGTCGCGGCGGTGGTTGCCGTGGTTGAAGACCTCGATGGGTTCGCCGGCGAGGATCTTGCGCGTGAACACGAACAGTGCCATGTCAGGCCGTCCCCACGGACCGTAGACGGTGAAGAACCGCAGTCCCGTGGCGGGGACTCCGTAGAGGTGGCTGTAGGCGTGGGCCATCAGTTCATTGGCCTTCTTCGTGGCCGCGTACATGGAAAGCGGGTGGTCGACGTTGTCGGCGGTACTGAAGGGCATGTGCGTATTGGCCCCGTAGACGGCGCTGGTCGACGCGAATACCAAGTGGTCGACAGCCGAGTCCCGAACCGACTCGAGGATGTTCAGGAACCCCGTGATGTTGGCATCCACGTATGCATGCGGATGTTCGATGGAGTGGCGAACGCCGGCCTGCGCCGCCAAATGGACGATACGATCAGGTCGGTGCGTGTCGACCGTCGATTGCCAGGCGTTGCGGTCGGCGATGTCGACCTTCTCGAAGGAAAACCCGGGCAATGTGCCGAGGCGTTGCAGGCGGGCACGCTTGAGATCCACGTCGTAGTAGTCGTTCAGGTTGTCGACGCCGACGACCGTGTCGCCGCGCTTGGCGAGACGTTCGGCGGTGAACGAGCCGATGAAGCCTGCCGCCCCGGTGACAATGACCTTCACCCTTGGCGCGCCTACAGTCGCTCATCCGCCACGTCGGCGGGCCATAGCTGCTTGACGTCGAATACCACGCATGGCGAACGTCCGAAGGAGCGGACGCCGTCGCGGAAGTAGGTGAAGTCGCTGTGCCTGACGGCGCCGACGATCGCGTCGTAGGTGCCGGTTTCAGGTTTGTCGATCATCCGAATGCCGTCGGGAACATTGTCGGCGTGGACCCAGGGGTCGTGGACGACGACCTCGGCGCCATGGCTCTCGAGGGCACCGACCAGGTCGACGACCTTGGTGTTGCGCACGTCGGGGCAGTTCTCCTTGAAGGTGAGCCCGAGAACCAGGATCCGCGCACCGGCGGGCGCGATGTCGTGGCGTTTCATCAGCCTCACGACGCGTCCGGCGACGTATTCCGCCATGGCATCGTTGATGCGCCGCCCGGCGAGGATCAACTCCGTGTGGTGGCCTGCCTCTTCGGCCTTGTGTGTCAGGTAGTACGGGTCTACGCCGATGCAGTGTCCGCCCACCAGCCCCGGGGTGAAGGGGAGGAAGTTCCACTTCGTGCCGGCCGCCTCGAGCACGGCGCCCGTGTCGACGCCGAGCCGGTCGAAGATCATGGCGAACTCGTTGACGAGCGCGATGTTGAGGTCGCGCTGGGTGTTTTCGATGATCTTGGCGGCTTCGGCCGTGCGCATATCGGCGACGGGGAACGTCCCGGCCTCGATGATCTCCCCGTACAGGGCGTCGACGAACTTGGCGGTGCGCCGCGTGGAGCCCGACGTGATCTTGACTACCTCGGTCAGTCGGTGGAACGGGTCACCCGGATTGAGCCGCTCGGGGCTGTAGCCGACGAAGAAATGCCAGTTGTATCGGAGTCCCGACGCCTCCTCGATCAGCGGCACGCAGACCTCCTCGGTGGCCCCGGGATAGACAGTGGATTCGAAGATCACGAGGCCGCCGGGTTGCAGCACCTCGCCGACCATGCGGCTCGCGGCCTTCAGGGCGGTCAGGTCGGGACGCTTGTGCTCGTCGATGGGCGTCGGCACCGCCACCACGAACACGTCGCTGCCTCGCAGGTCGTCGAGGTCGGCGGTGAACGTGACGCGCCGTTCCCAGTAGATCTCCCTGTCGGTTACTGCCTGCGAACGGTCCCGACCGCTCCGCAACTCCTCAACGCGGACTGGGTCGATGTCGAACCCGATCGTCGGGAAGCGCTTGGCGAACGCCAATGCGAGCGGCAGCCCGACGTAGCCCATGCCGAGTACGCTGATGACGGAACCGTCCACGGGCAAGGTGGGTTGGCGCGCTCTTCTCGGCATGGGTAGGCAGGACGTCCGGACACTGTTGGTCGAAGTGTAGCCTTACCGCGGCGGATTCGCGTCGCACAAAGAATGGGAACAGGGCGTCAAGCGAAGAAGGCGTTGTAGAGCCAAGGAAGGCCGAAGGCAAGGACGATGCTCACCACGAGGCCCGACAAGGCTTTCAAGGCGTCGGAGACGACCTTGCGCACGGTGTCCTTGGTGCTGGTGTCGGCAAGGTAGAAGGACAGCGCGAACTCGCGGCCCGCCAGGACGCCCAGGAACACCCAGGTCGTGCTCATCGGCATGCTGCTGGCTTCCTTGAATATGAGCAGTACGATGCCGTAGATGAAGTCGATGATCGTGGCGGCGCGGATGTCCGTGGTGTCGGTTTTGCTGGTGACGATCTTCTGAATCTCACCGCCGAAGCGGTAGAAGATGTAGCCCTGCATGGCCAGCAGCGCGGCGATCCCGAATACCAGCCACTCCACGGATAGCTGCCGGGGCAGGTACACGAAGATGTTGGCGAGATCCTGGATGAGCCATTGGCTCCACAGGAAACCGGTCGACGCCCATTGCAGAAACACCCAATAGGTGGGGATTTCCTTGCCCTTGGTGCGGTGGAAGTACTCGCTCAAGGGCTTGAAGACAAGGCTGAACAGAATGATCGCGGAGGCGAAGGCCACCACGTAGCCGAGCCCCGATTTGGTGAGCATCTTGCCGAGGTTGCTGGTCTCGCCGCCGGTCACCGCGAACACCGTCAGCACGAGGAACGTAGTGCTGACCGGGACACCGAGCCGGGTCAGGATGAGCAGGGCCAGCGGGGGTATTGCGTGGATCCACGACACGCCGCCCTCGGGAACCGGGAACTTCTCCAGCCGGCCGTAGGCGGGGTCGCCGCCGTTCACGAACCAGGTGAAGAAGATGACCACGAGCAGGATGCTTCCCGCGAACATCCATAGCAGCCACCAGGGCCGTCGCGCGTTGGACGCGAGGAACGTGCCGAGGGTCTGAATCGAGTCGTTTGCGACTACGGAGTACGCCGCCAGGAGGAATCCGACGACCATCCAGATCTCTAGCCAAGGCACGTTCTTGAGGCCCCCTGTCGGTCGTCGCGTGGCACCCGTGCACTTCGCACCGGTGCGCAGGCATGGTAGCGAATCCGGCCTTGCGCGACAGCGTGGATCAATGTTCCTAAACCGGCCATGGCCGGGAGCCCGAGCAATGCGCCAGGGAGTGGCGGGACCAACGAACGCGAGAGATGGAGCAGGGACCAAGGAACCCGTGGGCGCCTGTCAGGTGTCGGTAGAATCTTCTCACCTCATTCAAGGAGCACTCGGCATGCCCAAGTTGGTCAACCTCGGTTCGCTGTGCATCGATCACGTCTACCGGGTTCCGGCCTTCACGGGTTCCGGCGAGACGGTGTCGAGCGCCACCCACGAGGTGTTCCCGGGAGGCAAGGGGCTCAACCAGTCGATTGCTGCGGCGCGGGCGGGGATTGACGTCGTACACGTCGGTTGCATCGGCGAAGACGGCGTGTGGTTGAAGGAAACTCTGGCCGCGGAGGGCGTGGATGTGACCGGCTTGCGGGTCATCGGTGGGTCCACCGGGCACGCGGTGATCCAGGTGAACGAAGCCGGGCAGAACGCCATCGTGATCTTCGGCGGGACGAATCGGGCACTCGACGCGGATGACATTGAAGCGGCGGTGGCGCGCGTCGAGCGGTGCGACTGGCTGATGCTCCAGAACGAGATCAACGACCTCGACCTAGTGCTTCGTTCCGCGAAGGAACGCGGTTGCCAAGTGGCATTCAATGTCGCGCCCGTGGATGGTCGGGAAGCGGCATACGACCTTTCATGCGTTGGGCTCCTGATCGTCAACGAAATCGAAGCCGCGGCCTTGGCGGGAACCGATGCGCCGGACGAGGATTGGTCGGGCGTCATGGCGGCGTTGGCAACGCGTGCTCCCAAGGCGGCCATCGTGCTAACCCTCGGGTCGGACGGCCTCGTGTATTCGGAAGGCGCGGGATTGGCGTCCCTTCCCGCCTATTCGGTGAGTGCGGTCGACGAGACCGCGGCGGGGGATGCATTCATCGGCTATCTGATGGGGTCGCTGATCCGGGGCGAATCGATGCGCGACGCGCTTCGCATGGGTTCGGCCGCCGGGGCGTTGGCCGTGACCCGAGCCGGTGCGGCGAGTTCGCTACCGGCCGAGGCCGACGTGCGGTCATTCGTACAGACGGGTGGCTCGTAGGGGCGGGGCTTGTCCCCGCCCGCACGACGCCACCGCAGACCTCGGCAACAACAAGCACGGGACGGGACAAGCCCGTCCCCAACGGGAGGCGCGGTGCAAGCTCTCGGGCGGGACGCTCAGGGAAACTTGAGCCCCGTTGCACGTTCTAGGTCGGCGATGGCCTGGTCCTCCGTGACGACCTTGATGGTGATCATGCCCATCGCCCGCGCCGGCTTCAGGTTGATGCCGAGGTCGTCCAGGAACACCGCATTGCCCGGGGCGACGCCGAGCCGGTCGCAGGTCAGGCGGTAGATTCGGGGGTCCGGCTTGCGGATGCCTTCGACGCTGGACTCAACGACCACATCGAACTGCTCGAGAATGGCGGCGGTCCGAGCCGCGCGTTCGGGGTTCGGTACGGGCGTGGTTGGCGTCGCCTGGGTTGGGGTGTTCTTCATGTTGTTGGTGATGCAGCCGACCTTGTAGTGGGCTTTGCATACGGTGAGCACCCGGGCCATGCGCGGTCGGAACTCGCCGGGGAGCAGGGCCAGTACATCCTTGCCGCGGACGCTATGCCCGTGGGCCTCCGCCTCGCGTCGGAAGGCTTCGTCGAACTCCTCGACATCGATTTCGGAGGACTCGAATTTCGCCCAGGCATTGTCGTGCAGGTTGGTGGAGTTGACGGTGCGTATGAAATTCTCGGGCAGCCCGCGGGCGAGCTCGAAGCGGTTGAATGCCTCGAACGGGCTCGTCGTGAACACGCCCCCGAAATCCCAAAGGACGGCTTCGATCATTGCAGGCACGCATCGGTCGGCATCCGGGCAAGTCTGCGGGGATTCGGAGCAGCGGGCAACGGGTAAGCGAATCGGGGCACGCGGCATGGTCGCACGCCTGGGCAGGACAAGGGATAATCGTCGCCGGTTCACCTAACGAGGCGGCGCCCGACGTCGACTTGCACACTGCTTGAGCTACTCCAATCAGGCGGTTGGCTGATGGTTCCCATCGGACTGTGCAGCGTCGCGACAATCGGCATCGGCCTCGAACGGTTGTGGGCGCTTCGCGTGGGCCGGGCCGCGCCCCAGAGCCTACTCGCCGACGTGGAGGGGGAGCTCCAACAAGGCGAGGCGGACTCGCAACGCCTTTCCGAACTGTGCGCGGGCTGCCACCTCGGTACGATCTTCCTGGCGGGGCTTGCCCGTGCACGACATGGTCGGGAGGCCATGAAGGAAGCCATGGAGGACGTCGCGGCTACGGTCGTCCACGACATGGAGCGCTACCTGACGGCGCTCGGTACCATCGCGGCCATCAGCCCGCTTCTCGGTCTGCTCGGCACTGTCATCGGGATGATCGAGGTGTTCCGGGTGTTGGTCGAAGACGGCATCGGCAACCCCGGCGTCTTCGCGTCGGGCATCTCGGAGGCCCTGGTCACTACGGCGGCAGGTCTGGCCGTCGCGATTCCCGCCTTGATCCTGCACCGCTACCTGTTGCGGAAGGTCGACGACCTGGTGGTGGTCATGGAACGTCAATCGACGCGGTTGGTGGATCTCATGCACGGAGATCGGGGCCAGTCATGAAGTTCGCACGCGCGCGTCGGGGCGGACGCGGCTTCGCGGTTGTGGAGATCACGCCGCTGATCGACGTGATCTTCCTGTTGCTCATCTTCTTCGTGGTGTCGACGACGTTCGTCCGGACCTCGGCGATCGAGGTCGACTTGCCGGATTCCTCGGGCGGGGTCCCGCCGGTGACGGGCGGGATCGAGGTTCGCGTCTCCGCAACCGGTGACTACGCCGTGAACGACCAAACCCTGTCGGGCGGCCAACGCGAGCTACGCCGTGCGCTTCGCCGGGCCCGCGACGACGCCGCCGGGAGGGAGGCGAAGCTTGTGGTCGCCGCGGACGCCAATGCACGCCATGAGGCCGTCGTGCAGGTGCTCGACGCCGCCCGCGAGCTGGGATTGACGAACATACGTGTTCTGACCGAAGCTCGTTCGCCCGCGCCCGACGACGAGGCCGACGATGGCTGACGCCGCGAAGGGAGACGTCGCACAACCGCCGACATCCGGTGGACCCGCGCGGCCGGATGGCGCCAGCGACTGGCAGGTCTACCGCCGACTGTTGCGCTACGTGGCGGACCAGAAGCGGTTTTTCCTGCTCGCGATTGTCGGGTTTCTCGTCGCGGCCACCTGCGAGGCGGGATTTGCCACGGTGCTCGGCGTCATCGTCGACACCTTCAAGGCCGACGGTGACGGCGCAGCGGAGGCGGACGAACGCCTAAGGGTGTTGGTGTTCTGGGCTCTGCAATTCGGCTGGGCCATTCCGGTTGCAATGCTCGTTCTGGCGCTGTTACGCGGACTCGGCTCCATCGCCGGTGAATACCTGCTGTCCCGAATCTCGTTCCGCGCGATTCACGTCATCCGGTGCCAGTTGTTCGACGCGTTGCTGGCCATGCCCAGCGCCTTCTACGACAAGCGTGCGCATGGGCATCTCGTGTCGCGGCTCACGTTCACCGCCGCGCAGTTGCGGGACAGCACGACCGACGCGTTGAAGATCATCGTCCAGGACGGGTTGAAGGTGATCGTTCTGATCAGCTTCATGCTGTACCTGAACTGGATGCTGACCGTGATCTTCCTGGTTCTCGCACCGGCGGTGGGGATGATCGTCCGATACGCCTCGCGCCGCTTCCGCCGTATCAGCAAGCGTATCCAGGACTCGATGGGGGACGTTACGCATGTCGCGTCCGAGGCGGTCGCCGCCTACCGTGAGGTCAAGGTCTATGGCGGCGAGGACTACGAACGGCATCGTTTCACGACGGCAAGCGATTCCAACCGTCGCCAGAACCTGAAGATGACGGCGACGAAAGCAACGAGTGCGCAAGTCATACAACTCCTGGCGGCCGGGGGTCTTGCGATGTTGGTGGCGCTGCTGCTCCGCCCGGAAGTCGCGGGGGCCATGACACCGGGCGTGGTAATCATCTACCTGGGAGCGGCCGGAATGCTGGCGAACCCCATCAAGCGTCTGTCGGATGTCAATGCGCGCCTGCAACGCGGTTTGGCTGCGGCGGTCGACATCTTCGAGCAACTCGACCAGGATGCGGAGGACGACGCGGGCAGCCTCGACATCGAGCGCGTCGAAGGGGCCATTCGCTTCGACGACGTATCCTTCGGATACGACGACAAGAAGCCTCCGGTCGTTGCCGACATCTCGTTCTCCGTTCAGCCCGGCCAGACCGTGGCGCTCGTGGGTCGCTCGGGGAGCGGCAAATCGACGCTGGCGAGCCTGATCGCACGGTTCTACGAGCCCACGTCGGGCCGGATCCTGCTCGACGGCGAACCCTTGGCGCGCTACCGGTTGGCCTGTCTGCGTCGCCAGATCGCGCTCGTGCCCCAGCACGTGACCCTGTTTAACGACACCCTCGTCAACAACATCGCCTACGGCGGGCTCGTGGATGCCGACAGGGAGTCCATCGACACGGCCGTACGCCGCGCTCATGCCAATGTATTCGCCGACCGAATGCACGAGGGACTCGATACCGTGGTGGGCGACGACGGGGTCCTGCTCTCGGGTGGGGAACGTCAGCGCATCGCCATCGCCCGGGCGCTCTTGAAGGATGCGCCCATACTGATCCTCGACGAAGCGACATCCTCGCTCGACGCACACGCCGAGCGACACATCCAGGCGGCCTTGGAAGAGGTGATGCGGGATCGCACGACGATCGTCATCGCGCATCGGCTGTCCACGGTGGAGAAGGCCGATCTCATTCTCGTCGTCGACGACGGCCGGATTGTCGAGCGTGGCGACCATGCCACGTTGATGGCAGCGAACGGCGCGTATGCCAACCTCTACCGTTCGCATCTCGACGACAACGGCACCGTGCAACCGCCGCCGCGACGGCATCCAGTCGTACCGGCGGGAACCCGCAGGAGCGCCGGCTGGTTGGAGCCGCTGGTGACGGCCTGGTACGGCGGGCGGTCCTGGCCGCGTCTGCTCATGCCACTTGCCGCGCTTTACGGGTGGATCGTCAAGCGGCGCCGGAACCGGTTCCGGGCCGGCAAGGCACGTTCGTGGCGGGCACCCGTTCCGGTCATCGTCGTGGGGAACATCACCGCGGGCGGCACGGGAAAGACACCGCTGGTGATCTGGCTGGCGGAGTGGTTGCGAAGCCGGGGCGTGCGCGCGGGCGTGGTCTCCCGGGGCTACGGCGGCCGGGGGCCGTATCCGCTGGCGGTGACGGCGGCGACGCCGGCGGCGGCCGGCGGCGACGAGGCCGCGATGGTTGCCCGGCGAGCCGACTGTCCGGTGGTCGTCGACCCGGACCGGCCCCGCGCCGTCCGCAAACTCCTGGAATCGAATGAGGTCGATGTGGTGATTGCCGACGATGGCCTTCAGCACTACGCACTTCGGCGCGACGTGGAGATCGCGGTCGTCGATGGGTCGAGAGGACTGGGCAACGGCCTCTGCCTTCCAGCCGGTCCGTTGCGCGAACCTGCCTCGAGGCTACGCGAATGCGATTGGGTGGTCGCCAACGGCAAGCCCCCGGAAGCGCTCCCGGGTGCCTCGACGATCATTGCCAAGGCGACGGCGTTCGTGAACTTGGCCACTGGCAGGCGTGTCGCACCCGACGACTTCACGGCTTCCCACGGTCGCAGCGTGCTCGGTGTCGCCGGTGTCGGCAACCCGAGTCGCTTTCAGTCGACGCTTTCGGCAGTGGGGCTCTCGGCGCCGATGCGCACCTTCCCCGATCACCACCGGTTCGTGGCAGCGGACCTGGTTGCGGGCGAGGATACTGCGGTCGTCGTCACCGAGAAGGACGCCGAGAAGATCAAGCATCTGGACGGGGTGGGGGACCACTGCTGGTACGTCGAGATCGAGATGGAATTCGCCGAGCCCGTGGACGAGTTCCTTGAGGATCTGCTGCGCTCCCGGGGCGTGGCTCTCGGCGGTACGACCATGGTATCCGTCGGGTCCTAGCTTCCGGCCGTGCGCTATCGAGTCGTGATTCCGGCCCGCTACGGGTCCACCAGGCTGCCCGGCAAGCCACTCGTCGACATCGCTGGCAAGCCGATGATCGTACGCGTGGCGGAACAGGCGTTGCGGTCGAAAGCGGCGCAGGTCGTCGTCGCCACGGACGATGCCCGGGTCGTTGACGCGATGGGGGGATCGGGTGCCGAGGCGGTGCTTAGCCGTGGCGATCATCGTTCTGGGTCGGATCGGGTCATGGAAGTGGCAACGGCATGGCCTGACGACGAGGTCGTGGTCAACGTGCAGGGCGATGAGCCGCTGATACCGCCCGTGGTGATTGACCAGGTGGCCGGCCTGATCGACGATCAATGCGACGTCGCGACCTTGAGCGAGCCGATCACCGAACCGGCCGACGTCTTCGACCCCAACATCGTCAAGGTGGTCGCCGATCGATGCGGACGCGCCCTGTATTTCTCCCGGGCGCCGATTCCCTGGCACCGGGAAGGTTTCTCGGACGGGCCGCCGCCGCAAATCGGCACGCTATGGCAGCGACACATCGGAATCTACGCGTACCGCGTGGGCGCCCTCAGAGCGTTTGTCTCGTACCCAGCTAGCCGCCTGGAGGAAATCGAGGCCCTGGAGCAGTTGCGGCTCCTGGACCACGGGCATGCGATCGCCTTGGGCGCTGCCAAGGCACCGGTGCCGGGGGGCGTCGATACGCCAGCGGATCTCAATCGCGTGCGCGCCGTGCTGCGTGGCGCGGAGTGACGCTACCTCGGCTGCATCCGAATTCCCCCGTCGAGGCGGATGGTCTCGCCGTTCAGGTAGGGGTTCTCGATGATCTGCCGGGCCAGGCGGGCGTATTCCGGGGCGACGCCTAGTCGATTCGGGAACTGCACCATCTCGATCAACGGCAGGCGTACCCGGTCCGGCATACCGGTCACCATCGGCGTCTCGAAGATCCCCGGCGCAATCGTGCAGACCCGGATACCGTTTCGGGAAAGGTCCCGGGCGATTGGCAACGTCATCCCGACGACACCGCCCTTGCTCGCACTGTACGCGGCTTGACCGATCTGGCCGTCGAAGGCCGCCACCGATGCCGTGTTGATGATGACGCCCCGTTCGCCGTCGTCGGAAACCGGTTCGTTGTTCGCCATGTGCGCCGCACAGAGGCGTAGCGAATTGAACGTACCGACGAGGTTCACCTGGATCACGAAGTTGAAGGCCCGAAGGTCCAGCGGGCCGTCGCGCCCCACGGTTCGGCCGGCGGTGCCGATTCCTGCGCAATTCACATCGATATGTATGCCGCCGAATCGTTCGACCACCGCATCGATGGCGGCGGCGACGGAGTCCGCGTCGGTGACGTCGACCGCGTGTGCCACCGCGTCCGCACCGAGGTCGGCGGCGGCTTGCTCGACGAGTTGTGCATTGCGGTCGAGTAGGGCGACTTTGCCGCCAGCGCCGACGATGGCGTCCGCGGTGGCCCGGCCGAGGCCGGATGCGCCGCCGGTGATTACGGCGACCTTGTCTTTGATGTCCATGTGGCTCCCCGCTCAGTTGCTTGCATAGCGCCACAAGACCCGTCGCCCTTGGCGCGCCGTTCGACCACGGCTGGGCGCTATGATAACCATCATGACGTATTCCCCGCCCGCGGGACTTGTGCGGGGCGGCCGGGATCTCGGAATCGCGGAGACGCTCTATGTCCCATGTTTTCTCGTGCCCGCACGAGCCGATGTGTTGCTCGACCAAGTGATCGCTGCTGCGGATTGGCAGCAGGAACGGTTTGTCATGTTCGGTCGACACCTCGTCGCTCCGCGACTGACCGCTTGGTACGGCGAGCCGGGGACCACCTACCGCTACAGTGGCGTGGAGCGTCCGGCGCAGGCGTGGTTGCCGTCAATCAAACGCTTGGCGGTGCAGGTGGAAGCGGCGGTTGGGTGGCATTTCAACTACGTACTCGTGAACCGTTACCGAGATGGCAACGACATGCTCGGCTGGCACGCCGACGACGAAGCCGATCTCGGTGACGCCCCGGTGCTTGCCGCGATCAGCGTCGGCGCCGAGCGCGTGTTCCGCATGAGACCCCGGGGCGGCGGGCCAAGCACGGCCGCGACGCTCGGCCACGGATCGCTGCTCTTGATGTGGGGCAACAGCCAGCGCGACTACAAGCATTGCCTGCCGAGGACACGGCGGCGGTCTGTCGGCGAGCGTCTCAGCTTCACGTTCAGGCAGACGCGCCAGGTCGCAGGCCCGGTAGGGCCAGGCGGGCCGGAGCGCCGGTGAGCGGGGGCCGCGTTCCGAACACGTTACGCGTCGACTGCATCGCCGACGACATTCGCCAAGTACGCGACGAGGACGCCTTGGCGGAGGCTCTCGTGCACGCCGATGTGCACGGGATTCCCGCCACGATCATCGGTGGTGGTTCCAATCTAGTGTTGCGCTCGCGGCTCCCCGGCGTGGCGATCGTGGTAGGCCTACGGGGAATCGCGTTTGAGCGACTCGGTGACGACGATTGGCGGGTAGCGGCCGCCGCCGGGGAGACCTGGCAGACCGTCGTCGACGGGGCGCTGGAGCGGGAAGTCGGCGGATTGGAGAACCTCACCCTGATTCCCGGCTCGGTGGGCGCCGCGCCGGTGCAGAACATCGGTGCCTACGGTCGGGAGTTGGCGAAGTTCGTGGAGTCGGTCACGGTTTTCGATCGCCAGCGGCAGTGCTACAGGAACCTGTCCGCCGTGGACTGCGCCTTCGGATACCGGGATAGCGTGTTCAAGCGGGACGCGACCCATCGTCAGGTCATCGTACGGGTGGCGTTGCGCCTCGGCGGCACCGGCCTGGTAACGGACTATCCCGACGTCGCGAGGGAACTGGGCGCCAGGCGCGCCACACTGGGTCGGCGCGCGGTCGCCGATGCCGTGGCGAGAATACGACGGCGAAAACTGCCGGATCCGGGTCGAATCGGGAACGTGGGCAGCTTCTTCAAGAATCCCGTGGTCGGCGCCGCGCAGCTCGATCACATCCGGGCGTTGATCGACATCGATGACTACCCGGCGCCCTCAGGACGCGGCGGGCGCAAGATCCCGGCGGCTCGGCTGATCGACGCCGCCGGCTGGAAAGGGGTACGTCGGGGCCGGGTGCAGGTGTGGCCTGACCAGCCCCTGGTGCTTGTCAACCTTGGCGGCGCTACCGGGCGCGAGGTGCTCGACGTCGCCGCGCGTATCCGGGATGACGTGCAACGCCGATACGGCGTGGCACTTGAAATCGAACCGGCTGTGCTGGGCGCCGACTAGGGTCCGGGGAGGTAACCGGACCCTTTCCGAAGGCCAGATGTGCGAATCCGCTACTAGCTTTCTTCGGCCGGTGGTTCCTCGGAACGTCGGCGCGCCAAGCGCGGGTCGTTGCTTGCTCGACCGAGCGATGCGAGCCCCGGCGGCGACGTCGCAGCCGGTTCCGGGTCGGCGTGCGGTTCCACTTCGGTAGCGCTTTCCGCGACCGATTCGGCTACCCGAACCGGCTCAGTTTCGGTGACCGTCGCGGCTGTCGGTGCGGACGTTGCTTCGGATGTCTCCGGCTGCGTTGCGGTGGCGGGGCCAGGATTGGCGCCTTCAGCCCCGCCGCCTGGATTGACGTCGTCGTCCCCCGGCGTTGGCGACGCCACTCGGCGTCCGCGCTCACGAGGATCGTTGCTTGCCCGTCCTGCCAAGGCAACGGTTTGGGACGGCGCTTGCTCCGCTGGCGTCGATACAGCGGCTGGTGCCGTGGCGCGCTCGGGAGAGTCCTCGGCTTTTCCAGGCGGTGTCGCGGAGACATCCGGGCGTACGCCTGCATCCGGCCCATTGGTGTCGCTAGACTTGGATGCGCTCCTCGCAGGGGATCGTTTGGCATTGGCAACCGAGGCTCGGTCGCGACGCGGCTTGCGCTTAGTCGGGTTGGCTTCGGCGTTCGAGCTCGTTGCCCGTTGTTCGCGGTTCCCGCCCTTTGGAGCCTCGGCATCCGCCTGTTCGGCTCGCTTCCGGTCGGACCGCTGATTGGACTTCCCGCCACCGGCCCCCTTGGCCGACTGACCGTTCCTTTGCCGCTTCGGCGCGGGTCCGTCGTCTTGGGGCCGACCGGACGACGCTTCCCGGGGCGCATCCTTGCGCGGCCGGCGTCGACGTCGACGGCTATCGTCGCGGCTCTCGCGCCCGTCGCGCCGAGACTTGGGCTCCGCATGCCGCGGCCGGTTGCCGCCCGGTGCAGGTTTGTTGACGCGTTCCTGGGACCTGGCGTCGCGGCCGCGTCGTTCCCTGGGGCTCGGCGACGCTACCGGAGCGGCGGCGTCGGCCCCGCCAAAGAGATTGGTTTTCACCGAGCTCAGGAAGCGGACCAAGCCACCCTTGGGCTTTGCGGCCTTGTCGCTCTTGGGACGGGACGACGACGCCCGCTTGGCGGGCTCGCGTTGGGGGGGGGCGACGGGTACTACCTTGACGGCGGCTTGTTCGCCCTGGGGCGCACGGGTGTCGCGAACCTCCGGAACATCCAACACCAGCGAAGGTTCGGTGAACTCGTAGCTAGGCAGGCTGCCCTCGGTATCGGCGGTGTCGTCGCGAATCCGCTGGATGTCGTACTGGGGTGTTTCCAGGTCGACCGCGGGGACGATGACGACATGGGTCTTGGTGCGGCGTTCGATGTCGGCCACTTCACGGCGCTTCTCGTTCAGCAGGTACGCCGCAACGCTCAACGGAACCCTGGTGCGGACGATCGAACTGCGTTCCTTGAGGGACTCCTCCTCGACGACCCGGAGAATCGACAGCGCGAGCGACTTGATGTCGCGGATCCGGCCCTGGCCGGTGCATCGCGGGCAGATCTCCGTGGTCAGTTCATCGAGGGAGGGGCGCAGGCGCTGGCGCGACATCTCCATCAGGCCGAACCTTGATATGCGTCCGATCTGTACGCGGGCCCGGTCCGTCTGCAGCGCCTCGCGCATCTTCGCTTCAACCGCACGCTGGTTCTTGGTTGAGACCATGTCGATGAAGTCGATGACGATGAGGCCACCGACGTCTCGTAGGCGGAGTTGCCGGGCGATTTCCTCCGCTGCTTCGAGGTTCGTATTGAATGCCGTCTCTTCGATATCGGCACCCTTCGTCGATCGCGCGGAATTGATGTCGATGGATACTAGCGCTTCGGTCGGATCGATCACCACGCTGCCGCCGGAGACCAACTTCACCTCGTGCTGGAACGCGGTCTCGATCTGCGATTCGATCTGGTAGCGGCTGAACAAGGGGATCGCGTCGTCGTAGTACTTGATGCGGTCCTTGTAGCTCGGCATCACCGGATCGATGAACTCGTGGGCCTGCTCGAAGGCATCCTTGCCGTCGATGAGCACTTCGCCGATGTCGCGGCGCAGGCAGTCCCGGATGGCTCGAACGATGACGTTGTTCTCCTGGTATAGGAGCTTCGGGGCTTTCAGTCCGTCGGCCGCCTTTTCGATGGCCTCGTTCAACTGCAGCAGATAGTCGAGATCCCACTTGAGATCCTCCGCATCCCGGTCGACGCCCGCTGTGCGTACGATGACGCCCATTCCGTTGGGTATGTCGAGCGCGGACAGCGCTTCCCGAAGCGTGTCCCGGTTCTCGCCGTCGATGCGCCGAGAGATTCCCCCGGCGCGTGGATTGTTGGGCATCAGCACCAGGTAGCGTGCCGCGAGGCTCAAGAAGGTCGTCAAGGCGGCACCCTTGTTGCCGCGTTCCTCCTTTTCCACCTGGACGATGAGCTCCTGTCCCTCGTCGAGAACGTCCTGGATGTTGACGCGGCCTTCGACCGCCGTCTTGAAATAGGAGCGGGCGACTTCCTTGACGGGAAGAAAGCCGTGACGATCGGAGCCGAAGTCGACAAACGCGGCCTCGAGGCTTGGTTCCACCCGGGTGATCCGGGCCTTGTAGATATTCCCTTTCTTTTGCTCGTAGGTGCGGTTTTCGATGTCGAGGTCATAGAGCTTCTGACCGTCGACAAGTGCGACCCGAACCTCTTCAGGCTGGGTCGCGTTGACAAGCATGCGTCTCATGTTGGTGCTTCCGTGTTGCGACGCCCTAGACGCGCTACGCACCATCGCGCCGCTTCCTCAAGCGGCATTGGATTGTCCTGCTCGGCCGGGCTCGCGCCCGGCGCGGTCACCCTCGTCTTGGCGGGCGACCCGTGGCGAAGTTGACTGCAAACGGTGCAAAACCATGAGCCCCGGGCGGGGGCTCGTGCCGCATCGGCGCTACGAACCGGTCGCGACCGCTCGCGCGGTCAGGAGCTCGGCGCCGCTGCCTGCGTCGGAACCGTCTCGTTCCGCGCAAACCGTCAACGGTCGCCGCCACGCTAGCCACGGAACGAACGACTGCGATTCGTCCACGACCGTTGCGTGTCGAGCGATGACAATTCTCAACCGAGCCTAGCCGAGCCTCTCGGCTCATGTCCCGCCCTGCCCCGCGGTCGTCGGTCGGCGACTCGTCGGGCAATCCAGTTGATTCGATTGGCGGGTTGGCGCTCGCCAGCGTCGGTTGACTCTCCCGACCTGACGGCATCTTTACGATGGTTACGCGCTTCGTGGCGTTAATCGTTGAATAACTCGTTACCAAGTACATTTGCGCGCGCCCCAGCAGAGTTTTGCCGCCCGTGCGGAGAACACCGCCGACCTTTGGCGTCGCGCGTGTCACACGATAACATAGGGGCGGTAAGTGCTTCAATCGGCAGGATATTGAATGGCTGCCGAGGTGAACATCGTTGCTGTGGATGCCGAGCACGGGCAGCGTCTCGACAACTTTCTCATCGCCCGGATGAAGGGACTCCCGAGGAGTCGGATCTACCGCATGGTTCGACGTGGCGAAGTCCGGGTCAACGGGGCCCGCTGTCGTCCGGGATATCGCGTCCAACAAGGCGACCGCGTGCGCATCCCTCCCTTTCGGGGGGAACCGCCATCGGGATCTGGCGATCCTGATGCGGGCGGGTTTGCCGAGACGCTGCGGAACGCGACCGTCTACGAGGACGACGACCTTCTGGTGATCGACAAACCAAGCGGCGTCGCCGTCCACGGCGGTAGCGGGATTTCCCTCGGCGTGATCGAGGTGCTGCGCCGGAACGACCCGTCAGTCCCCTTTGCCTTGGTACATCGCCTCGACCGGGACACCTCGGGCTGCCTAGCGGTGGCCAAGAACCGGCGCGCCCTGCTGGCGTTGCACGCCCAACTCCGCAAGGGTGCCGTCGCCAAACGCTACGACCTCGTGGTGGACGGACACTGGCCGACGCATCTCGGTGTCGTGCACAAGCCATTGGCGCGGTACGCGCTCGCAAACGGTGAACGCCGGGTGCGGGTGCAGGACGACGGCCATCCCTCGACCACAGCGTTCAGGGTGGTCGACCGGCTTGCCGATGCGACCTGGCTCGCTGCATTTCCCAGGACCGGCCGTACGCATCAGATCCGGGTTCACGCGGCCGCCAGCGGGCACCCGATTCTCGGCGATGCCAAGTACGCGCGCCATGGGGTCGAAGCCCACGCGCGGCTGTTCCTCCACGCCAGCGAACTGACTTTCCTTCTGCGCGACCGCCGGGTAAAGGTAAACGCACCGGTGCCTGCGGAATTCGACCGGCTTCGTGCGCGCCGGCGCCTCAATCCACGGGCTGTGCGAGTGGATTGACGCCCTCCGCGCGCAACAGTTCTCCCAGCACGATCAACGGCAACCCGATCGCGGCACTCGGATCCTCGGTGTCGACGCGTTCCAGGAGGAGCGGTCCGAGTCCCTCGAACCGAATGCCGCCTGCGCAGTCGAGCGGCCTATCCCGCTCGACGTAGCAACGGATCTCAGCGTCGCTCACACGCCGAAACTGGGCCGTTGTCGTGTCGATGGCGGTACGGGCCCGGTCGGCTGCGGCATTCAGAACCGCGACACCCGTCAAGAAGTCGACGCGACGACCCGAGAACGTGCGAAGCTGCCGGACGGCCGCGTCGACCGTGCCGGGTTTGCCTATAACGCGACCCGCGAAGGTGGCGGTTTGGTCGGATCCAATGATGATCGCATGCGGCCATCGCTCAGCGACCGCGCGCGCCTTGGCCACGGACAATCGCAGCACGAGATCCCGCGGTACTTCCCCCGGCAACGGGGCCTCGTCGATGTCCGGAGCCTCGGCTCGAAACGGCATCCCAAGGCGTTCGAGCAGGGCTCGGCGGTAGCGCGACGACGATGCCAGTACGAGCGGTGCCGTCGCGGCGTGCATGCCGAGGGCGCCGGCATCCCGAACGTCCGTCATGGCGGAGTCTCTTTTTGACAGCCAAGGGTGGCGACCATATCATCCGCGCCGCCTTGCGTTGGCCGTGGATGTGGTTTTTGGTACCGCGATTGGACGTCGCCGAGCTTGCACGAAAAGGTCGTCGTTGGCGCGGCACGATCGATGTCGCTGCCTTCGAGCGGCTTGGCCCTGTATTGTTCGGCGCGGCGTTACCGAACCCCGGGCACCAAGCGACGCCTTGGCGCCAGGGCATCGAGACGGGAACGCCGAGCGTCTCGGCTGCCCTCGAGTTCTCGCTGGACGTCGAGGGCAGACCGCGGGTCAGGGGCAGTTGCAGGGTCGTAGCGCCGGTGTTCTGCACCCGGTGTGCGGAAAACGTGGACATCGCAGTCGTGAGCGACCTGGATTTCCGAGTCGTCGCAACGGATGCGGAGGCCCAAAGCATGACGCCGACCTTCGACGCGGTTGTCTGCGAGGACAACCACGTGCCGCTTACCGTGCTAGTCGAGGACGACATCCTGCTCAGTATTCCGGAGCGGTGTTGCGCCGATCCCGCAGCGTGCGACCGCGCCAGCGAGGTTGAGTTGGCGGGGCACGGTGCGGAGACCGCCACGAAGCCCCTTGTGGGCCTGGGGGCGCTTGTGGAGGGCCACCAGCCCGTTTGAACGGAGATACGAAGATGGCTGTGCAGCAGAACAAGGTGACGCGATCGAAGCGCGACAAGCGACGATCCCACCACGGACTCCAGAAGCCCGCGTTGTCCGTCGACCCGACCACGGGTGAGACACATCGCCGGCATCATGTCACCGAGGAGGGATACTACCGGGGTCGCAGGGCCGTCGAATCCCGCCGCTGACCTCGCCTCGGTTGTAACTGAATCGCCACTGGACTCGCGGGAGTTCACGGCCCATCCGCCTGGCCATCGACATCCTGGGGGGCGATGCCGCGCCGTCGACTCTTGTGCGCGGAGCCTTGGATGCCATTGCCACACCGCGCGCGCCCGGCGCACGGTCAGCGGGGAAGTGTGCGGTAAAGCTGATCTTCTTCGGAGATGCCGCCGCCGTTGCCCCGTCGCTCGCCGGGACGCCGCACGAGGTGGTCGACGCGCCGCGTTGTGTTGTTGTGGACGACCCGCTGCGAGGTTCATTGCGCGGGGACATCGAGTCGTCGATGCGCAGCGCCGTACGGACCCTGGCGGCCGGGGATGCGGACGCCTTGGTGAGTGCGGGCAGTACGGGTGCGCTGGTCGCCCTATCGAGACACCTGCTCGGTACGCTGCCCGGCATCCGCCGGCCCGCCATCATGAAGACCCTCGGCGGCGCGGATGGCCGCCGGTTCCGGATGCTCGACCTCGGTGCGAATATCGGATCCTCACCGGAGCAACTGCACCAGTTCGCGTTGCTGGGAACGGCAGCCACTGGCGTGTCGGCCGAGCACGGCCGCGGGGCCAACCGGGATGATGTCCCGGCACCCTGCGTCGGGCTCCTGAACATCGGCTCGGAAGTGCGCAAAGGACCGGCGACCGTGCGCGAGGCGGCACGGCTATTCGAGTCCGACGACAGGCTTCGGTACGCGGGATTCGTCGAACCCCACCGGCTATTCGACGCCGCGACGGACGTTGTCGTCGCCGACGGGTTTGCCGGGAACATCGCGCTCAAGGCGGCGGAAGGCGCAGCGCAGATGGCACGCTACGTACTCGGCCGGGAACTCTCGGGAAACTCGCCCGCCGTCGCGCTCGGCCGGGCCATGCTCCGGGGTCGCTTGGGCCGGGTTCGGGACGCGTACAATCCGCAGTTGTACAACGGTGCAAGCCTTTTGGGCATCGCGGGCGTGGTCGTCAAGAGCCACGGCGGGGCGAATCGACAAGGTTTCGAGAATGCGGTACGCCAAGCCGTGGACGCACTCACGACCGGTTTGGTCGAACGCCTCGCGGCGGGCATCTAGGCGCCGCCACGGACAACGAGGAGAACGGATGGGATTGGGGTTCTTGTTCCCGGGGCAAGGTGCCCAAGCAGTGGGCATGGCCGCCGACATCGAGGCCGTCGAAGCGGTCGTATCCCGACGTTTCGAGGAAGCATCGGACGCGGTGGGGTTCGATCTTGGCAATGTCGTCAGAAACGGCCCGGCCGAGCAGCTCAACAAGACGGAAGTGACGCAGCCGGCCCTGCTGACCGTGGGTATCGCGCTGTTCGATGTCTGGCGCCGGCGCGGCGGGTCGGAACCGGAGGTCGTCGCCGGACACAGCCTTGGCGAGTATTCTGCACTGGTGGCCGCCGGGTCGCTCGACTTCTCGAGTGCGGTCGCCCTCGTGCACGAGCGTGGCAAGTTCATGCAAGACGCCGTCCCGCCGGGACAGGGGGCGATGGCCGCGATCTTGGGTCTCGACGACGCGGTGGTCGAGGCTTGCTGCGACGGCATAGACGGCACGGTCACGCCCGCAAACTACAACGCTCCGGGCCAAGTCGTCATCGCCGGCAGCGCCGACGCCGTAGCTGCCGCTATTGCCGCATGCAAGGATCGGGGAGCGCGCCGGGCAGTGCCCCTCGACGTCAGCGTCCCGTCGCACTGCGCGCTGATGGCGCCGGCCAGCGAACCGCTAGCTGAACTGCTCTCCAACGCCGATCTCCGCGATCCCCGCATACCCGTCGTGCAGAACTACAGCGCCGCCCCCGCGACCAACGCCGGGACCATCCGGGACAACCTGGTGCGGCAGCTCACCTCGCCGGTGCGCTGGTCGGCGTCGGTCAGCACCATGGCCAACTCGGGATCGGAGAGTTTCGTGGAATGCGGCCCGGGCAGCGTGCTCGCCGGACTCGCTCGTCGCATCGACCGCTCGTTGACGGTTCACGGTATCGGAACCCTCGACGGTCTGGAGTCGGCTCTCGACGCCTCGGCAGCACGGTCACCGTGAGCGACGAACGCACAATCGCCCTGGTAACGGGGGCAAGCCGTGGAATCGGCAAGGCCGTTGCGCACAAACTCGCCGCGGACGGCATGTTCGTGGTTGGCACCGCAACGCGTCCCGAGGGGGCGGCGGCGGTGGCGGACTCGTTGGGTGGTGGCGGGACTGGAGTGGTGCTGCGCCTAGAAGACGAATCCGTCGTTGCCGAGGCGGTGGCGGAGATCCAATTGCGCTACGGCGCGCCGTTGGTGCTTGTGAACAACGCGGGGGTGACACGCGACAACCTGCTGCTTCGCATGTCGCCGCAGCAATGGTCGGACGTGCTCGACGCGAACCTGACCGGAATCTACCGGCTGACCAGACCTCTGCTGCGCGGGATGATGCGCGCGCGGTGGGGCCGGATCGTGAACTTGAGTTCGGTCGTCGGTCGAATGGGCAACGCCGGCCAAGCGAACTACGCTGCAACGAAGGCGGGCATCGAGGGTTTCACCCGGTCGCTTGCCCACGAGATTGGAAGTCGAGGCATCACGGTCAACGCCGTCGCCCCCGGCTTCATCGATACCGACATGACTCGGGAACTCACGGAGTCGCAAAGCCAGGCAATGATCGACCGAACCGCGCTTGGGCGGATCGGTACCGTGGAGGACGTTGCGGGAGTAGTCGCGTTTCTGGTCAGCGAAGCCGCCGCGTACATCACCGGCGAGACCGTGCACGTGAACGGCGGCCTTTACTCGGGATGAACGACACTCGGGTGTGGTGACCGGCGACGCAAGGGTTCCGACCGGATCGTGCGTCGAGCGCAGGCCGTGGAGCGTAGTGGTTGAGTGCGGTGAAAAGCGGCTAAACTTACGGCCCGCTGACGGCAGCGGTTCGCTGGGGTCAACGAAGCGCGAGTGTCGGTTCCGCCGACGCATGCACACCTTAAGCAGCGACTTTTTTAAGGAGTCTCGAAAATGAGCAGTGTCGACGAGCGAGTCAAGCGACTCATCTGCGAGCAGTTGGGCGTCAAGGAAGAGGAGGTCAAGGACGAGGCGTCATTCGTTGACGACTTGGGGGCGGACTCGTTGGACACAGTGGAACTGGTGATGGCGTTGGAGGAGGAGTTCGAGACGGAGATTCCGGACGAGGAGGCCGAGAACATCACCACCGTCAAAGAAGCGATCGACTACATCCTCGCCCATCAATAGTCGACGTACGACGCGTCGCCGCGGGCGACGCGTTCAGGTCCCTACAGCGACCCAAGGCCCTCGGTTATGAGCAAACGGCGAGTCGTGGTAACAGGCCTCGGCATGTTGTCACCTATCGGCAACGCCGTGCAGGACGGCTGGCGCAACGCTCTGGACGGCGTTAGCGGCACAGCGCCGATCACCGATTTCGACACCACGGGTCAAAGCGTCACGATCAGCGCGGCGGTCAAGGACCTCGTTGTCGAGGATTATCTGGATCGCCGGGAGGCACGTCGCCTCGACCGCTTCATCCAATACGGGCTGATTGCCGGGATCCAGGCGGTGCGGGATGCTGGCCTGGAAGATGGTGCCGACGGCGAAAGAACCGGCGTCGCCATCGGCTCCGGTATCGGCGGCATCAATACAATTGAAGACACCCACTCCACCTGCCTCAACCGCGGTCCGGGCCGCGTGTCGCCGTTCTTTGTCCCGTCGAGCATCATCAACATGATCTCCGGCAAGCTGTCGATGTTGTACAACTTTCGCGGACCCAACCTGGCGGTCGTGACCGCTTGTACGACCGGCACGCACAACATCGGCCTCGGCATGCGGGCCATCCAATACGGCGACGCCGATGTGATGGTCGTGGGCGGGGCGGAACAGGCAACTTCGCCCGTCACGGTAGCGGGGTTCGCCTCCATGAAGGCGCTGTCCACCCGCAACGACGACCCGGAGTCCGCCAGCCGTCCCTGGGACCGGGACCGGGACGGTTTCGTACTCGGCGACGGCGCCGGGGTATTGGTTCTCGAGGAGTACGAACGAGCCCGGGCAAGGGGCGCCAACATCTACTGCGAACTCGCCGGGTTCGGCATGAGTGCCGACGCGCACCATATCACCAGCCCTCCGGACGATGGCCATGGTGCCGTTACATCGATGCGCAACGCGTTGGCCGACGCATCGCTCGGCCCGGATGTCGTTGACTACATCAATGCCCACGGGACCTCGACGCCCCAGGGCGACATCGCGGAGACGTTGTCGATCAAGGCCGTGTTCGGCGCCTCGACACGTGTTGCGGTGAGTTCGACCAAGTCCATGATCGGCCATCTGCTCGGGGCGGCCGGTGCGGTGGAGGCCATATTCTCGGTACTCGCCATCGTCAACGACGTGGCACCACCGACGATCAACCTCGACAGCCCCGATCCGGAGTGCGATCTGGACTACGTGCCGCACACCCCCCGCGCGATGCCGATCAGGACGGCGTTGTCGAACTCGTTCGGATTCGGTGGCACGAACGGAACCCTGTTGTTTAAGGCGGTTTGACGGAGCCAGACCAAACCGCTTGGCCGGGCCTATAGAGGTCGCTGTTTGAACAAGCGAATACTGCTCATCCCCGCAGCCGCGATCGTGTTGGGGGTCGCGTTCCTCGTCGGCATGGGTGTCTACCTGGATCGGTGGGCCGGGCGATCCTTGCCGGTGGCCGAGGAGACCGTGGTCATCGTCGCACCGGCGATGTCCTTCACTTCGGTCGCCGACCGCCTGGCGGAAGCGGGGGTAGTCGACGAATGGCTGTTCTCGCTGCGCGCGCGCCAGCGGGGCCTGCAAGGGTCCGTGCAAAGCGGCGAGTACCGGATCACATCGGCGCTCACCCCGGATACGCTGCTTGACCGGCTGACACGGGGGGTGGTCGTGGCGCACCGATTCCTCATCGTCGAGGGAAGCACTTGCGAGGCGGTGCTGGCGCGCTTAGGTTCCGATGGCCGGTTGAGCTTTGATCTCACCGGGGTCGGTGCCCATGAGCTGATGGCTCGCTTGGGGCTACCGGCCGGCAATCCGGAGGGTTGGTTCTTTCCTGATACGTACTTGTTCAAACGCGACGACAAGGCGTCCGGCCTGCTTCTACGCGCCAACGCCAAAATGAACGCGGTGCTTGCCGAGGCATGGTCTCAACGCTCGCCGAAGGTGTCTTTCGATGACCCCTACGATGCGCTGATCCTCGCCTCGATCATCGAAAAGGAAACCGCGTTCCCACCGGATCGGACCCGGATCGCCGGTGTCTTCGTGCGGCGCCTTGCCATGGGGATGCGACTGCAGTCCGACCCGACCGTAATCTACGGTTTGGGCGACGCCTACGATGGCAACCTCACGCGGCGGATGCTCAAGACGGACGGGCCCTACAACACCTATCGGCGCGCCGGGCTCCCACCGTCGCCGATCGCGCTGCCGGGACGCGCATCGATCGAGGCGGCGATGCATCCAGGCGGCGGCGATGATCTCTACTTCGTGGCGCGTGGCGACGGCACCAGCGAGTTTTCAAAGACCCTCGACGAACATAACAGGGCGGTGGCCCGCTACCAGCGGCGATGACGCCTTGACTCGGGGACGTTTCATCACCATCGAGGGCGGCGAGGGCGTCGGCAAGACCACGAATGTCGACCTCGTCCGGCAGGTGCTCGAGGAGCATGGTTGCGACGTGCTGACTACGCGTGAACCCGGAGGAACGCCACTGGCCGAGGAGATCCGAGCGGTTCTCCTAGGTCCACGGGACGAAGTCGTGGATCCTATGGCCGAGACGTTGCTGGTCTTTGCCGCCCGCGCCCAGCACGTCGCCACGGTGATCGAACCGGCGTTGATTGCCGGACGCTGGGTGCTCTGCGAACGGTTCACGGACTCCACCTTTGCCTACCAGGCCGGCGGGCGCGGCGTGGATGCCCAGGTGGTGGCCCAACTGGCGGAGTACGCGCATCCCGGACTATGGCCGGATCTGACCTTGTATCTCGACGCCCCGCCGGAAGCGGCGATGCCGCGCATTGCCAAGCGCAGTCTCGATCGTTTTGAACGCGAGCGTCAGGCGTTCTTCGAGCGAGTCCGGCAAGCGTACGCGACGCGGGCCCGTGACGAGCTGCAAATCGTGCGCATCGATGCGGGCCGGGAGCTTGCGGCGGTCCAACGCGACATCGTCGGTGCCGTCAAACGATTCCTGGTGGCGCGCGACGACCCATGAACGAGCCGCCGTGGCTATCGGATGCCCTGGCCAGGGTTCGCCGAATCGGGGCCCGGCTTCCCCATGCGCTTCTCATCCACGGTCCGCGGGGATGGGGCGAGGAACGCATCGCCAACGCCCTGGCCTTGGATCTGATGGCACTGGAGCCGGGTCGCGACGCCCGGGCCGTCGCGCATCCCGACCTGCGTTGGCTGCAGCCGGAGGATGGCGTCATCCGCGTCGACAGCATCCGCGCCATCGAGGAATTCCTCGTCCAGACGCCACAGGCTGCGCCCCGCAAGATCGCCGTCATAGAGGACGCCGATCGAATGAACGTCAATGCCGCCAACGCGCTCCTGAAATCCCTGGAGGAACCGCCCCAGGAGAGCTTCATCGCGATGTCCACCAGCGCCCCCGAACGCCTGCTCCCGACCGTCCGCAGTCGGTGCCAGCAGATCCGCATCCGGCGCGGCGGTGGCGACGAAGTGCGAAACTGGCTCGGCGCAGCCGGCGTTGACCTCGACAAGGCAGGCTACTGGGCAGTCGAATACGGCGGCGCACCTTTCGCCATCGCATCGGCGGCGGAACGGGGCCAGGTGCCGTTGTGGGATTCGTTGGAGAAGGCGGCCCGCTCCCCTGCGGCCGCCCGGGCCGCCGGCGACGGTCTTCGCGAGGTCGATCTCGTGGATCTCCTCGAGCGTTGGCTGCGCATCGCCCACTGGCTGGCGAGACGCGCAACAGATTCCGTACACGGCATTCTCGAGTTCGCCACCGAGATCCTCAACGTGCGCCGGGCGGCGCTTGTGAACACCGGGTTGAACCGGGGCATGCAGCTACAGCGGTTGTTTCTGCTGTGGGCCGAGCTGTGGCGACATACGTCGATCCCGCAGATCCCGAAGGCGAGGCTTTAGCATGTCGCCGCCTTCGGCGGCGGGCCCAGGCACTCAGAGCGTGTACGTGTCGTCAGTGACGTCAGGATAGTCGGCAAGGCAGGCCGCAATGCGCCGGCGAACCACATCGTCGTGGTCGCCGAATTGCACACCGACGCCCGGCGGCTTGCCACCCGACGCGCCGGCCGGCGTGATCCAGACGACCCGGCCCGCCAAGGGCAGCCGATGCGGATCCTGCATCAGGCGGAGCAGGACGAACACCTCCTCGCCGAGCCGATAGCGTCGAGGGGTCGGTATGAACAATCCCCCGTGTACGACGAACGGCATATGCGCGGCATGCAGCGCGGCACCGTCCTCGATTGCCACCGATAGCAAGGCGGAGTCCGCGTTTTCGGTTGCCATTGATGCTTCTCGTCTCTCGATGACCAAGGGCAAGCAAATCACGCGGGGTGTCCGGCGCGATACGGAAATGCGCCCAGAGACGTGGCAGCGTTGGCCGACACCCGGCGTGGGAAATGGGCTCGGGTTCAGTCGAACGCGTCGAACACCGGCCGCGTGAGGTTCTCGACGCCATCCTCGGTCACGAGTACGTTGTCCTCGATCCGGATGCCGCCGCAGGGAACGAGGGACTCCACCTTGGGCCAGTTTACATCCCGACCGGCATCGGACTCCGCCAGCTCCTTGAGAAGACTTGGGATGAAGTAGATGCCGGGTTCCACCGTGAACACGTAGCCGGGTTCGACCGCACGGGTGAAGCGCAGTTTCGGAAAACGCGGCGGCGGTTCGGCGAGTTCGCCGTCCTCGGTCGCAAAGTGGCCGCCGACGTCGTGGGTCTGCAGGCCGAGCAGGTGCCCGAGCCCGTGCGGGAAGAACAGGTCCGTGACTGATCGTTCGTAGGCGCTCTCGGCGCTGCAGCGGAGAATGTCGAAACTCACCAGGAGGTCGGCCAATTCCCGATGCATGCGCACCTGCAGGTCGACGAACGGTAGGCCTGGTTCGACCTGCGCCACGGTGTCGCGCTGTTTGGCATCGAGCCCCGCCACGAGATCGTCGAACTCGTCCCCGGGAAAGGCGCTGTAGGTCCGGGTGATGTCCGAATGGTAGCCGCCCGAGCGCCCACCGGCGTCGATCAGGAAACTGCGCGTCGGATTCGGTCGGGCTCGGTCGTAGTGTTGGTAGTGCAGGACGCCCGCGTGTTCGTTCAGGGCGACGATATTGGGATACGGCAGCTTGCTTTCCTGCTGCTTGCTCGCGCCCAGGTAGGCCATATGGATGTCGAACTCACTACCGCCGGCTCGGAAGGCGTCCCGAGCGGCGAGGTGCCCGCGCACGCCCACCTTGGTGGCCTCGCGCAACAACGCGATTTCGAAATCCGTCTTCGTGCCCCGGGCGAACTGCAGGCGGTTGACGAGCGCCTTGGGATTGACGGCTTCAAGGGGTAGGTTCAGATCACAGGACTCGGCAGGACCCACAAGGACAATCCGGCCGTACCCGGAAACGCCCTTTACGAGAGACTTCATGAGTTCCTCGTCGTCGCCGTGGGTTTCCACATCGAATGCCGCCTCGGCCCATTCGGGAAGCGTCGGCGGCTGGTACCAGTAGCTCGCCGGGCGATGGAAGTACAGCTTCGGGCGTTCGCCGGGTCTCAACAGCAACACGCTCCGTTCGCAGTTGTCGTCGGGATAGAAGCGCGCGAAGTGGGGATTCGGATGGAATACCGGTGCCTGGTCATCCTGAAAGTAAAGCTGCGCGACCCCGGCGGGCACCACGGCCGCGTCGGTGTCGACCGCAGCGAGCGCACGTTCCCATTGAGCGGTGATGGCGTCGATGTGGTCGAGATACTCGACGCGCTCGAAGGCGGATTCGGTCATGGCTTGTTCGGGCAGGCCGGGATACCGCCTATTGTAGCGCTTGGCGAACCGGGCTTCGGCAGCGCCTTCGCGTGGCTTCGCGCCTGTTGCCGGGCTGCTTGGTCGCGGCCGCGATTGCGTCGTGAATCGGTCACGGCTTTCGTGATATACATACGCGCTTCGCTCACTGGGAAGGGAGAAATCATGGGGGCATACGCCTACCAGGCACCGGCTAGCGTCGAGGAGGCACTGTCGACGCTGGCAGCGGAGGCGGCAGCCGGCAACCGCGCGCAAATGCTTGCCGGCGGCACCGACGTCATGGTGCAGATGCGGTCGATCGACAAGGGGCCGCGGACGTTCGTAGACGTGAAGCATGTCGCCGAAGCCAACGAGTTGCACATTGGGGACGACGAAGTGTTCATCGGCGCCGGGATCGCTTCTGCGGTGCTGAACGAGAACGACGAGTTGAAAAGCATTCTGCCGGGACTGATCGAATCCGCCGACCTTATCGGGTCCACACAGATTCAAGGACGCGCGACCATCGGCGGCAATCTCTGCAACTCCTCCCCGGCAGGAGACACGATTCCTGCCCTGATCGCCTGCGGGGCGGTTTGCGTAATTGCCTCGCCCGGCGGCAACCGGGAAGTGCCCACCGAGGACTTCGTGACGGGGGTTGGCACCAATGTGCTCGAACCCACGGAGTTTCTGATCGGACTCAAGATACCGAGGCCCAAGGGACGTTCGTCGGATGCCTACCTGCGGTTCATTCCCCGCACCGAGATGGACATCGCGGTTTGCGGTGCCGGCGTTGCGCTGACGCTCGACGACAGCGGTGTATGCACCGCAGCAAAGGTTGCGATCGGCGCGGTGGCGATCACCGCCCTGGTCGTGCCGGACGCGGCGGCCGCATTGGTTGGGACGACCGTGGACGATGAAGCCCTGTCGGCGGCGGCCGATGCATCGAGTGCGCTCGCCAAGCCCATCACGGACAAGCGCGGCACCGTTGAGTACCGCAGGAAGGTCGTCGGCGTACTTACCAAACGCGCGGGGGCTATCGCCCGCGACCGTGCCCTGGCCCTTTAGAAGGGCTTGTGGACGAACGCTCATAGCTTTAGACAAGGAATACAGATGAGCAAACAGCACGTATCAACCACGATAAACGGGGATGGAATCGAGTTCCTTTGCGAACCCCACCAATCCCTTCTCGAAGTCCTGCGCGATGAACTCGGCTTGACGGGAACCAAGGAGGGCTGCGCCACCGGCGACTGCGGAGCGTGTTCGGTGATGATCGACGGACGCCTGGTCTGCTCGTGCCTGATGCTGGGCGTCGAAGCAGAAGGCGTCCAGGTGACCACGATCGAGGGCATTGCCGGCGCGGACGGACTGCATGTCATCCAGCAGAAATACCTGGAACACGCGGCGCTGCAATGCGGTATCTGCACGCCAGGCTTCATCGTTGCGACGAAAGCGCTGCTTGAAAAGAACCCGGACCCCGACGAGACCACGATCCGCTACTGGCTCGCCGGCAACCTGTGCCGATGCACGGGCTACGACAAGATCGTGCGCGCCGTACAGGACGCGGCCCAGAGCCTGGCCTACGAAGCGTAAACGGGTCCGAACGGAACCAAGAGACTGATAAGGAGACATCAAGTGGCAGAAGCCCTAGACCTGAAGGCGATCGGCACGCGGCCGGTGCGCCCCGACGGCATCGACAAGGTAACGGGACGGGCGGCGTTCGGTGCGGATCTGCACTTGCCGAACATGCTGCACGGCATGGTATTGAGGAGCCCCCACGCCCATGCGCGCATCAAGCGCGTCGACCTGACCCGGGCGCGCGCGGCCGAAGGCGTACTCGCCGCGGTGTCGGGTGCGGATTTTCCCGGCGGGGCGGGTGCGGGCGACCTAGCGAAGAACGTCATCGCCCGGGACAAGGTCCTCTATCACGGCCACGCGGTGGCCGCGGTGGCCGCCAAGACCCTGCTTCAAGCCGAGGCGGCGTTGGACTTGATCGAGGTCGACTACGAGGTGCTTGATCCGGTGATGTCCCTCGACGAGGCCATGGCCGACGGCGCCACTCTCGTGAACGAGTCGCAACACACCAACGGCGACACGTCGAAGCCCGCGAGCAACATCGCGGCCACCCAGCGATTCGAACGGGGCGACCTCGAAGCGGGTTTCGCCGAGGCCGACATCGTCGTGGAAACCGAACACCGGGTTCCCATGGCCCACCAGGGCTACATCGAACCCCACGCCTGCACGGCGACGGCGAACGAGGACGGCAAGGCGACCGTCTGGTGCTGCACCCAGGGACATTTCGACGTCCGCTCGCTGACCGCCCAGGTGTTGGGCGAGAAAGTCGGCAACATCAAGGTCATCCCTTCCGAGATCGGCGGCGGGTTCGGTGGCAAGACGACGATCTATCTGGAGCCACTGGCGGTCAGGATGTCGCAGATGACCGGACGCCCGGTGAAGATGACGATGAGCCGCGAGGACGTGTTCCGCGCCACGGGGCCCACGTCGGGGACCTGGTGCAGGGCCAAGATCGGCGCCAAGAAGGACGGCACGTTCACGGCGGCGAGCGCCTGGCTCGCCTACGAGGCGGGCGCCTTCCCGGGCGCACCGATCGGTCCGGGGTGCATGTCGGTGCTCGCGCCCTACGAGGTGCCGAACCTCGTCATCGAAGGCAACGACGTGCTGGTCAACAAACCCAAGGTCTGCGCCTACCGGGCACCCGGCGCGCCGCAGTCCATGCACGCCATGGAGTCTGCCATCGACGAACTGGCGCGCCAGCTCGACATGGACCCCATCGACCTTCGCCTCAAGAACTCGGCGGCCGAGGGCACGGTGGCGCCCTATGGCCCACGCTTCCCGGCGATCGGGCTGCGCGAATGCCTGGAGGCCGCCAAGGTACACCCGAACTACACGGCACCCGTTCCGGAGGGCGCCGGTCGGGGGGTCGCGGTCGGGTTCTGGTTCAACATCGGCATGCAATCGAGCGCCGAAGTCCGTATCGCCGAAGACGGTGCGGTGACCGTGATGGAAGGCAGTCCCGACATCGGCGGTTCCCGGGCCTCCATGGCGCTGATGGCGGCGGAGACCCTCGGCGTCCCCTACGAGCAGGTCAAGGCCCACGTCGGCGACACCGAAAGCACCGGGTTCTGCAACGTAACCGGCGGCAGCCGCACGACCTTCGCCACGGGCATGGCGGTGGTCCAAGCGTGCGAGGACATCATCGCCCAGTGCAAGCAGCGCGCGGCGCTGACCTGGGATCTTGACGAGGAACAGGTGGACTGGGTCGATGGCGAAGCCGTGCCGAAACCTGGGGTCAACGCCGACGTGAAGCCGCTTTCGCTGGCGGACATCGCCCGCGGCGCAGGCCGAACGGGAGGCCCGCTGCTTGGCCGGGCCAGCCTGAACGCCCAGGGTGCTGGGGCGTCGTTCTCCTGCAACTTCACCGACACCATCGTCGACACCGAGACGGGCAAGGTCGACGTGCTGAGCTTCACGGCGGTCCAGGACGCGGGCCGGGCCATCCACCCGTCCTACGTCGAGGGCCAGATGCAGGGGGGCGCGGTGCAGGGCATCGGCTGGGCCCTCAACGAGGAGTACATCTACGACGACAACGGCGTCATGGAGAACGCCGGTTTCCTGGACTACCGGGTGCCGGTCGCATCGGATATGCCGATGATCGACACCGAGATCATCGAGGTGCCGAACCCGTTCCACCCGTACGGCGTACGCGGTGTCGGGGAGACCCCGATCGTGGCGCCGTTGGCGGCTGTGTCGAATGCGGTGCGCGACCAGTTGGGCTTTCGGATTCCGGACCTGCCGCTGTCGCCGCCAAGGGTCCTGGAGGCGATCGACGAGCAGGGCGGCGGCGACTGACCTGCGGGGGCCACCGGTCAGACATCGAGGTAAGGGCAGGGCGACTGCCCCAGGAGTTGCTCGAGCTCCGCGCCCCGGGCTTCGGCGGCATTCGCCCGCGCCTCGGCATCCTCGGCACGGGACTCCGCCGGTTCGGCACGCGTCTCGGCCATGATCGGAATCTGCCCTAGCGAACGCTTGACATGCGGGGCGGCGACATGGCGCACCTGCCGGGAATGCCGGCGTGAGCGAGGTCGACCCGGGGCCGGGTGCGAAGTGGCTGAAAACTCATTTGTGACCCCGGCTGCGTAATCGATAGAATCCCCGCCCTTCCGCCCCTCGGATCCGTTGGCCTTGGAACTCCTGTTCGACTATCTCGGGTTTCTCGCGAAGACGGCAACCATCGTGGTTGCCGTGCTCATCGTCGTCTCCGCCGTGGCGGCTGCAACGGCCCACCGCGCGATGCGCGGTCCCCCCATGGGCCACATCCAGGTGATTCGCGTGAACGAACTCCTGCACGACATGCGCCGGGCGATCGAGGAGGCCGGGCTGCCCCAGAACGCCGCGAAGAAGCAGCGCAAACGCGAAGCGAAGGAACGCAAGAAGCAGAAACACGACGAGACCCGGCGCCGGGTTTTCGTATTGAGTTTCGAGGGCGATCTGGCCGCCACCGGCGTGGACTCGCTGCGCCGGGAGATATCGGCCGTTCTGGGCACGGCGCGGGAGGAGGACGAGGTCCTGGTGCGAGTCGACAGTGCCGGCGGCATGGTGCACGGCTATGGACTTGGCGCCTCGCAGCTAGCGCGGATTCGCGGCAAGGGCGTTCGGCTAACCGTTGCCGTAGACAAGATCGCGGCGAGCGGCGGTTACATGATGGCGGCGGTTGCCGATCGCATCCTGGCCGCGCCGTTTGCGGTGGTGGGCTCCATAGGCGTCGTCGCCCAGATTCCCAACGTGCATCGCCTGCTCAAGAAATACGACGTGGATGTCGAGGTCCTGACCGCGGGCCGCTACAAGCGTACGCTCGACGTGCTCGGCGAGAACACGGAGGAGGGCAGGGAGAAACTCCGCGACGAGCTGCACGACGCCCATGCCCTGTTCCAGGAATTCATCGGCAACTACCGCCCCGGGTTGGACCTGGAGACCGTTTCCACCGGCGAGGCGTGGTACGGTCAGCGCGCCTTGGACCGGTCGCTGGTCGATGAACTCGTAACCAGCGACGAATACCTGGCATCGGCGTGCGACGAGGCGGACATCTTCGAAGTGTCCTGGATCGCCCCGAAAAAGCCGATCGAGCGATTGTTCGGTCAGACGACGCTCGCCCTCGGGAAGCTCTTCGACCGAGTCGTGGATCGAACAATGGGAGGATTGAGATGACCGAGGGTTTTCGCGCATTCCGGGTCGACAAGACTGCGGATCGCCGGTATCCGAGAAGCGTTGTCGAACGCGACGTCGCCGAGTTGCCGGATGGCGAGTTGCTGATCGACGTTGCGTACTCCTCGCTGAACTACAAGGACGCCCTATCGGCCACGGGCAATCCCGGGGTCACGCGCAATTTTCCCCATACGCCCGGCATCGACGCGGCGGGAACAGTCCTAGAATCCGCCAGCGCGGACTTCCGGCCGGGCACCGAGGTCATCGTGATCGGCTTTGATCTCGGGATGAACACGTCCGGCGGCTACGGCCAACGCATTCGTGTTCCTGCGGGATGGGCGGTGGCGATGCCCGACGGCTTGGACGTGCGATCGAGCATGATTCTCGGTACGGCGGGATTCACTGCCGCGCTTTGCATCGACAAGCTCGAGGGGGCAGGCATGACGCCCGGCGGGGGACCGGTACTCGTTACCGGCGCGACCGGCGGCGTGGGATCGGTGGCCGTCAAGCTGCTTGCCAAGCTCGGCTATGAGGTCCACGCCGGTACGGGGAAGGCCGATCGACACGACTACCTGCTCCGCCTCGGCGCCAGTGCGATCACGTCCCGAGAGGACCTGCGCAAGGGTGCCGAGCGTCCCTTAGGCCGGGAGACCTGGGGAGGCGTGGTCGACACCGTTGGCGGCGAGATCCTCGTCAACGCCGTGAAGTCGCTGCGTTACGGGGCAAGCCTCGCCGCCTGCGGCCTGGTCGCCTCGCCAGAGATTCCCGCGACGGTATTCCCGTTCATCCTCCGCCACGTCAACCTGCTCGGGGTGGACTCCGTGGAACTGCCGATCGCCGACAAGGGGAGGATCTGGGCGAAGCTCGCGGGATCCTGGAAGCTCGACGGGCTCGAGGCACTCGTGGAGCCGCTGACATTGGATACGCTCTCCGGTGCAATCGACCGAATCCTGGCCGGTGACATGGTCGGACGCGGGCTTGTGGACCTGAACGGCTGATGCGGTTCCCGGCCCGTGCGGCTCTCGCGTCGACGGTCATCTTGGTTCTGGGCTCTTGCGATGCCGTGCCGGCGGAGAACCCCTTGGTAACGCAACGCGAAGAGCCCGCAGCCGAGCCGCCGAAACGCGAACCCGTCGATAGCCTGTTCGGCCATCTTGCCTACGCGGAGACCGACGCGCCCTTGGCGGATGCGGGGCGCTATCGGGACACGGGTCGCGTCGTGCAGCTACGGGCCGAGGCGGCTCAAGCGTTTCGGGCGATGCAGAAGGCGGCGCGGGAAGCAGGGGTGGAGCTCGTGCCGATTTCCGGCTTCCGTACCAAGGGTTACCAAGACGGCCTGTTCGCGCGAGCGACGCGAAAGTACGGCAGCACCGAGTCGGCGGCCCGCTGGGTCGCGCCGCCGGGCTACTCCGAACACCACGCCGGACTCGCCATCGATATCGGCGCGCTTGAGCGCCCCGAGACCGATGTCGAGACGACGTTCGAGGACACGCCCGAGTTCGCCTGGCTCAAGAACAACGCGCACCGGTTCGACTTCGAGATCTCCTTCCCGAGGGACAACCCCCAAGGCGTGTCCTACGAACCATGGCACTGGCGCTACACAGGACTTGCGAAGAGCCCGTAGCCGCCGCGCTCAATCGCGCCGCAGGGTCTCCGACACCGCGATCGGGCTCGGGTAGCGGAACACCACGAGGTAGCTCGACAGGAGCAGGGTGACCACCGTCGCACCCTGGACCACATGGGCGGCCTCCGCCGACAGCAGCGCCGTCCCGGCCACGAACACCAACAGCAGGGAGAACTCGCTTGCCTGGCCGAGCCGGTAGCCGACTTCTCGGGACACGCCGTCAGACTCCTTCTGCCAGCGCAACAGCGCTCGAAACACCGGTGGTTTGCATGCAACGAGTACCACCGCGAGCACCAGGGTGGGTAGCCAGACGTCGAGCAGCATCGACGGATTGATGGCAGCACCCACCGCGAAGAAGAACAGGACGAGGAAAAAGTCCCTTAAGGGGCGCAGGTTCTCGGTGATGTACTGCGCGATGGGCGAATTGGCGAGCGACACGCCCGCTACGAAGGCGCCGATTTCCCAGGACAGGTGCAGCGCCTGCGAGAGGCTCGCGATTCCCAGGCACCATCCGACGGCCAACAGGAACGTAAACTCCTGAAAGACGTCGAAGCGCGCCAACAGGGGCACGACGAAGAACCGCACGCCGAGGTAGGCGACCAGGGCGACGACCGGCAGCGCGACCACCACCGTGAGGGTGGTCGACAGGACGCTGCCTTCGGCGTTGAAACCGGCAAGGACCAAGAGGGCGATGATGGCAACGAGATCCTGGATCAATAGCAGGCTGATGACGATCTCGCCGATGTGACGGTGATGGAGCACGGTGGTCGGCAGCAGCTTGATGCCGAGAATCGTGCTCGAGAAAACGCACGCCGTGCCGGCGATCACGGCTTCGACAAGCGTGAATTCGAACGCGAGCATCACGCCGAAACCGAGCGAGAAGAACACGACCGTGCTGGCCAAGGCGGTCAATACCGATTCGCCGATCATATCCTTGAGTTTTGCGGGCGGAAGGTCGAGACCGACAAGGAACAGCAGGAAGATGATGCCGATCTCGCCGATCTCGGCGAGCAGCCGATCATCGGAGACCAGCGCGATGCCGTGCGGGCCCACGAGGCAGCCGATGGCGATGTACGCCACGATGAGCGGCTGACGTGTATAGAGGGCGACGGCAGCCAGCGCCGCCGCCCCGGTGAAGATAATGAAGAAGGATTCGATGATGCCGACGTGCATGGTGACTATGGTGCCTCATCGGAAGACAGGGTGACCGCCGTAGGGAACGGGCCTGTCCGGTCCGCGATCAAGGTATCCGCCCGGGTCGGACGATCGCAAGGATCGTCCTACGAATGTCGCGCGACCGCACCTTGTGGCTGCTCCGCGAAGCGTCGATACGCCGGGAGCGGCTGCCGAAACGAACCCTGGTAATGGTCGCTCATGCGCTGAATGCATGCGATCGCCGCTTGGGCCTGCCGGCGATTAGCCAGAACAAACGCATCGAATCCGCAACGGTACATGTATTCGGTCAGATCCGGAACGATCTCGCCGAAGGCACGGAGCTCGCCGCCGAAGTCGTAGCGCGTCCTCAACAGCTTTCCGAACGTCAAACCGCGGCCGTCTGCAAACGCAGCGAAGCGGACCGCCACCACGGGGGCTTCGATGAGCCGGGGTGCGACATCTTCGACCGGTGCATCGCCTTCGACCCAAACCCCTGCACCGGCGGGGGATTCGAGCCACGCCTCCAAGGGGGCAATCTGCCCGGGACGAGCCGGGCCCTGTTCCACGAGCGCCCACCTGTCGGCGACCATCGTCGGCGTGGCCGCGGCGGCACCGGCCCGTTCGGGCCGTTTTGGGGGCGCCTTAACCAGCACGTACGGTCTTTTCGATCCGAGGCGCCGGTGGACCGCCTCCGGTATGAAGGCGTGCTGCAACGGTCTTGGGACGGGAACTTCCGGCGTGGACCGTGGCCTGCGTCGAGTAGACACGCTGTTTGAAAGGCTCGACGCCGATGCGCCGCACCGTGTCAAGGAAGATCTCTCCGTCGGACCGCTTCTCGACGTACACGTCGAGAATCCGCCCGATCACGTCCGGTACATCGGCGCGACTGAAGGAGGGTCCGAGTATCCGGCCAAGCGATGCGTCGTCGGCCTGGTTGCCGCCGATCGATACCTGGTAGAACTCCTCGCCCCGCTTGTCCACGCCGAGAATGCCGATGTGACCGACATGGTGGTGACCGCAGGCGTTCATGCACCCGGAGATGTTGAGGTCGATGGGACCTAGATCATGGAGGTAGTCGTAGTTGTCGAAGCGGCGCTGGATGGCCTCGGCGATTGGGATCGACTTCGCATTGGCCAAGGCACAGAAATCGCCCCCCGGACAGCAGATCATGTCGGTTAGCAATCCGGCGTTGGCTTGCCCAAGCATCGCTTCGCAAGCCAGGTCGAAAAGGGTCTTCAGATCGCGTTGCCGGACATCGGGCAACACCAGGTTCTGCTCGTGGGAGATGCGGATTTCGCCGAAGCCGAAACGTTCCGACCAGGAAGCCACGGCATCCATCTGTTCGTCGGTCACATCCCCGGGCGGTACCCCGGTCGCCTTGGTGGACAGTGTCACGATGGCGTAGCCGGATCGCCTGTGCGGGGCCACGTTGTGCCGCATCCAGGCATTGAACGACCGATTCTGGAGGCGTTCCACCGCCAGGAAGGCCGCTTCGTCCGGCAACTGCTCGTACGGCGGGTGTTCGAAATGGGCGCGTATGCGCTCGACTTCGCTTACCGGCAGCTGGGCCGGCCCGCCGCGCAGGTGCTCCCATTCGGCATCGACCTGCTCGCGGAACTTCCCCGGCGTCATGGCGCGCACCAGTATCTTGATCCGCGCCTTGTATTTGTTGTCCCGACGACCGTAGCGGTTGTAGACACGCAAGATGGCCTCGAGATAGCTGAGCAGGTGCTGCTCAGGCAGTCCTTCGCGGATCACCTTGCCAACCACGGGGGTTCGACCGAGACCCCCACCGACAAGGAAGTCGAAGCGTCGCGCGCCGTCGTCGTCAAGGCGGACCCGGATGCCGATATCGTGAACATGGGTCGCGGCCCGATCCGTTGTCGCCCCGTTGACGGCGATCTTGAACTTGCGGGGTAGCCAGTCGAACTCGGGGTGATAGGTCGACCACTGGCGGATGATCTCGCAGTAGGGCCGGGCGTCGACCACCTCGTCGGCGGCAACGCCCGCGAACTGATCGGCCGTGACGTTGCGGATGCAACTGCCGCTGGTTTGGATGCAGTGCATCTGCACGGCGGCAAGACGCGCGAGAATGTCCGGCACCGCCTCGAGTTGGGGCCAGTTGACCTGCATGTTCTGTCGGGTCGACAGGTGACCGTAGCCCTTGTCGTAGTCCCGGGCGATGGCCGCGAGGGTGCGAAGTTGCGTCGCCGTAAATGTTCCGTACGGTACGGCGATGCGCAACATCGGTGCCAAGCGCTGGACGTAGAGCCCGTTGCGCAGGCGCAGTTGCTGGAACTGGTTTTCGTTCAGTTCCCCGGCAAGGAAGCGGTTGGTCTGGTCCCGGTACTGCTCGACGCGCTCCTCCACGAAGCGTTGGTCGAACGCGTTGTATTGGTACATGTTCGCAGCAAGCGGAAACGGGCTTTAGCCGCGACACGTTGCCAGAAATCACCCGGCAGGAGAAACAACGAAACCGACTATCGTTAGAACCGAGGCCGAAGCTCTCCGTCAGTCCGGACGGGAGAACGACAGCCAACGCGCGGCTTCCTGGGCATCAACCCCCTTGCGCTGCGCGTAGTCGGCCAATTGGTCGTCGGCAACCCTGCCGACACCGAAGTAGCGCGCATCCGGATGGGAGAAATACCACCCCGCAACGCTCGCCGCCGGCCACATGGCGAAGTTCTCGGTGAGCTTCGCCCCGGTTCGAGCGGTGGCGTCGAGAAGCGCGAACAAGGTTGCCTTCTCGGTGTGGTCCGGACAGGCGGGATAGCCCGGCGCGGGCCGTATGCCGCGGTATCTCTCACCGATGAGTTCGTCGTTGGCAAGGGACTCTTCGGGAGCGTAGCCCCAATGGGTTTTGCGTACCTCTTCGTGCAGCGCCTCTGCGAAGGCCTCGACCAACCGGTCAGCCAAGGCCTTGATCATGATTGATCGGTAGTCGTCGTTGGGGAACCGGCGCAGCACGGCGTCAATCTCCGCGCCGACGCTGACCACGAATCCCCCGAGGTAGTCCGGCTGGGGATGCTCAGCGACGAAGTCGGCGAGGCAGAGGTTCGCCGTCGCGTTGGGGTTCTGCTGGCGCAGGTGATGCAGCCGCGCTCGGGAAACACCGCGGCTCTCGTCGGTCCAAAGTTCGACATCGTCGGTGCCGGCTCGGTTCGCAGGCCAGAAGCCCACCACCCCGCGCGCAGTGAGAAGCCCGCCGTCGACGATCTCGCCGAGCATCGTCCGTGCATCCCGGTATAGGTCCCGGGCAGATTCGCCCACCACCGCGTCGTCCAGGATGGCGGGAAACCGGCCAGCCAACTCCCAGGTGCGGAAAAACGGCGTCCAGTCGATGTAGTCGATCAGCTTGTCGAGCGGGTAGCTGCCGCAGTCGCGCAATCCCAGGAAGGACGGCGCCGGGGGGGTGTACGTCGACCAGTCGATCGCGGGGCGGCGATCCCGGGCCTCGGCATAGGGTCGCAACGAGCGCTGACGGCGTTCGGCGGTTCGGTCCCGAACGACCCGGTAGTCGTCGGCGATTGCCTGAAGGAACGATGCGCGTAGACCATCGGACACTAGCGACTGGCAAACGCCAACGCTGCGCGATGCATCGGTCACGTACACCACCGCGTGTTCGTAGGCCGGATCGATCTTGACCGCCGTGTGCGCCTTCGACGTCGTGGCGCCGCCGATCAGCAGCGGCACCGTCATGCCCCGTCGCTGCATCTCGCCTGCGACGTGGACCATTTCGCCGAGCGAGGGCGTAATCAGGCCTGACAGACCCACGAGGTCGGCGCCGATCCGCTCGGCCGTGTCGAGTATCGTCTCCGCTGGAACCATGACGCCGAGATCGTGAACCTCGAAGTTGTTGCACTGCAGGACCGCGCCGACGATGTTCTTGCCTATGTCGTGGACATCCCCCTTGACCGTGGCCATCACGATCTTGCCCCGGGTGTCCATTCCGGTCGCGCCGGAGGGACCCTTCCGGGCCGCCTTCTCCGCCTCGATGAACGGAACGAGGTGGGCAACCGCACGCTTCATGACGCGCGCGCTCTTGACCACTTGAGGCAGGAACATCTTGCCGGCCCCGAATAGGTCGCCCACGGTATTCATGCCGTCCATCAACGGTCCTTCGATGACTGCAATGGGGCGGTCGGCATCGCGCCGGGCCTCCTCGGTGTCCTCGACGATGTAGCGGTCGATGCCGTTGACCAGGGCATGGCTCAAGCGCTTCCGGACCGGCGCATCCCGCCAAGCGGTGTCCTCCTGCTGCGCCGACGTTCCGGCACCGCTGTAGCGTTGGGCCACTTCCAGCAGACGCTCGGTGGCGTCGGTACGCCGGTTGAGCACGGCGTCTTCCACGGCCTCCTTGAGATCCGACGGTATGTCCTCGTAGATGGCAAGTTGCCCGGGATTGACGATTCCCATGGTCAACCCCGACTCGATGGCGTGATAGAGGAAGACCGCGTGGATCGCTTCACGGACGCGATCGTTGCCCCGGAACGAGAACGACACGTTGCTGACGCCACCCGAGGTGTGGGCGAGGGGGAGGTTCTCCGTCTGCCAGCGAACGGCGTCGATGAAGTCCCGACCGTAGTTGCGGTGCTCCTCGATGCCGGTGGCGATGGCAAAGATGTTGGGATCGAAGATGATGTCTTCGGGAGGAAAGCCGGCTTCGTCGACCAGCAACCGGTAGGCGCGCGCCATGATCTGCTGGCGTCTGGTCAGCGTATCGGCCTGCCCCGACTCGTCGAACGCCATCACGATGGCGGCGGCACCGTAGCGGCGACATGCCCGGGCCTGGGCCAGGAACGGACCTTCGCCTTCCTTCAAGCTGATGGAGTTGACGACCGACTTGCCCTGTATACAGCGCAGCCCCGTCTCGATCACGCTCCAGTCGCTGGAATCGATCATCACCGGTACCCTTGCGATGTCGGGTTCGCCCGTCGCGAGGTCGAGAAAGCGCTGCATGGCGGCGGGACCGTCGGTCATGCCTTCGTCCATATTGACGTCGATGATCTGGGCGCCGTTCTCCACCTGCTGCCGCGCGATGTCCAGGGCATCGGCGTAGTTCCCGGCCTTGATGAGGCGCCGGAACCGTGCTGAGCCGGTCATGTTGGTCCGCTCGCCGATGTTCACGAACAGCGAATCTCCGTCGATGACCAGCGGTTCGAGACCCGCGAGGGCGAGCCGCGGTCGGCCCTCGGGCCTAGGTCGCGGCTTGGCCTGGCGGGCGCGTTGGCTAAGCGCCCGTATGTGCGCCGGTGTCGTGCCGCAGCATCCGCCTACCAGGTTAACCAGGCCCCGCTGCATGAAGTCGCCGACGGCCTCTGCCATCGCCCCGGGAGTCTCGTCGTACTCGCCGAACTCATTCGGGAGACCGGCATTCGGATGCACGCTCACGAACGTCGTCGCGACCTTGGCAAGCGCCTCGACGTGGGGACGCAGGGCTTCGGATCCGAGCGCGCAGTTCAAACCGACGATCAACGGGTCGGCGTGGCGTATCGAGTGCCAGAACGCTTCCGGCGTCTGCCCCGACAGCGTCCGGCCGCTAGCGTCCGTGATCGTGCCCGAGACCATCACCGGCAAACGCGCTCCGATCCCTTCGAAGACATCCTCGAGGGCGTACAGCGCCGCCTTGGCGTTCAGCGTGTCGAACACGGTCTCGATCATGATGAGATCAGCACCGCCCTCGACGAGCCCCCGGGCGGCTTCCGCGTAAGCCTCGACGAGTTCCTGGAAACGCACATTGCGTGCCCCCGGGTCGTTTACGTCCGGCGAGATGCTGGCGGACCGGTTGGTCGGCCCGATGACTCCCGCCACCCATCGCGGTTGCCCGTGGCTGAATTCGTCGACGGTTCGGCAGGCGATCTCGGCGGCTGCGACATTCATCTCGTAGACGCTGTCCTCGAGTCCGTAGTCCGCTTGTGCGATTCGCGTCGCGCTGAACGTGTTTGTCTCGACGATGTCCGCACCTGCTTCAAGGTAAGCCCGATGGGTTGCCGCGACGATGTCGGGGCGGGTCAACGAGAGAAGGTCCCCGTTGCCTTTGAGAGGCAGGCTGTGGGCTTCGAAACGGTCGCCCCGGTAGTCGGCTTCGGTGAGGTCGTACGCCTGCTGCATGGTGCCCGTGGCACCGTCGAGGACCAGAACGCGCTCGTTCAAGGCTCGGGCAAGCGCGACCTGGCGGTCGCGCTGGGATTTTCGCTGGCGCGAAACGCCGACGGCGCGAGTGCCTTGCGGGGAAGCTATGTTTCGGTTGGCCGCCATATCCGCTCCAAGGGCGCAATGCTACGGTGCGCGCGGGTTCTAAGGCGTGAACGTGGTCGAGATTGGCCGTGAAATACCTTCATGGTCCCGTCGGCCGTGTGCCTGCGATCCCGCCTCTGGCGAGGGCTGGGTGTTAAGATGCGAGGCCCGCGAAAGATCGGGTCCGACCCGCAGGGGTCGGGCGAGGTAGTTGGTGTCTGACGATGGATCGGGTTGCAGTCTTTGTCGACGCGGGCTACTTGTTCGCAGAGGGATCGCGGGCCTTGTCCGGTCGCAAGGCAGCCCGATCTCGAGTCTTCCTGGACCATGCAGTGGCGGTTCGCCACCTGGCGGGATTCGCCCGGGAAAGGGCGGGAATACCGCTGTTGCGAGTCTATTGGTATGACGGCACCGCGAACCGGCCAACACGAGCCCAGGTCGCCGCAGCCGAGCAGGCCGATGTCAAGTTGCGACTCGGACGTATCGACGCCAGTGGTCGGCAGAAGGGCGTTGATGCACTGATCGCTAGCGACATGGTGAACTTGGCGCGGAACCACGCGATGACGGATTGCGTGCTGCTAGCTGGCGACGACGAGCTACGCATTGCCGTTGCCGAGATCCAGCAACTCGGTATTCGCGTACATCTGATCGGCATCAGTCCTGCCTCGCGTACCCAATCGCGATTGCTTAGGCAAGAGGCCGACTCGACCACCGAGTGGGATGCGCACACGCTCCGGGCGTTCATGGCCTGTCGATGTCGCACCTCGAGCCGAGGCGTGCCCCAAGGCTTCGCCCAGTGCATCCGCGGGGTGCAGCGGGGGCGCGTTGCTCCGGGTCCGACGTCAAACCGTGTTCGGGACATCGCCCAGGACGTCGTCCGGCAGGTGCTCAGCAGAGAATTCGTCGGCCGAACCGGCCGCTACCCGCGCTCGCGGGACGGCAGGAGTGCGCCGGAGTTTGCGTAGCGAACCGCTGCGGGGTTACTATTCCCGAGTGTTTTGGTCGGGAATCGCTCATGGTAGACATTTCGAACGCCGCCCAAGCCTATCTTCGGGACCTGCTCGCCAAGCAGGACGCGGGTTGCGGCATCCGAATCTTCGTCGCTCAGCCCGGGACGCCGAACGCGGAAACCTGTATCGCGTATTGCCGGGACGGCGAACAGCAGGACGACGATACGCCGGTGGCCTACGATGGTTTCACCGCGTGGTTCGAGGCCCGCAGCGAACCCTATCTTGCGGATGCCGTCGTGGATTTCCAGGAAGACCGGTTGGGCGGCCAGTTGACCATCAAGGCACCGAACGCCCGGGTGCCGAGCGTCGACGAGAACTCGCCATTGGAAGACCGCATCAACTACGTCCTATACAACGAGATCAACCCGGGGTTGGCCGCCCATGGAGGCCAGGTCACACTGGTCGAGATCGTGGAAGAGACTGCCGCCGTTCTTCAGTTCGGTGGGGGCTGCCAGGGTTGTGCCGCCGTCGATATCACGCTGAAGCAGAGTGTCGAGAGATCCTTGTTGGAGCAGATTCCGGAACTGACCGAGATCCGCGACGTCACCGACCACTCTATGACGGACAACGCCTACTACCGCTAGGCTGTTGCATCGGCATTCGCGCCCAGGACGAGGCTATCGCGCCCGTTTAGGCGCGCCGCCGCCTGCACGGGACAACCCCGGCTCGGGGCGCGGGACGGCACAAGCCCGTCGCCTACGACGCCTTTGCAGGCACGAGGCGTTCGACTAGCGGTTCGTGCAGGGTCGCCGCCAGGTGGCGCAGCATTGCCTCGGTGTCGTCCCAGCCGACGCAGGCGTCCGTGATCGAGACACCGTAGGCCATGTCCTGTCCGATCGGCTGGTTGCCCGCCTCGATGTTGCTCTCGACCATGATCCCGATGATGGAGCGATTGCCATCGACAACCTGGCTCGCGACGGCGTCGACAACGACGCGTTGCCGCTCGTGGTCCTTGTTGGAGTTGTCGTGGGAACAGTCGACCATGATGTTGAGCGGCAGATTCCCCGCCAACAACCGCGCCTCGCATCGCTCGATGGCGCGCACATCGTAGTTGGGTCCGCCCTCGCCGCCCCGCAGAACGATGTGTGCGTTGGGGTTGCCGAGGGTTTGAATCAACGCGACGCGACCGAGGGCATCGATCCCCAGGAACCGATGCGCCTTCCCGACGGCTTTGAGCGCGTTGACCGCCACGTCCACCGAACCGTCGGTGGCGTTCTTCAATCCAACCACCGATGACAATCCCGATGCCATCTCCCGGTGCGGCTGCGACTCCGCGGTGCGGGCGCCGATGGCGGACCAGGCGATCAGATCCTGCAGGTACTGGGGCGTCATGGGATCCAGGGCTTCGGTCGCAATGGGCATACCTCGGGCCGCGATTTCGACAAGCGTCTTGCGGGCGAGACAGATTCCATCCTCGACGTGACCCGTGTCGTCGAGGTATGGATCGTTGATGAGTCCCTTCCAGCCGGTGGTCGTACGGGGCTTTTCGAAGTAGGCGCGCATGACTATGTAGAGCGTGTCGCGCGTCTCCACGGCCAGTCTCGACAGCCGCTCCGCGTAGTCGAGGGCCGCCCGGGGGTCGTGGATGGAGCAGGGTCCCACGACGACGAGCATGCGGTGGTCCCGTCGCTCCAGGATGTCCTTGATTCGCCGCCTGGCTTCCACCACGCCCCGGAGCAATGCGTCGTTCGCCGGATGCCTGCTCTTCACCTCCTTGGGTGTGGGCAGCGTACGCTGCGCCGCGATCCTGAGATTTTCCGCCTCGATTGTCACTTTCGTCCCCTTCAAACAAAACCCCGATGGCCATGTCGCCGATCGGGGTTTTCGCGAAGGGCGACGATGGCGCCCTCGGTGTGGAGCACGCCTACCGATGGAAAAACCAATACCACGCGCCGCCGGCGACGGTGGTCACGGTCGAACCCGTCGGGCCCGTATCGGTAAGCGAAGCGTTCATTCGGCGGCGGATTCTGCGCGGGGTCCGGTCTTGATGTCAAGATCGTCGGTGTTGCCGTGTCGGTGTTGCCCGAAGACCGCGCCGCAGGTCACGGGAAAGGGCGGCGCGAAACGGCCGTGTGGTATTCTCGTCGGTCGTCTGGGTGGCGGAATCCTAAACGCATGTGGCACCTCATTGAGGACTTCTTCGAGCAGGGCGTGGTCGTCAAGCTCTTTATCGCGGCTGGCTGGCTCTCTGTGGTCATCATGATCGCCAGTCTGATCGAACTGCTGCTGTTCTAAACCGCGTTCGGTCCTTCAGATGTGGCTCAAGTCTCTCACCGACGAACAGCGTGAAGCCCTACTCGGGCTTGCCCACAACGTCGTCGTCTCCGACGGGATTCTCGACCCGAACGAGGAGGACATGCTCGACGAGTTCAAACGCGAGATGGCATTGAAGCCCGACATCGTTTCGGACTACCTCGAACTCGAAGGGATCGGGAAGGTCTTCGACTCGCGCCGGGCCCGGACAGTCGCCGTGCTGAACCTGCTGCGCCTGTCGTACGTCGATGGCGCGTTCGAGATCGAGGAGGAGTGCCTTCTGAAGGAGGTCTCAAGAGCTTTCGGGATCAGCGACGCCGACTTCGCGTTAATGGACAACTGGGTACGGCGCCTCGTCGGCTTGGAACAGGAAGCGCGCGATCTCATGGCGCCTTAGAGGCCCGACCGCCGTTCAGGGCGAATTGTTGCCCAGCAGCACCTGTTTCGCGAGGTTCAATGTCGCGGCAAGGTAGTCGCTGCCGCCGCGGTCCGGATGCAGCTTCTGCATGAGGCGGCGGTGCGCATCGACGATCTCCTCCTTGGAAGCCCCGGGCGAGAGGCCCAAGACGGCTAGAGCTTGCTCGGCGTCCATTTCCCGGTTGGCCGATGGTCGCTGTCGTTTGGGCTCTTCGTCCGACCACCCGGGAAACCGACGGTCCAAGTAGGCCTCCAGCAACTGCAGGGAATCCGCCTTCCCAAGTTCGCCATAGAGGGTTCGGAGCGCGTCGAGGTCGAGACTCGAGAGGCGTTTCCCGGCAAATGTCCCGGTGATGGCTTCGCCGTCCATCTCGCCGCTGTCGTGCACGAGCGTCATGCGCAACTCATCGGTGGCGACGGTTGACGTTGACGGGCCGGTATCGCCAGGTGGAGGCATGTTGGCACCTTGCATCCTGGAACGAATGAAGTGGCCGATCACCGGGCCGAGGACGAGCCCGAGTGCCCAGCGCAGTAAGGGCAGGGCACCCGCGAAGAGCGCGGCGAGCCAATGCAGGCGTCCGCTTCCCGCCATGATGGCCAAGGTGAGCGCGAGAGCGACCGCGGCGGTCCAGCCGGTCGTGGAGAGGCGACGCGGACGATTCCCGGAGGCGAGTTCACGCCACAGTACGATGAATGCGACGGCGCCGATGACGACGGCGACAACGACGGCGATCATCGACCCATCAGCGGGGGAGTTGCGCGAGCATGTCCCGCGCAAGGCGATGTTCGATCTCGCGTAGACCGCTTCGGCCCCGGGTGGCGTAGCGCGCCACCGCACCGAAAAGGGCTCGCAGCTGATCAGCGCTGCCGGTGGCGAACGGCGCGTAGGCACCGCCGGTAATGCGGGCAATGTCCTGGAACAGCCGCGCGACCCGCGGATCGTGGCCTTCCTGGAACAGGAAAAAGGGCACTTTGAAAAGGGCAAGCCGCCCGGCCGCGGCGACAACCTCGGCCCGGGACTCTTCGCAGGCGTCGCCGACGAACACGGCGGCCTTGACACGCACCGTGCGCGCTTCGGCCAACGTGTGCGCGAGGACCCTCTGGATTTGGGTCAGGCCGCCCCGGCAAAGGACACCGGTCATGCGCCGGACCAGATCCTGGGGAGAGTTCGACCAGGGCGATGCGTGGAACTCGTCGAAGCCCCGGTAGTAGACCAACTGCACAGCCACATCCCCGGAATCACCATCGGCGCGGTGGTCAGCGGCGGCGTGGAACAGTTCCGCGTGCAGATTCATCGCCATGTCCCAGGTCGGCTCTCGACTCGCCGTGGCATCGAGCGCGAACAGAATGCGGTTGGGTTCCGCGTCGGTTTGCGCGGGCGGATCACTGGCCCTTACGTCGGCCAGGAATCGCGCGACGGCATCGCGAGGGACGGGAGTCTTGGCCAACGCTTTGCACCGGGTGACGAGGCGCTTATGATGCGTATGCTTGGCGTTTCGGGCAACACCATCACCGCGTTCAAGTATCGAGGGGAGTGCGATTGGAACAGGCCGAGGTCATGCGCTGGTTAGAGGAGCTCAGGGTCGAGCATCGCGACCTCGACGAGGTGATCGAGTATCTCATCGAGACCGGGCACAAGGACGACATGAAGGTACAGCGCCTGAAGAAGCGCAAGCTCCGATTGAAGGACTCGATAGCGAAGCTCGAGAGCCAACTGATTCCGGACCTCGATGCCTGACCCGGACACCGTTCTCACCGTTGCCATTTCGTCCCGCGCGTTATTCGACCTCGATGCGTCTGATGCGGTTTTCCGCAACCACGGGCTAGACGCCTACCGGCGCTACCAGATCGATCGAGAAAACGAACGGCTGGATCCGGGGGACGGTTTCCATTTCGTTAAAAAACTTCTGAATATCAATAGGTTAATTGGTAAACGCCGAGTCGATATCATCCTCTTGTCACGCAACTCGGCCGACACGGGCCTGCGTGTGTTCAACTCGATCAACGCCCACGAACTGGACATCGTGCGTGCCGCCTTCTCCTCCGGCGAGAGTCCGTACCGGTATGCGGCGGCGTTCGGCTGCGACCTGTTCCTGTCCACCGAGCCCGACGATGTGCGCGGGGCGTTGGGCAACGGTATCGCGGCGGCGACATTGCTCGGCTCGCGCAAGGCGGAGAGCACCTCCGAAGCCCTACGGATTGCCTTCGACGGCGACGCCGTCCTGTTCTCCGACCAGGCGGACCGGATCTTCCACGAACAGGGCATCGATGCGTTCGTGGAGTCCGAGGCGCGGGCCGCCGACCGCCCTTTGGAGGGGGGACCGTTCAAGTCCTTTCTAATGGGGTTGCACCAACTGCAGCGTGAGTTCGACGACACGGCCTGCCCGATTCGTACCGCCTTGGTAACCGCACGCGGCGCGCCCGCGCATGAGCGGGTGATCAAGACCCTGCGCGCCTGGGACATCCGCCTCGACGAGAGCCTGTTCCTCGGCGGTCGCGACAAGGCCGCGTTCCTCCGCGCCTACGACGCCGATGTGTTCTTCGACGACCAGGCCGCCAACTGCGAATCGGCACCCCCCCACGTCGCGATTGGGCATGTACCCCACGGCGTTCGCAACGCGTGACTTTCGCATAACAACGTGGGTTAGTATTCCGATTGCCTATACAAAGAACACCAAGGCCACTCGACTCGACTATGAAACTCCAACAGCTTCGCTACATCTGGGAGGTCGCCCACCACGATCTCAACGTCTCGGCGACGGCAACGGAGCTTTTCACCTCTCAGCCGGGGATCAGCAAACAGATCCGTTTGCTCGAAGAGGAACTCGGAATCGACATCTTCGCCCGCAACGGCAAGCGACTGACCCGTATCACGCCAGCCGGGGAAATCATCCTCGACAAGGTCGGCGAGATACTCCGCGACGTGGCCAGCATCCGCCACATCGCCGACGAATACCGCAACGAGTCCCGGGGCACCCTATCCATCGCCACCACGCATACCCAAGCGCGCTACGCGCTGCCGGAAATACTGCCCGGTTTGCGCCGGGCGTACCCGGAAGTCAGCCTGCACATGCGCCAGGGGACGACTGAACAGATCGGCGAATGGGCCTCTTCCGGAGAGGTCGATTTCGCCATCTCGCCCGAGGTGATGGACCGCTACCCAGATCTCATCATGATGCCCTGCTATCGGTGGAACCGATGCGTTGTGGTGCCTAGGAATCATGACCTTGCGCATCGCGAGTCCCTCGATTTCGAGGATTTGAAGGACTATCCCATCGTGACCTACGACGCCGGGTTCTGGGAACGGTTGCCGGTGGCCGTGGAATCGGACGCCGAGCAGCCGGAGAACGTCTTCGACATCGCGCTATCGGCGGTCGACACGGATGTCATAAAGACGTATGTGCGTCTTGGTTTCGGCGTCGGCATCATCGCCGGAATGGCCTACGATCCCGAGGAGGACATCGACCTCTCGGCGATCGATGCGGGCAACCTGTTCAAGGCGAGTACGACGTTCATCGGTTGCCGCAAGGGAACGTTCATGCGTCAGTTCATGATCGACTTCGTCGGCGCGTTCGCGCCGCACCTGACGCCTGAACTCATCGAGCGCGCATTCGCCGCACCGAACCCGGCAGCGCGGGCAGCCGTATTCGACGGTATCGAACTTCCGGAACGCTAACGGTCGAGGATCTGCAGCGGTCTGGCCACGTTCTGCGGGTGTAGACCGCACTCCTTGTGCACCACGTCCTCCCACCACCAGCGGCCCTCGCGCTCGTGTTGGTGGGGACCCACGGGACGGGTGCATGGCTCGCATCCGATCGACCGGTAGCCTTGATCGTGGAGCGGGTTGTAGGGAATCTCGCGGCGCCGAATGTAGTCCCAGACGTCGCGTCCGGTCCAATTCGCCAGGGGGTTGAACTTGCGAACGGGGTGGTCCGCACTGGAAAACGCCAGATCGTCTTGGGACGTCGGCAAGCCCTCGCGGGTGACACTCTGGTCGGCGCGTTGGCCCGTGATCCAGGCATCCAGCCCCTTGAGCTTCCTGCCGAGGGGCTCAATCTTGCGGATCGCACAGCACTCGCCATGACCGTCCCGGTAGAAGCTGAACAGCCCCTTGTCCCTCACGAGGTCGGCAACCGCGGCCGGATCCGGCGTCAACGTCTCGATCGCGACACCATAGTGGTCGCGCACGGTTTCAAGGAAACGGTGGGTTTCAGGATGCAGTCGGCCGGTGTCCAGGCTGAACACCGGGAGGTCCGAACCGAGAATCCGGGCGCCCAAGTCGACCACGACGACATCCTCGGCGCCGCTGAACGACACCGCAATGCGTTCGAAGGCGCCAAACGCGTCCTCGAGCAGACTGAGGGACTCACGTTCGACCGATCTCCCTGCCACCGCGGCGATGCCGCCGGCCGAAGCGGGCTCGGTATCCGAACCGGCGATGTTGGGCGACGGTTCCGCCATGGTCCCGGAACGAAGCTGGAAAGCGACGAAACCTAGCCTAGCAGTTAGGCCTTTCGGCAAGAAATAACGTCTCGCCATATCCTAATGACGCGCCCCGATCGCGTTCCAGGCGCTGCGCTAGCCCCGCCGGTGGACCACGCGCCGTCGCCACACGGCGTTACGCGTGCGCGACGGGACACCACGGGTGGTTCGCTAACCCTGTAGAATTGCTTGCTTTTGATGGATGGCTCGCTTGAACGTTCTGTGTCTTGATCTCGAAGGCGTCCTGGTTCCGGAGATCTGGCAGGCGGTGGCCAAAATGACCGGGATTTCCGCGCTTCGGAAAACTACTCGCGACATCCCCGTCTATGACGATCTCATGCGCGCCCGGTTGGCGATCCTCGACGAACACTCGCTGCCTCTGGGCACGATCAAGCGGGTCATCGCGGGTTTGAACCCGCTTCCCGGCGCGGTCGAGTTCCTCGCCTGGGCCCGCGCCCGCTACCAGGTCGCCATCCTCTCGGATACGTTCTACGAGTTTGGAATGCCGCTCATGGAGAAACTCGGCCACCCTTTGTTGCTTTGCCACCGGCTCATCGTCGAGGAGGAGCGCATCGTGGGGTATCGATTGCGCCAGGAGGATCCGAAACGCCAGGCCGTGCGGGCGTTCCACGCGATGAACTATCGGGTGATGGCGGCCGGGGACTCCTACAACGACGTTGCGATGCTCGAGGAAGCCGATGTCGGCCTGTTCTTCGACGCCCCGCCCAGCGTGGTGGCACAGTATCCCTCGTTCCATGCCGTCAGTGGCTACGACGAGCTTGCCGCCGCACTCGGCCCCCTGGCGGAGGCGAACGCATGAGCTCATCGGGCACCCGGTTCCGCAAGGCGTTGCGCGAAGAGAATCCTCTGCAGATTGTCGGCGCAATCAATGCCTACGCGGCAATCATGGCCGATCGGGTGGGTTACCGGGCGCTGTACCTGAGCGGCGGCGGGGTCGCCAATGCGTCGTACGGATTGCCGGACCTAGGCATGACGTCGATGAACGACGTCCTCGAGGACGTGCGGCGGATAACCGCGGCGGTGGATGTGCCGCTCCTGGTGGACGTCGACACCGGTTGGGGGGGTGCGTTCAATATCGCGCGAACGATTCGGTCCATGGTCGGTGCCGGGGCGGCCGCGGTCCACATCGAGGACCAGGTGTCCGCGAAACGCTGCGGGCACCGCCCGAACAAGGCAATCGTATCGACCGCCGAGATGTGCGACCGAATCAAGGCCGCGGTGGACGCCAAGACCGATCCCGAATTCGTCGTGATGGCCCGTACCGATGCGCTGGCCGTGGCAGGTCTCGATGCGGTGCTCACCCGCGTAGCGCGATTCGCGGAGGCGGGTGCCGACGCGATCTTTGCGGAGGCGATGACGGATCTCGGCATGTATCGACGGATAACCGAGGCCGTCGAGGTACCCGTGCTGGCCAACCTAACCGAGTTTGGCAGCACGCCGCTGTACACCCTGGCCGAGCTGCGCAGCGTCGGGGTCGCGATGGCGCTCTACCCGCTGTCCGCATTCCGCGCCATGAGCCTAGCGGCGCTTCGCGTCTACCGGGCGATCCGCAACGAGGGCACTCAGCGTGGGGTCATCGAGGCCATGCAAACCCGCGAAGATCTATACGATCTGATCGGCTACCACGAATACGAGGCGAAACTCGACGAACTGTTCGCAGCCACGCCGCCCTCGGGCGGCGATGCCGGGACCGGAGAGGGGGAATCCGATGCCTGACAGGGAACTTGGCGGGGCAGGGTTGCGGGGCCAAAGCGCAGGCGAAACCGCGCTCTGTACGGTGGGCCGCACCGGGACCGGCCTCACCTACCGCGGCTACGACATCGCCGATCTCGCTGCGGAGGCGACCTTCGAGGAAGTCGCTCACCTGATCGTCCACGGCGAACTGCCCAACGCCCGGGAACTCGATGTCTACCGGGACAAGCTGAAACGCCTGCGCGGGTTGCCCGATGCACTAAAGGAAGTGCTCGAGCGTATTCCCGCCCACGCACATCCCATGGATGTCATGCGGACGGGGTGTTCGGTGCTCGGCAATCTCGAGCCCGAGGGCGAGTTCGGTCGTGCCCGCGACGTGGCCAACCGGCTGCTCGGCGTGATGCCGTCGATCGTCAACTACTGGTACCGCTACAGTCACGACGGCGTGCGCATCGACCTCGACACGGACGAGGACAGCATCGCAGGCCACTTCCTCGCGACCCTCAAAGGGGAAGCGCCGAGCGCGCTCTTTCAACGGGTGTTGGATGTCTCCTTGATTCTCTACGCGGAGCATGAATTCAATGCCTCCACGTTCACGGCCCGCGTGTGCGCGTCGACGCTCTCCGACATGCACTCGTGCGTTACCGGCGCCATTGGGTCGCTTCGCGGCCCGTTGCATGGCGGCGCGAACGAGGCTGCGATGGACCTGATCGAGGGGTTTGAAACCCCCGAGGCGGCCGTTGCGGAAGTACGCGAAATGCTCGCCCGCAAGGAAGTGGTGATGGGCTTCGGACACGCCATCTACCGCCGATCCGACCCGCGCAATGCAATCATCAAACGTTGGGCCGAAGAGCTGGCCCCGGAGGTCGGCGACGAGCGCGTCTATCCGATCTCGTGCGCGATCGAGAAGCTGATGTGGGACGAGAAGGCGCTGTTCCCCAATGCCGACTTTTTCCACGCCGCCGCGTACCGGTTCCTCGGCATCCCCACCAAGCTTTTCACGCCGATATTCGTGTGCTCCCGCGTGTCGGGATGGACCGCCCACGTGATGGAGCAGCGCCACAACAACCGCATCATCCGTCCGAGTGCGGACTATGTCGGACCTGATCCGCGACCGTTCCCCGGACTCGGCACAAGATAGCCATGGCAAACGTGGACACAAACGTGCGTCCGGAGCCTGATCCGGAACTCGTGGCTATCGCCGAGTACGTCGCCGATTTCGAGATCGCGAGCGAGGCGGCCTATGACATCGCGCGCTACTGCCTGATGGACACCCTCGGGTGCGGCTTGCTCGCCTTGCGGTTTCCCGAATGCGCCAAACACCTAGGCCCGATCGCCGCTGGTACGGTGGTGCCGAACGGCGCCCGTGTGCCGGGCACGCAGTTTGAGTTGGACCCCGTGAAAGCAGCTTGGGACATCGGCTGCGCGATCCGCTGGCTGGACTTCAACGATACGTGGCTCGCAGCCGAATGGGGGCACCCCTCGGACAACCTCGGCGCCATCCTGGCGGTCGCGGACTGGATCAGTCGTCAAGCCGTGGTACGGGGCGAGCGGCCGCTGGTGATGCGCGATGTACTCACCGCGATGATCAAGGCGCACGAGATCCAAGGCGGTCTGGCCTTGGAGAACAGCTTCAACCGCGTCGGACTCGATCACGTTCTACTGGTGCGTGTCGCCTCGGCGGCGGTTGTAACCGCGATGCTCGGCGGAACGCAAGCGCAGATCGTCGATGCGTTGTCCCACGCGTTTATCGACGGCTCGGCACTGCGGACCTATCGCCACGCCCCCAATACGGGGCCGCGGAAGTCCTGGGCGGCGGGTGATGCGACCAGTCGCGCGGTGCGTTTGGCGCTCTTGGTCCTGAAGGGAGAGATCGGCTATCCGAGCGCGCTGTCCGCACCGAACTGGGGGTTCTACGATGTCGCGTTCGGCGGCAAGCGGTTCGCCTTCAAGCGTCCCTATGGCAGCTATGTCATGGAGAACGTCCTGTTCAAGATCTCGTTTCCGGCTGAGTTCCACGCCCAGACGGCGGTGGAGGCGGCCATCAAGCTGCACCCGATGGTCGCGGGCCGTCTCGACGAAGTCGAGCGGATCGTTCTCACGACGCACGAATCGGCCATCCGCATCATCAGCAAGACCGGCGCACTCGACAACCCGGCGGATCGGGATCACTGCCTGCAGTACATGACCGCAGTGGGACTCATCAACGGGAATCTCACGGCAGACGACTACGAGGACAGTGCCGCATCGGACGCGCGCATCGACCGGCTGCGGACTCTCATGGTCGTGGAGGAGGACGCCCGGTACAGCCGCGAGTACCACGAGGCGGACAAGCGCAGCATCGCCAACGCCGTACAGGTCTTCTTCAAGGACGGGTCGAACACCGAGAAGATCGCGGTGGAGTACCCGATCGGGCACCGGCGGCGCCGGGACGAGGGCATCCCCGTTCTCATCGAAAAGTTCGAGGCCAACCTCGCGACGCGTTTTCCGGCCCCCCGTACCCGGCAGATCCTTGAACTCTGCCGGGATGCTGACCGGCTCGCCTCGACACCGGTCCACGAGTTCGTCGGTTTGCTCGTGATCTGACGGAACCGGACGCTTGCGCAGCGTCAGAACTGCGCTTCCTCCGTGGATCCGGTCAGGGCCGTGACCGACGACTGGCCGCCCTGGATCACCTCCGCCACCCGGTCGAAATAGCCCGTGCCGACTTCCTGCTGATGGCTGACGAAGGAGTAGCCGGCGTTGGTGGCGGCGAACTCCTTCTCCTGCAGATCCACGTACGCCGCCATCTGGCGGTCCACGTAGTCCCGGCTCAAGTCGTACATGTTGAACCACATGCTATGGATTCCGGCCAGCGTGATGAACTGGAACTTGTAGCCCATCGCGGCCAGTTCCTTCTGGAACTTGGCAATCGTGGCGTCGTCCAGGTTGGCCCGCCAATTGAACGACGGCGAGCAGTTGTAGGCGAGCATCTGGTCCGGATGTTCACGGTGGATGGCATCGGCGAATGCCTTGGCCTCGTCAAGGTCCGGCACGGCCGTTTCGCACCAGATCAGGTCGGTGTACGGCGCGTAGGCAAGCCCCCTGGCGACGGCCTGGTCAAGCCCGTTGCGCGACTTGTAGAAGCCCTCAGGGGTCCGCTCGCCGGTGAGGAACGGTTTATCGCACTCATCAATGTCGCTGGTGACCATGTCCGCGGCGTTGGCATCCGTGCGGGCCATGAGTAGCGTGGGTACGTCGCAGACGTCCGCGGCAAGTCGGGCGGCTATGAGCTTCTGAACCGCTTCCACCGTGGGCACGAGAACCTTCCCGCCCATGTGGCCGCACTTCTTCACGGATGCTAGCTGGTCTTCGAAATGCACGCCCGCGGCACCCGCCGAGATCATCGCCTTCATGAGTTCGAAGGCGTTCAGCACGCCACCGAAGCCGGCCTCGGCGTCGGCGACGATGGGCGCGTAGTAGTCGATGCCGTCGTCGACCCCCTTCGCCCACTGGATCTCGTCCGCGCGCCGGAAGGCGTTGTTGATACGGTTGACCACGCTCGGCACCGAGTTCACCGCGTAGAGGGATTGATCGGGATACATCGTCTCCGACGTGTTGTTGTCGGCAGCCACCTGCCAACCGGACAGGTAGATCGCCTTGATGCCCGCTTTGACCTGCTGCACGGCCTGGCCGCCGGTCACGGCACCCAGGCAATTTACGAAGTCCTCCTCCTGCAGGAGTTCCCAGAGCTTGTCCGCGCCGTGTGCCGCGAGCATGCTGCGATGCGGGATGCTGCCGCGCAGGTCGACCACGTCTTCAGCGGTGTAGCCGCGTATCACATCCTTCCAACGCGGGTTGGTGTTCCATTCCTGTTCGAGCTCTTGGATCTGCTCTGAGCGCGGCTTTCGCGGCACGAAGTGTAGTGCCATCTAAGGCTCCTCCGGGCAAAAGCGCGCCATTTTAGCGGCGCGAATCGGGAATGGAAGCGATTAATTGAAGCGGGGCGAATAGGGCGGCGTTCCCGCGTAGGGGCAACCCTAACGTGCCCCTCCGGGGCGCGCGGTCGCCGCCGAACGTGCCGCTGCCTCCGCAACGGGACGGGACAGGCCCGTCCCCGACGACCTGGTCGTTCCTTGCACGTCCGCAGCCTGGTCCCCGGCGCTACGGAACAGGAAGCGTCATTTCAAGGTGTTCGATACCGGCTTCCATAAACGGCTTGCCGGTCGCCTTGAACCCGGCGCGTTCGTAGAAGCCCACCGCGTGACTCTGTGCGTGCAGGAAGACGGACTGCTGCGCAGCGCGTGCCGCGTCCACCGCGAGCTTGAGCAATCGTGCCCCGATCCCTTGGCCGCGCCACTCCGGCAGCACCGCCATCCGGCCGATTTGACCGGAGGGCATCAGCCGCGCCGTGCCGATCGGAACGCCGTCGCCGTCTTCGGCGAGGAAGTGGCGGCAGTCGGGGTCCGCGCCATCCCATTCCTCGTCTTCGGCAACACCCTGTTCTTCGACGAACACGGTTCGGCGCAACGAGGACAGAGCTTGTTCGTGACGAGCCCAGGGCACTTCGCGGGCGAAGACGCCGCTCATACCTCATCTCCGAGAACCGACCGCGCCAGCTTGGCGGCAAGCCCCGTGTATTCCTCGGGCGTCAGGCGCAGCAGTCTCGCGCGGGCCTCCGGGGATAGATCGAGTTCGTCGAGCAGCGCCCGGTAAACCGCTTCGTCAAGTTTCCGGCCGCGCGTCAGGCGTTTCAACTGCTCGTAGGGTTGCGAACTACCACCCGCACGCAGCAGGGTCTGCACGGCCTCCGAGAGCACTTCCCAGGTTGCATTGACGTCGGCCGCGATGCGGTCCCGGTCGATGGCGATCTTGCCGATCCCCTTCGAGGTGCCATCCCAGGCAACAAGGCAATGGCCGAACGCCGAGCCGACGTTGCGCAGGGCGGTCGAGTCGGACAGGTCGCGCTGCCAACGGGACACGGCGAGCTTTTCGGCGAGATGGCCGAGAATCGCATTGGCGAGGCCGATGTTCCCCTCGGAGTTCTCGAAGTCGATCGGGTTTACCTTGTGCGGCATGGTCGAACTGCCGGTCTCGCCGGGTACGAGACGTTGTTTGAAGTAGCCAAGCGCGATGTAGCCCCAGGCGTCGCGGTCGAAGTCGAGAACGACCTGGTTGAACCGGATGAGGCCATGGAACAGTTCGGCGAGGTAGTCGTGGGGCTCGATCTGCGTGGTCGACTCGTTGAAGGAGAGCCCTAGCGCGGTCACGAACTCTCGGCTGCGGGCGGGCCAGTCGACCTGCGGGTAGGCGGCAACATGGGCGTTGTAGTTGCCGACCGCACCATTCATCTTGCCGAGTATCTCCGCGCCGCGCAGCGTGGCGGCCTGGCGTTCGAGGCGAGCTACCACGTTGGCGAGTTCCTTGCCGACCGTGGTCGGGGATGCGGCTTGGCCATGGGTGCGCGACAGCATCGGGACGTCGGCCAACGGGCGGCCGAGGGCGCGCAGGGCATCGATCAGTCGGTCCATGGCGGGCAACAGCACCAACTCCCGGGCATCGTGCATCATCAGCGCGTAGGCGAGATTGTTGATGTCCTCCGACGTACAGGCGAAATGCACGAACTCCAGGTGGGGCTTGAGCGCCTCGTCCACGCGAACGACGGCGTTCTTCACGAAATACTCGACCGCCTTGACGTCGTGGTTGGTCTCAGCCTCGAGCGCGCGCACATGCTTCGCATCGTCGACGTCGAAGTCCTCCCAGATCTGGCGCAGCCGGGCCTGCCGGGGCGAGTCCAGCGCCGGGAGGCCGGCGACTTCGTCGAGCGCGGCGAGGCAGAGGAACCACTCGATCTCCACGCGCACGCGATACCGGATCAGGGCGAACTCGCTCACGAGCGGTGCCAACACCGATGTTCGCGTCGAATACCGGCCGTCCAACGGAGAAATCGCCGTCAGCGGCGAGAACGGCAGAGCACTACCCACCGGGGCACCCCGCCTCGACGATTCGCCCGCCACCTAGGCACTCGTCGCCATCGTAGAACGCAACGAACTGCCCTGGCGTTGCGGCACGCTGCGGTGTGTCGAACACGACCCGGGCGAGCTTGCCGTCGTTCTCAAGTCGGCATGCCTGCTCCGGCTGCCGGTAGCGTATTTTCGCCGTACATCGCACCGCCTCGAATCCGTCCGAACCATTCATCGAAGGCGAGATCCAATTCAGGTTGGTTGCATGAAGCCAGGTTGTTTCGAGGTCGCCCTCGTCCTGGGTCACGGTGAGCGTGTTGGTGCCGATATCCTTCGCCGCTACGTACCAAGGCTGCTCCCGACGGCCCTTGATGCCACCCAAGCCAATGCCCTGACGTTGGCCGAGGGTGTAGAAGGGTAGTCCCCGGTGTCGGCCGAGGAGGGTTCCGTCGGCGTCCCGGATGGGGCCCGGCTCGCCGCGCACGTAGCGCGCCAGGAAATCGTCGAAGCGGCGTTCCCCGATGAAGCAGATCCCGGTGCTGTCCTTCTTGTCGTGGACGTCGAATCCGGCGCGACGGGCGCGCTGTCGGACCGCCGGCTTGGTCAGTCCACCGATCGGGAACAGGCAATGTTCGAGACGGCTTGCCGGCACCGCCTGCAGGAAGTAGGTTTGATCCTTGTCCGGATCGTGGCTCTTGAGCAGGCGAAAAGGGGTGCCGACGGCGCTTCGCCGAGCATAATGGCCGGTGGCCACGGTTTCGAAGCCCAGGTCCCGGGCGTAGTCGGCGAACACCTTGAACTTGATTTCCCGATTGCAGAGGACATCCGGATTCGGGGTGTACCCAGCCCGGAAGTCGTCAAGAAACGCCTCGAAGACGTTGTCCCAATACTCGGCGGCGAAGTTCGCCGTGAGGAGTTCGATCCCGAGCTTGTCGCAAACCGCCGCGGCGTCGCCGAAGTCGGCAAGCGCCGTGCAGTACTCCGAGGCATCGTCCTCTTCCCAGTTCTTCATGAAGAGTCCGGTAACCTCGTAGCCCTGTCCCTTCAGGATATGGGCCGCAACGGCGGAGTCCACGCCGCCGGACATGCCCACTACCACCGAACCTGCCACCGGTCGTCTCGGTAAAAGACGGCGAATTATACCGTGCTATCCTCAATGCCATGGCCAATCTGACCCATCTGAACGCGCGTGGCGAAGCAGCCATGGTCGACGTCTCCGGCAAGGCGGCAACCGCGAGGGAAGCCCGCGCTTTCGCGCGAATCCGCATGTCCCCGGAGAGCCTTCGGGCGATCTTGGCGGGCGGTGCAGCCAAGGGCGACGTCCTGGCCGTTGCCCGGGTTGCGGGCATCCAGGCGGCCAAGCGCACGAGTGACCTGATACCGCTTTGTCATCCATTGGCCCTTGCCAAGGTCGCGGTGGAGTTCGCGCCCGAAGACTCATCGACGCTGGGCGTCACCAGCCTGTGCCGGGTGACCGGCCAAACGGGCGTGGAGATGGAGGCCCTGACGGCGGTCAGCGTTGCGGCGTTGACGGTCTACGACATGCTGAAGTCCAATGATCGCGGCATGACCATCGAGAACATCGGCTTGGAGGCCAAGTCCGGCGGGAGGTCGGGAACCTGGCGCCGGGGGACGTGAGTTCAGCGACCTCGGCGGTTGTTGCGGTCAGGTTCTTCGGCTCGCTACGCGAAGCCGTCGGCCTGGATGCGCTGGCGTTGGATGTCGAGGACGCATGCATTTCCGGCGTGCGCGCGAGGCTCGCATCGGTGCTCTGCGCCGACGCATTGCGGGCGTTGTCGGGACAGGGCGTCCGGGTTTGCGTCAATCAAACCATCATCCGGGGCAACGTGGAACTCCGCCCCGGCGACGAGGTCGCCTTTCTACCGCCGGTGACCGGGGGCTAGGCCCATGCATGCCGAGATTCGGGTCGAAACAGACGACTTCGACGTCGCAGGTGAGTGGGCCGCAATGCGGGCGCGCCTCGGCGGGCGGGCGGGCGCCGTGGTCGCCTTCGCAGGAATCGTGCGTGACCATGCCGGGACGGACCGGGTGAACGGGCTTTTCCTCGAACACTATCCCGGCATGACGGAGGCAAGCATCGAAAAGATTCTCGTCAAGGCATCGGATCGTTGGGAACTGATCGACACGGTGGTGATTCACCGGGTGGGCGAACTCCGACCGCGCGACCAGATCGTGTTGGTCCTGGTTGCGGCGGCGCATCGGGGGGATGCCTTCGCCGCTTGCGAGTTCATCATGGACTACCTCAAGACGGACGCCGTGTTCTGGAAGAAGGAACGCCGAGGCGGTGAAGATGCCTGGATTGCCGCCACGGGTCGCGACCGCGAGCGCAGGAACGGCTGGGAAACGGACGACCGCTGAGTCGGCCGGGGCGGCGTGGTCGAGGCGTCGCTGATGTACAATGCCGCGCTTTTCCTGACCGCAAAGGGTTTCGCATGGGCTACGCACACGTCGAGGTTCCAGAGACGGGCGAGAGAATCACGGTCTCGGAGGACGGAAGCCTCGACGTACCCGATCATCCGATCATTCCGTTCATCGAAGGCGACGGCATTGGCATCGACATCACGCCGGTCATGCGCAAGGTCGTCGACGCGGCTGTCGACAGGGCCTACGACGGCGTCCGAGCCATCGCGTGGATGGAGATCTACGCTGGCGAGAAGTCGCTTAGGGTCTACGGGGAAGGCGAATGGCTGCCCGACGAGACCCTGAATGCGCTGCGTGATTTCACAATCGGCATCAAGGGCCCGATGACCACGCCGGTCGGCGGCGGCATCCGTTCCCTCAATGTCGCACTGCGTCAGCTTCTCGACCTCTATGTCTGCCAGCGCCCGGTTCGCTGGCTGAAGGGCGTCCCGAGTCCCGTGATCGCCCCGGAGAAGACCGACATGGTGATCTTCAGGGAAAACACGGAAGACATCTACGCAGGTGTCGAATGGGAGGCCGGTACGGCCGACGCGGATCGCGTCATTGCGTTCCTCCAGAACGACATGGGTGTCGACAAGATCCGCTTTCCCGCCAACTGCGGGATCGGCATCAAGCCCGTGTCCGTGGAGGGTACGCGGCGGCTGGTGCGCAAGGCCCTCGAGTACGCCATCGCGGAGGATCGCGACTCGGTGACCTTCGTGCACAAGGGCAACATCATGAAATTCACGGAAGGGGCCTTCAAGGACTGGGGATACGAGTTGGCGGCCGAGGAGTTCGGCGCAACGCCCTTAGATGGCGGCCCATGGCACGAACTCGTCAATCCGAACACGGGCAAGACGATCGTGATCAAGGACATGATCGCCGACGCGATGTTGCAGCAGATCCTGACCCGTCCCGACGAGTACGATGTGATCGCGACGATGAACTTGAACGGCGACTACCTGTCGGATGCATTGGCCGCCCAGGTCGGCGGCATCGGCATCGCGCCCGGCGCCAACATCGGCGATGCCGTTGCCATCTTCGAAGCTACCCACGGCACCGCACCCAAATACACCGGCCAGGACAAGGTCAACCCGGGGTCATTGATCCTCTCGGCTGAAATGATGCTACGTCATCTTGGATGGCGAGACGCCGCCGACCGGATCGTAAGGGGCATGGAAGGGGCCATCGGCGAAAAGACCGTGACCTACGACTTCGAACGGCTGATGAGCGGGGCGACGCTCGTCAGTTGCTCGGCATTCGGCGACGCCATCGTGGCACAAATGTAGCGCAGGCGCGGTACGCCACGGGCTTGTTCCGTCCCGGCGAGCCCTAGGGTGATCGAGAACGCTGGCGCATTCTCGTGCGGCGCGGTTTGCCGCTAAGCGGGCTCCTCGGAACCGTCCTCCGCGTCCTCACCCTCGACGGGGGGTTGCAGGTCGTCGGGGGCATCCGTGGGCCGCACGTTAACCGCATGCAGGCCCTTGGGTCCCTGCTGAACGTCGAAGGTGACTTCCTGACCGGCTCGCAGCGTGCGGTAGCCGGTCATCTGAATGGACGAGTAGTGCACGAAGAGATCCTCGTCGGCGCACTCGGCAAGTACGAATCCGTAGCCCTTGGCGTTGTTGAACCACTTGACCTTGCCAGTCGTCATTCCGGCGTACCCTCCCGCGGAAACTGGTGCTTGAAACCAGACAAAACCGTCTTGGCTTTCGACCGTTCCCTTGGTCCAATCGTCCAATTTCCACCTTCCGCTAGGGCTGTGTCAAGGCGTCGGTGGGGTGTCAGTTTGAAATCCCCGAAACGCGATCACGAACACAGGTGTGCGTGGTTCCTGCGAACTGTTCATTCCTACTTTCTGACGGTCGAGGCCAACTGCGCTATGATTCCATTGTTGCTGGTCCGATTCGGGTCGCACCAAGACGTTCGAGATACGAGCCACCTGCATGCGCCACGCGAACGCAGACCAAAACGCCTCGACATCAATCGTCGGCACCGTTGGGGTGCCGACGGGTTCAGCCGCATCCGATGACGACGCGGAAGGATCGATCGTCGTCAAGGAACGCCCGGCGGATCCCGAGGTCAAGCCCCCGCCGATGTTCAAGGTGGTACTCCTGAACGACGACTACACACCGCAGGGTTTCGTGGTCCATGTTCTAATGAAGTTCTTCTACATGGACTTCGACAAGGCCGAGCGGCTGATGCTGATGGTGCACACCACAGGCAGCGCGGTCATCGCCATCTACCCGCGTGACATCGCCGAGACGAAGTCCGAGCAGGTCAACCACTACGCCCAAGAGAACAACTATCCATTGAAGTCCGCTGTCGAACAGACCGATGAAGACTAGCCCCCCACGGCTCATACCGAGGACTTGCCTGTGTCGCTAACCGAGGAACTGGAACTGGCCATCAACAAGGTCGTGCAGGAGGCATATCGCAAGCGCCATGAGTTCCTGACTCCCGAACACCTGCTGCTCGCGCTGCTCGACGACAAGGTGGCGGTGGATGTCCTGAAGAACGTTGGGGCCGACCTCGATGTACTGCGCAAGAACCTCGAGAACTTCATCGACGCCAACACGCCGCTGGTGCCTGCCGCGCAGTTGGCTGGTCGCAAGGCAGAGTCGCCCCGACGCACCGCGGGTTTCGACCGGGTCGTACAGCGCGCGATTTTCCTAGTCAATTCCCGGGGCAACCAGCCGGTCAACGGCGCCGACATGCTTATCGCGATTTTCGGCGAACAGGAGAGCCACGCCGTCTATTGCCTGAAAGAGCAGTCGATCGCCAGACTGGACGTCCTGAACTACGTTGCCCACGGGATATCGAAGAAGGCGGCTGAAGGTGCCGGCGTCGATTCGGACTCCCAGGAGGAAGAAGGCGAGGGCTCCGCACAGCCGGCGCTCAGCAACTTCGCCAGCGACCTCAACGAACTCGCGCGGCTGGGCAAGATCGATCCGTTGGTCGGACGGGACGCCGAGGTTGAGCGGGTCATCCAGATTCTCTGTAGACGGCGCAAGAACAATCCGCTCCTCGTCGGCGAGTCCGGTGTGGGCAAAACGGCAATTGCCGAGGGACTTGCCAAGAGAATCGTCGATGACGAGGTTCCCGAGGTCGTCGCCGAGAGCCGCGTGCTCGCGCTTGATCTTGGGGCGCTGCTCGCCGGGACCAAGTACCGCGGCGACTTCGAGAAGCGTTTCAAGGTTCTTCTCGCGGAACTCAAGAAGGAGGAGGGCGCGATCCTGTTCATCGACGAGATCCACACGATCATCGGCGCGGGAGCCGCATCCGGGGGTGTTATGGACGCCTCGAACCTGTTGAAGCCGCTGCTCGCCTCGGGCGACATCCGATGCATGGGCTCCACGACCTATCACGAGTACCGAGGGATCTTCGAGAAGGACAGGGCCCTGTCCCGCCGCTTCCAGAAGATCGACATCATCGAACCGAACGTCAATGACACCTACCTGATTCTCAAGGGCTTGAAGTCGCGCTTCGAGAACCACTATCGACTCCGCTATACCGATCGAGCGCTCCGCGTCGCCGCGGAACTCTCCGAGCGCTACATTACCGACCGCTTCATGCCCGACAAGGCCATCGATGTCATCGACGAGGCGGGCGCGGCACAGCAGTTGCTGACGCCGAGTCGCCGCAAGAAGACCGTCGGTGCCTTGGACATCGAACAGGTTGTGGCGAAGATCGCGAGAATCCCCTCGAACCAGGTCTCGACTTCCGACAAGGAGGCCCTACGCGATCTTGACGCCAGGCTGAAACTGGTCGTGTTCGGGCAGGACGAGCCGATCGAAGCGTTGGCCGCGGCGATAAAGCTCTCCCGGGCGGGACTCAAGACGGAAGGCAAGCCGATCGGATCGTTCCTGTTCGCCGGGCCCACCGGCGTTGGCAAGACCGAAGTTTGCCGGCAGCTTGCCAAGATCATGGGTGTGGAACTGCTGCGTTTCGACATGTCGGAGTACATGGAGCGTCACACCGTGTCGCGACTGATCGGGGCGCCGCCTGGCTACGTGGGATTCGATCAGGGCGGTTTGCTGACCGAGGCCGTGGTGAAGCACCCGCATAGCGTGGTGCTCCTCGACGAGGTCGAGAAGGCCCATCCGGAGGTCTTCAACCTGCTTCTCCAAATCATGGATCACGGGACTTTGACCGACAACAACGGACGCAAAGCCGATTTCCGCAACGTCGTCCTGATCATGACCACGAACGCCGGCGCACAAGAAGCCGCTAGGGCGTCCATCGGTTTCAGCGAGCAGGACCATTCGTCGGATGCCCTGGAGGTCCTGAAGAGGATGTTCACGCCGGAGTTCCGCAACCGGCTCGACGCGATCATGCAGTTCAACGCACTCCCGATGGATGTGATCAAAACGGTGGTCGACAAGTTCCTCACGGAATTGCAGGGCCAGCTCGACGACAAGAAGGTCGAGTTGGATGTCGACGAGTCCGCGCGCGACTGGCTCGCGCGGGAAGGCTACGACGAGAAGATGGGCGCCCGACCGATGCAGCGGTTGATCCAGGAGAAGATCAAGCGCCGGCTGGCGGAGGACATCCTGTTCGGCGATCTGTCCGACGGGGGCGGAGTCGTGCACATTTCCGAGGAAGCGGGGGAACTCGAACTCGACGTGGAGCCCCGGACCGCCAAAGCATAGGGTCGACCCTAGCGTTCGCGGAAGGTTATTCGACCCTTGCTCAGATCATAAGGCGTCAGCTCGACCTTGACGCGATCACCGGTCAGGATGCGGATGTAGTTCTTGCGCATCTTGCCCGAGATGTGTGCGGTGACCTTGTGACCGTTGTCCAGTTCCACCCGGAACATGGTATTGGGAAGGGTGTCGACCACGACCCCTTCCATTTCGATCTGTTCTTCTTTCGCCATTCGTCCTGGTTGTCGATCCGTCCAAGCGCAAACCGGCGGGATTTAACCATTTGGGGCCGTCAATCGCTAGCGTGCCTCGCGAGTGCCCGAGCGCGTCCCGCGAGTACCCGGGCCGGCGTCGCGAAATGCGAGGTCGTCCAGGATCCAGCGGCCGCGCCGGTCCGGACAGCCCCGATTTGCCGCGACGAGTTCCAGGAAGGTGCGGCGCGGCATTTCCCGGGCACCGAGGGATGCGAGGTGTCCGGTGGGAATCTGGCAGTCGATCAGGTTGAAGTCCCAGGCACGCAACTGCGCGGCCAAGTGCGCGAGGGCCACCTTGGAGGCATCGGGGACCCGGCTGAACATCGACTCGCCGAAGAACATGCGGCCGAGCGAGACGCCGTAGAGACCTCCGGCCAAGTCCTTGCCGATCCATGTCTCCACCGAGTGGGCGAACCCGAGATCGTGAAGTTGCTCATACGCCGCCAGCATCCGCCGGGTGATCCATGTCCCTGCACTATTGGCGCGCGGTTCGGCGCAGGCGGCCGCGACCTCGGCAAACGCCATATCGGCAGTTACCCGAAACACGCCGGCGCGGATCTTCTTCCTGAGACTCTTCGAGACGTGCATGTCGGCCGGGGCCATGACGGCGCGAGGATCGGGCGACCACCACAGTACGGGTTGCGAATCGTCGTCGAACCACGGGAATATCCCGTGTGAGTACGCGTCGATCAAGAGCGGCGGCGTGAGCTCGTTGCCGTAGGCAACCAAGCCATGGCGCGATGCGTGGCGCGGATCGGGGAACGCGGATCCGGCCCTACGATTCGAGAGCGTCGAGGTACTTTTCGGCATCCAGTGCCGCCATGCACCCGAACCCGGCCGATGTAACGGCTTGCCGGTATACGTGGTCGGCGACGTCGCCGGCCGCAAAGACCCCGGGCACGCTGGTAGCGGTCGCGTTTCCTTCGGTCCCGCTCTCGATGCGTATATAGCCTTCGTTCATCGCGAGATGACCCTCGAAAATGCCCGTGTTCGGCACGTGGCCGATGGCGATGAAGACGCCATCAAGGCGCAATTCGCGGCGCGCCCCGCCGTTGACCGACTCGAGCACCGCCCCGGTGACCCCCTGTTCGTCACCCACGACTTCGGTGAGGATGTGATTCCAGATGACATTCACCGAGCCCTGTTCGGCTCGCTCGAAAAGCCGGTCCTGGAGTATCTTGTCGGCACGCAGCGCATCGCGGCGATGCACCAGGTGCACCCGACTGGCGATGTTCGACAGGTAGAGGGCTTCCTCGACTGCCGTATTGCCGCCGCCGATGACGGCCACCTCGCGTTCGCGGAAGAAGAAGCCGTCGCAGGTGGCGCAAGCGCTGACCCCCCGACCCTTGTAAGCCTCCTCGGACGGTAGACCGAGGTATTTCGCGGATGCACCGGTGGCGATGATCAACGCATCGCAGACGTATTCCGCGGCATCGCCCCGAAGCCTCAAGGGGCGGCCGCTGAAGTCGACCTGGCTTATGTAGTCGTTGATGATCGAGGTGCCGAACTTCTCGACGTGGTCGGACATCCGCAACATCAGTTCCGGCCCCTGCAACCCATCGTGGTCGCCCGGCCAATTGTCGACATCCGTGGTGGTCGTGAGCTGACCGCCGACCTCCACGCCGGTGATCAACACGGGATTCAGGTTGGCCCGCGATGCGTAGAGTGCTGCTGTGTAGCCCGCCGGTCCCGAGCCAAGCACGATGAGGCGGTGGCGATGGGCGGCGTCAACGGGCATTGAGCAACTCGACGAACCGACCCGAGTTGGCGTGGCCGGCTATGACGTCCGCCAGCGTCCGACCCTTGTTGTCTCGGGCGCGGACATCGCGACCCTCTGCCGTGAAGAAATCGAGGAACCGCCCGAAGTCCTCGGCGCGCATGCTCTGATAGGCGTGCCGGAGCACGTAGAAGTCCGGATCGCCGGGGAACGGCACCCCGGACTGGCTCGGAACGGTCTTGCCCAGGAAACTCCTGACCCGGGCGTCGTCCCAGACCTCGTCGATCACCTTCTGCTTGTCCCTCTTCATCGCCGGGTTGACTCGCGACCTCATGAACGGGCCAATGATACGCACCGCAGTCCGCTAGCCAAGGGGCAACTCGAAGTCAGGCGTCGAGGCGTTTTCGGCGCGTTGTGCCCATAGCGGCAAGAGGCTATTATCGAAGCGACTTGGGCGAAAGGGATTTCCCCAGACCGATGCCTGCGCCGGCGAGCGCCTTACCGTTCCGCGAAATTGGCCTTGTGGTGGTCTTGGCGCTGTGCGTCTATGTCCTGCTAGCGCTCGGTTCGCACTCTCCAACCGATCCGGCCTGGACCGTCGCTGGTTCGGACCTCGCCGTGCAGAACCTGGTCGGAAAGAGCGGCGCTTGGACTGCGGACATCGTGTTCTACGCATTCGGCTGGGGTGCGTACCTGCTGCCCGGGTGTCTATTGTTGGCGGCGGCATTCCTATTCCGCCGCCATCGCCGCACGCCATGGTCCTGGGCGGAAGCGCCGGTTCGGGGTGGCGGTTTCGTCGCCGTGCTAGTCGCCGCTTGCCTATTGATCCGGCTGCATATCGAGGCGGGCGACGCCATGCCTGCCAGTGCGGGCGGGGCCTTGGGTGACAGCATCGCCGGCCTGGGGATGCCGCTACTCAATGTCGGGGGACTCACGCTGTGCGCGCTGGCGGTGTTCGTTACCGGCACCCAGGCCATGCTGAACTTTTCCTGGCTGAGCGTGCTCGAGCACGTTGGCCGGGGTGTATGCGCGGTCGCCGGTGTCATCCGGCTCGGGGCCGTCGTGCTGGCGCGCGGGGTGGCACGGAGCCTGGTCCCTCCGACACGCAACGACACAGCGACCGCGCGCCGAGGGGTGTCCAGGACACCGCGCAGGCGACGTTCGAGGGCACCCAAACGTCGTACGGAACCGGCCATCGCGGCCGTGCCGACGCCAGCCGGAAGACGTGAGGCGACCACGATCGAACCCCCGACCAAACGGGCGGTGCCAGATTATCAGCCGCGCATGTTCGACATGAAAACCACCGTCGAACTTCCCGACCTGGACCTGCTGGAGGACTACGATCCCACGCTGAGCGGCGGTTTCACGAAGGACTCCCTGACCAGGATGGCGCACCAACTCGAGCAGAACCTAGAGCAGTTCGGCGTCGAGGCGAAGGTCAAGTCCATATTGCCTGGACCAGTCGTGACCCGTTTCGAACTGGAACCGGCAGCAGGGGTTAAGGTGAGCAAGATCACTAGCCTGGTCAAGGATCTCGCGCGTTCCTTGGCCGTCATCAGCGTACGTGTCGTCGAAGTGATCCCGGGCAAGTCGTACGTCGGCATCGAAATACCCAACGAGCAGCGCGAGGTCGTTCGCCTGAAGGAGATTCTGAACTCCACCGAGTACCGCGATGCCAATACGCCGTTGACCCTCGCCCTCGGCAAGGACATCGCCGGGACCCCCGTGATGGCCGACATCGGTCGAATGCCGCACCTGCTCGTCGCGGGTACGACCGGCTCGGGCAAGTCGGTGGGCATAAACGCGATGCTTCTGTCGATGCTCTACAAGGCGACGCCGGAGCAGCTACGGCTCATTCTTGTCGACCCGAAGATGCTGGAGCTGTCGGTCTACGACGGCATTCCCCACCTCCTGACGCCGGTCGTGACGGATATGAAGGATGCGGCGCAGGCTCTGAATTGGTGCATCGCGGAAATGGAGCGTCGCTACCAATTGATGGCGGCACTTGGTGTACGCAACATCGCCGGCTACAACCGGCGCATCGACGAAGGACGGAGCATTGGCAAGCCCGTCCTCGATCCGCTTGTATCCGATGCCGCCGGGGAGGACGGCGATCCGGCCCCACCGTTGGCCACGTTGCCGTTCATCGTCGTTGTGATCGATGAGTTCGCCGACATGATGATGATCGTCGGCAAGAAGGTCGAGCAGCTGATCGCGCGCCTGGCGCAGAAGGCGAGGGCGGCAGGCATCCACCTGGTGCTCGCGACCCAACGTCCCTCCGTGAACGTGGTTACCGGTCTCATAAAGGCAAATGTCCCGGCGCGCATCGCGTTCCAGGTGTCCAGTTCTGTGGACTCCCGTACCGTTCTCGACCAGGGCGGTGCCGAACAGTTGCTGGGCTACGGCGACATGCTGTTCCTCCCACCCGGCACGGGCATGCCCACGCGTGTTCATGGCGCTTTCGTTTCCGACGAGGAAGTCGTTGCGGTGACGAACGATTGGAAGGAACGCGGCCAACCGGATTACGTCACCGATGTGCTCGGCGGCGTCGACCTCGACGTACCCGGAACGGTGGATATCGATGGCGACTCCGACGAGCCGCTCTACGAAGAGGCCGTAGCCTTCGTGCAGGATTCCGGGCGGGCGTCGATCTCGGCCGTGCAGAGGAAACTGCGCATCGGCTACAACCGCGCTGCGCGGCTGATCGAACAAATGGAAGAGGCAGGCATGGTGTCCGCGATGAACAGCAACGGTACCCGCGAGGTGCTGGTTTCGCCAGGCAGAGCCGATTGACTTGCACCATGGCGGTACTAGCACGCGGCGCAAGGAATTCGATCGTAGCGCTGATCCTGATCGTAGCGGCGGGCGCGGCCGCCGACGACGGCGAGCGCCTCGCGGCGTTGCTGGATGCGATGTCGAGTTACCAAGCGGACTTCGAGCAGGCTGTCGCAAGCCAGTTCGGCGAGATCCTGCAGACCGCCACGGGAACCATGCACCTCGAACGGCCGGGGCGGCTGCGCTGGCGCGTCGACGCGCCGTATCCCCAACTAATCGTCGCCAATGGCGAGCATGTGTGGATCTACGACCCCGACCTCGAGCAGGTCACGGTGCAGCCTTTCGATGAGACCGTCGAGGGAACGCCAGCGATGTTTCTCACGGCCTCCGCGAGGGTTGAGGAGAACTTCCGGGTACGGATGGACCCGCCCACGGCGGCGTCCGCCATGCGCTTCGTGCTATCGCCCCGCGACCCGGAGTCGAGGTCGCTGTTCCGTACGATGACGCTGACCTTCTCTGCCCACGGCTTGCTGACCGGACTCGACATCGTGGACGACCTGGACCAAGAAACCCGCATGGTGTTTCGCAACGGTCGGGGGAACCCGGTGCTAGAATCGGAACTGTTCGAATTCGAGGTGCCGGAAGGGGTCGATGTCATCGGGAATATCCCAGGCGACCTCCCAGCCGAAGCAGCCCCTTGACCCAACGCTAGACCGGGCATCCCCGTCCAGCCGGCCGCTTGCGGACCGCATGCGTCCGCGTACGCTGGCAGATTTCGTGGGCCAGGAACACCTCCTTGGCGAAGGACGGCCTCTGCGCGAACTGGCCGAGGCCGGTGTGGTGCACTCGATGATCCTCTGGGGGCCGCCAGGCACGGGCAAGACCACGCTGGCCCGGCTGCTTTCGGAGGCCGCCGGAACCGTCTGGCGCAGCCTATCGGCGGTACTGGCCGGTGTTCGGGACGTACGTGAGGCAATCGCCGAGGCGGAGTCGTTTCCGGATCGCCGAACCGTTTTGTTCATCGACGAAGTGCATCGTTTCAACAAGGCCCAGCAGGACGCCTTCCTGCCGCACGTCGAACGCGGCACCGTTACCTTGATCGGCGCAACGACCGAGAATCCCTCGTTCGAGGTCAACGCGGCGCTGCTGTCCCGATCCCGGGTATACGTCCTGAGACCCTTGACGGCGTCCCACATCGCGACACTGGTGAAGCGCGCCGCCGAGCGCGAGCTCGACGTTGAACTCCACCCGGACGCGGTACGCGAACTGCAGTCGGTTGCCGACGGCGATGCGAGGCGTGCGCTGAACACCTTGGAGGTGGCGGTTCAACTCGCTGCTCACGCGGTGGAAGCCGAGCATGTTTTGGAAGCAAGCGGGCAGAGCTATCGTCGCTTCGACAAGGGCGGGGATGCGTTCTACGATCAGATCTCGGCGTTGCACAAGGCGGTGCGAGGCAGCGCACCCGATGCCGCGTTGTACTGGCTCGCCCGAATGCTCGATGGCGGTTGCGATCCACTCTACGTGGCGCGCCGCCTCGTGCGCATGGCCAGCGAGGACATCGGCAACGCGGATCCCCGCGGACTGCAGTTGTCCGTGGATGCCTGGGACGCGTACCGGCGACTCGGGTCGCCGGAAGGCGAGTTGGCGCTCGCCCAGGCGGTCTTGTATCTGGCCAGCGTGCCCAAGAGCAATGCCGTCGAAGCGGCTTTCGACGCGGCGATGGCGTATGTGCGGAAAAGCCCTTCGCACCCGGTTCCGGCACGTTTCCGGAACGCCCCAACGGCACTGATGCGCAAGCTGGGCCATGGCAAGGGCTATCGATACGCGCATGACGAGGAGGACGCCTACGCGGCCGGTGAACGCTATTTTCCTGACGAGATGCCCGATCAGGTCTTCTACAAGCCCACCGACCGGGGCATCGAGGCGCGCATCGCGGCGCGCCTCGCAAGCCTCAGGGACCAGGATCGCGCAATGCGGTCATCGCCAGACGTGCCGAAGCGCCAAGGCGGACCGGAGCCTTGAGGGCGGCACACCTGTTGCCGCGTCATATAGCCTCTAACTTTAGTTTCTCGAACAAAACCAGCTGTCGAGATATAAGCTCGATTGTGGCGTGGCACACTACGCCTTAGACTTCGCGTGCCTCCACCTGGGCGAACGAAGAGGGCCCGAATGAAGACCATCCTGTGGGTTGCTGCCGGCGGCGCGTGCGGTGCCGTGTTGCGCTACTGCGTACAGGCAATGGCTTCGGGCACCGAGTTTCCCTGGGGAACCCTGCTGGTGAACATCGCAGGCTGTCTGGCCATCGGGCTGGCGATCGGCTGCTTCGCCGGCGCCACCTGGTTCGAGACCGTGGGACGTCCGCTCTTGGTGGCAGGCGTGCTCGGTGGATTCACGACATTCTCCGCATTCTCGGTCGATACGGTCCTGCTATGGGAGCAACGCAGGGTTGTCGCCGCCGTCGCCTACGTCGTCTCAAGCGTGGCGTGCTGCCTGCTAGCAGCCGCCGTGGGGTACCGCGTCGCAGGAGCCCTGGCATGATCGATCCTCGCCGGCTGCGGATGGAGATCGGGGCCATCGCCGAACGCCTGAGACGCAGGGGCATCGACCTCGACGTGGATCATTACCGAGCCCTCGAGACCCGGCGCAAGCACCTGCAGGACCAGGTGGAGGGGTTGCGCAGCCAACGCAGGCAAGCATCCAAGCGAATCGGGGAAGCAAAGGCTGCCGGCGATGACATCGCGCCCTTGGTTGCCGCCGTCGGCGACTTGGGTGGCCGCCTAGCCGATGCGGCCAAGGAGTTCGACGCGGTCCGCGATGACCTCGACAAGTTCGTCAAAGCTCTGCCCAACCCCCCCGATGACAGCGTTCCGCCGGGGCGGGACGAGACGGACAACGTCGAGCTACGGCGCTGGCAAGAACCGTCCGGCTTCAACTTCGAGCCCCGAGACCACGTCTCGCTGGCAGGCACGTCTCTCGACCTCGGGGCGGCGGCCAAGATTGCAGGTTCGCGGTTCTCGGTGCTTCGGGGCCCGCTCGCCCGACTGCATCGCGCAATCACCCAGTTCATGATTGACACCCATGTCCAGGAGCACGGCTACGAGGAAGTCTACGTACCCTACGTCGTGGACCGGCACACCTTGGTGGGAACCGGGCAACTGCCCAAGTTCGAGGAGGATCTGTTCGCCATCGGGGGCGAACGCGACCAGTTCCTGATCCCCACCGCCGAGGTGCCGGTGACGAATCTCGTCCGTGAGAGCATCCTCGACGCGGACGAACTCCCGCTGCGTTTCGTGGCCCATACGCCCTGTTTCCGCAGCGAGGCCGGCAACTACGGCAAGGACACCCACGGCATCTTCCGTCAACACCAGTTCGAGAAAGTGGAACTGGTCCAAATCGTGCATCCGGATGAGTCCTGGAACGCACTGGACGAGTTGACCGCCCACGCCGAGAGCATCCTGCGCAAGCTGGAGCTACCCTACCGGGCGGTCGCGCTTTGCGCCGGCGACCTCGGGTTCGCCGCCGCCAAGACCATCGACCTCGAAGTCTGGTTGCCGGCCGAGGGCAGGTACCGCGAGATTTCCTCGTGCAGCAACTTTCTCGATTTCCAGGCGCGTCGTATGCTCGCTCGCTACCGGGATCCGCAATCCGGTCGTCCGGGCTACGTCCACACGTTGAACGGCTCGGGCCTGGCGGTGGGACGCACGCTGATTGCGCTCTTGGAGAACAATCAGGACGGGACAAGCGCCGTCCACGTTCCCGATGCGCTGCGCGACTACATGGGCGGTAGTACGCGGCTCGAGTTATGAACACGCTGCCGCTGGCGCTCAAGCTCGCCAGCCAACCCTGCCTGGTCGTCGGCGGTGGGGAGGTGGCGCGGCGCAAGATCGAGACCTTGCTAAGGGTCGAGGCACGGGTCGTAGTCGTCGCGAAGTCCGTGTCGGCGGAGGTTCGCGAGGTATGCCTTTCGGCTGGGATTCCGGTACACGAGAGGGCGTTTCGGGACGACGATGTAGCCGGGCAACTGCTCGTCGTCGCTGCCACCGGCGACTCGACCGCAAACCGAGCCGTGCAAGGGGCATGCGAACAACACCGGGTCCTGCTCAACTGCGTGGACGACGCGGACCATTCCACGGCGCAGTTTCCGGCAATCGTGAACCGGGGACAGGTCACGGTGGGAATCTCGACAGGAGGGACATCGCCCACCCTGGCAAGGCGCCTGCGCGAGCAGATCGAAGCCCTGCTGCCCGACGGTGTGGGTCCCTTGGCGTCGTACCTCGGCAGTCGCCGGCATCGCGCCAAGGAAGCGCTGCCGGATGCGCACGCGCGGCAGAAATTCTGGGACGATGTCCTGGACTCGGAATTGCTGGACCTCGTCGCCGAGGGTCGTCTCGACCGCGCAGACGAGCGCTTGTCGCAGATGCTCGACGTCCCGGTGAGGTCCGGGATCGTGTCGCTCGTGGGCGCCGGTCCCGGCGACCCCGACTTGATGACGCTCAGGGCATTGCATCGGCTACAGCGGGCGGACGTGGTCTACCACGACAAACTCGTCGGCGCCGGCGTTCTGGACCGATGTAGACGCGACGCCCGCAAGGTGGACGTGGGAAGACGCTCTGGCGAGAAGGGCAGCGCAACTCGCCAAGCGTCGATCAATGACCGCCTCGCCGCCGACGCACGTCTAGGTCTGCGAGTCGTTCGCCTGAAGGGGGGAGATCCTCTCGTGTTCGGACGGGGCGGCGAAGAAATCGCATCGCTCGTCGAGCGTGGCGTTCCGTTCGAAGTCGTTCCTGGAGTCACTGCCGGTTTGGGTTGCGCGGCCATCGCCGGCATACCGCTGACGCATCGCGAATGGGCCCAATCGGTGCGATTCGTCACCGCTCAGGTTCATCGGGAGACAAACCCCGACTGGCCGGAACTTGCCAAGCCCGATCAGACCTTGGTTGTCTACATGGGGCTCGATGCGCTCGATGAGCTCTGCGAACGGTTGATGCGTGCGGGGGCAGATGCCACGACGCCGGCCGTGGCGATTTCCCGAGCGACGCTTCCCGGGGAGCGAATCGTATCGGGCTCAATCCGAAACCTCGGCGAAAGGGTTCGCGCCGCAGTCCTCGAAGGTCCGGTAACCACCATCATCGGTCGTGTCGCTTCGTTCGCGCAAACCGGTTGCTAGCCACGCTACATCACCGCCAGGTTACCGTCTTGGCGCAACTAGCCACCCACGCCACGAAACCTTCGTAGGTCAATACCGTCAGTCCAGACCGGGGCTCTAGGCCCCGGGCGGTCGCATCGCCTTCGAGCACTCCGAACCGAATTCCGGATCTCCCGGCACGATGTTGTGCGAAGACGCCGTCGCCGACAAACAGCACGGTATCGCCATCGGCGGCCGCAGCGAGGCACGAATCGACCGCGTCCGGATTCGAGACAACGTGCAGCGCGGGCATGCTCAATCCGTCAAGACGACGTCGTGGCTCGCAATGAGTTCGCGAACCTCGCGACGGCTCGCGGTACGAACGTGCGAGGGGATGTCCCCGACGTCGAGCCCTAGACGCGTCATGCTCTCCTCGGATACGTAGAGGTCGTCGACGTCATAGTCGGCGAGGGTCTTGATGGGTGATTCACGGGCGTCGAGCCCGACGAGTTGATAGGCGCCGCAATCGGCAAACAGGACGGAGGCGGGCTGTTCGAACACGCCCGAGACGAACGTGACATCGAAGAATTCGTCGGCGAGGACTCCTGGCGGTCGTCGGACAATATAAAGGACGCGCTTCATGGGTTCAGAACGAAACCAGGCGGTCGCTTTCTTCGATGGCCTCGATCAGTTGTCCCAAGCCGACAATCACGAAGCCGTCCGCGAGTGACTCCCCCGCGCGTATTCCGCGGCGGCCGGCCGCCGTGACGCACACGGCGAGTTCGAAGTGGGCTTGTGCCGCGAGTTGTGCCAGTTGCGTCCGGACCCCGGACTCATCGGCGGCGAACCGATTGGCGACACTGACGCCGTCGTCGTAGAAGAACATCCGTCCGACACGGTGACCGGCCCCGATGGCCGCACGGGCGAATTTCAGGGCCCGTTCCGGCGCTCCCGTTGCGAGGGGAGCGCCCTGAACGAGCAGGTCGAATCGCAAGCCGCGACCGAACCTATCGCGACAGGTGGATGACTAGCGCGGGTGGGTTTTGGGCTCTCGCCTTGTCGGTCGTGCCCTCGGCCGCCGGGCGCTCTTCACCGAAGCTGACGACGTCGATGCGGGAATCGGCGATACCTTGGTCGAGGAACATCTGCCGCACCGCATTCGCTCGCCGTTCACCAAGCGCCAAGTTGTAGCGTTCGCTACCCCGGTCGTCGGCGTGGCCCTCGATTCGTACCCGCCAACCGGTGTTTTCGACGAGGAACTTCGCGTGCCGACCAAGCGTCGACATATCGGTCGATTTGAGATCCGCCACGTCGTAGTCGAAATAAACGACCAACTCCATGCTCGGCGGTTCCGGCGGCGGCGGGGGCGGCGGAACCGCCGAGCATGG
>VXYL01000068.1:279590-304471 GCA_009846005.1 Gammaproteobacteria bacterium | reverse complement strand
CCGCGAACGCGAACGCCACGGCGAACCCGACGTACCCCAGGTAGAGCATCGGCGGATGGACGATCTGCCCGAAGTCCTGCAATAGCGGATTGAGGTCGGCGCCTTCGGCGGGTCCGCCGATCAGCCGCTCGAACGGACTGCTGACGCTCAAGAGAAACAGCAGGAAACCGGCATTCAGCAGGCCCAAAGTTCCGAGCACCCGACCTTGGATTTCCCTCGGCACGCGGGCGCCTGCCAGACTGACCGCCCAGGTCCAGGCGGCGAGCATCAGCGTCCACAGCAGGAACGAGCCCTCGTGGCCACCCCAAACGGCGCAGACCTTGTAGTACCACGGCAGCGCCGTGTTCGAGTTCTCGATCACGTAGAGTACCGAGAAGTCGCTCCTCGCAAAGGCGTAGACCAGTGCGGCGAAACCCAGGCCGACGGCGACGAATTGGGCGAACGCCAACACGCCGGCCGTCCGGCTCCAGTTGACGTTGGCCGCGCTCACGTACCCGGCAATCGCCAGGCCGGTGGCCATGCCAAGCGCGAGGATCGTGGCGAAGTGGCCGAGCTCGACAATCATTCGACGACCGCTTCGGGAGGATCCTGGGTAGGCCAGGCATGGAACACCGCCTTCACCAACGTCGCGAGCGGTATCGCGAAGAACACCCCCCAGAACCCCCACAGGGCACCGAACACCAATACGGCCGCGATGATCGCGATGGGGTGGAGATCGACGACTTCCGAAAACAACAGCGGCACGAGTACGTTGCCGTCGAGACCCTGGATGACCAGGTAGGCCACCATCAACATCAGGAAGTCCACGCTCCAGCCGAATTGAAGCAGTCCCACTGTGGCCACGGGGATCGTCACCACGATCGCCCCGACGAAGGGGATCAGCACGGAAACGCCGACCAGCAGTCCGAGGAGCGCAGCGTAGTTCACGTCGAGGAACCAGAACGTCAGGTACGTCACCGTGCCCACGATGACGATCTCGATCAGCTTGCCGCGCAGGTAGTTGCCGATCTGGAGGCTCATCTCGCCGCCGACCTCGTTCAGCAGACGGCGTTTCCGCGGCAGCACGGACGCGAACGCGGCGAGCATCCGGTCGCCGTCTTTCAGGAAGAAGAACAGGGCGACCGGGGTGAGGATGAAGAACAGCATGAGCCCGACGACGTTCGACAGCTGCGCCACGACGTCCTGCACTAGGTTCGCGCCGAAGTCGAGGACCTGCTGGTCCAGCGCGCCGATCCAGCCGCTTACGGTGGTCTCGGAGAAGAACTCCGGATAGCGCTGGGGCAATTCGGAAGCCAGGACGCGAAGCTCGTCGAGAAACCCCGGCAATGCGTTCACGAGGTCGCGCAGTTGCTGCCACACGAGCGGGAGAATGACGATGACCAACGCCGTCAGCACGCCCAGGAAGAGCAACTCCACCATGCCCACCGCCACGAGACGCGGCACCCGCCAAACCACAAGGCGCCCGACAACGCCGCGCAGCAGAAAGGCGAAGGCGAGACCGGTCAGGATGGGCGCGAGCACGGCGCCGAAGAAGATCAGGATCAAAAGCGCGGTGGCCAGAAAGACCACCAGGAATATCGCTTCCTCGTTGGAGAAAAAGCGATTGATCCAGCCGCTGATGACCTCGACGAATTTCATCGCCGCCAGTCCCTCACGCGCGTGTCGTCTGCGGACGGCCTTTTTGGAGCAGGTAGTAGTAGCGACCGTCCTCCTCCCGCGACTCCAGGAGCGGATGGCCGCTTTGCGCCGAGAACACCTCGAAGTCGCGCACCGATCCCGGATCCGTCGCGACCACCTCCAGGTGGTCGCCCGGCTGGAGCCCGTTCAACGCCTGTTTGGCCTTCAACAGGGGCATCGGACAGTTGAGACCCGTGGCGTCGAGACGCGCCGACGGTTTCCGTTCGGTCATGGCCCGATTATGGCACACGGATTACGGCACCGATGGGGTCGGGCGCGGTCATATGGCGTATGATTCAGGCTCGCATGGACCTAGCGCTTCGTTTGATGCTTGGCGGTCGGCACCGCTTGCCGACGGGAGAATTCGCGCAGCGAATTCTCGGGGCGGGCGCGAAGCGGGCGCGTCGGCTTCGCGAAGGCTGCATGATCCGATCATCGCTGCGCGGCTTGTCCGTCCTAGCCTTGTCCTTCGCCGTTGGCGCCTCCCAGGCAGCGGAACTGCCGGAACTCGGCGACCGGTCTTCCGGTCTCGTGTCGCCCGCAACCGAACGGCAACTCGCCCAGATCGCCTTGAAGCAGATTCGCTCGAGCGTCGACACGATCGCCGATCCGATCCTCAAGTACTACGTCAAGGTCAACGTCCACCGGCTCGCGGAATTCTCGGGCATCAGCGAGCCCGCACTGACCACCGTGCTGATCGACAACCCCCAGATCAACGCGTTCGCCGTGCCGGGGGGCATCGTCGGCATCAATCTCGGCTTGTTTCTCTACGCCCATGACGAGAGCGAATACTCGGCGGTCGTCGCCCACGAACTGGCGCACTTGGGTCAGCGCCACTACGCGCGCAGCGTCGAGGAGCAGCGCGCCATGACGCCGTGGATGCTCGCGGGTCTGCTCGCCTCCCTTGCCATCGCGGCCGGCGGGGGCGGCGAAGCCGGGATGGCCGCGCTGCTCGGAACCCAGGCCTACGCCCAGGACAAAGCGCTGCGGTTCAGCCGGTCCCGCGAGCAGGAGGCCGATCGTATCGGCCTCAACACGTTGGAACGCGCCGGACTCGATCCCGACGGGATGGGGCGCATGTTCGAGCGCATGCAGACGGCATTTCGTTTCGTAGACAAGCCGCCCGAGTTCCTGCTCACCCATCCGCTCACGGATGCTCGAATCACCGACGCGCGAAACCAGGCTGAACGTTTCGACGGCCGGACCGTTGAACCCTCCCTCGACTACCAGTTCATGCGTGCCCGGGCCCGGATCCACTACGCGGACTCGCCACGGCGCGCGGTCGCGGACGCCCGGTCGCTGCGTGGTGGCGGCGACGCCGACACCTACGCGCTTGCCGTCGCACTGTCCCGAGCCGACCACCACGAAGAGGCGGTCGAAACCGCCCGCCGGCTCCACCAAGCGCATCCGCACAGCCTGCTGATGGCCGCTTCCTTAGCCGAGATACTGATTGCGGCCGAGCGGCTCGACGAAGCCCTGGTACTGTTGTCCAACCGGCTCCGAATCAACCCCGACAACGAACCGCTTACCTACCTCAAAGCCGAAGCACTGGACAGCGCCGACCGCCATGCCGAGGCCGCCGAACTGCTGTGGCGTCATGCCCGCGTCAATACCGACGACGTCGACGTCTGGCACCTGCTTGCCGAGACCGCCGGCTTCGCCGGCGATACGATGGGTGTCCATCGAGCACGCGCCGAGTACTTCGCCCTGTTCGGCGCCTACCGGCAAGCCATCCAGCACATCGAGTACGCCCGTCGCCTCGTGGACACCGACGACCGAACCTTGGGCGCCCGCCTCGACCAGCGCCTTCTCGACCTCAGAACGGAATACGAGGCCGCCCGGGAACAGAGCGGCCCCCGACCTGGCTAGCGAGCGGACGCGGGTTTCACCGGCAACACGAGCCGGGCTTGGGCGCCACGCCTATCCGTCCGGTTGCGAAGGTTTAGCGAACCACCGTGGTTCTCGGCAATCTGCCGGCTGAGCGCCAAGCCGACGCCGGTACCGTTCGGCTTGGTGGTGTAGAAGGGCACGAACAGGTTTCCCGTTTCGGCAATGCCAGGTCCCTCGTCCTCCACGAGAACCTCCACCGTCCCGCCCGCTTGCGCCCAGCCCACTAGAACGCCGCCGCGCTCCTCGAGAGCCGCGTCGACCGCGTTCGCCACCAGATTGATCAATACCTGTTCAAGCTGGTCGCGATCCGCGTTCAGTGTGACCTTGGGTCCCGGACGGACGCGCACGGGCAGCCGGCTCTCCAGGGCCACGACGCGGCTGATCCAGGCGGCGACATCCACCGGACCGCGCTCCGGGGCCGGCAGCCGTGCCAGACGCGCGTACGCCGCCATGAACCGTCGCAGCGACTCCGCCCGGGTAAGCACGACATCGAGCCCCCGTTGCGCATCCTGCGCCCAATCCGGACGGGGTTCCCGTTCAACCAGGTCGCGGATGCTCGCAGCGATGGACGAGATCGGTGCCAGCGAGTTGTTGATCTCGTGGCTCAAGACGCGCACCAATCGGCGCCACGCTTCCCGTTCCTCCGCACGCAGCGCGGTCGACAGGTCCGTCATCACGACCAAGGTCAAGCGCTCGCCCTCCATGCGGATGGCGCTGCGCCGAATCTGCCAGCGTCGACTCCCGGTTGAGTCAACGCGCTCGACCATGCGCGGCGCGTTCCCTTCAAGGGTGTCCTCGAGGCCGATCTCGGATGCCGTTTTGCCGAGCAACTCGCCGGTCGCGTGTCCGGTCAACCGGTCGGCTGCTTGATTGGCCAACCGCACGTGCCGCCCGGCATCAAACGCGATGACGACGACATCGATCTCCTCCAAGACACGCCCAAGGAGATTCGTTGCCTCGAGGGCTCCTAGCCTCTGCTCGCGAAACAGGTGCTCCAGGGCATTCGCCTCGGACAACGTCGTCGCCAGTGGGCCGCCCTCGCCTTCCTCGCGCGCCCGGATCGAGTATTCCCCCTCGCGCAGCGCGGCGAGCATGTTGGCAACCGTCGCCATCGGTCGATTGACCCGGACCCGCAGGTAGTGCGCGAGGCCGACCCAAGCCGTAAGCATGGCCAGGGCAAGCGTCCAGCGCAGTCCGACGGAGTAGTCCCCGATCCACAACAGCACCACGGCGAGCGCCGACCCAGGCAAACCGGCGAGCAACGCCAACAGGAGAATCCGTTGGTCAAACGTCAGCCGCGCTCGTCGCATGGATATCTGCTCGTGGCATTGTCGACATTCCCGAGAGAATTCCCTTCGCGAATTCTCGCCGACCGCGAAGCGGTCCCGTCATGTGCGGGTCAAGCCATGGCGCTGCACTTTCCGGTACAGGGCGGCGCGGCTCAGACCGAGGTCGCGCGCTGCCTGGGTCACGTTGCCGGCGTGCCTGTCGAGCGCTTTGCCGACCAGGATGCGTTCCGCTTCGGCCAAGGTCAGCGTCTCGAACCGCAGTTGACGATCGCCGGCGGCGCGCAGACCCAAGTCGGCACTTCGCACCAGCACGTCCGCGGCCACCAGGACCGCGCGCTCGACCGCGTGCTGCAACTCGCGCACGTTTCCCGGCCAAGGATGACGCCGCAGTGCCTCCAAGGCATCGGCGTCGAAGCCGTCGAGTTCCTTGCCGTAGCGCATCGCCTCCCGAGCAAGGAACCGCGTCGCCAGTGCTTCGAGATCCTCCGGCCTCTCGCGCAGCGGCGGCAGGTGGATCTCCACCGTGTTGAGTCGGTACAGCAGATCCTCGCGGAAGTCGCCATCGGCGATCGCGGCCTCGATGTCCGCGTTGGTCGCACAAAGCACCCGCACGTCGACCTTCCGCGCCCGGGTCGAGCCGACGCGTTGCACCTCGCGGCTCTCGAGAACGCGCAACAGTTTCGCCTGCTGCCCGAGGGGCACATTGGCGATCTCGTCCAGAAAGAGCGTGCCCTGGTCCGCGAGTTCGAAGCAGCCCGCCCGGTCGCTCTTCGCGTCCGTGAATGCGCCCCGGACATGACCGAACAACTCGCTCTCGAAGACACCCTCGCTGAACCCGCCGGCATTCACGGCCAGGAACGGCTGCGAAGCCCTGGGCGACGACGCGTGCAGCCACTTCGCCACGACTTCCTTGCCCGTACCGTGTTCGCCGGTGATCAGTACATTGGCATCGGAAGGTCCAACGCTGGCCATAAGGTCGAGAATCGGACGCATGGTCTTGGACTGGGCGACGAACTCCTGCATGGGCAATTCGTTGCGGTGACGGTTGGCGTCCGCTAGGCGTCGACTCTGACGTTTGGCCTTCCCGAGTTCCAACTGGGTCCTGATGGTTGCGACCAGGCGCGCGTTGTCCCACGGCTTCTCGACGTAGTCCTTGGCACCCCGGCGCATGGCCTCCACGGCGCCGTCGACGCTACCCCACGCTGTCATCACAATCACCGGGAGATCCGGATCCAATTGCCGCACCGCCACAAGGAGGTCCATGCCCTCGCGGCCCGAGGTCGTATCGCGGGTGTAGTTGAGATCCATCAGCAGCGCATCGACTCGGTGCTCGCCCAGGATCCGCAGCACTTGCTCCGGAGAACTCGCGGTGTCGACCTCCAACCGTGCGCCGTTGAGGAGCAGACGCAGGGCGTGAACGACGTCGGCCTGATCGTCCGCAACCAGAATCCGAGGTTTGTTCTCGCTCATATATGACCATCCCCGCTCACCGGTCACGAGGCACGACCGGGTGTCGGACCCACCCGACCGATGTCACTCAATCCGCAGGGCGTCCATCGGCGCAAGCCGTATCGCTCGTCCCGCCGCAATCCAGCTCGCCAGCAACGCCGCGCATACAAGCAATCCCGCGCCGACGACGTATACCAGGGGATTGGTTGGCGCAACACCATACAGAACGCCCCGCAAGGCGTCGCCCGCCACGAGGCTTGCCAACAAGCCGAGCCCAAGCCCAATAGCGAGCAGCCTCGCGGTCTCCTGCACGATCGTCCGACGCACCTTCGCGGGCGTTGCCCCGAGCGCCATGCGAACGCCGATTTCATTGCTGCGCCGCGCTACCAGGTATCCGACCACGCCGTAGACGCCGACGACAGCCAGCGTCAGCGCCGCCCCCGCTGCGATTGACAGCAGCAACAACAGGAAGCGGGTCCGGCTCAAGGAGTAGGCGAGGACTTCGCGCATCGTCCCAGCCTTCTCCACGGCGATTTCCGGGTCCAGGGATCTAAGAACCCGCCGCAACTCCGGCAGGACGGCGGTGGGTTCCGACAGCCGGGTCCGAACCACGATGGCCATTGCCCCGTAATGCCAAGGCGGCTGGCCCGGAATCTGCACCAGCGGGTAGTAGACATGCACGGTGGGGTCGTCCGTCAACGAGGCGCCGTAGACGTCCCCGACAAGCCCGACGACCGTATACCAGGGCGCACCCCGGCCATGGGGCGCCAAACGCTTGCCGATCGGATCCTCGCCGGGCCAGAACCGCTCTGCGAAGGCCTTGCTCACCACGGCGCTGCCGCGCGCGGGATCCGCGAAGTCGTCCATCTGGAGCGTTCGCCCGCGCAGCAACGGGATTCCCATCGCCTCGAAGTAGCCGGGTGTTACCACGTCCTGGTCCGCGCAAGTGGTCAGTTCCGCCGTGCCGATTCGTTCCGCAACAGCAGCATCCGCGAATCCTTGACCAACGCATCCGCCGGTTGCAAACGGAATGCTGGATGCGGCACCGACGACGCTAACCCCTGGCAGCGCTTCAGCTTCCGCCCTGACCTCGGCAAGCAGATCCCACCAGCCCGCGTGGTCACCATAGCGACTGGTGGGGTACACCTCGACCTTGACCACGCCTTCGACGTCGACACCGGGATCGACGTTCGTCAGGTTGCGGAAGCTCGCTACGAGCAGCCCGGCCGCGGCGATCAGAACCAACGCCAACGCCAGTTGGCCGGCAATCAGCGCCGAGCGTGCGCGTTGGCGGGAACGGGACGCGGTGGCGCCGCGCCAAGCGTCTGCCAAGTGGGTGCGCAGATCCCGCGAAGACCCGGCGGCGACCAAGGCAAGCGCCACCGCGACGAACAGCGATACTGCCGCAACGAACGCCACGACACCGCCGTCAACGGACATTTGATCGAGACGCGCCATCGGTAGCGGATTCGCAGCAACAAGCGCGGTGCCCAGCCACCAAGCGACCAGACAACCCAACACCCCGCCAGCGCCCGCCAACAACAAACTCTGCACCGCGAAGTGGCGCGCGATCACGGCCTTTCCCGCACCGAGAGCGGTACGGACTGCCATGTCGTGTTTTGCCGTCTCGACGCGCGCGAGCAGCAGGCACGCGATGTCCGCCCAGCCAACGGCAAGCAGCAAGCCGGCCGCGCCAAACAGGATGCCCAAGACCGCTGCGACATCGCCAACGATGTAGGTCTTCAAGTCCTCGAGGCGGGTCCGGAAGCCGAACCGCTCCATGAAGTCTTCCCAATAGACGTCGGGGTAGCGGTCCGGAAGGTTCGAGGTCAAGCCGTCGATCTCCGTCTGGGCGCTGCGCCGGGTCGTATCGGGGCGGAGTTTCGCGACCACGAACAAGCTGTGCTGGTTGTAGTGCGGGCCGCTGGGATTGATGATCTTCGGCAGCCATATATCCGTGTCGTCCGTGGGCTTTTCGCCAAGCGGTTCGACGACGCCGATGATCGGAACGGCAAACGCGGGGCCGCCGATCGCGCCGGAGTCCAGATGGACCTTCTTGCCGACCACATCCGCATCGGCACCGAACTGCGTCTCCCAGAAAGCGCGGGAGATAACCGCGGCGAGCGGCGCCCCGGGATCGTCATCCGTCTCGGCGAAAGGACGCCCGACGACCGGACGCGCTCCGAGCATCCGGTGCACGCCCGCTGTAGCAATGGCAATTCGTGCCCGGACGGTGGAACCCGCGCCCTCCGGCCTCACGCTCGCGACCTGGTACTCCATTGCGCCGATGTCGGCAAATGATCTGGCGTTTTCTCGAAAGTGGACGAACTGCGCCGATGACGCACCCCACTCCGCCTCCGTTCCGGAACCCGGGACTTCGCTTTTCACGACCACCAATCGGTCGGCATCGGGATAGGCCAGCGGGTCCACAAGGACCTGCTTGACCAGGGCAAAGACCGTCGCCGTCGCACCGATCCCCAAGCCGAGCACGAGCACGGCGACGATCGCGAATCCGCGCGCACGCGCGAGGCTCCGCACCGCCTGGCGGAGTTCCGTTGGCCAAACAAGGGACATGGTAGTTATCACTCCGTTCGCAATGCATCCATCGGCGTAATGCCCACGGCGCGGTTGGCGGCGAGCCAGCTTGCGGCTAGCGTTGCCGCAGTGACGACCACTACGGCAATGGCGTACACCCGTAGGTCCGTGGGCGCCACGCCGAACACCAACCCCCGCAGTGTCGTGCTTGCCGCCATGCTGCACGCGACACCAATCAACAACCCCGTCCCGATCAACTTCAGACAACCCCCGACCACCATGCGGCGAACCTGGTCCGGACGCGCGCCCAACGCCAAGCGGACACCGATTTCTCCGCTGCGCCGGGCGACCAGATAGGCGACGAGACCGTAGAGGCCCACTACCGCGAGACCCAGGGCCGTGCACGCCGCCACCGAGACGAGGACCAGGGTGTAGCTCAGTCGTGCCATGGAGCGGTTCACCAGTTCGGACATCGTCCACGCTTCGCCGACCGCCACCGTCGGGTCGACGTCTTCGATCAGTTCCCGCAGCCGCGGCACGACGGCTGCCGGCTCGCCGATGGCGGTACGAACCACGAAGTCGATTCCGCCGAAGTACCAACCTGCGTCGCCCGGTATGGGCGCCAAGGGGTAGTAGATCAGGTTGTGAGGCTGTTCCTGAACGGAGCCACGGTACACGTCGCCGACGACCCCGACCACCCGATACCAGTAGACGGAACCACCGTATGGCGACACACGCTTTCCCAGCGGATTCTCGCCCGGCCAGAAACGTTCCGCGAAGGCTCTGCTGACAACCGCGACGCCTTCGGCCGGATTGTCGAGATCCGCATGGGTGAAGCCCCTACCCCGGACCAGCGGGATGCCAACGGCCTCGAATTAGCCGGGAGTGGCCACGGCCTGCGCCGCACAGTAGGTCAGCCCCGCCGCCTCCACGTGTTCGTGCACGGCCGACTCATCAAAGCCTTGGTGCGTGCAGCCGTGCCCGGTGAACCTCGAGAACGGCACGGCCGTCGCCGCGCCGACAACCGCGACTCCGGGTAGTGCCTCGGTCCTCTGGATTACCTGCCGCACGAACGGCCACCAGTTCGACATGTCCTCGTCGCCGTGATACGTCTTGATCGACACCGCACCGTCGGGTTCGATCCCCGCGTCCGTGCCGCGCAGGTTGCGGAAGCTCTCGACGAACAGCGCCGCGGCAACAATCAGCACGAGCGACAAGGCCACCTGGCCGACGGTCATTGCGGCGCGAAGCCGTTGGCTCTCGCGGCCAGCGCCGCGCACGCCGCGTCCGGCGCGGGCGGTGCCGGTTGCGTCGACCCTCCAGGTACAAAAGGTCGCCAGCACCAAGGCGACCACGAGCGACAATCCGGCGAGGAAGGCGAACACACCGCCGTCGAACGCCACCTCGTCCATGCGGGGTATCCGCCACGGCGTCGCCAACGTCGCCCATTCGACCATCCAGTAGCCCGCCACCAGGCCCAGCAGGCCCGCTGCGAGCGCGATCAGCGCGCTGTGCGCGGCGAAGTGGCGAAAGATCGCAGGGCGGCTCGCGCCCAAGGCTACCCGGACATCCACTTCGCGCCGCCGAACTTCCGCGCGCACCAAGAACAAGCTGACGGCATTGACAATGGCGACCAGCAGCAACAAGGCCACGCAACCGTGGATCAACCACAGGTTGCGGACGATCGGCCCCACCACGAACGACTTGAGATCCTGGGCGCGCGTTCGGAAACCGTACTTCTCGAAGAGTGCTTCCGAGTATGCATCGGGATAGCTCTCAATGAGGCCCCGCGTGAGTCCGTCCAGTTCGGCTTGCGCTTGGCGAAGTGAAACGCCGGGTGCGACCTTGGCAATGAGATTCCACGAGTGCGGACCGCGCGCCGCCGGGTCAAGGCGCATCGGCAGCCAGATGTCGGGCCGGTCGGGTTCGCCGCCACGGCCATTGGGGGGCAACGCCACACCCGGGGCGAGCACGCCCACGATCTCATGGGGCGCCGCCGTTAGATCGAAGTACTGGGCAAACACGCCGGTTTGCATGGGAAGCGTCATGCCGATGATGTTGGGGTCGCCTCCGAAACGACGCTGCCAATAGCCGTGCGAGACCACGGCGACGGTCGGCGCGGACAGCTCGTTGTCCGCCGACTGCAGCACTCGACCAAGCACCGCCCGTGCCCCGATCAACTCCTGCACGCTGGCGCTCGCCATCGTGACCTGCATCCGCTCTACACCGCCCGGCGACTCGGTGTTCATCCCGACGGTTCCGTAGAGACCGACGCCGGCCAACGTTCGAGCCTTGTCGCGGAACTGGTAGTACTGGGGGAACGAGCCTTGCCACTCGGCATCCGTACCGGCACCGGGCACTTCGCTGCGCAGCATCACGAGGCGCTCTGCATTCGGGTACCCGAGAGGATCGAGGACGATGTCCTTGATCAAGGTGTGGGTTGCCGTGGCAGCACCGAGACCAACGCCCAGCGTAAGCATGATCGTCGCCGTGAAACCGGGGGTACGCGCGAGGCTCTGGGCCGCCTGACGGCACTCCAGCAGCCAACGCGAGAGCGCGGTCCTCACGCCACTCGCTCCGTCGACCATGTGCCGTGGAAACCCCAGCCGATGCGTCCCGCCACCGCCTGATCGATCGCGACCGCCGCCAATGCCGGGGTCGCCAAGGCGGCGAGGATCGAGAGCACGGACAACGTGGCTTGCAGGCCGAACCAGTGCCATGCGCCTCGCACGTAGGGAGCGAGAACGGCGACCATCGCGTGCATGTCCGGTAAATCACCGGACAACGTGAGTCCCGTCGATGAAACCACCCGTCTCTTCTCTCGGTCCATGGCTTTAGAACCTGCGAATGGCGTGCCATCGTCGGCGACGCCGCGCCGTACGTCGCACAGCGACCGCAGCGCCCCAGTGCCGTCCCGCCGGCCTGCGCACCGCGTCTGACGCGGGCGACCGCAAGGGTCGTCCCTACGGCCTGACGGCGCGCGCCCTCGCGGGCGCCGTTCGAGGGGTCTGGCGGCGTTGTCCCGTGCCGTCGAAACCACCCCGGGCAATGCGGGCGAGGGCGTGATGCAAACGACAAACACGTTCACGAGCGAACGCCCAGTGTCCGTATCCGGTCACGCTCGACTCTCGTCGAACCGCTCGGCCAACGCTTACGGCGGCGGAATCGGTGGCCGTCTCTCCGGCCCGTCACACCACTCGGCAGGTGTCGCTGACGCTAGGCTGCCGGGGCAACGAGCGTCGATGAATCTCTCCTAAGTAGAGACGAGGGCTCCGGTTCGCCAGTCGTCTACGGCCCGGTGCCGGGCCGTTCGATAACGCACGCAGATACGTGGTTAATTCCTGCCTGTTCGCCGACGCGGGGAGCTACCCCGTGCCAATCAAGGGCTGTTGTATTGGGCAGGTAACCCGGCGCGGAGCGCAGAGCTATCTGCATGCGTTATCGTCAACGGACGCTATCGGTGACGATCATGGTTGTCAACATGGCCGACACCGCGTGTGGCTACACCCGATCTGCGGGCGTGGCCTCCCTGACGATGCGACCGTCGAACAGGTGAACGGTACGCTGGGCCATGTCGGCGTAGCGCGGATGGTGCGTGACCATGCAAACGGTGGCACCGTCAGCGTGCAACTCGCCGAGCAAGTCCATGACCGCTTCACCGTTGTTCGAGTCGAGATTCCCGGTCGGCTCGTCGGCCAGCAGGATCAGCGGATCGCCGACGATGGCCCGGGCGACGGCCGCACGCTGCTGCTGACCCCCCGAGAGCTGGGCCGGGAAGTGCCTGGCACGGTGGAGCATACCGACGCGCTTGAGCGCCGCATTCGCCCTGTCCTTGCGTTCAGCGGTCCGCGTGTCGCGATAGACGAGCGGAAGTTCCACGTTCTCGAACACCGTCAGATCCCCGATCAGGTTGAATGCCTGGAACACGAACCCGATCGCCTGATTGCGGATTCGTGCCCGGTCGCCAATCGAGAGCCCATGCACCGCCTCGCCTTCGAGCCGATACTCCCCTGCCGTGGCATCGTCGAGCAGGCCGATGATGGACAGCAGCGTCGACTTGCCGCACCCGGACGGACCGGCAATCGACACGAATTCGCCGCGTTCGATGTCGAGGTGGACGTCGCTCAACGCGTGCGTCTCAAGGTCCTCGGTGTAGAACACTTTGCCGACACCGCTCAATTCGATCAGTGGCTCTTTGTCATTCATCTCGCCCTTCCCCGACCTATTCAATGCGCAGCCGCGCGTAGTCGTCCCACGCGGACATATCCGAGAGCACGATCCGATCGCCCGGCTCGAGACCATCGCGGACCTCGACCTCGTTGACCGAAATGCGTCCGAACAGCACGTTCACGCGTTCCGCCACGCCATCGTCACCGAGGCGATAGATGCCCACCTTGGCGTTCGCGCTCGCGTGGACTGGACGGTCCACGTAGGTCACGTCATCCAAGCGTTCGACGACGACCGTCCCGAACACGCTCATGTTGGGACGGACGCTCTCCGGCAGTTGCTCCGGCAAGACCACGTCTACGGTGATCGTCCCATCGCGCACGGTGGGATCTATTCGGCTCACCCGTCCGGCAAGCACATCACCGCGGGTGTCGAGGGTCGCTGGCAGCCCCAGCACGACACCCACGGCTTGGCTCTGCGGGATGCGGATCTCGGCCTTGAGCCCGCCGGGCTGCACGACCCGGCCGAGTGTCTCGCCGGCAACAACCCACTGCCCCTCCTCTGGGGATGACAGGGCAAGCACGCCCTGGAACCGCGCGCGAACGTTGAGCGAGTCGAGGCGCTGTTCGCTGAAGGTGACGATCGCCCGGAGTCGGTCGACCTGCTTTTCCTGTGCAGCAAGCTGTCCGTCTGCCGACGCCCCCCCGACCTCCAAACGACGCGTCTCGATCGCAAGGCGGTCTTGTAGTTGGGCAAGGCGCTGACGACCGTGGACCAAGTCGACTTGTGCGACTAGGCCCGGGGACTTCTCCTGGAGTTCCCGGTTCATTTCGTCGCGGTGTCTCGCCTCAAGATATTGAGTGCGAACCTCGGCAATGATGGCTTGTTGCTCGAGGCGGTTCGATTCTTGGCTGGAGCGAAGCGCAACCAGCGCAGCCTCCGCGTCGGCTAGCTGCTGGCGAGCGTCGAGAAGCTCGACCTCGACATCCGGATTGGCGAGCCGCATCAACACGGTATCGGGCGTCACCTTCGAACCCGGCTGCACGAGAATCTTCTCCACGCGCCCCGCTGTCACCGCCGTAACCCAACGCCGTTCGATGGGCACCAGCGTGCCCGTACCACTCACTTCGCGGACGAACGTGCCCCGCGCGACCGTACCGACCCACACCGCGTCTTGCGAAACGGTCGGTAGTGCAGGGTCAACTCTCCAAAGAAACGCGGTGAGTCCAACTGCGGCCAGCGCGACGACCGCTCCCAACGCGATGCCCTTGTGCCGGCGCGACCAACCGGTCCCGTCGCGCGGCACGTCCATGGAAGCCTCGGAAGGGTTGATCTCGGTCAACTCGCGGATGGATGGCCGCCGGCTCGGGCCGGTACCGGTACGAAACCGGTCATCGCCCGCCACCTTCGCGTTGCCACTCATCGCCGGACTCCCGTCATGCTAACGGGTGCCTACATGCGTTATCCGTGCCAGCTCGTAGGAACGCGCGCGGGAACGGTCGGGCATGCGCCCCGCAGCAGCGAATTCCGCGGCCTTGCACACATCGACAAGACGTGTGCGGCCAACCCGTCGCGTGTGCGGATTCGGCGCGACGTTGTCCGAATCCGAACGGGTCCGCCAGGCTCGGTCCCGAAGCTGCGGTCAGTCGGCGCCCGCCGCAGCGCGGCGCGCGAGTTCCTCCCGTTCCATGCGGCGGGCACCCTTCAGGATGTTGAACATCGAGTAGTTGCCTTCGTGGCAGGCGTACTCGTACACGGGCTCTTCGCTCTTCCTCCAGACGTATCTGCCGCTCCACGGCGCAGTCCACGCGGTGGGGTCGTTGACCGTGAAGTGATATAGAAGGTTGCCGTCCTCGAGCAGCGTAAACCGTTCCACCAGATCGAGATTTTCGTCGCCACCGTAGAGGCCGGTGTCCGCGCGGAAGTTCGTGGTCTCGACGACCAGCGTATCGCCCTCCCAATACCCGATGGCATCGCCCAGCCAGCGACGCATGTCCTCGGGTGCGTGGTCGCCGTTCAACCGGACGATCCGCGCATCGTGGACCATCTCCGCCAGGATCATCACGTGATCCTCGGTCTGAACGATGCGCTTGTGGTTGTTGTAGAGCCCGGGGAGCAGGGGCGGACCGGCGCTGAAACCGAGCAGGCAGCGCTCGGCGAGGGCCAGTTCCTCGGGGCCGTCGAACGGGCCCGGCCCCGGTTTGTCGAGCCAGGACGCCGTGCCATCGTTCTGATGCGTGAAGGAACTGAAGTTGTCGGCTTTCTTCGCGTAGCCTTGCATCGTCATACGGGGTTCACGACCGTTCGGCGGATCGTAGATGACCGATGTGGGGTATTTGCCGTCGATGGGCACCACGCCACTGCCCGGATCGATCCAGAACGCGTTGTAGCCGCCTACATTTCCGGCGCCGAATGCGTTGATGCCGTCACCGCCCTTCGGCGGCGGCGGCCGATTCGGATCGTTGGATCGGCCGTCGTCGAGAAACTCGGTCCCCGTGCCGATCCGCGTTGCTTCCTCCGCCGTCATGAACTCCCGCTCGCCCAACGCGGGTGGACGCTCGACCGGCGTCCGCGTACCGCCGTCGTAGTAGCCCGAAAGGTCCGGTTTGCCCGATGTCGTGCGCGGGACGTCGGCGCCTGCCGACCCCGCCGCAAGAACCGCGACGAGAGCGAGCAGAACCGGGCAGATGCGGCCCAGTGGCCCCCCTGAAAACGTTGGCGGCTGCATGGTCGTCTCCGACTCCGTGATTAGGCGCAATAGTGCGCGTCGAAGCCCCGGCTGTCGAGCCGGCAAGCGAGACCCGGTTTGGGGCTCAAGTGGGTTGACTCAAGTGGGTTGACCTTGAACGAGTCGACGCAGACACTAGGTTCGGGGCCAGTCGCCGCGCAAGCGGCTGCTGGGTTTGCAATGCGTCGACGGCGAAGGCCGTCGCCGCTGACTGAAAGGGAGATAACTAATGGCAGACGTTACAGGCGACTACATCCAAATGGACCAAGTGGACTGGGTGGACTTCCCGCAAGGACTATGCCAAGGCGACGTCAAGTGGAAACTGCTGCACGTCTCTCCGGAGTCGGGCGCCTGGACGGCGATCTTCGATTGCAAGGCAGGATCCTCGTTCGCCAAGCACATTCACATGGGGCCCGGCGAGTATTTCCTGACCAAGGGGAAGATGCACGTCCGGGGTGGCAGCGAAGAGGGCGGCGCCACGGCTTTCGCGCCCGGCTACGGGTACGAAGCCTGCAATGCCCAGCATGACCACACCGAGTTCCCGGAGGACAGCGAGTTCTACATGACGTTCCTGGGACCGCTCAACTTCATCGACGACGATGGCAACACGATCGCCCTCGTCGGCTGGCGACAGGTCTACGACGCCTGGCAAGCGACGCAGGACGCATAGGAGCTCACGCCGCAGACTCGTAGGGACACCCTTGTGGTGTCCCGTCCCGTCGATCTCCGGCCGTCAAGTCCGCCAGGGCGAACGTGCTCCGGGAAGGGCACGCCGTCGCCCGCGTAGTGGGTTCGGGACGGGACAAGCCCGTCCCCACGGTTTGACGGTGCGAGGCTGGGCCAGGTCTCCTAGAAGTAGAAGCTCAGGCTGGCGGTGATCAACCTGGGCTGTCCCAATGTACCGATGACGATGTTGTCGCCGCCGTCCAGCAGGTAGAAGTTGGGGAAGTGCTGCACGTCCGTGTAGTACACCTCGTCAGCGACATTCTCCACGTTCAGCATGAGTTCCCAGTTTTCGCGTGCCAGGCCAACCTGTGCATTGATGACGGTGAAGCTGGGATTGGTGACGGGATTCCAGGCCTGCAGTCCCTCGTACTCGCCGTTGTGACTCACTTGGACGCCTGCCAACAGTTCCATGTTCGCGCCGGTTGGCGCCCGGTAGTCGAGACCCACGTTCCAACTGAAGTCGGGTACAACGGGCGGCCGTTCCCCGCCCAAGTCGACGCCTGCTGCCCGCACGCCCGAGTCCCACTCGGCATTGATCAGCCCAACCGCGGCATAGAGCATCAGCGATTCGTTGACGCGCATATCCACCACACCCTCGACACCGGACTGCGTGGAGTCGCCGAGGTTGATGATGCCTTCTATGACGCCCCCGTCCGCACCGGTAGCCTGGAACTCGACCTGGCGACTGTCGTAGTCGATGAAGAATGCCGCCACGGACGCGGTGACGGTGCCTTCTACGAGCCGGCCCTTCCAGCCGCCCTCGAAGCTCGTCGCCTCCTCGGCACCGAAGCCGAACAGTTCGTTCTCGCCTTCGAAATTGGTGAGGTTGAACCCGCCCGGCTCGTAGCCTCGCGCCACCGTCGCGTAGACCATGGAGTCGTCATCCAGATAGTAGCTCGCCGACACCCGGGGCAGGATCTGCGTGCCGGACTCGTCCCCGCTCAAACCCGTGTCGTAGTTCTCCGTGATGTTCGACCAATGGTCGAAGCGCAGGCCTCCGCTAATCTCCCACTGGTCGACGCCGTAGGTTGCATTGGCGAACGCCCCAAAGTGGCTCTTCTCGCGGTTGCGTTTCTCGAACGGCGTTCGGACGCTGCGCGTCTCGGTACCGAGGCCGATGGTCTCGCCCGCCCATACGCCGGAACAGGTCGGCATTCCCAGCGCACAGCCTAGCGGACCGGTGAAATTGCCGTCGGGCGTCTCCTCCGTTCCCCACCAGATGAGGTCGGCGTCCATGGTCTCGTCGTAGCGGGAGTAGTAAACGCCGCCAAGCCACTGCACGGCACCGTCACCGGTCGAGGCGATGCGGATCTCCTGGGTGACGACGTCCATTTCTTCCGGCCGGAAGAGATCGAGCAGCCACTCCTGGCTGATGTCCAAATCGCTGTATCGGTCACTGACGGTCTGCGTGTTGGAACTGACGGAGACGACGTCCATGTTGTCGAGTTCCCATGTCAGTTCGAGCATCGCTGATTGGGTCTTGCGTTCGTGCCGCGCATTCGTACTCGTGTCGACGACCTCGGGGTGCGCCAGCGACGTATCCAATTCGCGTATCCAGGTATTGTTGGGCCCCTCGAACCGGTTCCAGCGAACCGAAGTGTAGACCGACAACCGTTCGCCCACCGGGCCACCCAGCGAAACTCGGTATCCCGATTCCTCCGACGCCCCGACATCCGGGTCGTTGTCGTTGCGCATGCCATTGACGCGGGCGCTGTTCGGATTGGTGAGGTAGCCGTCGTTGGAAGCCGTGAATCCGAACACGCGCAATGCCCAGTCGTTCGCCAGCGGTTGGTTGAGGCTGCCCTCGAAGTCGACGACCGCCTGGCCGCCCACGATTGCCTTGACGCGCCCGAACCGGTCCTCCGAGTCGGGTCGCGCACTGACGAACTTGACCGCACCGCCGATGTTGCTGCCGCCATAGAGCGTGCCCTGTGGGCCTTTCAATATCTCGATCCGATCAAGATCGCCGAACCTCGACGACGCATCGGAAAAGATCTGTACGTCGTCGAGGTAGAAACCCGCCCCCTGCGTGTTGCCGAATGCCCCTAGGCCCCGGATGGACACGTTCGGAAAACCGTCCAGTCTCACCGAGAGGTTCAGATTGGGAACCTGGAACCCGATGTCTTCGAGGCCCTTCAGTCCCTGGCGGTCGATGTCGTCGCCCGAGATCGCCACCACCGACTCGGGAATCTCGAGCAGACTCTCCTCGCGTTTGCGGGCGGTGACCAGCACCTCCTCGACTTCGTCATCCGTCGCCGCTTGTTCCGCTTCCGAATACTCCGCCGGAACGGCGAGTAGAACGAATACCACCCCGGATAGGAGCGCACCCGAACACCATGGGATGTTCTTGTCCATTGCCTGATCTCCCTTGGATCGACTTTCGCCGCCAATTGGCGGACACCCCGAGTATACTCCCCGAGGTGGCGTCTCGCCCGACTTTGCGGGCGGATTCGAGGGAGATGAACATCGTGGCCAAAGCTATCCACACCATGATTCGCGTCCTGGACCTAGACCGGTCGGTCGACTTCTACAAGCGCGCCTTCGGGCTCGATGTGGCGGACCGGTTCGACTTCGACGACTTCACGCTGGCGTACCTGCGCAACGAAGAGAACGACTTCGAGGTGGAGTTGACGTGGAACCACGACCAGGAGGAGGACTACACGCACGGCAGTGGCTACGGCCACGTCGCCATGTGCGTCGAGGACTGTGCCGCCGAACGGGCGCGGTTCGAAGCCGAAGGTTTCAATCCTGGCGATGTCAAGGAATTCCACCGCGACGGCGGCCTGATGGCGCGATTCTTCTTCGTCCAGGACCCGGACGGCTACAAGATCGAGGTTCTAGAGCGGCACGGCAGGTACACGTAGGGGCGACGCTTGTCGTCGCCCGTTTGAGGCAACGCAAGGCCCGTTTGTCGTCGCCCGCAATCCGTCGACTCGCCTTCGTCTAACTGGGCGGGACGCCACAAGGGCGTCCCCTACGGAAACGCAAGCATCCGCTGCAGGGGCACCATCGCCCGGGCACCGATCTTTCGGTCGACGTGAATCTCGTTGTCCCCGTTTTCCAGGGTGGCCAGCAGCGCTTCGAGTTCGTTCATGGCCATCCACGGACAATGTGCGCAGCTGCGGCACATGGCGCCGTCGCCCGCCGTGGGGGCTTCGATGAAGCGCTTGCCCGGCGCGGACTTGCGCAGCTTGTGGAAGATGCCGCGGTCCGTGGCCACGACGAAGGTGTCGTGGGGCAGTTCCTGGGCGGCCTGGATGATCTGGCTCGTGGAGCCTACGCGGTCCGCGATGTCGATGACTGCCGCGGGCGACTCGGGATGCACCAGCACGCCGGCATCGGGGTAGACCCGCTTGATGTCCTCGAGCGCCTTGAATTTGAACTCCTCGTGCACCACGCAGGCACCGCGCCAGAGCAGCATGTCCGCCCCGGTCTTGGTGCGGATGTAGTTCCCGAGGTGCTTGTCCGGCGCCCAGAGGATCTTCTCGCCCTTGTCGGCAAGGTGTTCGACGATCTTCAAGCCGACGCTCGAGGTCACCACCCAATCGGATAGCGCCTTCACAGCGACCGACGTATTGGCGTAGACGACTACGGTCCGATCCGGGTTGGCTTCGCAGAACGCCTTGAACTCCTCCGGGGGACAACCTAGGTCCAAGGAGCACTCGGCGTTAAGCGTCGGCATGAACACGCGTTTCTCCGGGGAGAGGATCTTCGCCGTCTCGCCCATAAAACGCACGCCGGCGACGATCAGTGTGCTCGCCGGGTGGTCCCGACCGAAGCGGGCCATCTCCAGCGAGTCCGCGACGCAGCCGCCGGTCTCGTCGGCGAGATCCTGGATGTCGCCGTCCACGTAGTAGTGGGCCACCAGCACGGCATCGCGCTCGACGAGCAGGCGCTTGATGTCCGACTTCAGCACGGTGCGGCGTGCATCGGTGAGGAACGCCGGCGTGTGCACCGGCACCTCGGTGGGTTGCAGGCTGTAATCACGCAACATGGCGCGATAATACACCCTGTCCTGAATGAGCCCGCCGTACCGTCCATGCCACGCGTCGCGTTCTTCGTATCCGACTCAAGCCGCGGTCAACCGGCGAACGACAACCAGGAGCGCCTGCCGCAGGCGTTCGCGGCAGCCGGTTGGTCGGTGTCGCGAATCGATCATGAGTCGCTCGCCATGCACGGTCGACGGGTGTTGGCGCGCGACCTGTCGGGTAGCGCGGTATCCATCGCGGACTTCGACCTCTATTTCGTGCTCGGCTTCGGATCCCAGGCGACCTTCCTCGATCGCATGCAGCTCTTGCGGTCGTTGGACCAGGAGCGTTTCGTCAACACCGTCGACGCCCTGGTTTACCAGCACGGCAAGGCTTCCCTGTTCCTTGCCGCGCACGACATACCCCAACCGGAAACCCACGTCTCCAACGACCCGGAAAGGCTCGCCTCGATCATTGCGCGCGGCGGCGACTGGATCGCCAAACCCACCGCGGGGAGTTTCGGGCGCGACGTGTTCATGCTGCGCAGGCAAGACACCAACCGCCGCGCCATCCTGGACCACCTCACCCGCGACAGCCGCTACGCCCTGCTCCAGGCATACCTCGACCCCGGCGACGAGGGCGAGAAACGCACGCTCATCGCCGCCGGAAAGGTCATCGGCACCTACGGCAAACGCCCCCTCGACCATCGCGGCAACCTCGGCGCGGGGGCCGAAGCGTTCCACGCCACGCTGTCGCGGGACGAAGCATCGACCGTGGCGCGGCTAGTGGACGGACTCGACGACCTCGGCGTTCGCTTCGCCACCATCGACCTGGTCGGATCCCGCGCCCTGGAGATCAATGTCGCCAATCCCGGTTGGCTCGGAACCTACGAGCAGGTCACGGGCGTCGATCTCGCATCGAGAGCGGTCGATGCGCTGTCGCGGCGATTTGGATCATGAGAACGAGCCGCCGTCGACCCGGATGATGGCACCCGTCGTGAAGCTTCCCGCGTCGCTCGCGAGATAGAGTGCCGCACCGACCACTTCTTCCGGCTGGCCGCCACGCTGAAGGGCGATACCGGTCTTGGCGTTCCGCTCGAAGGCTTCCATGTCCCACGCCTTGGAGATGTCGGTCAGGAACGGACCCGCCTGGATGCAGTTGACGCGAACCTTCGGCGCGTAGGCCCGGGCAAGCGAGAGGGTCAGCGAATTGATGCCCGCCTTGGCTGCGCCGTAGGGCTCGGACCCCGGCGTCGCCTGCACCGCCGCGGTGCTGCTGACATTGACGATGGCGCCGCCCTCCCCCGCGGCCATGCGCTCGCCGATGATCGCCGAGAGCCGGTAGGGTCCCTTCAGGTTGACGCCGACTACCTTGTCGAAGAGATCCTCGGTAACGGCCGAGAGTTTCGGATAGAGCGGCGACATGCCGGCGTTGTTGACCAGGATGTCCACCTTGCCGAATTCAGCGTAGGCGGCATCCGCCAGTTCGCCGAGTTCGTCCCAATGGCCCACATGGCAGCCGTAGGGCAGCGCCCGGACCCCCAACGCGCGGGCTTCCTCGGCGAGGGACTCGCAGTTGTCCGCCTTGCGGCTCGTGATCACCACGTCCGCCCCGCGTTCCGCGAACGCCAGCACCATGGCCCTGCCCAGGCCCCGGCTTCCGCCGGTCACCAGCGCGACCTTGCCGGTGAGATCGAAGAGATCGGCCATGCTCGCTTCCTACGATGGAATCGGTCGGCCAGTTTAGCGGTGTTTGGACGCGTGGGTGCGTCGAACCACGAATCCGGACCGTGCACGCGCAAGAGCACCGGCCGTGTGACGGGCGCGTCGCCAATGCCTCGATGCGCTCGATGCTACGCCGTCGCGCGGTTGAGCAGCCGCAACACGGTGTCGTCGTCGCCAATGCCACCACCCTTGGTGACCACGGTGAGACGGGAGCCTTCGGTGCGGGAAACGGGTACAGCCGTGTCCACACTGCCCAGTACGCGCAACGTGCGATCGCCCAGGATCGCCGCCGCCGTGTCGCCGCCCAGGATGACCAATGTCGGCGCGCCGGAGGCTGCGATCCAGTTCCAAGTAGTGGTGGCGACCACCGTCGCCATGGATTCGGCCGCGACGTCCCCGATCTCAGCCGTCGTCATTTCGGTCGCCAGAATCACGTCCTCGCCACGTTTCAGCGCCGCCAAAGCTGTCTTGGCACCATCGAGGGGCCCCACGGCAAGGCATTCGAGCTTCGAGACCTGCATCCGGCTGAGCGGATGGAGACTGCCGCAGACGATCAGCGCAGGTCGTGGCAGGGCGCGTGGTTCGCCGCGCCGTCCAGAGCGCAGCGTTGCAACGTATGCACCAACCCCGCCCGTGGTGCCGACGAGCATGCGGCTCTCCTCCCGACATCGCAGCGCCGCGGCGTTCAACTCGTCATTGGTATTCGCATCGAGAACCACTAGGCGCCCGTCCGCCAGCGCGTTCCCGCAGCCTGCCGCTCGCAGGTAGTCGACGGGGCGGCTGGTCAGCAGGCGGTTGCGGGGGTCGCGCCCGAAGGGGCTTTCGGCCACCGGCACGTCGTGGATGTAGACCGTACCGCCGTCGCAGCGCCTGCCGGCATCGGGAAAGCTCGCGAGGATTCCCACGCGCCGGCCCAACGAAACAAGCGATGCGGCTTCGTGCGCCCAGTTGCCCCGTAGTCCGGAGTCCATCTTGTGGCAGCGGAAGCGGGCGGCGTGTCGGTGCGCCTCGCCGATCCGGCGCGCCGCTTCGGCCGCCGTGCAATGGCGGCTATCGAGGTCGATCACTGCGCAGTCGTCGCCCCTACTCGGCGCGGTGCTCAGTCGAACGTCGAAACCGAGGTCGGCGCACGCACCGCCGGTCTCCAACGCGCCCGTCCGGTCGTCCGCGGTGATGAGCAGCTCAACTGCCACTGGCGCTCCGAAACCGTGCCCCCCATCATCCTAACGCGCAGGACCGAAACGGTGACCCCACAGCATCAGATGAAACAGAGAACCTATAGCGGATCTCGCTGGGAAAAGCAGGCAGCCTATTCCCGAGCGATACGGTCGGGAACGGTGATCGCCGTGTCCGGCACCACGGCGGTGGACGAGAATGGCAACGTCGTGGGCGGCGACGTCTATCACCAGGCCACCTTCGTGTTGCAGAAAATCCGACGCGCGCTACGCGAACTCGGCGCAGACCTCGACGACGTCATACGAACCCGCACTTTTCTGACCGATATGAGCGAGCTGGACGGATTCGCGCAAGCCCACCGGGAGACGTTCGGCGGTATTGACCCCGCCGCCACTTGCGTCGAAGTCTCGAAGCTCGTCGATGATCGACTTCTGATCGAAATCGAGGTGGACGCCGTGCTGGCATAGCGCATCGCCGCCACGGCTGCAGCATGGCCTTTGCGACAGCCCTGCAATAGACTGTTTCGTTTCCGCTTAACTGAGGATGGAGGTATTCCATGGGGATGCTGGACGGCAAGGTCGCGATCGTGACCGGCGCCGGAGGTGGTCTGGGCCGAACCCACGCGCTGTTGCTGGCTGCGGAGGGGGCAGCGGTGGTGGTCAACGACCTAGGCGGTGCCCGTGATGGCACCGGCGCCGGGACATCAATGGCCGACGGGGTGGTTGAGGAGATTCGCGATGCCGGGGGCCAAGCGGTTGCCAACTATGGTTCGGTCGCCAACAAGGCACATGCGGGGGCCATGGTCCAAACAGCTGTCGACAGTTTCGGCCGGCTCGATATCTGCATCTGCAACGCCGGGATCCTGCGCGACAAGTCGTTCAAGAACATGACCGACGACATGTGGGAGGTGGTCAACGACGTGCACCTTCGCGGTACCTACTACAGCGCCAAGGCGGCCTACGACCGGATGCTCGAACAAGGCGAGGGCGGCCGCATCATCGTCACCAGTTCGACCTCGGGCCTCCTCGGCAACTTCGGGCAGACCAACTACGGCGCTGCGAAAGCCGGGATTGCGGGATTCGCCCGCTGCCTGTATCTCGAGGGTGCCCGTTACGGCGTGACCGTGAACATCCTCGCACCGACCGCGCTGTCGAGACTGACCGAGGACATCCTTCCGGAACAAGCCAAGGACGCCGTGCCCCCCGAGAAAGTCTCGCCGACCGTCGTCTGGCTGTGCACCGACGACGCCAAGGACGTCACCGGCCGGACCTGGCTCTTGACCGGCAACCGGGTCTCGCTGCTGTCCTGGCAGGTCAACCCGGTGGCGCAGAAGGACGAGGCCGACGGGCCGTGGGACGTCGAGGAGCTGGGCGAGGCGATCCTCGAAAGCAAGGATAGCTGGCCCCCGATCAATCCCATGCGCGGCGTGTAGAACGGGTGACCTGCGGGATCGTGGGGGACGCCCTTGTGGCGTCCCGTGCCAATTGCACCGAGGGCGCGGGCGAGGACAAGCCTCGTGCGGGCGAGGACAAGCCTCGTGCGGGCGAGGACA
>VXYL01000068.1:132625-279580 GCA_009846005.1 Gammaproteobacteria bacterium | reverse complement strand
GCGGGCGAGGACAAGCCTCGTGCGGGCGAGGACAAGCCTCGTGCGGGCGAGGACAAGCCTCGTGCGGGCGAGGACAAGCCTCGCCCCTACGGCGCGGCTTTCGCCGATCACATCGCGCGCATACGGCTGACACGCCATGGATTTCGGCTTCTCTGAAGAGCAGAACCTGCTGAGGGAGCAGGTGCTGCGCTTCATGACCGACGCTTGCCCGTTGAGCGTCGTGCGCACCCAGAACGGCGGCTTGGCACATGAACTCTGGCAGAAGGCGGCGGATCTCGGCTGGCTCGCGCTGATCGTCCCCGAAGCCCACGGCGGAGTCGGCTTGAAGTGGATTGACCTGGCGGTGGTTCTCGAGGAAAGCGGCCGGGGCTTGAGCCCCTTGCCGATCGTCTCCCAAGCACTGGCCGCAACCGCCATCGGCCGCTCCGCCAGCGACGACGTGAAGCGCGAGTGGCTGCCCAAGATCGCGACGGGAGAAGCGGCCTTCGGCATTGGCTTGTACGACGATCCCACTTGGATCGACCCCGAGGGCATACGACTTGAAGGCGTTCAGACGCTGACCGGCACCAAGCCATACGTCAGCGACGCCACGGCGGCGACGCACTTCCTGCTGGCAACCCGAACCGACGGCGAACTGAACCTAATCATCGTGGATGCGAAGGACGCAACCTTGGCGGCGCAACCCGGCATCGACCGGACCAAGCCGTTCGGGACGGCGACCCTCGACGGGGTCGCGCCCCTTGCGGCGTTTCCGATGTCTAACGGCGACCTCGCCTTCTTGACCGACTGCGGGGCGGTGGCGGTAACCCTCGAGGCCATCGGTGCCGCCGAGGCGGTCCTTGAGTTGACCACCGAGTACGCGACGAACCGCATTCAGTTCGGCAACCCCATCGGCAGGTACCAGGGCGTCAAGCACCGCCTCGCCGACATGTTCGTCGACATCGAGTCGTTCAAATCGCTGGCCTACTATGCGGCATGGGCGATCGACGATGCCCCGGATGAACTGCCCCGGGCGGCGTCACTGGCCAAGGCGTACGCGTCCGACGCATTCGCGCGGATCGGGATCGACGGCGTGGGCCTTCACGGTGCCATCGGCTTCACCGCCGAGTACGACGCCCAGCTATACCTCAAGCGCTCGAAATGGGTGCGTTCCGCGTTCGGCGATGCCGACTACCACTACCAGCGCGCCGCTCGCCTAGGAGGCCTTTGATGGACTTCGACTTCACCCCGGAAGAACAGGCGTTCCGTACCGAGATCCGCGAATTCCTCGCCGAGAACTTGCCGCCGCGAGCCGAGCGCGGGCGTGGCTTCATGGGCGAGTGGCTGAAGAAGGTTCGCGACAAGCGCTGGGTCGGTTTCTCCTGGCCCGAGGAATACGGCGGCGGTTCCGGAAGCCTGACCGAACAGACAATACTCAAGGAGGAGATGGCGCTCGCGGGAGCGCCGCCACTCGGCACATCCTCCATGGGCCTCGCCTGGGTGGGTCCAGGGATCATGCAGTATGGTACCGACGAGCAGAAGCGGCGCTTCATCCCCGACATCCTCGACAGCAAGGTCAACTGGTGCACGGGCTATTCGGAGCCCAACCACGGCAGCGATCTGGCGGCCATCCAGACCAAGGCCGAACGCGTCGGCGACCACTACGTGGTGAACGGCCAGAAGATCTGGACCACGGGCGCGCCCTGGGCCGACTGGATCATCCTCCTGACCCGCACCGACTTCGACGTCGAACGCAAGCACGACGGCATCACCTGCCTCCTGGTGCCGATGAACTCGCCCGGCATCGAGGTGCGACCCATCGAGAACATGGCGGGCGACAGGAACTTCGCCGAAGTATTCTTCACGGACGTCCAGGTTCCCGTCGAGAACCGATTGGGCGAAGAAGGCAAGGGCTGGTCGGTGACGATCTCAGCACTCGCCAACGAACGCTCCAGCATCGGCGAAGTAACGCAGATGTTCGCGAAACTGGAATCCCTCAAGAACCTCGTACGATCCACCAACCGGCAAGGCAAGCCGGCTGCGGACGACCCCGCCGTGCATCGTCGAATCGGGGAGTTCGAGGCGAAGATCGCCGCCATGAAGTACAACGGCCTGCGCTACCTCACCAAGCAGTTGCGCGGCGAACCGCTGTCCAGCGAGACGTCCGTCAACAAGCTGCACCGCGCCAGTCTCGAGATCGAGATGGACGACTTCGCCGTTGAGTTGACGGGGCTTGCCGGCGTTCAGCTACCGGGCAGCGAGGAAGCGGTAGATGGCGGACGATGGGCCCGTTCGTCCCTCGGCTGGCCGGGCGTCGTGATCGGTGGCGGAACGCCCAACATCCAGCGCAACATCATCGCCGAGCGGATCCTGGGGTTGCCGAAAGGACTGATCCCATCCCGAAGCGGGCGAATGTCCTACGCCGAACCGTAGGGGACGGGCTTGTCCCGTCCCGGCGACGCCTCGGCACATCGGCGGGCGACCACAAGGGTCGCCCCTACGGCGCCGGGACGCCGGCGGCAGGCCCGTAGGGGACGGGCTTGCCCGGTGCGTCGTCTGGGCAGCCGCCGTCAACGATAGGGCGACCAATAGTTCCGTTCATCGGATTTGAGCTTGTACCGACGACGGGGATGGGGCAGTGGATCCTGTACGCGCAATGTCCACCCCAATAACTTAGCCAGCATCTTTGATTGGATCTCTGCATGGTTTGGCTGACCGAAAAGGTCATTCAATTCAACGGGATCCTCCGCCAGGTTGTAGAGCTGTCCGTGTTCCTGCATATCGAAAACGAGTTTCCAGTCACCACTGCGTATCGCACGCATGGTCCCACTCTGCGACCAGCCGTTTAGCTCGTCAAAGCCGACCGCCGGGTTTAGTCCATCCCCGTGCGGGTCATAGTCATCGGCGGCCGTGTAATGCAACCCGCCAAATCCGTGTTCCGCATACGCGCTGTCGAATTCCGCCTCGGGATAGTCCTCCCCGGTCAACAACGGCCATAGACTGCGTCCCTGTACTCCGCGCGGAATGTCCGTCCCGATCGCTTCGCAGATCGTCGGCATGATGTCTGCGGTCGTGATATGTGCCGGATGGGGCTCATCGGAAGCCACAACATCCGGCCCAACGACGACAAACGGGATGCGAATGAGCACCTCGGGCAACTCGGCACCTTTGCGTACCAGCCCGTACTCGCCAACATAGTCGCCATGATCCGAGAGAAAGATCACGATCGTGTTTGTCCCGCAGTCCTTTCGAGTCCAGGTAGCCGAAGAATCGTTTGACCTGGTCGTCGATCAATCTCAGCATTCCAAAATAGTTCGATCGTGCACGTGGGAGTTGCTCTGCATAGTCAGGGAATGCCGCCTCTCCGATATGGCGTAGCCATTGATACTTGAAACCTTTCGCCTCAAGCGCAGACTCGTCGGAAATCGTTGCCGGCAGGGTCTCCGGCGGAAACATCGAGAAATAGGGTTCGGGCGCCTGGTACGGATTGTGCGGTTCGGGAAACGACAGCCATAGGAAGAAAGGGTCGGCGTCACCCGCAAGCCCATCGATCCAGTTCGTGGCGGCCGTGACGGCCCGGAATGGACATTGGACTTCCACGCCATAGGGTGCCGGATTGAAGTCGGCGCGCATTCGAAGACTTGCCAGGTAATCGTCGAATGCGACGTCGTCGTCTGTTCGATCCTTGCCGCCGCCGTGGTGGCCGAGAGTGAAACAGTAGTCCATCCGATCCGCGTTGAGATGCGAGTGGTTCTTGCCGCAGAGCGCGGTCCGGTAGCCCTGCCGACGCATCACTTCATAGAGGTCGGTCTCGAAAAACGCGTCTCCTCCATTGTGATTCGTCCGCGCATGGGTTGCGCTGGGATACCGGCCCGTCAGCATGCTCACACGGGCTGGAAGGCAAACAGGCATCGGCGTGTATGCCCGATCGAACCAGGTGCCCTGCGCGGCCAGACTGTCCAGAAAGGGTGTCGTGTCGAGCTGGAATCCTTCACGCCTAGACACATCGGCGCGTTGCTGATCGGTCATGATTACGACGATGTTCGGTTTCCGAGCCATCACCTGCATCCGCTCGGGATCAGCGTAGCTTCCAGGGCGGTATCGCGTCCCAGTCGAACGGCTCGATGCCGTCGTCGGTGATGAGCCAGACCGACGCGTCGGCGCGGTTCCCCTCCACATCGAGGAAGCCGATGGTGCCGTACTGCGTGTCGTAGTTGTGGGGGTAGGTGGGCGAGCCCGGGTTCACGCACAGGATGCCGTCGATCTCGGCGATCAACTCGGTGTGGCTGTCCCCGGAGACGATCACGTCCGGGGTCTTTTCCGGCCAGTAACGGGCCACGAAACGTTCCAGCGTCAATCCCGGCGGTCCCTCCTCCACGGGGATGTAGTGCGTCAATCCCACCGTTAACGACTCGATCTCCACGGTCCAGACGTATTTGACTCGCGGATCTTCCGGCTGGATGGGACGCCCGCCGGACCCGTCCTCGCCATTTCCGCGCGCGCAGTAGACCGGTGCGACCTTCTCGAGTTCGTCGAGCAGGGCGAGATCGTGCACGTCGCCACCGTGGAATATGCAGTCGACGCCTTCGAACGCGTCGTAGACCTGCGGCCAGAGCGTCGCGCGGGCTTCGGGGATGTGGGTGTCGGCGATCAGGCCGATTCTCGTCGCCATTGGGGTTTCCGTTGTCCGACAGCCGTTGGGCGAATCGGCTACCTTAGCGCAAGCGACGCACCGAGAGGGAACAAGATGCTCGACTGGGACACCGTCCGCGAACGCGCCAACGACGACGGCGAGTTCCGCATCCACGCTAGGTTGTGGAACGCCACCGTCCGCCTAGGCATAGGACATCGGAACTACAGAATGCGCATCGATGATGGCTCGGTGAGATCCATCGAGCGTTGGCCGGGCGGGGTCGCTACCGACCTGGCAATCCGTGCCCCACAAGCCGATTGGGAAGCGATGCTCGCCGAGACGCCGCGCCCCTTCTATCAGGACCTCTACGCGGCGGGTATCCACCACGACTTCGAAGTCGCGGGCGACACCGCCAACTATTGCGCCTACTACCCCGCCCTTCGGCGGCTGATCGAGATCATGCGGGAGGTGAACAATGCAGCATGACGCCCGTTTCGACGATGCAGTGGGCCGCTACGTCTATCTGACCCTCGACGGCGTCGAGCATCGCGTCTACTTCGAGGAGTCGGGAACCGGCGACGTCGGACTGCTCCTGCAGCACACCGCCGGGGCGGACGGGCGGCAGTGGCGGCATGTACTGGAGGACGCCGGACTTCAGAGGGACTTCCGAATGATCGCCTACGACCTTCCCTACCACGGCAAGTCCGTCCCGCCGGTCGGCAAGCCGTGGTGGACTGAGGAGTATCGGCTCACCCGGGACTTCCTGATGGCGGTCCCCATCACCTTGGCGCGCACGCTCGGCCTCGAACGACCGGTCTTCATGGGCAGTTCCATCGGTGGACACTTGGCGATCGACCTCGCCCTAAGCCACCCCCGCGAATTCCGCGCCGTCGTCGGCCTCGAAGCATCCGCCTACACGCCGGGCGGTTTCGTCGACGAGTTCAACCACCCACGCATCGGCAACGACTTCAAGGCCCACCTGATGTACGGCATGATGGCGCCGACGAGCCCGGAAGCGCTGCGCCGGGAAACCACCTGGGTCTACAGCCAGGGTGCGCCGGCGGTGTTCAAGGGGGATCTCTACTACTACAGCGTCGACCACGATGTGCGCAACACGGCCGCGACCATCGACACCGACGTGTGCTCGGTCGACATCCTGAACGGCGAATACGACTGGAGCGGCACCCCGGAGGCCGGGGAGGAACTCGCCGCCATGATCCCGGGCGCGCGGTACAAGACCATGAAGGGACTAGGTCACTTCCCGATGAGCGAAGATCCGAAGCGTTTCTTGGCGGAGATCCGGCCCGTGCTGGAGCGGATTCGCACTAACCCGAGCAGCCGTTTGGTTTGATCGGGACTACCCCGGCGTTTGACGTTGCGAGACACGTCTCTTGTGCTTTTCGGTGGGCCGGTACAACAATCCGCGCGTGGCCCCGGACCAGCCGAGCACTTCAGGAATATCGCTCGTGTCGATCTCGTTATCGGGCATCGACGCGAGCTTGCTGATCTGGAGAGACTGTTTCTCGGTCAGTTTATGCGAAATGCCCTTCGTCATAGGCTCTCCCTTGGCGCGGCGTGGTCCTTCTTGCACCGATGATCCGGGCTACCTCGGACGTGGATCTCGTCCCTAGGTAGGCGGTCCCCACCGCGAAACCTCTTGATCGCCCGCACGGCCTTGTCCTGAAGGCGTTTCCGGCGATCGGCCTCGTCGTCAACGGTGACTGTCACATTCCTCATCCGTACAGCGTCACACTCCATGATCCGCCCGTCAAACACCAAGCGGAGCCACCGGCCTTCTACAGCCGCGGATCCACCGGCTCGGATTCCATGGCGAGCACGGCGAAGACGCATTCGTGTACCCGGCGCAGCGGTTCCCGCTCCACGAATCGGTGCAGGGCTTCGAGGCCCAGGGCGAATTCCCGGCGCGCCAGGGATCGCTTCGCGCCGAGACTCCGCTGTCGCAACCGCTTAAGGTTCTCCTCGGCGGTGTATTCGGGACCGTAGATGATTCTCAAGTATTCCCGTCCCCGGCATTTGATCGCGGGTTGGACGAGACCCTTGCCGCTCCGGGCAACGAAGTCCCACGGCTTGACCACCATCCCCTCGCCGCCGGCCGCGGTCAATTCGTCCCACCAGGCGATCGCGTCCGCGCAACTGGCCTCGTCGCCGAGATCCACCACGCGGTGGTCCGTCGTGGTCAAGAGTCCATCGCCCTTACACAGTTCCGCCAGGTGCTCCATGTGCCAGCCGTGGTCCTTGTCGTCGTGCACGGCGGTTTCCGTCGCCAGCAGGTGAAACGGCGCGAGCTTGAGATCGTCCACGGTGACCACAGGCCAGTTGTATCGACCGACCGCTTTCGCGTAGCCCTTAACCATCTCGGCCTTGCCTCGGAAACGATGCGCCAACTCGGCCGTGTCGGCACCTCGGTCGCTCGCCCGTTCGAGCGCGTCCACCGCCCGCGCCAGACCGAGGCTGGCCGCATCGGCAACGCTTGCGTATTGCTCTCGGACCAGATCCGCCGCCTTCACCGACCACGGCATCAGTTCGCAATCGAGGATCAGCCACGGCGTGTCCAGCTTCTCCCAGAGACCGCAGCGGTCCGCCGCGGTGCGAATCCGATCCAGGACCGGCTGCTCGAAACCGGCGAGTTGCCCGCTGAAGAACCGCCGGCCGGTCCGCGTATAGATGATGCCGGCGCTCCCGCCTGCCGCACCGAAGCGAGTCCGGGCGACGTCCGCGTCGCGGCAAACCACCGCAATGGCCCGGGAGCCCATGTGCTTCTCCTGGCAGACGACCTTCGCAACGCCGTTGGTGCGGTAGTAGCCGAACGCCGACGCCGGGTGTTCCAACAAATCGCCGGAATCCCTCGTCGCGCACGGCGACATCGTCGGCGGCAGGTAGATGAGCCAGTTCGGCTGGATCGCGAACCGACTCATCACTTCAAGCGCCGCCGCCGCGTTTTCCTCCCGGACGGTGATGTTGGGGACAAGCCGCGTATCGACAATTCGTTTGCCGAGGACATCGTCGATGGCGAGGATGTCTGCGGGGGCCTCGGCATCGGGCTTCAGTGGCCGACCGGTCGCCGGGTAGTAGATCTTCGCCGCCGTTACCGAGACCAGTTCCCGTTCCGGATAGCGCAACGCGGTCAGCTTGCCGCCGAACACGCAGCCCGTGTCGATGCAGATGGTACCGTTGACCCACTCCGCCTCGGCCACGGGCGTGTGGCCGTAGACGACCATCGCTTCGCCCCGGTATTCGCTCGCCCAGTCGTAGCGCACGGGGAAGCCGAACTCGTCGGTCTCGCCGGTCGTTTCGCCGTAGAGCGCGAACTCCCGCACGGCACCCGACGACCGGTTGAGCATTTCGTTCTTCATGCCCGCGTGCGCCACCGCGAGTTTGCCGTCGTCGAAGAGGTAGTGGCTGACTAATCCATCGATGAACTCCGCCACACGGTCGCGGAACGCGGCCGGTTCCGCCTCCAGTTGAGCGACGGTTCCATCGAGACCGTGGGTCAACTTCACGCGCCGGCCGCGCAGGTGGCGGAGCAGCTTCGTCTCGTGGTTCCCAGGCACGCACAACGCCACGCCGTCGTCAACCGCGTCCATCGCCAGCCGCAGGCAATCCGCAACCCGGAGGCCCCGGTCCACCAGGTCGCCCAGGAACACGAGCCTTCGCGCCTCGGGATGGGTGATCCCAAAACGCTCGCCGTCCCTCGCGACGCTATAGCCGAGTTCGGAAAGCAGCGCTTCCAACTCGTCGCAGCAGCCGTGCACATCGCCGATGATGTCGAACGGACCCGCATCGTCTCGCCGATCCGTCCACAGGCGCTGACGGTCGACGACCGCGGCATCGGCCTCCCCTTCCGAACGGAACTGGAACCGATAGCGGAAGCCTTCGCGTCCGAGTCGCTTCAACGACCGACGAAGCAAACGGACGTGGTTGCGTACCACCCGCGGACCGAAGTCGCGGTCTTCTCGTCGGTCGTTGCGCTCCTGGCAGACACGCTCCGGCAGATCGAACACGATGGCAACCGCGAAGGCGTGGAACTCTCGGGCCAGACGGACGAGCTTGGCGCGGTCCTCGGGGCGGACGTTGGTCGCGTCCACGACGGTGAGACGTCGAGCCGCAAGACGCTTTCGGGCGATGAACTCGAGCAGTTCGAAGGCATCCCGGGTAGCCGACTGGTCGTTGGCATCGTCGCTGACCAGCGCCCGGCACGTGTCGGACGAGATCACCTCCGTGGGAGCGAAGTGTTTGGCCGCGAAAGTCGACTTGCCGGAACCGGATGCGCCGACAAGGACCACGAGGCAGTATTCGGGAATCTCTATCCGCATCGCCGGAAGATCCCCATCTGGGTCGGTGCTCCGAGCGCCTCGTCGACCTCGCCGACCGGTTCGAAAGCTACCGAGTAGCCACGCGCCGACGCGGCCGCATCGGCCCAGGCCGCGAACTCCGCCCGTGTCCATTCGAACCGGTGGTCTTTATGGCGCAGGCCGTCTGCAGGAATGCCCGGATACTTGACGTTGTACTCCCGGTTCGGCGTCGTGACGACCACCGTTTCCGGCCTGGCGAACTCGAACAACACCCGTTCGAATGTCGTGAGCCGTTCGGGGTCGAGATGCTCCAGTGCTTCCACCACGGCCACCGCATCGAAGCCCTGCATGCGCCGGTCGCGATAGGTCATCGTCCCCTGCAGTAGTTTGACCCGCCGCCGCTGCCGTTCCGGCATGCGATCCAACCGAAGACGGCGGCTGGCCGTCTCCAGCGCCCGGACGGAGGCGTCCATAGCAACGATCTCCTGGAACTGCGGGTCCCGGAGCAGTTGCTCGACCAACCGCCCCTCCCCGCATCCCAAGTCGATGACGCGCGCGGCGTTGCTTTCCTTCAAGGCGCGGGCGACCGCCGCCAGACGGGCATCCGCCAGTGTCACAAACGCCTCTGCGCCGGGTCGGTCGTCGCCATCAGGGGAACCCGCGTCCTCGTCGTCCGCCAAACGCGCCAACGCATCCCTCGCCAGGTTGTCCCGCCGCTTGAGATAACGACGCACGATGAGATCCCGGCGCGGATGATCCTCCAGCCAGCCTTCCCCCCGGGCGATGAGCTTGTCCACCTCGGCGTCGCCCACCCAGTAGTGTTTGCGGCCGTCCAGCACCGGAATCAGCACATAGAGATGGGTCAGCAACTCGGCCAACGGCTTGCGGCCAGTCAACGTGACGTTCCGGTAGCCGGCGCTCGCGTTGTCGCCAGGTTCAAGGCCCACTTCATAGCCCAGCGGTTCGAAGAGTTCCCGCACATCGTCCCCGCTCCTGCAAGGCAGCGCAGCGATCCGGGCAACGAGCGGCAACGGCTTGTCGACGAGTTCCGGCCTGTCCCGACAGCGACCGCCCAAGGCACTGCCGAACACCCGTGCGATGGCGACGCTCAGAAAGGACGATGCGACGTACGGCCGGTCGTTAACGTAGTCCGTCGACATCGAGCCGCGCCCCCGCACCAGCCCAATGGGATCGACATCGAGCAGCAGTGCCGCCGTGCAGCGCTCATCCGACGCCTGGGGATAGAACACATGCGCCTTGCCGAACGACAACTCGAAAACCTGGACCCGCGCGGGATTCTTGTGCAGGAGGTATCCCAGATCGGTGGCTGGGCTATGCGTGGTCGAGATCGTGAGCAGCACGAGTTGCACTCGGACAGGCTGTTAAGCTGCACATGATGCAGCCCGGACAGCGTTCCGTCGAACCCATCGTGCTCGCACCGAGGCGGGAATAAGCGGATGCGCCCCCTGAAGGTGCTGGTTGCCGGCGGCGGAATCGGGGGACTCGCCGCCGCCCTGTGCTTCGCCAGACGAGGCCACGACGTCACGGTGTTCGAGCAAGCCCGGGAGTTCGGCGAGGTCGGTGCCGGCATTCAACTGTCGCCCAACTGCACGCGTGTACTGCACGATCTCGGACTGGAAGGACCGCTTCGCGCCGCCGCTTTCCAGCCCCAGGCAATCCAGTTCAGGAACTGGCGAACCGGCCGGGTCATCGGCCAGTCGGCCTTGGGCGAGGAAGCCGTACGACGCTTCGGGTTTCCCTACTACCACATGCACCGCGCCGACCTGTTGCGCGTACTGGTGGATGCGGCGCTCGCGAACCCGAACATCGCCCTCCTCTGCGACGCTGGGGTTCGACGTTTCGACCAACGCGATACGCGGGTGAGATTGACGGCGGTCACGGGCGACGACGATGGAGACCTGCTCGTCGGTGCCGATGGCATCCACTCGGCGGTTCGCGCCGGACTCTGGGGCGACGACCGCCCACGCTTTACCGGCTGCGTCGCATGGCGGGCCCTGGTGCCGGCCGATCGCCTGCCGCCCGGCCTGATCCGACCGATGGCAACCGCCTGGTGGGGCCCCGGTGGACATTTCGTTCACTACTTCGTCCGACGCGGCGAACTCGTCAACTGCGTTGGCGTGATCGAAAGGTCGGGCTGGGAAGTCGAGTCCTGGACAGAGCGCGGAGACCATGCCGAATTCGCCGCCGATTTCGTCGGCTGGCACGACGACATTCGACGCCTGATCGACAACGTGGACGGCGAAACCTTGTTCAAATGGGCGTTGCACGACCGCGAACCGATGCGCCGGTGGGGCAAGGGACGCGTCACCCTGTTGGGAGACGCCTGCCACCCGACCCTGCCGTTCATGGCCCAAGGCGCGGCGATGGCCATCGAGGATGCGGCGGTCCTGGCGGGATGTTTGGCGGGCGAGGAAGACGTGCCGTCGGCCCTGCAACGCTACGAACGCTTGCGCCGGGACCGAACGGCGCGCGTCCAGCACGGGTCCCGACGCAACGCCACGCTGTTCCACCTCGCCGGGTTCAAGGCGTGGCTGCGCAACCGGGCGACCGGACGTGTGGCAGGCCGAACCACGGATGATCTTTACCGATACAACGCCATCGAAGCGGCTCGGTCACAAAGGGACGAATAGGTTGGCGTTGAGTCAGATGGGCGCCGGTGGTAGGGTGCGCGCCGAAACCGCCGACCGGAGAAGGCAATGAACAACTTGACGCTCCCGAGCAACGGGAACAACTAGGGCTCGCTTCCGGTCTTCTTGAAGCCCCGATCGCGGGCCGTTCTCCTTCCATACCTACCCACGCACGATAGCAGTGCGTGGCATGGAGCACCCATGTCCAAGGAAAACGATCAGGGCACGCTCGATGCGGAGTTCGAGCGCCTTCGGGTGATCTCGGGCCGCGTCGCCCGCGACCCCGGCGGCGTCGGAATGGACGTCGAAAGCCTGCCCGATTTCTTCAACAACGTCGCGCACCTGTGGGATGCGAAATTCGCCGAAGGCTACGCCCCGCTGCACCGCGCCACCGCAACGAGAGTCGCAAGGACCCGCGAGTCCATCCGAATCCTCGACGTCGGCTGCGGCACCGGCCTGGAGCTCGAATACATCCTCGAGCGCGCGCCCAACGCACGGATCATGGCGATGGACCAGGCACCCCGGATGCTCGCCGAACTCGAGCGGAAGTACATCGATCAGATGCCGCAGATCGAGTTGCTGGAGGCATCCTGCGTGGATTGGCCGGCGGGTCTCAAAGGCTTCGACTACGTCGTCTCGATCCTCTGCGTGCATCACTTTCCGCCCGATACCAAGCGGGAGATTTATCGCTGTTTTCGTTCTGCGCTGGATCCCAACGGCGCCTACGTCGAGGGCGACCAGTGCGCCGGTCTCGTCGTCAACGAGGCAGAGACCTCCGTGCTCCGGCTGTTCGAGGACTGGATCGCAAAGCTCCCGGGCGGCTCTCGGGGGGAGTGGAACTACGATGTCACGCTGTCCGCCGAGACGAACCAACGGCTGCTCCGGGAAGCCGGCTTCACCCGCTTCGAAGGGCCCTGGCTAGTCGACGGCGACGCGGTATTGGTGGCTCGCCCGTAGCGCCAGTGCCGCCCGGCCTGCCGCCACTTCCAAGACGGGCGACGACAAGCGTCGCCCCTACGGCCAATGCTCAACGCGGGTGGAACAATCGTAGGGGACGGGCTTGTCCCGTCCCGCGCCGAACTGCAAAAAACGCGTCTTGGGCGCCGCGACCACGTCGTCTTTGGTATCGTGGACGGCAATCGGTGGTTAAGACGAAGATCAAGGACGATTGTGGCGGCTGAACCAACGGAAGTACTGAACGCCGGGTTCGACGCCGACCCCTACGCCGCCCTCTCACCCGGTGCCCGCCTCGTCGCGCAAGCCTACGGAGTCGTCGCACCCCACGGACTCGGTGTGAACCGCACCGCTAAGGTTTTGGCGCAGGCGAGCGTTGCACTGCTCGGCCGCAACCTCACCCAAGCGGAGGTTCGGCGGGCGAACGACGAACTGATCAACGCCGGGATCGGCGTTCGACCGCCGTCGCCGAACGTCGGGGTCGCAGCAACACGAAACTGGGCGGTGCCATTGGCCGTCCGCGCGCAACGCGAAGGTCGACTCAGGCAAATCCTCGAGGCCTTCCAAGACACACGGCCTAGACCCGGTGTCGACCGCTACCTGTTCGAAACCCTGTTCCGCTGCTACGTGATACGCGGCGACTTCGGCAATCTCGATTCGCTGCTGGAAGGGAACGAAGGATCCGTTGACGAGTGGCGCTTCCTGGCGGATCCGCTTGCGGTTGATGTGCTTGCCACATTGCCAGAGCGCTACATCGACGTTGCCCTTACCGGTTGCCTGCGTCACACGCTCGCCGTCGGGGCGCCACCGGAACCCGCGATCCACGCTTGCCACCGTTTCAGTTTGGACCCGGCAGGCCATGCCGCCGACATGGCCTACATCCGCATTCTGCAAGGGCGGTTCGACGCGGCCGAAGCCGTGTTCTCGGAACTCCCCCGCGAGGTCCGCGATACCAAGCCGGCCAACACCGGGCTCGCGTCGACGCGTGCCATGATCGCCATGCTCCGGGGCGACAATCCCGCTGCTCGTCAACACATCGATGCCGCCATCGCCGCGGAGAAGGCGGGCACCCGCAAACGCAACGTGTTCCCCGAGCATGCGGCATTTGCACTCTCCCTGATTGCGCTCGTCCGCCTGGACACGCCCGAATCCCGCGACCTGATGCAGCACCTGCTGCGCACCGCCGAGCGCCGCTATCTCAACCGCGACGTCGAGGTTGCCTTCGCAATAGACGCCGCGCGCGTCCAACGGGACCTCGGCATCTACGCGCGCCGAACGGTAATCCCGTGCTACCTAACCTTCCTCGACGGCTTCAGGAACTGCTGGCTCGGTTCCGACAACCAGGCGAGCGCCGAGTGGCTCGAACTGATGGACGCGTACCGCAGTCGGGCTAGCGCCAACGGCTACCGGTGGATCGCCGCCGAAAGCGCGTCGATCCTGCACCGGCTCGTCGAACTGCGCGGCGCGGACCCGGCCGGCCTACCCGATCCGCAGCCGCTGCTCGACGAACTCGGCATCCAAACCCTGGCGGTGCTGGAAGCGCCCATGCTCGCGTGGGAACGCTCGCTCAAGGCACTGGAGCAACTGGCCTACGACGCCAGTAACCAGGGCCAAGCGAAGAGCGCGACATCGACCCCCGTGGAGAAACGCCTCGTTTGGGATGTCCATCGGTACTACGACTACGTCGACGTCACGCCCCGCGAGCAGCGCCGGAACAAGAACGGCACCTGGAGCAAGGGGCGCCGGGTTGCCCTCAAACGCCTGGCCGAGGAGGCACCGTCGATGGACCACCTCCGCGAAGAGGATCTCGCCGCTGCCGCCGCCGTCGTGATCCGCCGTTCCTGGGGACGCGTCGACTACGAACTCGGTATTCGCGGCCTCTACGCGCTGGCCGGCCATCCCCATGTCTTCAACGACTCGGGCGAACCAATCGACGTGGTCCGACGGGAACCGGAACTACACATCGACGAAGGTGCCGATGGCGTCGTCGTCGTTGCCATCGATCCCCACGGCTGGAATGCGGAAGGCGAATACGGCATCACGCTGGCCTCCGACAACCGAATCGAAGTCACCCGTTTCACCACCGACCACCGGCGCTTGTTCGACGTCATTCCACCGGAGGGGCTCAAGTTCCCGGCAGATGGCAAGTCGCGGCTCCTGGAGGCCGTATCGGCACTCGTCTCGCAGGTTCGCGTGCAGAGCGACGCGGGCCCGGTGGCGGGTGCCAAGGAAGTGCCGGCGGATGCCGAACCCTGGGTTCGCCTAGAACCTTTCGAGGCGGGGCTCGCGGTCGCACTACTGGTCGAGCCCATCGTCGACTCTGGCATCTGTTTCGAACCCGGCCAGGGCGGCGCGACGGTGTTCGCAAGCCGCGACGGCGAGCATGTCCAGGCGCGGCGCGACCTCGGGAACGAACGCAACGCGTTGGCCCGCCTGGTCGAACGCTGTCCACGGTTGGCGGCCCGGCCGACCGAGTACGACCCGCTGGTGCTTCCCGAACCTCTCGAATGCCTGGAGTTGCTGGAGCAGCTCGATGCCGCCGAGGCACGCTGCAAGTGGCCCAAGGGCGAGCCGTTCAAAATCGTCGCGCGTCATTCCACGCCGTCCCTGTCGCTCACCGTCAAGCCCGCCGAGCAGTGGCTGCAGACCTCGGGCAAGCTGGTCGTGGACGGTTCGCGGGTGCTCGACCTAAGGCGTCTCTTCGTACTCCTCGAGGCCAACCCCCGATCACGTTTCCTGGAACTCGAAAGCGGCGAGTTCATCGCCCTCACCACAGCGTTCCGCCGCCAACTCGACGATCTCGCGAGCCTCTCGACGCCAGCCGCCAAGGGTGCGGTGCGCCTGCATTCACTCGCTGCGTCCTCCCTCGACGACCTGTTCGAGGATGCCGAGGTCGCCGGTGACGACGGTTGGCAGCAGATGCGCGCGGACCTCGAGGCCGCCCGATCGTTCGAACCCGAACTGCCCAGCACCCTGCAGGCACAACTGCGACCGTACCAGGTCGACGGCTACCGCTGGCTTGCGCGTTTGAGCCGTTGGGGCGCCGGCGCCTGCCTTGCCGACGATATGGGACTCGGCAAGACGGTGCAGACCCTGTCCGTTCTCCTGGACCGGGCACCCGGAGGACCCGCGCTGGTGGTCGCCCCAACGTCCGTCGTCGCCAACTGGGTCGACGAGTCGCGTCGGTTCACGCCGACGCTCAACGTCAAGGTCTACACCGGTTCGGTTGCTTCCCGGGCGCCGCTACTCGACGATCCCGCTGCATTCGACCTCTACCTCACGACCTACGGCTTGCTGCAGAACGATGTTGAGGCGCTGGCCGCGATCAATTGGCACAGCGTGGTGCTCGACGAAGCCCAGGCGATCAAGAACCCGTTGACGAAGCGGGCCCGGGCGGCGCGCCGATTGCCCGCGGGCTTCCGCGTCGTGACCACCGGCACACCCATCCAGAACAACCTGATGGATCTCCATTCGCTGTTCAGCTTCTTGAATCCCGGTCTGCTCGGCTCCAGGGAGAAGTTCCGGACCGACTTCGGCGAACCGGTGGAAGTCGACGACAACGAGGAGGCGCGCAACCGGTTGCGGCGCATCATCGCGCCGTTCATGTTGAGACGCTTGAAAACCGAAGTGCTCGACGATCTTCCGGAACGCACCGAGATCACCTTGCACGTGACGTTGTCGTCCGAGGAAGCCGCCCTCTACGAAGTACTCCGGGAGCGGGCCCTCGAGCAACTCCGGGCTGCCCGGGAAGGCGATCCGGACGCGGGCGATGGCGAGCGCTTCCAGCTCTTCGCGCACTTAACGCGCCTCCGCCTCGCCTGCTGCAACCCGAAGCTGGTGACCGATTCGCCGGCCAGCGCACCTCGGAGTTCGAAGCTCGAGACCTTCGCCCAGACCCTTGGCGAGTTGCTCGAGAACCGCCACAAGGTGCTGGTCTTCTCGCAGTTCGTCATGCACCTGAAACTCGTCGAGGACTACCTCAACGAGCAAGGCATCAGCTATCAATACCTCGACGGCGCTACGTCTGCGAAGGCTCGCAGCGAACGCATCGCGGCGTTCCAGGCCGGTCAGGGCGATGTGTTCCTGATTTCGCTGAAGGCGGGCGGAACCGGTCTCAACCTGACCGCCGCCGACTATGTCATCCACCTGGATCCCTGGTGGAATCCCGCCGTCGAGGATCAGGCCTCGGACCGGGCCCACCGCATCGGACAGACGCGACCGGTGACCATCTACCGGCTGGTCACCGAGGGCACCATCGAGGAGCAGATCGTCGACATCCATCACCGCAAAAGGGACCTGGCGGATCGCCTGCTAGAAGGCGCCGACGGCGCCGGGAGGTTGAGTGCCGAAGAACTGCTGGAACTCCTACGACAGCCTCTCTTTCATGTCGACAGGGATGGCAAGGAACAACGAGCCGTAGGGGACGGGCTTGTCCCGTCCCGCCAGCCCTCGGGGCGTGTATGACACGGGCGAGCGGGCGACCCAACGGGCGTGATCGGGTCGAGCGGGCGACCACAAGGGTCGCCCCTACGAGACCCGTCGCTAGCGCTTGAGGAGTTCCTCGATTCGTCGTTCGGCCCGCCGCGCCCGCTCCTCAGCCGATTCCGCCCGTGCTTCTGCCGATTCGGCCCGCGCTACTGCCGACTCGGCCCGCGCTTCTGCCTCGACGCGCATGGCATCCGCGTGAACGTGGTCCGGCAGGATTTCGCCGGTGGCTGCATTCCGGAAGCGGATGCGGTCGTCTTCCACGATGACCTCCAAGCCCAATACCCGGCTCGGTAGGCCACCACCTGCCGCAGGTCGAATGCGCGTGTACTCGCGACCATCCAGACGATAGCCCGCCAAGCGCGGCTCGAACGGCTCGAACAGCCAGAATTCCCGAACGCCCAACGCCGCGTAGAGTCCAGGTTTCACCCGAACGTCCTTGTGCCAAGTTCGCTTCGACAGGACCTCCAAGGCAAAGGCCGGCACGGCGTCGCCTTCCTCCCAAACCTTGTACGAGGACCGATCGGGATTGCCGGCGTTGAAAACCACCATCAGGTCGGGCGAGAGCGCGGCCTTCGGGTTGCCTTTCTCGAAGAGCATGACGAGATCGTTCGCCACCAATGTACCGGGTTGGTCTCTGAACCAAACCCGGAGCGCGTCGAAGCAGTAGTTCGACGCCTCGGCGTGGCGCGTGCTCTCGGACACTCTACCGTCGGGACCCGGATACCCTTCGTCGTCGTATTCGACGGGCGGGACGGGTCGGTAGAGCGCATCCGCGTAGATCACGGAAAGGGGCGTCGACGGCCTGCGCCGCGGCGTCACGACGGCCGGTTCGACCGGCAGAGATCTTGGCTGCATGACAGGAAAGTACCACGAAAACGACTCGCGGACGGACGACCGGAACAGCATCCGCCAGAGCGCCTTCGGGCCGTTACAGAGGTCGCCCCATCGGGATGTGCGAATTCGACCACTCGCGGCCTGGCGGTCGCGGTTACGGTGCGGGATCCTTGTCAATCAGCAGTTCCCGACCGTTCAACGGTTGCACCGGGCGGCTGTTGTTGCCGAGGACGGCCTCGAACGCGGCGAGTGCGGCAGCGGAGACCTCGACGGGCGTCTCGAAAACGAACCATTGCACGCCCTCCGAGCATGGCGGGGTGGTCAGCGAACCCTCGTAGCGAAAGATCCGACTCGCCTCGGGCAGCAGTTCGGCTACCGCGATCTTCTTCTCAACGGCAAGCGACTCGCCCGGTTCGGGGAGTTGCTCGGCCAAGTCATCGAGAACGGGGTGTGCACCGCCGCGTCGAACGAGCATGCCCACAACCGCCAAGGCGCCCTCTTCGTCCTGGTGCACCAAGTGGACCTCCATGTCGAAAGGTCTCCCTTCGACGGTGTGTTCGCCGGGCGTGTGGAAATGAAACTGCGTGAGGTCGTACCGTGCGCCGCCGACCTCGATCCAATTCTCGCTCGTGGACGCCACCTCGACGGTGTGTCCGTTGTGCTGGACCTCGAGCATCATCGACTGGTAGTGGAATACCACAGCGGGCACCTCCGCTTGCTTCGCGCCCACGATGTCGATGGGCGACTGACGATTGCCGACGGCGCAGAGCAGGTACTCCGAGCTCAACTGGCCCCAAACCGCCGGGCCGTCCTCCGGCCCGTATCCCCAAGGTGGCTCCATATCAGAACCGGTCCCGCTCCCCCATCGCGCTACCATTCGCCTTCGACTTGGCAGCGACGTGAACGCATCAGTGTCACCGAGTCGGCCAGCGGGCGGCAAGAGTCCTGCGCGCCTTTTCGAAACCTAGAGTGAATAGGATGTCCACGATCACCGGACGCTCGATGCGAATGAGGCAGACAGGTCATTGGCAGAATGAGTTGCCGGACGCCGCACGCAGCCGGGCCGAGGCGGCCGGCCATGCGGGTCGGCGTTGGATGCGGGAGTTGGACGAAACGGTGCGCGCGTTGGCCGATGGTTGGAATCTGAGCATCGGGGATGCTTTGCCCGGTGGTTCCGAGAGCCTCGTGCTCGCCGTCCGGCAGCAGGACGGCACCGACGCCGTATTGAAGATCAGGATGCCGGGAAACGACGACTTCGAAGGCGAGGCGCGGACCTACGAATTGTCCCGGGGTCGCGGACTGGCCACGCTCTACGCCGCCTCCGACGATCACCGCGCCCTGCTGATGGAGCGGCTTGGCCCCTGCATCGCGGACCTTGGGTGGTCGGTCAGCGAGCAGATCGACGCCATCTGCCGGACGCTCAAGGAACTCTGGCATGCGCCGGTGGATGGCGACTCGATTCCCACCGGAGCATGGAAGGCGACCTGGCTCTCGGAATTCATCGATCATTCCTGGCAACGCCTTGGCCAGCCCTGCGCCCGACGCACGCGCGACCGGGCGCTCGATTTCGCCGCCGAGCGCGCCGATGCCCACCTGAGCGCGACGACCGTTCTGGTGCATGCCGATGCGCACGAGCACAACCTGCTCCTCGTTTGCGGCCAAGACTGCAAACCCGGGATTCCATGCAAGTTCGTTGATCCCGACGGGCTCCTGGCCGAACCCGCCTGCGATCTGGCCGTGCCAATGCGGGGCTTTAGTACTGAACTGCGCGATGCGCCGGTACGGCGCGGACGGGGACGATGCGCCTACCTTGCGGAGCTTTGCGCAGTCGACGAACGGGCGATTTGGCAATGGGGATTCATGGAACGGGTGTCCACCGGATTGCACCTGCTCGAACTCGGGATCGAGGAAGAAGCCCGTGAGATGCTCGAGGTCGCGGACCACTGGTCGCGCCATTCCGGGCCGCGCGGCTAATAGCCTCCGAGAATACTCTCCGATTCCAGCACGGCACCCTCCCTGACCCAGGTAGCCGTCGCCAGGTCGCCGGGCGCCAGCATCGAGAGCACCGTCCACAGTTCCGCCGTGTCGAGTATGCGTACGCCGGCCAGTGTTAGCAGGATGTCGTCTTCCTGCATTCCGCAACAGTCGGCATAGGCTTCCGGCTCCACGTCCCTGACCGCGAGACCTGTCGGCGTCTCGCGGGTCGTAGCCCCGAGGCTCGCGCGCCACGCTGCCGGTGGCGCCGTTACGCCGTGTTCGACGTACAGGCGGAAGTCGGCAACGATGCGCCGCCAATGCGCGTTCAGGAAGTCCGGCAGATCGGCAAGCGGGGCCTCGAAGCCAGATTGGGCCAGGCTCAACCGGGTTGGCCAGCCGCTGGCGTTGGCCGGCCCGATCTCGATGTCTATCCTTGTTCCGGCACAGGGTTGGTCCGCCTTGGTGCCGGCGAGTCTCTTCTGCGGCTCGTCGTCTTCCACTAGGAGGAGACAGCCGGGGTCGCCGTCGATGCTCGGAAACCCGGGTACCCGGCATCTTCCCGCCGAGCTCTCGAAAGGTAGGCGGAGTCGTTCCCACACCGCCGACAACGGCAGAAACACATTGAAGCTCTCGTTCAGCTCGACCACGTCCAGTCTGTCGCCCAACTGGCCAAAACAGTCCACCCTGCCGCAGGCACGAGAAAAGCGCTTGACCATCCCGTAGCGTGAGGTACTACTTTGGGCCCGACGGCTTAAGCTTCCGGGCTCGGTGAGATGGGAGGCATCATAGTTCATGCTCGATGTAGTGACCCATTCGGGCTTCCGGCAAGGTCTGCACCACTGTCGTGCCGTCGTGGCCGCCCAATTCCGATCGCTGCGGCGGCTGGCCCGGTTCTGGGTCTTCGCCTTCCTCGGCATCGCCGTCATTGCCGCCGCGTACGTCTACTACTCCTACATCCAAAACCGCATGCCGGACTTGGACGCGACGATCTTGCCGAGGTTCGCAACGCCGTATTTCGCGAGCTACATCCTCTGGTTCTTCATGACTGCCGTCGTCTTCGTTTCGTTCGACGCCCGCGGCCAGGACGAACGCGAACGCATTGGGGAAGCGCTGGATTCACGCCCATTCTCCAACCTGGTCCTGCTCGGCGGCCGATTGTTCGCCACGGTGGCCGCCATCCTTGTCGTTCTCTGCGCCGCCCTGCTCCTGATCCAGATCTCTGCAACCGTCGGCGGGGCGATGGGTTGGGCCGGCCACCCGCTCGAACCCGTGATGGCGGTGATGTTGCTGTTGGTCGACAGCATCCCCGCGTTGACACTGTGGGGCGCCATCGTGGCGTTCCTCGCCGTCGTGGTGCCCAATCGCCTAGTTGTGGCCGTAACCGCCTTGGCGTTGCTCGTGGCGCACATGTGGTGCTACGCGTTCGTTCCGGTATATCTGCTTCCCGCCGTCTCGCTGCACTATATCCACGACAACTGGGCATCGGACCTTGCGCCGCGACTTCCCGACGCGCTTACGGTGTTGCACCGCGCGTCAATGCTCCTACTGGCAGCTGGTTTTTTGGCGTGGGCGGCTGCGTCGTACCCGCGCGCCGACGGGGGTTCGCGCCGTCGGCGCTGGCTGGCAGGCACCGTGTTCGCAGTCCTTGGCGCTGTCTGTATCGTCGCCGTGGTTTTACGCTGTGTGGACCAATTCCAGGCGCGCCGTACCTGGCTCGCTGCCCACGAGGCGGTAGCGGGCCAGGCGATTCCGTTGCTGCGGCACGTCGCGGGGGACGTCGACATCGATCCAGGCCGGGAACTGCGCCTCGATCTCGAATTGCTGATCGAGTGTCCGTCGCAGCAAGACCTCGACGTCCTCTTGTTCAGCTTGAATCCCGGTCTTCGTGTCGCGGCAGTGTGGCTGAACGACCGGGAGACGCCCTTCCGGCACGAGTCGGGCCTGTTGACGGTCGAGCCCACCATGCCGCTCTCCAGTGGATCACCGGCCTCGCTGAAACTGAGTGCGGGCGGCATACCCGACCCGGACTTCGCCTATCTCGACAGCGCCGTCGATTGGCGGGCCGAGGTGGCTCGAAACCAGATTCTCTGGCTCGGGACGGCAGCCGGCATATTCGAGCGGCGCTATGTCGCCTTGATGCCGGGTCTGCGGTGGCTGCCCGCGCCCGGACCGAATCTCACCGGGGCATCCCAAGGCCACTTTCCCACCATCGATCTAACGGTTGACGTTCCGGACGGGTGGCTGGTCGCGGGCCCGGGACGGCGTGTGGCCAACGCCGACGGCCTGTTTCGCTTCCGTCCACCGGCACCCGTGTCCCAGGTGGCCCTACTGGCGGCACGTTTCGAGCGGCGCATGATCGAACTCGAGGACGTCGAGTTCGAGGTTCTGCTCCATCCCGGACACTTGAAGAACCTCCGGGTGTTGGCCGACATCGTGGAACCGCTCCGGTCCCGCCTCGCGTCGCTCGTCAACGAGCCAGCCCATCTTGGCATCGCCTATCCCTACGACGGCTTCTCGGTGGTTGAGGTGCCCGCGCACCTGCAGGCGTACGGTGGCGGATGGCGGCTCGATACCGTCTTGGAATTGCCCGGCATGCTGTTGCTGAAGGAACCGGGCTTTCCTTACGTGAATTTCGCCCGGTTCGGTGACCGAGGTACACCGGAGATGCTGGCGATGATGGTGGAATTGGGATTGAGCATGGACGAAAACAGCTCGCATGTGCTCAGGGGGGTCGCCCGGAATCTGGTTTCCTTCCAGACGTCCGCTTCCGGCCCTGGCGCCCTTGCGTTGGACCACGTCTGCCAGAAACTGGGCCAGGCGCTGTTGGCCAATCCCAGCTTGGTGCTGCCGATCGATGGCAGCTTCACCGCGCACGTCCGGGACATCGAAGCCGGGTTCGGTGTCACTGTGACCGGAATGGCGGAGACGTTGCTCGCGCCCGTGTCACCCGACTGGAATGGCTTCCGCTACTCGCTGGACTACTCAGACCCACTGGTGTGGCAACGGGTTATCGGAGCATCCCTTACGGGTATGGACATGGAACGGGATCCGAGACGGGCGATGGAGGCGCACACGCTGCGCGGCGATGCCGCGGCCAACGTCATCCTCGACAGTCTCGGCCACGAGCGTACCGCCATGCTGCTGGCCACACTGCGCCACCGCCACACCGGTGCCGCGTACGACGCTGACGATTTCGCGGCAGCGCTCGCCGAGGTCGGCGCCGACCCCGACCTCCTGCTCGGCGACTGGCTAAACGACGCCGCGCTGCCGGGCTTCATCGCGTCTCCCGCCCAAACGGTTCGCGTCGCCGACGACGACGGCGCGCCCCGCTACGAGACGCGTGTCAGCGTTCGCAACGACGAGCCGGTCGCCGGGTTGATCCGCGTGACGCCTCGTTTCACGGGGCGTTCGACCGAGCCAATCCGTATCCCGGGTAACACGTCGGTGGACATCGGAGTGGTAACCGAGAGACCGCCGATTCGGCTTTGGGTGGAACCGTACCTATCGCGGAACCGTATGCGCGTACCGGTTGCACTCGATGACGGGATCGACGAAGAAAACCCGTTGGATCGCGAACCGTTTGTCGGTGTCGAGCCCAGTTCCTGGATGCCCGAGCGCCTTCGGGGCATCGTCATAGACGACCTCGACGGCGGATTCACGGTTGAGACACGCGGCGATCCAGCCAATCTCAAGTCCTGGCATGCGGCTGACGCAGGCCCCAATCAACGGCAACTCGACCAGGGATTGCCGACATATACGCGCACACCGGGCGAGTGGAGTCGAACCACGCTCGGTTCGAGTTGGGGCAAGTACCGGCACACTGTCGCTGGAGCCGTCGCGGGCGACGGATCTCAAGTCGCGGTATTCGCAGCCGAGTTGCCCCGGCCGGGCCGTTGGCAACTGGGCTACCACCTGCCGAATCCGGCACCCGACATCCAAGGCGTGCCCTGGGCCTACGGCTCGCTCGGTTCCTACGGCATGACACTCGTCGCGGATGGGAAGAGGACTCCCATCGCCTTCGACGGCGCGGCGGCTGAACCAGGCTGGAACAAGGTCGGCGAGTTCGAATTCAGCTCGACTACGGTGCGACTCGAGGTCTCCAGCCGAACCGACGGCGAAATGGTAATCGCGGATGCGATCCGTTGGGCGCCGCTGGACTGATCGGCCATGCGCTCACTCCCGCGCGGATTGTTCGAATGGCTCGCGGTCGCCCTTGCCGAACTGCGCACTCTGCGCCGGCTCGTGCGCACGTGGCTGTTCCTGGCGCTCGGCATCGTCGTCGTCGGCATGGCCTATTGGTACTACTCCTATCTGCACGCGACGTCGTCGTTCTCCTCCTTGAACGCCGGGAACGCGCTGCCGCGATTCACGACCGCGTATTTCAACAGCTACGTGCTGTGGTTCTTCATGGCGGCAATGGTCTTCCTCGCCTTCGACCTACGCCACCGGGACCAACGCGAACGGGTCGCGGAGGCGGTCGACTCGCGCCCCCTCTCCAACATGGCGCTTGTCGCCGGTCGGCTCTGTGCCGTCGTGCTCGCCATCTGTCTCCCTCTTTTTGGCGTCTTGCTCCTGACCCAGGCCGTGGGAACGATCGGGCGGGCGGTTGGATGGGGGGTCCATCCCATCGAACCGGTGGCGACGTTCGTGTTCTTCTTCCTGGACGCCGTACCCGCGTTGATCCTCTGGTGCGGCATCGTGTTCGCAATCGCCGCCGGTCTGCGCAATCGGTTGGTCGTCGCCGTGGCGGCGCTCGGCTTGATCGGCACCCACATGTGGACCTTCGCGCAAGTGCCGGGCTACCTGCTGCCCGCCGTGTCGCTCCTCTATATCCACGACAACTGGGCTTCGGACTTGGCGCCTCGCCTGCCCGACCTTGCGACCTTTCTGCACCGGGCTTCCATGCTCACGCTCGCGGCTGGCTTGGCAATATGGACGGCCGCGCTGTACCCGCGACCCGACGGGCGTTCGCGCAACTCCCGGTTGCTGCTCGGCGTCCTGCCAGCGGCTCTGGGGGCACTCGGCATCGGGACTGTCGTACTGGGCTGCATCGACAGGATTCACCTGCGCGACGCTTGGCTCGCCGCCCACCAAGCGGCAGCCAACGAACCCGTGCCTCGAATCGAGCACCTGGCGGCTAACGTCGCCATCGATCCGGGGCAAAACCTGCGCCTCGATCTCGAGATGTCGGTGCAAGCACCAGAGGATCTATCCGCACTTCTCTTCAGCTTCAACCCCGGTCTCGAAGTCGCCGATCTGCGCCTCGACGACATCGCGACGCCGTTCCAGCACGAGCACGGCGTGCTCCGAGTGCGACCGGGCGCACCGTTGGCGTCGGGAACCGAGGTCAGGTTGACCCTGCAAGCCTCGGGCATCCCCGACCCGGACTTCGCCTACCTGGACAGCGTCGTCGACTGGCGTCGCGAGTCGAGCCGCAACGCGATTCTCTGGCTGGGTACCGCGGGCGGAATCTTCGAAAACCACTACGTTGCCCTGATGCCCGCAATACGCTGGCTACCCGTCCCCGGCGCGAACCTCGACGACGCATCCCGCGGGCACGCTCCGACGGTCGAGCTGACCGTCGATGTCCCCGGGGGATGGCTCGTCGCGGCACCCGGCCGGCGCGAAACGCTCGGTACCGGCCGGTACCGATTCCGCCCGGGGGCGGGCGTGCCGAAGCTGGGGCTCTTCGCGGCGCGCTTCGAACGCCGCGCCATGGAGGTGGACGGCGTCGAGCTCGAGCTCCTGCTCCACCCGGCCCATCTGCGCAACCTCGACTACTACGCGAACGTGACCGAGCGTTTGCGCTCGCGCCTCGAACAGATCTTCCGCGATGCAGAAGCGTTTGGAATCCCCTATCCGTACACGGGCTTCAGCGTCGTCGAGGTCCCTGCCCACCTGCGCGAATACGGCGGCGGCCATTGGCTCGACACGACATCGGCATTGCCCGGCCTCCTGCTCATCAAGGAACACGGTTTCCCGTACGCCAACGTCCAGCTCTACAACGATCCAAGCCAGTTCGCCAACTACCCCGGCGGATTGGACGCGGTGAAGATCCAGCGGCTCGAATGGATGTTCTCGAACGATTTCACGAGCGGCAGCGCATTACGCGCGTGGTCTCGAAATCTCGTGAGTTTCGCCAGCGCAGCAGACGGCCCCGGCGCACACGCGCTGGACTACGTTGGCGAGGAACTCGCTCGCGAACTCTTCAGGAACCCCAACACGTTGAGGCTCGCCAACCCATCGATGTACACGGCGCACTTGGCGAACGCGGATGCCGGTTTCGGTGCCACCGTCGTGCAGATGATCGACGGACTCGCGAGCGATAGCAGCGATTGGACCGGATTCCGCCCGGCCTTCGTTGCCCAATCGTCGGTTTGGGAGCGGGCACTCGACGCGTCCCTCGCCGAGATGGACTTTGCGAACGACACCCGGCGGGCCATCGGTGCGTTCGCGTTGCGCGCCAAAGCCGTCGCGCATTCGATTGCCGACGGGCTGGGAAGGGATCGCACCGCCACGCTGCTGGCGACCCTGCGCGGTCACGGTGATGGCACCTACGACGCCGCGGCCTTCGCAGCAGCGGTAGCGGCTGCGGGTGCCGACATCGAGCGGTTGGTCGGCGACTGGCTGAACGACACCGCGCTGCCCGGTTTCGTAGTATCCGGCGCAGAAGTTGAGCGCGTCGCGCTGGCAGCCGATGCGCAACCGCAATACGAGATCCGCGTGCACGTCAGGAACGACGAGCCGACACCGGGTCTCGTTCGCCTTTCCTTGGGCATCGGTCCGCAGAATCCTCGCAGCGAGCCGGTCCGCCTCGATGGCAACACCACCGTTGAAATCGGCATACTGAGCGCCGAATCGCCGCAGACTGTCCTGCTCGAGCCGTACCTCGCTCTGAACCGCATCCCCCTCCTGATCGACCTGGGAGCCTTCGACGAGCACGATCTCGCGACCCGCGAGCCCTTCGTCGGCGCACGATCGAGCACGTGGTTGCCCGCAACACCGGTGGGGATCGTGATCGACGACCTCGATCCCGGTTTTTCCGTAGAGCGCCGTCGCGAGGACACGCGACTCGGCGGAACGGCATCGACGGGACCGGACACCCGCGAATTCGATCAAGGGCTACCGGCGTGGGATCGGGAACCGGGCGAATGGACCCGCGCCAGTATCCTGTCGGGCTGGGGCAAGTATCGCCGTACGGTGGCGGGGGCACGTAGTGGCGACGGTAGCGAGGTGGCGGCCTTCAGCGCCCGATTGCCGACGCCCGGCCGATGGCGGCTGGACTTCCATGTGCCGAAACGGGAAGCGCACATGGGATGGGGTACGACGACCATGTACGGCACGCTGGGCTCCTTCGACATGACACTCGTCGCGGATGGCAAGCCGACGCGTGTCGACTTCGACGGCGCCGCGGCGGACACGGGGTGGAACAAGGTCGGCGAGTTCGAACTCGCTGCGCCGGAGGTGCGTCTCGAGATTTCCAACCGGACCGACGGCGAGATGGTGATCGCCGACGCAATTCGCTGGGTTCCGCTGGACTAGCCGGTTCAGATGTTGTCCGTCGTCGAATTGGGTCGAAGGCAAAGTCTGAACGAATGGCTCGCCATCGCGTCGGCCGAACTCCGAACCATCCGACGCCTTGCTCGAACCTGGGTGATCGTGGCGCTTGCCGCCGGCTTGGTGGGATCGGCGTTCTACTTCCACTCGTACTCCCACCACAGCTTCCCGGGGTCCGTCTCTCGGATCGAATTGCTGCCCCGGTTTGCGTGGGCCGACATCAACAACTACGTGCTCTGGTTGTTCATGGCCGCCGTTGTATCCCTGGCGTTCGACACCCGTCACCGGGACGAGCAGAGCGGAATTCGCGAAGCCTTAGATTCGCGCCCGGTGTCGAATCTGGGCCTGTTCGCCGGGCGGCTTTGCGGCGTGGCGGTGGCGACCCTGGCGGCGCTCTTCGCCGTGTCGGTCCTGCTCCAGGTCGCCGCCACCGTCGGCGGTGCAATCGGGTGGGCCGTCTACCCCATCGAACCCGTGGCGATGCTCACCTTCCTTCTTGTGGATGCTATTCCGGCCTTGGTGGCGTGGTGCGCCATGGTACTGCTGCTCGTTGCCGTCCTTGGCAACCGGCTCGTCGTCGCCATCGTCGCATTGGCAATGCTCGGCTTGCACATGTGGGCGGAGGCGCACGTTCCCGTGTACCTGTTGCCAGCCGTCTCGCTACTCCACATCCACGACAACTGGGCATCGGACCTGGCGCCCCGGTTCGCGGACGCGCAAACGTATCTGCACCGGGGTTCGCTGATCCTGGTTGGCGGCGGGTTACTGGTATGGACGGCGGCATTGCATGGGCGTCCCGACGGCGTTTCCCGAACGACTCGAGGGCTATTCGGCGCGTTGTTGGTCGTCCTCGGGTTCGGCGGCATCGGCACCGTGGCGCTACGGTGCATCGACGACCTCGACTTGCGAGCCACCTGGCTGGCGGCTCACGAACAAATGCGGAACTCCCCGATCCCGCTAGTGCGGCACGTCAGCGGCGTTGTGCACATCAATCCCGGTCGGGAGCTCGGTCTCGACCTCGAAATGCAACTCACCGCACCGCCCCACATCGACCTGCCCGCTCTCGTCTTCAGCTTCAACCCCGGGCTCAAAGTCGAGGCATTGCGGGTGGACAACGAGGCAACGCCGTATGCCCACGAACTCGGGCTGCTGAACGTCGAACTGCCCGAGCCACTCGCCGCAGGATCGCCGGTGACCTTGGCGGTGCAGGCCGAAGGGTTGCCCGATGCCGATTTCGCCTACCTCGACAGCACCATCGACTGGCGCGTCAAGACGGTGCGCAACCAGATCCTGCGGCTCGGCACGTCGGCGGGCGTTTTCGCCTCGCGCTACGTCGCACTCATGCCGGCACTGCGCTGGCTGCCGGTGCCCGGTCCCAATCTCGATGGAGGATCGCGCGGCAACCTGCCGACCATCGACCTGGCCGTGGCCGTGCCCGAGGGCTGGCTGGTCGCGGGACCCGGCCGTCGAGAAGCCGTTGGGGAAGCCCGCTTTCGATTTCGTCCCGGGCCGCCTGTGCCGGAGATCGCGTTCATCGCAGGACATTTCGAACGACGTGCAATCCGGATTGCCGGCCTCGATCTCGAACTCCTGTTCCACCCCGACCATTTGGACAGCGTGGCCACCCTGACGGAGACCCGGGAACAGCTCGAATCGCGGCTGACGGAGTTGCTCCGGGAGGCGGAGGAGCTTGGCATTCCCTACCCCTACGACGGTTTCAGTCTTGTCGAGGTCCCGTCCCACCTGCGCGAGTACGGCGGGGGACGGGCGCTCGACTCGGTGATGGAGTTGCCGGGCGTGCTGCTGCTGAGAGAGCACGGCTTCCCGTACGCGAACTTCAGGCTCGACGACAACCCAGCCTTCCCCAGCGATCCCGACTCCTTGGCGCAACTGAAGTGGGAAATCCTCCAGGGCTGGTTCCACACGCCGAACCCAGGTGCCAACGCGGCCGAGAGCCTGGGCCGCAATCTCACCACGTTCCTGACCCACGCCATGGGCCCCGGGGCCAGTGCCCTCGACGAGATCGTCGAGGAACTTGCCGCATCATTGCTAGACGACGACAGCATCCCGTTCTCGCGCGCCTACAGCGTGTATTGGTTCGACGTCGAAGACGACATCGGGATCCGCCTCATGCCCATGGTTCGCTTTCTGTCGGCATCGACCCCAACCTATCTCCCGGGATTCGGTTCGACCTTGCCCTTCCCCGGCCGCCCCAACACGTGGGAACGTCTGCTCGGGGCGTCGCTTGCGGATCTCGATATGCGACGTGAACCCGCGACCGCCGTCGAGGCACGCTCGTTGCGCGTCGAGGCCGCGTTTCGGTCCATCGGCGACAGCGTTGGGCGCCAGTCGACGGCGAGATTCCTGGCGGCGCTACGCAACCGGCACACCGGTGCGGCATTCGACGCAGATGACTTCGACGACGCCGCAGCCCAGGCCGGAATCGACCTTGGGGCGTTGCTCGGGGACTGGATCAGCGAGGTCGCACTGCCCGGATTCGTGACGTCCCACGCGCGAGTTTCCGAGATCGCCGACGGCGAAGGAAACGTGCGCTTCCAGACGCTCGTCCATGTCCACAACGGCGAAGGGGTTCCCGGCCTTGTGCGCCTTTCAACGGGCGACTATCCAGCCACGGTGACCGACCCCATCCAGATACCGGGCAACACGACCATGGAACTCGGGATGGTCACCGACGCGGCACCAGCCCAACTTTGGCTGGAACCATACCTCGCGCTGAACCGCGCCATGGTCTGGATCGACATCGTCAACGAAACGAGCCCACAGGTTCCGAGGCCGCTGACCGGTGCGCGGCCGAGCGTCTGGCTGCCGCCCGTCGAGGGTGTTGTCGTCGACGATCTTGACTCCGGATTCGCGGTCGAACGCCGTGGCGGGCAGCACCCGGTCGCGGACGGGTCCCGGCAGACGTTCGGCGGAAACACTGCGGACCTCGACCAGGGATTGCCAGGCCATTCCACTACGCCCGGTGAGTGGTACCGCGTCTCCTATCCGACCAGTTGGGGCAGGTACCGGCATACGGCGGCGGGGGCCCCGGCTGGCGACGGCAGCCAAGTGGCCCTGTTCACGGCGGATCTTCCCGCCTCGGGCCGTTGGCGGCTGGATTTCTACCTGCCCGATCCCCAACCGCCAGGGTGGGGATGGCCTCCGGGAAGCCGATCCTATGCGGTTCTCGGCACCTTCAACATGAAACTGCTCGCCGACGGCAAGACGACACCGCTACCGTTCGACGGCGCGGTTGCAAGGACCGGCTGGAACAAGGTCGCCGAGTTTGAGTTCACCACCACGCAGGTACGGCTCGAAATCTCCAGCCAGACCGACGGCGGGATGGTGATCGCCGACGCGATCCGCTGGGTACCGCTGGATGGCACGGACACGACTGCCCCCGATGCGTCTGGCGGTCGCTGATTCCGGACTCCGGCGCAGCCTGAACGACTGGCTCGCGGTCGCCGCCGCCGAACTGAGGTCGGTGCGGCAGCTGGCACGGACGTGGGTGTTCATCGGCATCGGCTTCGGTGTCATGGGTACCGCCTACGGTTACTACTCCTACCTGCACAGTTCGGTGTCGGTCGGGTTCCTGTCCGCCGGCGACCTCCTGCCCCGATTCGCAACGGCCTATTTCAAAAGCTACGTGCTGTGGTTCTTCATGGCCGCCATCGTGTTCCTGGCGTTCGATCTGCGCAGCCGAGACGAACGGGAACGCATCAGCGAGGTCTTCGACTCCCGCGCAGTCTCGAACCTCCCGGTCATCGGCGGACGCCTTGCCGCCATCGTGCTCGTGGTGGCCATGGCCCTCGGCGGCGCGATACTGCTCATTCAGACGGTCGGCACCGTCGGGCGCGAACTGGGCTGGCCGGTCGATCCCCTCGAACCGGTGGCGACCTTCACCTTTTTCTTCGTCGACGCGATTCCGGCATTGATCCTGTGGAGTGCCATCGTTGGCTTCCTCGCAGTCGGACTGCGCAAACGGCTGACCATCGCCGTCGCCGCCCTGGCCCTGCTCGGTCTGCACATGTGGAGCTTCGCGCTCACCCCGGCGTATCTTCTGCCGACCGTTTCACTGATTCACATCCACGACAACCTGGCATCGGACCTGGCGCCGCGGTTCGCCGCTGCCGAGAACTATCTGCAGCGCGGTTCTCTATTGCTGGTCGCCGGGGCGCTCGTGGTCTGGGCGGCAGCCCTGCACGAGCGGTCGGACGGTCGCTCGTCCGGCAAGCGCTTGCTGTTTGGCACCCTATTGGCGACGTTGGGCGCCGTCGGCATGGGGGTCGTGGTGCTCCGGTGTGTCGAGGACATCCGGGTCCGCGAGGGTTGGCTCGCCTCCCACGAGAACATCCCATCGGTGGTCTGGCCTGGCGTCGAGCACATCCGTGGCGACGTGGTGATCGACCCCGGGACGACTCTTGAACTCGACATCGAGATGCGGCTCTTGGCGCCGGCAGATCCGACCGCGCTCGTGTTCAGCTTCAATCCGGGCCTTGCCGTCGCGGAGGTGCGTCTCGGCAACGCCGAAGTGCCATTCACGCATAGCAATGGCCTGTTGGTCGTCGAACCGCTCCAAGGCCTGACGAAGGACTCCAAAACCACGCTCGCCCTGGTCGCATCCGGCATCCCCCAGGCGAACTTCGCCTACTTGGACAGCGCCGTCGACTGGCGGCGCGAGTCGAGCCGCAATGGAATCCTCTGGCTCGGTACCGCGGGCGGCATCTTCGGGAAACGCTACGTGGCGCTCATGCCCGGGCTGCGCTGGCTACCGGTTCCCGGGCCGAGTATCGACGGGGTTCCCCGAGGACACTTTCCGACGGTGGATCTCACGGTCACGGTGCCGGACGGGTGGCTGGTCGCCGGCCCCGGCCGGCGTCACCGTCAGGACGATGGCAGCTATCGGTTCCGTCCGGCCACGCCGGTGTCCGAAGTCGGACTCTTCGCGTCGCGCTTCGAACGCCATGCGATAGCCGTCGCGGGCGTGGAACTCGAACTGCTGCGCCATCCCGACCATCAGCGCGGACTTCGCCACTTCGCGGACGTCGCCGATCGCATCGAATCGCGGCTTGAGAGGATCTTCGAGGAGGCGGTCGAGATGGGTATCCCCTATCCCTACGACGGCTTCAGCGTCGTCGAAATACCCACCTATCTTCGAACCTACGGCGGGGGTTCGCGCCTTGACACCGCCATGGCGTTACCCGGCATGCTGCTGCTCCGAGAACACGGCTTCCCCTATTCCGACCTAGGGCGATTCGACTCCCTCCCGACGGGAATCCCCGGCGGCACCGAGGCATTCAAGGTCCAGCGGCTCGAGACCCTGTTCAGGACGTTCATCGATCCCGGCAGCGCCTCCCGCGCCTTGGCGCGAAACCTAGTGGGTCTCCAGACCACGGCCGATGGTCCGGGTGCGCAGGCGCTCGACTACGTCTGCGAGGGACTTGGCATCGAAATCTTCAACACGACGAGTTCGCGGGTCATCAACCCAACGATCTACACCGCGCATGATTTCAGTGCCGATGCGAGCTTCGGTTCGACGGTCACGCAGATGGTTCGCGGCTTGCGGAACCAGTTCCAGCGCGAGACCCGGCGAGGGTTCGTCACGGACCAGTACGTGGTGCCGTCGATGTGGGAACGAGCCGCCAGTACCTCCCTTGTCGAGTTGGACCTCGAGAGCAATCCAAGCCGGGCGATCCGCGCCTTCGGATTGCGTGCCCGGGCTGCGGTGCTGTCGCTCTTCGAGGGAATGGGGAGAAGCCGATCGGCTGCCTTCCTCGCGGAGTTGCGCCGTCGCCATGCAGGCGGAACTTTCGACGCCCGGGACTTCAACGCGGCGGCATCCGCGGTCGGCGTCGATCTAGGGGGTCTGATCGGCGACTGGCTGAACGAAACCGCGCTGCCGGGGTTCATGGTCTCCCGTGCCCGGGTGGTCCGCATAGCCGACGATGGGGAGGTCGACCGCGCTACGAGACCCGTTTTCACGTCCGCAACGGCGAGCCGGTTCCAGGGCTCGTTCGCGTGAGCCATCATCAGTTTTTCCGGCAGGTGCCCAGCGATCCGATACGCATTCCGGGCAACGCAGCGGTGGAAGTGGGCATCGTCACGCCCCGTCCCCCGGACCGACTTTGGTTGGAACCCTACCTGGCGTTGAACAGACTGCCTGTGCGAATAGAATTCGACCGAATCGAACCGTCCGAGGATTCTCCCAGAGAACCGCTTGTCGGCTCGCAGCCAAGCGCATGGACCCCCGCTTCCGAGGGTATCGTGATCGACGATCTCGATGCCGGGTTCTCGGTGGAGGACCGTGCCGACGACACCGGTCGCCGGATCGGGGCGGCGCTAATCGGGCTGGGTCGGCAGCGCGAATACGACCAGGGATTGCCGATGGCCACCCAGCGCGCCGGGGAGTGGGGCCGGGCCGCCATCGCCACGGGCTGGGGCAAGTACCGGCATACCGTGGCTGGTTCCATCCCGGGTGACGGTTCCGCCGTCGCCATCTTCGCCGCCGAACTGCCGGAACCGGGTCGATGGCGACTGGACTACCACGTGCCCGACCGGCACGGGCTCGCCCTTTGGGGTCCATCGTACGGTGCCCTCGGCACGCTGGCGATGACCGTGGTCGCCGACGATCTGGAAGTGGAGATCGCCTACGACGGGACCTCGGCGGAGGTCGGCTGGAACAAGATCGACGAGTTCGAATTCGTCTCGACCAACGTCCGTCTCGAAGTGTCGAACCGCACCGACGGCGAGATGGTGATCGCGGACGCGATCCGCTGGGTACCGCTCGATTGACCCCTCAGCGCGTCTCGCGAGCCGTCCGTAGGGGACGGGCTTGTCCCGTCCCGCCCCGTTCGAACCGAGGCTTTTTGTGTCGCGAACGCGGGCGAGGGCGCGCCCTACGGGCGCGATAGCCTCGCCCCTACGGGGCCTTCGTCGCCCGCGGGCGCCTCGTGAGTATCCTTGCTCAACCGTGCAGAGGGCGCGGCCTCAAGAACGCTAGCGCGTCTCGCGATTGCGCGAGCCGTCCAAGAGCGATTCGCAGCGCCTTGCATGAAACTTGGTTCAATGTGCAGACAGGCGCCCGTCAAGAACGCTAGCGGGCGCGGAAGTCTCGCCCCCGCCGTCGCAGCACCTCCAGGCGGCTCACGAAGTCGTCGCGACAGACGTAGCAGCCCTCGAAAAGGCGGTGGCCGCTCGCCGGGTCGAAAGCACTCCGGGCATGCATGATGCGGTGGTTGTCGAATACCTGGCACTCGCCGGCGGCCAACCGGAACCGGAACTGCAGTTCCCGGCTGGTCGCTATCTCGAGGAGTTTGCGAAAGGCGCGGTAGAAGTCCATCTGCCGCTCAGGCTCGATGTCGACCGGACCCAGCAACGCCGGGTGGCAGCGGGTGCCTAGGATGTCGCCGTCCTCGTCCACGTCGATCACCGTCGCCCGGTTGACGATGTGCCAGTCGTCCGCGATCGACGAGAACGTGACCGGGCACCTGCTCAGGAGTTCGAAGGCAGCGCAGTCGGCGCGGCGTAGTTCGTCGGCACAAGCGATGGAATCCACCAGCACGCTCTCGCCGCCGGTCGCGTCGTTGACGAGGCAGTGAAGGAACTGGATTCCCGGCGGGTGCCGCCGGCTGCCGAGATCGTTGTGCGGGAGCAGCGCACGCGGAGTATAGGCGAGGTTCTCGGCGTTGGGCTTCGATTCGACGCGGAAGTAGCGGCCGAAGTGCGACTCCTCGATGAAGGCGATGCGTTCGGCGAGCGCCATGACCGTGCGTTCCTCCACGGGCATCCCGGTGACGAAGCCAATCCCCGTGTCGTCGACATGGGAAAGAAGCCGCAGCAAGCCCGCGTCGCCGGTCATGGCTTCGGCGTAGTCCACCGACAGCGACGCCTTGTCCAGCTTGCTCGTCGGCCAAGCCCGTGCGCGGCGTTTTCGGTCCAAGCGGGCGGGACCCTCGGCCCGGTGCAAGTCGAGCCACGTCCAACTGTAGTGGCTGCCGTGGCAGGTGGCGTCGTGCGGCGGCCACTGGATATGCACGCCGTCTTCGTCGGAGGAAATCGAGGCCGGCGCGATGGTGAGCGGAACGGCAAGGAAGTCCAGCATCCGCTCCCAGGCATCGGGATGCGTGCAATGCGAACAATGGCAGTTTTCGCGCAGCCAATAGTAGAGATGTCGACTTTGCCGCCCATTGGGCCAGTTGATATGGATGCTGTCGCTCCCCGCCTCGAGACGGGGCAAATCGCGTGGCATCCTGTTGGGTTCGGACATCGCAACCACCCTCGAAAGTCGCTCTCAAGCGTTCCTGATCGTTAGACCTCCATCCACGGGCAAGGCCACGCCCGTGATGTATTGCGCAGCGGGAAGCACCAGGCTCAAGGTCGCGTGGGCGACCTCTTCCGGATCCGCGTAGCGTCGGAGCGCGACCCGCCGACGGGCGAACTCGCGCTTGTCCGCTTCCGGAATGGACTCCGTCAACCCCGTATGGACCGGCCCGGGACAGACGCAGTTGACCGTGATGTTCTCGGTGCCGAACTCGACAGCCAGCGACCGCGTCAAACCGATTACGCCGTGCTTGGCGGCGGTGTACGGACTGGATCGTTTCGTCGCGCCCAGGCCTTCGGTGGACGCGATATTGACGATTCGCCCGCCAGACGACTGACGAAGGTAGGGCAATGCCGCGCGGACGATGCGCACATGGGCGGTGAGGAGTACGTCGAACGCTCGCCGCCAGGTTGCCTCGTATTCGTCGCCGTCCACGGGCCCACCGGCGCCGATGCCGGCGTTGTTGACGACGATGTCGATGCCGCCGAAGTGAGCGGCCACTTCCGGGATGACTTGGTTGATCGCGTCGAGATCGGCGACGTTCAACGTCCACCCCTTCACCGGATAGCCCGCGTCGGCGATCTCGTGAACCACAGCCTCGAGGGGTTCCGCGTTGATGTCGAGCGCTGCCACCTTCGCGCCTTCGTCCGCAAACAGCGCGGCCGTGGCCCGACCCATGCCGCTGGCCGCGCCGGTGACGATGGCCACCTTGCCTTCGATGGAGCGGCTGAGCTTGGTCAGTCTCATGCTCAACGGATTATCGCAGAAGCCGATCTCCATAGCGCCATTGACGTTGCCCGTCCCCTCGTCGTAGCGTGCCCCATTCCACCTCGGCTCGGTCACGAGAAGATGCCTGATCACGTCAAGCAGATGCTTTGCGCCAGCGTCGACGCCATGGCCCCGGAACTGCTGGCAGTTTCCCGGGAGATCCATGCCAACCCCGAACTCGCATTTCAGGAGACGCGCGCGGCCGCGCTCCTCGTGGGCACCGCTCGCGAACACGGTCTCGAGGTGGAGACCGGAAGCTACGGACTCGCGACCGCCTTCGAATCGACATTCGGGGGCGAGGGTGGAAGCCCCAACACGAACGTCGCTGTCCTGGCGGAGTACGATGCGTTGCCGGGGATCGGCCACGCCTGCGGGCACAACCTGATCGCCACGTCCGCGCTGGGCGCCGCACTCGCTCTCAAGTCCCTAGGCAACGAGTTGCCCGGCCGGGTGACGCTGCTCGGCACACCTGCCGAGGAAAAAGGTGGCGGCAAGGAACTGATGGCCCGCAAGGGCGCGTTCGAGAACGTTGACGCGGCGATGATGATGCATCCCGCCGGCATCAATCTCGCCACCATGGCGTCCATCTGCGTCGCGGAGGTGGACGTTGTGTACCACGGGCGCTCGGCCCACGCCTCCGCCATGCCGCACAAGGGTCGCAACGCGCTCGACGGCTTGTTGCTGGCCTACCAGGCCATCTCCAACCTGCGCCAGCACATCCGCCACTCCGAGCGCATACACGGCATCGTGACCGACGGCGGCCAGGCGCCCAACATCGTCCCCGACCGCGCCGCCGGCGAGTTCTACGTGCGTGCCAAGAACGCCGAGGACCTCGAGGCCTTGAAGCCCCGGGTCAAAGCCTGTTTCGAGGCCGGGGCCAAGGCGAGCGGCTGCGAGGTCGAGATGAACTGGGGCGCCGTCGACTACCTGGACATCAACACCAACTGGCCGCTGGCGGCTGCCTTCCAAGCCAATGCCGAGAGGCTCGGTCGGAAGTTCGCATCCGCCGAGGAACGCAACCTGTCCGGCGCCGGCAGCACCGACATGGGCAACGTCAGCCATCGCGTACCGTCCATCCACCCGATGCTCGCCGCCGCACCCCCGGCCGTGGTCATCCACAACCCCGAGTTCGCCAAGTACGCGGGTTCCGAGATGGGAGACAAGGCGGCGTTGGACGGCGCCAAGGCCTTGGCGATGACGGCCTACGACTTCCTGGCGGACGCTCGCCTGCAAGCGGACGCGAAACGCGCCTTCGCAATCGCCAAGGGCCTGGCCAGCTAGGTGACGGGAGGATTGGTGGGCCGTCTGGGGCTCGAACCCAGGACCAACGGGTTAAAAGCCCGGTGCTCTACCGACTGAGCTAACGACCCACGACCGTGCGCGGCGAAAAGCGCGGCGCATTGTATGTGCGGTTACTTTCAACGACAAGCCGCAATGGATCGCACTTGTCGCAATGGATCGCAATGGATCGCCGGAACGCGGGGGACAACCAGAGGTCGCAAGCAACCCCAGGCCGCCATGAAGTCGCCGTCGACCGGCGGAGAGATCTAGCCACGGTCGAGCCGCCCATCACCACTGACACTATTGCCCCGTGCGGCAACAATAACGCGTGGGATCGACCGCGCCTGCGACTTGGAACCCGGCGCGCCGGATGCGGCAACTGTCGCAAGATCCGCAGGCTTCGCCGTTCCGGCTCGGCTGATAGCAGGACACGGTCGCGGCATAGTCCACCCCGAGTTCGGTCCCCCGGCGGATGATCTCGGCCTTAGTGAGGTTGATGAGCGGGGCGTGGATTTCGATCGCGCCACCTTCCACGCCGATCTTGGTCGCAAGGTTCGCGAGTCGCTCGAAGGCTGTTATGAACGCAGGACGGCAATCGGGATAGCCCGAGTAGTCGACGGCGTTGACGCCGATGAACAAGTGCCGTGCCTCGAGCGTTTCCGCCCACGCGAGGGCGAGCGCGAGGAACACCGTGTTGCGGGCCGGCACGTAGGTGATCGGGATGCCGTCGGTACTGGTTTCGGGAATCGCTAGCGTGACGTCCGTCAACGCCGAACCACCGAAGGCCGCCAGATCCACTTTCACGACCCGGTGCTCAACGGCACCCGCCAAGCGTGCAACGCGTGCCGCCGCCACGAGTTCCACACCGTGGCGTTGCCCATAGTCGAACGACAGGGCGTGACAGGCGTAGCCCTCGTGCCTGGCGATGGCGAGGACTGTCGCCGAGTCGAGGCCGCCGGAGACCAGGACGACAGCGCGGTCGTTCATCGACCCGGTTCGTCGCCCCACAGCACCTTGTGGAGCTGGATCTGGAAACGCACGTCGAGCCCGTCGCCGAGAATCCAATCTGCCAACTCGGTCGGGTCCAGCTCCCCCGCCGACGGCGAAAACAGCACATCGCTCACTCGGTTCGTCAGGTCATGCTTCGCGCAGCACGCCTTCGCCCACTCGTAGTCGTCGCCGTCGCAGATCACGAACTTGACCTGGTCCGCCGCGCGCAAGTGGCGAACGTTCTCGAACCGGTTACGATGCGATTCGCCGGAACCCGGCGTCTTGAAGTCGACGACCCGCGAAACGCGCGCGTCGACTTGTGCGATGTCGAGTGCGCCGCTGGTCTCCAGGGACACGGCGTAGCCCGCGTCGGCGAGTCGCCCCATCAGGCCATGGACACCCGGCTGCGCCAACGGTTCGCCGCCCGTTACCGTGACATGGCGGGTCGGATTCGCCGCGACCCGTTGGCAGATGTCGTCGAGACACATCGTCGTGCCCCCGGTAAAGGCATAGGCGGTGTCGCAGTATTGGCAGCGCAGCGGGCATCCGGTTAGGCGTACAAACGTCGTTGGACGCCCAACGCTCTTCGCCTCGCCTTGCAGCGAGAAGAATATCTCGGTGATCCGGAGCGTATCTCTCGATGCAGGCTTGTCCGTTGAAACCTGGATCGAATGCGGCAGGCTATTCAACGAAGTTCGGCGAGATACTTCCGGGCAAGGCCCGCCGCCGTGCTAGCTGGAAAGTCGTTGATCACGCGGTTCAGATATTCCCGGGCACGCGCGGTGTCGCCAAGCACGTTGTAGGTCTCGCCGAGCTTGTAGAGCGCGTCGGGAACCTTCGGATGGTCGTCGTAGAGCGCCTCGACCTGGGTAAACATGGCCCGGGCGTCTTCGTATTCCTTCAATGCGAAATGGAGTTGACCGATCCAATAGAACGCGTTGGCGGTGTATTCGCCGTTGGGATAGTCCTTGATGATCTCGCGAAAAAGGCCCATGGCACGCTGGTACTGGGGCCGTTGCTCGGACGCCGGCAGCGGCCGCGCGGTGTTCACCAGTTCGATGGCGACGTTGTAGGCCTCATACTCCGTTACAGGTACCGGCGCCGCGGCGGCATTGGAATCCGACGCGACGTCCTCGCCTGGCGGGACCACGCCGCCGCCCGTGCGGAGTTCCAAAAGCCGTTGGTCAAGCTCGATGTAGCGTTCGCGCTGTTCGCTCTCGAGGCGGTCTATGCGGTGATTCAGTTCCTCGACAAGGCCATGCAGGCGGCGGACTTCGTCCTGCGTGAATTGGAGATCGTAGTACAGGGTATTGACGTCGGACGGCGACTCGGCAACATCCTCGTTCGCCAGTGCTTGCGGGTTCCGCCGAATCTCGCGACCCTCCGATTCACGTACAGGCGCGGCGGCGGCCAATGCACTGGCGGCTAACGCGAGATGCGCGGCGGCAAATGCGCAAATCGGGAGTAAGCCGACGCGGGCCGCCACAAGGGCGGCCCCTACGGGGCGAGCGTTCCTACGGTGTGCGTCCACGCTGTTCCCTTAAGCGCGCCGCGCGGCGGACGTCTACCGGTAGATCATCATCGCGCGACGGTTTTTCGCCCAGGCGCTCTCGTCATGGCCGGGATCGACGGGCCGCTCCTCACCGAAGCTGACGGTCTCTATCTGCGTCGAACGAACGCCCGCCGAGATCAGGTAGCGCCGTACCGCGTCCGACCGCCGCTCGCCGAGCGCGAGGTTGTATTCGCGGGTGCCGCGTTCGTCGCAGTGGCCTTCGATGTTGACGCTGCGGTTGCGGTAGTCGCGCAGTATCTGGGCGTGCACGGCCAAGACGCGAATGTCGCCCTGGGCCAGTCTCGCCTGGTCGTATTCGAAGTAGAAGGTGCTGTTGAGCGGCTTCCGCGTAACCGGGTCCAGCGGATTCAGGTTCTCGTCGAACGGAGGTTCCGGTTCGGGCTCCTTCGGCGGCGGCGTGGGTTTCACGACGGGCGTTTGCACCACGGGCTCCGGTTCCGGCTCTGGCTCGGTGCTCTGACAGGCGCTGAGCAACACACCCGCCAGAACCACCGACAATGCGCCGAACAATTGACGAATCATGTCTCCTCCCATATGTCCTTGTCCGTTGTTCCTCAGCGGCCCCGCAACGCATCGATGAAAGGGGACCACGCCGGCTCGCGTACGTCGCCCGCCGCTTCCGGCAACAGGTACCTGAACCCGTTGTCGATCGAAACGACGGCCAGTATACCCCTGCCAAGGTCCTGGGTGGCGTAGATCATCATGGTGCCGTTGGGGGCCAACGACGGCGATTCGTCCAGTGCGGTTTGCGTCAACACCCGTACTGTGCCGCGCTCGAGATCTTGCCATGCGATGTGGTAGACCCTCTCCCGCCGGTGCACGTAGACGAGGTGGCGGCCGTTGGGCAGGAGCCTGGCGCGGGCGTTGTAGTCCCCTTCCCAGGTGAGGCGATCCGGATTCAGCTTGTCAAGGTCAACCTGGTAGATCTGGGGCTTGCCGGGCCGGTCGGAGGTGAAGATCAGGCTCATCCCATCGGCGGTCCAACTCGGCTCGGTATCGATCGCGGTCGGCCAGCGCGTAATACGCCGAAGCTCGCGGCTGGCGAGGTCGAGCGTGTAGATCTCGGCATTGCCGTCCCGGGACAACGACATCGCGAGCTTGGTGCCGTCCGGCGAGAATTCCGGAGCGCCGTTGATTCCGGGATAGGCCGCGATGTGTTCACGTTCGCCACTCGCCAGGTCTTGGACCACGATGGTCGACTTTCCGGTCTCGAAGGACACGTAGGCGATGCTAAGCGCGTCCGGCGCCCAGTTCGGCGACAGCAGCGGCTCGGTGGATCGAAACACGGTTCGCGCTCGGGCACCGTCCGCGTCCGCAACTTTCAGGTGGTAGGTCGGCGAGTTGGTCGCGGCGTCCTCCACCAGGACGTAGAGCAGCTTGGTCGAGAAAGCGCCCCGGATGCCGGTGATGTGTTCGTAGACTTCGTCGGAGATGCGATGGGCGATGTCGCGGAGCTTCTCCGGGGCAGCCGTGATTCGCGACGAGGCGATTTCGCGTTCCGAGGTCACATCATAGAGGTGGTAGACCACCGAGACCGCCCCGGATGCCTCCGTCCAGGCGCGACCGATGACCAGGTAGTCCATGTCGAGGATGCGCCAATCGCGAAAGTAGACCTGGTCCGGCGCCGACGGATACGAGAGCATGTTGTCAGATTGCAGGAGCGAGAATTGACCGCTGCGCGTCAAGTCGAAGGCGACAATGCCCGCCAGGTCGACACTCGCCATGGGATCTGGTTCATCGGGCGCCATTGCACTGCCAAAGGGCACGACGGCCACCTTGGTCGGACTGTCCCAGCCCTCGGGGATGACGATTTCAAGGGCCTGCGCCACGGGTGCCGTAAAGGCGACGGCAGCCACGAACAGCGCTCTCACTAGGTCACGCGCGTTCATCGCAGTAGATCCTCCGGTTTGAACAACAGGGTGAAGCGCCGGAAGTTCTTCTCGAACAGGCGGCTCTCCTTCGGCACATCGAAACGCCCCACCTTGCGCACCGCCACCTCGGCGGAACGGTCGAAGGCGGGGTTGCCGCTTGACTCGAGTACGGTCACTGCCAGCAGGTCGCCCGAAGGCACGAGATCCACCCGCAATCGGGCCTGCATGCCAAGACGGGCACTCGGCGGCCGCGACCACGCCTCGACGATCGCTTGGCGGATCGCCGCGGCATAGGACATGGTCTCAGCGTCTGCCTCCGCATCGCGCAAATCGGCCAGTTCCTCCGCCAGCGCCAACTGCGTCGACTGTTCGGACAGTTCCTGCAGGCGATCCTGGCGCTTGCGTTCCGCCTCGGCGCGACGCGTTTCCTCCGGATCGGGTTTCGGCGGCTCCTCGACCGGCGGGGCAGGCGTCGGCGCGGGTTTTGGCTGCGGCTTCGGTGCTGGCGCGACCTGGGGCGCCGGTGCCGGTTTCGGTTCCGCTTTTGGCGCGGGGGGCGGCGCCGGCTTTTCCATGACGATCAGCTTGGCCTCGATGACCCGCGGCTCATAGAGACGCAGGTCGTCAGTCTCGGGCTGCCAGTTCTGAAGCAGCAGGGCGAACACGCCGCAGTGCAGCAACAGCGCCAACGCTACCGGAAAGGCATAGTCGCGGACGTTGCTCATGTCTCGCCGTCGCCACCGATCTCCAGGGACTCGACGGGATCGGTGATAAGACCCACGCTAGCCGCACCCGCGCGTTGCAGCACGGACATCACCCGAACGACCTCGCCGTACGGCACGCCCCTGTCGCCCCGCACGTATACCGGCAGGTCAGGCCGCACCTCGAGTATCTTCTCCGCCTGGTCGAGCAGCGAAAAGATCGTCGCCCGGGTTCCTTCGGCACCGGGCCGCGGCATGCCCGTGTTGACAAAGATCTCGCCGTTGGCGTTAACGGTGACCACCAACGGATCCTCCTCGTTGGTGAGCGGCTCCGAGTCCGCGCTTGGCAAATCCACCTTGACGCCCTGGTTGGTGAGCGGCGCCGTGACCATGAAGATCACCAGTAGCACGAGCATCACGTCGATGTAGGGCACGACATTGATTTCCGACATCGGCTTGCGACGGGCTGCCATGGCGCTATACCCAGCGATTCATCGGTTGGATCCCGCCTATCCGGCAACCACGGTGCGGTGCAGGATGGATGTCAACTCGTCCGCGAACGCCTCGTAGCGCTTCATCAGCACCTCCACCCGCGCTGCGAACCGGTTGTAGCCGATCACCGCGGGAATTGCCGCGAAGAGCCCCATCGCGGTGGCGATCAGCGCCTCCGAGATACCCGGCGCCACCGCCGCGAGCGTCGCCTGGGTCATCGTGGCGACGTTGCGGAACGCATTCATGATGCCCCAGACCGTACCGAACAGGCCGACATAGACGCTAGTTGAACCGACCGTCGCGAGGAACGGCAGGTGGCGTCCCAAGCGCTCCTCCTCGTGGGTCAAGGCCACGCGCATCGCTCGTTGCACGAACTGCATGACGGCGTCCGGATCCGTGGTCCCGGCCGCGGACAGTCGCTGGTATTCGCCGAAACCGGCGGCGAAGACCGTCTCGATTCCCGTGAGGTCGTCTTCGCGTTCGGCGAGTTCGCTGTTCAGTTCGGCGAGGTCGACGCCGCTCCAGAACTCGTCCTCGAAGTCGTCGATTTCGCCCTGAACCCGGTTGAGCCCGAACCAGCGCTGGAAGATCAGCACCCAGGACGCCAGCGACGCCAGGAGCAGGATGACCATGACCGCCTGAACGAGGGGGCTTGCATTGGCGATCAGTTCCAGAATTGAAGCGGGCTGGGTCATATGTCCTCCCCCGTCGCATCGTTGCAGCCGTGCATTCGTTGAACCCGGAACAAGGCTCCCGCTCGGTTCAAGTCTCGATGCCGTATCGTCATCATCGCTCGTCCGGCTGGGGTGCCCCCGCCAAATCCAACTCCAATTGCCCGTCGCGTGCACGGCCCCCGGGAGCCAACCCGAGGTGCCGGTAGGCGGCATCCGTGGCGACCCGGCCACGCGGGGTGCGCATGATGTAGCCTTCCTGGACCAGGAACGGCTCGATGACGTACTCGATGGTGTCGCGTTCCTCGCTGATCGCCGCCGACAGCGTCTCGACGCCAACAGGACCGCCGCCGAACTTTCCGGCAATGGCCTCGAGCAGGATCCGGTCCATACCGTCGAGGCCCCGATCGTCTACCTCGAGCATGCTCAAGGCCGCATTCGCCGTGTCCCGGGTCACGGCGCCCCCGCTCTTGACCTCGGCGTAGTCGCGCACGCGTCTGAGCAGCCGGTTGGCAACACGCGGCGTGCCGCGCGAACGCCTGGCAATCTCCTTCGCTCCCGCAGCCTCGATGGGAATGTCGAGTTTTCCGGCGGATACGGCGACGATTTCCGCCAGCTCGTCCGGCGAGTAGAACTCGAGGCGCTCGACGATGCCGAAGCGGTCCCGCAGCGGCGATGTCAGGAGCCCCGCGCGCGTCGTGGCGCCCACTAGGGTGAAGCGTTTCAAGGTCAGGACGATGGACTTCGCCGCCGGCCCCTCGCCGATCAGGATGGGTAGCTTGCCGTCCTCCATCGCCGGATAGAGGATCTCCTCCACCACCGGCGAGAGACGGTGGATCTCGTCGATGAACAGCACGTCGCCGTCGTCCAAGTTGGTCAACTGGGCGGCAAGGTCCCCTTGTTTCTCCAAGACGGGTCCCGAAGTCGCCTTGCAGGCAACCCTCATCTCGTTGGCGACGATGTGCGCGAGAGTCGTCTTGCCGAGACCCGGCGGACCGAAGATCAGCGTGTGATCCAGGCAGTCGCCACGGCGGCGAGCGGCTTCGATGAAGATCGCCATCTGTTCCTTGACCCTGCCCTGGCCGACGTATTCGTCGAGTCGTGTCGGTCGGAGGGCACGGTCGAACGAGCGGTCCTCGTCGCCGACGACGCCGGACGTGACTCGATCGGGCAGCACGCTCATTCCGTCGCCAGACGCCTGAGCGCTTCCTGGATGAGGTCTTCGGTACTCCACTCGACCTCGCCGCCATCGGCGACGTTGCGGACGACCTGGTCTGCCGTGCCTTCGCGGTAGCCCAGCGCGATCAGAGCGAGCACGGCTTCACGCGTTGTGGGCGTACTGCCCACGCTGGTGATCGCGGACAACCCCCGGACCTTGTCCTTGAGTTCCACGACGAGTCGCTGGGCGGTCTTCCTGCCGATTCCGGGAACGCGCTCCAGCGCCGCCGTATTGCCGCTGGTTATGGCATTCGCGAACACGTCGGTGGCGACGCTCGACAACAACGACAGGGCGAGTCGGGGACCGATACCGGTGACCTTTATCAACGTCCGGAACAGGTCGCGTTCCGATATGTTCGCGAATCCGTAGAGCGTCTGTGCGTCTTCGCGAACAACCAGGTGGGTGTAGATCACCACCTTCTCGGGATGCGCCGCGAGCATCTCGATCGCGGCGGCGGACACCTCGACCTCGTAGCCGACGCCGCCGACTTCGATGAGCGCCGTCGGACCGTCGCGTTCGACGAGTTTGCCGCGCAGCAGGCCGATCACGACACGCGTCCTCCGCGGGCCGTCAAAGATCCAGAGCCTGGCGGGTCCATCAAATCTCCTGGATCGCGCGCTTCCGGCGACGGTGTCCGCCGAGGGCACGCGACCGACACTGCGACGTCGCTCACGCGGTCCCGTCGCTTAGCATTCCTTTTGCCGGATGCGAGTATTGACGTGACAGATCGCGACTGCAAGCGCATCGGCGGCATCCGATGACGGATCGGCCGAAAGCGAGAGCAGGGCGCGGACCATGTATTGCACCTGGGCCTTCGTTGCGTTGCCGGTTCCCACCACAGCCTGCTTCACGGCTCGGGCAGCATACTCGCTGACCGGGAGACCGGCCCCGACCGCGGCGGCGATGGCGACCCCCCGGGCCTGGCCGAGTTTGAGCGCAGATTGGGGGTTTCTCGCGAAGAAGACCTCCTCCACGACGAACTCGTCGGGTGCGTGGGCCGCGATGACCTCTTCCACGCCTCGATAGATGTCCGCGAGCCGTCCGGTGAAGGGGCCCGTGACAGTCTGTATGCACCCGCTCGCCACGTAGCCGAGCGCGTTGCCATCGACGTCGACCACGCCGTAGCCGGTCAACCGTGAACCGGGATCGACACCCAACACCCGGATCATGCGACCCTCTTTCTCAATCGGGTGCCGTTACGGAAACCCGGCGTTGCAGTAGACGTTCTGCACGTCGTCGACATCGTCGAGGGCATCGATCAGCCGCAGCACCTTGGCGGCGGTCTCTTCGTCGCACGGACTGGTCGTCGTCGGCACCATCGCCACCTCGGCGTGCTCCGGGTCAAACCCACCGCTCTTCAGGGCACTGACCACATCGGCGAAACGCTCCGGCGGGGTGACCACGGAAATGACACCGTCCTCCTCGCTTTCGATGTCCTCGGCACCGGCTTCTATCGCCAGGTCCATCACGGCATCCTCGTCTGCGCCAAGGAGACTCACGATGCCTTGCTTCGTGAACAGGTAGGCCACCGACCCATCGGTGCCTAGCTTTCCTCCGTACTTGCTGAACGCATGCCGAACCGCCGCCACGGTCCGGTTGCGGTTGTCGGTCATGACCTCGACCAGCACCGCCACTCCCCCCGGCCCATAGCCCTCGTAGGTAAGCTCCTCGACATCGCCGCCCTCCAGCCCGCCCACGCCGCGGGAAATGGCACGGTCCATGGTGTCGCGAGGCATGTTGACCGAGAGCGCGTTGTCGATGGCAACGCGAAGCCGGGGGTTGTCGTTGGGGTCGCCGCCGCCTAGCCGCGCCGCCACCGTCAGTTCCCGGATCACCTTGGTCCACACCTTGGCCCGCTTGGCATCCTGGCGCGCCTTGCGGTGCTTGATGTTCGCCCACTTGGAATGTCCGGCCATGCTTGTCGCCTTTGCGGATCAGCGCCGAGTCAACGGATCCGGATATGAAGCTCGCGCAACTGGTGTTCGTCAACCGGGCTGGGCGCCGCGGTCATCAGGCAGGTCGCGGACTGGGTTTTCGGAAACGCGATGACGTCGCGGATGTTGTCGGTACCGGCGAGGAACATCATCAAGCGGTCGAAGCCGATGGCGATGCCGCCATGCGGAGGGCAGCCCAAGGCCAGCGCATCGAGCAGAAAACCGAACTTGGTCTCCGCTTCCTGGGCCATGCCAAGCGCCTCGAACACCGCACGCTGCATGTCCGGGTCGTGGATCCGAATGGAGCCGCCGCCTACCTCGGTGCCGTTGAGAACGAAGTCGTAGGCCCGGGCCAGCGCAGCATGGGGGTTGCCGCGAAGCTCGGCGATAGAACAGGCCGGTTGCGTGAAAGGATGGTGGGCCGGGTTGAGCGTCTCGCGGCCGGGTTCGAACAACGGGAACTCGGTGATCCAGCAGGGCGCCCAGCGGTCCTCGACTAGATCCAGCGCTTCGGCCAGCTTCTCCCGGAAAGCGCCCATGGCGTCGTTGACGACCTTCGCGGTGTCGGCGCCGAAGAAGACAATGTCGTCGGTCCGGGCATCGACACGATCCAACACCGCCTCGACGATGGCGGGCTCGAGATGCTTGAGGATGGGCGACTGCAGGCCGTCCATCCCTCCCGCTCGGTCGTTCACCTTGATATAGGCGAGACCCTTGGCGCCGTAGCGGCCCACGAATCCGACGTACTCGTCGAGTTCACGGCGCGACAGCCGGCTCGACGCATCCGGTCCCTTGAGCGCCACGACCCGCCCGTCCGGGCTGTTTGCCGGGGTGCTGAAAACCTTGAACGCCGCATCACGGACCAGGTCGGCGATGTCGACGAGTTCCAGCGGGTTGCGCAGGTCCGGCGCGTCGGTGCCGAACCGCCGTAGCGCATCGGCGTAGCTGATGATGGGAAAGTCCGGAAGTTCGACGCCGATCACGTCATGGAACAGGGACTTCATTAGCCGTTCCGCCAAGTCCATGACGTCCGCTTCGGCGATGAAGGATGCTTCGATGTCGATCTGGGTGAATTCCGGTTGACGGTGGGCGCGCAGATCCTCGTCCCGATAGCAGCGCGCGATCTGGTAGTACTTGTCGAATCCCGACATCATCAGCAGTTGCTTGAAGATCTGCGGCGACTGCGGCAGCGCGAAGAACTCGCCGGGGTGCGTGCGGCTCGGCACCAGGTAGTCGCGGGCGCCCTCCGGGGTGGTCTTGGTCAATGTCGGCGTCTCGATGTCCCAGAAACCCTCTCCTTCCAGGACGCGCCGAACGTGGCTTACCGCACGGGCCCGCAACCGGAGCCGTTCCTGCATCTCCGGACGGCGCAGATCCAGGAAACGGTGCTTCAACCGCACTTCCTCCCCGGCATCGGAGTACTCGTCGAGCACGAACGGTGGCGTCTCGGAACGATTGAGAATCTCGAGGCCCTCGCCGAGCACCTCGACCTCCCCGGTCTTCATGTCCGGATTGACCGTACCTTCCGGACGCGGACGGACGCGTCCTTCGATGCCGAGCACGTACTCGTTGCGAATGCCTTCGGCGATGCCGAACGGTCCCGGGGTGTCGGGGTCGTACACGACCTGCACGACACCGGTCCTGTCGCGCACATCGAGGAAGATCACGCCGCCGTGGTCGCGGCGGCGATGCACCCAGCCGGTCAGCGAGACCCTCGCGCCGACATCCGACGCCGCGACATCGCCGCAGTAATGAGTTCGCATACGCGGGAATCAGTCCGCTTTCGCGGTGTTGCTGGTCGCACTCGACGACGATTTGGAATCCGTCGTTTGGGTGTCCTTGGTCGTCGAATCACCAGCCTTCTTGGCGGTTCCATCCGCAGAGTCGGCACCCTTGGTCTTGCCCTCGGCTGCGGTGCTCTCCGTCTTGTCCGACTGGCCGTTGTCCGAGACGTTTTTCTTGTCTCCTGTCTTGAAGTCCGTCTCGTACCAGCCGTTGCCCTTCAAACGAAACACCGGAGCGGACAGGAGTTTCTTAAGGGCTGCCTCGCCGCACTCGGGGCAGTCGGTCAGCACGGGCTCGCTGGCCTTCTGGATCGTCTCGAACTGGTGCTCACACGAACGGCACGCGTATTCGTAGATGGGCACGTAACGGACTCCGTGTCTCCGGACAGCGGCGAAGCATAAAGAAAACACGCCCAGAATACACCGGCGCTCGGTCGCCGTACCCGATTCATTGCGTTTTTCAGCGTTTCCGTTGGATCGTCGCTTGGCTTTCCCGGTCCGATCCGCTATAAAGCGCGCGTGCTGGCGGTCGCGCAACGGAGCGATCAAGGCACGAATGTCATTAGCAAAAGGACTCGTCGATGGCACGCAAAGCAGCTCCGAAGCGCTCTCGAACCCAGGCAGCACCAGCCCCCAAACGGCCTCCCGCGATGCGGACCAAGATGAACAAGTCCGCGATGCTCACCCACATTGCCGGGGAAACCGGTCTCACCAGGATGCAGGTCGCGTCCGTACTCGACGAACTCGAGATACTGATCGAACGGCACATCAAGAAGCGCGCGGTGGGCACGTTCGCCCTGCCAGGCCTCTTCAAGATCCGTTCCGTCAAACGGCCCGCCACCAAGAAGCGCATGGGGCGCAATCCGGCTACCGGCGAAGCGGTGGAGATCGCCGCGAAGCCGGCCACCACAAAGGTGCGGGTCACACCGCTCAAGCGGCTCAAGGAAATGGTCGTTTGATCCGTCGTAGGGGCCGCCCTCGCGGCGGCCCGTGGTGACGACCCAACGCCGTTCCGGGTCCACGGGGCGACGCACACCCTCGGGGTCCGATGCGGCGACCTCTCGATCAAGCAAGAGCAGCCATGAAGTTCAGCGAACTGATCATCCCGACGTTGCGTGAAGCACCTGCGGACGCGGAGGTCGCGAGCCACATCCTGCTCGTGCGCGGCGGCTTCATCCGGCGCTTGGCGTCGGGCTCGTACAACTGGCTGCCGCTGGGGCTGCGCGTGCTCAAGAACATCGAACGCATAGTCCGCGAGGAACTTGAGCGCGCCGGCGCCCAGGAGATCCTCATGCCCGTCGTGCAGCCCGCGGAACTCTGGCGGGAGAGCGGGCGCTGGGACGTGATGGGGCCGGAACTACTGCGTCTCACCGACCGCCACGACCGCGAGTACTGCGTGAGTCCTACCCAGGAAGAGGTCGTGACCGATCTGTTTCGACGGGTGATCACGAGCTATCGCCAGTTGCCGTGCAACCTCTACCACATCCAGACCAAGTTCCGCGACGAGATCCGGCCCCGGTTCGGCCTGATGCGCGCCCGCGAGTTCATCATGAAGGACGGCTACTCCTTTCACTTGGACGAGGAATCCTTCGAAGCAACCTATTCCGCGATGCACGCCTGCTACTCCGCAATCCTCACCCGCATGGGTCTCGACTACCGGGCCGTCGACGCCGATTCCGGATCGATCGGCGACGGCGAATCCCACGAATTCCACGTCCTCGCGGAGAGCGGCGAGGACAAGATCGCCTATAGCCCGATGAGCGACTACGCCGCCAACGTCGAGAAAGCACAAGCGGTGGCGTTGCCGGGTGACCGTTCCGTCGAGGCAATCCAGAAAGTGCACACGCCGGGGGCCAAGACCATCGAGGCGGTGGCAGAGTTTCTCGGCGTCGATGCCAGGCGCTGCGTGAAGACGTTGATCGTCCACGCGGACTCGGATGACCCGGGTCTAGTGGCCCTCGTGTTGCGCGGCGACCACCAGTTGAACGAGGCCAAGGCCGGGCGGATCGACGGCGTCCGACGGCCGCTCGAGTTTGCAGGTCAGGCCGAGATCGAAGCGGCGCTCGGTGTTGGCATCGGTTCCATCGGTCCCGTCGAACTGGCGTTGCCGATGATCGCGGACTCCTCCGCCGCATCGATGTCGGGTTTCGTCTGCGGCGCGAACGCCGATGACTATCACTACGTCGGGGCGAACTGGCAGCGCGACGTGGCGAGCAACGTCCGCGTCGCGGACATTCGCAACGTCGTGGAGGGCGATCCAGCCCCGGACGGCTCCGGACCCCTCAGTTTCCTGCGCGGCATCGAGGTGGGACACATCTTCAAGCTGGGCACCAAGTACAGCGAAACCATGGGCGTCACCGTCCAGAACGCCTCCGGTCGCGATATCGTCCCCATCATGGGGTGCTACGGCTTCGGTGTGTCGCGGATGGTCGCGGCCGTCGTCGAGCAGTGCCACGACGGAGACGGCATCGTCTGGCCCGACGCGGTGGCACCTTTCGACGTGCACGTCGTCGCCTTGAACAACACCAAGTCAGCCGACGTGCAGGCCGTAGCGGAACGCCTCCACCGCGACCTCCAGGCCGCCGGCTTGGCCGTGCTGTTCGACGACCGGGACGAACGCCCGGGCGTGAAGTTCGCCGACGCGGACCTCATCGGCATCCCGAATCGCGTCACGGTCGGCGACCGGGGCCTGAAGCAAGGAATCGTCGAATACCGCCGTCGCAGCGAGTCCGGCGTTCGAAGGCTCTCACCGGACGCTGTGGTCGATGCGGTTGCGTCGACTCCGTAGGGCCCCATGCCGGTGCAGGGTGAGTTCTGGGCGGTCGCCTTAGGGCCAGGCACGAGCCGTCTGGCGGCGGCGCGTCCCGGCGAATCGGACGCAACGGCAGGGCGAAGACAAACGTCCCCCCAACCCGTCAGCGCAGCGTTCTAGGCGAGGCACGGGACGCGGCTACGGCGGCACCTCACGCCTGCTCGAAGCCCGTACGCCATTTTTGAAACGTTCGTGGACAATCATCCTCTATTGGCTGTTCGAGCAAAGACCAGCTCGCAATGACCCTGCTACCGGGTGAGGTACATTCCAAATTCCGTGCCGATAGCAATGCGCACCGACCCGTTGACTTCGACGAACTGCACGCCACTCACCGACACGTCGCCGATCAGATTCGGGGAGCGCCAGACCTCAGCACCAGATTTCGGATCCAGAACCACTATTTGCGCATCTGCGTATATCACTAGGTTCTTGCGGCGGCCAGACGACTTCTCTAGCAGGATCGTGGTGGCGTCTCGATGCACATCGAACTTGCCTTGTAACCGCAGGCCTGTGTCGAGGCGATGCACTTCACTGTCTGCCAGGAGGAAGATCTCTATCTCTGCGTCGCCATCAACGTCGCCAACGGCGATTCCTGCAATCATGGATATGCCCCAATTCACTTCCATGGTCCGTCCGAACATCGGACCGCGCGCCTCCCAAGCGACATCACCGGATACCGGATCCACGGTCATCCCGGCAGGACCATGATCGATCTCAAAACGGAGTTCATCAACGGGGTCACCGTCGGGGTCGGAAGCCACCGCCCGGAAGGCTAGCCGTGTCCCATGCATGACGGAATCCGGCGGCGACGGAACATCCACCACCACCGGTGCGTCCACAATTGTCGTGGACGCTGATCCCCTGGCCGTTACGATGCCGTCGGACACGGTCAAGTTGACCGTGATGACGTCGTCTTTCGTGGTCTGATCCGATGCCAGGTACTCGTCATCGTAGCCATCGATCCGACTGCCATTCCGAAGCCACTCTATGGTCGTCACCAACTCATCGTTGTCCGGGTTCGAAACCTCGTACGCTATGTTTAGCTCAGCCGTGGTGTCCGGACCATCAGGGAGGATTCGGACATTCGTCAATTCATGCGCTCGATTCGGAGCCATATTCACCAACCCGCCACCCATAAGCGATCTCCAACGAACGGTTGTTTTCGACCCGAACTGCCCAGATCCGTTTGGATCGACTTGGTACTCGGCATGCTCGCGAACCAGAGCCGGATCGGAGGAAGGCATGACGCGCACGGCCGAAGTGACCGCGTCCAATTTAAGGGCACCCCCTTTGGGAAAGCGTCCCCGAACGCCCGAAAACTCCTCTGTCGTCTGAAAAGAAAACGATCCACCCAAGCTGCCGCTTTCGAGGTTACCGTCTATCGCTATCGGATAGTCACGGAAATCGACAACCTCCTTTTCCACACTGTTGGCCGACATGCGGTCTGTCGTGCCATCGTCATGGGACTCGGTGCAAGAAGTGTCGTTGAAGGACCATGACTCCGCGTTTCCCCCGGAACGCTCGAAATCGAACACGCAGTTCACGTCCGACCCGGCAAGCTCCTCGCTAAACTCGACGGGTCCCTCGATCTCGAATACGATCAAAGATCCCGTCTGTACTCGTTCGACAACCAGTTCCGCATCAAAGGATTCCCCGGTACAGCTATGACTGAACCTGATCAGGTCATCTTGGGACACCTGGTTGTCTTCGTCGTTGTCGATGTGCGTCCATGTCATGGCGAGAAACGGACTGTTCGGACAATATGATCGGTACTCCCCACCATTCCGTCGCGACAGGTTGTATGGGCCCAATCCAATCGACTCCCCTGCGCTCACCGTCCCTTCGACCAATCCGAACGTGACGGCGAGGGCGTCTTCCGCGTTGGCGTCAACAAACGCGAAACCTCGTGATTGCTGAACCGAACCTTCATTGCCGCGTACAGAGGCGGATCCACCACCGGAACCGCCGCAACCTACGACGGCGAGTAGAATCAATGACGCAGAGGCAATGACCCCCCCGGGGTCTACAGAACGCCTACACATGCCGCGTTTGAACCACCGTGCCCGCCCGACAGTAGGACCCCAGACCCAATACGACACGCGGTCCGCCCACTGCTGCATGACCGGGTGCCACTTTCCAGCGGGTCGTCGCCCCCGCCGTCTTCACCGGCGCGTGCTTGCCCGCGAGCGCCTCCGGGCGCAACGGCCTCGGACACCGCTGCCGTGCCGGTGGTCGACAGCCATGCCGCCAATCTTCGGCAGGACGTACCGGTTCACTGCGACGGGCCAGTTGCGGGCCGGACTGTCCGCGATACGGTGCTTGGTGACGCCTCGTGACTTCAATGCCAGAACGTTACGGCCGCCTGTGCGGCGCAGTCTCCTAGAACCAGATCCTAACGCCCGCCTCGATACGGCGACCGGCCAGCGGCGCTTCGTCCTTCACGAAGGACGAGTGCTGGCGTTGCTCCTCGTCGCCGAGATTGCGTCCAGCGACGAAGAACACCAGATTGGCTTCGCCTAGCCTCGTCGCATACTCGCCTTCGACATCCAGGTTGCCGTAGCCGCCCGTCGGCGTTTCGTGACTGGTCACCTCGTCCTGGTCGGAATAGTGCGTATAGGCGACGCGACCCCACAGATCCTTCCAAGCCGCCTCCACGGCGATCGACAGCCGTTGCGGTGGAATGCGCGGCAGATGGCTTTCGTGCGGATCGTCGACGTCGGTACTGACCCAGTCGTATCCGAACACCAGGTCCGCCGTTGCCTGCGCTTCTGTGAGCAGTGCGACGCGCGCCTCGGCATCGAATCCGAGCAGCGTCGCCTCGGTCTGAGACCACTGGAACACGGGCAATTCGTCGTGGTCTTCGTGATCGTCGTGGTCGTCCTGGTCGTCATGGTCGTCGTGGTCGTCGTGGTCGTCGTGGTGCTCGTCGATCTCACGCTGGTATATAAAGTTGTCGAAACCGTACCGGTAGCCCTCGAATCTCAGTTCCAGTCCTTCCCTGCGGTACGCGGCGCCGACCGAGAAGTTCAACGACTGCTCCTCGTCGAGGTCCGCGCTACCCATCTGAAATCCGCCGATTGCGAGATGGACTCCGGCGGCAAACAGTTCCTCGCCTTCGGGTGCCCGCATCGACCGGTCTAGGCGTGCCGTGAACTCCCACTCGTCGACCGGAACCGCCACGCCGACGGATACGCTCGTCGCCAGGAAGTCCAGACTTTGGCCGCTGTGGTCGACATGCTCGACGGACTCGAGCCGGGCACCCGTTTCCAGCTTGAATTTGTCCATGTCGCCATGGGCCACCCCGAAAATCGCCCAGTGGCTGGAATCGACGGGTTCGAATTCGCCTTCGCTCCCGAACACGAAGTCGCTGGCACCGAACTGGACGCCGACGGCCGACTCCCAGTCACCCCGTGGTTCTGCCTCCAAGACGGCGCGCGCCTGCCATGCATCGTTGCCGAAATAGCTGCCGACTTCACCTTCGCTCTCGAGTTCGTTGTGCTGGTAGTCGCTGATCACGACGCTCCCCTCCAATGAGGCGAACCCGGGAAGCGGTTCGTGCAGCCCGAAATCGGACATGAACTTCGTTTGCTCAAGGACGATCCAGGGAGTCTCCTCGTGGTGTTCCTCGGCATGCTCGTCGTGTTCGTCTTCGTCGTGTTCGTGTTCTTCGTGAGCTTCCTCCTCCTCATGGTGTTCCTCTTCACCGTGGGCATGGGTACCCACGATGCCGTAGGTCCAGTCGCGAACGGCAACGGCAACCCCGAAGTGGCCGGATTCACCGTGGAACGCGGTGCCGAAAGCCCCGCCGGAGTAATCGCCGAAACTGTTCTCCAAGACACCCTTTACGGGCTCTTCATGCTCTTCCTCTTCGTGGTGGTCCTCGCCCTCTTCCTCGTGGTGGTGCTCCTCCTCTTCGTCGTGGTGGGGATCGAGAGCCGCATAGCCTGGAATGGCCAAATCCCCGTTCTCGCCCGAATAGCCGTCGAGGTGCCACGCCCATCCGCCGCCACCGCCGTTCAGGCGGAAACCGGCACGGCGGGCGTCCGAGCCGTTGTCACCGCGAATGAACAAGCGTCCCGACAGCGCATCTTCCGGTACTTCGCCCGGTATGCGGCGCGTGTGCACGTCCACCGCGCCGCCCATGGCGCCCGACCCGTAAAGCAGGGTGTCCGAGCCCTTGACGACCTCGATGCGGTCCGCGAGGAACGGCTCGACCGTGATGCTGTGGTCAGACCCGCTCGAGGAGACATCCATCGACGAGACGTGGTTTTCGAGAACGAGCACGCGGGTGCCGGTCAGGCCGTGAATCACGGGCTGGCCGACGGCGGGGCCGAAGGACGCCGAGTGCACCCCGGGTATCTGGGCGAGAGTCTCGCCGACCGTCTGGCGCGCGGCGTGGTCGAGCTCCTCGCCGTCGAGAATGTCCGTTGCCTGGGAGACGGCACCGCCGAGCGGGTGGCCGTGAACCACCACCTCGTCGATCTGCTGATCCTGTTCGGCGCCGTCCGCCTCGCAATCGGACTGTTCCGACAACGCCGTTCGTGCCGACACAAGCACCAGCACAGCGAACACGGCAGTGAGAGCAGCCCGAGTCGCGCCTGTAGCACCGACTCGCTGAGTTGGGTAAGTCATCTTTCCATCCTATACGTATAGGCGGCGACGTCAGGGTCGACGCCTGAAGAAACACCGCCAAGGGCTCAACCGTTTACATGTCGAAATCACAGGGGGGTTGACCCAGGCGCAAAGAACGGCGCAGCCGTCGCTCAAGGATCGACGCTGCGCTTCAGGCGGTCGGGGGCGCGCGCGCTCCGTAGTAGATGTCGGGTCCACGGATGGGACCCCCAACCGTCGCGGACACCGCGGCGACAGCCATGCCCGGTGCATTCGGAGCAGACGACAGCAGATGGGCGGCACCTTCCTGTCGATCGATGGCCACGCACTCGCACTCGGCATGTTCTTCGACGAAAATGTCGTGTCCCAAGTGAAGCGACTGCAGTGCAAGGCCTGCGGCGAACAACCCCAGCAAGGCGATGTGAGCGAGTCGGGGGCGCACGGCACATTTGGATGCGAAGCGGGGCACGGACAGTACACAGCGCGAAGTCGGCGGGCAAGTGCCCGGAACAGCAGCGGCCCAGGAGCGGACCCCCGCGACAGCGGCGCCACAGACGCGTCCGGGGACGGGTTTGTCGGACCGCGTCAGTGGATGATCGGCGGGGGCGATCCCGTCTCTTTCGCCGGTTCCGGCTCCGCCTGCACCGCGTAGCGCCGGGTCATCACCTGTCCGGCCAAGACGTTAGGCAGTTCGTCGAGGAACACCCTCATGTGGTCGGTACGAAGGTGACCCGCGAGGGCCTCCATGTTCTCCCACTCCTGGAGCAGGATCAGCGTATTCGGATCGCGCAGGCCCACGTAGAACTCGTAGGAAATGCAGCCGTCCTCGGTCTGGGTCGCCTCCGACATCACGCGCGCCAGATCCAGCGCCTTGTCACGCTGCGCCGCTTTGATGGGGATGATGCCGTGGACGATGATCATGGCCTAGCGCGTCTCGCGAGTACGCGAGCCGTCCAAGAGTAGTTCGAAGCGCTTTTCCATTTGCAGCCTGCGTGTAGAACATCAAGGGCGCTCAAGAAGTCTAGCCCGCATTCCTCACCTCCGCCTGGACATATAGCTTGTTCACAACAAGAGGACTTGTCAAAGTCCTCAGCGACTCTGGGAGGAATGCGGACGAGGGCGGCCAATTCGCCAGCCGCTGGCAAGACGACAGTCTCGGACGGACAGCAACAGCGCCAACGTCACCAATGGAGGCGAAGGGCACCTTGGCGGTGATCGGCTTCCGAACTCAGTGGTCACCGTGCCCATCGTGCATGGCCATCGCCTCTACGAGGTACAGCGCGTACGCGAGGCTGATCCCCACCGAAAGAGCAACCAGCAGCTTGCCGCGATCGTGACGGTGAAAATGGATTTCCGGCAGGAGATCGCTGAGCGAAATGCACACGAAAGCGCCGACCGCGAAGGCGAGGGCGCGACCGATAGTCGGACCTTCGGCGATTGGGCCGAGCATGCCCGCGCCAAGGTAGCTTCCGACCGCCACGACAGGGCAGATCAGCGCGTAGGCGAGGTTTGCTGCCAGCCGCGCTCGCGGAGTGTGCCCCGCGTGCTTCATCATACCGGTGATCGAATAGGCGTCCAGCGGCTTGTGGAGCAGGATGGCGAGGCACACCCCGAGCCCTGGCAGCACACCTTCCTCCACGAAGCCGACGCGTACGCTCGCGCCGAGTGCGGCGCCTTCCGTCACGGTGTGCAAGCCAAGGCCCAGGGCGACGCCAAACAAGCCGCCCTTGCGAACTCTCTCGTGTCCGTGCACCGCTTCGGCTTCGGCGCTGAAGTCGTGCTGATGGAAGTCGAATACCCGCAGCAGGACGATCATTACGACCATCCCGAACATGATCCACAGCGCTGCGGTCTCGAAGTCGTTGGGTCCTGGAATCCGCTCCAAGCCGTGGGGCAGAAGGTGGAACACGGCGATCCCCAGGATGAAGCCCGCAACGAAGCTCATCACGATTTGCGCACGCCGGTGCGTCATTGCCCCGTATTCGGAGAGCCTTCCTCCTGCCACGGACGCCAAGAAGACCGCTCCCGCGTACGCGGCGAGCAAAACCGGCGGAGACGCCATCGACGTTGGCTTCAAGTACCCAGGTTCGTCAGTTCAGGGTATTGCACAGTTCTACACTGATACAACACCTGTGGCTCCGGGCATTTACGCGATTCGTTCGCCAATTTGAGCGGTGGACCAGTCCTTGACCACCCCCATTGGATCGTTCATTGTTGCGAGACAATTCCAACGGGGCTTGTTGACAATCGTCGGCCCTCTCCGCTGCCTGATCCCGAGGCGATGACATGGACGAGTTCCGAATACGCCTGACGGAAGAGCTGATCCTGTTGATGCTCGACGAGTCGAGCGGCTACCTCGAAATGGTGCCGGGTTGGGACTTCTCCTGCGTGATGGCAGGCGCGGTCATCGCCGACCTGGCGTTGGAAGACCGCATCGACACCGATTTGCAGTCGTTATATCTCCTCGATGCCAGGCCAACAGGCGACAGGCTGCTCGATCCGACGCTTGAGGAGATCAGCGAGGCCGAAGACCGCTCGGATACGCAGTATTGGATCGAACGGAATAGCGCCCGATCGGAAGAAATCGTCACCCTGACGCTGCAACGACTGGTCGACAAGGGCGTGCTCGAATACGAGTCGGGTGGATTCTGGACGCTGTCGCGCTCCGTTTCCCGGTCGGGCATGTACCCAAGCGCGGACGGATCAATCCGAAGGGAAGCCAAAGCCCGCATCCTCAACGTCGTGCTGAACGACGACATCCCCGACCCGAGGGATGTCATCCTCGTGGGACTGATGCACACCTGCGACGGCTTCAAAACGCTTCTGTCGGAAGAAGACTACGAGGAGAAACTCGAGCGCATCGAGACGGTCGCCGGCATGGACCTGGTCGGACGATCCGTGGCGAGGGCCGTGAAGGACAGCACGGTCAAGCCGAAGACCCGGCCCGTTCTTCTCACCAAGCCCATCCCGAAGCTGCCGGTGGTCGACATCCTGCGACAGCCTGATCTCCTCGCAGGCAACATTCCCAAGGCGACGTGCCGCATCTTCGAGAAACACGGGCCGGTGGTGAAGGTGCCCATCAGCATGAACGGGCAACCCGTCGTGGCGCTGATGGGGCCGGACTGCAACAACTGGGTAAACAAGCAGGGCAGGTTCTACCTTCGATCCAAGGACTACATCCAAGGACTCGAGGGTGTCTTCGGCGCTTCGCGAACATTGCCGGGCATGGATGGCGCCGAGCATCACAAGATGCGCAAGTCACTCCGCTCCGCCTACTCCCGGGCAACGCTCGCCCAACGCTTGCCCGAGCTGATCTCGCTCTGCAAAGAGTCGGTCGGCGCGTGGAACGAGGGCGATGTGTTCGGCGCAACGAAGACCTTCCAGAACACCATGAGCAGCCAAGTCTCGCATTTGACCATGGGCGTCGACTGCAGCCACTTCGTCGACGATCTGCTCGCCTACGAGCACCGCGCACTCGTTACGCACGTTCAAGGCGCGCTGCCCAAGTTCATGATGTCGACACCGAAGATGAGGCGTTCCAGAGAATATGTGCGCGAACTGCTCGACGCCATTCACACATCGCACACGCCTGCTCAGAGAAAGGGCAAGCCGCTCGACGTCGCCGATGCCATCCTCGAACTACATCGGAACGACCCGCAGTTCCTCCCGGAGACGGACATCACGTTTCCCTTCGTCGCAGCCATGGTCGCCAGCATCTATCTCGGCAGCGCGCTCGGTTTCGCCGTGTATGCCATGGTCAACGACCCCAACCTCCATGCCGGCATCCGCAAGGAAGCCGATTCGCTGTTCGGCGGAAATCGCGAGCCACGCCCCGAGGATTTCAGCAACCTCGACAATATCGACGTCACGCATCGGCTCTTCCTGGAGTCCGAACGCATGTATCCGGTAATCCCCTGGCAGCTACGGACGGTCATGAACCAATGCGTGGTCAACGGCTTCGAACTACCGCCCAGGACGCGGCTGTTGATTTGTCACACGGCGACGCACTACTCCGAAGACCTGTTCACGGATCCGCTCGAGTTCGACATCGACCGCTACCTACCGGAACGCCGGGAGGACATGATCCCGGGCGCCTATGTGCCGTACGGTCTCGGCACGCACACCTGCCTGGGACATCGGTGGCTGGAACTGCAGATGGTCGTGAACCTGCTAGTGATCGCGCATCACCTGGAACTGGAGATGCTGCCCGTCAACTACAAGATGCGCATAAATCCGTTTCCGACCGCGGCCCCGAGCAAGAAGCTGAAGTTCCGCGTTGCCAGGGTTCGAAACCCGGTCTGACAACCTAGGCGCGCGTGAACGACCATTCGGGGGAGCCGGCCGGACCCATCGCCTATATGGCGAGCAACGGCGTCGCCGCCAACCTGCTCATGTTCGCGATCCTGGCGGCCGGTCTCGTGTCGCTCCCCGGCTTGGAGCGCCAATCCTGGCCGACGTTGGCCTTCAACCACATCGAGGTTTCCATCGCCTATCCCGGCGCGACGCCCGAGGAGGTGGAGGAGTCGATCGTCGTCAAAGTCGAGGAACAGGTCAGCTCGCTCGACGGCGTCCGCGCCGTCAAGTCGACCGCTGCGCCGGGGGTGGCCTCGGTCAGGATCCAAGTGAAATCCGGCACGGATATTCCCAAGGCGATAGACGACGTCGAGTCGGCCGTTTCCCGCATCCAGACGTTTCCCCTCGGCGCCCGGCGCCCCGAAATCACCGAGATGACTTCTCGACAGAGCATTATTCGACTGGTCGTCTACGGCGACATTTCGGAGCGCTCGCTGAAGGAGCTTGCCTACCAGATCGAAGACGAACTCGCATCGCTCCCAACCGTATCGCTGGTCGAAACCAGCGGCCTGCGGGACTACGAAATCTCCATCGAAGTGCCGTTGAACCGACTGCGCTCTCTGGGGCTAACCCTCGACGACATCGCCGCCGCCGTTCGCCGCAGCTCCCTCGACCTGTCCGCCGGGCGCATCGACACCGCGGACGAGCAGGTAAGGATTCGCTCCCTCGGGCAGCGTTACGTTCAACAGGACTTCGAGGAGATCGTGGTGCTTAGCTTGAGCGACGGCACGACGGTCCGATTGGGCGACATCGCGGAGGTTCGGGACGGTTTCGAGGATGTCGACCTGATCGTCCGCCACGAAGACAAGCCGGCCGCGTTCGTCGAGGTCTCCCGCGTTGAAGGGGAGCACGTGCTGGAGGTTGCGACGGCCGTGCACGAGCATGTCGCCAACGTGATCGTGCCGTCGCTACCGGAGGGCGTGCAGGTAGACATCCTGAACGACGAGTCGCAGACCTACTCCGAACGCGCCGAGCTCCTGCTCAAGAACGGCGCCCTAGGCCTCATGCTGGTCCTTGTCGCGCTGGCTCTGTTCCTGGAGATCCGCCTCGCGGTGTGGGTTGTCGTCGGGCTGGCCACGTCGCTCGTCGGCGTTCTGGCCGTCATGCTGATCCTCGATGTCGCGCTCGACCTGCACTCTCTGTTCGTGTTCGTTCTGGCGATCGGAATAATCGTCGACGACGCGATCATCGTGGCCGAAAACATCCACCTCGAACGCCAGCGCGGAATACCAGGCCTTGTCGCCGCGATTCGCGGCGCCCGACGCATCAAGGTGCCGCTGACATTCGCCGTGTTGACGTCGATCGTGGCGTTCACCCCCGTTTTCTTCATTCCCGGGGGCATCGGCGACGCCTGGCTGGCCCTGCCCATCATGATCATCGCCATGCTGCTGATCTCCTTGTTCGAGTCGCTGTTCGTACTTCCCAACCACCTGTCGCACTTGCACGGTCCCGAATGGGTGCCCACCAATGGCGTGGATGAGTTTTTTGCGCGAACCAAGGGCCATGTCGACCGCCAGCTGGCCCGGTTCGTCGACGGTCCCCTGGACCGGGCGCTAAATTTCGCGACCGACCAGCCCGCCGTCGTGGTCGCCGGCGCGTTGGGGCTCTTTATCCTGAGTGTTTCCCTGTTGCCCGCCGGCATCGTCACCTCCTCCTTCGCCGACGTCGTGGAGGGCGATTTCGCAACAGCCCGTCTCGAGATGCCGGACGGGACGCCCGCGAACAGAACCTACGAGGTGGCGAAGGAATTGGAGGCGGCCGGCTACAACGCGATCGAACGTCTAACCCGGGATCGGGCCGAGGACGCGCCATCCGTGGTAACCGGGGTGACGGTGACGGTCGGCCAGGGACCGCGTCGGGAAGGCGGGGGACTTACGCCGGCAGCCACGTTGAATCCCCAGGCCAACGTTGCGGCCATCGAGTTCAAGCTCGTCGGCGTGCAACAGCGACAGGTCACCACCGGCGAAGTCGTTCAGGCTTGGCGCGAGGAAGTGGGTAGTCCGCCTTATGTCCGGGGCATCACCTTCAGCGGCGAGGTCGTCGACTTCGGCAATCCCGTGGAGGTTCTTCTCTCGCACCCGGACTCCGAACGTCTCCCCTCGATCGCGAGTCGTCTGGCTGACAGCCTCCGAAGCATCGACGGCGTGTTCGACGTGCGCTCGGACCACACGCCCGGCGTCAAGGAGATCCAGCTCGCGCTCAAGCCGGAAGCTCGGACCCTCGGGCTCACCCAGGAGGCACTGGCGGTGCAGGCGCGGGCCGCGTTCTTCGGCGCGGAAGTCGAGCGCGTGCAGAGAGGCCGGGACGAGGTCGGCGTGTTCGTGCGTCTGCCCGACGACGAACGCAACGCCATCGCCGACATCGAGGCGTATCCCATTCGCACCGCTTCAGGCGGCGAGGTTCCGCTTCGCCAGGTCGCTACGCTTAAGACGAGTGTCGCCGCGCCGAGCGTCCGTCGCAGGGACGGTCAGCGCGCGGTCACCGTCACCGCCGATGTGGATCTGACCGTTATCACCGGCGGGGAAGCCAACGAGGTGCTGGTCGGTTCAGTCCTCCCGGAACTCACCGCCGCGAATCCGGACCTGACGTACATGCTAGGCGGTGAACAGCAGCAGCAGCTTGATTCTCTCGATTCGCTCTATCGCGGGTTCGCGGTCGCCATGCTGGTGATCTTCGCGCTTTTGGCGATTCCCCTTCGGTCCTACACCAAGCCGTTCATCGTCATGGCGGCGATCCCCTTCGGCATCGTCGGCGTGATTCTGGGCCACCTGATACTGGGGCTTACGTTCACGACGACGGCCATCCTGGGCATCCTGGGATTGAGCGGCGTCGTGGTGAACGACTCGCTGGTCATGCTCGACGCCATCGATCAGCGCGTACGCGAAGGCACACCCGTGCGAACCGCGATCATCGAGGGCGCCAAGCGCCGTTTCAGACCGATCATGCTGACCTCCGTGACTACCTTCCTAGGCTTCACGCCTCTCATTCTGGAACAGGCCATTCAGGCACAGTACCTGCGCCCCTTCGCCGCGTCCCTCGGTTTCGGCATCATGTTCACGACCGCCATCCTGATCGTACTCATCCCAGCCCTGTACTCGATACGCCTAGGCTTGGTTGGGGGCCATGATAAAAACCCGGCGCCCGCGGCAACGACCTCCGCGCAGGTCGCTTCCGACTATCCGCATGCTGACTAACCTGTCGAGAAACCTGTGGCGCGCGCACCGCGGTTCGAACGTCAAGGGCCGCGTGGCTCGCTACGGTACCTGGTTCGACAGGAACAAGCGGGGCGACTACGACCACACCGAGACGGTCAACGACTACTACGACCTGTGCAGCGAATTCATGCAGTTCGGATGGACCGAGTCGCTGCATTTCGCGCCGCTCACGCCCGGGGAGAGCCTGGAGGACTCGATCACCCGCCATCAGCGCCTGATGATCGACCGGCTGCAACTGCGCAAGGGCATGACGATCATCGACATCGGGTGTGGCGTCGGGGGGCCGATGCGCCGCGTGGTGCGCGAGTCCGGCGCGAAGGTCTTCTGCCTCAACAACAACGCACAGCAACTCGGCGAGGCCAAGCGAAAAAACGTCGAAGCGGGGCTCGACCATATGGCCGAATACATGAAGTGCAACTTCATGGACATGAGCGCCATCGACACCTGCACCTTCGATGGCGGGTACGCAATCGAGTCGACCTGCCATGCGCCGGACAAGCGACAAGCGTTCGCGGAGATCTACCGCGTGCTAAAGCCGGGAGCGTTGTTCTGGGGCCAGGAAATGTGCATGACCGACAACTTCGATCCCGACGACAGTCGTCACGAAGCCATCAAGAGAGACCTGATGCTAGGGATCGCCTTGCACGACATCGCCACGTTCGCCGAAGTAAACCGTGCGCTCGAAGCGGTCGGATTCGAGGTCATCGAGGCCGCTGATCGGGACATACAAGATGGGCCGAGCACGCCGTGGTACCAGCCGATGCAGGGACGGCGCGGGACATTGCGCAGCGCGTTTCGCCGGACGCCCTTGGGCCGCAAGGCGATGATCGGCGCACTTAGGGTGGCCGAGGCGTTGCGCTATTTTCCGAAAGGTTCGACCGCGGTTGTGCAATTGATGGATCGAACCGCCGATGCATACGTCGCTGGCGGCGAGTCGGGAGTTTTCACGCCGCTTTACTGTTTCTTGGCCCGCAAACCCGCGTAGGGGCGGGGCTTGTCCCCGCCCGAGGTCGTGCATCCAGCGGGCGACCGCGCGCCCTGACGGGCGCGTTGGGGTCGCCCTACGACGCCTTCTATTGTCCCCGGGAATCCCCCGTACGGACCTTCATGCCCTGGGTCGCGAACCGGATGCCGCCCGTGACGGCCAACTGGCCGTCTTCGAGTTCGCCCGTGACGTAGGCGTCATCGTCGATGAGTTGCAGGACTCGAACCGGCACAACGCGCACGGTACCGTCGCGAACCGTCCAGATCTCATCGTCCGCCTGCAATGCGGCACGGCGCACCCTGAAGTAGTCGTCGGGCACCAACCCCTCGATGGCCACTTCCACGAATTTGCCCACGAGGAGCGGCGGGGCCGTGTTCTCACTCGCTCCCGACCCAGCCGGACCGCCCGGCGCAAAGGGGTCCGGTACGTGGACAATCACGTCGATGGTGCGGGTCTCGGCATCGAGGGAGGCGTCCGCCCGATCCACGTATCCCCGCCAGGCATATGCGACGTCGCCGTACTCGGCGTACACGACGGCGACGATGTCCTGGCGTTCGCCTTCGAGGCGCCAAAGCCGGGGAATCAATGCGGCGTCCGCGTCGGAGAGAGCCACCACCACCTCCACCGCGTCCGAAGAGAACAATCTACCCACCGACTGGCCTGGCGCCAGCAGCTGTCCGATGTCCACCGACTCGTCGTGTACTACGCCATCGAACGGCGCCGTAACCCCGGTGCGGGACAACGCCAGTTCGGCCTGCGCCAAGGCAGCTTCTTCCCGCGCCAGGGCCGCCTGGGCCGCCTTCAACTGGGGGATGTGCAGAGTTAACGGATTCGGCTTGGTCGACGCGTTCTCGCCTTGTCTAGCCGCGTAGCGCTCATACTCGGCCTGTGCGATTGCCGCGTCTTCGCGAGCTTCGAGGAGCGCTACCTCCCGGGCGGCCAAAGCGGCTTGTGCCTGGCGCACGCCGAGCTCGTAGTCCGCCTCCTCGAGACGGAACAGGGTCTGCCCGGCAACGACGTGCCGACCGCTGACGAAACCCTCGTCCACCCAAACCACCCTTCCGCCCACCTGCGGCGCGATGTCGACCTCCGCGCTCGGGCGCACCGTACCCGCGCCACGGACCGGGATCGGCCCCGTGCCCGCGACGATGATGGCGGTGTTGACGTACGGAAGTAGCGAAGGCGGCTCATGCGTCTCGGGCTGCGGTGCAAGCGACACCAGCACGGTGGCCACGCCCACGGCCCCGGCAACCAGGACGATGCCGACGAGATAGCCCGTTCTCTTACGCACCCTTACCCTCCTTCTGCCTCTTCTTCGGCGCGTTCACCTGCGAACACCGGAGGCTCGCCAACCTCCCTGTGGGTGCCGCCCATTCCTACGGCGTTCGGCGACCAAGCACCGCCCAGGGCACGGTGCAGTGCAAGCCGCGCATACGCCAAGTCGCGCTCCGCCGAGGCACGCGCAGCCCTGGCACCAACGTTCATCTGCGATGCTGCGAGGAACGTCCTGTAGTCGCCGATCCCGGACGCGTAGCGCTGCTCCTGCAGCGTTGCCTCCGCTCGCGCTTCCTCCGCGAAAGAGGACACCAGAGCCAGGCGTTGCCGGTTCGACTCCAACCCACCCAACGCCGCTTCGACCTCCGCAGCGGCGGCCACCACGGCGTGCCCGTACGTCGCCGTAGCTTCATCCAGCGCGGCTTCGGCAAGGGCCACATCGGCGCGTAGCCGGCCTCCCTGGAACACGGGGGCGAGCAGATTCGAACTCAGGTTCCGGAACCACTGGTCAGGGTCGAACCAGGCGGCGGTGTCCGGACTCTGCAGGGCGATTGATCCGGAAAGCGACAACGAGGGCAACAACGCGGCCCGACGAGCACCCAGGGCGAAACGGGCACCCGCCAATCGCTGCCGTGCCGCCGCGACATCGGGCCGCTGCGCCAGCGCTTCGGCCGGCAAACCGGTGGGGACGGGCGCCATCGTCGAGACCGGCATCTTGTCGGGTAGCGTACCCATGAGGCCCGCGTGATCCTGTCCTCCCAACACAACCGTGAGCCTTCCCTCGGCGTCGGCCAGACGCTCATTCACTCCGGGCAACGACGCCTCGGCATCCGCGAGACCCCGCCGCAGCGCGTAGACATCGCGGATGTCGCCAATGCCCCGGTCGTAGCGATCCTCCGCGAGTGTCACCCACTCCCGGAGAATCTCGACTGTCTCACCTGCGAAGCCACGCTGACGATTGAGATCGACAATCTCGATGTAGGTTGCCACCGTCTGAACGACCACCCCCATCCGGGCCGCCCGATAGTCCGCCTCGGACGCCTCGCGCTGCGCACCCGCAGACAGCGCGGCGTTCCGGTCGCGGCCCCAGAAGTCGACCTCGTAGGCGACCTCGGCGCCTGCGGAATACGTCGCCTGGTCAAGCCGATCGGGCAACGAGAACCCGAACGCGGCGAACGCGTCATTCCCCAACCCCAGGTCTTCCAACTGTGCGCCAAGGCCCACGTTGGTCGGCGCGTCGAACTCCACGGCGCCAAGCAAGGCCTGAACCCGCGGCAACCGCGCGGCAGTGGCGATCCGTGCCCTCGCCCTGGCCTGTTCCACCCGCGCCACCGCGGTCGCAAGATCGTAGTTGGACTCGAGCACCGCCTCGACGACTCGATTCAGCACGGGGTCGTCGAATGACTCCCACCACGGGTGGGGAGCGTCCAACACCGCCGCCTCGCGTACGTCCGGGTTATCCCGGTCTCCCCCAGGCCATTCGAGCAACGGCAGGGCCGAAACCACCGAACATCCGGATAGGACTCCCATGGCACCCGCCGCCACCACCGCCGAGACGACAACGCCGATACCGGGCGGCCTCAGCACGAGCCCGCTCCGGCGGACTTCAGTGTCGGTTCATCGGCCATCGGGCGAAAGGCTACAGCGAAGCGAGCATTCTGCGCGGCTGCCCGCCGGTGTTCTGGTTCTCGGGATAGAACTGACTGCAATAGCGTCGGAACAGCATGATCTTCCCGTCCTTGCTGTTCAGCACCGGCCTCGGTCGAAAGACCCTTCGATTCCAGATGGGAACGTCCTGTTCAACGTCCTTCACCTGCCCCTCCAGCAGGATGTAGTTCATCAACTTCGCCCGAATGCGTTTCGGAAGGAAACCAAGTCCCACGATTGCCCGCCTGACGCGATCGGTCTCCTGCGTCTGGTTCGCCAACAACAGATCCATGTAGGTGCCGTCCAACGGCGTGGCGAGAACCCAAAACCGGGACTTAAAAGGAATCGTATGTTCGGTTATGTCGACGGCGGAGTAGCCCATGCCGTAGACGTCGGTAACAACAGACACGTCGAACAGTAGTCGGCCCCCCAGAACGGGTCGTGCGCGCTTGAAGCCGAAAGCGCTACGAAGATGCGCGCCATCGACCGTCACGGAGCCGTGCTGGTGAACGTCGAAGTACCCGTGGATGTACGAGAAGTGGGCGAGATCGACGGAATTCTCGGCCGTGTGCTCGGGATGGCTCGTCAGCCGGAACGTCCGCAGGCCCACAGCGGTCCAGCCGTCTTCATCCCGCCTGTCGAGCGGTAGTCTGAAATAAGGCGGTTGGCCCACGGAACTCCACCAGGCGAATACCAAGCCGTTGATTACCTGCGTCTCGAACAGCTTCAGCTTGGCGTTCCTCGGCGCCGGTGCGTTCGGCGTAGCGACGCACTGGCCCGTCGCGTCGTACTCGAAACCGTGGAACGGGCAGACCAGCCGTCCGTTTCGCACCTTGCCGCCCGTTTCAGGGCCGAGGTGCGACCCCAGATGCGGGCAGTACGCATCCGCAACGCATACCGAACCCGCATCGTCGCACCATGCCACGATTTCCTGTCCGAGCCATTTCCGCTCGATCAGGGTTTGCTCGCAGAGGGCATGCCGGCTCGCGACGAAATACCAGCCGTCGGGAAACGGCGAGGTAGGGCGACGATCATCCTGTGCTGTCGACGCTGCGCTGACCAAGCAGAGTTCCCCTCCGCAGCTAACGCCGCGACTGTACCAGAGAGCCCATGGAGCCGCACAAGCCGGACAGGCTGGCGAACGACGCACCAGCGCTACGGACTAGCCGATCCGACAACCCCGTCGCCAATCCATGCCCCGCTAAGATGTCCGGTGCGGTCCACCGCTCGAAGAGCGGCGGATTGCAACAACACCAACGTTGCGCTTGCGGAGCACTGACCATGATCGTCCCCATCACAGCTTTGTATGCCGCGCTACTGGTCGCGGTTCTTGTCTGCCTGACGACCCGGATCGGATTGTTGCGGGCCAAGACGGGCATTTCCATCCTCGACGGTGGAAACACGCATCTCGCGGTGGAGATCCGTCGACACGGGAACTTCGCAGAACATGTGCCGCTGCTCATCGTCCTGATGGCCATTGTTGAGCTCAACGGCGGCAACTCTCTATTCCTGCATGTGATCGGCGTCGTGCTGGTCATCTGCCGCATCGCGCACCCGCTGGGCCTGCACCATGATCGAGTCCAGACGCCGCTGCGCCTGATCGGTGCCGCAGGGACATCGCTGAGTACAGTCGCGCTTGGTGTCATGGCGCTCCTGCAGGCAATAGGGGTTGTTGCCTGACGGGCTGCGCCATACGTGGGCGATCCTAGTGCGGCTCCGCGACAGGTGAGAACGCCGTCACGTCCGCCAGCATCACGTCGCGATCCTCGTTCACGAGCCGTAGCGTCACGGCATCGTCCCAGGTCACTGCCTCCAACTGTTGGACGACATCGCGATCGAGGTCGAGCCGCCACGCCGTGCCCGACAACCAGTCGTCGCCATCCGCTGGCCTATCGAAGATCCACAGCGCATCGTAGGTCGACACGGCCAGTCTCGAACCGTCCGGCGACAAGTCGGCGCCGGTTGCCAGGAAGATGCCGTCGTGCGTCCCTACCAAGGTCAGCACATTCTCCCTGTCGGTGAACAACGTGTCCAAGCGGTAGAGCTTGGCACCGGCTTCGAAGCCGCCGATCTCGCCCGGCCGACGATGCTTCGTGATGAAGTAGAGCATCTCGTCGGCGACGAACACCGCTTCGCAGTCGAAGTGCCACAGCTTCGCGGGATAGTGCTGCTGGTCCGGATATCGGATTGGCAAGAACTTGAGCGTGCGCATCTTGGGAATCGCCAAGGGATCCGGCTCGTTGACGACGTAGACACCAAGGTCGCGGCGCGCGTTGCCGTTGTTGCCGACGTCGGCGATGTAGAGAACGCCATCCGCGAGCGCGATGTCCTCCCAGTCGAAGTTCCAGGCACCGTCGATCGCATGGCCCGGCCAATCCGCCGCGGACACGGGGATATACGGTGGCCTCAGCACGGCCGAGTCCGCATCGATGGCGAACAGGCGCGCCTCGTCGCCGCTGTCGTTGTGCACCCAGTAGAAATCGCCCAATGCCGACTTCTCGATGCCGCTCACTTCGTCGAGCGCTTCGTGCTCGAGGCGAGCGATGATTCGCACGGCGTCAGCCGCACCAACCGAGATCGCGCAGACGACGCCATAGGTCGCCAGGGCGCATCTAGCCCTCATGGGTTATTGTCGATCGTGTAGCGGATCATCACCCGGGAACCGTCCACGAGGCCGTCCTTGAACCGCTGGCCCCAACGGCCCCAGCCGCTCTGGGCGTACTTCTCGCCCATCGCCGACAAGACCTTGGCATGCACGTCCGCCTCGGTCGCGATGGAGGCCGTCGCCATCAACTCGGGCGCGTCCCGGAACGCGCCGTCGGACTGCGTCCACACGCCGAACTCGCCGACCCACAGCCGCGCCTTGGTCAGTCCCTTGCCAACCGCCTGCGCCCGCCAGGTTTCCGGCGGCGTCACGACGAATACGTCGCCGTCGTGGTGGCTGAACCAGATCTCCGCCTTTCAGCGGCTCTCCTCGCCGTTGCTCTTGATCGGCGTGATGTACACAAGCTGAGACGTTTCGAGCTTGTCTGTTGGCGTCGCCTCGGCCTCCTCCGCGAACGCCGAGCGCGCCAAGAATGGGATCGTCGGCGCGATTGCCAGCCCGACGACTAAGTCTCTGCGAGTTGCCATGGTGAAATCCTCACGTTGCCCCTTTTCCAGTCGAGGGCGCGTTGTAAACCATCACACCGCCACGGACAAGGCGATTTCTTCGAAGGTCGCGCTTTCTACATGCACCGCGTAGTCTGAACGGGAACTCGTCTCAACGGACAACGCATGGAGAGACTTGCCCACGGCTACGGGCTCGTCGAGGGACCGGTGTGGGTTCCTGGCCGCGGTCTGATGTTCAGTGACGTGCTTGGCGGCGGCGTCTACTGCCTGTCCGCAGACGGCGCGGTCACGACGGTGTTCCCGCACCGGCGAGGGATCGGCGGCATGGCCTTGCACGCCGACAACGGTCTTGCCGTCGGCGGCCGCAACATCGCCTACAAGTGCTTCGACGGCGGCGACACCGTCGTCATCCTCGACCGGGATCCCGAACACGGCAATGTCGGGTTCAACGACCTGACCACCGACGCGGCGGGACGCATCTACGTCGGCTCGCTTGGCAGCCCGGTATTCGAAGAGGGCGAGCAACTACCCGGTAGCCTCTACGTCATCGACCTCGACGGCTCCGCACACATCGTTGCGGAGGAGGTGCTGCTGACCAACGGCCTCGGATTCTCGCCGGATGGCAAGACGCTGTACCACTCGGATTCGCGGCGGCAGACGGTGCACTGCTACGACGTCGTCGGAAACGGCGACCTCGGCCCGAAACGGACCTTCACCACGCTCGACGAAGGTGCACCCGACGGGTTGGCGGTGTCTGTGGACGGCGCTGTCTGGGTCGCCGTCGCCGGCGGTAGCTGCGTCGCGGTGTTCGAGCCCGATGGCCGCGTGCGACAGCGCATCGCGGTCCCCATGCCCATGTGCACCAGCGTCTGTTTCGGCGGTGAGGACTTAACCGACCTCTACATCGTCACGGGATCCGATGGCGTCGAAGGCGACCGCGAAGGTTCCATCTACCGCGAACGGCTGACCGTTGCAGGCTTGAGAGTCCCCGTCGCCCGCGTACCGCTGAACTCGTAGGGGACGGGCTTGTCCCGTCCCGGCGCGCCCTTCGGGCGCGTGTCGAGAATGCTCGCGGATTCTCGTGACAACCGGCTGACGCCTCGCGCTGCCCTAGCAGCGCTGCCCTAGGACAGGCAACCTCGCACCCTCCGGGCGCGCTAGGGTCGCCCCTACGCCGACGCGGCGGCCTGGGTGTCGCCGCCGTCATCACGGCCCTGGTCCCCCAACAGCCGGTTCATGGTCTCCATCAGGTTGACCGGCAGCGGAAACACGATGGTCGATGACTTCTCGCCCGCGATCTCGGTGAGCGTCTGCAGGTAGCGCAACTGCATCGATCCCGACTCGCTGGCCAACTGCGCCGCCGCCGCCGTCAGGCGCTCGGCGGCTTCGAACTCGCCGTCGGCGTGGATAACCTTGGCGCGCCGCTCGCGCTCGGCTTCGGCCTGCTTGGCGATGGCGCGGATCATGCTCTCGTCGATGTCGACGTGCTTGATCTCGACGCTCGCCACCTTGATGCCCCACTGGTCGGTCTGCTGGTCGAGGATGGTCTGGATGTTCTGGTTCAGCCGCTCCCGTTCGGCGAGCAGTTCGTCGAGTTCGTGCTGGCCGAGTACCGAGCGCAACGTGGTCTGGGCCAGTTGGCCGACGGCCTCGATGTAGTTCTCGACGTTGAGCACGGCGTGGTCGGGGTCGAGCACCTTGAAGTAGAGGACGGCGTTGACCTTGACGGAGACGTTGTCTCGGGTGATCAGATCCTGGGACGGCACGTCCATGACGATGGTGCGCAGATCGACGCGCACCATCGACTGCAAGACCGGAATGATGATGATGAGGCCCGGCCCCTTGACGCGCTGGAAGCGGCCGAGCAGGAACACCACAGCCCGTTCGTACTCGCGCAGCACGCGGAACGCGCTCGCGAGAATGGCGACAATCGCCCCGACTATTATGACTAGGAATATCGTATTGGTAATCATGGTCAGTCCCCTTCCGACTGATTGGCTTCAACGCGTACGGTCAGGCCGTCGAACTCGGTGATCGTGACCCGGCTGTCCTTCTCGAACTCCACGCCCGGGTCGCCTTCGGCTTGCCAGACTTCGCCGAACGCCCGCACCCGGCCCTTGCCCTGGAAGTCCTCGACGACCTCCGCCCGTCCGCCGAGCATGCTCTCCTTACCCGAAGCGGACTTGGCGCGCCGGGCGCGCACGGCGGCGCCTAGGACAAACACCATGATGCCCACCGAAACGGCGGCTACCCCGGCAATGACGGGTTTCGAGATCTGGTAGGCGGGCAGGTCCGTGTCCATGAGAATGATGGCGCCCACCACGAAGGCGATGACGCCGCCGACGCCGAACACCCCGAAACTCGGTGAGAACGCCTCCGTAACGAGCAGGGCTATGCCGACGATGATGAGCGCCAAGCCGGCGTAGTTTATGGGCAGCATCTGCAGGGCGAAGGCACCGAGCAGCAGGCAGATGATGCCGGTGACGGCACCCACCCCGATGCCCGGGCTGTAGAACTCGAGCACGAGTCCGTAGAACCCGATCATCAGCAGGATCAAGGCGACGTTGGGGTCCGTGAGGATGCCCAGCAGTTCATAGCGCCAGTCCGGCGCGATGAATTCGATGTGGGCGTTCTTCGACGAGATGGTGACGTCGACCCCGCCCGCGTTGACGGTGCGTCCATCCACGGCCTCGAGAAGCGCCGTCAGGCTCTCGGCGACAAGGTCGATGACGTTCATCTCAAGTGCTTCCGAGGCGGTCAGGTTGGCCGCGTCGCGCACCGTCGCCTCGGCCCAGTCGGCATTGCGCCCGCGCAACTCGGCGAGTCCCTTGATGTATGACACGGCGTCGTTGACCACCTTGCGGCTCATGGCCGACCCCGACGCCGGCTTGTCCTTCGGCTCTGCGTCCGGCTCGTCTTTGCCGCCCGACCCGTCGCCCCCCGGATCTCCCTCGTCCGTCGGCGGCTGCGGCGCCGTCGGGATGGGTAGCGGCGAGCCTTCGCCGCCCAGATTGACCGGCGTCGAGGATCCGATATTGGTCGCCGGCGCCATGGCGGCGATGTGGCTCGCGTACATGATGTAGGTTCCGGCACTGGCCGCGCGTGATCCGTTGGGGGCCACGTAGGTCGCCACTGGCACTGGCGAGGCGAGTATTGCCTTGATCATGTCCCGCATGGACTTGTCGAGCCCGCCGGGCGTGTCTAGACGCAGGACCAGGAGGTCGATGCCGTCTTCGCCACCCTGCGCCAAGGCGCGCATGAAGTAGTCGGCGGACGCAGGTCCGATGGCGCCCTCGAGTTCGACAACGCGGACCTCGGGAGTCGTTGCATCGCCGCCGTTGTCGGCCAAGACGAGAACACCCCCCGCCAAGGCCAGCGCAACGGCGACTCTCAATTTCGATTGCACGGCATCCTCCCGCTCAATCGGGCGACAAACCCTGCTCCGCCAGCCATGTCCGGTTGAACAGGCGGGACTGGTACTTGGCCCCACTATCGCACAGCATGGTAACGATGACATGCCCCGGTCCCAAGTCCTGCGCCACCTTGGCGGCGCCGCACAGGTTGATGCCGGTGCTGGACCCGAAGAACCAGCCCTCTTCGCGCAACAGCCTGTAGATCAGCGTCACCATCTCCTGGTCCGGGATTTGGACCGCGTCATCCACCGGCGTGCCCTGAAGGTTGTCCGTGGCACGGCTGCTGCCGATGCCCTCCGTGATCGACGGGCCTTCGCTCATGGTTGGTTCGCCGGTCGTGACGTAGCTGTAGAGAGCGCTGCCCATGCAGTCGGCGAGCACCGTGCGGACGGCGGAATTGCGTTCCTTCAGGAAGGTCGCAACGCCGCCCAGGGTCCCGCCCGTTCCGACCGAGGACACGAAGGCATCCACCTTGCCAGCGGTCTGATTCCATATCTCGGGCCCGGTTGACTCGTAGTGCGCAAGGCGATTGGCGGTGTTGTCGAACTGGTTGGCCCAAACGCCGTTGGACAGACCAGCCGCGTACCGCCCCGCTTGCTTCTGGTAGTTCATCTCGTCCGCGTAGGGCGCCTTGGGAACGGCGCGCACCTCGGCGCCGAGGGTTCGCAACAGGTCGATCTTCTCCGGCGACTGATCCTCGGGGATGTAGATCACGCACGGATACCCCCGCGCGTTGCAGATGTGAGCAAGGCCGATGCCGGTGTTGCCGGCGGTGCCTTCCACGACCGTGCCGCCCGGCCCGAGCGCCCCGCTCTTCTCGTGTTCGCGAATGATCCACAACGCGGCCCGATCCTTGACCGAACCGCCCGGATTCAGGAACTCCGCCTTGCCGAGAATCTCACAGCCGGTCTCTTCGGAAAGCCGGTTCAAACGGATCAATGGGGTATTGCCGACGGCGGCGGCGAAGTCAGCGGTTGTGTCCATCACCAGTCGTGTCCCAGATTGTCTGATTCAGTCGCACGTCGGCGGGCGGCGCAGGGACGTGAGTTTGTCCACTCGGCAGCTAGGCGGCAAGTACCCGCACGGGACTATGCGGGCAACTCGTGGTTATATCGGCGCAACGGTGACGCGGTCGCCCCGAGGGTTCGAGAATCCGCTGTGCTGGACAATCGGCGGCTCCAGCGCGCGATAATCTGCTGTTTGTCCTAAGGAGAGGCGCGTGCCAAACCCGAAGTTCTACGCCGAGTCCCCAGAGTCGGTCGGCATCGACTCCGGCAAGCTCACCGAGGTGGTCCAGCGCGTCCGTCGAGAGGTCGACGACGGGCTTTTGCCGTCCGCGCAGATCGCCGTGGCGAAGGAAGGACGATTGGTCCTGTTCGAGACGTTCGGCGACGCGACCAACGACAGTTTGTACTGCGTGTTCTCCGCCACCAAGGCAATCACATCGGCTGCGGCTTGGCTTCTCATCGAAGCCGGCGAACTGTCCGTCGACGAGGTGGTCGCGGACATCGTTCCCGAGTTCGCAACCAACGGCAAGGAAGTCGTCACCGTCGAGCAGCTCTTCCTGCACACAGCCGGTTTTCCCAACGCGCCGTTCCGGCCCACGGATTGGCTGGACCGGGACCGGCGGCTTGCGCGCTTCGCCCAATGGCGACTGAACTGGGAACCCGGAACCCGGTTCGAATACCACCCCTCGTCCAGCATGTGGGTTGTCGCGGAGATCATAGAACGGCGCACCGGTCGCGATTTCACCGAGTTCACGCGCACCGAAGTCGCCGACCCCCTGGGACTCAAGGACCTGTACGTCGGACTGCCCGGGCCGGAGAACCCCCGCGTGACCGAACTTACGCATTGCGGCGATCCGATGACCAGCGCGGACTATGAACGACTCGGCATTCCGGAACCCCCCGTGACGGAGGTCACGGAAGAGGCCATCCTGAGCTTCAACCGCGCCGAGATTCGCGCAGTGGGCGTACCCGGTGGCGGCGGCATCATGTCGGCTGCCGAGCTGGCCCTGTTCTACCAGGGACTCATCCACGGCGGCAGCGTCGACGGTCGTCGAATCTGGCGAAAAAGCACCCTGGAGATGGCACGCACGGTACGTTCCGGGGACCTACGCGACCCCATGTCCGGCGTTCCGGTGAACCGGGGTCTCGGAATCGTCGTCGCCGGCGACGAGTATCGGAACTTCCGGGGGTTCGCCCGGGACAGTTCGCCGTTCGCCTTCGGTCATGGCGGGGCCGGCGGGCAGATCGCCTGGGGCGACCCGGTCACGGGGATTTCCATCGGCTATTGCACCAATGGACACGACCGCAATCCAATGCGCCTTGGCCGACGCGGGTTGAGCATCTCGAAACGCGTGGCCGCGCTCGGTGCGCGCTAGTCCGAGATCGACGCCAAATTTCAAACTGATGCACCCGCGAGTTGGCAACCTGCGCCCAAATCGATTGTCCATGTAGGTGAGTGGAATCGGGTTGTTGCCGTCGCGAACAGGCGGTACGCGACGAGCAGTCGGCAACCTTGATTCCACTCGCAATCCTATTCTGCATGGAACCGCCGACGCTCGTCGTAGGGGCTACCCTTGTGGTAGCCCGCCTTTGAAGGGGCAGGATTATAGGGCGCGGCAAGATGGGTGTGCGCCGAATACAGATGCCTAGGCAGCGGGACGGGACGAGCCCGTCCTACGAAGCGGTCTCGTCAACATCGGCTATTTGAATTGGCTCGCAGCCTTCCGTATGTTGCCGAACGGAACTTTGCGGCCGCGAAGTTTGCACATCGAACAAGCGTAGGGCCTCCATGCGACCAACCTCAGGTGACAACTCGCGTCCCGCCCACCTGGCGCTGCTGACACTCGGGCTAGCAGCGCTGCCCGTGTGGGGCGCGGAAATCGGCGACCTGGTCGAACAACGCCGTAGCGAGGCCATTGCCATCGCCTCGGACCTGTTCGACTACGCCGAACTCGGCTACCAGGAGGTGAAGAGTTCGACACGGCTGGCGACCTATCTCGACGAACACGGGTTCACCATCACCAAGGGCGTCGCAGCCATGCCCACTTCCTTCATCGCATCCCGGGGTTCGGGAAAGCCGGTGATCGCCATCCTCGCCGAGTTCGACGCCCTGCCGAGCCTTTCCCAGGCCGCCGTCCCCCGCCGGCAACCGGTTGTCGAGCAGGGCCCGGGCCATGCCTGCGGTCACCACCTGTTCGGCAGCGCCTCGGCGACCGCAGGCATCGCCATTGCCGAGTGGCTGTCCGCCTCGGGCACCACCGGGACCGTGCGTGTCTATGGAACACCCGCCGAGGAAGGCGGTTCCGGCAAGGTCTACATGACCCGCGCGGGGCTGTTCGACGACGTGGACATCGCCCTGCATTGGCATCCCAACGACCGCAACGTCGCCGTTCCCGAGAGCAGCAACGGCAACAAGTCGGCGCGCTTCACGTTCCGCGGCATCGCCGCCCATGCAGCCGCTTCGCCGCACCGGGGACGATCGGCCTTGGACGGTGTCGAGGCGATGAACTACATGGCCAACCTGATCCGCGAGCACATGCCGTCGAGGGCCCGCATCCACTACATCATCACGCACGGCGGCGATGCGCCGAACGTCGTACCGGAGCGTGCCCAGGTCTACTACTACGTCCGCCATCCGGAGCGCGACGAGGTCGAAGTGCTGTTCGACCGCGTGGTCGCCGCCGCGGAGGGCGCCGCAATGGGAACCGGCACCCGCATGGCCTACGAGGTCATGCATGGCAACTACCCGTTGCTCCCCAACGAGGTTCTCGCCAAGGCGATCTATTCCGAAATGCTGAAACTCGGCGGCGTCAGCTACGACGAGGCCGAACTCGAATTCGCCCAGGCGATCCGCAAATCGCTGTTCGGCAACCGACTGCCGCTTTCCACCGCGGGGGAAGTCGCACCGTTCGAGTTTCGCCAGAAGACGGGATCCACGGACGTCGGCGATGTCAGTTGGAACGTGCCGACGGCAGGATTCGGTGCCGCGACCTGGGTTCCCGGAACAGCTGCCCACAGTTGGCAGGCCGTCGCGGCGGGCGGCATGAGCATCGGCCACAAGGGCATGATGCTGGCCGCCGAGGTACTCGCGGCCACGGCCCGGGAACTCTATGTCAATCCGAAACTCGTGGCCGCGGCACGAACCGAGTTCGAACAGCGCCGCGGCGCCGATTTCGTCTACCGACCGCTGCTTGGCGACCGGGATCCCCCACTGGACTACCGCCGATGAACATCCTCCTCCTCCATCCGGGTGCCATGGGCGCTTCCGTTGGCGCCGCCCTTCTCGGCAACGGCCATGGCGTCACCTGGGTGTCTGCGAACCGCAGCGCTGCCACCCGCGATCGGGCGTACCGGGCCGGACTTCGGGCGGTGGCGTCCCTCGACGAGGCCCTCGATGCCGAAATCGTGATTTCGGTGTGTCCGCCGGACGCCGCGGTGGCCCTCGCCCAATCGGTTACCGAACGCGGTTTCGCCGGTGTCTACGTGGACGGCAATGCGGTATCGCCCGACACGGCCGCCAAGGTCGAACGTCTTGTCGGTGACCGGTACGTCGACGGCGGCATCGTGGGACCGCCGGCATGGCGCGAAGGCACCACCCGGTTCTACCTGTCCGGGAACTGCGCGGACCGGGTTGCGTCGTTGTTTGATAACACCCTCGTCGACGCCCGTGTCGTCGACGGCGGGCCCGGTGCGGCGTCCGCGCTCAAGATGTGCTACGCCGCCTACGCCAAGGGCTCCATTGCGCTCATATTGGGGGTTCGCGCCTTGGCCGAGAGCAACGGCGTCGGCAACGCGTTGCTCGACGAGTGGGACATTTCCCAACCGGGATTGGTGCGACGCAGCGAGACCGGCGCCACGGCCACCAGCCTCAAGGCGTGGCGTTTCGTCGGCGAAATGCACGAGATCGCCTCGACGTTCTCGGCCGCGAACCTGCCGTGCGGCTTCCACCAAGCCGCCGCCGAACTCTACGGCCGCATGGCCAAGTTCAAGGACATACCCGGCGGTGCCGACGTCGACACGGTGCTGCGCGCGATTCTCAAACGCGACTGATTGATCCGAACGGGGGCGGAGCCAATGACTGAAGTAACGATTAACGGTGTCGCCCGGCAGCTCGCAGCGGATCCCGACATGCCGCTGCTCTGGGCGATCCGCGAGGAACTCGGCCTCACGGGGACCAAGTTCGGCTGCGGCATCGCCCAGTGCGGTGCCTGCACGGTTCACCTGGACGGGGCCGCAGTCCGTTCCTGCACTATACCGCTGCGCGTCGCCGCCGGGCGCTCCGTTACCACGATCGAGGGACTGGCTACGAGCGATGGGCTCCACCCGGTACAGCAGGCATGGATCGCTGAGCAGGTTCCCCAGTGCGGTTATTGCCAGTCCGGGCAGATCATGTCCGCCGCCGCCCTACTGGCCACCAAACCCGCGCCCACCGACGCCGACATCGATGCCGCCATGCGCGGCAACATCTGCCGCTGCGGAACGTACGCGCGCATTCGCCGCGCCGTAAAGCGTGCAGCAGGTCAGGAGCAGTCCGATGGCTAAGTCCAAGAAGCCACGCCTCGGCAAGTGGACGCGACGCGGTCTCATCACCGCCGGCGTCCTTGCAGGCGGAACGTTGGTCGTCGGCATCGCCATTCGACCGGGGCATCGCGCCCCCGGGCTACGCGATGTCGTTGCCGATCCCGGCGAAGCGCTGCTAAACCTGTGGGTGAAGATCGGACCGGACAACCGCGCCACGGCAATCGTTCCGCACGCCGAAATGGGCCAGGGCGTCCACACCGCTCTCGCCCAGATGCTCGCCGACGAACTCGACGCCGACTGGAACCTGGTCGACGTTGAGGAGGCTCCGGCGCACGCGGAATACGCCAACCACAACCTGGCGAAGGGTTTCCTGTTCGGGGATGCCGAGATTCCGCGCGCCCTCGTGGGCACGGTGGACGGTGTGGTTCTGAAACTGACCCAGGCGATGGACCTGCAGATCACCGGCGGGAGCCTAAGCGTCCGCGCCACAGGGCTGCACGGGATGCGGGTCGCCGGCGCCGCGGCTCGGCAAATGCTGGCCAAGGCAGCAGCGACAGCCTGGGAGGTGCCGGAACGCGAGCTTGTACTCAGGAACAGCCATATCCGCCACGAGGCGAGCGGACGAACGGCAACCTATGCGGAATTCGCGGCGGCGGCCGCGCAAATCCCTCCGTCCTCGAAACCAAGGCTCAAGGACTCGAAGGCGTTCTCGCTGATCGGAACATCCGTCAAGCGCCAGGACGTTCCCGCCAAGGTCGATGGCAGCGCGGCGTTCGGGATCGATGCCCAGCTCCCGGATCTCAAGACCGCCACCGTGCGCAGTTGCCCGGTATTCGGCGGGCGGGTCGCAGCCGTCGACGAGTCGGCGGTGTTGAGACTTCCCGGTGTCGAACGCGTCGTCAACCTGGGCGATGCCATCGCCGTCGTCGCCGACGGCTACTGGCACGCCAATCGGGGCTTGGCCGCCTTGGCAATCGAATGGTCCACCAACGGGCGTGATGCCCTCGACCAGGCCGGTGTATTCACGCAGTTCGACCGTGCGCTTGCCCAGGCGGAAATCGACGATGCCGGCGACGTGGAGGTCGACCAAGGCGATTGCGAAGCGGCCCTCGCCGGCGCTTCAAGACGACTCGAGGCCGAATACCGCGTCCCCTACCTAGCCCACGCCGCCATGGAGCCGATGAACTGCACCGCCTGGCTTCACGACGGCGTATGCGAGATCTGGACCGGAACCCAGAATCCACTCGGGGCGCGGACAGCCGCAGCAGACGCCATCGGCTTCGAACCGGACAATGTCATCGTTCACAACGCATATCTGGGCGGCGCGTTCGGACGCCGGTCGGTGCATGACTACGTCGTGCAGGCCGTACGCGTCGCCAAGGCCGCCAACGCACCCACGAAGCTAATCTGGTCCCGGGAAGAAGACATCGCCCAGGACAGGTACCGGCCTGCCGTCACCAGCCGCTTCCGCGCCGGCCTTGACGACAGGGGGCGTCCCGTCGTCTGGACAAACCTCTACGTCGACAAGCACGAACCTGCTGAAGCGCCCCGGATTCCCTACGCCATCGACAACCAGCGCATCGCCTCGATGCCGAGTCCCACCCACGTGCCGTTCGGCGTCTGGCGAGCCGTCGACCACTCCCAGCATGCTTTCTTCACCGAGTCCTTCATCGACGAACTGGCGGTGCTGGCCAACGCGGACCCCTACCGATTTCGGCACGACTTGCTCGTTCACAAACCCCGGCACCGGAAAGTGCTCGATGCGGCCGCCGAAGCGGCCGGATGGGGCGTTGCGTCGGGACCGGGTCGCGGCCGGGGCATCGCGCTCCACGAGTCCTTTGGCAGCATCGTCGCCGAGGTCGTGGATGCCAGGGTGGATGCCGGGAACGTGCGCGTGGAACGCGTGGTCTGCGCCATCGACGCCGGCTACGCGGTAAACCCGGACGGCCTGGCCGCGCAGATGGAGAGCGGCATCGTCTACGGCCTGACGGCCGCGCTATACGGCGAGATCAGCCTCGAGAAGGGACGGGTCAAACAGAGCAACTTCCACGACTACCCCATGCTGCGCATCGACGAAATGCCCGAGATCGAGACCGTCATCGTCAACTCCGGCGGTCCCCTGGGCGGTGCCGGCGAACCCGGTACGCCACCGGTCGCGCCGGCACTCGCCAACGCCATCCACAACGAAATCGGGGTACGGATTCGGGAGTTGCCGATCTCCAAGCACGACCTCAACGTCTGACCGAGGTTCTAGCCCACGGCTTCGCCAGTGCTTCATCGGGCCAAAGGAACTCGAAGCCGGCCTGCTCGGCGGGGCGCTTGTCCAAGTCTTCCCGGTCCCCGATGTGGTAGTACACGTCCGCCGTGAAGCGCGACTTGACCTCGGGAAGCATGTGTTTCGACACCGCGAAGTCTACTTCGATGCCGTGTCGCGCCCACATGGCGCGCTGGGCGCTGATCGGGCGGTCGGAACAACTGCCCACGAGGTAGCCGTCCTTCTTCGCCTCGCGCACGAAGTCGATGGTCAGAATGCCCGGTGGGTCGCCCTCTTCGAGCGTTCCGTCGATGTCGAAACTGATCAGGATCATCTGCATTGGAAGAAACTAACTCTAGGCGTCGGCGCAAAGCGCCGTAGGGGACGGGCTTGTCCCGTCCCGTGTCGAGCAAGCCGCAGAACCTGCGCGGGCGACGACAAGCGTCGCCCCTACGGCGTTATCCATGCTAGAACTCAATCCGGCGTGGCGCTCCAAACCATGTAGTTGCCGCCCACGGGCATGGGCCCGCCCGACACGGCGATTTCGGGTTTGACACCGGTCACCTGGCGGGCGCCGGCGCGTTGCTGGATCTGCTGGATGCAGTCCGTGTGCATCCAGAACCGGCTGCGACCGCAACCGATGTTGCCGCCGCTGGGCGATACGGGGTTCGGCCCGCTGATGCTGATGTCGGTCTGGTAGAAGTCGAGCGCTTCTCCGAACTTGAGGCCCCGGTAGCCGAGTCCTTCGATGTGGAATTGATGGAACAGGGCAAAGCCGTCGTACATGTTCTCGAAGGATAGATCGTCCGCGGTGATGCCCGCCCCCTCGTAGATCTTCCGTGCGGTGCGGGCGGTGTCCGCCTCCACTTCGTCGAGCGTGGGCGTCAGGCTGCGCGGCCGGGTCCGGCTCGTCGCGTGGTTGAGGATGTACACCGGCTTCTGCTTGAGGTGGCGTGCGCGTTCGGCAGTGGTGAACAGGTAGGCGGCCGAGACCATGATCGGCAGGTCGTTGTCGAACAAGTTGGCGGGCTTCGCGATCCAGCGCGCCGCCTGGTAGTCCTCGGGCGTGATCTCCTCCGGCCGATGTTGCGCCCAGTAGCCTTCCGGGAACTTGAGCCCGTTCTGGCGCGAGTTCTCGATGAACGGCGCCATCATGTCGTGGTTCTTGCCGTACTTGCGGCAGTACTCGGCAAACTGCACCGCGGTGCCGAAACACGCCGGCGTACCCCACAGCGAACGGATGGCGCTCGATCCCGGAATCGCATTGCCAGCGTTGGCGCCGCCCTGGTAGTAGCGCCCTTCCAGGTTGTGCCAACTCTTGAGCACTAGGCAGGTGTGTGCACGCCCATCGCCGATGGCCTGGGCCGCGACGCAGATGGCGTTCGACATGCAGCCAACGCCGTAGTTCGTGAACTCGATTCCCGTGAGTTCCGGCAGGTTGGCCAGGATCCAGGCGGCGCTAAGGCCCGTGATGCCGTCCAGCGGATCGTCGGTTCGGTTGTAGGCGTTGATCGCCTCCCAAGGCAGCGGTTTGCCCCGGGGCCAGAAGGCACCGGTGGTCGTGCTGGGGTCCATGACCAGACCGTCTATGTCGGCCGGGTTCACGCCGGCATCGGCGATCGCACGCCGGAGCGCCAGGAGGCTGATGCCGCCGACCGAGTTCTCCGGCGTCCCGTCCCATCGGCGGAACGTCGGCGAGTGGCCGATTCCCGCCGCCGCCACCTTGCCGCGATGCTCCCAGAGGCCAAGACCCTCCTTGGTGCGGTATACGGACGCAGGCGCAGGCGACGTACTCACCGTGCCTCCGCCACGACGCGCCACTCGGGAACCTTCTGGCCGTTCGCCGTGGCCTCGAACACCACCTCGACTTCGGCGCCGACCGGGACATCGTCCACAGGCGTGCCCGGCAGGTGCGAGTACATCTGGATTCCGGGATCGTCGTCCAACATGATCACCGCGACGTTGAACGGCTGGTCTTCCTGGAGTAGGCGAATCGGACAGTCGTGAACGACGCCATAGTTGTAGATGCGGCCCCGGCCGCTCATCTCCTTCCACTCCAGGGAGTCGCCGGCACCGCATTGGTGGCACCTCGGTCCCGGCGGGTGCTGCAAGCGATCGCAGGTGGTGCAGTTCTGCACGACGAGCCGATTCTCGTTGGCGGCTGCCCAGAACGGACGCGTAAGTTCGTCGGGATCAACCCCCTGCTTCATCCCCTTCCCCGTTGCCTTGAGACGAAACGACGCATTGAAAGCGACCACGATGGTGGGGTCAACCGCAGCCGCAGAGCGTGCGGGCAAAGGGCATCGGCATCGGCTATGGTTCCGGTCCCTACCACTAGGAAGAAGACGATCCCCGATGAAACACGCCGTTGCCCCCTTTCTCCTCGTCCTCGCCGCACTCGGTGCCGCGGTCCTGGTCCATTCCCATTCCGACGAGGAAGCCGATCCAAACGATCTCTCGTTCAAGCATGCAACGCCGATCCTCGACGTGAAGAGCGTCGAGGACAGCATCGAGCACTACACGACGAAGCTCGGGTTCACCGAGAACTGGGACTGGCCGGACGACAGCGAAGACAAGACCTTCGGTTCCGTCACGAACGGCGAAGTGTCCATCTTCCTCGCCGAGACACCCGCACCGATCAAGCCGACCTGGGTGTTCTATGACGTGAACAACGCCGACAACGTCTACAAGGCCTACGTCGAGGCCAGCGTCACCATCCGGGAGGCACCCAACGATAAGCCATGGGGATCCCGGGAGTTCCACGCCGAAGACCTGGACGGCAACGTCTTGCGAATCGCATCACCGCTGCCGCACGAACACGACTGACGGACTGGGAGCTCGAGCCGAATCGACCCCAACACGGTCTTGGGTTAGGACGATGGCGGATCGACGTTGACTACCGAAATAGATCCGCGGCCGTCGCTAGCGAACGTGTTGTCGACGCTCGAACCGTTGGATGTCACCTTCCCGCCAATGGACGATCCGCCGACCGAGCCGGAAGACTTGCTCTGAGCCGCATCAACTTGCGAAAGGGAACTTGCACCCTCCAAACTAGTGACCGAAGACTTGGAAGTGGGGAGACACCGATGGCCGAAGCCGCAATTGCTCTCGACCGATACGACGTGCGACCGCTGAGCGGCGCGCTCGGGGCCGAAATCCGGGGCGTCGACGTGTCGAATCTCGACGCAGGAGGGTTCGCCGCCGTGCATGCACTGCTCCTGCAATACAGCGCCATCGCCCTACACGGGCAGGAGAACTTGACCGACGACGGACTTCGCGAGTTCGGGACGCGGTGGGGCAAACTAGACGTCCACGGCTACTCGCGCACCGTTCCCGGCTACGAGGACGTCCTGCTCATCTATTCGGACGCGAAGCGCCGCTCCGCCGCGGAGGGTTGGCACTCGGACGTGAGCTGGAAGGAGATCCCGCCGAAGATATCGATGCTGCACGCCCGCCAAGTGCCCGCGGTCGGCGGCGACACGTTCTTCGCCTCCCAGTACAGAGCCTACGAAGACCTATCAGACGCGATGAAGGCGTTTCTCGACCCGCTGGAGGCAGAGCACGACGGGCGCAACTTCGATATCGACCTGATTCGCCGCCCGGCGACCCACCCGGTCGTCATCCGCCACCCCGAGACTTCTCGCAAGGCGCTCTACGTCAACCGGGGATTCACGCGGCGTATCCCGTCGCTGCCCGCCGGCGAAAGCACCGCAATCCTGGACTTCCTCTACAACCACTGCACGCGCGAACGCTACCAGGCGCGGATTCACTACGAACCGGGCACCCTCGCCATGTGGGACAACCGCTGCGTCCAGCACTCGGCGGTCCCGGATTTCGGCGACGAGGTTAGGGAAATGCACCGTGTAGCCGTATCGTGCGATCAGAGACCATCGAGGTAGGGTCAAGGACTCGATTCACGACCGCCGCAGATCCGCCACGCGCTTGGGTAGGTCCTCGCGACCCGGAACCTCGGCGAACGCACGGGCCCATCGCTCGATATAGGACCAGTCTAGACCCGTGCCCTGTCGGCCAACCACCGACCGGGCATCATCGATGTCCCGGGCACGGCCCGCAAACAACTTGAAGAGGATGAGATCCTCCGGTGACGCGAACGGAACACTCTCGCCGGACAACGCGACCTGAACGGCACGGTCGACTGCCAGCCGCTCGAACTCGGTGTTAGAGAAGATGAAGTCGACGCGCACACCGGTCGACTCGCTCTGAACGGGTAGGACGAAGGTCTCCCGGGCGAAGTCCGCCGGATCCGCCACGAGCGGCTCAAGGCCAATCGCTGCGCACGCGTCTTCCACGACAGCAATCTGCTCGGGCCCTACATTCAACGAAACGTCGATGTCCTGAGTCAGCCGAGGTGCACCGTGAAGGAGAACGGCTTGTCCGCCGATGAGAATGTGTGGCACGCCCCGAGACCCGAGTTCACGGGAGACTGCCGCAACAAGGCGGTCGAATTCAGGACGCTGGCGGGAGGCCATTCAACGCGCGCGCGAGTGCGATGTCAGCTTCGAGGTCCTGCCGCCAATCGTCGCCGAAATGCGGGTTGATTTGGCGGGCCTCGATCCACAACGCCTCGAAGATCGCCAGCGCTTCCTCGTAGGTCAGGTTCCGGAAGGCTTCGCGCCGGTAGCACGCCTCGAAATCGCGGAGCCGTTGCGTGTCTCGGATCATGCCTTCACACGGGCGACCGCAAGGATCGCCCCTACGGCAGCAGTGCGCCGCCGTCCACGTCGATGGTCGTTCCCGTCATGTAGTCGTTCTGCAAGGTCAGCAGGATTGCCGATGCGACCTCGTCCGCCGTGCCGGCACGCTTGATGAGCATGTTGCGCGTGGCGTTGGCGAGGAACTGCTCCCGCGCCTCGCCCTGGGCCGGGAACATCGGCGTGTCGATGACGCCTGGTGAGACGACGTTGATCCGCCGCGGCACGATCTCCGGCGCAATGGCGCGGACGAAGCCCTCCACGGCGTTGCCGACGGTGGACAGCGCCGAGGCACCCGGGTTGGCCTTGCGTGCCGGGTAGCCGCTGACCAGCGTGATGGCTCCTTCCGGGGCCATGTGTTCGGCACCTAGGCGCACGCTGTTGGTGTAGCCCCAGAGTTTCCGGAACGATCCCTGGAAGCCGTCGAGATCCATCTGCAGGAACGGCCCCGACGCCCGCTCGCCGCCCGTTGCGGCATTGACGAGGATGTCGAAACCCTCCTGATCCTCGAACAGCTTAGTGAGCGCCGCTCGGTCGAGCACGTCGACTGCACGGAAACTGACACCAACGCCGGTAACGGACCGAGCCTCGTCTATGTTGGACTGTGATCGGCTCCCGGCGATCACGGTCGCACCGGCGTCGTGCAGCTGCCGCGTCACCGCCAGGCCGATGCCCGATGTGCCGCCAAGTACGATAGCCCGCTTGCCGCCTAGATCCATGTGTGCTCCTTCGAGTTGGCTATTCGGTGACGACGTTCCGCGGCGTCTCGCCGGCATCGACGATCAATCGTTTGATCTCGTCCAACACCGAATCAAGCGTCGCCGGGTCTGTCCCGCGCATCACCAGCGTCGTCCCGTAGCCATCCGCGTCCATGAAGGGATAGCTGCCGATGTCGACCTCGGAATAGCGTTCCTGGATTTCCTCCAGTCCGGTCGCCACCTGGCTCTCGCCGAGATACGCCGTAACCGACCGGGACTGCATGACCGCACCGCCTTCGAGCCGTACGGTCGAGATCATCGCGCGCATGACCGAGGGAATGCCGGCCATCACGTAGACGTTGCCGATACTGAATCCCTGGGGGCCGCCGGTGGCGTTCTCGATCAGTTGCGCACCGTCGGGGATCCGCGCCATGCGCATGCGCGATGCCATAACGTCCGGCTCCGAAGGCCGCCCGCGAATACGCGCCGCAATGGTCTCGTCGATCACCAGCGACACGCCGAACGCCTTGGCAATGCAGTCGGCGGTGATGTCGTCGTGGGTCGGGCCGATGCCGCCGGTCGTGAACACGTAGTCGTACTTGGCACGCACCTCGTTGACGGCACCGACAATGGCATCCTCGATGTCCGGGATCACCCGCGCCTCGCGTACCCGGACGCCGCTCTCGCCCAGGACGTTGGCGATGTGGTTCAGGTTGGTGTCCTGGGTGCGGCCGGACAGTATCTCGTTGCCGATAATCAGGACGCAGGCGGTAACGACGCGTTCTGGCATGGTCCCCGTTGCTCGCTTCGATTCCGGTTCATGCTAACAGTTCACGTCCGCGCCGGGCACGCGGCCAGCCTCACGGCAGCGGCGTCCATGGACGCGCCGGTCGTCAGCCGCCCCGGAACACCGGCTTGCGTTTCTCGGCAAACGCCCGTCGGCCTTCGCGGTAGTCCGCGGAGTTGAAACAGGCGTCAACTAGCTCCCTGACCTTCGCCAGATGTTCCGGCCGTTCGCCGGCTTCCCACGCCTCCACGGCCGCCTTGGCGGCGCGCACGGTCAACGGGGCGTTGCGGGCGATGCGGCGGGCATAGTCCGTGACCGCCTCGGCGATCATGTCGCGGGATTCGATGAAGTTGACGAGGCCGATGCGTAGCGCTTCCTCGGCGTCGAGGAACCGGGCGGAGAACATGATGTCCCTCGCCCGGCCCGGGCCGACCGTTCGGGCGAGTTTGGCGAGCCCGTCGTAGCCGTAGCCTAGGCCCAGTTTCGCGGCGGGAATTCCGAAGGTGGAATCCGGCGTCGCAAAACGAACGTCGGCGTTCAGTGCCGTAGCTAGCCCGCCGCCGATGCAGTACCCGGTGATCTCCGCGATGAGGGGTTTCGTGAAGGTGGCGAGCGCATGGCCCCCCCGGGCCGAGATGCGACCGTATTCCCGGCGTTGCTCTGCATTGGATCGCCTGGTGTCGAACTCGCTGATGTCGGCGCCGGACACGAAGGACCTGCCGCCGGCGCCGGACATGACCACCACGCGAACCTGGTCGCTCGCCTCAAAGCACGCCAATGCATCCGCCACGCCCTGCCACATATCCAGCGACAATGCGTTGTGTTTGGCGGGGTTGTTGAACACGAGGCGACCGACACCTTGATCGTCGATCTCGGCAAGCATGCGCTCGGTGGCTAGGTCGATCGTCACCACGAGTTCTCCCCGTCTTCGGCCAGCTTCGTATTCGCGCCATGCTAACGTCACGTTGGATCACTTTCACATCGCGAGGCTCAGTATCGAACCCGGGTCGAGCTACCGTTTCAGCGACGCTCTTTGCCGCAAGCCCGGTCGCAGCGTCGTTCGGGGATTGCGCGCGTCATTCGCGGCCGTAGACCCCGAGCCCAACGCCTTTGCCAGAGAGCACGATGCCTATGTGGCCACTCTCCGCCGAGCCGGGCTGAACGTGACGGTCCTGGATCCGCTCGAAGCATTCCCCGACTCGGTCTTCGTCGAGGATGTCGCCCTGTGCGTTGCGGGCATCGCAATCATCCTGCGCCCCGGCGCGGCAAGCCGTTTTGGCGAGCGCGACGCAGCCAAGGATGCCCTATCGCGTGCTTTCGCCACCGTGGTCGACCTAGACACGGATGGATTCGTGGACGGGGGCGACATTCTCGTCACGGAGCGAGAGGTTCTCGTCGGGGCGTCGACCCGCACGGACGCGATCGGGGCGGATGCTCTGGCATCGATCCTATCCGATGTCGGGATTCAACTGAGGAAAGTCGCGACCCCCGGGGAGATCCTTCACTTCAAGTCGGCGTGCGGATTGCTCGACGCCGAAACGGTGTTCTGCACCCGAGCTCTGGCGGCGACCGGATGTTTCACCGGCTACCAAATCATCGAGTGCCCCGAGGGCGAGGAGTCGGCCGCCAATCTGGTTCGGATCAACGATGTCGTCCTCGTCAGCGCCGGCCATTCCAGTACGCTAGCTCTGCTCGGCGCAGAAGGCTACGACGTGGCGACGGTTCCCGCCTTCGAGGCGGCCAAGCTAGACGGCGGCCTGTCCTGCATGTCCTTGCGTTGGCTCGCCGCATGAGGACGTCGGAATTCGCGACGCTTTGGGGCAACCGTCGAAGGCGTGCGCGGCGACTCGACGAGGTTTTCGCATGGGCGCGCACCGCCCTTAGGCGTTGCCTTCGATGAGGCGTGCCCTTTCTACGAGCGCCCGGGCACGGCTCAGATGGGGCGCGTCCACCATCCGGCCGTTGAAGGTGAACGCCATCCTGCCGTCCGCTTGGGCGCGGTCGAACGCCTCGATCAGGGCGAGCGCCTCTGCGACGTGTTCTGCGGCGGGTGTGAAGGCAGCGTTGATCACATCGATCTGGTTCGGGTGAATCGAGATCTTCCCGGTGAAGCCGAGCCGCGCACCATCAACGCACTCCGCGCGAAGTCCGTCGCTGTCGCGATAGTCAACATACACCGCGTCGATGGGCTGGATCCCAGCGGCAGCAGCACTCAACAGCGTGACCACGCGGCAGTGCTGATATACCGGCAGGTAGTTGCCCCCGTCGTCGCGGTTGCCGGGGACACCCAAGGTCGCTGACAGGTCCTCGGCACCCCACGACATGGCCTGCACCCGGGGGCACCGGGGAAGCGTCGGGACGTTGAGCGCCCCGAGCGGCGTTTCCGATGCGATCAGAATCAAGCCGACTCCGCGGTGCGGGTGTCCATGGAGTCGCTCCAACCGCGACAACTCCGCGTCGATGGCGTTGAGACCTTCCACCGTCTCCGGTTTGGGCACCACGTAGGCATCCGGCGGCATCGCCATGGTCGCCTCGAGATCCGCGTATCCCCATGGCGTGTCCAGCGGGTTCATGCGCACGGTCTTTTCCTTGGCGCCGAAGTCCGCCTCTGCTAGCCACGACGTCACCACTCCCCGCACGTCGTCCTTGCGGTCGCGCGTGACGGCGTCCTCCAAGTCCAGGATCAGGCTGTCGGCGTTGCTGCCGAGCGCCTTGGCAAGCATCCGGTCGTTGCCACCCGGCACGAAGTGGAGTGAACGACGTAGGCGGGTCACCGCGTGGTTCGTCAGGTCTTTCCCGAACGCAACTGACGAATCTCGGCGCGCAGTTTCGCGTTTTCCTCCAAAGCGCGTTGCCGTTGCGCCTCGACAAGCTGCCGTTCCCTCTCCGCACGCTGCCGCTCCGTCTCCGCACGCTGGCGCTGCGCCTCCGTGCGATCACGGTTTCCCATGGCACCGGCATGGTCCGGAAGCAGGTGCCCCGTCTCGGGATCGCGCAACCAAACGCTCTTGCCTTCGGCCGTGCCGACTTCCCGGTCGACCAGCAGCAGATGATCGGCCAGCACGCAGACGAGCCGACCCCGCGATCGGTAGTGCCCATACTGTGCGCCGTGCCAATAGGACAAGATCGGGAAGTGGACCTCGGATTCCGGCATGTGCGAGTTGTCCTCGCAGACGTAGCCGTCGTCGTCAAAGTAGACCGGCGGAACCAGACGACGCAGCGCCTTGGCGTGGATCGCCGCGAGCCCGGGACGGAGCCGATACGGCTTGGATGACCCAGCGCGATGCGTGGCGGATACGGTTGTCGTTTGCATGTTCGGAAAGTACCACAGTGACTCTGTGAACGGTGTAGGTGCGCCGATGCGCGATGCCCAGATGATCCCGCCGAACGCACGAGGGGCGTTACGGCGATCACCCCATCCGCGGCAAGCGAACCTCCCGATGTGATGCGGGAAATCGTCGCCGAACCGCGAAGAGCTACGGCGTCGACGGTCGCCGCATCATCATCGCGCCCCGAAGGCAGGAGCAGACGATCTCGCCGCGCTGATTCGTTCCCACATGCTCGAACGTCACAATGCCCCGGTCCGGCTTCGTCCGGCTCTCCCGGCGATCGACCACCGTGGACGAGACGCGGATCGTGTCGCCGATGAACACGGGGTTGGGGAACGTGGTCTTGTCGAAACCCAGGTTGCCCAGTGTAGTGCCGAGGGTCGTGTCGCCCACCGAAAGACCTACCACCAAGCCCAGCGTGAAGACACTGTTCACGAGGATCTGGCCGTGTAACGACGCCTTGGCGAACTCGGCATCGAGGTGAAGCGGCTGCGGGTTCAGGGTCAAGGCGGTGAACAACAGGTTGTCCGTTTCCGTCACCGTACGCCCGGGTTCGTGGTCGAACGTCTGCCCGACTACGAGTTCCTCGAAGTACTTTCCGGCCATCTACGATCCTCTCGCTACCCGTTGCGCCCGTAGGGGGCCGACTTGTCCCGTCCCGCTGCCGAGGCAACGATGTCCTTTGCACGACACACGGGCGACCGCGCGGCCTGGCGGGCGATAGGGTCGCCCCTATGGGGCCATGCTAACCTTGCCGGATGGACTTCGAAACGACCGACGAACACCAACTCATCCGCGATGCCATCGGGCGGATCTGCGGGAATTTTCCCGACGACTACTGGTCCGAATGCGACCGGGAACATCGCTTCCCGTGGGATTTCTACAATGCGCTCGCAGCGGACGGCTGGGTCGGCATCGCCATCCCCGAGGAGTACGGCGGCAGCGGCCGGGGCATCACCGAGGCATCCATCGTGCTCGAGGAAATCGCCGCGTCCGGAGCCGCGATGAACGGCGCGAGCAGCGTCCATCTGTCGATCTTCGGCATGCACCCGGTCGTCCGACACGGCTCGGAGGAAATGAAGCAGAAGTACCTGCCGCGGGTGGCGAACGGGGATCTGCACGTCGCATTCGGCGTCACCGAGCCGAACGCCGGCACCGACACCACATCGATCACCACGACCGCGCGCCGCGACGGGGACAACTACGTCGTGCGCGGGCGCAAGGTCTGGACCACGAAGGCGCTCGACTCGGAACGCGTACTTCTGCTCGTGCGCACCGAGGCGCGCGACAAGGTCGCGAAGCGCACCCACGGCATGACGTTGCTGTTCGCCGAGCTGCAACGGCCGGAAGTCACCATCTCCCCCATCGACAAGGTCGGCCGCAACGCGGTCGCCACCTGCGAAGTGGTCTACGACGATCTGCCGGTGCATGTCACCGATCGCGTCGGCGAGGAAGGCCGGGGGTTCTACTACCTGCTCGACGGCCTGAATGCCGAGCGGATTCTCGTGGCCTCGGAAGCGCTAGGGATCGGTCGGGCCGCGATGCGAAGGGCCGTGGACTATGCCAACGACCGCGTCGTGTTCAATCGGCCCATCGGGATGAACCAGGGCGTGGCGTTCCCGCTCGGCGAAGCCCGTATGCGCCTCGATGCGGCGGAGTTGATGATCCGCAAGGCGTCGTGGCTGATCGACAACGGCCAACCCTGCGGGGCGGAGGCCAACATGGCCAAATGGCTGGCCGCCGACGCCTGCTTCCAAGCCGCGGACCAGGCCGTGCAGACACACGGTGGCTTCGGCTACGCGACGGAGTTCCACGTCGAACGGTACTGGCGGGAAGCGCGAATGCAGCGGCTCGCGCCGATCTCCCAGGAGATGGTGCTGAACTACGTGTCGGAGCACGTCCTGGGGCTGCCGCGGTCGTATTGAACCCGCGCGGATCCACCGCGCCCAGGTTCCCCCAGTTGTTTGAACGGCGACTCGGCTAGCGCGCCAGCTCCTCTAAGTCGGGTTCGCCGTTGCAAGGCGGCAAATAGTCGTCGCCGACTCGTCGGCCCCCGTTTCCGGTGGGACGGTTCAACTTCCCTGACAGTGCGCGTTGTGCAATGCGTTGGGCTCCGTGCAGCTGTCTCAGAGCCAACACGGCAATTCCGTCGACTAAGACCCGCAAGTCGCCGCTGTCCGCAGCTTCCAACAAGTCGATGTACGCTGGTTTCTCCTCGGCTGTCACAATTGGCGACGGCAGATTCCGCCTAACGTATGCGTACGCCATCAACAGCCTCGACACCCGCCCGTTGCCATCCTGAAACGGGTGCGTACGCACGAAGCGGTGGTGTAGCCAGGCGGCCTCGACCTCGACAGGGTATGGGCGGGGGGCCACTTCCTCGTTATAGATAACAAAGAACCGGTCCATCTCCGCTTCGACATGTTCGGGCGGGCAATACTGATGGACGACGCCGTCGGGTCGCCGGGGGTTGTTCGAGGCGATCTTCCAGACGCCTTTGCGAACGAAGGGCACCCGTACCTTCCTGATCCGGCCATCGATGATGTTCAACCCGGTGACCGTCTCCTGGTGACGAGTCAACAACGCGTGCCAGCTCTTCAGCATGCTGGCCGTCAACGGACGCCGCTCGGCGACGTCCTGCCAGAGCATCTCGCAGGCGGCGGTCTGGTCTTTCAGCAACCCGGCAATCACCCGGTCGGCGAGGTTCTCAAGCGTGTGCGCGCCAACGACACCCGCGAAACCTTCGGCGACCAACTGCTCGGTCACGCCGCGTTTGAGCGTATAGAGTCCTTCTATCTGGCCGGTCTCGACGGCGAAGGCGCGGTTTCGTTCTGCGAGCCACGCCTCGATGAAGCGGTCGGCCGGGTCTCCCGCCTTCGTCTTCGAGCGCGCCTCGAGCCACTGGCGCTCCAGCACGCGGCACTGCGGGTTGCCCCAGTCTTCCGCGCCGTCGGGCAGGCCTTCCAGCGGCTGCCAGATTTCCGGGTGTTCGTTCATGCCGGGACTATAGTCCCGCACTGCAAGCGCACCCTGCTACGGTTCAGTCGCAGAACACGCCCAACGCCGTCATCACCTCGCGTTCCTCGCCGCGGCCTGCCGGGTTGTTCAGCAGTTGCCCCTGCACCACAAGGCTCGACGATCCGCCGCCGTCCAGGTTCAGAGCTTCTTCGGCACCCAGGTCGACCATTATCGCCGCCAGTTCCTCTAGCCTGACGCCCCGGCTCTCCTTCTGCCGGCCATCCACCAAGAGAAGGAGCAGGGTGCCGGCGGCGGTGACGCCCGCGGCGGTGCGGGGATGCGTGTAGGGAATCGCCGTGCCGAAGAAGACCTCCTCGTTCGTAGTGACCCTGACCCGACCCTTGGAGACCAGCGCGGGCCCACCGCCAAGGGCGTCTTCCACGTTCCAAGGCGTCGACGTTCCCGGGTCGAGTTCCGCCGGGGAGCCTTGCCGATGCGGCGGCGGCGCGGACCAGGCCTGTAGACTTCCTTCCCGACTGGTCGCCCAGGCGATGTCGAATCCCGTCGGCGTCAAACCGAGCGCGGCGCGGGCGGTCGGGTAGCGCAGGTCGTTCCGCACTGCCGATCGCGTCGCGGGTTCTTCGATGACACCGTCGACGACAAGGAGACCGGCGTGACGAGCAGGCGTACGTTCCATCGTGAAATAGCCGCCGTTGATGACGACACATGCACCGGTGTCCGCCGCGAAACTTGAGACGGTCTCGCGGCGGTCCGCTGGATCGTCGGAAACCAGGACTTCCACGCGTCCCGAATCCTCCCCCCGGGCCACGGACACGTACCAGGCACGCAACGGCAGTTTCGGATCCTCGCCCGCATAAACGCGTACGCCTGGCGGGAGGCCGGCGTTCAGCGCATCCAGAGAACGCCATGCCAGATTCGGCGCGGCGGTGGCCCAACAGAAAACGGTCGCGCAGATCACGCAAACCACGAGCGCCTGCAACCGATCGCGAAGCCGTCTGTGCACGCAAACCCCACCAGACCGTCCGCCGATCATACACGCGGCGGCTTGCTTCCGAAGCCACCCGGGCCCGGGGCTAACATGCAGGTGACGCGGATCGTAGGGGACGGGCTTGTCCCGTCCCGCTTCAGGAAGCCAGGCGCCTCCTGCGACGCGGCGGCCCGACCATGGGGCGCTAGGGCTCGTCCATGACGCTTCGAATTCGGTGCTTGTCCCGCGCCTTCTCGTACGCCTTGGGGGAAATCTGGCCTTCCTCCGCGAGGGTTTCCAATTGTTCGAGCTTTCTGTCGAGCCTTGCCTGGTTCGACGCGCGCATGGCCTCGGGTCCGCTGCCTAGAGGGCCCCGGTCTTTGAAACCGTAGCTTGCCTCTTCGAACTCGATCCGTCGGTTGACGCTGCGAATGCGGGAATAGAGCACTTCGATGAGGACGAGACCGAGAAGCATCGGCAGCATCCAGCGTAGATCTCCCAAGTGGTACGCCTGGTAGACCAACACCAGGTTCAATGCCTGGACCAACCCGGCCAATGCGACGAGCATCCGTCTTTGGTAGCGCTTCGTCGTCTCGTCCACCGCCTCATCCGACGACTCGTTGGACATGCGCCACCCGATCCGGTCGACATCGTTGGCGATGTAGCGGAAGAACTGGGAAACGCCGACCAGGAACAATGCCAACAGGGCGGCGCGCCACCCGTGGTACACGAACAGCATGGCGACGAGCAGCACGTAGCCGCCGCCGATGCCGACGAACAGGGTTCCCTTCCAAAGGCGTTGCAGCTTTATCTGGGCGGTTGATTCGGCGGGTGAGGTCATTGATGGCGTCTCATTGGGTGGAGGAACGGAGTTTCGGGACCGCTAGAGTCTGGCGGTCTCGGTGTGGAGGGCAACTGGGTTCGACGCGGTCGCAGCCAATAGCCCTGCCCGGGTCCGCCTTTCGGTACGCAGCGGCATCCCTGCGCCAATGCCGTTGGCCAATCGCGAGAGCGGGACGGGACAAGCCCGTTCCCTACGGGTGCCTTCGTTCGGCCGCCCGCGATTCCTCCACGAATCTGCTCGCCGCCCCGAGCAACAGTGCGCCCGCGCTGTTCAGAAACACCTGGACTCCGCGTTCCCGCCAGTATCGGTAGTCCTCCGCGGAACGCGTGACGGTGCCTGCGGCTTTGCCGGCGGCGACGATTTTCTCGGTGAGCGCCTCGATCGTTTTCAACAAGCTCGGGTGTTTCGTCTGTCCCGGCACGTCCAACGCGACGGACAGATCCGAGGGACCGAGGAAGATCACGTCGACCCCGTCAGTGGCGATGATCTCGTCGGCCCGCTCGATGCCGGCGCGGGTTTCGATCTGCACCACGACGACGGTGGCCTCGTTCGCCGCAGCCACGTAGCCGGGGGAAGGCGCGAAATCGTTGACGCGGACCCGGCGAGACCGCGCTTGCCCATCGGCGGGTACTTCACGGAGTCCACCACCCGCTCGGCTTCCGCTGTTGAACTGACCATCGGCGTCATGGTCCCGATCACGCCGGCATCGAGGTACTTGGCCATCACCTGCTGGGTGTTCTCCCCGACTCGGGCCAGGATCGGGATACGTCGTGCCTCGGCCGCTCGGATCATCTCGACGGCACCCGCCGGACCGATGGGCGCGTGTTCGCCGTCGATCATCAGGAAATCCATGCCGGCGACGGCCAGCACCTCGACGACCGTGGGCGACTCGATGTTGACGAACGCGCCGATGAGCGGCGCGCCCGCCTTCAGCCTGGCTCGGAAGGACGAGTCGATCACGGCCGGTTCGCTAGCGCGCCAGCTTCTTGCGCTTGCGCTGCACGTAGTCGACCAGGATGTATTCGCCGAGCTTGTCCGGCGACGTGAAAAACACCCGGCCGCCGTTGATGCGGGCGATGGCGTCCATGAACGCCTTCAGGTGGTAGTCCACGTCGAGCATGAAGGTATTGATGGCAATGGACTTGCTGGTGCAGCGCTTCACCGCGCGCAGCGTTGCCCGGTAGGTCTCCGCCGTCGGCGGGTAGGCGAACCGGGCCCGGCCGTTCTCGAGGTGGGCGGTGGGTTCGCCGTCGGAGATCATGATGATCTGCTTGGTGCCGGCGTTGTGCTTGTCGAGCAGGCGTTCGGCCAAAAGCAGGGCGTGCTGCATGTTGGTGCCGAGCACGTATTCGTCCCACTGCAGGAACGGCAGGTCGTGGGCCTTGAGTTCCTTGGCGTAGGCGGCGAAGCCGATGACGTGGAAGGAGTCCTTCGGGAAACGCGACGTAATCAGGTTGTGCAGCGCCAAGGCGACCTTCTTGGCCGCCTGGAACGAGCCGCGCAGGGCCATCGACCACGACAGGTCGACGAGCATGGCGGTCGCCGTCGACGTGATGAGCTCCGAGCGGTAGATCTCGAAGTCCTCGTGCTTCAAGCGCACGGGGGTTTGCGGGCCGTCCCGATCGATGGCATTGCGGATGGTGCGCGGCATGTGAAGGTGGAACGGGTCGCCGAATTCGTACGCCTTGGTCTGTTCGAGCCGTTCGCCGAACCGCCCTTCCTCGGGCAGTGCGTGGTTGCCGAGGCTCTGGCGACGCAGCCGCACGTAGATCTCGCCAAGGGCCTTCTGGCCGATCATGCGCGAGCCGCGCGGCGTCAGCTCCCACTTGTCGCCGTTGGGCCGGATGTAGCCCGCCTTCTCGAGCGCGTCGAGCAGCTTCTTTAGGTCGTCGAGAGACTCCGCCGCGTCGTCGTCGAGCAGCTCCTTCAAGAGGTCGCGGTCGATGCGTTCCAAGTCGTTGGTGCGTTCTGCCACCTGCACCTGGTTGATGAGTTCGTCGAGTTGGCGCATCTCGCGCATTAGACGCATCGCCGCTTCGAGGTCGATGTCCTCCCGGCCCCCGAACCGGTAGCGGGACGACCGCGGAGCGAAGGCCGACATGGCCTGCGCCAGACGCTGCAATTCGTTCTGGAGGTCGGGATCGCCGAACCGGTCCGAGAGCAGGGACTGCAGCTGCGCTCGCTGGTCGGGGGTCAGGGAGTCCATGAGCGATTGCGCCGCCGCCATCTGCTGGCTCATCTGCTCGATGAGTTCCTCCAAGGACTCCGGGGGCGTGTCGCCGAACATGTCGCCGTACTTGTCCATGAAGTCCTTGAAGAAGGACTCCATCGCGTCCGGGTCGACCCCCTGCGCCTTCTTCGAGAGGAGATCGTTCAAGTCCTTCAGCATGTCCTTCATGCGCTCGATATCCCCCTTGGACATGTTGTTGACCATGTTCTCGATGTCGTCGAAGAACGTCTGCGTCATGGCCCGGCGCAGTTGGTTGAGCAGCTCGATGTAGCGCTTCTGCGCCTCCGGGTTCAGGAACTCGTAGTTCTCGAGTTCCTGCATCTTGCCCGCGGCGTTGTCGGGCAGCTCGTCGAGCCGCGCCTTGTTCTTCTCGGCGACGTCGCGCATGACATCCCCGACGAGTTCATCCCCCTCGCCGTCCAGCCACTTGTCGATGGTCTTGCGCTCCAGGTCGAGGATTTCGTCGAGTTCCTTCTCGATTTCCTTGAACGCGCTCCCGAGGTTGAAGCGGTCGAGGTGCTCGCGCTTCTGGTTCCGCAACTGTTTCAGCATGTCCCGCAAGCCCTGCATGTGGCCGCCCTGGGGGATGTCCATGCCGCGCGAAAACAGGTTGCGCATCGCCCAGCGCAGGTCGCCGTATTCCATGAGGTCGTCGACCATGGCACCGAGCGCGTTGTCGGCGTCGACTTCGCCGGCCTGGCTGCCATCCCATTCCGAGAAGCGGTGATGGGTTGGGAACCTACGCATCGCGACCTCTAGCCCGTAAACGTGGAACGGCCGGAGCTGCTCTTCTTGTTGAGCAGCTTGTGCAGGTGCAGGCCTTCGAGCACGAATTCGATGGCCGACGCCCGCGCAGCCGCGACCGGCACCTCCGCGAGGGACTCCACGGCGGCTTCGAGCCCTTCAAGCTGCTCGACGATCTCCTCGTAGTCTGCGCTCGGGGCGTCCTCGGCGGTCTCGACGCTGAAGCCCTCGTCGAATGCCAGCACCACGTCGGCGAGCATGTCGACGTTGAAGCGCCGGTCGAACACCGCCTTGATGCCGGCGGCGAGGATGCGCCCCGTGATCCGGTCTTCCTGGCCTTCCTCCATCGCCTCGAACTCCACCTTGCCCTGCAGCGACGGCAGTACGAATGGCAGATCCGACATGCGCGGCACGACGTCGGTCTCGCCGATTCGCAACGCCCGCCGGAAGGCGTTGGCGAGAAGCGCCTCGTAGTTAGCCACCGAGGCGCGTACCGACACGCCCGAACGCTGGTTGATGTCCGGCGAGCGCCGTGCCTGGTGGGTGATCTCGGCGACGATCTCCTTCATGAAGGACGGCACGTGGACACGGTAGTCGCCCATGTCGAGCGCAACCGCCTCCTGCTCCATGATGTCGATTTCCTTGTGGATGTCCTCCGGGTAGTGGGTGCGGATCTGGGCGCCGTAGCGGTCCTTCAACGGCGTGATGATCCGGCCCCGGTTGGTGTAGTCCTCGGGGTTGGCGGTGGCGACCAGGAACACGTCGAGGGGCAGGCGCACCTTGTGGCCGCGGATCTGCACGTCGCGTTCTTCGAGCACGTTCAAGAGCCCCACCTGGATGCGTTCGGCGAGATCGGGCAGCTCGTTGATGGCGAAGATGCCGCGGTTGACCCGGGGCACGAGACCGAAGTGGATGGTCAACTCGTCATCGAGATAGCGGCCCTCCGCGACCTTGATCGGGTCGACCTCGCCGATCAGGTCCGCGATGGTGATGTCCGGGGTGGCCAGCTTCTCCGCATAGCGTTCGGAACGCGGCAGCCAGGCGATGGGCGTGTCGTCGCCGGCCTCGGCAACGATCGCGCGACCTTTCGCAGTGATCGGATCGAACGGGTTTTCGGGGATTTCGGCCCCCCTGATGATGGGGATCTCGTCGTCGAGAAGGTCGGCGAGGCCGCGCACCACGCGGGACTTCGCCTGGCCGCGTTCGCCGAGCATCATGATGTCCTGACCGCCGAGTATGGCGTTGGCGATCTGCGGGATCACCGTCTCGTCGTAGCCGACGATGCCCGGAAAGAGGGGATCCCCGCGACGCAGCTTGGCGATGAGATTGCGCCGCATCTCGGCCTTGACGCCGAGCACCTCGTAGCCGGAGCCCTTGAGTTCGCCCAGTGTCTTCGCCTGCTTGCCCATGGACCCCTCTCGTCGCGAGACGCCATCGAGTGTGGCAGTTCGCAGGGGAAGTGGCAAACGACGACGGATCGAAGGCCCGTCTCCGTGTCGTCCAACGGGCAGCCGGCGTCGCGTTGTACCGGTTCAAAGCGGGTGTCGCGGCGTAGAATACGCACATGGACACACGGGCACAGACAGCGGATTCCGTCCGGGAGGAGCGCAAACGCCAAGTTGCGCTCGGCTATCGCGTGTTCGCCGCCCTGGGCTGGGGGGACCTCGGCGACGGGCATATCAGCGCCCGCGACCCCGAACGCGCCGACTGCTTCTGGCTGCTCGACGTCGATACGCCGTTCGGCGAAGCGTCGCCGGAGAAACTGGTACTCGTACAGCCGGACGGTTCGGTGGTTGGTGGCAGCGGCAGGACCAATCTGCCCGCCTACTACATCCACTACCCGATTCTTGCGGCGCGACCCGACGTCGCGAGCGTCGCGCACACGCACACCGCCTTCGGCACGCCGTTCTCGGCGTCGGCGGCGCGTTTCGAACCCATCACGCAGGAGGCCTGCATCTTCCACGACGACCACGCCGTGTTCGACGATGAAGAGGTGCAGGTGCAGAGCGTCGACTGCGGCGAGCGCATCGCCCGGGATCTCGGCCGCAACCGCGGCGTCGTGCTGCGCAACCACGGTCTGCTGACCGTCGGCGCCACCGTCAAACACGCCGTGGCCTGGTTCGTGATGATGGAACGCGTTGCGGAAGCGCATCTGAAGGCGCGCGACCCCAAGCCGATCTCCCACAACGCCGCCCTCTACGCGAAGGCCGATCTGACGACCGATGAATACACCAACTCGGTGTTCGACTTCCTGGTAGGCCACCACCTCCAAGCGCATTGACCGTCCGATGAGATACGTGTCGACGCGGGGCGACACCGCGCCCATGCCCTTCTCGGAAGCGGTGCTTACCGGCCTCGCGCCCGACGGTGGCCTCCTGGTCCCGGAACGGTTTCCCAACGTCGCGGACAGGCTCGACGCGTGGCGGGAACTCTCCTACGTCGAGTTGGCCCAGGCGGTATTCCGGCTGTACGTCGACGATATTCCGGCCGAGGATCTCGATGCCATCGTGGCGGACGCCTTTACCGCCTTCGACCACCCGGACATCGTGCCGCTGGTGGATCTCGGCGATTTCAAGGTGCTGGAGCTATTCCACGGGCCGACGTTGTCGTTCAAGGACGTCGCCCTGCAGATTCTCGGGCGCGTGTTCGACTACCTGCTCGGGAAGTCGGGCCAGCATCTGAACATCGTCGGCGCCACGAGCGGCGATACCGGCAGCGCGGCCATCTACGGGGTGCGCGGTCGCGAGAACCTGAGCATCTTCGTGCTCTACCCCAACGGGGGCACGAGCGAGCTACAGGAACTGCAGATGACCGCCGTTCCCGACGCCAACGTGCACTGTCTCGCCATCGACGGCAGTTTCGACGACTGCCAGTCGATACTCAAATCGACCTTCGGCGACCTCGCATTCAAGGCCCGGCATCGTCTCGGCGCCGTCAACTCGATCAACTGGGCGCGTGTCCTGGCGCAGATGTCGTACTACGTCCATGTCTGTCTGCGCTCCGAAGGTCCGGCGGTGTTTGCGGTGCCGACCGGAAACTTCGGCAATATATTCGCGGCCATCGCGGTGCGCGAGATGGGTGTGCCCATCAAGCGCTTTGTCCTCGCCACCAACGAGAACGACATCCTGGCGCGGTTCTTCCAGACGGGGATCTACCGGCGCGGCGCAGTCCGTCAGACAATCAGTCCGTCCATGGACATCCAGGTAGCGAGCAACCTCGAACGCTTCCTGTGGCTGCGCTTCGACCGAAATCCAGCACGGGTCAAGCGGTTCATGGCGGACTTCGCGAAGTCGGGGGAAGCGGCCCTCGGCGATGGCAAGCCCACCGACGAGGGTGTCGATGCCCTGGCCGTTGACGTCTCTGATACCAAGGAGGCGATGCGAGACATCCACGAGCGCTACGGCTACGTTGCCGACCCGCACAGCGCGGTCGGCATCGAGGCGGCCCGCCGTGCCTCAAGGTCGGCCGACGGAATCCGGCCGGTATGCATCGGCGCGGCCCATCCCGCCAAGTTCCCGGACGCGGTGATCGAGGCGATCGGCCACCAAGCCCAGCACGCAGCCCGCCATCCTCGCCTAGACCGTCTCGATGCCGCCGCCGCTAGACGCACCGTTCTTCCCGCGGACACGCAAGCGGTAATGAACTACATAAGCGAGAATGCGAGCGCCGACGAATGATCCTCGACGACCAACTTGCCGCTGGCGAGGTCATCGTCCTCGACGGTGCCATCGGCTCCGAGATCGACCGCCTCGGCGGCAAAATGGATCTCGCCGCCTGGTGCGGCGTGGCCAACGCGACTCATCCCGACACGGTGCGCCGGGTGCACGAGTCCTACCTCGAAGCGGGTGCCGACGTGATCACGGCCAACACCTTCGCGACCTGCCGGCATGTGCTGGAAGCCGCCGGACACGGGGCCGAGACCGTCGCCATCAACCGCCGCGCCGTGGAACTCGCCCGCGAGGCGTTGGAGAATGTGGCACCCGACCGGCCGGTGGCGATCGCCGGTTCGATGTCGAACAACGTGGCATGGCTTCCCGGGACCGTCGGCCCCGATCCGGCGTACGAGCCGACGCCCGAACAGGAAGCTGCGAACTACCGGGAAATGGCCGACACCCTCGCCGAAGCGGGATGCGACCTGCTCGTGATGGAAATGATGACGGACGTGGACCACGCGAGCCGCGTCACACAAGCCGCGCTGGCTACCGGCTTGCCCGTGTGGACGGGCATCAGTACCAGCCAAGGACCGGGCGGACAGATGCTTGGCTGGAATATCGCCCAAGAGGAAGCGGATGGCAGGCTTTCAGACGACTTTGAACAGGGAGCGACGTTGCCGCTCGGGACGATCATCGACGCGCTCTCGGCACTTGGTCCCCAGGTCATGGGCATCATGCATAGCTCGCTGCCTTCCACGACGCCCGGACTCGACGTGCTGTTCGATCGATGGAGCGGGCCGGTCATGGCCTACCCCGAAGCGACCGGTTTCGATGCCGAGACTCGTCAACACCTTGGCACGGTTCCGGTGGATGTCTTCGCGGAGCACTGCCGCGGCTGGGTCGAGAAAGGCGTTCAGATCATCGGCGGTTGCTGCGGGACGACCGTCCACCATATCCGGGCGATGGTGGAGACGTTGCCCGAGCGTCCAGGAAAGCGCCCGTAGGGGACGGGCTTGTCCCGTCCCGGCGCGCCCTTCGGGCGCGTTTCGAGAATGCTCACGCATTCTCGTGTCAGTCAATTGACGCCCTGTGCCCCCCCGCGCAGGCGACCGCGCGCCCCTGCGGGCGCGTTAGGGTTGGCCCTACAGAACTCCCGGAAACAGCGCGGCCCTTTCCTTCGGAAAGCCCTCGAACTTCTCGCGGTACCAGTTGCGCCGCCAGAGCGCCCGGGGGACGAGGTTCGCGATCGTCCAGAGCGCGAACGCGAGACCCGGGAGCGACCAGGTCAATAGCGCGAACCCCACCCACTCGACGATCTCGCCAGCCAGATTGGGGCAGCACACGACATTGAACGGCCCCCCGGCGGGCATCACCCGGCCGGCGTTCGTCTTGCGCAGGTAGCGGAGGCGGTAGTCGGCCCAGACGTTCAGCGTTGCACCACCGACGAAGAGTAAGAAACCCGCGACAAATCGCGGATCCGTCAACCATTGATCCGGATAATCCGTTGCAAAGCCCATGAACCATCCCAACAGTCCACCGTTGACTAGGTTGAAGCCGATGGATGAGGCACAAAGCGATAGAGGCACAGTTGCGTCACGCTTCGGCACCAGCCATGGCCAAACCAGTGTGCGGTGGCCGTAGTGGGCCAGCCAGAGGACGACGGCGAGATTGCCGAGGACGTGCAAGTTGCCGCTCGCGAGATAGATTGCGGGAAACGTCACCAGGGCTGGCAGTTCGAACAGGAACCATGCCCATCGGGCGTTCAGTCGTCTGCCAGAGCCGAGATGACCGAGGCGTCCCACGGGATCCCAACCGGCGAGCCCCGCCGCCATAGTCGGCAATGCCGCCAACGCCCAGATGGCGGCAGCGACAAGGAAAGACTGCCCTAGCGTGACGCCCACCGCCCGGGCGGCTCGAAGGCGCCCTGCCAGGCTCCGACACGCTGACGCTGCGCCTCGTCCTGGAGCGTGCCCATGTACATCCCTCCATCGCCCTCCGTGAACGCAAAGCCCGCCGCCACCATTCTCGCCTGGAGACTGTTCGCGGTGAAGAAGTCCTCCAAGGCAGTCGGCACGCCTTCCCCTTCGCCCCGGGGCACGCAGACACCCAGGTTGGGGAAAAACACGGCGCAGTGTACGGGGCGGTCCTGAACGAGGGACTGCAGAAAAGTCGTCGCGTGGCGGCCGCATTCGTAAACCGCGCCATCCGCGTCGCTGCAGGTCTGGTCCGGACGGAGCGCTTCGATGCCCATCAACACGACGATCTCGCCTTGTTCCAAAAGGAGCGTCTCGCCGTCGACGGCGTTCGCCCAGCTCGGACCCACCGCCCGGTAGACGTCACTGGTCATCACGCGCGGAAGGTCCGGATTCGTCGCCAAGATTCCTCCGAAAAGCACAGCGACCGCCACGCCGACCCTGACCACGCCCAACTTTGGCAGTTCGCCGTGCAGACGATCCAGTATCCGTCGCAGAGGACCCACGATCCTTGCTACCCCGTGGAGCATGATCGCCAGGGCTGCCAGGACATACACCGAGAAGACGCCGAACTCGTCCACCGAGCCGGCGGCACCCGGAACGATGATGGCGGAGAAGAACAGGCCCACACTGCTGCCGAAGAACAGGCTCCAGTTCCAGAGCAGCATGGACGACCCCGACAGCAGGCCGAACGGACGCAGGTTGCCGGCATCGAATACATCCAGCACCGGCGGATCTAGGCGGAAGATCTCGCGCGCAAGGCTCGCCGTGAGGTCGTCGTCGCCGAGCGCCCCATCGAGCATGCGCAGTCGCGCCGCCGTCAGCCACAACATGAACCACGCGAATACCAGGCAGCCGATGGGAAGTACGGAGACGGGAATGCTGTATTCGCCTATCGACACCGACCCCTGGGCCGCGCCGCCGAGATTGGCCAGCGCGGCGAGGAAGATGGTCAAGAGCGTCCCGATCATCGAGATCCAGAACAGCTTGGACAACGCCCTGATCGCCCGGAGAAGTGCTTCCACGGGAAGGGTCAGCGGGCTGATGCCGGCGTAGTCCACGCCACGCAGTCCAGGGTCGGGTCGTTCCCTGGACGCCACCTGCGCCGCGTCGTCGGTGCCCGCACGCGGTTCAGCCATTGGTCCGGGCCACTCGAGATTCCAAACCTGCGAGAGTGGTGGGCAATTGCGAGAGGCTGGTGACCGTCGCGGTGGCATCGGGCGTTGCGTCCGAACCGACGAGATTGACCCAGACCGTCGCCATTCCGGCAGCCGTTGCGCCCTCGATGTCATCGATCGCGTGATCGCCGATGTGCACCGCTTCGCCCGGGGTCACGCCCGCGTGGGCCATCGCGCGTTCGAACATCGCCGTGTGGGGTTTGCTCGCGCCCACGTCCGCTGCGCAGTAGCCGAACGAGAAATAGCGGTCGAGGCCGAGCCGAGCGAAGTCGGCGTTGCCGTTGGTAAGCGACGCCAAGGTGTACGAGCTGGCGAGCGTGTCCAAGACATCCAGCGCGCCAGCGAAGAAATCGATGCGGTGTCGCCAATCCAGGAACACCGCGAACGCACCCGCCGCCAACTCCGCAGCTCTCGGCCGCGGATAGCCGCAGTGTTCAATGGTCTCGGCAAGCACGCGCTCACGCAGCAGCGAGATGTCGTGCACGATGCCGGGATTGTCGGCAATAACGTCGTCGCGCAGGGCGGCATGATCCGCCTTCGCCAAACGCTGGTATTCGGGAACGCGCGGTCGCAACCAGTCGTGCATTCGACGCTCGGCGCGACCGATCACCACGTCGACGCTCCACAGGGTGTTGTCGAGATCGAAGGTGACGAGCCGAATCACGGTGAGGATTGGCCCTCGTCCGGCGTTGCCGGCCTGCGACGCGCGCGAGGGTGCGCGGCGTCATAGACCCTCGCCAGGTGCTGGAAGTCGAGGTGGGTATAGACCTGCGTGGTGGAAATGTCCACGTGGCCCAAGAGTTCCTGCACGGCGCGCAGATCGCCGCTCGATTCCAAGAGGTGGCTGGCGAAGCTGTGCCGCAGGAGATGGGGATGCACGCCGTCGTTGCCGGTCGTGCGAGCGGCGATCCTCTTCAGCCTGAGCTGGACGTTGCGGGGTGACATGCGCGTTCTGCCGCGACTCGTGAACAGGGGATCGCGACCGCTCGCATCCGGTCGGTTCGCGAGCCAGGCTTTGATCGCGGCCAATGCCGACTTGCCGATGGGTACGACGCGGGTCTTGCGACCCTTGCCGGTGACCGTGACGAACCCGTTCGCCAAGTCGAGGTCGCGAATGTCGATGCCCACGAGTTCGGCAAGGCGGATTCCGCTGCCGTAGAGCAACTCCAGCATGGCACGGTCGCGCACCTCGATGGGCGATTTCGTGCGTTCGCTGAACAACCGCGCCGTCTGGTCGGGATCCATGGTCTTCGGCAACCGTTCGCGCTGCTTCGGCGCTCGCACACCGATGGCGGGGTTGGCGCCGAGTTCCCGGTGCCGGACGAGGTAGTCGAAAAAGCTGCGCAGGCTCGACATGTGGCGGGCGATGGTTCTCGGGGACAGACCCCGCGCGTGCAGGGTGCCCGCGAACTCCTGGACGTGGCGGGAGGTGATCTTCGCAGCCGGGGTCTCCCCCCGAGCCCCGACAAAACGCTTAAGGTCGCGCCGGTACGCGGCGACCGTGTGAGCGGAGGCCCGGCGTTCGACCACGAGATGGGTGAGAAACCGTTCGACATCGGCGTCCATGCCGACCTCTGCGTTCATCCCGCCACCGGAGTACCCGTTCGCCTTCGTGGCGTCAAGGCCGCCTGACACCGAGGCGCACGAGCGCGCGCGACAGCACGTCGCCGATATAGAGCAGGAAGACCTTGCCCATGTCGGGCGAGAACCGTTGCGGATCCCAGGAGCCGATCGCCAACGTTCCGTTCAGGCGGTCCGCCCGCAACGGCACGATGGCGATCGAGCCGACCGCGTCGAGAGCACTGGCGGGAAATAGCGCCTCGTACTCCTCCGGTCGATGCGCGGCGCACAGGGGCAGCGCATGATCGAACAACTGCGGCAGCGGCGGCGGTTCGCCCGGCGGGACGCCCGTCAAGTGGTCGAGGCTCGCAGGGGGCTCCCATCCTTCGATGAAGCAGGTCGCATGGTCGGCGTCGAAGCCGTCGATCAGGCAGCGTGCTAGAACCCCGTCGAGACTCGGCAGATCAGGCGCATCCATCAACGCGAGCGTGAACGTGGTGGTGCGGGAGAACACGCGGTCGTTGGCCTCGGCGTTCTCGAGCAGCGTCGTCAACTGTTCGCGCAAGCTCTTGTTGCGTCCTCGCAGCGCGATGACCTGGCGTTCCAGCAAGGAGATGGCGTCGCCGGAGTTGGCGGGTAGTTCCATATCGGAAAGCACATCGGGACGGTGGACGAAGAAGTCCGGGTGCTCCGCGAGGAACGCGGCGACGGCCTCCTCCCCCAACGCGGTCGCGTCCGCCTGTGCCATCTCCTGCGTCGCCGTCCCGGGTGAGCGCTCTCGATCTGGAACGGTCATAGTTCAATACGCCCGGTGTAGACAGACTGCGTCGGCCCCGAGAGTTTAGCGGGCGAGCCGCGCCCTTGCCATTCAAGGCGAATCTTGCCGCCCGGGAGGGACATCTTCGCCCTCGGTTCGAACCGGTCGTGCAGACGCCCCGCAACCATGGCCGCACAGGCGCCGCTGCCGCAGGCACGCGTCTCCCCCGCGCCGCGCTCGTACACTCTTAGCCGTCCGAAACGCCTGTCCACCACCTGCAGAAACCCGACATTGACCTGCTCGGGAAAGCGCTCGTGATGTTGCAAGGCACGCCCGATGCCCTCGATGTCGGCACGGGACACGTTGTCCACGAACACGACCGCATGGGGATTGCCCATCGACACCGGCGTCACCTCGATGCGATCGTCTCCCAAGTCGACCAGGTAGGACGTTGCCGCCTCGGTCGCAAGGAAGGGCACCGCGGCGGGGTCGGTGCTTGGCACGCCCATGTCGACCCGAACCTGGTCGTCGCCAAGCAACTCGGTGCGGATGCTCCCGCCCTCGGTTTCGACGAGGAGATCGCGTTTGACTGTGAGTCCTTCATCGACCACGAACCGTGCAAAGCAGCGTGCGCCGTTGCCGCACTGCTCAGCCTCCGACCCGTCCGCGTTGAAGATGCGCATCCGGAAATCAGCGTCGGGATCCCCCGGCGGCAGAGCGGCGAGCAACTGGTCGAAACCCACACCGGTGCGGCGGTCGCTCCAGGTTCGGACGTCCTCGGGTTTCGGCATGCCTCGCTGCGTCACCAGGTCGACGACCATGAAGTCGTTGCCGAGGCCATGCATCTTGGCGAAGCGGAGCTTCATCGACCTAGCGGCGGCAGTACGGCAGCCGACGAGTGATTGCGACGATACGGCATCGCAGGCTCGACTCGGTGTGGGGGCCTATTGCCGCGTTCAAGCATATTCGTGACGCCTGCTGCCGATCATTCGGATTATACGGCCGGCACTGTCGAGACTGGCCTAGTCGAACATCTCAAGGCCGAGTAGGTCGCTGATCGTCTCGCGTCGCCGCACGACGGCAAAGGCCTCGTCGGTAACCAGCACCTCCGCCGCCCGGGGTCGCGTGTTGTAGTTCGAACTTTGCGCGAAGCCGTAGGCACCTGCGCCTCGTATGGCGAGCAGGTCACCCTCGTTCAGCGCGAGTTCGCGATCGAGGGCCAGGAAGTCGCCCGTTTCGCAGATCGGACCCACGATGTCCCACGGCTTGGGGACGCCGCCGTCCTCGACCACCGGCTCGACGGCATGCCAGGCCTGGTACAACGCCGGGCGAATCAGATCGTTCATCGCCGCATCCACAACGGCAATGTTGCGGTACCCGGGCGCGGGTGCCGGCTTTAGGTACTCCACCCGGGTAAGCAGGATCCCCGCATCGGCCACGAGGCTTCGACCCGGTTCAACGCGGAGTTGCAGCGTGCGATCGGCAAGCGTCCGCCGGATGACTTCTCCGAGGCCGTCGAGATCCAGAGCCGGCTCGTTTCCGTAGGTAACCCCAAAGCCCCCGCCGATGTCGACGTGGTCCAGGGCGATGTCCTCCCCGTCCAAGGCGTCCACCAGCTGGAGGAGCGCTGTCAACGCTGCCTCGAAGGGCTCGACGTCGACGATCTGCGAACCAATGTGGCAGTCGATTCCGGCGACCGTGAGGTCCGGGGATGCCGACGCACGGCAATAGAGTTCCAGGGCCTGCTCGGGCGGCACGCCGAATTTGCTCTCCTTGAGTCCGGTGGCGATGTAGGGGTGCGTGTTGGCGTCCACGTCGGGGTTCACGCGCACCGACACCCGGGCATTGCAGCCGAGCAGCCCCGCCCGGGCTTCGAGCCGTGCAAGTTCCGAGGCGCTCTCCACGTTGAACGCGTCGATGCCGCACTTGATGCCGAAGTCGATGTCCGCCGTCGACTTGCCGACGCCCGAGAAGACCACCCGTTTCGGGTCGCCTCCGGCGCGCAGCACCCGTTCGAGTTCGCCACCGGATACGATGTCGAAGCCCGCCCCGAGCTCCGCTAGGCGGGCGAGGATCGCTAGGTTCGAATTGGCCTTGACGGCATAGCAGATGCGGTGGTCGACGCCGGCGAGGGCATGCTCGATCCGTCTGTACTGCTCGTGCACGCTCCGCCATGAATAGACGTACACGGGGGTGCCCACCGCGGTGGCGATGCGTTGGAGCGGGACGCCTTCGGCACACAGTTCGCCGTGTCTACGCGCGTATCCCATTTCCCTCTCCGCGTGTAGACCCAGCCGAGGCCGTCGCCTGTTCATCAGGCAGTTCGAGTGGACCCTTCTGTCCGCACGTTGCCGCGCTTGCGCAGAACGTCCCCACGAGCAACCAACGCACGATCCGTTCCAACATTGTTTGCTGCGCCTAGAGTCGGTGGCGGGCGGTCTCGATGGCGGCCCGCACCGCCGCGGGCGCCGTGCCGCCGAAGTGATCCCGCGCGGCGACGGCCCCGTCCAGGGTGATCGCGTCGTAGACATCTTCACCGATTCGGTCCGACAGTCTGGCCAGGTCGTCGAACGGAATCTCCGCCAGGGAAATGCCGCGTTCCACCGCCAACGCCACCGCCCTGCCGACGATCTCGTGGGCGTCGCGGAACGGTACGCCCCGGCGAACCAGGTAGTCCGCGAAATCGGTGGCCACGGCGAATCCGACCTCGGCCGCGGCACGCATCGCTTTCGGATCCGGCTCGATCGCGGCAACGATGCCCGACATGGCTTCCAGGCAGTCGCACAGCGCATCGGCAGAGTCGAAGAGCGGCGGCTTGTCCTCCTGGTTGTCCCGGTTGTACGCCAGAGGCTGGCCCTTCATCAGCACGAGCAGCGCGTTGAGGTTGCCGATTAAGCGCCCGCTCTTGCCGCGAATCAGTTCCGCCACGTCCGGGTTCTTCTTCTGCGGCATGATGCTCGATCCCGTGCAATAGGCGTCGGGCAACGTCACGAATCCCCATTGCGGGGAAGTCCAGAGCACGAGTTCCTCGCACCAGCGGGACAGGTGCACGGCGGCGAGGCTGGCAGCGGCACAGAACTCGATGGCGAAGTCCCGGTCGCTGACGACATCAAGGGAATTGGCGCTTGCCGCGTCGAAACCCAGTTCCGCGGCGACGGCATGCCGGTCGATGGGGAACGTCGTGCCGGCGAGTGCGGCGCTGCCCAGCGGCGAGACATTGACGCGGCGGCGGCAATCCCGGAACCGCTCGCGGTCCCGGCATGCCATCTCGAACCAAGCCATCAGGTGGTGCGCAAAGGTGACGGGTTGAGCGGTCTGCAGGTGGGTCAGCCCCGGCATCACCGTCTCCGTGTGCTCGCTTGCCAGGTCAACCAAGCGGGCCATCAAGTCCGTCAGCCGTTGCTCGACCTCGTCGAGGCGGTCGCGCAGCCAGAGTCGAACGTCCGTCGCCACCTGGTCGTTGCGGGACCGACCCGTATGCAACCGCTTCCCCGCTTCGCCGACCAGTTCGGTGAGCCGCGCTTCGATGTTCATGTGGACGTCTTCCAACGCCGGATCCCAGCGGAACTCGCCTCGCTCGATCTCGGTGCGGATCGCAACCAACCCCCGAACGATGGCGTCGCGGTCGTCGGCGCTCAATACGCCGGCGGCCTCAAGGGCGTTGGCGTGGGCGATGGAACCCTGGATGTCGTGGTGGTATAGCCTCCGGTCGACATCCACGGACGCCGTGAAGCGGGCGACGAATTCGGCGGTGGGCTGCGAGAATCGTCCACCCCACATGCTCGGCCGTGCGTTGTCCTCGTCGGGGTTGCCGGTGTCGCCGTCGTTGGCCATGGTCGATCCGTCGTTAATCGGGCTCGCGGAAACCGAGCCGGCGCGCGATTATATCAACGCCCGTTCCGGAGCATCGGCGTCCATCGGCAAAGGGGATCGACTTGCCCGCACTGTGCATCGCCACCCGACGCAGCCCCTTGGCGCTGATCCAGGCCAACTTCGTCGCCGCAAGGCTGCGCGAGATCGACCCGACCCTTGAAGTCGAACTCCTCGAGGTGGCGACCCGGGGAGACATCGACCAGTCGACCCCCCTGGTTCACCCGGCCGAGCGGGACGGCAAACCCGGCAAGGGCGTGTTCATCGACTCGTTGCGCGATGCGCTTGTCGACGGTCGCGCCGACCTTGCTGCGCACAGCATGAAGGACGTGCCGGTCGCCCTCGCGGATGGTCTCGTGCTGACGACATTCGGTCCCCGGGCGGATCCGCGTGATGCCCTCGTCGCGAGTTCCGGTTCCGGCATCCGGGACCTCCACGACCTGGCGCCCGGCGCGAAGGTGGCCACGGTCAGCATCCGGCGCCGGGCATTGCTCAAGAGTGTCCTGCGAGACGTCGAGGTCGTGCCCGTCAGGGGAAACGTCGGCACGCGTCTGAAGCGCCTCGACGAGGGTCGCTACGACGCGCTGCTCCTGGCTTCGGCAGGCCTCGACCGGCTCGGGCTCGATGGCCGGATCGCCCAACGCCTGAACACCGAGACTTTCGTTCCCGCACCGGGCCAGGGTGCGCTCGCCGTGGAATACCGGGCCACGCGTTCCGATCTCCGAGATCTCGTGAGCAGCGCGGTGGATCCGACTACCGAACACTGCGTCGTCGCGGAGCGGGAGGTCGCACGCGCCCTCGGCGCCGACTGCGCCTTGCCGCTCGGCGTCCACTGCGTCCGGGAGGGAAACCTGCGCCTGACCGCCTTCGCCGCCGACGACGACGCTGCGCGGGTGCTGCGGGTCACCCTGTCCGGCGACGATCCGCTCGCTCTCGGCGCGGAGGTCGCCGGCCGCCTCGATGCCTTGGGTGCCCGCGAGTTGCTCGGCGTCTGATGCGCGTCTGGCTGGCGAGAACCGAACCCGGTGCCACGCGCCAGGCAGCGGCTATCGCCGCGCAAAGAATCGGTGTCTTGAAAGCCCCCGTGCTCGGCATCGAAGCGCTGCAGACGGTCCCGCCCGAAGGACCCTTCGACGTCGTGGTGTTCGTCTCGGAGCATGCGGTGTCCTGCGCAGCCGCCAACGGCTGGCTTTGCGGTCCAGCGATGCCCATCGGGACCGCTGCCGCCCGCGCGCTCAAAACACGCGGCGTTGAACCGAGTTGGCCGACCCAAGCCAGTTCGCAAGGCGTCGTCGATGTCCTTACGCCGTCACCACCCGGGCGAGCGCTCGTCGTCAAGGGCGTTGGGGGCCAAACAGACCTCCAGGACTGGCTGCGCTCCCGGGCAGGAACCGTCGTCGAGTGGGACGTGTATCGTCGCGTACCCCTCGATCCCGTGATTTCGGGGGAGCGCATCGATGCCATCGTGGCGTCGAGCGGCGACGGATTGCGAGTCGTGGAGCAACTGTGGTTTGCTGAACGACGCGATGCCCGCGTACCGCTGCTGGTGCCCTCCAAGCGCGTCGCGGACCTCGCCTGGGCGATGGGTTTCGAACGCGTGGTCGTCACGGCCGGTGCCGGCTCCGCAGCCGTCGTGGACGCGCTACTCGAGCTGCGGGAGGGAAGTGGAAATGGCTGATTCCGATTCGGATCCGACCAAACCCGAGCCGCCGGTTGGCGCGTCCGAGGACGCCAAACCGAAAGCACCGACCAAGCCAGGCGATGCCCCCAAACCGGAGGATCCGCGGGACAAGCCCACGCCTAGAGCACCCGTGCCGCCCTCGCCGCCAACCGTGCCTTCGAAACCGCGAACTGGCCGGATTCTCGCCACCTTCGCCGTGCTGCTGTCGCTGGTCGCAATCGGCGGATCGGGCTATCTGGTCTACATGGCATGGCTCACCGACCCGGATGCCAGGTTGGAAGCCGCCATCGGCGCCTACCAAGGTGATTCCGCGACCTTCCAACGTGCGACCACCGAGGAGATCGCCGCGCTGCGCGAGGAACTCGCGGTGCTCGGCGAAGAACTCGCCGCGCAGCGCCAAACGCTGGGTGAGGCACGCGCCGCCATGACGGATGCCGTCGCCGACAACGTGGCCAGTGCGCCGCCCACGCCCAGCGAGTGGCGGCAGGCGGAGGTCGAATACCTGCTCACCGTCGCCAACCACCGATTGCTCATGCAGGACGACGCCAAGGGGGCGCTGCGGCTTCTCGCGCTGGCGGACCGCGTGCTCGCCGACCTCGACGACTACCGCTTCCACGACGTGCGCGCACTGCTCGCCGAGGAGCAGCTTTCCCTAAAGACCCTACGCTACGCCGACACGCAGGGCGTCTTCCTGCGCCTGGAGGCCGTCAAGGAACTGCTCGACCGCCTGCCGCTGCGTCTGCCCGAGTACGCGTCCGACGACGCCGACGATTCATCGCCCGGAGACGGCGGGGAGGCATCGTTGCTCGATGCGTTCGTCGACCGTCTAGGCAGCCTCGTGCGGTTCCGCCGACACGACGGCGAAGCCATCCGTCCGCTGCTGGCGCCCGAGGAGGCCGAGTATCTTGAACAGCACCTGCGCCTCGCACTCGAAAGGGCTCAGCTCGCCGTACTGCGTCGGGACCAGGAGATCTTCGAGCTCAGCCTACGCGCGGCCCGGGACTGGCTGCATGGATTCCTCGACCCGAGCCGGACGGCGGTTGCGCAAGCGATGGGGGAACTCGACGAACTCCGCGGCATCGACCTCGAGATGCGACCACCGGATATCTCGCGCTCGCTCGACCGTTTTCGCGAACTGCGTCGGAACGACGACGAACCGGTCCCGTCCACGTGATCCGTTTCATCGTCCTCCTGGTTGTTGGCCTCGGGGCCGGCGCGGTGCTTGCGTTCCTGATGGTTCGCGACCCCGGCTACGTCCTCGTGTCCTACGACGGCAGCACCATCGAGACCAGCCTGTGGTTCGCACTCGCGTGCCTCGTCCTCTTGGCCCTGCTGGTCTATCTGCTTGTCTTCCTTATCCGCCGCCTGGCACGAAGCGGTTTCGCCGTATCCGGCTGGTTCCGCTGGCGCCGGACGACAAAAGCGCGCAACCGGTCCCTGACGGGTGTCATGCTGCTCGCCGAGGGCCGCTGGAGCGACGCCAAGCGCGCTCTGCTCGAGTCCGCGGACCGTGTCGACACCCCGTTGGCCAACTTGCTCGCGGCGGCCCGTTCGGCGAACGAGCTCGGAGAGCACCGCGAACGCGACGAAATCCTCACTCGTGCCCGGGAGTCGACGCCGCAGGCCGACTTCGTCGTCGAACTCGTACGAGCCGAACTGCAGCAGGTCGCCGGGCAATGGGCACGGAGCATTGCGACGCTGAACGCGCTTCGCCAGCAATCACCCCAGCACCCCATGGTCCTGAAAAGGCTGCTAGTCGCCCACGAGAAAGTGGGCGATTACGACGCGGTCGCGGAACTCGCGCCGTCCCTTCCCAAGGACGCGGCTCCCGACATGGCGACCGTCCAAGCGGCAATTTGGCGGGCCCGCTTCGCGAAGTGCAAGGCAAGCGCCGATGCCGCCGAACACGCCCGCAAGGCCTGGAAAGCGATGCCGAAGAAACTCCGAACCGACGAATTCATCGTGATGGACTACGTCGATGCCCTGGCGGATTCCGCCCCGGTTGAAGCCGAAGGCGTATTGCGACGAGCGCTGAAGAAGCAGTGGCGCGAAGCCTGGATCCTTCGTTATGGCAGCGTCGAGTCCGATCCGGTCAAGCAGCTCGCCATCGCCAAGCAGTGGTTGAAGAGCCGACCGGACGATCCCGTGCTGCTGCTGACGCTGGGTCGACTGGCGGGGTGGACCGGGAACGTCGAGGAGGCAATGTCGTATTTGGAGGCAAGCCTCGAGAGCCGGGAGGATACCGACACCCTCGCCGAACTCGGCCGCCTATGCTCGTCGGCCGGACAGGTGGAAGCCGCCAACGACTACCTATCGCGCGCGGTTGAAGTAGGGGACGGGCTTGTCCCGTCCCGTGTTCGGCAAAACTGACGGCATGCCTGAACCGCACGCGGGCGGGGGCAAGCCCCGCCCCTACGAACATACCGTTACCGGGCGTTCGGCCCGCACCGGAACCTGACGGTCGTCAACGACCCCGCATCGAGTTGAAGAACTCTTCGTTGGTCTTGGTGTCCTTGAGCTTGTCCACCATGAACTCGATGGCCGCGATGTCCTCCATGTCGTGCAGGAGTTTGCGCAGGATCCAGACGCGCTGAAGGTCGTCTTCACTCAGCAGGCGTTCCTCGCGGCGGGTTCCCGAGCGGCGGATGTTGATCGCCGGCCAGACGCGCTTCTCGGCGATCTTGCGCTCCAAGTGGATCTCCAGGTTGCCGCGACCCTTGAACTCCTCGTAGATCACCTCGTCCATCTTCGAGCCGGTGTCGATCAGCGCCGTGGCGACGATGGTCAGACTCCCCCCCTCGATGAAGTTCCGGGCAGCCCCGTAGAAGCGCTTCGGACGTTCCAAGGCGTTGGCGTCCACGCCGCCGGTGAGCACCTTGCCCGAGGACGGCACGATGGTGTTGTAGGCGCGTGCCAGGCGGGTGATGGAATCGAGCAGGATGACCACGTCCTTCTGATGCTCGACCAGGCGCTTGGCCTTTTCGATCACCATCTCGGCGACCTGGACATGCCGAGACGGCGGTTCGTCGAAGGTACTGGCCACGACTTCGCCGCGCACCATGCGGCGCATGTCCGTGACCTCTTCCGGTCGCTCGTCGATCAAGAGAACGATCAACACGACATCCGGATTGGTGACGGCGATAGAGTCAGCGATGTTCTGCAGCATCAGCGTCTTGCCCGCCTTCGGCGGCGACACGATCAGCGCCCGCTGGCCCTTGCCGATCGGCGCGATCAAGTCGACGATGCGCGAGGAGATGTCCTGGGTCGTGCCGTTGCCCCGTTCTAGGGTTAGGCGTTCATCGGGGAAGTCTGGGGTCAGGTTCTCGAAGAGGATCTTCTGTTTCTTGGCATTGGGTTCGCTGGTGTTGATCTCGTCGATCTTCAACAGCGCGAAGTAGCGTTCGCCTCCGCCCTTCGGCGGCCGGATCTTGCCGGCGATACCGTCTCCGGTGCGCAGGTTGAAGCGTCGTATCTGGTTCTGGGAGACGTAGATGTCGTCCGGTCCCGCGAGATAGGAACTGTCCGCGGAGCGCAGGAAACCGTAGCCGTCGGGCAGGATCTCGAGCGTGCCGTCGCCGTATATGTCTTCGCCGTTGGTCGCCTGCTTGCGAAGGATCGCCGCGACGACTTCCTGTTTGCGGGAGCGGGCGACGTTGTCGAGCCCCATCTCCCGAGCCATGTCGATCAGCTCGCCGACGGGTTTTCGTTTCAAATCTGTGAGGTTCATGGTGGGTTCGGTTCTATCTGGCCTAGTAGCAAGTGAGGGTGCGGGCACGGACGCCCACGTGAGTTGAGGGAGATGTTGGTTGTCTGGAAGTGTCCCTAGCCGACGCTTGGCTCGTACCGTCCCCTCTTAGAGCGCCGCCTCGCAAGGAAGCGCGTGCGGCTCGAGCTTGATGGACCTCGCAGCCGGATCCTCCAAGGAGGGTCGTGCTGCCGGAGAAGTCCGCGTCTGTGATTCCGACTCTAACACCGCGAGATTAGCGGCGTCTACAAGGAGTATTGAGCCGCACAATGGTCGTCAAAACCCGGTGGCGGGCGGCTCTCGCTGATCAAATATTGCTGTCGAGGAAGGCCGCCAACTGCGATTTAGACAATGCGCCGACCTTGGTGGCTTCCACTTCGCCGTTCCGAAACAGCATCAGGGTCGGGATGCCCCGGATGCCGTACTTCGGCGGCGTTTGCTGGTTGGCGTCGATGTCGAGTTTGCAGACCTGCACGCGGTCGGCGTATTCGTCGGCGATCTCCTCCAAAATCGGCGCGATCATCTTGCAGGGTCCACACCACTCGGCCCAGTAGTCGACGAGCACCGGCTTGTCGGCGCCGAGGACCTTGTCGTGCCAATCGGCGTCGGTGACGTGTTGAATGTTTTCCGACATTGAGTCTGCTCCTAAACGTGCTGCAGTTCGGCAAGGGGGTCAAAAGCGAATCGTAACATTCGCAACGCCAAGATGGGGTTGGATGGCTGATTTTCAACCGGTTCAATGCTTGAGCGCCGGCGCGATTTCCTTGGCGAAGTAGGTGAGGATGCCGTCGGCACCCGCCCGTTTCATGCCGACCAAGGCTTCGCGTACAACCCGGTCGTCAAGCCAGCCGTTGCCGATCGCCGCCTTGAGCATCGCGTACTCGCCGCTGACCTGGTAGACGAAGGTCGGGGCGCCGAAGGTCTCCTTGACCAATGCCACGATGTCCAGGTAGGGCATGCCCGGCTTGACCATGACCATGTCGGCGCCTTCCTCGAGGTCGAGTTCGATCTCGCGAAGCGCCTCGGCGCGGTTAGCGGGGTCCATCTGGTAGGTCCTCTTGTCGCCACGGCCCAGTGTTGCCGCCGAGCCCACGGCATCCCGGAACGGCCCGTAGTAGCCGGACGCGTATTTCGCGGAGTACGCCATGATCTTGGTGTTCACGAAGCCCTCGTCCTCCAGGGCGCGGCGAATGGCCCCCACGCGTCCATCCATCATGTCCGAGGGCGCAATGACGTCGGCGCCGGCACGAGCGCAGACAAGCGCCTGTTCGACCAGGGTTTCGACGGTCAGGTCGTTCACAACGTAGTCGCGCTCGTCGAGGATGCCGTCGTGACCGTGGCTCGTGTACGGATCGAGGGCCGCGTCGGTGATGACGACGAGTCCGGGACAGGCATGCTTGACGGCGGTCACCGCGCGTGGGATCAAGCCAGAGGGATTCACCGCCTCTTCGCCAGCGGGTGTTCGTAGTTGATCGTCCACGTTCGGGAAAACGGCCACCGCCGGTATCCCGAGGTCGACGCAGCGCTTCGCATCCTCGAGTAGCTGATCGACGCTCAAGCGGTCCGTGCCGGGCATCGACTCGACCCCTTCGCGGAGCGACCGTCCCTCGATGACGAACATGGGGTAGATGAGGTCGTCGACCGTCAACGTGGTCTCGCGGACCAGGCGCCGGACGGCGTCATCTGTGCGGTTGCGCCGCATGCGGGTAAGCGGATAACTCATGGTCGCAAGTCTACACTTGGCCCACTGCACCGCGGTGCCTACTTGCACCGGACGGTGAGGGAGAAAGTCGCCAACGAGTTGGTCGAAAACGTAGGAGGCATGTCATGAAATTCGACAACAACCTCGTCGTGATCGGTGCCGGCTCGGCCGGCTTGATCGCTTCGTTGATCGCAGCGACCGTGAAAGCACGGGTGGCCTTGGTGGAAAGCGGGGCGATGGGCGGCGACTGCCTGAACACCGGGTGTGTCCCGTCGAAGACCCTGATCGCATCCGCGAAGGCAGCCCATGTCCTAAGCCATGGAGAACACTATGGCTTGAAGAACGTCGCCGGGGAGGTCGACTTCGCGAAGGTGATGGCGCGGGTGCGAAACGCCGTCGCCACGATCGCGCCGAAGGACTCGATGGCGCGCTACGAGGACTTGGGCGTGCGCTGTATCGCTGGACACGCCACCGTCGTTGACGGCCACACCGTGGATGTCGGTGCCACCCGTCTGACGGGTCGGCGCATCGTGGTCGCAGCCGGTGCTGAGCCTTTCGTGCCGCCGATTCCGGGCATCGACGACGTCGACATCCTGACCTCGGACAATATCTGGGACCTTGACGAACTGCCGGGGAGACTCGCGGTTCTGGGCGGCGGTCCCATCGGCTGCGAACTCGCCCAGGCTTTCGGCCGGCTCGGCAGCCAGGTCGCGCTGATCGACATGGAAGACCGCCTCCTGCCGAGGGAGGACCCCGACGCGTCCGCAGTCATCGAGGCCGTGCTCGCCGAGGAGGGCGTAGAGATCCTGACCGGACACCGGGCTACTCGCATCGACTCCGGCGCAGTCACGCTCGACACCGCCGACGAGTCCGGCAAACGCGTCGCCTTCGACCGGGTCCTCGTCGCGGTCGGCCGACGCGCACGCAGCACGGGTTTCGGGCTCGAAGATTTAGGCGTCGAGACCAACCGCGACGGGACGCTCGTCGTCAACGGGGCGTTGCGCACCACCGCTCCGACGATCTACGCCTGCGGCGACGTCATCGGCCCCTACCAGTTCACCCACATGGCCTCCCACCAGGCGTGGTACGCGTCGGTCAATGCGTTGATCTCGCCCTTCTACCGGTTCCGGTGCGACTACTCGTGCGTACCCTGGGCGACATACACCGATCCCGAGGTCGCCCGGGTCGGGTTGAGTGCCGAGGACGCCGCCGCCCAGGGCATCGACCACGAGGTGACGACACATCCCCTCGACGATGTCGACCGCGCCATCACCGAGGGTCGCACGGAAGGCTTTGTGAAGGTCGTCTCGAAGGGCGACCGGGTTCTTGGCGCCACGGTCGTCGCGCCCAACGCGGGCGAGATGATCGGCGAATTTGTCACCGCGATGCGTGCCGGGCTGGGGCTCAAGAAGATCTTCGGAACGATTCACGTCTACCCCACGTATCTCGAGGCCAATAAGCTCGCCGCCGGGGCGTGGAGGCGGCGACATGCGCCGGACAAACTGCTCGATTGGGTGGGCAAGGTGCATGGCATCATGCGCTCGCTGCCGTAGGCGTTCGCGCTACGCAAGCATGTAGGGCCGGGCTTGTCTCGTACCGCGCTCGAGGAACCGATGCTGTGGAAACGGCACACGGGCGGGGACAAGCCCCGCCGCTACGGGAACGTGGCGCAGAAACGGCACGGCGCCGGCGTCGCCGCTCGGCCGCTTGGAGTATTCTCGAACCACTGCGGTTTGAGGGACGGTCGACGCGGGTGCGCACCAACAAGCCGTCTTCGGTCCGACGCCTGAACGCACGTCGATTCGTGGCCGTGGCCGCGTGCCTAGGCTCGCCCTGGGCCGTCGGCTGGGCGAACGAGTGTGCGGACTGGGACCGCAACGGCTTCTTCGCAACGGCGACGGTCGAAAACGTCGCCGAGTGCCTGCGTGCCGGCGTGAACCTCACCGAACGCGGAGCCCGCGGGCGCACGCCTCTGCACATCGCCGCAATGCGCAACGAGCGCGCCCTGGTCGTCACCGCGCTGGTGGCGGCCGGCGCCGACGTACGGATGCGGGATCGGCGCGACCATACGCCGCTGCACAGCGCTGCCCTGGCGAGCCGCAGCCCCGCCGTCATCGAAGCGCTCGTTGCCGCCGGCACGGATCCGAACATCGCATCGCTGCCGGCGTCGATGGAGGATCTGCTCGTTCCTGCGGGGCGGCGCTCGTACAGCTTCTACGGGTTCGAGCTGTGGGGAACGCCGTGGTTCTTCCACAACCTGGAATCGAACCGAGACTCCCCCGGTGCCGAAGGACCGACAATCGCGGAGAGTCCCCTGGTCGCGGGCGCGTTGATTGGCGGCGAAAACCCCGCCGTGTTCGCCCTACTCGCCGAACTGGCCACGCTCACGGATCCGTCGGCTCGGAACGACGGACCCGATGACGCTTCCGGCGTCGCCTTGCTCGAACAGAGCCTCGGCGCGATGGACGAGCTACTCGTCATGCTGAGAGCGCGCGACGCACGCGGCCTGCGACCCATACATGTCGCGGCTCGATTCAACGACAGCGCCCCGGTCATCGCCGCGCTGGCACGGGCCGGTGCCGACGTCCACGCGTTGACGGTGCACAACTACAACGCCCTGCACGTCGCGGCCGGCCATGGCCGGAGCCCGGCCGTCGCCGCCGCTCTTGTGAACGCGGGCGTGGACCTCGAAGGCCGCGACACGTCGGGCGGCACGCCCTTGCACGTGGCCGCCAGCAGCAGCGACGCGCCTGGCGTCGTCAAGGCTCTCCTCGACGCTGGCGCGAACCTCGAGGCGCGGGACGAGAAGGGCAGGACGCCTCTGCATCGAGCCTACGACCGCTTCTATCCATCCGACGGCGTGATCGACATCCTGGTCGACGCCGGCGCCGACGCGGCGGCCGTGGACTCCCACGGCCGCACACCGGCGGAACTCGAGGACGGGTAGTCGCTCGAGACCCCGGGAATCTCGGCCCGGCAACGTGTTGCAATCCCCGACCCAAGTCTGTTGACATACGCGGTTCGCTTATCTGGAGGGACGCCTACAACCATGAAGTTCGGGATCTTCTACGAGCATCAACTGCCCCGGCCTTGGGATGAGGGCGAGGAGCAGAAGCTCTTCAACGACGCCCTGGAGCAGGTCGAGGTTGCCGACGCCCTGGGCATCGACTTCGCGTGGGAGGTCGAGCATCACTTCCTAGAGGAGTATTCGCACTCCTCCGCCCCGGAGGTGTTCCTCGCCGCGTGTTCCCAACGCACCAAGAACATTCGCCTGGGCCACGGCATCCGTCAGGTCATACCCGGCTACAACCACCCGGCGCGTACGGCCGAGGTCATCGCGACCTTGGATCTCGTATCCAACGGCCGCGTCGAGTTCGGGACCGGCGAATCGTCGGCGGAACTGGAACTCGGCGGCTTCGGCGTTCCGGTGGAGAAAAAGCGCAAGATCTTCATGGAGGCCACCGAGCAGATCTGCAACATGCTGGCGATGGATCCCTACCCCGGCTACAAGGGCCAGTACTTCGAGATGCCCTGCCGCAACATCGTGCCGAAGCCGGTGCAGCGTCCGCATCCGCCGCTTTGGGTGGCCTGCTCGCAGCGGGAGACCATCCGCATGGCCGCCCGGCTCGGCATCGGCGCGCTGACCTTCGCATTCGTCGATCCTGCGGAGGCCACCGAGTGGGTGGAGGAGTACTACGGCATCATCAAGAGCGACGCCTGCGTGCCAATCGGCCACGCCATCAATCCGAACATCTGTATGGTGTCTAGCTTCTCCTGCCACCAGGATCGCGAAGAGGCCATCCGGCGCGGCCTCGCCGGTTTCGAGTTCTTCGGATTCGCGCTCGGCAGCCTGTACGCCTTCGGCGAGCACAAGCCGGGGCGTACCAACCTCTGGCAACAGTTCGAGGCGATGAAGAAGGCGCAGCAGGAATCCCGTGACATCACCCAGGCCCTGTCGGGTAGCCGGGGCGGCATCGGCACGCCGGACGACCTCCGCGAACACCTCCTGAAGTTCGAGGCCTGCAATGTCGACCAAGTCACCTTCATCCAGCAGGCGGGCCGCAACCAGCACGAGCACATCTGCGAAGCGCTGGAGCTCTTCGCCGCCGAAGTGATGCCCGAGTTCAAGCAGCGCGAAGCCGAGCGCGAACGCCGCAAGATGGAGGAACTCGCGCCGTACCTCGAAGCCGCCATGGCCCGCAAGATCGCCATGGAACCGTTGGCCGACGAGGACATCCCGGTATTCCAGTCCTTGGGGCGCAAGGTCTCCGAGGAGTCCAAGAAGGAGGAGTCCATCTACGAGCGCCCCGCCGCCGCGGGGTAACCTCCCCGACCAACGATTGGTTGGGGGCATTTGCGTCGTCCGCATGCGTCGTAGGGGACGGGCTTGTCCCGTCCCGTTTATCCAGACCGACGGGGTATCCGGTACGGGCGAGGACAAGCCTTGCCCCTACGAACCCGGGGTTGCGACCTTTTCCGTGACTGGGGCATCTAAGGGGCATGTCTCGGTTCAAGAGCGTTGAGATCGACCCGGGCGTCGTGCGGCAGCTCATGAGGGGCAACCGCAAGGCCCAGGAGGTCGTCTACCGGTCCTACTCGAACGCTGTCTACACGCTCGCCCGGCGCATCCTGCACGACGCGGACTTGGCCGAGGAAGTAACCCAGGACACCTTCGTGGACGTGATCCGAGCCGCCCACAAGCTTGAACGACCCGAGTCGCTCGGCGCGTGGCTGCGCACCACTGCGGTGAACCACTGCCTGATGCGGCTCCGTTCCCCTTGGCACAAACGTCGCGAGGCTCTGCCGGATGCCGACCGTGCCGCCAACGGCGGAAACGACAACGTCGACGACGGTACGGATCGGACGATGGACATCGAACAAGCCCTCGGCACGCTGCCGTCCAACGCCCGCGTGGTAGTCTGGATGCACTGCGTCGAGGGCTACACCCACGACGAGATCGGCCGCTCATTCGGACGCACGGCCAGTTTCTCCAAATCCCAGTTGGCGCGTGCCTTGAAGGCGCTCGCCCAGCACACAGGAGTCAGCGATGGACAACCTGCGACGCCGGCGACCGCCTGTGCGCGGTAGCGGCGCCGACGCCCTCGACACGGGCGATGCGACGGCCGTTGCGAGCGAACTGCGCGCCCTGCCGGAGTTGGAACCGCCCGGTGAGCTTTGGGAGCGCATCCAAGGGCGTTTGGACGAGGAACGCGCTACTCGATCGTCATGGCCCTGGCGGTGGAGCGGTCAAACGCCCGTGGCCGCCGCGGCCAGCGTCGCGATGATCGCCGTTGCGGCCGTTCTCGTGTTGATCCACCTTTCCAACGGCTCCAACGGCGACGCTGAACCCGCCGGCGACGAGGGCTTGGCGCAGCAGGTTAACGCACCTCTCGATCATCATGCCCTCATTGCCGCGTTGATGGAGCAGTCGCGCCAGGCGGAGCAACGCCGCCGGGCGGTGCTCGCGTTCTACTCGCCATCTGCTCCGGAGCAAGTGCTCCGGGCGCACATCGGCGGCATCGACGCGGCACTCAACGAGCAGATGTTCGCCGGCGAGATCGCACCCGAGTTCCGCGAAGCCCTGCTGCGCGACCGCGTCGACCTGATGGCCGATCTCACCGATATCGAACGATTCCGACAGCATGAATTCGTACGGCAGGTGTCGTTCTGACATCAGCCACAACTTGAGGAGAACCCTATGAAAGCGACTACCGTCGCAATGACGCTACTTGCCACGGCGCTACCGGTGTCCACCTTCGTGCACGCCGAAGACGATCGTGGCGACACGGCCAAGGCCGTGAAGCTCGAGGCGGCCAACGCCCGGGCCGAAATGGAGGCCGCCCGGGAGCAGATGGAGGCGGCCCGCATTGAGATGCACGAAGCTGCGCGGCGATTGGCAGACGCCTCGCGACAGCGCATAGCCTGGTCGGGGAAGAACCGTGCCTTCCTCGGCGTGCTGATCGGCGGACAGTCGGAGGACGGCATCGTCGTCGCCGGGGTCACGCCCGCCGGCGGTGCCGAGACGGCCGGCATCGAGGCCGATGACATCATTGTCGCCATCAACGGAGAATCCCTTACGGGCCAAGACCAGCCTCTCGACATCCTGCATACCGTCCTTGACGACGTCTCGCCCGGCGGCGAGGTGGAGCTGACTGTGTTCCGCGACGGCGAGACCGAGACCTACGGGGTGGACACGACACCTAGCGTCGTCCACATCGAAGGCCAGATGCCACGGCTCCTGGAGAGGCTCGGCCAAGCGTTCGATGGCCCCTTCCCGGCCGCGATTGCGACTGCGGCACCGATAGCGGGGATCCGCCTGATGGGCTCGCTAGGAGCCGGCCAGCTACAACTCGTCGATATCGGCGAGGATCTAGGTGACTATTTTGGCGTCGACGGCGGCGTGTTGGTCCTGAACGCCCCTGGCAGGAGCGAACTCAAACCCGGTGACGTTCTGCGGCGCGTCGACGGTGCCGACGTGGGCTCGGCCGACGAGGCCTACCGTCTCCTGGCAGCCGCGTCGGGGAACGATGCCGAAGTCGAAGTCCGACGCAAGAACCGCAAGGTCGACGTCACCGTCGCCAAGGGCTCAGACGGGATGAGCTACCGCGTGCATGCCATGCCCAAGGGCAAGGCGACGATCATCGTCGACGGCCCCGAGGTCGAGGTGGACGTCGAGGTCGAGAAGGACGACGAAGAGTAGCCGGCGGTCGGCAGCGCAACGTTACCGCGACCGCCAGTAGGTCACTGTCAAGGCGATCATCCCGACAAACCCCGCCAAGGCGAGTGCCGGTATCACGAACGATTGATCCGCGCACTCGCCGGTGCCGGCCATCACCCGCAGGATGTCACCGACCGGAAACACGTCGAGCACGTAGTCAAGGGGTACGCCGCAGCCCTTAACCGTCCCCGGCGGCAGCGTCATGATGTATAGGTGCCGGATGGCGAACGCAGCCCCAGCCAGGGACGCGAGGGACACCAGCAGCGGGTAGATCCCGAGACGCGGATTGTGCGCGAAACCGGCGACGGCGAGGATCCCCGCGAGCACGGCCCACCACCGCTGATTGATGCACAATGGGCACGGCTCCTGCGCAAAGCCGAGTTCCAGAACCAGCGCCACGCCGACCATGGCCGCCGCCCACGCAACGGCCCCAAGGTTCCAGAGATCCTTCCTGTCCCATTCGGCGAACATTGCCGTAATAGTAGGGACACGCGAGCCGCCGTCAACCTCGGTTGCCGATCAGAAAATGTCCTCCGGGCGAACCCGCGTCCGCTTCTCCCCCGTAGTATCCCCCGGCCCCCGTTCCGGGAGGCTGTCCGCCAGGAAATACTCGAACAGCGCATTCGGGTCGTCGGGACGGGCAACACGTCCCGTTGCCTTATTCACCTTGACGCGGACCACCCCATCGGGGATGGGACGTTCCACGACCGGTGCGTCGGCGAGCGCGGTGCGCATGAAGTCCATCCAGATGGTGAGCGGGGTACGGGAACCATATTCGCCCTCGCCCGTAGGGCGGTGGTCGGAAAAGCCAACCCACACCGTCGCCGCGAGCGTAGGGTGGTAGCCGTTGAACCAGGTATCCGTGGACTCGTCGGTGGTGCCGGTCTTGCCGGCAAGATCGGACCGGTCAAGCGCCCGCGCCCGGCGGCCGGTGCCGCGGGGGTGGGCGATCACATCCCGAAGCAAGGTGTCCATGACGAACGCATTGGCCTCGTCGATCACCCGCTGCGCGGGGACCGCCGGTGCTCCTTCGTCGTCCGGCACGGCACAGGGTTCGCAAGCCTCGGGATGCCGTCCCTCGAACACGAGCGAACCGTCTAAGCGTTCGACGCGGCTGATGATGTTCGGTTCGACGAGGAAGCCGCCGTTGGCGATTACGGCATACGCGCGGGCCATGTCCAGGGGCGTGAACAACATGGTGCCGCCGCCGATCGCGAGCTGGACATCGTTCGGCAGGTTCGTCGTCTCGAAGCCGAAACTGCCGACGTGGTCGAGGACGGGCTTGGCGCCAATGCTGGTCATCACCCGCATGGACACCATGTTGATCGACCGGGCCAGTGCTTCGCGAAGCCGCATGGGCCCGCTGAACTCGCCACTGTCGTTGCGCGGGCGGTAGTCCATCTCCAGGTTGTCGTCCTCGAACACCAGCGGCGCGTTCAGGAACACGCTGGACGGTGTGACGCCGTTCGCCAGGGCAGCGGAATACACGAACGGCTTGAATCCCGATCCCGGTTGACGAGCCGCCTGCAGCGCGTGATTGAACTGCTTGTCCTGGAAGTCCCAACCGCCAACCAACGCCTGGATGGCACCCGTGCGCGGATCCAACGCCACGAGCGCTGCCTGCACGTCCGGTAGCTGGCGCAGGCGCCATGCGCCTTCCTGGTCCAGAAGCACGCGGACCACGTCACCCCTTGCAACGATTTCAGCGGCGCGCCGGGGGGTGGGTCCGCGCCGGTCGGTGTCGAGGTAGGGCGCCCAGCGCAACCCGTCCCAGTCGATGCCGACGATCTCGCCGTTGCCGCGCATCACCTCGATGCGACGCTCGCCGATCTCGACGACGACGGCTGCCTCGAGACGGCCCGATGCCCCGAAGGCATCGAGTGCTTGCCCGACCGCCGATCCGTCGAGCATGCCCCCTTCGCCCATGGTGAGCGCATCGAGCGCCAGATGGGCCTCCGGGCCGCGGAATCCATGCCGGATGTCGTAATCGAGCACACCGTTACGGACCGCCCGCTGTGCCGCAGCCTGGCGTGTCGAATCCAAGGTGGTGTGCACCACGAAACCGGTATAGATGTCGGTGCCGTACCGTTCGATGAGCTGCTGGCGCACCCACTCGGCAGGATACGGCGCGGGCAGATCGATGCCCCGCCGGTGCACGGCCGCGGTTATCGGGGACGCGACCGCCACCTGGTACTCGGCGTCGTCGATGGAACCCTGGGAGCGCATTCGCCGCAGCACCAGGTTGCGGCGGTTGACGGCCCATTCCGGACCGTTGATCGGGTTGCCCGCGGTCGGTTTCTTGATGATCCCGGCAAGCATCGCGAGCTGCGCGAGGTTCAGTTCCTCGACCGGTCGACCGTAGTAGGTGTGAGCGGCGGCCTGCACCCCGTAGGCCTGCTTCCCGAACGCCATGATGTTGACGTAGAGCTCGAGGATCTCGTCCTTGGTCAATTCCCGTTCGATCTTGATGGCGAGCAGCATTTCCTTGAGCTTGCGGATCATCAGCTGTTCGGGACCGAACGACACCTGCTTGGCGAGTTGCATGGTGATGGTGCTCGCCCCGGTGCGGACATCCGAGAAGAACAGGTCGACGAGATCGTTGGCGAGCGAGATGAGATCGATCCCGGCGTGGTCGTAGAATCGCTTGTCCTCGGTGTTCAGCAGGGCGTTGACGAAGTCTTCGGGAACATCGTCAAAATCTATTGGAATCAACCGGTTGCCGAACTCCGCGACGAGCGCGCCGTCTGCGGTGAAGATCCGTAGCGGCGTCTCGAATCGGTAGTGTCTGTAGGTCTCCGTGGTCGGAATCTGCGGGTTCAGATAGAGAAAAACTGACGCCAATCCGAGCGTTGTCGCACAGACGCCGACCGCCCCCAGCCACACAATATCCCGCACCAGATATTTCGCGAGGGATCGCAGAAACAACAACCGTGAGCTGTCCGCCAGCGGCCGTCTTCCGGGCCAGCGTCCGGGCATGATTGCCCGCCATCGGCCCGGTTTCGCGCCGGCGCCCGTCGGACCGCCGTCAGATGACATGCCACGGCCCCGTTGAAGGAGTCGCCACCATGAGACTGTTTGCGCGCAAAGTCCCCACATCCGCACCCGAACCGCTACCGGCGCCGCCCTCGCTCGGAATGCCGCCGACGCCGGTCTCCCGGGGAGAAAAACGAGACCCCCGGGCGGCACGGCACCGGTTCCGCCGTCGTTGGCTTGGCCTCGACATCGGCTCCTCGGCGGTCAAAGTCGTCGAGCTGTCTCGTTCGGACAAGTCATACCGCGTCGAAGCGTTCGCTGTCGAACCCGTACCTGCGGGCACCGTCATTGCGGGAAATATAAGCGATGCGGTTGCCGTTGGCGAAGCCATCCGCAGGGCATGCAAACGTGCCGGCGTCAGACCCAGGAACGTATGCGCCGGCATACGCAACTCGGCCGTCGTCACCAAGACGCTCGAGATGGATGCGACATTGGACGACCGCGCACTGGAGGCGGCAGTCACGCGCGAAGCAGAACGCCACATCCCGTTCCCGATGGAGGACGTGGCCATCGACTTCGAACCGATGCATCTGTCCGCCCGCGACCCCTCGAAGGTCGACGTGCTGTTGGTCGCCTGCCGCGTTGAACACGTCGCGCAATGCCAGGAAGCAGCCGAACTCGCCGGGTTGCGTCTCGACGTGGTCGACGTCGAGAGTCACGCTGCGCATCACGCGCTCATACATGCCGCCGAGAACCGCATGCCCGTGGCGTTGGCCGACATCGGCGTTGCGACGAGTACGGTCATGCTTGTCGACGGCGAATCCGCCGTCACGCGCGAGGAGCAGTTCAGCCTGGGCCGCGATGCGTTGGACGACCCTCCCGACAGCGCGCGGGTCGGCGCGGTCGGAACATCCGAGTTGGACTCGCTCCTCGCCCTGCTGACCCGGCTGTTGCGTCTTGTACTCCTGGCAGGGCGGCTGGAGTCGGTGGAGCGGCTCCTGCTCGCCGGGGGCGGTGCCGCGATACCGGGGTTCGCGCAGCGGGCGTCAGAACATCTCGGCATGGCCGTTGAGGTCGCCGATGCGTTCCGGGGCATGGCGCTATCCGCGCGGACCGACCGGGCATCGCTTGCCGAACACGCCCCTGCGCTGTTCACCGCGTCCGGCCTGGCCGTTCGCGGCTTCGCCGAGGCCCGAACGTGATCGCCCGCACCAACCTGTTGCCTTGGCGGCAACGGCGACGGGACCGGCAACGCCGTGCCTTCGCGGCACAACTAGGCGTCGTCTTCGGGGCCTGCGTCTGCCTCGTGGGCCTGGCATCCGTTGTCCTCGACGGGCGGATCGGTCGTCAGGACGCGCGCAACCGGTTCCTGGTCGCAAGCATCGGGGAACTCGAGCAGCGCACCGACGAAATCGAACGCATCCGCCAGCGTACCGAGGAGACGCTCGGACGGGTGCAAGCGCTTTCGGGCCTGCGCCACGACAGAACCGGCATCGCGCGCATCTTCCAGGAACTCGCGCGTACCGTCGTGCCGGGTATTCACTACACCTCGCTGGCCCTGCGCGGCACCCACATCAGCGTGCAGGGCATCGCCCGTACGAATACCGATGTCTCGGCGCTGATGCGCAGCGTCGAGGCGTCCGAACAGTTCGAGGCGCCGAGGCTCACGGGCATCGACGAAATCCGCGGCAACATCGGGGCCGATCAAGCCGCCTTCGAGCTCATCTTCAGCAGATCTGCCGCGAACGGGAGAGATCGATGAACGCAGCCCGGTCGGTGGACCTGACCGACCTCGACATCGCCGAAATCGGCGCTTGGCCGACGCCGGTGAAGGGTCTTTGTGTCGTGATTCTCGCCGCAGTCGTCCTCGCGCTCGGCTACCTTGTCGCCATCGCCGACAAGCGATCCGAGTTCGCGCTCGCGGAGCAGCGCGAAGTCGACCTGCGCCACCAATTCAAAGACCGAGCGCGGACCGCCGCGGGGTTGTCCGCCCACCGCATTGGCCTTGCCGAGGCAACCGCAGCGTTGGGCGAAACGCTCGGGCGCTTGCCAGTCGATACAGAAGTGCCTGGCCTGGTCGAGGACATCAATCGCGCGGCGGACGACCACGACCTCGCCATCGCACGCATCGAGTTGCGCCCGGAACGCCAGGCAGAGTTCTACCGCGAACTGCCCATCACCATCGACGTCGCCGGCGACTACCACGACCTCGGCGCTTTCGCGGGCGACATCGCAGGACTCTCCCGGTTGGTGACCCTGCACGACTTCGACCTCGCCCCCCGGACGGGTCCCCGCGACCTAGGTCTAACGATCGAAGCCAGAACCTACCGGTACAACGAGACGCCCGCTACCCCCCGGCCCGGCGGCGCAACGCCCGACGGCGCACTCAAGGAGCCTCGAACATGACGCGTATTCGCTGGGTCGGCAACGCCGTGTTCGTGCTGACCGTTGCCGCGTGCGGCGGCCCGGACCTCTCGGACCTTGAGCGCATGGTCGATGAAGCCACCCAACCGTCACCGCGCGCCGAGCGCGAGCCAACAGCGGACCGCGACACCGACTTCGAGTATGGAGCCATGTCCGAACGAAGCCCGTTCGAGCCGTTCAAAGAGGTTCCAGGCGCATTCGCCTCGGAAGCGCCGGATCCCATGCGCCGTTCGCAGACGCTGGAACGCTTCCCGCTCGGCCAACTCGAAATGGTGGGTACCCTCGCCGGACGAGGCCGGATCCTCGCCTTGATCCGAGACCCCCGTCGCATCACCCATCCCGTCGCCGTAGGGGACTACGTCGGACGTGACCACGGCCGAATCGCGAAGGTGCGCGCATCCGGCATCGACATCCTCGAACACGTCGAGGACGGTCGGGGCGCCTGGACGGTCAGGGCTCGGGCGCTCGAGTTGACGGTTCGCGACATACCGGAGAACGCGCCGGCGGCGCCCGACAACAGCGGTAGCGAATCGTGAAGCATCGACAAGCGCCACGCCGGAACCGAGTCGTCTGGGTTGCATTGGTCGCCGCCCTGGCGGCCGGCGCCGCCAGCGCGGCCGACGATCGGATTCCGCACTCCGCTGCCGTTCACGCTGCGGAGGAACAACCGGTCGTCTACACGGGGGAACGGATGAGCGTGAACTTCCAGGATGTGGAGGTACGCGGTGTCCTGCAACTAATCGCGGACTTCGCGGGGGTGAACCTGGTCGCCGGCCAGGCCGTGGACGGTCGCATGACGCTGCGCATGGTCGATGTGCCGTGGGACGAAGTGTTGGACTACGTGTTGGCCATCAACGGGCTCGGCAAGCGCCAGACCGAATCGGTTCTGCTGGTGGCCCCCGCGGCCGAAATCGCCGCGCAAGAGCGGCTCGAACTGGAGCGCGAAAAAGCCCGCGCCGACCTGTCGCCGCTGACCCGGGCGTTCATTCGTCTTCGCCATGCGGACGCGCCGTCGATGGCGAAGCTGCTCGTCGGCGACGATGGCGCGGCAGCGGTCTCCGGGCGTGGTCGCGTCGTGGTGGATGCGCGCACCAATTCCCTGATCGTCACCGATACGGCGGCCAGCCTCTCCGAACTACGCGAGATGATCGGCAAGCTCGACGTACCGGTTCGGCAGGTTCAGATCGAAGCCCGAATCGTCAACGCCAATACCAACTTCTCGGAGGAACTCGGCATCCGCTTGGGCGGCGGCGCGCTAACGGCGAACGGCGAACAAGACGACGATCTGCTCGTGGACCTAGGCGTCGCCGGCGACGGCAAATCCAAGTTCGCCTTTGGTATCGCCGACGCGGGCTACCGGTTGGACGTCGAGCTCTCGGCGCTCGCCGCCGACGGTCGTGCCGAAATCGTCGCCCGACCCAAGGTCATCACCGCCGACAAACGCCCTGCAATCATCGAGTCGGGCGTCGAGATTCCCTATCAGCAGGCCACCAAGTCGGGGGCGACTTCCATTGCCTTCAAGGACGCCGTCCTGCAGTTGGAGGTCACGCCGCAGATCATTCCCGATGCGAGCATCGTCATGGACCTCTCCGTCAAGCAGGACACGGTGGGTCGCATCTACCACGGCGTACCAAGCGTCAACACCACCCGCATCGCTACCCAAGTCCTGGTTCGGGAAGGCGAGACCGTGGTGCTCGGCGGCATCTTCCAGACTGATCGCCACCACGCCACGGTCCGCACACCGTTGTTCGGCGATCTGCCCGTGGTCGGACGCGTGTTCCGGCGCACGCTCGAGCGCGACGACAAGCAGGAACTGTTCGTTTTCATCACACCTTCGATCATTCGCAATGTCGCAGGCGGCCAGGCGCACATGGCACCTGACAAAGAGGCGAGTTAAGGTGCGTTACTTGAGGATTTTGGATCATGACACCACCTAACGTGTATCTCGTCGGCATGATGGCCGTGGGCAAGACCACGGTCGGCCGGCACTTGGCCTCGCGTCTAGGCTTCATTTTCCACGACACCGACCAGGTCATCGAGAGCCGAGCCGGCGCGGACATCTCGTGGATCTTCGAACTCGAAGGCGAGGAGCGGTTTCGGGACCGGGAGCAACAGGTCATCGAGGAACTGACCCTGAGCGAGGGTGTCGTACTCGCCACCGGGGGCGGCGCCGTGCTGCGCGACGAGAACCGTGCCCTGCTACGCGACCGGGGCATCGTGGTCTACCTGCACAGCGATGTCGAGCTCATCGTCGAGCGCACGCGCCGCGACCGTCGCCGCCCGCTGCTGCAGGTGCAGGACGTACGAGAACGGATCGAGACGCTCACCGCCGAACGCGGCCCGCTCTACGAATCCGTCGCGCATCTCACGATCACGGTCGATCGCCGCCCCCCCAAGGCCATCGCCGTCGACATCCATCACCTGCTTAAGGGGATGCACGGGGCGGGCGGTATCGAAACCGTTGCCAGCGTCCACCGGTGCGCGTTGTGAACCACCGAATCGAAGTGGCGCTTGCCGGCGAGCGTAGCTATCCGATCATGCTTGGCAAGGGCCTTCTCGGTACGCCCAATCTCCTTGAACCGTACACCCGCAACCAAGCCTTGGTGGTCACCAACGCCGCCGTTTCGGGGCTCTTTCTCGACCAAGTGCGACGGAGTCTCACGAGCGTGGACCACCTCGACGTCGTCGAAATCGGTGACGGCGAGCGGTTCAAGACCCTCGACACCTATGCGGCGGTCCTCGATGCGCTCGTCGACAACCGGCACAACCGAACGACGACCGTGGTCGCGCTCGGCGGCGGCGTGGTCGGCGACGTGGCGGGATTCGCGGCAGCCACCTACCAGCGCGGTGTGGGACTCGTGCAGATCCCGACCACGCTGCTTGCGCTCGTGGATTCCTCGGTGGGCGGCAAGACCGCCGTCAACCACCCCGCCGGAAAGAACCTGATCGGGGCGTTCTACCAGCCTCACGCGGTGATCGCGGACGTCGGCGTCCTGGCAACACTTCCCGAACGCGAGTTCCGCGCCGGCTTCGCCGAGGTGATCAAGTACGGGATCATCGCCGATCAGCCTTTCTTCGACTGGCTTGAGTCGCACATCGACGAGATTCTCGACCGCGACCCGGCGTGTCTGATCCACGCCGTGCGGCGATCCTGCGAGATCAAAGCCCGTGTGGTTGCCGACGACGAGCGCGAGCAAGGCCGCCGCATGATCCTCAACTTCGGCCACACCTTCGGCCACGCAATCGAGGCCGTCACCGGCTACGAACCAATTCTGCACGGCGAGGCCGTGGCTGCCGGCATGGTCATGGCCATGGACCTATCCGTACGCCTGGGCAGGAGCGACGATCGCGATCGACACCGGGTGCATCGGCTGATCGAACGTTCCGGGCTGGTCACCGAGGCGTTGGATATCGACGAAGATGCCCTGCTCGACGCGATGGGCATGGACAAGAAGGTGATGGATGGTCGTCTTCGCCTCATCGTCTGCGACGGTATCGGGAGCGTATCCGTCGCCAGCGACGTTCCGGAGCAAGCCCTCCGGTGGGCGATTACGCACGGACGGTAGCGCCGCCGTCGCATAACGAAGAGACGGTTGATCTACGTTGGCGTATTCGCGGCGCTTTGGACTGCCTCGGCGATTGCGGCGGATAGATTTGCCGTGCTGTCCTGCAGCACCGACCTCAACGAGATGGCTTTGGGCAACTGCACTTCTGCCTGCTCGGTCTGGGGTGCTGTCGGCGGTGTTCCGGTGCTAGGCGTCAAGGACGCGTACGGGAACACCGTTCTGAGCGTCCTCGAGGGCTTCCGACAAGGAACCCCGCTGCCTTTCGCCAATCTGGATGCCGAGTTCTTGGATGCGGTCGACACAGGGGACTGCGTTTCCGACTGCGCCAGGATTCTGAATATGGATGGTCACTGGGTGTTCGTCTATCGAGACGCTGCCGGCGGCGGAGTTGTCCGTATCTCGCCGACGTCGGATGATCGGACGGACCCATCAATCCTGCTCACCGAGGCACCGAAATGCCCCACCGTGACGGTGGAAGCGAAAGAGTGCGGGCGCTACCTCGACGAGGACAATCCAAGCATCATGATCATGAAATTCATCTTGGTGACCACCTACGTCGACTGCGATGGCAACGTCACAAAGTTCACTCACCGACCGCAGGAGATAGCCTGTCCCGCATCCAACGGGTGTCTTTGCGGATATCTCGACCAGACGTGAATCCATGGGTCATGGCTGGTAGACCTGGGTGCGGAGGTTCGCGTGCAGCACCCAGGGCACCAGTAGTTGTCGGGAGCGTGCTCCGAATCGACAAGCTCTCGTCTTAGTGAACCCGGATGGTGCTTGGCGACTGAACGGGATCTCGTGGTGAATATCCGTGCGGATAACGACGACGCCGTAGGTGCCGCTGAACACGCCGGTCGAGACTCGCTTCCTCTTCCGCGGCAAGCTCCAGAATTGAGACAGGTCGCGCCATCGCAAACGTCACGATAACCCAACCGCGAATATGGCACGAAAGAACAATTTTTCAACTTATTTATGGCTCACAAACCCGCGCGATTTCGCAGCTTCGACCCCATGCCGTCCTCGTCTCGCGAGTAGATCGACACGGGGTGCACCGATTGATCGGAACGTTCCGGGTTCGACACCGGGCGTCGGACATCGACGCGGATGCCCTGCTCGACGCGATGGGCATGGACAAGAAGGTGATGGATGGTCGTCTTCGCCTCATCCTCCGCGACGGCATCGGTAGCGTATCCGTCGCCACCGTCGTTCGGAGCAGAAGCTCCGGCGAGCAATCACGCACGGACGTTAGGCGCCGCCGCAACCAAATCGCGACACGACCCTCATTGCATGGTATAGCTACGTTGTAACCGCTGGGGGATACAAGCGAGCGGCAATACTCGCGGCGTCTTTCCTGTCCGTGAACGGCGCTCGTCTACTCGCTTCGCCCAAAGCGTTCGAGGACGTCACAATGGCCGCCGCAAGGGGCGAGCGGTCGAAGAAAGCTCGTGCAGTGGTTCGAGGCGCACGTCGACCACAATCCGGAAACGAGTCAGACCTTGGAGCTAGAGATGCCCACAACCAACCGCAAAGTCGTCATGAAACAGCCACCTGTCGGCGTACCGACGCCAGCGGACTTCGAAATCGTCTCCGAGTCGCTCGGCGACATCGGGGACGGACAGATGTTGCTGAAGACCCGGTGGCTGACGCTCGACCCCTATATGCGATCGGTTTTCATGCAGCAACCGGACAACGTGGGCAAGACGGTCATCGGCGGCACGGTTTCCGAGGTTGTCGACTGCAAGGCTCCAGCGTGGGAGGTCGGCGATCTGATCGTCGGCTGCTACGGCTGGCAGGAATACAGCATCGGCACCGCATCGGACGTGCAGTGGAACAATCCCAACATGCCCATCGAGAAGTGGGACGGATCACTCGGGGAACCCTCGACGGCCCTCGGCGTTCTCGGCATGACCGGGTATACGGCCTACGAGGGGCTTCTGAACGTCGCCAAGGTCCAGCCCGGCGAAACCGTCGTCGTCAGTGCCGCCAGCGGCGCAGTCGGGCAAGTCGTGGGCCAACTGGCGAAGATTCACGGCGCGCGTGCGGTGGGCATCGCGGGCGGACCGGCCAAGTGCGGCTTCTGCATCGACGAACTCGGTTTCGACACCTGCGTCGACTACAAGGCGGGAAACCTAGCCGCCGATCTGGCCGCGGCCACGCCCGACGGGATCGACATCTACTTCGAGAACGTCGGTGGCGAGATCCTGGAAGCCGTGATCCCGCGCCTCAACCCTGGGGCTCGGATCCCCATCTGCGGCTTCATCGCCCACTACAACGAGACGCCGGATGTGCGGCGCATGAATCCCTTGCAGCGTCTCCAGGCCGAGGGCCTCCCGGTACTCGGCAGGGACGGCAACACCGAAGGCTACACCTTCTTCGGCTTCTCCAATCTCGCATCGCAGCATCCGCAGGCCGAACAAGCCCTCAAGACGCTGTCTGCATGGATCAAGTCGGGTCAGCTCAAGTACCGCGAGAGCATCACCGATGGACTCGACTCGGCCATCGATGCGTTCATCGGCATGCTCTGCGGCCGGAACTTTGGCAAGACGCTGGTGCGCGTCTCCGGCTGAACCGGCGCGCGTCGATGTTTCGCAACGTCGATCCCAATGCCGTCCTCGTCTCGCGGGTGGATCCCACCAACACGCTGGCGAGCTACTCCAAGCACGGCTTCCACCTCGACGATGCGGACTGGCCATCCGTCGAACACTACTACCAGGCGATGAAGTTCGAGGATGTGGTGCTTCGCGAACAGGTTCGCAACGCACCGCACCCCGCCCACGCCGCCAAGCTCGCACGCAAGCGGCGGCGGCGAATTCGCAAGGGATGGGACGAGGTGAAGGAGGTCTACATGACCCGCGGCACGTACGCCAAGTGCAGGACGCACCAAGAGGTTGCCGACGCCCTCGTTGCCACTGCCGACAAGACAATCATCGAAACGAGCCAATACGACTACTACTGGGGATGCGGGCGCGACACCCGGGGACGTAACGTCTACGGACGGGTCCTGACCAACGTACGCAAAAGGCTACGGGAGGAGTCCCGAAACCCGAGCTAGCCCTGCTCGCCAGAGATCGGCGCCAATCGCTCACAACGATCAACCGACGTATATACTTCGCGCTCCTCGGCAGCGCCTGCCGTCGCGTCATTCAGCACGGGACAGGCTGCCTGCAGTCCATTTGTCTTCGCTAGCACTTACGGTAGGACATCGAAATCATGCACAACGGCAAACCGGCGCATGGCGCGAAGTCGGCAGGGGCGGCCTTTTCTCTCGCCCGTCTCGGTGGAGCGCCCGTCGTGCTGCGCTCACGGGCGGGGGCAAGCCCCGCCCCTACGGGTGGATGCCGAATCCAGGGCGCCTTTTTCGGCCTCACTGCCACTCTCGTGCTCCTTGTCGGCTGCGGCCAATCCGCCGGACAGCCCGACACCGAGTCCACGGACGCCGCAAGATTCGACGTCCAAGCCACCGGCGGTGCAGCGCCGTGGACCGGCCTCGAGGCCAACGACGCCGAAGAGGACTTCCATTTCGTCATCGTGAGCGACCGCACAGGGGGCGCCCGACCCGGGGTATTCGCGTCGGCGATCCCCAAGGTCAACGTGCTCGAACCCGCCTTCGTCTTGAGCGTCGGCGATCTCATCGAGGGCTACACCGAAGACCAAGCCCAGATCGATAGCGAATGGGACGAGTTCGAAGGCTTCATCGAACAGCTTGAAGTGCCGTTCTTCTACGCGGCCGGCAACCACGACATGAGCAACGCCACCATGGCGGAGACCTGGCAGGCACGTTTCGGCCCGTCCTTCTACCGCTTCGTCTACAAGGATGTGCTGTTCGTCGTGCTGAACTCGGAACTCTTCAGCATGGTCAGCAAACCGGATGCCCCGGTGCCGGGCCCATGGACCCAAGCCGAGCAGCTCGAGTTCATCGAACGGACGTTGGCCGAGGTGCCCGACCCGCGCTGGACCATCGTCATCGTCCACCAACCGCTCTGGGACTACGCGAGCGTTCGGGGCGACTGGCCCAGGGTGGAGGCGATGCTTGCCGACCGCGACTACACCGTGTTCGCCGGCCACTTTCACCACTACGTCAAGGTGGTACGCCAGAACAGGAACTACATCACCCTCGCCTCCACGGGCGGCGGCAGCAGCCTGCGCGGCAACCTCTACGGGGAATTCGACCATGTGGCCCTGGTGACGATGACCGCAGGCGGTCCCCGGGTCGCCAACCTGATGCTCGACGGCATTCAAGACGAGGACCTCTTGACCGAGGACGTGCGCGACACCATGCGCTGGCTGGACGACGCGGTGCAATCCGCGCCGCCCCTGATGTTGTCCAATGACACGGTCTTCTCGAAAGGCAGCGTGTCGTTCCAGGTCGCCAACGCGGGCGAGGCCGATCTTACGGTCGCCTTCCATGTCGACCCCGGTCCGGATTTGCGCTACGCGGGCGCCGCCCAGACCGTCACGATCCCCGGCAACGGCGTGAACCTGTTCTCCTTCTCCCTCTCGTCGGACAAGCCGATCGCCTACCACGACATCCGTCCTGGACGCGTGTTCTGGTCGCTGTCCACGCACACGGGCCAACATCCCGTCGAGTTGAACGTGGTGTCCGCCCTGCTACCCGTCACAACACTGCCGATTCCCGCCGGCGACGCCCCGTCCGTCGACGGCGACCTCGCGGAGTGGGAATCCCTGCCCTACGTCGCCCACCGTCAAGGTGACGTCGTTTCGCCACCCACCGCCGGGACCGATATCGCCTACTCGTTCGCGGTTCGGGAATCCGACGGGGATCTCTACGTTGCGGTTCGTGTACGGGATGACAGCCAATTGGCCGACGAAGCACGCGGTCTCCTGACACAGGACTCCGTGATGGTCGCCGTGGATTCCCGTCCCGACCCAAAACGCTCAGCGAATCTCCGCCTCTACGATTCGACGCAACGCGGGGATCTCGCCCAAATGGCTGTCGGGTTCGTCACACTTCGCGGGATCGTGGAGGAGAGCTACTATCTGCGCTTCCTCGACGCATCGCGCGCGGCGGTTGAATCGAGGGCAACCGCCACGGACGTAGGGTACGACGTGGAGTTCAAGGTCGATGGGGCGTTTCTCGACGAACACGCCGGGGAGGCCTGGCAAACCGTACGACTCGCCATCGCGGCGATCGACTGGGATGCGGGGGATGACGTGAACGAAATCCCCTGGTACGCGAAGGGTTCCGACGGCGTCGCGCTGCATTGGGTCCCGGACCGCTTCGGCGAAGCGCCCGTGGCCGCCTCCGGGACCTTCACCCGGTCGGTCGACAGGTAAAGGCAACCGCGTCACCCTCGTAGGGGACGGGCGCCTGTCCCGTCCCGTGGTTCAGGAAACCGCGGCGTCCGACCCGCGAGTCGCGCCGCTAACGAACCGGTAGTTCCGTGCGCTTCACCACAGTGCGCAGCGCGAAACTCGAATGTACGCGGTCCACGCCCGGCAATGCCGTCAGGTATTGGCTGTGGATGCGTTCGTAGTCCCGGGCGTCGCGAACGATGACGCGCACCAAATAGTCGGCCTCCCCCGACATCACGTAGCACTCCATGACCTCGGGCAGTTCGACGATCGCGCGTTCGAATGCCGCGAGATCGTCGCGCTGCTGGCTTGCCAGCGTAATCTGCACGAACACATTGTCCGGATACCCGGCAAGCGACTGATCCACCAACCCGACGTAGCCGCGGATCATGCCGGCGTCCTCCAGGCGCTTGAGACGCCGCAGGCTTGCAGATTCCGAGAGGTTGATGCGTTCGGCGAGATCCGCGTTGGTGATCCGTCCGTCCTGCTGTATCTCGTGCAGGATCACTCGGTCTCTTTGATCCAATTCGATGGATTCCACGGTACATTCCGAATTTTATCGAAGATAATCCTGAAATACTCGACGATTGCAGGTGAAAACGCAAACGCATTGCGTCTCGAATTAGCTAACGTCATAGCCACTGGCACACCACAAAGGCGAAGGCGATGCGCATTGGCGTCCCCAAGGAGACCAAGGTCCACGAATACCGCGTCGGACTCACCCCCACCGCCGTTGCCGAATTGATCCGCGACGGACATGCCGTCGTCGTCGAGGAGAACGCCGGGGCAGGCATCGGATTCAGCGACGCTGACTACCTCGCTGCCGGTGCTTGCATCGGCTCCACGGCGCAAGCCTTCGCCCAAACACTCGTCGTCAAGGTCAAGGAGCCGAATCTCGACGAATGCGCGATGCTTCGCGACGATCAGGTACTCTTCACCTACCTCCACCTAGCCGCCAACCCCGCGTTGACCAACGCGCTGAGGGCAAGCGGCGCGGCCGCCATCGCCTACGAGACCGTCACCGCGGACGACGGCAGCCTGCCGTTGCTGTCGCCGATGAGCGAGATCGCGGGGCGCATGTCGGTCCAGGTGGGCGCCAATGCCCTGCAACGGACCACCGGCGGCAGCGGCGTGTTGCTCGGCGGCGTGCCGGGTGTCGCGCCGGCCCGTGTCGTGGTGATCGGCGGCGGAATGGCGGGTGCCAACGCGGCGACGATCGCGCTCGGTCTCGGTGCCGACGTGACCATCCTCGACAAGAGCGTCTCCCGACTACGCTGGTTAGCCGACCGATTCGACGGTCGCGCTCGGACGGTCATGGCAAACGCATCGACCACTCGCGAGCATGTTCTCGACGCGGACCTGGTGGTTGGCGCGGTACTGGTCCCCGGAGCGCGGGCGCCGAAACTGGTGAGCGCCGACGACGTTCGGGATATGCGCGACGGTTCGGTACTCGTCGACATCTCCATCGACCAAGGAGGCTGTTTCGAAACGAGCCGTCCGACTACGCACGACCAACCGACCTTCGTCCACGAAGGCGTGGTCCACTATTGCGTCACCAATATGCCCGGCGTCGTACCGCACACCGCGACGCTGGCGCTGAACAACATCACCCTGCCGTACGTCAGAACCATCGCCGAGAAGGGCTGGCGTCAGGCAACTGCCAACGATCCGCACCTCGCGAACGGCGTAAACGTCGCGGGGGGCAACGTCTGGCATGAAGCCGTGGCTCAATCCCTCGATACCCCCCTCCCGGCCACGCAGCCTGACGCCACCCTTTCGGCGAGCCCCATAACGACCCTCATCGAGTTGCCCTACGCGCCGAGTCCTGCACTTTCCATGGTGAGCAACGCGTAGGGGGCGGGCTTGTCCCGTCCCGTCTTGCTCGAACCGCAACCCTCGAGAAAGCACACGGGCGACCACAAGGGTCGCCCCTACGAGGCTGCGTCGTCGGGGACAGGCTTGTCCCGTTCCGCCCGACAAGGCGTCGCCGCACCGTTGCGAGGCGCGCCCTAACGCTTGACATCGTCTCAGGAGCAAGCCGAGAATCGAACTCGGCGAACTTCCGCGCCGGACCTCGATCGATCCTCCCCAGCAGGGTCGAACCAAGAGGCAAAGGGGATTCGATTCCTTTGAAGTGACGATCACGGTCTACCCGAACGGATGAGTGATCGCTGGGGGATCGATGTCCGAGGTGGATTGCGCCCGTGACAGTCGACAAGCATTTCAAGCGGCTCGTTCGAGCCCGCGCCGCCCGCACCGGTGAATCCTACACGGCCGCCCGCTGGCGCTTGCGTCGGGCAGCGGCGAACCCGTCCAAGGCGACGACCAAGCGCGCCAAGTTGGCCGACCTCGGTCTCTCGGTCGCCATCCCCGAAACCTGGCATCGGGTCACGCATTCGATGTGGGGCCAGAGCTATCCCGCTTTGCACTACGAGGTCACCAAGAACGGCTCGCGCCTGGCGGACCTCGAACTCAACAGCCACCGGCTCGGTAGTGTCCGCGACCCCGCCCGCGCTGCCGCCGAGGCCGTCGAACGAGCCCGATCGGACCCGTCCGCCCGGTTCGAGTACACCGATACGATGTTGGGGGGCACACCCGCCATCCGGCTCGATCCCGCGAACAACCGACAGCCGCAGGCTTCGGAGCGGCATTACTGCCTCGCACACAACGACCACCTTTTCATCCTGCGCTTCACCACCACCGACCGTAGGGCCTGCGATCCGGTTTTCGACCAAATGGCGGCGTCCATCGAACTCGGCGACGCCAGCGATGAGTGTCTGCTCGGGGAACTCTCGATGACGGACTACGCGCCGGCGTCCATCGAATGCGTGTTGATCGGCGCATTGATGGCCGCACAGAAAGGCGAGGACTTTTCGGGGCGCCACTTGCTGGCGGCGCTTGTCCTGGGCGACAGCGGGATAGCGGCATCCGTCCTCAGGACGCTCGATGTCACGCCGGAACGGCTTGGCAGGCAGGCTCGGGTTGACGATTCAGGCATCGCATTCCTGGAGATACCCGTCCCCGCGGCGACCTTTGAGCTGCTTACCCAGCTGATGCCTGGCTACGCCCTGGAAACCGTTCGCACCCATCATGCATTGCTGGGCATTCTCTCGCCGCGCAACCCGGCCGGCGGCCTCGAGCTTGTGGAAGGTCTCGGTGTCGACGCGATCCAAATGCGAACCGCACTCGCCGACCGAATCGCCTACGAGAACGATGCGAGCTGCGTGTTCTGCAGCTTCTGCCGAAAACCGGCGCTCGATGTGGCGCAGATGACACCAAACCGCTTCAGCCAGATCTGCAACGAATGCACGGCCGCTTGTGCCGCCATGATCCACGGTCGCCGACCTCTTCCCGACAACCCCATGGATCGCTATACGGGAGGGAAGCGGGCTGGATTGTTCACGGCCTGTGGATACTGCGGCGCGGACGAGGATCTCTATACCGCACCGCCGCAGACCCGCTTCATCTGCGGCGTGTGCGCCGTGCGAATCGACGAGACCACGACACGAGCTGACGGGCAGTGACTTCACACCCAGTCATGACGAGGAGAAAGAAATGCAGTGGTTGTCAGATCGAAACCGTTGGTTGCCTGCCGCGATGCTAGCGACCGGCGCGCTCGGCGCCCATGCCGCACCGGCCGAGCCCACGAACCTCGACTTCGAGGACGGCTCCTTGGGCCAAGTCCCAACCGGCTGGTTCGCCCCGCCGATCAACGAACGAAACGGCTACACCATCGAGCTCAGCGACGAGGGCGCGAAATCGGGTAGACACGTCGTCCTGATGTCCAAGGTCGGCGCAGCCGCGAGCGAGGCGGACGCCATGCGGGGCGGCGGGCTCGGCAACGTGATGCAGGTGGCCGACGCCACGCCCTACCGCGGCAAACGTGTGCGGTTCAGCGGCTGGGTGCGAACCGAAATGCTGCCGTTGGGATTGCAGGCCGGACGAGCGCAGGCCTGGTTCCGCGTCGACCGGCCAGGCGGTCACATGGGTTTCTTCGACAACATGCAGGACCGGCCGATCCGAGCCAGGGACTGGCAGCGATTCGAGATAATCGGCGACATCGCTCCGGATGCCGAGACGATCAATTTCGGGCTGATGCTGATCGGTAACGGCAAGGCCTGGCTCGATGGTGTCGCGATCGACATCGCCGGCGTAGCCGGCGAAGGCAACCAGCCGCCGGGCGAGCTCGGCGAACGCGGTCTGGAAAACCTATTTGCACTAGCGCGACTGCTAGGATACGTGCGCTACTTCCACCCCACCGACGCGGTTGCCGAGACGGACTGGAACCTGTTCGCCGTCCAAGCGGTGCGTCGGGTCGAGGAAGCGGCCACGCCTAGGGAACTGGCTCAGATTCTCCAATCGGTGTTTCAAGACGTGGCACCCACAGTGCGGGTCGCGCCAACCGGCGATGTGTTGGCGAGGCCTGCGGCCTTCACCGCCGAGGGGCCGACCGAGATCCGCTACTGGGAACACAACGGCGTCAAGGTTGGCGATCAACCGTCGATCTACTCGAGCAATCTGCGGACCTCCGCAACAGCGCCCCTGAGTCCAGACGAGCCCATCGAGGCCGATCTCGGCGGCGGCGTTTCCGCCCTTGTCCCCACGGCAATCCCCGTCGATCAGCAGGCGTCCTTCGAAGGGACACCCGACGAAGCGCTGTCCGCCGGCGTCGTACCCGACCACTGGCGACCCACCGGCGACGACCGTTCAACACGACTCGCGGCGGTCGTGCTGGCCTGGAACGTGTTCCAGCACTTCTATCCGTATTTCGATGTCGTGGACGTCGACTGGGAAACCACATTGCGACGCTCACTCAAGGCCGCCGCCGTGGACGCCGGAGAGGTGGACTTCATCGACACGATCAAGCGGCTCGTGGCAGACCTTCGCGACGGCCACGGTCGGGTTGCCCACCAAGGCGAAGGTCCAAGACTGCTGCCTCCATTGGCCTGCGATTGGGTAGCAGACGATCTCGTGGTTACGGCCGTCGGCGAAGGCATCAAGGAACTGCGACCGGGAGACGTGGTTACGGAAATCGACGGGGGGCCGGTGCTGGAGATCCTTGCCTCATTCGAGGAAACGATCTCGTCGGCGACAGCGCAACACCTTCGTCATCGCGCACTAGCCGACCTCGGGCTCGGTCCACCCGGGTCGACGATCGCGTTGAAAGTCCGGGCGCCATCCGGGAAGGAACGGACCGTGGCCGTCGAGAGGAACACGCCGCCCTGGGGAGACGGCATCGTCACGGAGCCACGCCCCGATCAAGGCGCGGAACTGGCCGCCGGCGTGGTGTACGTCGATCTGGGCCGAATCCAGCACGTTCGCGAGTTCAACGACTTGGTGCCCACGCTTGCGAATGCCAAGGGCATCGTCTTCGACATGCGCGGCTACCCCGCGTTCCCATTCACCCCCGTCATCGCGCACCTGATCGACGAAACGGTCACCTCCGCGCAATGGCATGTGCCGCTGGTGAATCATCCGGACCGGCGCGACATGCAATTCCGGTTCAGCAACTGGCCGGTGAACCCCAAGTCTCCCCGGTTCACCCAGAACATCGCGGTCGTCACCGACGGACGGGCTATCAGCGCCGCGGAGACTTTTCTCGGCATCATCGAGCACTACAAGCTGGCCGAGATCGTCGGCGGACCCACCGCCGGCACCAACGGCAACATCAACCCGTTCATGCTGCCCGGTGGCTACCACGTCACATGGACGGGCATGCGGGTCCTGAAGCACGACGGATCCCAGCACCACGGTGTGGGAATCCAGCCCACGGTGCCCGTGTCACGAACCGTCGAAGGCATCACCGCAGGGCGGGACGAGTTGCTGGAACGGGCGGTGGCGGTGTTGACAGGGGGATAAGGACCCGGATCGTCGTCGGCAAGCAAGCGCACGACATTGGTGTCGGTTGCGTCACGGCATTTTGGTCCGCATTTCGACGACACCGAGGGAAGCTCGATGTAGGGGACGGGCTTGTCCCGTCACGTGCCACGTTCGCGGACGACGGCGCACCCTGGCGGGCGCGGTAGCGTCGCCCCTACGCCTCGGACTCGAGATCGGAACACGCGCGGTCGCCTTATTCGTGGTTGGGGCTTGTGCGCTGCAAATGCGTTTCGACCCGCGCGACCCGTTCCCGCACCCCCGAAATATCCTCTCGGATGCTCGCGGTTTCGGCGTGCATCTCCTGCCGTATGCTCGCGAATCCGGCGTGCATCTCCTGCCGTACGCTCGCGAATTCGGCGTGCATTTCTCCTCGCAGGGCGTGAATCTCCTTCAGCAAGTCGGTCTGCAGCCGTTCCATGGCAACGCGAACGTCGCCGACCTGCTCGTAAAGGAGGCCGAATCCGCCGAGAACGGCTGC
>VXYL01000068.1:2450-132525 GCA_009846005.1 Gammaproteobacteria bacterium | reverse complement strand
CGCGAACGTCGCCGACCTGCTCGTAAAGGAGGCCGAATCCGCCGAGAACGGCTGCAAGCGCAAAGGTCCCCAGCCACTTGAAAAGCCGGAACTCGCTTGCCCTTACGAAGTCGCCTTCCGGCCGGTCGCCTACCGAGGTTTCCAGTGCGGCCACACGGGCAGCCAACGGTTCGACCACCAAGTCCAATTCGTCCCGGATCATTCCCAATGTAGGATTCGCCGTCGCCGCCATCGGTCCGTCACCGTGTCGTCACCGCTCCGTTTGTCGCGGCAAGTCCTTCCGCTCCAAGATCGTTTCGATCCGGACTACTCGCTCCCGGATTCCCGACATCTCCTGCAACAGCTCGCCGTGGAGCCGTTCCATGCCAACGCGGAGGTCCGAGACCTGCTCGTAGAGGAGGCCGAATCCGCCGAGAACGGCTGCCAGCGCAAAGGTCCCGAGCCATTTGAACAGCCGAAACTCGCCTACCGATACGAAGTCGTTGCCCGTGCGGTCGCCTGCCGAGTTTTCCAGTGCGTCCATGCGCGCAGCCAACGGTTGGACCACCAAGTCCAACTCCTCCCGGGTAATTCCCAACGCAGGGCTCACCGTTGTCGCCATCGGTCCACGCCGTCTGAGTAGCCAGTTGACTCTGCGCCTCCCTATGTGCGGGTGCAACCATCAATCGCGGATGGCTGGCATGTATTTCAACGATTTCGCCGTTTTGATATTCGCGTGATGTCACCCGTTTCGGATTTCGGAACGCGCTGGGCGATTTCAGGGCAACTCCGTCGTCCCCGACAGAAACCGGTCGATCTCCCTGGCCGCCTCGCGGCCCTCGTTGATCGCCCGCACCACCAGCGACTGGCCGCTGCGGCAGTCGCCGGCCGCGAACACCTTGGGATTGCTGGTCCGGTAGAGACCCTTTTCCGCCAAGTAGTTGGAACGCTGGTCGAGCTCGAGGCCAAGCGGCTCGCTGACGTAGTGCTCCGGGCTCCGGAATCCCATCGCCAGAAGGACGAGGTCCGCGTCGTAGCTGCGTTCCGTGCCCTCGACCTTTTGGAACTTCTCGTCGTACTCCGCCGCGGTCAGAGAGGTCACGCGGCCGTTGCCGTCGCCGTGGAACGCCACTGCGGAGGTGCGGTATTCGCGCGGGTCGCGATTGAACTTCGCCGCCGCCTCCTCGTGGCCGTAGTCGACGCGGTAGATGAACGGCCAGGTCGGCCAGGGATTGCCGTCGGCGCGTTCGGCGGGCGGGTCGGGCACGATCTCGAAGTTGGTGAGGGTCTTGCAGCCGTGGCGCATGGCGGTGCCGATGCAGTCGGTGCCGGTGTCGCCGCCGCCGATCACGATGACGTTCTTGTCTTTCGCGTCGATGTAGTTGCGGTCGGCGTGCCCGCTGTCCAGCAGGCTCTTGGTGTTTGCGTGCAGGAACTCCATGGCGAAATGGACACCGTCGAGTTCTCGGCCGGGAATGGGCAGGTTGTTCGGCACGGTGGCACCCGTCGCCAAGAGCAGCGCGTCCGCCTCGTCGAGTATTTCGGCGACCGACAAGGTGCCGTTTGCGCCGTCGCCGATGTCGGCACCGGTGACGAACAGGACACCCTCCTCCCGCATCACGTCGATGCGTCGCTCCACGATGCCCTTGTCGAGTTTCATGTTCGGGATGCCGTACATGAGGAGCCCGCCGATCCGGTCCGCGCGTTCGTAGACGGTGACGGAGTGTCCCACCGTGTTGAGTTGCGCCGCCGCCGCGAGTCCGGCGGGCCCCGAGCCGACCACCGCGACCCGTCTTCCCGTGCGGTCATCGGGTGGGACGGGTACCACCCAGCCTTCCTCGAAGCCGCGGTCGATGATGGCCATCTCGATGTTCTTGATGGTCACCGGCGGATCGGTGATCCCGAGTACGCACGAACCCTCGCACGGTGCCGGGCAAACCCGCCCGGTGAACTCCGGAAAGTTGTTGGTCTTGTGCAGGCGATCCAAGGCGTCGCGCCACTGGTCCCGGTAGACCAGGTCGTTCCACTCCGGGATCAGGTTGTGGATCGGGCAGCCGCTGCGGCCGTGGATCATGTCCGGCGACTGGCAGAACGGCACCCCGCAGTCCATGCAACGCGCGGCTTGGGTGTTTAGCCTCGCGAGGTCGTGCTCGGTGTAGATCTCCCGGAAGTCCGCGATGCGTTCGACCGCGTTTCGATAGGGGGCCGCGTCGCGAACATATTCCTTGAACCCAGTGGTCTTACCCACTCGCGGCCACCTGCGCCACGATGGGTTGCCGCTCCCTTCGGCGGGCGGCCTTGCGTTCCTCCAGCACGCGCTTGTAGTCGCGCGGCATGACCTTGACGAAGTGCTCGCGAACCCGGTCCCAGTCCTCGAGGATCCGTGCCGCGACCGTCGAGCCCGTATACTGCCGGTGCTTCTCGATGAGGGAGCGCACGTCCTCGATGTCGGTATTGGCAACCAATGGCTCGAGGTCAACCATGCCGGGATTGCATTGCCCGGCGAACGAATCGTCCTCGTCGAAAACGTAGGCGATGCCGCCGCTCATCCCGGCAGCGAAGTTGCGCCCAGTCGGGCCAAGAATGACCACGCGACCGCCGGTCATGTACTCGCAGCCGTGGTCCCCCACGCCTTCGATTACCGCCTGCGCGCCACTGTTGCGCACGCAGAACCGCTCCGCCGCGACGCCTCGGAAGAAGCACTCACCCGACGTCGCGCCGTAGAGCACAACGTTGCCGATCAGGATCTGCTCCTCCGGCTTGAACCGGCTCGACCTCGGCGGATAGACGATCAGCCGGCCCCCGGATAGCCCCTTGCCGACGTAATCGTTGGCATCGCCTTCGACTTCCAGGGTGACACCCTTGGCCAGCCACGCGCCGAAGCTCTGTCCGGCGCTGCCGGTGAACTTGAAGTGGATCGCACCGTCGGGAAGCATGTCCGGCCCCACTTCCCGGATGATGTGGTTCGACAGCATCCCGCCGACGACGCGGTTTACGTTGACGATGGGCAGTTCCCGGTAGACCCGTTCGCCGCGCTCGATCGCCGGCTTCGCGTAGTCGATCAGGTGGTTGTCGATGGCATGCGCGAGGCCGTGGTCCTGGTCGTGGATGCGGTACACGCCCAGACAGTTCTCCGGCTTCGTAGCGGGTTCCAGGATCGCCGAGAAGTCGAGACCCTTCGCCTTCCAATGCTCGAGGGCGGCTTCGACCTTGAGCGCGTCGACCCGGCCGATCATGTCGTTCACGGTTCGGAAGCCGAGTCTCGCCATGATGAGGCGCAGTTCCTCGGCGATCATGAAGAAGTAGTTGACGACGTGTTCCGGGGCGCCGGTGAACTTCTTGCGCAGATCCGGGTCCTGGGTCGCGACACCCACGGGGCAGGTGTTCAGGTGGCACTTGCGCATCATGATGCAGCCCATGGCCACCAACGGGGCGGTGGCGAAACCGAACTCCTCGGCACCCAGAAGGGCGGCGATGGCGACGTCGCGACCGGTCTTCAGCTGGCCGTCGGTCTGCAGCACGACGCGGGAGCGGAGGTTGTTCATCACCAGCGTCTGGTGGGTTTCCGCGATGCCGAGTTCCCACGGCACGCCGGCGTGCTTGATCGACGTCAACGGCGATGCCCCCGTGCCGCCGGTGTCGCCGGCGATCACCAAGTGGTCCGTCCGGGCCTTGACGACGCCTGCGGCCACGGTGCCGACCCCGATCTCGGCCCCGAGCTTCACGCTGATACGCGCTTGCGGGTTGCCGTTCTTCAAATCATGGATGAGTTGCGCGATGTCCTCGATGGAGTAGATGTCGTGGTGCGGCGGCGGGCTGATGAGCCCCACGCCGGGCGTCGAGTGGCGGATGCGGGCGATGTAGTCGTCCACCTTCCGGCCCGGCAGTTCGCCGCCCTCCCCCGGCTTCGCCCCCTGGACGATCTTGATCTGCAGTTCATCGGCGTTGGTCAGGTAGTTGACCGTCACCCCGAACCGGCCGCTCGCCACCTGCTTGATGGCCGAGCGCTTCGAGTCGCCGTTGGCAAGCGGAATGAACCGCTCGTCGTCTTCGCCGCCTTCGCCCGTGTTCGACTTGCCGCCGATGCGGTTCATGGCGATGGCCAGGCTCTCGTGGGCTTCCTTGGAGATGGAACCGAAACTCATGGCCCCGGTGGCGAAGCGCTTGACGATCTCGGATGCGGGTTCGACATCGTCGAGCGGAACCTCGCCGCCGTTGGCGCCCTCGTTGAAGGTCAGCAGTCCGCGCAGGGTCGACCGCTTGGTGCTCTCCTCGTTGGCCTGTTTCGCGAACCGCCAGTAAGCCTCCTGGTCATCGCCCCGCGCGGCCACCTGCAGGTTGGCGATGGACTCGGGATCCCACATGTGGGTGTCCCCGTGGCGGCGCCAATGGAAATCGCCCGGATTCGGCAGCACCGGCAGGGACACCACGTCACGCGGCGGGTACCCGAGTTCGTGCCGGCGTTGCATCTCCTGGGCAAGCACATCGAAGCCAACCCCCTTGACGCGGCTCGCGGTGCCCTTGAAGCAGCGCGCCACCACGTCCTCGGCGAGCCCCACCGCTTCGAAGATCTGCGCGCCCTTGTAGGACTGAAGGGTGGAGATGCCCATCTTGGCCATCACCTTGAGCATGCCCTTGGAGACGCCCTTTCGGTACCCCTCGACGACGTCCGCGTCGTTGCCGACATGGTCCGCCTCGGCGAGGTAGCCGTTGCGGCGCGCGTCCCAAAGCGCCTCGAAGGCGAGATACGGGTTGATGGCGTCGGCGCCGAAGCCGATCAGCAGACAATGATGGTGGACCTCCCGGGCTTCGCCGGTTTCCACCACGAGCCCGACTCTCGTGCGGGCCAATGTCCGCACTAGGTGATGGTGCACCGCACCCGTCGCCGCCAAGGCGCTGATCGGCACGTTGTCGGGTCCGATCGCGCGATCGCTCAGGACGATGAGTTCGATGCCGTCGTCGATGGCAGCGGATGCCTCGGCGCAAATCCGGTCGAAGGCGGCCAGCAATCCGGCTTCCCCGGAGTCCCTTGGAAAAGTGATGTCGATGGTGCGCGACCGCCAACCCCGGTGTTGGATGTTCTTGATGGCCGCGAGTTCGTCGTTCGAGAGGATCGGGTGCGCGACGCGCAACCGGTGGGCGTGCTCCTCGGTGACGTCGAGCAGGTTGCGCTCCGGCCCGATGACGCACTCCAGCGCCATGATGACTTCCTCGCGGATGGAGTCGATGGCCGGATTGGTGACCTGCGCGAACAGCTGCTTGAAGTAGTCGTAGAGCATGCGCGGCTTGTCGGACATCACCGCCAGCGCGCTGTCGTTGCCCATGGAGCCCAAGGGGTCGCGCAGTTCGGTCACGAGCGGCAGCAGCATGAACTGCATGGTTTCCGCCGTGTAGCCGAAGGCCTGCATGCGCGGCAGCAAGGTGGCCTTGTCGAATCCGGCGGGCTCGGCGGGCGGCAGGTCGTCCAGTTCGACGCGCTGCCTCGTGAGCCATTCCCCGTAGGGCCGGCGGCGGGCCCACTCCGACTTGATCTCCTCGTCCGGGATCAAGCGACCTGCGTCGAAGTCGATGAGGAAGATCTTGCCCGGCTGCAGGCGGCCCTTGGCGACCACCTTGGCCGGATCGACGGTAACGACCCCCACCTCGGAGGCCATGATGCACTTGTGGTCCTCCGTGACGTAGTAGCGCGACGGCCGGAGCCCGTTGCGGTCCAGCACGGCGCCGATGTAGGTGCCGTCGGTGAAGGCGATGGACGCCGGGCCGTCCCAAGGTTCCATCAGGCAGGCGTTGTACTCGTAGAACGCCCGCTTGGCCGGATCCATCGTCGGATGCTGCTGCCAGGCTTCCGGAATCATCATGAGCACGGCTTCCTGGAGCGTGCGCCCCGTCATCAGGAGGAATTCCAGGACGTTGTCGAAGGTGCCCGAGTCGGAACAGTCCGGTTCGACCACCGGGAACAGCTTGTTGAGGTCGTCGCCGAAGAGATCGCTCTTCACCACCCCCTGGCGGGCGTTCATCCAGTTCTTGTTGCCGAGCAGCGTGTTGATCTCGCCGTTGTGGCTCATGAAGCGGTTCGGCTGCGCCCGGTCCCAGGACGGGAAGGTGTTGGTCGAGAACCGCGAGTGCACCATGGCGAGGTGCGATTCGTAGTCCTCGTCCTCGAGATCCGGATAGAACGGGAACAACTGGTGCGGCGTCAGCATGCCCTTGTAGACCATCACCTTGGCGGACAGGCTGACGAAGAACAGCAGCCCCCGTTCGGTCAGGCTTTCGTCGGTGCGCAGGCGGTGGGTCGCGGCCTTGCGGATGAGGTAGAGCTTGCGTTCGAGCGCATCGCCCTCGAGGTCGCTGCCGATGAACAGCTGCTCCATCGCCGGCATCGACGCCCGCGCCGCGTTGCCGATGTCCGCCTCGTCGGGACGCGTCGGAACGAGCCGCCAGCCCAGCAGTCGCTGCCCCGCCTTGGCGATCTCCTCTTCGATCACCGCCTTGCAACGCGCCTGCTCGGCCTCGGTCCGCGGCAGAAAGACGATGCCGGCACCGTATCGACCCCGCTCGGGCAGATCGATGCCGAGATCGCGCTTCGCAGCTTTGGCCAGGAACTTGTGGGGTATGCCGGTGAGAATCCCGGCACCGTCGCCGGTGTTTTTCTCGTAGCCGAGGCCGCCCCGGTGGACCATGCAGCAGTTCATGTGACCGGCCGAGTCGATGATCTCCCGGCTGGCGCGGCCCTTGATGTCGCAGATGAAGCCGACACCGCAGGAATCCTTCTCCTGCGCCGGGTCGTAGAGCCCCCGTGGCTGCGGGAGGCCGAGGGTCAGTTGTCGGTCGAGTTCGGTCATCGTGGTCGTTGCGTCACGCGACCTCGAAGCATAACCGACCGCGCGAACTCGCGCCTGCGGTCGCGCCAAAGCGACGGCGTCTACTGGTAGACATCCCTGCGCTGTCCCACCTTCAGTACGATGACGATCAGAGTCGTCGTCGAGACGCTATAGAGGACTCGGTAGCTTCCAACACGGATCCGATAAACATCGTCATAGCCGGAGAGCTTCCTCACACCACGAGGAAACGGATCGATCGCTAGAGTCAGGATTGTCCGGCTCAGGCGTTGTTGATCGTTGCGGGGGAGTTTCCTCAACTGCCTTTCGGCAGTTCGACTGATCTGGATTTCATAACGTGCCATCGAGCTTGAGGTCCTTTAGAACCTCCGACAACGGCCGAGTCGGTTCGTGGCGGATGTCTTGCAGGTCCTCGATGTCCTCGAGTTCCTCTAGGCGATCAAGCAGCGCTTCCTGAATGAAGTGGTTCATGACAATGCCACGGGATCGGCAATAGCGCTCCAAAGCGACCTTGAGGGTCTCGTCCACTCTCGCGCTGATCTGAACGGTCGCCATCTGCCAACGTCCTTGAGCTATCAATTGCTATCGAATCATAGCATCTGATCACTCAATTCGGCACCGAAGACCGGTGCGGGCTGCACCTCTGAATGGGTATGTGTGGAGCGACATATACTGTTGCGCTGAAACAGCCCAGTCTGGATGCACCCATTGAGCCTTCGCGTGGCACGTCTGAGTGGTAGCTTCGGCGCCGAGGTCCCCCAAGCCAACGTCACTTCCCTGACTGACGCCGCGCTGAAGCGGATTCTCCTGTGTCTATACGGCCAGCGATTCGTCGTACTTCGGACCAATGGAATCACCAAGGCGCAGTTCGCGGAGTTCGCCCGTCGGGTCGGCGACCCGATCCGTTTGAGTGTTGATACCGACTTCCCGGAGATCGCCCACATCACCAACGTCGGGATCGACGCCAGGGCGCGCAGGCTTGGTGCCGCACATTGGCATACCGACCAGTCGTTCCGGAACCAGGTGTCCTCGATCACCATGCTGTATTCGGCCAAGGCACCTAGCCATGGCAGTGAGACGAAGTTCTGCGATATGGCCGGCGCCTATGCGGCACTGCCCGAGCCAACGAAGCGGAGGATTGAAGACCTCACCGTCATCCACCGCCACGGCGTATCGGTGGCGGCACGGCCGGGCGACCATGTCCCCATACCGCCCAAGGGATGGGATCAGAACACAACCGTCACCCACCCACTGGTTAGGCGACACCCGATTACCGACCAAAAGACCTTGTACGCAATTACCGGCACGAGCCAAGGGATCGTCGTCATGGAGCAGGCCGAAGCGGAGTCACTCCTGAACGAACTGTGCGAACACGCCTTCCAAGACCGGTTCGTGGCACGCCACAAGTACCGAGTCCGCGACCTCATCCTGTGGGACAACCCGACGACTATGCACAGCGCCACGCCGATAGGCGCGGCAACCGGTCCCGAAGACACCCGGCTACTGCACCGGATCAGCTTGCGCGGCCCTCCGTCGGTCTTCCGATCCGCGGAGAATACGGCATGAAGGCGGTGTGGAACGGCCGCGTCATCGCAGAGAGCGACGACACGGTGGTCGTCGAAGGCAACCACTACTTCCCGCGTTCCGCACTCGACGACGACCTCTTGGCACCGAGCGCGACGACCACCATCTGCTCGTGGAAAGGTACGGCGCACTACTACCACCTAACCGTCGACGGCGAGACCAACCGCGATGCGGTCTGGTACTACCCGGCACCGAAACACGCCGCGCGTCAGATCGAGGATCGGGTTGCGTTCTGGCATGGCGTGGAAGTGACGGGAGTCTCCGATACGAGCCCGTAGGGGACGGGCTTGTCCCGTCCCGTTGCGAGTATCGACGGGCGACCGCGCGCCCTACGGGCGCGATAGGGTCGCCCCTACGAACGCTGGAGCAACTCGCCATACTTCGCGACGAATCGGTCTTGACCGACGTTGCCCGCCGCGAGCTCGATGACCAAGTCGGCGAGCTCGATTCCGTACCGAGTTGCGACAATCCTTTCGTCGTTCATCAACAGGATCAGGTCGCCAACAGTGAGGGCCGTGCGCTTGTTCGCGTCGTTGAACGGGTGCCCGACCACAAACGCGTACACGGCGAATGCCGCGACCTGCTCGACACTCGGATCCTCGAACTGGTATGCGAGGTTCATATGGACTCTACCGAGTACGGATCCAAGGGATGCACCCGCCCGGGATCCCGGCAGACCACCGTGCCCTGCCAGCAGGTGCTCGTGTAGGTCGGCGATCTGCTGCTCGGTGGGTAGGGCGATGCTCACCGCTTCGAGAGATAAGCGAGGACTTTCGACCGCCGATCGAGAATCGACTGGGTGAGTTCGGCCACCCGGGCGTCGTCGGTGGTGGCGAAGGCCAAGGACTCTACCGGCACGTAGTATCCCTCCACCTTGCTGTTGCGCAGGATGGCTGTGGGTTCCTTCTCATCAAGGATTCGACTGGCCTGCTGCTTGAGCTCGGTCATCGTGACGTAACGCATGGCATCTATCGGTGCTGATATCGGTGTCGAATCATAGCACCGATATCGGTGCTTGTTAGACTACCTGGAGCCATACGACGACAACGCGGGCGACGCGATGCGGATCACCGACCTACGACACTTCCTAGTCCACCCTGGACGTGGCAAGAACCTTTGCTTCGTTCGCGTCGATACCAATGAGGGCGTCTACGGCTGGGGCGAGTGCTACACGCAGTCGGATCGCGACCTTCAGGTCACCGCGCACGTCGATCAGCTCAAGCGCTACCTGATCGGTCGCGATCCGGGTCGCATCAAGGAGTTCACGCAAACGACCTTCGACGACTTCGCTGCGCGCCGGGGATCGATGGATCTCTATTGCGCGGTGAGCGGGCTCGAGCAGGCGCTCTGGGACATCAAGGGCAAGGTCGCCGGGATGCCAGTGCACGCCCTGCTCGGCGGCGCTTGCCGCGACCGCATCCGGATCTATGCGAACGGCTGGTCCGGTGGGGCGCGGTCATCTGATGAGTTGGGTGCCAAGGCCGCCGCGATCGTCGACCGTGGCTTCAGCGCGCTGAAGTTCGATCCCGTGCCCGGTCCCTGGCGAACCTTCGTCGACAAGGACATCGAACAACGGGCCATCGAGAACGTACTCGCAGTTCGCGACGCCGTGGGGACCGATGTGGACATCCTGATCGAGATGCATCGACGCCTGGCCCCCATGCACGCGGTACGGATCGCGCGCGCCATCGAATGCGCCGCGCCTTTCTGGTTCGAGGAACCGGTGCTGGCGGAGAACGTACCCGCGCTGGCCCGGGCCAAACGCGACATCAACATTCCCGTCGTCACCGGCGAGGCGCTTTACACCAAGTTCGACTTCCGCGAGGTCTTCGAGAAGGGTGCGGCCGACATCATCAATCCCGATGTCTGCAACGTCGGCGGCATCCTGGAGTTGAAGGAAATCGCGGCCATGGCCGAGCCGTATTTCGTCGCCGTGTCACCGCACAACTACAACAGCACCACCGTGGGGTTGGCCGCGACGATGCAAGCTGCGGCGCCGATGCCGAACTTCCTGATCACCGAGTACTTCGTCAACTTCGAGGCGTTCGGTCGGGAGATTGCCCGCGAGCCCTGGCGGGTCGTCGACGGCTACGTCGATCTGCCGCAGGTACCGGGACTCGGCATTGACCTCGACGAGGCGGCGCTAGCGGACTATCCCTACCAACCGTTCCCTGTGCGTTAGCGCGTCTCGCGAGTACACGAGCCGACCAAGAGCGACCCTGAGCGCTTTACCAAATGCAACCTGCGTGTGAACATCAAGGGTGCTCAAGGAGTCTAGTGCGCGACGAGCTCATGGGTCGGTGTCGGCGCTTGGATCCGGCAGCAGATTGAAACCCTGCTCGGCGAAGTCTCGGTCAAGCGCCAATGCCTCGGTGAGACCATTGCGGCGCATCAGCTCGAAACTCGCGCAATCAACCAGCGAGAGCTGTCGCCGCCCGGCAGCGACGAGCGAAGCAACCGCCGCAGAATGGATAGCCTCCTCGACCCAAAGCGGTTGAAGGAGCGGAACCACCACACTCGCCAGTTCGCGCGTGGCGTCGAGGCCCAAACGCCGCTGCACCAAGGCGAACGTCTCGACCAGGACGTAGTTCGATGTGAACAGTACCCGCTCCCGATCCAGAAGCTCGTACCAGACGCGTGCAACCTCGCTGTGTCTTTCCTGGTCCGCATCGATGATCGCCAGCAATGCCGAGGTATCAACGAACAAGCTCATGATCGTAGGCATCGGCCAGGTATCGGTCGTGGTTCTCGGCAAGATCAGGACTCTTAGAGTGGTAGCGCCCAACCAGTTCGCGAGCTCGGCGCACCAAGTCATCGCGATCCTGCGCGGGATGTCGGGCCAAATACTCGGTCACGCTGACTCGCACCAGTTCCGCCACCGACCGTTCCTCCAGCCGCGCCCGTTCCTTCAACGCCCTAGCCTGACTCGCCGTCAACTGGATCTGCGTTCTGATCATGACAGCATGACATCACTTCTGCCTACATGATGGCATTGTCAATCTTGAGTCCGCAGCCGTCAACGGGCAAGCGGATCTCACACATCACCATCCGAGTCGACACGCACGCCGAAGCCGACGCCCGGCCCCAGCGAAATCTCGCCATCAACTATCTTCGGCTGATCCTTGACCCACGTCATCCACTCCCGGCCGGATTCCGCCAACGGGTCCGGATCGAGCGCGCAGATCGCGTGGAGGGACCAGACCTCACTGCCCCGGTGGGGGCAGACCCTGGTGCCGTACTGCTTGCCCAACCGGTAGATCTTCACGAGTTCGGTCAGCCCGCCGCACCAGCACACATCCGGTTGCACGATAGAGTGGAGCCGGTCCGCCATCAGGGTTTCGAACGCTTTGGCGGTGTACTCGTGCTCGCCCCCGGCGATGGGGATCGGGCACTCGTCGCGAAGCCGCGCGTAGCCGGTGAGGTCGTCCGCCGGCAACGGCTCCTCGAACCAGCCGAGGTCGACACCGCAGAGTCCATCGGCGATCCTGAGGGTGGTCTCGACGTCCAGCGACATGAATGCGTCGCCCATCAGTTGCACGTCGGGCCCGAGTGCTTCACGAACCCGCCGAACCCGTTTGACCACGTCACCGACACTCTCGTTGCCCGACATCGCGAGACTGAGCTTGAGTGCGGCGAACCCTTCGGTGCCTTCGTTGATCCACGCCTCGGGGGACCTGCCGGTTCGATACGCCGGCACGGTGCCACGCACGTGGTCTCCAAGGACGTGGGCGAGCGGGAGATTGGCGCGCTTCGCCCTGAGGTCCCATAGGGCGAGGTCAACGCCGCTGATCGCCATGATCGCGAGGCCCTTTCGCCCGTAGGCGAGCGTCATCGAGTACATCGCATCCCAAAGTCCCTCGACATCCGTGGCGTCCTGTCCGGTCAACGCCGGCCCGACGACGGTTTCGATGACGTGCATGGCCGCCTGACCGCCGCCGCCCACGCCATAGCCGGTCAAACCGTCCTCCGTATCAATCGTCACCAGCATTTGTCCCAACGATGTTCGCCAGTCCTTCGGTGACCCCGGCGTAGCGGGCTGAAAGGCTCGTATGTCCTCGATCTTCACGATCTCGTCCTCGTTTTCGAGACTCGGTACCGGTATTCGTAGAGCGGTTGGAAACCCAACGCCGTGTACAGGCTTCGGGCGGCAGCATTGTCGCTCAACACCTGCAGATAGGCGGTACGGGCGCCCCTTTCGACGGCACGATGAAGGAGGCTCTCGACCAGGGCGCGACCGTGACCCCGGCGCCGGCAACGCGGATCGACCACGATATCGAACAGTCCGACCAGTTCCCGCTCAACGACGGCCATCCCGCACGCCACGGCTTCGCCGTCCTCGACGATCAAACCGAACATCGTCTCGCTCCGAATCGCCCTTAGGATCGCCCGGTGCAGTTCCGACGCCGTGCGAGCCGCCCGCTCGTTGATGTCCGGGGGCTCATGCAAGTTGGCGTAGGCGGCCAGGAAACTCGCAACGGGCACGACCGAGAACGCGGCCACAGGTTCGAACTCGCCGGTGGCCAGAGGGCGATGCAACACCTGGGTCGCGTCGATGCTCTCGTAGCCGCGCGCCGCCAACAGCTCATCAAGCGCAACCTGCTCCGAGACGGTTGCCAGTCGGAAAACTGTCGCGAGACCATCCCGCGCGTACAGCTCCTCGCAGTAGCGCACCTTCTCCAGCGGGCGCTGCGCGGCCGCGTACAGCGGCGTCACCGAGTTGGCGCGCTTCGTGAAACCGCGGCTAAAGCGGAGCACCCAGCCGTCCAGCATCACCTGGTGCAAGGCCGGCCACGCGTTGAGCGAAGCCTCTTCCACTCGCCGGGCTAGTCCTACCACACCCTTGCCCGAGCCCCTACTGGCTGCCCATCAGCTCTACAAGCAGGGCTTCCTGGTCATCCACGCCATCGCCTGCCGCCTCGAGCACCACATCCACGATGCGACCCGTGAAGGGGAACGGTGACTCGTAGCAATCGTCAACCGGCGTCTGCCCGTCCCTTCCCACTTGCAGTGGTTCGTTGGCGAAGTTGTAGGCGCGAAACGGCGTCAATGAACCCGCCCCCGACGGTTGACCATCCAAGCAAAATACCACCCGGCCTTCGTCGTCGGCGACCTTCGCCACGTCGACACGCAACGTCACAGGACCCACCGGGATCGCCACCGACGACGAGACCCGGCAGGCCTCTCCGTAGTGATTGACCGTGTAGTGCATACGATTGCCTTGGATAAACAGGCTCCAACCGCCGAACCGACCGCCATCCGCAACCACCACGCCTTCTTCGGAGGTCGACAAGCGCTCGATCCGCGCGGTGATTCGGTGCGACGTGCCGAGTAGCCGTGGTCCTGTCTTGATGTGGTGGGGTAGCACGGCATCCTGGTACAGCACCCAGCGATTCGACGGTTCCGGCCACCATCCCACGCCGTTCTTGCCGCCCAGGTCGTCCAGCGGCAGGACACCGTATCGCTCCGCCTCCCGCCACCAAAGCGCGATCATCTGCTTCAGTTTCTCGGGGTGCCCTTCCGCCAGGTTGTCGATCTCGGCCAGATCGCGATCCAAGTCATAGAGTTCCCACACGTCGGAATCGAACTCGGTTCCCCGGGTGTGAAAGGTCACAGCCTTCCAGCCCTCCTGCCAGATCGCCCGCTGACCCACCGTCTCGAAGTACTGGACCTTCTTGCGCGTGTCCGCGCCGTTGTCGTTCAGCGTATGGGCCATGGACGTTCCATGCAGCGGCATCTGCTCGACGCCGTTGACATGGCTGGGTAGCTCGACGCCTATCAAGTCCAAAAGCGTCGGGGTCACGTCTACCACGTGGTAGAACTGCCGGCGCGTCTCGCCCTTGGCTTCGATCCCTGCCGGCCAACGAATCAGCAGAGGTGCCCGGATACCACCTGCGTAGGTCTGGCTCTTGTAGCGCTTGAACGGCGTGTTCCCTGCCATGGCCCAACCGGCGGGGTAGATGCCGTAGGAGAGTGGACCCCCCAAGTCGGCGAGGCGCGCCATGTTCTCCTCGACCCCCGGCCGATCGCCGCTGCGGGACCGATGATGGTCGTAGCTACCGTGGAGACCGCCTAAGGGCGCAGCGCCATTGTCGGAGATGGCGACGACGATGGTGTCGTCGCACTTGCCGAGGTCGTCGAGTTGCCTGAGCAGACGGCCGATCTGCACATCGGCGTGATCCAGGAATCCGGCGAACACCTCCTCGAACCTCGCCGCGACCATCCTCTCCCCGGCGTTCATGGTGTCCCAGACCTGCACGCCGGGATTCCGCGGTGCCAAGCGCTGATCCGCGGGAAGCAGGCCGGATGACTTCTGGCGGGCGAGGATCCTGTCCCGTGCCGCGTCCCAGCCGTCGTCGAACCGGCCCCGGTACCTGTCCGCGAACGCGCGAGGCACGTGGTGCGGGGAATGCCCGGCCGCGAAAGCGAGGTACAGGAAGAAAGGCTTCTCGGGCGCCGCCGATACCAATTGGCGAAGCCACTTGCAGGACTCATCGACGATACCCGCCGACAGGTGGTAGTCGTCGGCGGGCGGCAAGTCGATGCGCTCGTTGCCTAGGACCAGTTCCGGGTTCCACTGGTTGGTCTCGCCCGAGAGGAAGCCGTAGAAGCGATCGAAACCGCGCTGCAGCGGCCAGTGGTCGTAGGGTCCCGCCGGGCTGGCATCGTCGATGGCCGCCAAGTGCCACTTGCCCGCGGCCAGCGTCTGGTAGCCGTGCGGCCGCAGTATTTCGGCCAAGTTGGCGGCCTCACGGGCGACGAAGCCGCGGGTGTTGGGGAACCCGTTCCGCATTTCCGCCACGCGGCCAACGCCGACGGCGTGGTGGTTCCGACCCGTCAGCAGGCAGGCGCGCGTGGGGGAGCACAGCGGCGTGACGTGGAAGTTGGCGTAGCGCAGGCCATCGGCCGCTAGGCTGTCCAACGCCGGCGTCTCGATGTCCGAGCCATAGCAGCCCAATTGCGCGTACCCCACATCGTCGAGCACGATCATCACGATGTTGGGCGACTTGGCGAGCCGGGTCGGGCGCCCCGCCCACGACGGGGTCGAGTCCGCGACGGTGCGGCCGATGACGCCAGTGAAGTTCCGGTCGTGTTCCATGGCCGCATGACACCACTTCTGGTTACATGATGTCATCACCGCCTAGACAAGCAGTGACAATGCGTGCGTCCTTCGTCATCGTCGTCCACACGTTGGTGTTCAACGCCGCCGGCGAGTTGCTGCTCGTGCGCCGGGCCAACACCGGCTTCATGGACGGCCACTACGCGCTGCCGGGAGGCCACCGACAAGCCGACGAGGAGATCGTTGCCGCGGCGATTCGTGAGTGCCGCGAAGAAGCCCTCGTCGAGGTCGCCAACATTGAGCCGGTCGTCGTGATGCCCTACGACACCGGCATCGACTTCATCTTCGAGGCGACCCGCTGGTCCGGCACGCCCGGCATCGGCGAACCGGACAAGTGCGACGAGGTGCTATTCGCACCGACCGACGCTCTCCCATCGCCGACGGTGGCGTTCGTGGCGGCTGCCCTCGAGTGCCGCGCCCACGGCGTCTGGTTCCGCGAGTTCAATTAGAATCGCCGCCTATTTCGATCTTTCGCATTGGGAGACCCCATGAAAGCGCCCGTCACCGTGACCATCACCGGCGCTGCCGGCCAACTCGGCTACGCCCTCGTATTCCGGGTCGCTTCCGGAGCGATGCTGGGACCGGATCAACCGATGACCCTAAAGCTCCTGGAGATTCCGCCGGCCATGAACGCCTTGAACGGCGTGATCATGGAGATCGACGACTGCGCGTTCCCGCTGGTGAAGAGCATCGTGCCCACACACGATCCGAACACCGCCTTCGAAGATGCGGACTACGCGCTCCTGGTCGGTTCCCGGCCCCGGGGTCCGGGCATGGAGCGCAGCGAACTCATGGAAGCCAACGCCGCGATCTTCTCGGTTCAAGGCAAGACCTTGAACGAGCGCGCATCACGCGACGTCAAAGTGCTCGTGGTCGGCAATCCCGCCAATACCAATTGCCTGATCGCCCAGCGCAACGCTCCGGACCTCGATCCCCGCAACTTCACGTCCATGATGCGCCTCGACCACAACCGCGCCCTGGCGCAGCTGGCAGCGAAGACGGGGGCCGCGATGTCCGACATCGAAGGACTTGCGGTCTGGGGCAACCACTCGCCGACCATGTATCCGGACCTTCACCACGCCACCGTGGCCGGCAAGTCGGCCCTCGATCTTGTGGACATGGCCTGGCTCGACAGTGCCTTCATTCCCACCGTACAGAAACGGGGTGCCGCCATCATCGATGCCCGAGGGGCGTCCAGCGCGGCTTCGGCGGCGAATGCCGCCATCGACCATGTCCGGGACTGGATGTCCGACACCGGCGGCATCGTCAGCATGGGCGTGATATCCGACGGCAGCTACGGCATCGCGGAGGGCCTGTTCTTCTCCTTTCCGATACGGTGTGCGGGTGGCGACTGGGAGGTCGTGCAGGGCCTGTCGGTGAACGACTACAGCCGAGCCAAGCTCGACATCACGGAAGGTGAACTGAAGGAGGAGCGGGAACTGGTGGCGTCGCTGCTGCCGTAGGGGACGGGCTTGTCCCGTCCCGTGACAGCCGCAACGCGATAGGCGGGACGGGACAGGCCCGTCCCCTACTCCAGCCAGTCGTTGAACTTCGGCTGGCGCTTCTCGTGGAACGCCCGGACGCCTTCCCGGGAGTCGGGGTGGTGGTCGGAGATGCCTGTCTTCGCGGCAATCTCGTCCAAGCTCTGCTCCCAGTTCATGTCGGCGGCGTTGTACACCGACCGTTTCAGGAGCCGCATGGATACCTGGGGTCCGTTGGCGAGTTCCGTGGCGAGGTTCATGGTCGCCGCCTCGAGGTCTTCCGGCTCGACCACCTCGTGCACCAAACCCAGTTCCAGCGCCTCCTCCGCCAGGACGATCCTTTTCTTCATCAGGAACTCCATGGTCTTGGCAATACCGAGCAGTTGCACCAGGAGGTATTGACCCCCTTCGTCGGGCAGCAGACCGAAACGCAGGGTGGCACTGCCCATCCGGGAGCCCCGGGCGGCGATGCGGAAATCACACGACAACGCCAACGAAAACCCGGTCTGGATCGCAACGCCGTTGATGGCGGCGATGGTGAGCTTGTCGAGGGTGCGCACCGCGGTGTTCACCCGCTGGGAGATCGTGCGCAAGGCGTTGTACGTGCCGATGCCGCTGTCGTGGCCGTGGGCAATCTCGGGCACCAGCGGCGAACCCGGGATGTTCGCACCGCGGTAGCCCTTCAGGTCGTCGCCAGCGCAAAACGCCCGTCCCGATCCCGTGAAGACCAGGACACGCACGCCGTTGTCCATCTGCGCCTGCGTTACTGCCTCCACCAGATCGCGCTTGATTGCCATGGTCATGCCGTTCAAGCGTTCAGGTGTCGTGAACTGGAACCACGCGATCCCCGGATCGCGCATCGTGACGTTGAAGCCCCTGAAATCACCCGTGTCCATTCATTTTCCTCAATCTCGTTCCTAGCCCATGATCTGCCGCCAAGTCGGCAGATCCTTGACGGCAAGGTAAGCGTTCACTTTCTTGGTTTCGCCCATCGTGGCGTTTGGCACGTTGCTGTAGTTGTGGCCGGGCAGCAGCAGGGTGTCGTCCGGCAGCGCCTTCAGTTTCTGCAGGCTGTGGTACATCTGCTCGGTGTCGGAGCCCGGCAGATCGACGCGGCCGCAGCCGTCGATGAAAAGGGTATCGCCGGACACCAGGGTGTTCTTGATTCGGAAGCACTGGGATCCCGGGGTGTGCCCGGGCGTGTGCAGGAACTCGATCTCGATTGGACCCACCGAGAGCTTGTCCCCGGAGTCCACCTTGACCATGTCGGAGTCGGAAATGCCCGTCACCCGCTTGACGCCGCCCGCCTCTTCGCGGTGTGCATAGACCTTCACCGGATTCTTGGCGAGGAGTTCGGTGACACCGGTAATGCTATGCCCGCCCATGCCGCCGCCGATGTGGTCCGGGTGGTAGTGGGTCGCGAGCGCGGCGGTCAACGTGTAGTCGCGCTCGCCGAGGTGATTCAACAGACCGTCGATGTCCCAGGCGGGGTCCACCACCGCCACTTCGCGCGTCGAACGCGAGCCGACGATATAGGTGAAGTTCGCCATCGGCCCGATCTGAATCTGCTCGACAATCAGTTCGTGTTCTTCGTTGCTCATCGGGATCCCCGCTCAAGCGGTCCATTTGAACACGAAACCACGGCGCCGTTATGCCTCCGTTGCCACAAGGACTTCGGTGTCGGCATCGGCGTCGAGTTCAGCGGCCGTCGGCGCGACGAAAGCCGTTCTCGCCGGGAAGCGCCGATCACGGCAGCGCACCGTCCCCCGGACCACCCATCCCACCGCCCACGCTGACACCGGAAACGCGTCATGTGGTGGGGGCCGATGGCGCGTTACCACAAAGTCGGGGGCACGCGCGATGACCTGGACCTCGTGTCCTCCCGGTCGCTCGACGCCGGGCTGCACCGAGAGGTCCATCGCCGCAACCGCCGAGTCGATATCCCAGCCTTGCTGCGTCACGACCGGTTGACTGGCGGCAAGGATCTTGCGTTCGAAAACGGGTGTTTGGAACTCGATGACGTGCATGCCCTTCAAGAGCGAATGCGGCACCCTCGACGGAATCGTGACGGCGTCGCCGGGGCGAAGGTCAACCGGATTCATGAACGCCTGTACTGCTTCGATATCCGCTTGCCCGGCTTCCGCCTGACCCGCGACCTGCCTCACCGCCGCCCGGAAACCCGCATCGCCCATCCGTGCCAGAACGTCCGGGCGAGCACCTAGCAACATGCGACCTGTGCCGTGGATCCGGTCTACGACGTAGACCTCCGACTTGGTCTCATGAACCTCGAGATAGAGGTTTCCAGCCGTCGACTGCAGCGCTTTCAGAAGGATCACGGGGGTTGCACGATGGCGCGCGTCGATATAGCTCGACAACGACACGATCCCGTTGTCGGTCACGACGCCGCTCTCACCGCGGGCTTCGACACCGCTGTACCACACCTCATGTCCCCAGGGCTTGGCGACAGTGACCGGCCGCAGCGCGGCAGGTTTTTCGGTCATCCTCGATCCAGCGGCGTCTGTTGTTCGTTCATACCCGCCCGCGCGGGCAATCGTGATGCGGACCGCATTATAGTGAACGTGTGTCGTCTTCCTTCCGCACTACACAGGATCCCGTTGCGACGAAACGCCTAGAGATGGGTCATTCGGGCACGTTCTCATTGCCTGTTCGGCGGCCGTTCAATGCGTCGCTCCTGTTCACGTTCCTACAAGGCCGAGCCGTTCCCGGCATCGAGGCCGTGGACGGAAAACGCTACCGGCGCCGCATCGAAGGCGACGTCTGGATCGAAGCGAAAATGATCGGCGGGGCGCTACAGGTTCACATCCCGGCACGGGCAGCGGCGCGTGCGCCCGACGTCATCGCCCGGTTGCGCCGGCTCTTCGACGCGGATGCCGATTCCGACGCCATCGACGGTCACCTTGCCAAACACCCGAAACTCGCGCCGCGGGTGCGCGCCGAGCCGGGCATTCGCGTTCCCGGCGTCTGGGATCCCTTCGAAGGTGCCGTACGCGCCGTTCTCGGGCAGCAGGTGAGCGTGGCTCGCGCCACCCACTTGGCGGGCGTGCTCTGGGAACGCTTTGGTGCCGACGGGTTTCCCGACCCCCAGGCGTTGGCGGAGGCCGAAGTCGCCGCCATTGGCCTGCCCGGGATGCGTGGTCGGGCGATCTCGGCGATAGCACGACGAGTCGTCGACGACGGCGTGGGATGGCTTCAAGACCCCGAGTCGCTTCGCGCGGCATTCCTGGAGATCCCGGGACTCGGTCCCTGGACAGCGGAATACGCGGCGATGCGCGTCAGCCGCGACGCCGATGCGTTTCCGGACTCCGATTGGGGCGTCGTCAAAGCATTGGGATTGAAAGGCGCCAGAGCCAGACAATGGGCGGAACCCTGCCGGCCCTGGCGGGCTTATGCGGTGATGCATCTATGGTGCCCGCAAGCGGCGTAGACTGGCCGCCAAAACCGCTTCATCAATCGAGGACTTGGTCATGTACTACACATTCGTTTCCAGCCCGATCGGGCAACTGCTGCTCGCCGGATCCCGATCGGCGTTGAAAGTCGTTGGTTTCGCCTCGGGAAGCAAGGCCCGCAGCGCGGAACCGGACTGGGAACGCAACGACGAGCCGTTCATGCGCGTTGCCCGGCAACTCGGTGAGTATTTCGACGGCAAGAGGCGCGGCTTCGACCTCCCCGTCGAGTCGGGGGCGAGCGGATTTCAGGCCGACGTGCTCGATGCCCTCAGTCGAATCCCCTACGGCGAGACGCGCAGCTACGGCCAGGTGGCCAGCGACATCGGTCGACCGAAGGCAGTCCGGGCCGTGGGCGCCGCGAACGGCCGCAACCCCCTGCCGATTGTCATTCCCTGCCACCGGGTCATCGGCCATGACGGAGACCTCACCGGATTCGGCGGCGGATTGGCTGCCAAGCGGTACCTCTTGGACCTTGAAAGGCGTTATTCCGGCATGTTCAAGACCGGTTGAAGTAACCATTTAGTCACTTTACTCTCCGGGCAAAGTAACTAAACAGTTACCTAACGGTTGAACACGGATGCCGAGGGACTCTGATCGAACACGCGCCAATATCCTCGCCGCTGCCGTCAGCGAGTTCGCGGCCCGGGGCTACGCCGGTGCGAGAGTCGACCGCATCGCATCACGGGCCGGCGCGAACAAGCGCATGATCTACCACCATTTCGGCGGCAAAAAAGCCATCTTCCAAGCGGCTCTTGCCGAGCAGCTGACGATGGGGTCGACAACCGAGAATCTCGTCCGCCTTTGGATGCACGAGGCGCTCGAACGAGGCGACGCGGACATCGTGAGTTTGCCGGAGCGTCGGAAGTTGGCGGCAGAACGGATCGAAGCCACGTGCAGGGCGCAGCAACGGGGCGAGCTTCCCGCCTGCCTCGACCCTGCCCTACTTACCATGGCACGGCTCGCGCTGGACGCCTTCCCGCTAGCCTTCCCGCAGCTTGTTCACGTCTACCTCGGCAACCGGGCAACGTCGCGCGACTTCCGCAAGGCTTGGACCGGATTCATAGCCGATTGGCACGGGTCTGCCCCCCGGCGCCGAACCAAGCCACGGCTTAGGCTCGACCGCGACGGCATCGCCCAGGCCGCGACCCGTCCAAGGGAGCCACGTCGACCGGACCCGTAGGGGATGGACTTGTCCCGTCCCGGCGCGCCCTTCGGGCGCGTTGGGTTGCCCCTACGGATATTCATCATTCTATTCAGCGGGTTGCGGATTTGATTCATGCAAGCGCGATTCGCTTCAGAACGGGTCTGCTTCGCTACAATGGCAGAGGTCGGTCGTTCATGCCGTGGTGCCGCTTCATCGTTGGAGTCGGAAAGGATGCTTAAGCCCCGCCGAGCCGTATGGCTGGCCATGGCGGTCGTCCATTCCCTGCCCGGTGGCGGCGACGAACTCCCGCCCGTTGCCGCGTTCGCCGCGCTTCCCGACGTCGAGGGCATCACGATCTCGCCGACCGGGCGCTATCTGACGGCCTCCATCCGTCAAGGCGAACGTGCCGCGTTCCAGATCATCACCGTCGCCGAACGGGAGATGAAGGTCAACGTGGCCCTCGGCGACAAGCGGGAAGTCACCGAGGTCGTGTGGCTGACCGACGAGGTTGCCCTGTTCCAGCAGTCCTGGCGGGTGATGGGTACCGACTACAAGGTCCCCACCGGCGCGTTGTCGACGGTCCACGCGGAGACCGGTTTCGTACAGCCCGCCGGGGGCGGAAGCGTGATTGACATCCTGCCCGACCGCCCCGACCACATCCTCGTGCACATACCCGAGAACCGCTTCGGCATCGCCTATCGGCTGGACATTCGGACTCGATACCCACGTCAGGTCGCGCGTTCCGCAGCGCCCTTCGGGACATTCGTCACCGATGCCAACGGCGATATCCTCATTACGGTCGGGCAGTCCAACGACAACCGCCAGCAGATCCACACGCGCCCCGCGCCGCGCAAGCGCTGGCGTCTGGTGGCCAGCTTCGGAATGGAGGACGCGGCATGGCTGCCGGTTCGGTTCGGCCCACGGCCCAACACGTACTACACGCTCGACAGCCGCGGCGGCGGGACCGAGGGACTCGGGGTGTACGACTCCGCGACCAAGGCGCACGAGATGATCATCCGCCACCCGACGGTCGATGTGACGACGCTGCTGATCGATCCCGCCGCCCGGGACGTCTACGGCGTTCGCTTCGATCACCACTACCCCCAAATCGCCTACACGGATCCCTCCCATCCGCTCGCCGGCCAGCACTTCGGTCTCACGAAGATGTTCGCAGGCGACACGGTGCAGCTCGTCAGCGCCACCCGGGACCGCCGCTTGGCAATCGCGCTCGTGACAGGGGACCGGCGGCCCGGCGACTACTTCCTCGTGAACACGGAATCCAAGAAGGTCGAGCTTCTGAAGAGCCGCAAACCCCAACTGAAGCCGGAGAGCTTGAGTCGGACGTCACCCATCGAACTCCAGGTGCGCGACGGCACGACGATCTATGGCTATGTGACGAGTTCCCCCAAGGCCGAGAAACCCGGTCCCATGGTCGTCTACGTGCACGGCGGTCCCCACGGCATGCGGGACTACTGGGGCTACGACGACACCGTGCAGCTGCTCGCTAGCCGCGGATTCCACGTGCTGCAAGTCAACTTTCGCGGCTCCGGGGGCTATGGTGTCGACTACGAGCGTGCCGGATTCGGCGAGTGGGGCCGGCGCATGCAGGACGATGTAACCGACGCGACGCGATGGGCCGTCCAGAACGACATTGCTGACCCGAGCCGAATCTGCATCTTCGGCGCCAGCTACGGCGCGTATTCCGCGATGATGGGCACCATCCGGGAGCCCGGGCTGTACCGGTGCGCGCTAGGCATGTACGGAATCTACGACCTGACCCTCATGCAGAAGCAAGGCGACATTTCGAGGACGCTTGCCGGGGAGAAGTTCATCCGGCGCATTCTGCGTGCGGACGAGAACGATCTGATCGCCACCTCGCCCTTGCACCAGGCGCATCGGATCGGCGCGCAGGTGATGCTCGTTCACGGCGGCCTCGACGAGCGCACACCGCCCGAACACGCGACACGGTTGCGCAAGGCGCTCATCCGGTCGGGCAACGAGCCCGAATGGCTGTTCGATCGCCAGCAGGGCCATGGGTTCCTCGGCGACGCCGCGCGCGTGGACCTGTTCCAGCGAATGCTCGCCTTCTTCCAAGAGCACACGCGTGGCGGGAATCCCCCATCGTCGACGAAAGACGGCAATCCGGCGGCGGCGTCGTGACCCTTCCCGCGCCGATTCGATGGCGAGACGGCCGCCTCTGGCTACTCGATCAGAGACGTCTTCCCGACGAGGTGTTCTACGAAGAACAGCTCAACGCTCGCGACGTGGCCCGTGCAATTCGCGACCTCCATGTTCGGGGCGCGCCGGCGATCGGTGTCGCGGCCGCCTACGCCATGGCCATGGCATGGCGCAACGGCGACGACCTCGTCCAAACAGCGGGCGAGCTTCGCCTGGCAAGACCCACCGCCGTCAATCTCGAATGGGCCGTCGATCGATTGTTGCACGCCGCGTCCAGGGGTGCGGACTTGATGGAAGAAGCGCGTGCCGTCCACGACGAAGACCGTGCCATGTGCGAGGCAATCGGTCGGCACGGGGCGGAGTTGATCAAACCCGGCAGCAACCTCCTTACGCATTGCAATGCGGGCGCGCTTGCCGTTTCTCACTTGGGGACGGCCACCGCGCCCATGTACGTGGCCCACGAGGCAGGAGTGCGCTTCCATGTCTACGTGGACGAGACCCGTCCCGTACTCCAAGGTTCCCGGTTGACGTCTTGGGAGCTTGCGCGGGCCGGCATCGACCACACGCTGATCTGCGACAGCGTTGCGGCGCACTTGATGGCGGAAGACGCCGTGGACCTGGTCATCGTGGGTGCCGATCGGGTCACCGCCAACGGCGACACGGTCAACAAGATCGGCACCCGGGCACTCGCGATCGTGGCGCAGTACCACGGCGTCCCCTTCTACGTTGCCTGTCCCTCCTCGACGGTTGACTCGACGACCGCCACGGGCGCCGACGTGGCCATCGAGGAACGGCCCGTCGCCGAGGTCACGGAGGGCATCCCGGCAGTGCTTGGCGTCAAGGTTCGCAATCCGGCGTTCGACGTCACGCCGGCGGAACTGGTGACCGCGTACGTCACCGAACACGGGGTCGTGAAAAACATCGGCGATGGTTGAGCGACGGAAATCCGGTGGACCATCGTAGAACGGTTTGCATTCACTTGGAGATTCACTCAATGCAACTCAAAGATTTCCCGTTGAGCATCACGGTCGCTGCCTGCGTGGCCTCTGCCGCCTTGGTAGCCAACGTCTTCGCCGGCCCGAAGGAACGCGCCAAGCCCATCGACTTGAGCGAGCTCAAGGCAACCGAGGAAAAGCGCTTCGCCGCCGCGGACGCCGATGGCGACGGGCTCGTCACGGAAGAGGAATTCGCCAATGTAGATCCGCGCCAGATCTTTGCCGGGCTCCGAGCGCCGGACACGCGCAACCGCGACGGTCGGCGACGCGGACCGAGTGCCGAGGGTGGCCCGGGAGCGGATCGCGAAGCGGTGCGGGAGCGTATGCAGCAGCGGCGCGCCAAGGTCGAAGCACGTCGCCAAGAATCTCGCGCGCGCGATTTCGCCACGGCCGATGCCGACGGCGACGGACAGCTCTCGGCGGACGAGTACGGCGACATGCCGGCAACGGTCAAGGCGGCGCGTCAAAGCGAGATGTTCAACCGTCTCGACGCAGACGGTGACGGCGTTCTGACACCCGGAGAGTTTCCAAGCGTTGCCGGGCGCCTCGCTGCGCTCGATACGGACGGCGACGGCCTTGTCACGCGGAGCGAGATGCGTGTCGCGAGGGGCCGTTGAGTCGACGTCACGTTGGACGAAGCCACCGACGAGGAGTTGATGAGCCGAGTCCAGCACCGGGACCGCGATGCCTTCGCGGTCCTGGTGTCACGCCACCTCGACGGCATCCACGCCTTCAACTACCGCATGACGAGGAACGAGGAAGACGCGGCGGACCTGGCGCAGGAGACATTCCTACGGGTCTGGAACAGTGCCGCCACCTGGCGGCCCCATCGGCCTGCCGGAGGCAAGATCAGATTCACCACCTGGCTGCACCGCATCGCACGCAACCTGTGCATCGATGCCCATCGACGGCACCGCGAGACCCATGAGGTCGATGCCAACCTTGCCGCCGAAGACGGTGACGCCCCCGAAACAGCGCGCGCCGCGTTGCGACTGCGCCAGGCCCTGGATCAAGCCATCACGGACCTTCCAGAGCGGCAACGCACGGCACTGGTGCTCTGTCACCGCGACGGCATGACGAACCGCGACGCCGCGGCCGTGCTCGCGGTCAGCGTCGACGCCCTGGAGTCGTTGCTGGCCCGGGCCCGGCGAACCCTGCGGCTCAAATTGCGGGAGTACCGCTAAAATCCAACATGGATCGAACGATGGACAACAAGACCTTCGAACACTTGCTAGACCGACACGGTCCAGATCTCGACCGGTGGCCGAATGACCTTTCGGCGCAGGCGAGAAGTTCGGTCGACCGTTCGGCCCACGCTCGCAACCTGCTCAACGAGGCCCGCGATCTCGAATCTGCCCTCGACGATCTTCTGCCGAGGGTTGCGGCACCACGGGGGCTGCGCACGCGCGTGCTAGCCAACCTGCCCGAGCGCGAAGCGTGGTTCGAGTGGCTGACGGTGAAAGCCTGGCGACCGGCGGCGCTTGCGCTGGTGCCACTCGTCGTTGGCTTTGGCGTAGGGCTCAACGTCGCCCAAGGCGCGGATGCGACACAAACTGCCGAGGACGACATGCTGCTCGCGCTTTTCGATCCCGACGAACTCGCCCGCTACGAACTGCCGGGCGCCAATACGGCTCTACAACCATGAGATCGAGATGGCTTGTTATCGCCCTGGCGATCTCCGTCGCTCTCAATGTCGGGATGCTCGGGCTCGGCATCGGATTCGCGACCGGCTCGCCGCATTGGGGCCGTGGCGTGGATCCGACCGCGGGCCTCGCCCGCCTGATCCGCTCCCTTCCGGAAGCGCGGCGCGAGGAGCTCACGCGAACCGGCGCGCCGGCGATATCCGACGGCGAACTGCGTCGCCGGCTCGGTGCGTCGATGCGCGACCTGCGCACCTCGCAGCGCCTGATCGCAAGCGCCTTGGCCGAGGAGCCCTTCGACCCGGGCGCAGCGACTGCCGCCTTGGCGCGTTTCCGCCAGCACTTCGCCGCCAACCAGGCCAGCAGCCACGAAGCGTTTGTCGCGATCCTCGATCGGCTCACACCAGAGGAACGGCGCCGGTTCCTGGACACCATGCGCCCAGGCAAGGATCGCCGCGGCCGGCACGGCCCCCGACCTCGACCGGAGGGGGTGCGCGAGGTCGACCGTTCAGACTAGCCCTGACTCCAAATCGGGGCGCATCTCCCAATCCGCTACGCATGAGCCCGCGCCAGCGCGGTTCGGCACCGACCGGACGAAGTCGGTATTCTTGCCGGCTACGCCATGGCCAGCCGCGTAATCTCCACATCCAAGCTCACCCGGACGTTTCGCGTTGGCGAATCCGAGGTGCATGCGCTCGACCAGATCGACCTCGAGGTGGACGAAGGGGACTACGTGGCAGTCATGGGACCGTCGGGCTCGGGCAAGACCACGTTGATGAACATACTCGGCTGCCTGGACCGGCCGGACGCAGGCGAGTACCGCCTCCTCGGCCAACCCGTTTCGAGCATGGACGACGAACAGTTGTCGGCGCTGCGCAATCAGCACATAGGGTTTGTTTTCCAGAGCTTTCACCTCCTACCGCGCATGACCGCTCTTGAAAACGTCCTCGTGCCCATCCGCTATGCCGACGGTTGGGCCGAGGCGGGCTTGCGGCGCGGACCCGAACTCATGGGTCGTCTCGGCCTCGCCGACCGCGCTCACCACACGCCCAATCAGTTGTCTGGAGGCCAGCGCCAGCGCGTCGCCATCGCGCGCGCCCTCGTGGCGAATCCGCCGCTCCTGCTAGCGGACGAGCCCACCGGGAACTTGGACTCGAAGACCGGACAGGAGATCATGGCGCTATTCGATGGACTCAACCGCGAGGGCCAGACCATTCTCATGGTCACCCACGAAGACGAAGTCGCGGCCCACGCTCGACGCGTCATACACATGCGCGACGGCCAGGTGGATCGTGTCGCCGTACAGCACTGACGACTCCGGCCCGAACGCCGTACGCAGGATCGCCTTGCTGCGGACTCTAGGATTCGTGTGTGCGCTAGTCGCGGACTCGGTCGTCGCCGCCCCGCCCTATCTGACCGGCGTTGTCGATGACGCCGACTCGCAGGTCATCGAGATGCCGCGCCTGCCGGGCATGTGGCAGCGGCAGGTCGCGTGGCTGGCACCGGAAGGCAGCACGGTTGCTCCCGGCGACCTCGTCGTACGGCTCGACCCCGGGGAACTGATTGCCCAAGAGGAGGCTGCGCAGACGGACCTGGAACAGCGACGCCTGCAGGCCGAACGGCGACTTGCCGAGACGATGCTGGCGATCCTCGATGCCCAAACCGCCGTCATCGAAGCCGAATCCGCCGTTCGCCTGGCGCGAATCGATGCCGAGATACCCGCCCACGCCACCCGGCAACTGGACCACGACCAGGACCAACTCGACCTGGCGACGGTGGAGCAGGCATTGGCCCGGGCCCGCGCAACCCTCGCCGACAAGGAGGAACAGCACGCCGAAGCGCAGCCTGTGACGGAGATGGCCATTGCCCGCGCCGAAGCGCACACCGAACGCCTGCGCGACGCCATAGCCCGAACGGAGATCTATGCCGACCGGGCGGGGCTTTTCATCCATGGCGAGAATCCCTTCACGGGCACCAAGATCTTCGCGGGCGAAACCCTGCCACCCACGATTAAGATCGCCGAGGTGGCGAGTCGCAACGCCCTGCGTTTCCGCTTCTGGGTCCACGAGGCCGACATCCTCAAGGTTCCCGCCGAAACCGAGATCGTGGTGACCGCCGACGCGATTCCATCCCTCGCCATCGCCGCCACCGTGGATTGGACTTCCAAGCAGGCAACGGCACGGGACGAGTGGAGTCAGGGCGGCTATTTCGAACTCCTGGCGCTGCCCGCCGAAGCCGTGCCGCCCGACTTGATACCCGGCATGGCCGTCATGGCCGCGGTGAAACAATGAAAGGCGCGTCCTTCGGACGCGTCGGGGCGCTCATCGTCGCGGTACTCCCCTTGGCGCTGGCGACAAGCGCCCACGCCCAACGCATGATCGAACTGCGCGAAGAAGATCGTCCCGTTACGATCGCCGCCAGCGGCATCGTCATCTCCACGGATGTGCTCAAGTTCGGCGCGCCGCCCAGCAGAAACTGGGCATTGCCGATTAGCCAGATTGCCGAGGAGGGAAAGACGGTCGCCGAAGGCGACCTGCTCGTGCAGTTCGACGCCAACATGCTCGACAACCGGGTGCGCGAACTGGCTGGCAATCTGGCTGTGAGCCGCGGCGAGTTGACCTCCCTCGCGGAACAGCAGGCGCAGGAGACGGCCGACGAAAAGGTCGCGCTCGCAACCGCTGAAAGCCAGGCGACTCGGGCGAACCGAAAGGCCGAACAACCGGCGGAGCTGATCCCGGCCGTCGAGTACCGCAAGCTCGTCGAGCAGAAGCGTCTCGCAAACGAGAAGCTCAAGCGCATTCGGCAACGGCAGCCCTTGAGTTCGCGGCTTCGGGAGGCCAAACGGCAGGAACTCGAAGTGAATACCCGCCGATTGGAGATCATGCATGCCGCCGCCGTGCGGGAACTCGAGGCCCTGACCCTCCGTGCGCCCCGAAGCGGTCTCGTGATCATCGGCACCGACCAGTTCGGGAACAAGCTCGACGTTGGCAATCCTGCCCACCCGGGACTCGCCGTCGTCGAACTCGCCAACGACCGCAAGCTGGCCGTCCAAGCGGAGATTCCGGAACACTTGGCGGCGCGCTTGGCCGTGGGCCAACGGGCACGTGTGACCGTCGACTCCGCAGGCGGTTCGGCGCTCGAGGGGAAGGTGGCCAGCGTGGCGAACACCGTTCGCCGACAATCGCGCCAGTCCCAGGCCAACGTGCGTGACATCACCGTGAGCTTCCCGGTGGACGCGCCCAAGGGACTTCGGCTCGGCATGTCCGTGCAGATCACGGTCGAGGTCGCCGTGGTCGAGGACGCGATTGCCATCCCGGTCACCGCGGTCAGCTACCGTGGCGGCTCTCCCGGCGTCGTCCTGGCGAACGGCGACTGGCGAGGAATCGGACTCGGCGAGCGCAGCGGCGGCATGTTCGTCGTTGCCGACGGGCTCGAAGCCGGGCAAGAGGTCAGGCTGTGAAGGCACCTCGGCATCGACCACCGATACCCATGCTCGCCGCTTCGCTCGCGATCTGCGTGGCCTGCACGGACGGTGTCCGGCAACCGACGGTGACCATCGAGGCGCGGGACCATCGCTTCGTCGTACAGGCCAGAGGCGAACTGATCGCCTCCGAGGCCGTCGACATCCGGGTTCCCGACGGGCTTAACATGGGCTTCGACATCGCCTGGATCGTGCCCGAGTACTCGGAGGTCAAGAAAGGCCAGGTGATCGTCCGGTTCGACGACACCGACATCGAGATGAGCCGCGAGAACATCGTCGTCGAGGTGGCCACCCGGGATCTTCAACTCGGCGTGCATTCCCAGGACAGCGCCATCGCCCGGACGCTGATCGACCACGAACGGGAACGCGTGGCGGGCGAACAGGACATCGCGAGGACCTTCACCCACGTCGACGACCCGCTGCTGTTCAGTCGCAACGAGATCCTCGACGCGTTGGGCGACCTGAACCTGCTCGAGGTGGAGGACGCATACTTTGCGTGGGCCGCCGAGACCCATGACCGCCGCACCAATGCCGAACTGCACCGGCTCATCGCGTTCCGTGACACCAGCCGGGCCCAACTCGACAAACAGGAGTCCGCGCTCGCGGTCATGGAGCTGACCAGCCCCGCCGACGGGACTTTCGTTTACGCGCGGACACCCTGGGGCGAGAAACTGACCCAAGGCCAACGCGTGTTCCCGGGCCGGTCCGTCGGGGTGCTGCCCGTCAAGGGCAAGGTCAGGGCGCGCATCTACGTGCCCGAGGTCGATGCCATCGGCCTAGCGGAGGACCAGCAGGTCACGCTACGTCTCGATAGCGATGTCGGACGCACGTTCGCAGCTCATGTGTCCAGCGTCTCGTCCGTTGCCATTCCGCGTAGCCGGGACAATCCGCAGAAGTACTTCGTCGTCGAAGCGGAACCGGACGAGGTGGACGCCGACCTCATGCGCGTCGGCAGCAGCCTCCACGCCACGATCGTGACCGGTCAGGTCGAAGGCGGCTATCTGCTTCCGCATCAGGCGCTGTTCTACGAACAGGACCAACCCTTCGTGTACGTCGTCAAGCGCAACACGACCGAGCGCAGGGACGTGCGGCTCGGCCACGAGAGTCCCACCCTTGTTGAAATCGCCGCCGGCCTCGACGCGGGGGACAAAGTCGGCGTGGCCGCACCCGAGACTAGCTCGGGATGACGTTTTCCTCGCGCATTGGCCCGAAACCCGGTCCAGCCAGCGCCCTCACCGCCAACGATGCCCGATAGGAATTTGCCCAAGCAGGTCCGCGAGTCCGCGCGACACTGGCTACCGGACCTCCGCCAGGCAATGGCGCAGTTGGCACATCACCGATTGCGGTCGGCGCTGACCCTACTCGGCATGGTGTTCGGCGTCGGCGCCGTCATCGCCATGCTCGCAGTCAGCGAGGGCGGTCGCCGCGAAGCGCTCACCATGATCGAGGGCATGGGTGTCGACAACCTGATCGTCGATGCAACGGATCCACCCGGGGAGGCACGCAAGGACGCGCGCAAGCACTCCGCGGGACTGTCGATCGCCGACGCCAACGCACTCCTCGAGACGCTTCCCTTCGTGGAAGATTGGGCAGGCGTTCGCCCGGTAAACACCTGGAACCTGTTCTCTCGCCACGGCCAGAGCCACGCGCAGGTCTGGGCGGTGAGCCCGTCGTACTTCGAACTTACCCGCCTGAGCTCGACCGCCGGCGCGCTGTTCGACAACGAGGACAACGACCGCTTCGCGCAGGTCGCCGTGCTCGGGGAAACGGCGGCTCGGTCCCTGTTCCCGAATGGCGACGCGGTTGGCCAGTTCGTCAAGGTCAACCACCTCTGGCTCAAGGTCGTCGCCGTGCTGCGCGACCGTCAACTTCCCGACGACGAGTTCCAGGGCGTCGATGTCGGCGGCGAGGGCGACCGCGTCTACCTGCCGCTCGAGACCGCGCTCAAACGGCTGCGGATTCCGGCGTGGGATTCGGAACTCACCCAGCTCAAGCTGCGTCTGGCAGGCGGATTCCCGCCCACGTCCGCGGCAAGCGCCGTCCAGCACCTCCTCGACCGTCGCCACGGTGGGCAGAAGGACACGCGGTTGACGGTGCCGATCCGGCTCCTTGCCCAGCACCAGCAGACCCAGCGCATCTTCACGATCGTGATGTCGGCGGTGGCCGGCATCTCCCTCCTGGTCGGCGGCATCGGCATCATGAACATCATGATGGCGAGCGTCATGGAACGCCGCTCCGAAATCGGCCTGCTACGCGCCGTGGGCGCCCGGGAGAAGGACATCGTCCGGCAGTTTCTCGTCGAGGCCACCCTGATCGCCCTGTTCGGCGCCGCTGCGGGCGTGGTGCTCGGCGTGGTCATCGCCTACGTCATCGCCGCCTTCGCCGGTTGGGCCGTCGCGTGGTCGTTGCCGGGCATCGCCCTGGCCGTCGTCGTGTGCATGGCGATCGCGGTCGGCTTCGGCGTATACCCGGCGATGTCCGCCGCGCGCCTTGATCCGGTGGCGGCGTTGCAGACGGAATAGCGCCGGCGGCATGGCGGATGTAGATCACTACATACGCTCGAACGGCGCCCGCCTCTGGACGTGCGTGAGCGGCAAGGGCACGCCGTTCCTCATGTTCAACGGCGGGCCCGGCTGCGACGACTATCTCGCCCCGGTGGCACGCATGGTTGAGGACGTCTGCCAGGTCATCCGGTTCGAGCCACGCGGCTGCGGTCGATCCGACTGGGATGGCAACTATGCCGTTCAGACGATGATCGACGACGCCGAGGCGGTCCGGCGGGCGTACGGTGTCGAGGGATGCATCGTCGGTGGCCACAGTTTCGGGCCGAGCCTGGCGCTCGCCTACGCGCTTCGATACCCCGCCCACGTCATCGGGCTGGTCGGCATTGCGGGCGGCACGTTCGTGAACGACCGTACCTGGAGCGAGGCGTATCACCGCAATCTCGACACGGTCGGCGAGGACTTGGGTGGCGTGGTCTTCACCGCCGACGAGACCGTGAACCAGGAGGGCAACCGGTCCTGGCGCGAGTACATCAAGCATCCGGCGCTGTTCCGCGAGATCGCTGACCTCCCGATTCCGGCCACTTTCATCAACGGTTCCGAGGACATCCGGCCGAGTTGGCCGACCCGGCAGTTGGCGGCGTTGATGCCAAACGGACGCTACGTCGAGATTGCCGGCGCCGCCCATACCGTGTGGCTGACCCACGCCGCCGAGTTGCGCACGGCCGTGCGCCAGGCAGTCGCGCGAATCCAAGAATCCCAATAGAGGCAAGACGCGGCTTTGGGCATCTAGGCTACACTCCTTGAGCCACCCGCAAACGCGCCGACGAACAATCGGCACGCCCGGACAAGGAGTAATCATGTCGCTCAGCACCTATCTCACGTTCGACGGCAACTGCCGCGAAGCCTTCGAGTTCTACCGATCCGTATTCGGCACGGAGTTCGTGGTCCTTACCACGTTCGCCGAAGCACCCGAGGACATGGACGTGCCGAATGCGCACAGGGACAAGGTGATGCACGTGACGCTGCCGATCGGTTCGAGCGTTCTCATGGGCAGCGACAACGACCCCTCCGGATCGCCTGTCGTGGTCGGCAACAATTTCTCGATTTCCGTCGATACCGAGGGTCGTCAAGAGAGCGACGACCTTATCGGCAAGCTGTCCGCCGGCGGCACCGTGACCATGCCGATGCAGGAGACCTTCTGGGGATCCTATTTCGGGATGTGCACGGACAGGTTCGGCATCAACTGGATGGTCTCCTGCCACCTGTCGGCGTAGCGCCTTCGGCGCGACCCGTACCCTCAGTCGTCGGCTACCCCGTCCCACGGCCAGGCGCATGCCACTTCCGGCGGGCCATCGCCATCGTGGGGATTTGGGCCGGGTCTGAGACCACCTGTGCCGCCGACTACGTCGGCTCGACAGTCTGCAAGTCCTGCCATGTAGCCGAGACGGCGGCGTGGGAGCGCTCGGACCATTTCCGCGCCATGCAGCCGGCCACGGCGGCCACGGTGGCCGGCGATTTCTCGGATATCCGGGTCACGTTCCACGGCATGGACACGCGGTTCTTCCGGGACGGTGACGACCACTTCGTCGAGACCGTAGGACCCGCTGGGAATCGCGGCAAATACCCCGTTCGCTATACGTTCGGCTACCGGCCGTTGCAACAATACCTATTGGACCCCGGCGACGGTGTCCTGCAAGCGTTCGACGTCGCCTGGGACACGCGCCCGGCCCCGGCCGGCCAACACTGGTACCACCTGCAGACAGATGAACCCATCGCCCCGGAACACCCGTTCTTCTGGACGGGACACGCGATGAACTGGTCGAGTCATTGCGCGGACTGCCATTCGACGAACGTCGTCAAGACCCTCGACCGCACCACGGGCAAGTACCGGACCGACTACGCCGAAGTCAACGTGGCCTGCGAAGCCTGCCACGGCCCAGCGGCCGAGCACGTACGGCTGGCGAAGGCTGGGACGCTGGCCGAATCCGTCCACTGGGGCTTTGGCGTTGGTTTGGGGGAAGGCATCCAGTGGAGATTCGCGCCGGACAATCCGATTGCCGAACCGTTCGGCAACCCGACCGACCGGGACACCGACATGTGCGGCGGCTGCCACTCGCTACGCACACCGCTCGTCACCGACACGGTGGGCAAGCCCTACCACGAGGCGTACCGCTTGGAACTGCCCGACGATGTCCGCTATTTCCCCGACGGGCAGATCCGGGAGGAGGTCTTCGTGCTCGGATCGTTCCTGCAAAGCAGGATGCATGTCCGCGGCGTAACGTGCGGCAATTGCCACGAACCGCACAGCGGCGATCTGCGTTTGCCCGGCAACGACGTCTGCGCTCAATGCCACCACGCCGATACGTACGACGTCCCGGGCCATCACCGGCACCCTGCGGGGGGCCCCGGCAGCGCATGCGTCGATTGCCATATGCCCGCGCGGACGTACATGGGCGTGGACGATCGGCGCGACCATTCGTTCCCCATCCCGCGCCCGGACCTGTCTGCGGAACTCGGCGTTCCAAACGCCTGCGTGGACTGCCACCGGGGCAAGGACAACCAATGGGCCGTCGAGTCGATGCGGGGTTGGGGCGTCGTGCCGGACGCGGCGCACTGGAGTCTTGTGCACCGGCGCTTGCGACGGGGGGATCCAGAAGCCTTGGCGGCGGTGAAGTCGCTGCTCGAGGACGACGACTTGGCACCGCTGGTAAAGGCGAGCCTTCTCGCGCAGACCGCGAATGTGGGAAGTACCACGCTCACCGACGTGCTTAGACCGTGGATTGCCCACCCTGATCCACTGGTTCGTCGCGGCGCCGTGGCGGGGACGATGGGCCTACCCGGCGAGGTGCGCTGGTGGATGCTCGCCAACCGGCTCCGCGACTCCCATCCGGGGGTGCGTTTCGAGATGGCCATCGCGGTATCCGGCATCTATTCCGGATTGTCGCCGGCAGAGCGTCGCGCGACAGCCCCGTTGCTTGCCGACTACCGGGAAGCGCTCGCCGCGTCGACCGACCTCGCCGCCACGCAAGCTGCCCTTGCGCGCCTGGAGGTCACCCTGGGCCGAACCGCACCGGCGGAACGCGTCTTCGAGCGAGCCCTTGAGATCGACCCCGCATCGTTGGTGGCCTTGGTGGACTTCGCAGACCTGCGACGCGCCGAGGGCCGGGAACAGGAGGCGGGGATGTTGCTTCGCCGAGCGCTGACCGTTGCCCCGGACAACGGCACCGCAAATGTGGCCTACGGCCTGCACCTGGTACGCCTCGACCGCCACGACGAAGCGCTGACACCGCTGTCCAAGGCGGCACAGGCCCCGGATGCGCAGCCGAGATTCGTACACATCTATGCTGTCGCGCTGGACTCCCTCGGAGAGCGCGAACGAGCGGTCACGACGTTGCGCGAAGGAATCGCGCGCTGGCCCTGGAGCCTCGACCTGCTGACGACGCTGGTGCTCTACATCGACGACGGCCGTTCGCCCGAACTGCGCCGGCATCTCGACACGCTCGAAGCCCTTGCGCCCGGCTCGCCGCAGGTCCGGGCACTCAGGGAACGCTACGGGGCCATACCCTGAAATCTGATGGATAGCCTCTCAGATTTCAGGGTGAAATCGCGTCAAATCGGCGCTCCGGCGATCCTCGTCACCGCACGTTAAACACTTCCTGTGCTGTAACTGACGGCAAACCGAAACGACCGTCTGCTGGCGAGTCCCAAGCCTGCGGCATGCGGTATCGACGGGCAAGCCTGCCTGGAGACCCTCCGTAGGACCATCGCCGCGGTAAGCCCGGTAGAGCGGCCGGTGGGCTACACTGCACGCGTTGGAGATCACGCCTACCCAAGGAGGCGCACGTGAGCGAGGCGGCACACGACCCGGGTCTCGGCACGCCGATCCAAACGGAGACTCCGACCTCCCAGTTCGGGCTTATCGGCACGCGCCGCTTGGCACCCCTGTTCGTCACCCAGTTCTTCGGTGCGTTCAACGACAACCTGTTCAAACAGGCGTTCATCGTCATCCTCACCTTCAGCGGGCTCGTGGCCCTCGAGGACACCGGCATCTACGTGAACCTAGCGGCGGGGCTCTTTATCCTGCCGTTCTTCTTGTTCTCGGCAACGGCCGGCACGCTGGCCGACCGGTTCGAGAAATCGAGGCTCATCCGCTTCGTCAAGATCGGCGAGATCGGCGTCGCCGCCTTGGCCGGCATCGCTCTTTACCTCGAGAGCGTACCGGCATTGTTCACGGTACTCTTCTTGCTCGGTGTGCAGTCCACGTTCTTCGGGCCGCTCAAGTACTCGATCCTGCCCCAGCACCTCGACTCCCGGGAGCTAGTCGGCGGCAACGCCATGGTGCAGATGGGCACGTTCGTGGCGATCCTGCTCGGCACCATCGCCGGCGGGATCATCGGCGGCTGGGACGATGTCTCGCTGCTGTTGTTCGTCTTCGTGGTCGCCGTGGCGGTGTTCGGCTACCTAGCGTGCCGATGGATTCCACCCGCACAACCCACCAAGACCGACAACCTGGGGTGGAACCCGGTGGTCGAAACCTGGCGCCTGATCGCGCTCGCGCGGGAACGCAAACCCGTGTTCCTGTCGATCCTCGGCGTGTCCTGGTTCTGGCTGCTCGGCTCGGTGATACTCGCGCAGATTCCCGCGTTGGTTCGCGACCTGTCAGGCGGGCCGCGCGTGGTCACCCTGATCATGGTGGTGTTCACCATCGCCATCGCCATCGGCTCCCTGCTCTGCGAAAAGCTCTCGGGACGACGTGTCGAGATTGGCCTGGTGCCCGTCGGCGCGGCGGGCGTCAGCCTGTTCGGCCTGGACACGTACTTCGCGATCAGCGCCATTGCGGGCGGCGATGTGGAGCGCACGGTGATCGATTTCCTGCAAACGGATGGTGTCGGCCGGCTCCTATTCGATCTCACGATGATGGGCATCTTCACGGGCCTCTACGTCGTGCCGCTGCAGGCGAACATACAGACACGCACCCCCAACGACCGGCGCGCCCGGGTCATCGCCGCCAACAACGTGATGAACTCCCTCTTCATGGTGGCCGGCGCCGGGTTCGCGATCGGCTGGCTGCTGCTCGACGGCTCCATCCCCGGACTCATCGCTGCCATGGCAGTGATCAACGCCGGCGTCGCGGTGTTCATCTTCTACCAGGTACCTGAGTTCACCATGCGATTCCTGGTCTGGGCGATCTCCCACGCGATGTACCGGGTCCGCCACGACGGCCTCGACACGATTCCCGAAAAGGGGCCCGCCGTGCTGGTCTGCAACCACGTCAGCTACATGGACGCCTGCCTGCTCGCCGGGGCTGTGCGGCGCCCGATCCGGTTCGTGATGCACCAGAACATCTACCGGCTGCCGGTGCTGAACTTCATCTTCCGAACCGGGCGCACGGTGCCGATTCTCCCCGAGACGGAGGACCCGGCAGTCTTCGAAGCCGCGTTCCGCGACGTGCGCGAGGGCCTGGCCAATGGCGACCTCTTCTGCATCTTCCCGGAAGGCAAGCTCACCGTCGACGGCGAGGTCGACCGGTTCCGCAAGGGGATCGAGCGAATGGTCAAGGAGACGCCGGTACCGGTGATACCCATGGCGTTGCGCGGCCTTTGGGGCAGCTTCTTCAGCCGGGAGGGCAAGGGCGCATTCCGACGCGGCCCCGGTCGGTTCTGGAGCCGTGTGGACATCGTCGCGGGCGAGACCGTGGCGGCGGAGGCCGTGCAAGCCGACGACCTGCGCGAGCGGGTGCTTGCATTGCGCGGCAACGATCGGTGACGGGAACCTCCGCGGACTTCAGCTACCGCGACGTCGACGTCTATCCGCCCTACCCGCACGAGGATCCTCGGCATCTAGTCGGTACAGCGGACAACGGCGAACTGGTCCGGGTTGCCAAGCTCGACGGTCGCGTGGTCGGCGCCTACCGCCTAGTCCGCACCGGCGAGGTGCGATTCGCGATCAAGGCCCTCGTGGTCGACAAGAACTACCGCGGCCACGGCATCGGGCGCTGGCTGCTCGGCCACGCCGTCGGGATCGCCGAATTGAAAGGCGGGCGAGTCATCGACGCTCCACTTGCCGGTGAATCGTTTTTCGCCCACAGCGGCTTCGAGCCGGCAGGCAACATCCTCCGTCTCAGCTTGACGCCCGAATAGCTGGCCTACGACCGCCCTGGTTCGGCTGAGGCGCAAACCTCCGGACAGGCTCGACCGATCCAATCCGAGTCGCGCAGCCAGGCGCGCTGGTAGTCCAGAGACTCCTCGAAGTTGCCATGGTCGAAGTGCAGATTGGCCAGGTTCTCAAGCGTGATGTCGAGTTGCCAAATACCATCCTCAATCTCGAGGATCGCCTCATAGGCATCGATCGCGGCCTCGATATCATCGCGGCTCATGTGAGCCCGCGCCAGCATCAGGTGCAGTGCCACCAAGTCGGGTGCTCTGAGCCGGGTCGTGCGAAAGAGCCGAGATTGCTTGAGCCCACCCGCCGGACTCAGTGCCTTGAAGGTCGTCGGCGAGGCCCGTTGCGTATCGACCATCTTGCCGAGCGCGCGGACGACCCGATCAACCCTGCCCATTTTGAGCTGGTTGCGTGCCGCCAACAGTACCTGATACGTGGCAAACTGAATCTTGTGCCGACCGACATCGCGAGTACGCGGGTCGTTCGCGCCGACGACATAGGGCGAGTCCGGGGAGCAGATTACCGAGCAGGCGGCGCTCACCACGCCATCCATCGCGTCGATGGCAAGTTGGGGCTCCCGCTTCGCCACGTGGGCGAGGGTTGCCAGTGTCCTGATCCGCGCCAACTCCTGATCGTTCAATTCATCGATACGGTCGAGCATCGACCCGAGGGCACCGACCGCAGCTTCGGGGTTCCCGGCACGGATGTTCGCCGCCGCCGCCTTCGTCCGTTTCCTGACCGAATCGCCCACATCGTTGAGATGCGCCAAGGGCATTTCCGGGGCCAACGCAACTCCCCTTGTTCCGCGGCGCAAACCCCAGATGACCAACTCCAGGGCGCGCCGGTCGTCCGGCGAATCCACGGCATGCCACAGACCACCGACGATATTGGCGGCACCGAGCAACAGTCGGGCTTCGGCCTCGTATTCGGCCATCGGTGCGGGCCGCGCCTCGGCGTTGGACGCAGGTGTCCCGACCGCGCGCGGCGACGCGCTTGCGCACAAGGAGGCGACAATCACCAGCGCCAGTGCGAGTCGCATGTGTCGATCATCGGTCAGACCGACGAGGGTCGTCAATGCGACCGGTCAGGTAGCTGCCGCGCGGAGCGCCCGTTCCACGTAGACCGCATCGCCGAGGCGGCGGCGCAATTCGCGTTCGAGACCGGCAATCGGATAGAGGTTCTGTGGCGCCCGGGGATCCTTGTGGGGCTTGGAGGCGTAGCGGGGCAATACGGCCGCGGTTCGGTTGGCTAGGGAAACCGTTTCGTCGAGGGCCAGATCAGCGGTTGCTTCCAGGCGTACCACGCCGGACCAGGCGTGCGCTTTGGAACCGGGGAGGCGCAGGTACCAAGCGTGACGTGTCCAGGATGTCCGGAACCGGAACACCGGCGTGCGTTCACTTTCCGCGAGCGCTGCGATCGTCTCGAGAGGACGTCCTTTGAGGTACTGGACCCGATGGGTCTTGACGTAGCCGATGGTGCACGGGAGGTGCTGGCGCCTGTAGAGCGGCCCATCGACGACCACCAGATCGGCGTTGTCCGCAACGCGGGCCGCGACATCGACCTCCAAGTCGCCCAGACACTCCTGCAGCGCCGAGGACAGCGCATCCGCACCCGGCGTTGCGACGCCGAAAGGCTCGTAGGTGCCCGCGCGTGTGACGAACGCCTCGGGATTGCCGGGTGCAAAGAGCGTCCGCCTGACCTCTACCCGATCCACATGCGCTTGTTCAACAACGCGCACGGCACCTGCCGCGAACGAGGCGAACATGCCTTGGCGTACTGGACTTCGACCGTCCTCGAGCCATGCGTTGGCATCGATGCGGCGCACCCCGTCGATGAATAGAAGCGCCTCCGGGTGTTGTTCGATTTGCGCGGGTATCGGCGCCCACCGCTGCTCGGGAACTTCGACGCCAACGTCGATTTCGACCTCGGCCTCCTCGGCTTGCTCCGTCGACGGGACACCGTAATCGGGATCCCAGCTTTCGATGGCGACCTTCTGGGGCATGGCTAGGTTTCGACGCGTTCGACGCTCGCGCTCCCGGATGCCTTGGAGACCTTGAACTGGACGGGCATGCATTCCGCCAAGTCCGCGACGTGGGTGACGATGCCAACCACGCGGCCCCTGGAGCCGAGTTCTTGGATGGCGGCGTCGACCTTGCCGAGGGTATCGGGATCGAGTGTGCCGAATCCTTCGTCAAGGAAGATGGACTCCAACCGCGCGGTTCCGTCTGTCGCAAGGTCAGCCACCTCGTCGGCTAGCGCCAACGCCAACGACAGCGAAGCGAGGAACGTCTCGCCGCCGGACAGCGTTCTTGCGGAACGAACTTCGCCGGCGTTTGTGTGATCGACGACTTCGAACTCGAGCCTGTCGTTGTGCCGGAAGGCGTACTGTTCGTTGGACAACTCCAGGAGGAGCGTGCTGGCGCTCTCGGCCAACCGGCCGAATGCTTCGTGCAGCAACCAACGCTCGAAACCGTCCGCCCGGAGGTGCTTTGCCAGTGTGTCCGCCACATCGACGATCGACTTGGTGTTCTTGACTTCGTGCCGAAGCCGCTTCTTTTCCTTGCGCTTCTCCTGGACTTCCCGCAGCGCGATGCTGGTCCGCGTCACTGCTTCGAGCAGATTTCGGAGGGGGTCGTCATCGAAGGCGACTTCGTGCACCTCGAGCTGCGTCGCCAGGGCGTCCCGACGCGACTCAACCTCGATTCCAAGCCGCTTCGCTTCTTCACGTAGCCCGTCGTCCTTCTCGGTCGTTTCCGGTATCGCCGAGATCGCCCAGTTCTGGAGTCCCAACCACGAGGCGGGAAGATCGTCGGTATTCGCGGACGGTGGAGCAAGCGCCGAGAGCGCGTCGCGGACCTTGTTGTAGGTAGTCCAAGCCTCTGCCAGGCGTTGCGTGACGGACTGACGTTTGCCAAGGGCATCAATCAAGGTCTGCGAGAGGTCGTCCTGTCGCTGCTTTGCTTCGTGCTGCTCCCGGTCGGCGGCCGCAATTTGGTCCAAGAGGTCTTCGATCTCATCCAAGCTCCCTGCGCCGGCGAGGGCTTCCGCGTTTTCGGTAAGCTTCACGTTGACTTCCGACTCAATGGCATTCGCCGCTGCAAGTCGCGTGGCTGATTCCTGGTGCGCCGTGCGAGCGGTTTCCAGTGCGGTGCTCGCCTGTTGCTCCGCGTCTTCAAGCTCCGCCAGCGCTGACGGCTTCTTGCCGGTTGGGAGAGCCCCAACGGACTGACCGCAAACGGGGCAGGATTCGCCGCTGACCAAGTGGCCCCGCAATTCGTGTGCGGCATGGGTGCGGCGTGCTGCCTCCAGGGACTCCCGTGCCGCCACCGCACCGGCTGTCGCCTGATCGAGCGCGGCTTGGTGTTGAGCGGCCCGTTCGCGTTCCCGACACGACTTTTCCTGGGCCTGGGCGAGGTCACGATCAAGTTCGTCGCCAACGCGATGCAGCCGCTGCTGTTCCTCCAACTCACCCCTGTCGGGAAACGCCGCACGATTCGCCTCGGCACCCTCCAATGTCGCTTTCGCCAACTCCAATGCTTGTCCGGCGGCGTCAGCGGCTTGCACTGCTGCCAGCAGATCGGATGCGAGTTTCGGGACGTCAGCGGGCATCCGCACCGCACGAAGTGCCTTCAACTGGGCGGCGAGCTCCTTCCGCCGTGGCGTAATGCCATCAATGTCCCGTTTGAGCCCTTCGATCTCGGCCAACTCATCGCCCGCCTCGTCCTGCAGCTGCTCGAGCGCTTTCAAGCGAACGGCGTGCGCCTTCTCGACCTTCTTGTTGACATCGACAAGGCCTTCGAGGCGCTGTTCGGCGACTTCCATCCGGTCCCGACCGATGGCTGCCTTCTCGACCGCGCGTTGTCGCATTGCGGCGTAGACGGCGAATCCGAGTAACTGCGTCAGCAGTTTCTGCCGTTCGGCCGGCCGCGCGTGGAGGAAACGGGCGAACTCGCCCTGCGGCAACACGGCGCAAGTGGTGAATTGCTGGAAGTCCAGACCGATCAAGCGGTCGATCTGGTCGTCGAGTTCACCAACGTTGCCCGCGATGACATCGTCGCCACGCTCTAGCCGCGCTTCCTTGGTCGAGGCGCCGCCCCCCTTTGTTCGCTGCACGACCCGGACCGCTGTATACGACTCGCCATCCAGCGTGAAGTCGAGTCGGACCCGCGCGTCCTGCCGCCCTTGGCTTATGACCGGCGCCACGGCTCTCTCTCCCAAGCGCGGCACGCTGCCGTAGAGCGCGAACACCATGGCATCGATCAGGCTCGACTTGCCTGCACCCGTCGGTCCGGTAAACGCGAACAGGTCGGCGTCGTTGAAGTCGACCCGGGTGGGTTCGCGGAAGGCGGTGAACCCGTCGAGTTCCAACGCTTCAGGCCGCATCCGCGTCCTCCAGCAACTCGTCGAACAGCGCCTCCACCTGTTCGTTTGGTGCGCCGGAGTTTTCGAGGTAGTCGTGAAACAGTTCTTGAGGAGCACGCCCCCGTTTCGTTCCTCCTGTTTCCGACTTGGTTTCGGCCAAGGGCACGCGAACCTCGACCGCATTCGCCAGCAGTTCGCGCACATCGTCTGACAACCCCGGTCTCGGACTCTCCTGGACCTCCACCAAGAGGAAGTCCTCGCCAACCGTATCCGCCAACTCCGCGAGCGTTGCCAACGAACCGACCACGCGCCGTAGCCGCCTGCCGGCCGATAGCGTTACTTGCTCGACGCTTGCCGGTTGCCCCGGCGTGGCCTCGACGATGTTGACGCTCTTCGCATCTTCCGTTTCACCGAAGTCGAGCTGCAGGGGCGAGCCGCTGTAGTGGATGGGACAGCCACCGGCGAGTTCCTGGGCGCGGTGCAGGTGGCCGAGGGCGACGTAGTGGTAGTCGGACGGAAACGCCGACGTCGGGATGCTGTACTGGAACACCGTGTGGGCCGAACGTTCGCCGCCTCCCATGGTGCCGCCGTGCACCATGGCGTGGGCTAGGACGAGATTCACGGCATTGACATCTGCTTCGCCACAAAGGCGGTCGAGAATCTTGGCGAGACGGTCGGCATATTTTTGTGAGTGCTGGTCCGGATCCTGAACCATCAGCTCCTCGGCCCTTACGATCCCGCGTTGAGACACGAACGGGAGGAGGACGATGTGCGCCCGCTCGCCAGACCCGACGTCGAGGTCAATAACGCCGCCCTCCTCGGGCTGCGCGACCCGTGGCAACGCGACGACATTGCCGAGTTCGAGCAGCGGCTTGACGGCGTTGAAACGATTCGGGTTGTCGTGGTTGCCGGCGATGACGACGACGGGCCTTTCCTGGGCGAGCCTCAGCAGCGTCTCGTAGACGATCTCTTCGGACTCGGGACCCGGTGCCGCCGTGTCGAAGAGGTCGCCGGCCACCAGCACGGCATCGACCTGCCGGTCGGCGGCGATGTCCGCGATCTCGGCCAGAACGGCGCGGTGCTCGTCGGCGCGGCTGCGACCCCGCATGGTCTTGCCGACGTGCCAGTCGCCCGTGTGGAGAAAGCGCATGTCGTCTAGTCCAAGCCCCGGAACGGATCGTCACCGTCGTCGTTACCCTTGCCGGGGGCCGCTTCGCTGGCTCGGGTGGCCCAAGCGGGGAACGGGAACTGGGTGACCAGGGGGATGGGCAATTCCGGCTGGGACAGAATCATGGTGCCCGGTTTCAGGATCGTCGCGCGCTGTCGATGCACCGCCGGCAGGAAGCCGTATTCGTCGCGCCCCGCTTCCGCCGCATCGAGCCGACCCACGACGCGCAACGACGAGTTGGCGACGATGCGGCGTTCCACCTCGCTCGCCGTCTGCTGGGCGCCGATCAGGATGATGCCCAGCGACCGGCCGCGCTCGGACATGTCCACCAGGATCTCCTTGATGGGGCTCGATCCCTCCCGCGGCGCGTACTTGTTCAACTCGTCCAGCACCACGAACAACAACGGCCGCTGCTGGCCTGCGCGCTCCTTTTCGTCGAACGCACGGCGCAGCGTGACGCCGACCACGAAACGCTTGGCCCGGTCGTTCAGGTTGTGAATATCGACGACGGTCACCTGCGCCTGGCGCTGGATCCGGTGACGATCCGGGTTCGTCACGTTGCCCCGTATGAGGTGCTTGAGATGGGGAACGGCCCCGAACAGACGCCGCACGAAGGCATTCACCGTGCCCTGCCCGATGGCCCGTCCCGCCCAGTCGGCGGAAGTCAGATCGTCCTGCAAGCGGTCGGCGATCATCCGGGCGAGAGACTCGAAGTCGGTGATGGTCTCGCCGTCGATGGCGATTCCGCCGTCGGGCAGGCCCTCGGCTGCGTCGCGGAGCTTCGCCACCACGTTGTGGATGATGATCGTGTACTGCTGCCGGTCGTCTTCCGCGTCCGCGAACACGAACGGCAGAAGACCCTCGGCGCAGAATTCCGCCAACGTCCAGAAGTAGGACGTAACGCCCGTCTGCCGGGTCGACACGTCCGGCGCCGCGACCGGATCATCACGCCGTGGCGAGGCGTAGAAATCGACGCTGTCGAAAGCGCCGGGCGGCAGACCCAGGCGTTGGTACCGGTCGCGGTCCTCGTCCTCGAGTTCACTGTTGTCCCGATCCAGGAACAGCAGGTCTTCGCCCTTGACGTTGTAGATCAACGCCTTGGTGTTGATCGCCTCGCCGCCGAGAACGCCGGACCGGAACAGGCTGTAGAGCAGGAACGTGGCGTAGGTCGTCTTGGTGGCCACGCCGGAGATCCCGCTGATGTTGACGTGCGCGCCCCGCGACCCATCCAGGAACTCCAGGTTGGCGTACAGCGGCTCGTCGTCCCGGGTGAGTCCTGCGGGCAGCCGCTTTTGCATGCCGTCGAAGTAGAGCGCCATGTCGCGCTCGTCGCCCTCGGCCTTGTAGACGAGCTGACCGGGGAGCGGCGGTACGAACACCTCCGGCTCGAAACGGGTTGCCAGGATCTGGGCCGCCTGGCTCACCTCTGCCGGCAGGATGCCATCCTCGATCAGGAACACGTCCGAGTCGAACCGGGCACCCTCGTGGCGTGCCCGCACCTCGGTCACGAGCCCGTAGATGCGCACCGTGTCGCCGTCGGGCAAGAGCCGTTCGAGCGCGACCACATCGTCGAGTTGCAGGTACTGGTCCGGTCCGAGCGCAACCCAGAACGACAGCGGCGTCGCGTCGTCGGTACCGAGAACGCGACCGACGCCTAGCGTATCGAGTGTTTCCGGCATGGGGGCCGGCCCCTCAAGAGGAATAGGCAATGGCAGTTTGGGCAAGCCGGCGAGTCGGCGTCAACCGTGAACGGCGAACCCGGCCGCTCACAACGTAGTGCCGACTAGCCGCGGGTTGCCGCCGACTGGTGAGACCCGCACACTTCGCGCCCATGCAACAGGCCATCGACATTGCCGCCCTGCCCCACCTCGATGGTGGCGCTACGGTCGTCATTCTTACGTCGAAGTGGTACGCCGACATCGTGGACTCGCTGCACGCGAGATGCGTCGAGGTACTGCGCACGAAGGGCGTCGACAACATCGTGACGCATACGTTGCCCGGCTCGCTGGAGTTTGCGTACGCGGCCAATGAAGTCGTCGAGACCAATCCAGACGTGGATGCGATCGTCTGCCTTGGCGTTGTGCTCAAGGGCGACACCTACCACTTTGAGATGATCATCGACGAGTGCGTCCGCGGACTCGGCGAGGTCTCCCGCCGGGCCCGGGTGCCCATCGTCAACGAGGTCTTGCCCGTCACGGAGTTGGCTCACGCCCAAGCACGGGCAGACGACGACGAATTCAACAAGGGCATTGAGGCAGCCGCCGCCGCCATTGAGATCATCCATTGGCGCCGGCAAAGCAAAGTGTAAGGTCACACGAAATCGCCCTGTTTTCTGCCGCCGAAGCAGCTGGATGACGCTGTCATAGGAAAACCACAGCGCCTGGTGGATTATGTATACATTTTCCGCCACATTTGGCGTAAAGTGTTCACACTTTCCAAGCCAGCCACATCCATGAAACGTGGAGAAGCCCAACAGATACTGGCGGCGACGAACCGCTGGTGGCGCGATCCAACCCGTTGGAACAGTGAAGATCCCGACCTACGCGAAGCTGCGGGCGCGCCGTTCAGCTATCGGGCCGATGTGCTGGACGATCTCGCCCCGGGCGGCCTCTACATGCTGCGCGGTCCTCGTCGTGTCGGGAAGACGGTCGCCGTCAAGGGTGCCATACGCGACCTGATAGCGGACGGCGTACCGCCCCGGCACATCGTCCACATGGCCGTGGACGGGCTGCGCAGCCGCGACTTGGGTCTTCTGGTCGATGCGGCCGAAGGGCTGATGCCAGCCGAAGGCCATCGGTACTGGTTCATCGACGAGATCACCGGCATCGCCGACGGCTGGCCGGAGAGGATCAAGTGGCTGCGCGACAACGATCCCCGTTTCCGGACCGATACCCTGGTGCTCACTGGTTCCTCCGCAGCCGATCTTACGCGTGCCACCAAGGCACTGGCCGGTCGTCGGGGCGATGCGCGAGCACCGGATCGCGTGCTCATGCCCATCGGGTTTCGGTCCTTCCTGTCCTTGACATCGACCCAGACGCCCCCGGCCATGCCCAAGCTGGTGCGCCATCGCATTGCCGATCTAACGCGCGCCCATTTGAAGGAGGTGCTACCGGAACTCGCGCCATGGCAGGACGTGCTGATCCGGGCATGGGAGACCTACGTGGGCTGCGGTGGCTTTCCGGTGGCCGTCGCGCAACATGTCGCCGCCCGCGCGGAACCCGCCGTCCTGCGTCGAAGTCTGGTGGATGTCATTCACGGCGACGCCTTCCGTCGCGCGGACTGGTCGCAGGCCCAGAGTACCGACCTGCTGCGGCGGCTGGCCATGAACGTCTGCTCGCCGGTAAACGTCGCTTCTCTCGCCAACGACACCGGCGTTGCCCAATCGACGCTCAAGCGCCGTCTCGACGAATTGCGCGAAGCGTTCGTCGTCTGGCCGTGCTACCGCGAAGACAATCTACACCCGAAGCTCGGCGCACAGCCGAAGCTCTACTTCACCGATCCCATCTATACCAATCTGACGCCGGGTTCGACAATCGACTTCTCTCAGCTCTCGCAACAGCAACTCGGCGTGGCCCTGCTGCGGACGACCGAACGCACGAACCCCGGCACCCTCGTCGGACACGACCAAGTGATGCACCACCGCACGGCCTCGCGCAAGGAGATCGACTTCGTCGGCCCGGCGTTCGGCGGCATCGCCTTCGAGTCCAAGTACGTGGATGGCGGCTGGCGACGCGACGCCCTGACTCTGAAGGCGTCCCGCTGGCGAGGCATTGTGGCCACCCGCTCGGAGACGGACCTCTCCGACCCCGCAGTCGCCGCCGTTCCCGTCGCGCTGCTGGCTTGGCTGCTCGACTCGTAGCCGCGGCCTCCCAACCCATCCGGGTTGCTGCCGACCGGTGAGAGCCGCAAACTTTCCGCCGATGACGGATTCAACGAGGGCATCGAGCCGAATGCGGGCGCCGTCGAGACACGCATCGTCGTCAGCTGGCCGCCACCTGGAAACGCCCAGTAAGGAACGGGCTTGTCCCGTCCCGTTGTTCGGGGGCCGGCGCGTCCCGCACGGGCGACCGCGCGCCCCTACGGGCGCGTTAGGGTCGCCCCTACGAATCCACCTCACCCTGGCACCCCGAAGGCGGCGGGTCTTGTGTCGGCGCTAGGTCTGCTGCCTGCCCCTCGGGAGGTTGAGCTCGGTCCCCGCCGAGTGCTCTCCTCGGGGCCAAACCGAATCCAGGGCCGGTGTTCCCACCGCATGAGACGTGCAGTCGCACGGTTGCCCGGCCGGGGACTGGTCGTCGAGTTCGATGTCGAAGACCCCCAGAGTCCCGTGCCCAGACTCGCCGACTCCTACGAATACCAGCTTTCGCTGGGCGAAACGGCGCGCCCTGGCGGGCGCGTGCGGATTCGGGCTGCGTCCGAATGGGGAGCACTCACGGCACTCGCGACCTTGACGCAGCTTGTCGCCAAGGGAGAGTTCCAAGTCTCGGAGATTCGCGATGCGCCGCACTACGCCTGGCGCGGCGTGATGATCGATACGGTTCGGCACTTCATCTCGTTGGATACGCTCCGACGCACAATCGACGTGATGGCGTTCTACAAGCTGAACGTCTTGCACCTGCACCTCACTGACGACCAGGGATTTCGCTTCCGCTCCTCGAGCTACCCGGAACTCGCGAGTGTCGAGGCCTATTCGGCCGCCGAACTCGGCGATCTTGTCGACTACGCCGGCGACCAGGCCATTCGCATCGTGCCGGAGATCGATGTCCCCGGTCACGCCACGAGCTGGCTGGCGGCACACCCGGATTGGGGCGTCGATGGCGGCAGTGCCGTCCAAGGACCGAGTACGCGATTCGGCGTACACGACGTCTGCCTGGACATCGAGAACGCCCAAGTTCGCCGTGCCGTCGACACGCTCCTGGGCGAGTTGGCCGACGTGTTCCCCGACGAGTTCGTTCACTTTGGAGGCGACGAGGTCGGACGGGATTCCACGACGTTCTACCAGCATGTTGTCGACACGCTCGGCGGATTGGGCAAACGCGCCATCGGCTGGGACGAGTGCCTGCACGAGGGACTGCGGCAGGACACCGTGATCCAGGCTTGGCGCGGAATCGAAGCCCGCGACGCCGCGCTCGGGGCCGGGCATGACTGTGTCGTCAGCGCCCCGTACTACCTGGATCTGTTCTATCCGACGGACGTGCACTTCGCGTTCGACCCCGCCACGGCCACCCAGGCCGACGAGCAGGCCATCGCCGATCATCCGCGGCTCGCGCATGTCCGGGAGGGCTTGGCGTGGATGTCGGGTTTCGGCGAGTACCCGGACCTTCCTGAGAGACCAGGCGGGCGCGTCCTCGGCGGCGAAGCGTGCCTGTGGTCCGAGCTTGTCACCGACGAGTTGCTCGACGTGCGCCTCTGGAGTCGCATGCCCGCCATCGCGGAACGCTTCTGGAACGGGAGCATGTCACGCGTCGAGGATGTCTACGAAGCCGCCGCGAAGACGCGGAGCACGCTCGCCTCGCTCGCCATTCTCGCGCCGGACGATGCCGACCTGTTCCGAGACTATCCCGATCTCGCGCCGCTCATCGAGATGCTGGAACCCGTGAAGTGGTACCTGCGGCTCTTGGGCGTCACGGAGTTCCAACGCCGGGTCAGCGGACTGGGCAGTTCCGGCGCAGAGCGACCCTACTCCACCACGACGCCACTGGACCGCATCGTCGACCGCATTCCGCCGGAGTCACTCGCCACCCGGCGTGCCGCGGCCGATCTCGCCGCCAGCACGTCCATGAGTCGTTGGATTGCCGGATGGCGCGAACAGCACAAGGCACTCGAACGGTATCCCGATCTACTGAGCGAGTTGTGCGACGTCTCCGATGCGCTCGTCGGCGTTGCTGACTATCTGGACGGCCAGAACGTCGACATCGGCACCCTCGGCGGGCCGTTTGGCGAATACCTGCTGCCCATCGCGGACGTCGTGGCGAACCACAAGCCCCGGTCTGGTGCCGCCCGGGAGATTCTCACGGCCTGGGACGTTGCATCGGGTGAGATACAACCGATCGACGCCGGCCACATCAACGACACCTACCTCGTCGATGACCGCTACGTGCTTCAGCGTTTGAACGGGTCGGTGTTCAAGGATCCGCAAGCGCTCATGCGCAATCTCGCCAAGGCCATCGCGCACGAAGGCGGCGATCTGCTTCTGCCCCCGGTACCTACGATCGAAGAGTCCCCTTACAGCGTGGACACCGATGGGGACATCTGGCGTTTGTTTCCCCACCTTCCCTCAAGGAACTTCCAGAGTCTGCCCGACGAGTTACTCGCTTGTGCCGGCCAGGCGTTCGGCGGATTCCTCGCGACGTTCGCGGACTTCGGTGGCGAACTCGAAGAAGTGATCGAAGGGTTCCACAACCTCGCCTTCTACCTGGACCGGCTCGACGCGGCACCGGCCGGCGACGTCGGGAGCCTGCTTGCCGAGATCAACGAACTCCGAAGCCGTTTCCGGCCCGGCGTGGCAAGGCGGGTGATTCACGGCGACTGCAAGGTGAACAACCTGCTCTTCCACCCGAGGCGAAACGAGGTTGCCGCCATCATCGACCTCGATACGTTGATGCTGGGCGACCCGGCCTGGGACTTCGGCGACCTCGTACGTTCGGCATTTGCCGGCAGCGAGGAGACCGAGGCCGCCGCCGAGTTCTCGCGAGGCCGCTTCGAGCCCTTGAGCGAGGGGTTCTTCTCGGCGTTCGGGGCAGTGGACGATGTCGAGCACTACGCCGCCGCACCTGCCTACATGAGCTTCATGCTGTCGGTGCGGTTTCTTACCGACCACCTGGAAGGCGACGTCTACTTCAAGGTCGGCGAACGCGGCGACAACCTAGCGCGGTCGCGCTCGCAACTGGACCTCGCCCGGCAGTTCATGGCCGTCGAGGACCAAATGGCGAGCATCATCCGGAAACTCTGACGGACGAGAGCGCCGGAACGGTGACGGTACGGTAGGGGACGGGCTTGTCCCGTCCCGCGCCGGAACCCCACCCAGCCGCGAGCGCTGCGAATCGGCTTCGCCGGAATGCCGGGCGACCACAAGGGTCGCCCCTACGGGCGTCTCACCAAGGAATCAACGTGCACTCCGGACGGTCTTCGAACTGGCACTTTCCAACGCCACGCCGTAAGGTTCGCGGTTCGTTTTCGCCCAAGGTCTATTCAATGAACCACGTCAAGGACTTGCTCAAATCCGGAGGAACCGCCGTCGGCACGACCGCAGGCGCCAACAGCGAAGTTCGCTTTCTCGCGGGTTCCGGCTTCGACTTCATCCTGTTCGACACCCAGCACTCGACGGACGACATCAAGGGTCTCGCGCGGGCCGTGTCGGCAACGCGGGGCACGAACGCGGCACCGATCGTCCGGGTTGGCGACCTGCGCCCCGACCAGATCTGCTACGCACTGGACATCGGCGCCAAGGGCATCGTCGTTCCCATGGTGAATACGCCGGATGAAGCGACCGACATGGTGAAGTGGTGCAAGTACCCCTTCGACGGCGTGCGGAGTTCCGCCGGCATGCGCGGCGAATGGGGCGAGTTCAAGGATTACCGCGAATACATGGATGCCGTGAACGAGCAATTGCTAGTCGTCCCCATGATCGAGACCCAGGAAGCTCTCGACGCCCTCGACGACATACTCGCCGTACCCGGCATCGACGTCCTGCTCGTGGGGCCGTCGGACCTGTCGATAAACCTGGATGTCGCATTGGACTACACGAGCGACACGTATCACGCGGCATTGGACAAGATCGGGGCGGCATGCCAAGCCGCAGGCGTCGCGGCGGGTATGTTCTTCGTTCCACCGGGCATCTCTCCCGCACAGTTGCAGGACAAGGGCTTCCGATTCTTCACCCTGCCCTGGGCGGGCTGGGCGGCGGAGGGCATCAAGAACGGCATCGCCGGCGTTCGGTAGCACCCACCGGCGGCGCAAGCCGGGCCGGCCGCTCCCCGAAGGACGCGCCTTCGCCATTCACGGTGGGCCGCCTCCGCCCCCCGCCGCCCTTCTACGACATCCGCCGACGGTCGCTTCCCTCCCTTCGGCATATCTTCCTTGAAGTTTCCATCCCGGGGCCGCGGTCATCGCTGATGTGCCAAACTCGGCAGTCGCGCTGGTTCAACCGAGGGTTACCCTCTGTGGTGGATACCTCAACAAGGTACGCGTTCTGATGGCGGCGGTCCGCGACGCCAAGTGAACCGGGTCTGGCGACTGGCGAGGCGTCCGCCCGCGGGTTGGCCGTCGGATGGAGACTTCGTCCTCGGCGACGAAGCGATACCCGAACCCGCGGCCGGCCAGGCACTCACCCGTACCGTCTATCTATCCATGGACCCCTACCAGTGGGGTCGCCGACGTAGCGGAGCGGAGGCCGTGGGCGATGTCTGCCATGGCCGCACGGTCTCCCAAGTCGTGCGGTCCCGTGCCGATGAATACCAGGGGGGCGACTTCCTCTTCAACACCAACGGCTGGCAACTCTACGGCCTGACCGGACGGAACATCGACGTCTTCGGCTACATGTTTCCTCGCAAACTCGACCCCGCCGTCGCGCCGATCTCCACGGCCGTCGGCGTCCTCGGCATGCTCGGACTCACCGCCTACTCCGGCATAGCGGTGCAGTGTCAGCCGCAACCGGGGGAAACCGTCGTGGTCTCCGCCGCCTCCGGCGGTGTCGGCCAAGCAGCGGGACAGATCGCCAAGCTGGGGGGTTGCCGAGTCGTCGGCATCGCCGGGAGCACCGCGAAGTGCGACTTCGTGGTCGAGGAACTCGGCCTCGACGCCTGCGTGTCGCACCGTTCCCGAAGTTATCCGGACGACCTCAGCGCCGCTTGTCCGGATGGCGTCGATGTCTACTTCGAGAACGTTGGCGGACACGTCTTCGAAGGGGTGTTGCCGCTTTTCAACCGCAACGCCAGGATCTCGCTGTGCGGCATGATCTCGCAATACGGCAATACGGACGGCGGTGACCCGGGCGCCGTCTGGGCCGAGACCGGCCGGTCCGTATTCGATCGCCAGAAGGTCGCGGTGCATCGCCTTTTCGTCAGGGACTTCGTCGCCGAACATCAGGACCGATTCCTGGACGAGATGGCGGGTTGGATCCGAGACGGCGCCGTCAAGTACCGCGAAGACATCCGCGAAGGTCTCGAGCAGTCACCGGCGGCATTCAGCGCCATGCTCGCCGGCGGGAACTTCGGCAAGACGCTGGTAAGCGTCAGCGACGACCCGACCGCAGCGCCATGACCTCGGTCGCCGCCGGAACACCTCGCCTGTCCGCTAGGGCATACCCGCCTGCAGCGACTTCAGCTTGTCCAACGCCGCGGCCGGATCAGGCAGCGTGCCCTGATGGGCCTCGGTGTGCCGGACCACGCCGTCGGGATCGATGATCATGAGCGTGCGGTTCACGATCCCCGCAGCCTCGTTGAAAATGCCGAGTGAGGTCGCGACGGCACCGTGGGGCCAGAAATCCGCCAACAGGGGATGTCGAACGCCCCCCATGGCCCCCGACCAGGCCCGTAATGCCGGGCCGGAATCGACGCTTAGGCCGATGAGCGCAGCGCCGGCTTCCGAGAATTGCTTCAACGCACGGTTGAAGTTCGAAGTTTGATTACTTCAGCCGCCGGTAAACGCCAGCGGGAAGGTGTGTAGCACGACCCATTTGTCGCCTTTGAACCCAGCGAGGCTCACCTCTTCGCCATCGTGGCTTCGCAGCGTGAAATCGGGAGCGACATCCCCGACTGCGATCATGGCGCTTCTCCCTTTGCCTTGGAACGAACGTGAGCTTACACCAGGTCAGAACGCCGACCGGAAGCGGCACCCATCTGCGGCCGCGAGCACAGGGATACCGCAAGCGCCTTCAATCATGCGGTATCGTGGGGCCATGACGAGAGCGGTTGCCATACTACTCCTCGCGACCCTGATCGCGGTTCTCACGGGCTGCACGTCGCTGTCGCGGCCTCCGCAGTTCATCGGTGGCGCCGACTTGGTCTATCCGGACGATGCGAGGTCAACCGGCGTCGAGGGCCGCGTCGCGGTTCGCTACGACGTCACGGCCGCGGGAACCGTTGCCAATGCCGTTGTCATCGAGTCCGAGCCACGCGGCGTGTTCGACGCCGCAGCGCTCGACGCTGTGCGCTCCTGGCGGTTTCGGCCGATGGTCGTTCGCGGCGAGGTGGTAGCCGCGCCGGCCCGGGTAAGCGAGCTCGTATTCCGATTGGGCGAGAGTTCCTACGACGACCTGCCGGCACCTGACCGCGACGATTAGCGAACGCTTGCGATTGACGCCGAGCAACCTCAAGCGAGGGGCTTCTAACCGCCCAGCCGTTGTTAGGTCGGGCGTTTTGACGTACAATTAATTGTACGTTTTGGAGGGCATTGTGGAACGCGTCCTGAACTACACGCAAGCACGGCAGAATCTGAAGGCGGTCATGGACACGGTCATCGAGGACCGTGTTGCCGTGGTCATCACGCGGAAGACGAGCGAACCGGTCGTCATGATGGCGAAGTCCGAGCACGACTCCATGATGGAGACGTATCACCTGTTGCGTTCGCCCTTGAACGCCGAACGTCTCCGACAAGCCATTGCCGAAGTGGAGGCCGGCGAAGTCGTCACTGCCACGCTTTCGGATGGGTCGATCGAAGAGAAACGGTGAGTGCCAGCCGAGAACGAAGCCGTTGTCGCGTTCTCGCGCCAAGCCTGGGCTGACTACCAGTACTGGGTTCAGAACGACCGAAAGGTTGCAGAGCGAGTCGCGCGAATAGTCGCCGATTGCGTCCGTCAGCCGTTCGCAGGCATCGGAAACCCGGAACCGCTGAAGCACGAGCTGGCTGGCTACTGGTCACGGCGGATCACCAAGGAGCACCGCTTCGTCTACAAGGTCGAGAACGGCAGGTGTATTGTCGTTCAGTGCCGTTATCACTATTGAGCAGACGCGCCTGCCGCTTCGCCAAACCACCGCGACGGCGTCTCGGCACAAGCGAGGCTCCGCCTCAGACCGACGAGCCGTAGGGGACGGGCTTGTCCCGTCCCGCGCCGTTCGCACCGAGGCCATCAGAACACCCGGCACGGGCGAGGGCGCGCCCTCCGGGCGCGATAGCCTCGCCCCTGCGGTGACGGCCCAAGAACGCTAGTCCGCGAGCACAGGTTCACGCGACGCGTAGCCCGTAACCGCCTCGACGGCCTTTGCTGCGCGCAATAGGAACGCGTCCTCCCGGAGCGGTGCGATGAGCTGGGCGCCAACCGGAAGACCGTTCTTGAAACCCGCCGGCAAGGACAGCGCCGGACAACACGTCACCGTGATCCAACTACAGCTCTCCATCCACTCGATGTAGGTGGCCATGCGCTCTCCATCCACCTCCCGCACCCAATCCGTGGTCACGTCGAAAGGAAGGACTTGCGTCGTCGGACCGAGGAGCAGATCCACATCGCCGAAGAACTCGGCGACCCGCGCCACCAAGGCGGCACGCGCAGGGTAGACCCAGTCGTAGTCGGCTAGGGTCAGCTCCAGGCCGGCATCCAGGTTCCAGCGGATGGTGTCCTTCAATTGCGCCTTCTCGGAATTGCTCAGCGGACTGAACCGACGTCGGAAGCCGGTGGCGCGCAGAATGTGGAAGATCCGCCGCGCGTCCGCAAGATCCGGTGCAGCTTCGATCATCGTCGCGCCCGCGGCGGCCAGCGTGTCGCCCAATTCCCGGATGGCTTCGCGAGTCGGACTCTGGACGGGCAGGCTGCCGAAGTCCTCCGTTACGGCGATGCGGAGTTTCGACAGATCGATGGGCGCGACGGACCGAAACGCGCTGCCCGGCTCGGGCAGGCAGTTCGGAACCCGGGAATCCGGTCCGGCGAGCACCGAGAAGAGCAGCGCCACGTCGTCCACCGTGCGCGCCATCGGGCCCGCCGTCGATAGGTCCGACCACGGATCGCCCGGAAACGACGGAACCCGCCCGGGCGACGGGCGGAAGCCGATGACGTTGCAGAATGCCGCGGGGTTGCGCAGCGAACCCCCGGTGTCGCTGCCATCCGCAATGGGAATCATCCGTGCTGCCAGCGCCACCGCCGCGCCGCCGCTGCTGCCGCCGCAGGTCTTGGTCGTGTCATACGGATTGCGGGTCGCCCCGAAGACGCGGTTGAAGGTCTGCGAACCCGCGCCGAACTCCGGAGCATTGGTCTTACCGACGACCACCGCCCCGGCGGCTCGCATGCGTTCAACGATCAGCGCATCGGCCTCGGGCACGTGCTCGGCGTAAAGCGGAGATCCGTAGGTCGTGCGAATGCCCTTGGTGGGCAGCAAGTCCTTGTGTGCGATCGGCAGACCGGTAAGCGGCCCGTGGCCGTCGGGGTTTCGGTCAAGATCGTCGGCGCGCTGCCTCGCGAGATCGTCCGTCCTCGTGACGATGGCGTTCAATAGGGGATCGACCGCCTCGATCCGCGCGAGATGAGCCTCCAGCACTTCCCGGCAACTCATTTCGCGCCGCGCAACGAGGCCGCGCAGTTCTGTGGCGGTGAGCAGGCAGGGGTTGGTCACGACAAGACGAGCGGTCAGTCGCTCCAGCCGTTCCAATGGGTAATCGTCGAGGCCGGTGGCCGCTTCGCGGGTCGGAAATCGGTACCGAGCGTATAGGCAACCGGGATCAGCGCCGTCTGTACGACCTGTTCGGGCAGGCCGAGTATCTGTGCCGCCTCCTTCTCGAAGCCGAGGTGCAGGGTCGTCAGGCAGGAGCCCAATCCCCGGGCCCGCAAGGCCAACTGGAAGCTCCAGACCGCCGGATAGATGGACGCGAAGTAGCCGCCCATGGCGGTGACGCTTGCTCCTGCGCCTGGTCGACCAACTAGGCAGGGAATCACATGCACCGGCACTTCGTGCAGGTGCTCCATCAGGTAGAGGGCGGAGCTGAACACGCGAGCGGTCTGCGCATCGCCGGACGCGTCGGCCCGTTCGCTCGCGCCCGTCAGATACGCCTCCCCACCCCGGCGATAGAGATCCGCGAGAGCCTGGCGTTTGTCCGGATCGTCGACCACCACCCAGCGCCAGTTCTGGCTGTTCGACCCGGTGGGCGCCTGTATGGCGAGTTCAAGACACTCGTCGATGATCTCCCGGGGCACCGGCCGCGACAGGTCGAGCCGCTTGCGAACGGCACGGGTTGTAGACAGCAAACTGTCGCAGGTTGCGATATCGAGCGCCATGGGTTGCTCCGCGAGACGAAACGGCAAGCATAGTACGAATGCCGTTGGACTCGACGAGACGGTTGCGCGGCAGTGCGGAGCCTTTGGCTACCGCTTGTTGGTCTCGCCCGTCTTCTTCCGCTTCCGGCGCCGCTTGTTGCCGTAGGTTCCGCGTACGATCTTGCCGCGCCGCGTGCGGATGTCGCCCTTACCCATTCGCGATCCGATTCAAGGAAAGAAGACGATCATACCGCTTGGGCGGTTCGTCCGCCGGGACGGGACAAGCGGGACGGGACAAGCCCGTCCCACGGACGCCGATGCAGCGTCCGTGCGGTTCACAATCCCCAGCACTCCAGCTCGTCCCCGAAGATGAGCGGCCCCGTGTACTGCTCGCGGATGGCACCCGTGTTGATGGTCTCCATTCCCAGCGTACGAGTCGTCCGATGGCCGAGGACCAGCATGCGTACCTTGGCGTCGGTTGCGATGCGGCCAAGTTCGGACGGCCGCGAGTAGAGGTCCCGGATACGGCCCCGTGCGGACTCGGAGATGGCGTGGTGCACAACCAGCGCATCGGCCTCCTCGGCGAACTTGGCGACCGTCCCCTTCTGGTTGCTGAACCCGCCGGCGAATACCACCGAGTAGTCATCGATCTCGACCCGCCAGGCAAGTGCCGGCAAGCCGCCGTGGTGTACGGGAATCGCCGCCAGCTTGAGATTGTCCGTGCCGAATTCCGCCCAGCGACGCGTGCCGATGGCCATTACGTCGCGCACGCTGATGCGAAAGCCGCCCGGCGAGTCGACGCCCAGGAAACGGGACAGGTAGGGGTAGGCTCCTTCCGGCCCGATGAGCCGGTCGATGAAGGCGCTGGTCGATTCGCCGTTCGGATCCGCGGGACCCAGCACCGGCAGGACGCGTTCACGTCCGGATCGGAGCGACCCCTCCAGGAGACTCGGCAGATCCACCGTGTTGTAGGCCTGCAGGCGCGTGTAGACGATGGCGTCGAGATCGGCGAAATCGGCGCCCGCCTCGTCGAAGCGCAGCGCCGACCCCGATCCCGTGTCGACCATTAGCCGCGCATGCTCGCCATGCCACACCACGTAGCTCGCCGCGCTTCGCTGATCGGTGATATCGGAACCACCGGAACCCAGGATCTGCAGCCAGACCCCTTCGTCGCCGCAATAGGCTGCGTCCTGGGCCGACGACACCATCGGCAACAGCATGAACACCGTGACTAGAAACCGCTTCGACATTCCTCTCTCTCCATCAATCAAGTTCGATCTCGTCGATTGCGGCCAGTAGTGCCCCGGCGCTCGCCTCGTCCGGCATCCGCCAGTCGCCCCTCGGGGACAGACTCACGGTACCGACCTTGGGACCCGGTGGCAGGGTGGTTCGTTTGAATTGCTGGGCGAAGAATCGCCCAAAAAAGACTCTGAGCCAATGCTTGATCTCGTGCGGTGTGTATGACCCGTCAAAGGCACGACACGCCAGCACGAAGATCTTCGCCGCACCCGCGCCGTTGCGTAGGAAGTGGTACAGGAAGAAGTCGTGGAGTTCGTAGGGGCCGATGATGGCCTCGGTTTCCTGGCCTATTTCGCCGTCCTCCGATGGAATGAGTTCGGGGGTGATCGGCGTGTCCAGGACGCGTTCCAACAGGGTCCGCAGGTCGTCGTCGGCCCGATGACGGGCATACCACCGGACGAGGTAGGCGATCAGCGTCTTGGGAACCCCGGCGTTGACGTTGTAGCTCGCCATCTGGTCCGCGTTGAACGTGCACCACCCCAGGGCGAGTTCCGAGAGGTCGCCGGTGCCGACCACGATCCCGCCCATGAGATTCGCCGTGTCGAAGAGTATCTGGGTGCGCTCACGGGCCTGCACGTTCTCGAACGTCACGTCGGCGTCCCCCGGATGCGAGATGTCCGCGAGATGCTGATCGACCGCCGACTCGATGGGAATCTCGCGCAACTCCACCTCGGTGGTGCGTGCAAGCTCTCGTGCGGACGCCAAGGTGTGCGCCGTGGTCCCGGGCCCGGGCATCGTCAGCGCGCAGAGCGCGGTCGGCGGCAGATTCAAGAGTTCGAGGACATCGAGGCACACGAGATACGCGAGGCTCGAATCGAGGCCCCCCGACAGCCCGATTACCAACCGCTCGGTGTTGGCCGCACGCACACGCCGCGCCAGGCCGGTCGCCTGGATGGCGAGAATCTCCCGGGCGCGGGCGGTGAGTTCCGACTCGTCCGCCGGTACGAACGGCTGCCTCGGATAGCTTCGGGCGATACGGTCGAGAGTCGGCGGAACACCCGCATCGATCACGGGGGCTGGCGACGGTCGCCGACTTTGCGCAAAGGTGGTGTTCTGCACCCGCGCGTGTCGCAACCGCTGGGTGTCGACCTCCGCCGTCAGGCTCGAACCCGCGAGTTCGAAGCGCGCGGACTCCCCGAGCAGCCAGCCGTTCTCGGCGACGATCAGGTGGCCACCGAATACCACGTCCTTGGTGGACTCGGTGGGCCCGGCGCCTGCGTAGACGTAGGCGGCAATGGTCCGCGCGCTTTGGGTACGCACGAGATCGCGGCGGTAATCCGCCTTCGCCACCAACTCCGTGCTGGCCGACAAATTGAGCACGATCTCCGCACCCGCCAAAGCGAGGTCGGCGCTAGGCGGATTGGGTGCCCAAAGATCCTCGCAGATCTCGATGCCGAAAGCGGTGTTACCGAGCTTGAAGACCAGGTCGGTTCGGAGCGGAAAGCGGCCCAGCGCTTCATCGTCGACCTCGATGGCAATCCCGGCACCGGAAGCGAACCAGCGCTTCTCGTAGAACTCCTCGTAGTTCGGCTGCGCGATCTTCGGCACCGCCCCGAGGACCTGACCGCCGCGACAAGCGAAGGCGCAATTGAGGATGCGGCCGTCGGCCAGCCACCAAGGCGCCCCGACCACCAGAACCCGTTCATCCGTCGCCCGCGCCACCTCTGCAAGTGCCGAGTGGGCGGCCTTGCGAAGGTCCGCCGTCGCGAACAGATCCTCGCAGGTGTAGCCGGTAATCCCAAGTTCCGGCTGCAGAACGATCGCCGCGTCGTCAGGCGCATCGGCGTAGGCGTTGAGAATCGCCTGTGCGTTCGCTGCCGGGTCGGCAATGACCACCGGCGGGGCAACGAGGGCCACCTTGACGAAGCCGAGATCGGAGAAGTCCGTCATGTCGGCCAACATAGGAGCTTTCCGAACGGCAAATCAAGCCCGACACGCAAGGCTTGGCTTGCCCCGTTGCCGGCTCCGTAGGGGGACGCGCGCAGGAGTCTGCGCCGCACAAGCACGTAGGGGACGGGCTTGTCCCGTCCCGCGAGCCCTAAACAGCCTCGTCGTCGGCAGCCGCGGTCTGCAACGCGACGAACCGCCGGTAGCGCCCGTCTTGGCGGGCCATCAGTTCGTCGTGGCTGCCCTGCTCCACGATGCGCCCCTCCTCCAGGAAGACGATCTTGTCGGCGTGGGCGATCGTGGACAGGCGATGGGCGATGATGATGACCAGCCGGTCCTTCGCCGCTTCGTGCAACGACTGCACGAGGTATTCCTCGGTTTCCGGATCCAAGGCCGACGTCGGCTCGTCGAGAATGAGGATCTTGGAGTCCCGCAATAGTCCGCGGGCGATGGAGATGCGCTGTTTCTGACCCACCGAGAGCTTGCTGGCGGAGGCACTGCCCAGCCTCGTGTCGTAGCCTTCGGGGAGCGACATGATGAAGTCGTGGATGCCGGCGGTTCTCGCAACACGCATCACGTCTTCCCGGCCCGCTCCGGGATTGCCGTAGCGGATGTTCTCGAAGATGGAGTCCGAGAACAGCTGCGTCTCCTGGAACACGTAGGTTACTTGCGAACGCAGGCTGTCGAGCGTGACGTCGTTGACCAACTGCCCGTCCACGCGAACCTCCCCTTCGCTGGCCCGGTGGTAGCGGGGAATCAAGTACGCAAGGCTCGTCTTTCCCGCACCGGTGGGACCGCAAAAGGCGACGATCTGGCCAACCTCCGCGTCGAGGTCCACCTCTGCGAGGGCACGTCTGCCATCCGGGTAGACCAGCCCCACTTTGCGCATCGAGATTCCATAGCGGATAGGCGCCAAGCGCATCCTGCCCAGGTCGTCCTCGGCGGGCAGATCCATCATGGCGAATACCCGGCGCATGCCGGCGACGTTGTCCTGCATGCGGATCCAGAGGATCCCGAGGGCCATGGCCGGTCCGCGCAGGAAACCCCAGAACACGAACATGGCGCCGAAGTCCCCCGCCGTGAGGTGGCCGTCGATGATCAGGCTGACCAGAATCACGAAGAACGCCGTTTGCGCGAACGCGTTGATGGTGTCGCCGACCTGGGGAATGATCATCCACAGCAAGGCAACCGCGCGATGCCGTTTGAAGGACTCCTTGCTGTCCTTGTCGAACCGGCCACGCTCCCGCTCGTTGCTGCCGAGGCTCTGCACGGCGAGCACGTTGTCCATGCCCTCTTCGATCGTGCCGGTGGTCAGCGCCCCCGCCGCCCGCGCCGCCTGACCGCGCCGCCGGACGATGCGTGAGAACAGGCTCGACAGGATCGCGTAGGTCGGACACATGGCCAGCGTGATCCAGAAGATCTCGGGTTGGGACGGATACGTGAACAGCACGGTCACCGACGCTTGGATGTAGAGGAACGTCGACATGGCCGGGGTGTGCGTGATCTCGTAGAAGATCTCGTTGACCTGCGGCGCGTCGTACATGACGCGGTAGATGGAGTCGCCGATCCGCTGTTCCTCCAACTGCGTCATCGACAAGGCGCCAATCCGGCTGAAGAGCTGCGAGCGAAGCGTATGGTTGAGCGACTGCGTCAACCGGGCGTTGATCTTGAACTCGCAGTAGCCCCATAGCCCGCCGAACGTGCTGTGCCCTTCGTGAATCCTGTTTTCCGTTTGGGTGGCGTAGTCGTGACCCTGCGCGAGACCCGCTTCGACGTCGTCGTTGTAGCCGGAGACGTAACGGCCGATCAAGAGAACCATGCCGACGCCGATGGCGGTCAGTGCCACGAGGATCTCCAGCACCGACATCCCCACCATCCAATCCACCACGGGCTGCCAGTAAGGCGGATAGTTCTTGGCCCCCTCGATGGGCTGGCCGAGGATGACGTGGTCCACCAGCATCTTCGCGGGCCACGGCAGAATTCCCAGCGCGACAACATAGGCGCCAAGTTTCAGAACGAATTTAAGGACGTAGCGCCAGAAGAAGAACCGGATATAGCCCGCGCTGCGCAGGATGAGGCGCAACGCCTCCCCTTCCCCGATCTGCGTATGGGTGTCGAGGCCGCTGGTGCGGGCGTCCAGCGCCTGTTCCTGCGCGCGCCGCGACGGCGTGACGGCACCCGCATCGACCGAAAACTGCTCGCTGCCGGACGGGGACGAGTCGGATCCTTCTGCCATGAGTTCTAGCCGCCTGCCGGAAGACCGCGGGTCGTTTCGATGAGACCGGATTCCGCCTCTACGAAGGCCCGATAGCGCCCGCCTTGGCGCTGCATCAGGACGTCGTGGCCGCCGCTCTCGACAATCCGGCCCCCGTCCAGGTAGAGGATGTTGTCGGCCCGGCGAATGGTCGAAATCCGATGGGTGATCAGAAAGATCGCCCGATCCTTGCCCCACTCCGCCAAGTTCCGCATGACGCCGTGCTCCGTCGCAGCATCTAGGGCGGCCGTTGGTTCGTCGAGCACGAGGATCGGCGTATTGCGCACAACGGCCCGCGCGATGGACAGGCGTTGCCTCTGACCGGTGGACAGCTTGCCGCCGCGGTCGGACAGCACGGTGTCGATGCCGTTCGGCAATGCCGATACGTACTCTTCCATGCCGGCGATCCGTATGGCTTCACGGACCTGTTCGTCGGTCGCGTTCGGTGCCGCATAGCGGATATTGTCCGCAACGGACATCGCGAACAGCACGTTTTCCTGCAGGGCGATGGCGACCTTGTTGCGCAGACTGGCAATCGTGTACTTGCGCAGATCGATCCCATCGATGCTGATCGCGCCGCGGTTCGGATCGAAGAGCCGGACGAGCAGCGCGGTCAGCGTGCTCTTGCCCGAGCCCGTCGGCCCGATGATGGCAGTGATCGAGCCCGGAGTCGCCGTGAGACTCACGTCATCGAGGACGGGCCGCTCGGGTTCGTAGGCGAAGCCGACGTTCTCGTAGCGGATCTCTTCGGTGAACTCTCGGAGCGGTACGGCGTCGGGGTCTTCCTGGACCTCCGGTTCGATATCTAGGATGTCGAACACTCGGCGTAGCCCCATAGCCATGTCCTGGGCCGTCATCCAGTCGCGCAACAGCTTGCGGACATCGCCGCTGGACTCGTGCAACTGATCGCGCGTCCACGTGTAGCTTGCGAGGTTCCACACGACCCAGCTGATACCCACCAGACCGATCAGGTCGGTCGCGAAAGTCGGATCCGTGCGGCTCGCCCACCAGGCCATGAAGGACGTTCCGGTGGCGATGAACAGCGATGCGACGGTGTACATGACGATGGTCACGATCGCGATCAGATGGCGCACCCTGAACGCCGCGTTGAAGGCGACCACGGAGTCCAGTTCCATGCGTCGCTGGGCTCTGCCGGCGGCGCCGAACGCCTTGATGAGGCGGATGCCGCTGAAGCTCTCCTGGATGGTCGACGTCACGTCCGAGGTCGCCGCCCGGTAGACAAGCGTGCGCACGCGCATACGCGGCATCGCCCATTGAGCCCACAACAATGCTGGAACGACGACGACACCTGCGATCAGCCCAAGCCAGGGACTCAGGATGGCGACCAGCGCGACGCAACTGTAGTAGCTCATCATCGCGAGCGTCATCCCGATCAGGTGACCGATCACCGCGGTAACCATGGCGCTGTCCTGATAGATGCGGTAGACGGCGTCGCCGGTTCGGTGGTCGCTGTGGTAGCTGAGCGATAGCTGGTGCCAGCGGGAGATCAGAGCGACCCGGAGATCCTGGTTGATGCGCTGCATGATCCACATGTTGTAGTAGGGATTGATGATGCGCAGGGGCAGTCGGGCCATGTGCGTTCCCAACGCGATGTACACGTACACCCACTTCAGTTCGTGCCGTTGCTCGTTCGTCAGCTCGTCGATGTTCCCTTGGGCCAGTACTTCCAATCCCAGCAGGCTCGCGAGGCCGGGCGCGAGCGGCTCGGCTTGCAGAAGGCTCTGGTTCAGAAGGTCGGCAAGGATGATTCCCAATGCCAAGTTCAGGAATCGCTCGAAGAAATTGATCGCATAGAAGTACACGAGGTGCGCACCAATACGCGCGCGGTACTCAAGGCGGCCCTGCCCGACTCGGAACTGCAGCATCCAGCCGGCAACGCAGGAGATCGTAACCACCGCACCGTAGAGACTCGATGCATAGCCATCGATGAAGAAATTCGCCGAGACGTTCGTGCCGATTCCGGACAGCACCAGTGCCGCCGTTCCGATCATCTGCTGACGGCCCCGCAGATACGCCATGGCGAACATGGACACCGCCATGGCGACGACGGGGACATACAGCAGGTTCATGGGCCATTCGAGCGTCGCGGGCATCCAGCCGGACAAGGGACCGACCGCGACCGCGAGAGCCACCAGGAAAGGCGCGTATCCGAACTGGTAGCCATCGCCGCTGACTAGGTCGGCGACTTGCTGGTCGGCACCGCGTTTCGGGTACCACCAGCGACCGAGGAATTGTGGTCGAATGTACGGCCAGGAACGGAACAGTAGCAGAACCACGTCCTTGAACCCGCTGTCGTCCTCGCTAACGCTGCGGTCCCGTTCCGGAGGAATTTCACCCTCGCGGAACAGCGGCAACGCGCGCGCGCGAATGCGGTTCGCCGCACGGTCGGCCAGCACGCGCGGGGGATGACGGTTCACCCACTCCCGCCATCGGCGAAGGATTCGGCGGTAGGCCGCAGTCAACATCTGTTTGTTGCCGACGGCTCTTTCGCAGGCGACCGACCGGCCGCAGTAGCTGCCAAGACCATTCCCCTCTCGCCACACCGGCCATTCGACCGGTGGTCAAGTCAACCGCAACCCAACTCGGTCACCAAACGACCGAAAGTACCAGTGTTGCCGATGAACTCCAAGCCATGCGAGCCGAAAAAGGGCGCGGCTACTGCATTTGGGTCATTTGGGTCCATCATGCCGGCCGGACGGTTACAATCGAACCCAACTCCTTCCCACATCCAAACGAAACGCAAGGACGTCCCGTGAACTTCGAATTCTCCGACGAGCAGAACCTGCTTCGAGAGCAGGCGCTCGGCTTTCTCCAGGAGCAATGTCCCTATTCCGCGGTGCGTGCCATTCTCGACGGCGACGCGCCGTACGACGAGAAACTGTGGAAACAGATCGCCGAACTCGGCTGGACAGCCGTGGTCATTCCGGAAGCCCACGGCGGCCTGGGGCTTTCCTACCTCGAACTCAGCGTGATCGCCGAAGAGCTTGGCCGGGCGGTGGCACCGGTGCCGTTCTCTTCCTCGGTCTATCTCGCCACCGAAGCGATCCTCATGGCAGGCAGCGAAGCGCAGAAGGAGAAGTGGCTGCCCAAGCTCGCCACCGGCGATGCGATCGGAACCTTCGCCCTCGGCGAAGGCCCCGGTCAGCCGCGGCCGGAAACGCTGGCCACGGTTGCAACGGCCAATGGTATTTCGGGGGTCAAGATTCCGGTTGCGGACGGAGACATCGCGGACTTCGCCGTCGTAGTGGCGAGATCCGATACCGGCGACGGAGCGAGGCTGTTCCTCGCTGAACTCGACGGCGCGACCCGGGAACCGGTTGGCACTCTGGACCCGACCCGGTCCCATGCCCAGATCACGTTCGAAGACAGTGCCGCGGAACCGCTCGGCGTCAACGGCGAGGGATGGACCACGACCCAGCGCCTGCTCGACCGCGCCGCCGTGCTGTTCGCATGGGAACAGGTCGGCGGCGCGAATGCCGCACTGGAAATGGCCAAGGCCTATGCGCTCGAACGCTACGCCTTCGGTCGACCCATCGCGAGCTACCAGGCGATCAAGCACAAGCTCGCCCAGGCCTACGTGAAGAACACCCTGGCCCGAGCCAACTGCTACTACGGTGCCTGGGCGTTGTCCACCGATGCCGACGAACTTCCCACCGCTGCGGCGACGGCCCGGGTCAGCGCGACACAGGCGTACTACTACGCGTCCAAGGAGAACATCCAGACCCACGGCGGCATGGGCTTCACCTGGGAGTTCGACTGCCAATTCCACTACCGCCGCGCCAAGCTGCTGTCGGTCAACATCGGCAGCGAAGCGACTTGGCAGGACAAACTCATCACCGCCATCGAACGCGACGGCTCCGCCGTCGCCCGGGATTCCGCTGGCGCGGAATCCCTATAGCGAACCTAGGATAGGAGGTTCCATGGACTTCAATGACACCCCCGAGGAAGCAGCCTTCCGGGAAGAGGCGCGGGATTGGCTCGAAGCCAACGTGCCGACACGCGAGGAACTCGAAGGCCTCGACGAGATCGAGGCATCGAAGCTCTGGCAGAAGCGCAAGTACGACGCCGGCTGGGCCTGCATCCGCTGGCCCGAGGAATACGGCGGCCGCGGCGCAAGCCCCATCGAACAGGTCATCTGGAACCAGGAGGAGGGAAAGTTCTCGACCCCGGGCGGCGTGTTCGGGATCGGCCAAGGCATGGCGGCGCCGACGTTGATGGCCTGGGCAAGCGACGAGCACAAGCGCAAGCACCTGCCGCCGCTGGCCTCGGGCGAGCACATCTGGTGCCAGTTGTTCAGCGAACCGGCCGGCGGCTCGGACCTGGCCGCGCTGCGCACCCGCGCCGAGAAGGACGGCGACGAGTGGGTGATCAACGGCCAGAAGATCTGGACGTCCGGCGCGCACTACTCAGACTACGGGATCATCGTGGTTCGCACCGACCCCACGGTGCCGAAACACAAGGGGCTGTCGTACTTCTTCCTGGACATGAAGTCGCCGGGCATCGACATCCGCCCCATCAAGCAGATCTCAGGCGGCGCAAACTTCAACGAGGTCTACTTCAACGACGTCCGAATCCCGGACGACCAACGCCTTGGCGCCGTCGGCCAAGGCTGGCAGGTGGCGCTGACCACGCTCATGAACGAACGCCTGGCCATCGGCGCCGGGGGAATGGGCGGCGGCGTCGGATTCCGCCAGATGTTCAACCTAGCGCACAAGCTCACGATCGACGGCGAGCCCGCCATCAAGGACCGCAACGTGCGAGCCAAGCTCGCGTCCTGGTATGCCGAGGAGACGGGCCTAAAGTACACCGGCTACCGGGCGTTGTCGGCGCTTTCGCGCGGCGACACGCCAGGACCGGAGAACTCGATCGGCAAGCTCGTCGGTGCCTCGAAGACCCAGGACATGGCGTCCTTCGCTATGGACCTGCTCGAACTGTCCGGCGCCATCTCCGATCCGGCGTACGCCGAAGCCCACGGGATGTACCAAGCCACGTTCATGGGTGCGCCGGGGAGCCGCATCGCGGGTGGTAGCGACGAGATCATGCTGAACATCCTCGCCGAGCGGGTACTCGGCCTGCCCCAGGACGTCCGCGTCGACAAGGGCATCCCGTTCAACGAGGTGCCGACGGGGCGGTAAGGCGGCGCTATCGCCCGCTAGGGCGCGCCGGGACGGGACAAGCCCGTCCCCTACGCGTGTCCGGGCCCCGTGCCGAGGATCAATGGATCAGCGGGGATTCGTCGGGCAGCGTGAGTGCCTCGGCCTTCTCGAGGATGCGCGCCAATAGAACGTCCGCATTCCGCAGAAACGCGCCGTCACCCTCACCCGAGGATCTTCGACGGACGCGCGCCATGGTAGACAGGTCGCTGAGCGGACGGCTTACCTCCAGCGGATCCTTCGCCTCGCAAAGCGACTTCCGGATGCGTTGGTAGATAACGCGCTCCGTCGCCCGTCCCTCGGCGGATAGCTGCCGAATCAACTCGGCGAGCAGGGGTTCGATTTCGTTGCGGGCAACGACCGGGTTCATGACTTTCTATATCGGTCGTCGGACCGTCCCTATCAATACTGGCATTGTGCGCTTCGTCGGGGCCGAGGTAAACCGAAGCGCCGCGAAAGCGCCAACACGCGGGTTCCATGACACGACGTTTGCATCGGCATTCGTCATCGTGCTAAGCAAGACCGTCTCGAAGGGTGCGACTGAAAACAAGCGAGAGGTTTCCGATGGCTAGATTGCGCGCTCTACTCGTCGGCTGCGGCAGCATGGGCAACAACTGGGCTGGAATCTTGGGTCCCCGCCCGGACATCGACATCGTGGGTCTGGTCGATGTGATCCCGACCGCGTCGGCTGCGCTCGCTGATCGAAACGGAATGGATGTGCCGCGATTCCGCTCATTAGACGACGCGCTGCGGTCCCTCGACATCGATGTCGTGCTGGACACGTCGATTCCGGAGACCCGTCGCCGGATCGCCGGTGATGCCATGGAGGCCGGCTGTCATGTCCTGTCCGAAAAGCCGCTCGGGACCTCCGTCGGGGAAGCGCGGGAGCTGCTCGCTATATCGGCGCGAACCGGCAAGACCCACGCCGTCATGCAGAACCGGCGCTACCTGGCGGGCACGCAGGGCATGCGTCAATTGGTCGCTGATGGCGTAATCGGCGAGGTCGGGATGGTCTGCGCGGATTTCTTCCTCGGCGCCCACTTCGGCGGCTTTCGCGACAAGATGGCCAATGTCCTGCTGCTCGACATGGCCATTCACACGTTCGACCAGGCTCGTTTCATGACCGGTTCGGATGCCGTTACGGCGTGGTGCGACGAGTTCAACCTGCCCGGTTCCTGGTACCAGGGCAACGCGTCCGCGCTCGCCGTGTTCGAGATGACCGGCGGGTCTCGCTACTGCTACCGAGGTTCCTGGTCCGCCGAGGGCGCCGCTACGCCCTGGGAGGCGGAGTGGCGCATCTCGGGCAGCCTAGGTACCGCGATCTGGGACGGTCGGTCGGCACCCTACGCGGAGGTCGTGGCAGGTACCGACGGCTTCGTGCGCCCCACCAAACGCGTGGAAACCACCGTCGACTGGGAAGGACCGAGTGGGCATGCCGGCTGCCTCGACGAGATGGTCACCGCATTGGTCAACGGCCATCGGCCCATGACCCATTCAGGGGACAACGCCAAAAGCCTCGGCATGGTGCTCGCCGCGATCGAGAGTGCCGGCACGGGGGAACGGGTGGCGGTGCGCCTGTAGGCCGGACAGCCAGGCGCGGGCCCCTCGCGAATCCGCCCTGTAGATGATGCCGACGGTTCGTTCAGTCGAGGATGTTTTCGCCACCGTCTTCGAGTCTTTCCGGTCGCTTCCAGTAGTTGAACTGGGGCGTGAACTCCTCCAACCCGGCCATGCCCAGGAGCGGCCACAAGGCGCAGTAGAGATCGCCGGGGCCGAACGAACAGGCGTTCTTGCGAAGAATGTCACCATTCTCGCGCTCGTAGACGACGGCTCCCGGATAGTTCTCCGCCTCGCCGTAGACGCCCTGCTCGCGGATGTAGTCGCCACCGCCGTGGGAGGCGAGCCGGAACCGCCAGCCCCGCGAGTTGGCGAACGTGCGTTGCACGTCTGGCGCATCCTTCGAAACAAGCACCACCGAGAGAGCGGACTCCAAGTGCGGCAACAGGCCGTTGAAGCCATCGGCCCACAGCGTGCAGTAGCGGCAGCCCTGCCCCATGTTGTGAATAACGAGCAACCGGTCCTTGTCGGCGAAGAGGTCGAGGAGCGTCGTCTTCCCGGCGCCCGTATCGAATTCGTAGTTTCGAATCGCTTCCCCTTCACTCGCCTTACGCAAGGCGGCGAGCTCGCCCGTCAACTCGCCGATCTGGCGTTCGATTGCTTCGATTCTCTCCTGACTCACCACTTCCTTCCTTTATGGAACAAACTCGCGACGCATTGAACCACACGGTCGAGTCGCCCGCGCCGCAACGGGCGCTCGCGCGGGACGGGACAAGCCCGTTCCCTACGTGCGCATGGCCCAGAGGCAGCCGCGGCGCATGATTTCCTTGGCCTCGGGGACTTCGAAATCCCGAGCCACGTGCCCGAGCGAACTGTAGAAGACCCGGCCCGCCCCGTAGCGCTTCTTCCAGGCCACGGGCATCGTGACTCCCCGGACCCAGTCGATGCCCCAGTGTTCGCCCTTGAAGGTGGTGGTCGCCAGCACCTCGTTGGACGGATCGACATGCATGAAGTACTGCTCGGAGTGCATCTCGAAGTCGTCGAGGCCGGCGACGATGGGGTCGTCACTGGCGATATTGACCTCGTAGTCGATGACGCCGCCCGGGTGGCAGATGAACTGGCCGCCGACCATGAACTGGTACTCGACGTTCACGCGGAACGAGTCCGCCATGCCGCCGTGCCAGCCCGCGCAACCGGTGCCGGCGCGGATCGCCTTCAGCAGTCCGGCCTCCTGCTCGCGGCCGATCTGGGACATCGTCCATACGGGAACGAGCAGATCGATGCCCGCCATGTACGACTCGTCCGCCAACGCCGTTAGCGAATCGGAAACGGTGACCTCGTGGCCCTCCGCCGCCAGCACGTCCGCGAAAATGCCTGCGGTCTGTTCCGGTTCGTGGCCGTTCCAGCCGCCCCAGGTGATCAAAACCCGTCCCATGATTACCTCGTCAGTCCAATTCGCCGTGCGCGAGCCCAGTCGGAAACGGTGCCGGCCTGTGCGGACGGCTCGCGAGTTCGATGTGTCGTCCCTCCGTTGAGGAACGGCCGAACGCCGCCATGATCTCCAGGATGTGGTGAGCCAGCCAGCCGTTGCAGCGGTGCTCGCGACCGGTGCGGATGCCGACGCACATGTCGGCGAGACCGATGCTGCGCATGTTGTCCGTGTAGCCGTGGCTGAGCGCCCGGTCTTTCCACTCACGACCGCTGGACACGCGCACCACGCCGCCGAAAGTGTTGGGGTCCGGTGCCGACAGGCTGGCATCGACGCCGTGAATCTCGATGAAGCGGTTGGAGTGCAGGCAAACGTCGAAACTCATCACCACGGTCGCGACCACGCCGGAGACGAACTCCAAGGTGCCTGCGGTGTGCGTATCGACCTCCACGTCGATCGACTCGCCGCGTCGGGGCTCGGAACCGATGGTTCGGGTGTCGCGGCTGCGGGTCGTGATCGCCGCGACGCGTCGCACCGGCCCGAGCGCGTGGACCAGGGCGGTCAGGTAGTACGGCCCCATATCGAACAGCGGCCCACCGCCGGGCTGGTAGTAGAACCCCGGATTGGGGTGCCAGGCCTCGTGGCCGGGTCCCATCATGAACGCCGTGGCCGCGACCGGGGTGCCGATGGCACCGGCGTCGACAAGACCCCGTACCGTCTGATGCCCCCCGCCGAGAAACGTGTCCGGGGCGCAACCCACCCGCAGTCCGGCTGCGTCGGCCGCTTCGAGTACGCGTTGCCCTTCCGCGACGTCGAGCCCGAAGGGCTTCTCGCAGTAGGCGTGTTTGCCGGCTTCGAGGGCGGCGAGGTTGACCGCACCGTGGGCGGCGGGAATCGTCAGGTTCAGGATGACTTCCACGTCGTCTCGCCCAAGCAGGTCGTCCACGGACATGGCCGGCACGCCGAAGTTCTCTTCCTGGCGCGCCGCCGCCGCCGGGTCGATATCCGCGCAGCCCGCGAAGTGGAGGATGTCGAACGTGGCCGCCGCCCGGAGATACGCCGGGCTGATGGTGCCGCAGCCGATCAAGCCGATCCTTACAGGGTCCATGGATGCTTCTGCGCCCGAGCGAGTGATGTCAACGACGAGGATGCTCGTGCAATTCGACGCGGTCGTAGATGGCCGTAACGTGCTTGAAGTCGATGATCAGGGAGTGGGAAACGTGGCTCGAGGGATCGTGCAAGTGATACTTGAAACGCTTCTGTTCAGCGCCTTGCAGGAACGCGTCGTAGTCCCGGGACAGTTCCCGCACGTCGCTCAAGATTTCGGTGCTCCAAGTGCCGCGAAAGGGACCGAGCATCGCGCCGCCGGCGAGCGCAATGGTGATCTCGTGGTTGGTCAGCCCCTTCTCGCCGGCCATTTCCAAGCCCTAAGGACGTCCGTCGTCCGTGTACCATAGCACTCGGCTATCCCAATATCCCAACTTCGAACCTTAGGGGGAAACACATGGCGCTATCGGCATTCGATCACCTCGTCGTCCGGGTCGGCGACCTCGACGAAGGCATCGCCACCTACCGCGACACGCTCGGGCTTACGCTTGATCGAACCGACGAGAGCGAAGCGCTCGGCATCAAACAGGCCTTCTTCAACCTCCCCGGGGGCGGATTCATCGAAGTGGTGGCACCCTTCGACTCGCAATCCGCGGTGGGGCAGGCGCTCGAGAAGCGCGGCGAGGGCATCCACACGGTTGCTTTCGCCGTGGACGATTTGGACGCCGCCTGCGCGACCTTGAAGGCGGGCGGAGCCCGTTTGATCGGCGAAGGCCAGCCGGTTGTGTTCATCCACCCGCGCTCCACGCACGGCGTGTTGATTCAGCTGTCGGCGAAATAAGGCTGGGCGTAGCCGCCTCGAGGCAGGTCAACCCTCTGCCGCGGCACGGGCCCGCTTCACGGCGGCGAACCACCCGTTCGCAGGCGGCGAGAAGAGCGCCACCAAGGCGGCCAGGGCGAGCGCTTTGGCGACCACGTCGCCGATCGGCAACGCACGCACAGCCGGCACGAACGATGGCGCGTTGACGAATCCGACGACCGCGATCGCGAAGATGACGATCGTGGCACCACGCACCCAGCCGGCACCGGTGTAGGCCGAGTAGGCAAGAAAGCCCCACAGCACGACGAAGAACACCCGCGCGCCATAGCTTTCCACAGCATCGACGCCAAACGCCCAAGTAAGCACCAGGACCACGGCGCTGCCAAGCAACATGACGGCACCCGCCTTTATCGGCGCAGGGCGAGCCGGCACATGGGGATCAACGCCGCTGGTTTCCATGGGGTGTCATCGCCGGATCGAAGGGCGGCGAGTATGGTCACGCCCTGCAGGCGAATCAAGCCGCGCGGTCTGACGGCACGGCGTGTTGGGAGTTGACTGCCAAGGTCGGCTACACTCATTGATCGCGTGGACTTTGGAGGGATGTCGTGGGGCCGTTGACGGGATTCAGGGTCATCGAGTTGGCTGGCATCGGGCCGGGGCCTTTCTGCGGGATGATGCTCTCGGACATGGGCGCGGAGGTGATCCGTGTCGACCGCGTCGGCGGCACCGGGGGGCGTCGGGACGTGCTGGCCAGGAACCGACGTTCAATCGCCGTCGATCTCAAGCAAGCCGGCGGTGTCGAGTTGGTTCTCAAACTCGTCGAAACCGCCGATGCGCTGTTCGAGGGTTTTCGTCCGGGGGTCACCGAGCGACTGGGACTTGGTCCCGACGAGTGCCTGGCGCGCAACGAGAAGCTCGTCTACGGACGCATGACCGGCTGGGGCCAGGAAGGGCCGATCGCCCATGCCGCCGGGCACGACATCAACTACATCGGCCTTGCCGGCGCGCTCCATGCCATCGGCGAACCGGATGGCAAACCCGTGCCCCCGCTGAACCTCATCGGCGACTTCGGCGGCGGCGGCATGCTGCTGGCCTACGGCCTGGTGTGCGGCATGCTCGAAGCGTCCCGCTCCGGCAAGGGCCAGGTCATCGACGCCGCCATGGTCGACGGCGCGGCGTCGCTCATGGCGATGTTCTTCTCGATGGTGGGATTCGGCTTCAAGAACGAACGCGGTTCCAACATGCTCGACGGGGGCGCGCACTTCTACAACACCTACGAAACCAAGGACGGCAAGCACGTCTGCGTCGGCGCCATCGAGCCCCAGTTCTACGCGGAACTCGTCGAGAAGTCCGGGGTAGATCCGAACCGCTTCGGTCCGCAGATGGCCAACGACCGGTGGGTCGACTTCAAGGCGGAGCTGGCAGAGGTATTCAAGACCAAGACCCGCGACGAGTGGTGCGAAATCATGGAAGGCAGCGATGTCTGCTTCGCGCCTGTGCTGTCCATTCTGGAAGCCCCGGACCACCCCCACAACCGCCATCGCGAGACCTTCGTCACCGTGGACGGCGTGACCCAACCCGCCCCGTCGCCGCGGTTCAGCCGCACCGCCCCTGAGATTTCCCACGCCGCGCGAGTCCCCGGTGAGGACACCCGATCCGTGCTCGCCGAAATCGGGCTTGGCGCAGACGACATCGCGGCGCTCTTGACCGCCGGGGTCGTGCAGGCATCGCCTGCGGCCTAGCGCGTCTCGCGAGTACGCGAGCCGTCAAGGAAGGAAACCAGCCACATGCCCATCTGCAACCTGAGTGTAGACATCGAGGGCGCTGAAGGAATCTAGTCGCCTTGGAAGATCGCGCCTACGCCGACGCCTACCTGGCGTCCCTCGACGATCCCGACGGTTTCTGGCGCCGGGCCGCCGAGCAGATCGACTGGTTCAAGTTCCCGGATTCGATTCTCGACACCGACGGAAACGGCACGCCGCGCTGGTTCCGCGGCGGCAAGCTCAATACCGCATGGCTCGCGCTTGACCGGCACGTGGCCGCGGGCCGCGGCGACGACGTCGCCTTGATCTACGACTCGCCGGTCACCGGCCACATCGACGGTTACACCTTCGCCGGGTTGACCGAACGCGTGGCACGTGTGGCAGGCGGCCTCGCCGACCTCGGCGTAGGGAAAGGCGACCGCGTCGTCGTCTACATGCCCATGATCCCGGAAGCGGTGATCGCGATGCTGGCCTGTGCCCGTCTCGGGGCTGTGCATTCCGTCGTGTTCGGCGGTTTCGCAGCCCCGGAACTCGCCGTGCGCATCGACGACGCGAAGCCGAAGGTCGTGCTGTCGGCATCCTGCGGCATCGAGTTCCAGACCGTGATCCCGTACAAGCCGCTCTTGGACGAGGCCATCGAACTTGCCGAATCCAAGCCGACGCGAACGGTGATCGTGCAGCGCCTACAGTGCGAAGCGCCGCTGATCGACGGCCGCGACCTCGACTGGGCCATCTGGGAAGCAAAGAGCGAACCGGTTGGCTGGGTCGAAGTCGACGCCTGGGATCCGCTCTACATCCTCTACACCTCCGGTACGACTGGGCACCCCAAGGGTGTCGTGCGCGACAACGGCGGTCATGCCGTTGCACTCAACTACAGCATGGGCGCGATCTACGGCTGCGACGTCGGGGACGTGTACTGGGCGGCATCGGACGTCGGCTGGGTGGTCGGCCACTCCTATATCGTCTACGCGCCGCTCATCAAGGGTTGCGCCTCGGTGCTCTACGAGGGCAAGCCGATACGCACGCCCGACGCCGGCGCCATCTGGCGCGTCATCGCCGAGCACGGGGTCAAGGCGTTCTTCGTTGCCCCCACCGCTTTCCGGGCGGTGCGGAAGGAGGATCCGAACGCCGAACTCAAGGCACGCTACGACATCTCGTGTCTCGAATACCTGTTCGTTGCCGGCGAACGCCTGGACCCGCCCACCTACGAGTGGCTCAAGTCCGTCGTCCACACACCGGTGATCGATCACTGGTGGCAGACCGAGACCGGCTGGTCCATCTGCGCGAACATGATGGGCGTCGCCGATGCGCCTGCCATGCCGACCCGGCCCGGTAGCCCCAGCTTCCCGGTGCCCGGCTACGACCTGCGCATCTTCGACGACGAGGGCAACGAGTTGGGTCCAGACCGGGAAGGCAACGTGGTCATCAAGACGCCGTTGCCGCCCGGCACATTGCCGACCATCTGGGGCGACCATCGGCGCTTCCACGACGCCTACTGGTCCCGCTACCCGGGCTACTATCTCACCGGCGACGGCGGTTTCCGCGATGCCGACGGCTATGTCTACATCATGGGCCGGGTGGACGATGTCATGAACGTCGCAGGCCACCGTCTGTCAACCGGCGAGCTCGAGGAGGTCGTCGCCGCGCACCCAGCGGTGGCCGAGTGCGCCGTGGTGGGAATCGCAGACGAGGACAAGGGCCAGGTTCCACTGGGGCTCGTTCTTTTGAAGGACGGCGTAAACGCGGATCCCTCCGCTTTGGAGGTCGAACTGGTCCAGATGGTGCGCAGCCAGGTGGGGGCGTTCGCGAACTTCAAGCAGGCGCTGGTCGTGTCCCGCCTGCCTAAGACCCGGTCCGGCAAGATCCTGCGCCAGGTGATCCGCAAGATCGCCGACGGCGACCCCTTCGAAGCACCGTCGACGATCGACGACCCGGCGACCCTCACCGAGATCGAAACCGCGTTCCTCGAGCGCGGGATGGGTCGCTAGGGGCCCCCGCAAACCGCAAGGGTTCGAACGGCTCGAGCTACGGCGCAGTGGACAGATTCGTGAGATGCCCTGTGGGACTCTGTAGCAGGTTCAACACGTAGATCGGTTCGTCGGATCGAACTTCAAGGCGCCACTTGCCAAACCCGTCGCCCAATCTGCCGCCTATGTCCTCGGCGCCGGCTTCCAAATCCTGTGCCGTCAGCATGCGTACTTCGCCCGCCGGCACGGACACGATCACCGTACCGCTTCCGGCACGCCCCAGATCGTCCACGCCTTTGATCCCCACTTCCGCCTTGTTGGTGCCGGGATTGACCAGTAGCAGCGCGCTGACCTGGTTGCGGTTGCTCCCCGGGTTGAAGATCGGCACCTCGTAGACATCGCCAGTCAAGGGCACCGTGTCGTGGATGCTGGTCAGAAATCCGTCTTCGGTACGGCGAATGTAGGCCAGCACGTCGGCGTCGAGGGTGCCGGTAAATTCCAGCCGCCAGTTGCCTTCGCCAGCGCCAACACCGTCCGATAGGCCCTTGTTCGCGTTCCCGCCCTCCAGGTCGTTGGAGTTGAGATGTACGGTCTGGTTGGCCCCGACGGCCAAAGTGACCGGCTCGTAGTCGTGGTCGGTGTCGTCGTAAGCCTTGATCTGCAGCGAGCCCTCCTCGCCGCGGTTGATGACCCGCGCGAAGCCCTGCCGCGCGTCGGGGTCCGCCGCGGACGGGAAGAGATACACGTGATGCCGGGTCTCGCCATCCGCCGTTTCCTTGTTGTTCGGCCGCGTGGAGAGATTCGTCAGGTGGTCGGTGGGGGTTTGCATCAGGCTTGAGACCATGATCGGTTGATCGGACGACGCGAGGAGGCGCCACTTGCCGCTGCCGGTGCCCAACTCGCCCTCCAAATCGGTACCGTTCTCCAGGTCCGCCGCCGAGATGGTGCGCGACTCCCCGGCTGCCAACGTGAAACTCACCTCGCCGGGCGATCCAGCACCTTGGTCGTCGACGCCCGCAATGGCCACCACGGTATCCGCATCCCCCGCGTTGATTAGCCGCAGCAGGCTCTCCTGATTGGTGTTCTTGCCCGGATTGAAGATGGGCACGATGTAGCCATCCGCTCCCGGTGCCACGATATCGTGCAGACTCGTCAGGAAGCCGTCGTTGGTACGCATGTACGTGAGCACGTCTATGTCGTTGCCGCTCAACTCGAGGCGCCAGTCGACGTCGCCCTCGCCGATGCCCCGGGAAAGGCCCTTGCCGACGTTGCCGTCCTCGAGGTCGTCCGAGTTGAAGTGCACGGTCTCGCCGGCATCCATCGCCAAGGTCGTGGTGTGGCGGTTGCCGGCGTCGTCGACCGCGACAATGTGGACGGCGTTGCGCTCGCCCCGGTTGATGACGCGCATGAAACCCTGGCGGGTTTCATCGCTGGCGGAGGCGAACAACGGCGCATTTTCCGTGGGCCCCTCGGGGTCGACGATGAGTCCGAGTGCCGTCGCCTGGACATCATTGCCAACCTCTTCGATCGATCCGGCAAGGCCCACGCCGTCGGGGAACGCACCCGCTTGCGTCAACGTGATCTCGATGGTCTCGTGCCGCTCGGCCTCGGCATCTGCGGTGGTCGGCACCGTGAACATCGCCTCCGTTTCGCCGGCAGGGACGGTAAGCGTGCCCGACAGGCCCAAGGGGAAGTCATCGCCCTCGGACGCCGAGCCGGGAGACGCTGCCCAGTTGACGTTGATGTCGTCGTCCGACGCCGGTGAAACCCGGACGACGAAGGCCATGTCGGCACCCTCGCGCGCGGATCCGGCCATGACGGATACGCCGATGTAGGTGAGGTCGACGCCGCGCTCGACAAGCGTCGGGACATGAAGGCTGATCGAATTCCCGTCCAGCGGATTGCCCTGGATATACACCTCATCGCCATTGCGCAACCGGGTGTTCGACACCAGCGGCTCGATGTTGCGGATGTCGTTGTTGGAGAGATCGAGATAAAGCAGTCGTCGGAGGCCCGTCAACGGCGAGATGTCACGGATCCGGTTGTTCTGCAGTTGCAGTTCACGAAGTCGGAACAACCCCGCCAACGTCGACAGGTTGGCAACCTGGTTGTTCCCGAGGTGCAACAGCTCAAGCCCATCTAGGTTCGTCAACGGAGAGATGTCCGCGATTTCGTTGTCGCCTAGCCAGAGCCGGGCTAGGCCGGTCAAACCCGCCAGATGGCCGATGTCGCTGATCCCGTTCCCGTTCAGCCCCAAGGTGTCGAGGTTTCCAAGCGACGCCAACGGTGCCAGGTCTTGGACCCGGTTCCCGTTCAGGTGGAGCGCCCGCAGGTTGATCAATCCCGCAAGCGGTGCGACGTCGGTGATCTCGTTGTCGTCGAGGTCGATCCAGAACACGTCCTCGAGTCCCTCGAGCGGCTCGAGATCTTTGATCTCGTTGCCCCATAGGTCGAGGGAATTCATACGCGTCATGCCCTCTAACGCCGAGACATCCACCACATTGTGGAAGTTCAGATTGAGTTCGGTCAGGCTCGTCAACCCGGCCAGGGCCGAGATGTCCGTGATCGACTCGTCTTCACAGGCGGCGCGACCTTGGAAGTCGTACCGGTCCGCGCATTGGAGAACGAGCAGGTTGAGCGCCGTGAGGTCGGCGAGTGGCCCGAGTTCCACCACGCCGGTCTGATCGAGCCACAGCCGGTTCAACGAGGTCAGCCCCGCAAGCGGCACAAGGTCGTCGATGGGGTTCCCGGTGAGGCGCAGCGCCTTTAGGCCCTTGATGGGTGCCAGCCCTTCCAGGTTGTCAAGCCCGTTGCGGTCGAGGAACAGCTCCTCCAGGTCACCCAGATGACCCAGCGGCGAAAGATCGGCCACGGCGTTGTCGAAGAGGATCAGGGTCTCGAGGCCTGTGGCGGCCTCCAGCCCCGTGAGGTTGTCGATCTTGTCCTCCGCCGTTCCGGAGGCGTCCAAAACCCTTATCGAGGCCAACTCCTCGACCGTGAACTCCCCGTCCGTGGGCTTGTTCAACGCACGCAGTACCGCAGCCTGCAAATGCGAGTCCGCGAACCTGGGGTCGCCGTCGTTGTTCTTGATGGTTCCCGTCGCCTGGACCCCATCCACGCTCAGGACGACGCCTTCTGGCGCCGGCGGGGAGGTGCCAATCAACCGAATAGTGAACGCGTCGTCGGCCTCCGGAACGTCGTCGTCGATCGTCTCGACGGCAATCGTCGCGAGGGTCTGGTTCGCTGGAATGGTCACCGTGCCGCTCGCGTCGGCGTAGTCGATTCCGGCCACAGCCGTGTCGCGAACCAATTCCCATTCCACCTCCACCGGCGCGTCCCGGGCTTCCGACAGGCTCACCGAGAAGGACAGCGTTTGGCCCTCGGCGGTCTCTGCGTCCGCAACCGAAACGGTGGGGCCAACGGTCACGTAGACCCCTGCCGAACAGTTTTCGTCGTCGGTCTCGCCCGGCACGGGATCCACGCATAGGCCGTAGTAGTAGGCGCCAGCGCCGGGTGCGGTTTCGAGATGGACAGGCTCGTAGGATCCCTTGCGGCCAAGGGGCTCGACCGCAAAGCTCGCCACCTCGACATCGTCCGCCGTGATCACTGGATCCGTCGATCGGTAGAACCTCACGTCAGTGGCGTCGGACTCGATCCGGCCTTCGTTCCTGACGACGCCGATCAATATGATGTTGGTCTGGCCCACATCCCAACCCCGGTTGGTGATCAAGGGCGTCGCGGTGAGGTCGGGCCCGGGCGCGCGATAGCCCGCCACGTTCTGCCGTGATGCGTTGAGGCCGCGCCGGGCGTCGGCGGCTTCCGGGCCCTCTGCGATGCCCATTGGATCGCCTTCGTACTCCTGCTCGGCATTCGAGAAACGCAGCAGTTCGAGGCAGGAAAAGCCCGCATCCAGGCATTCGTTCGGATAGGACATGAGGGTCCGCCAGCGCGACGACGCCGGGGCGCCTTCTTCGAAGGCCGCGCGGTTCACATAGCCGTGGCTATAGGGAGAGGGCGTGTTGGTCGAGTCCACGTAGCGGTCGTGACGCAGCCCCATGTTGTGGCCAAGTTCGTGTGCCAACGTCACACCCCCGCAATCGGGATCCGTTAGCCCAAACCCCCGCGACTCGAAAACGGGCGTCACCTGCAACAGGATGAACGCGACGCCGCACAAGCCGGTCGCCTCGGAGATGAGATGGACCAGATCGGACCCCGTCTTCTCACGCAGTTCGTGGACGATGTCCATGTGGCCGTCACCCGGGTTGGCGAGCCGGTATAGGTCCACGATGGAGTCGCCCGACTCGATGTAGTCCACCTCCATGGCCCGGGTGAGGAATATCTCCTGGTCCACGGCGCTGGCCTCGTACGCCTGGTTGGTCTCGGCCACAAACATCTCGACCGTTGAAATCGCCGCCAGCAGGCCGCCCTGGGACTCGGTCACAGCAGGCGTGAACACCACGAGAACATCGATGACGGAGTCATCGTCGTCGACGGCATTCGCGCCGACCGACGAAGTCCTTGCGGAACCCGAACCGCCCCTCAGCGACGAAGGCGCAGCACGGAGAGGCTCTGCCAGAGGCGGCAGCGTAGACGGGTCCACCTTCCTGATATGGCACACGTCGCCCTTGGCGTCGATGGTGTACGTTCCCGTTGCCGCGCGGATGCTGCCGACGACGATGTCGTCGTTGACGACCAGCACCGCAGAGCCGAAGAGCACGCCCTCGAGCCGGCCCGACAATGAAAAACCACCGGACGAGGTCGGCGCTAGGCGAAGGTCGACCGCCTTGAACGAGACGTCCTGGAAAAGGTTGATTTCAAGCGAGGCAGGCCGCCCCGATTCGAGCGTTTCCTTGACTGCGGCCAGGCGTGCGAAATCGACTCGGGCCTCCCGATGGCGGACGGTCTCGCCGCCCCGTGTTGGGACGATTGTTGCCGAGCGCAGCGCCGGTCGGCCATCCTGCGACTCAGCAGGCGCCGGCTCGAGCGACCGGAACAATGCGCCCTCCTGTGCAGCGGCACCGACCCCGGCCCCCGCCAACGAGAGGAGGACGCACCGGATGAATGCAACCTTGGCCGCGTCCAGCATCATGTTTCTCCAATGCGTACGCTTGGACCTCGCGAACGTTCGGAAGGTTGCAGCTTACGTTAGCGCTTTGCAACGCCGTTGCGACGGCACGCTAGGGCGTCGACGGCTCCGGCGTCGGGCGCGTCGACAGGTTGGTCATGTGGCCGGAGGGACTTTCCAATAGGTTCAATACCTGAATGGGCGCGTCGGACTCGACGTCCAGACGCCATTTGCCGAAGCCGTCGCCCAGTCCGCCGTCCATGCCGTCGGCACCGGCCTCCAGAGCCTCGGCAGTCACCGTGTGAACTTTGCCACCCGGCAGGGAAAGGCGGACCGTACCTGAACCTCGACCGGCGTCATCCACGCCGCTGATCGTGACCGCCGCCGCTTCGTCTCCCGTATTGACCAACCGCAACCGGCTCACCTGGTTGCGGTTGCTGCCGGGGTTGAAGATCGGAACGCGATGGATACCGTCGGTCCCAGGCACCGTGTCGTGCATGCTGGTCAGAAAGCCGTCCTCCGTTCGCATGTACGCGAGCACCTCGAGCGGAAGTGTACTGGTCAACACCAAACGCCAATCCCCGTCGCCGGCGCCCGTGCTACCCGATAGGCCCTTGGCGGCATTGCCGGTCTCAAGGTCATCCGAGTTGAAATGGACGGTCTCGTCGGCATCCATCTCCAACACAACGGTTTCGAATTCGTTGTCGGTTTCGTCGTAGGCCCGGATCTCCACCGACCCATCCCCCCCGCGATTGACCACGCGCACGAATCCCTGCCGCATCGCGGCATCCGACGCCGACGGAAACAGGTACACGTGATGGGCTGTTCCGTCTCCGACGGGTTCCCCGGTGTCCGGCGTCGTGGACAGGTTGGTGAGGTGCCCGGTCGGCGTCTGCATCAGGCTGGCGACGACAATCGGCTGATCCGAAACGACGCGCAGGCGCCACTTGCCGGAACCCGTGCCCAAGGCACCCGTGAGATCCGCGCCCTTCTCCAGGTCCGCGGCCGAGATGGTGCGGGTTTCGCCGGATCCCAACGTTAGACGGGCCGCGTCGGAGGACACTCCCTGGTCGTCGACCCCGGTGATCGTGACCTCGGCATCCGCATCGCCGCCATTGATCAACCTCAGGAGGCTCTCCTGGTTCGTGTTCTTCCCCGGATTGAAGATCGGTATCGAGTAGCCGTCGGATCCGGCTGGCACGACGTCGTGCAGACTCGTGAGGAAACCGTCGTTCGTGCGCATGTACGTGAGCACCTCCACGTCGTTGCCGCTCAACTCCAGCCGCCAGTCGGCGCTGCCCTCGCCGACTCCCCGGGACAGGCCCTTGCCGACGTTGCCGGTCTCAAGGTCGTTCGAGTTGAAGTGCACGGTCTCGCCCGCATCCATCGCGAGCGTGGTCGGATGACGATTGCCGACGGGATCGATGGCCTCGATATGCACCACGTTGAATCCGCTGCGGTTGACAACGCGAACAAACCCTTGCCGCGCTTCATGATTCGCCGGTGCGAACACCGGCACGTTGGCCACGGGTCCCTCCGGATCGACGATCAGCCCGAAACCGATCGAATCCGATAGCACCACGCCGGTAGCGAAGCCATCGTCCGGTGCCGACAGACGGACAACCATTAGCTCGTGGTACTCGTTCTCCTCGTCCTCGTTGGTCGACACCGTGAATAGCGCTTCGAGCGCCCCCTCCGGAACGGTGACGGAACCGGATTGCCCACCGGCGAAATCGTCACCCTCCGTCGCCGACCCTGACCGAGCCTCCCAATTCACCACCACGCCTTCCGACGAGGGCACCGAGAGGCGCACGGCGAAGTCCAAACCCTCCCCCTCCCGCGCCGACGCCTCAACGGCCGTTAGCCCAATGTGGTAGAGCGTTATTCCCCGACCCTGAAGTGCAGGTACGTGGTTTCTGATCGAAACATCGTCGAGGGGATTTCCCTGCAGATAGATCAAGTCGCCGTAGCCAAGCCCGGAATTGTCAACGAGGGGCTCGATGTCGCGAATTCGATTATCGGCGAGGTCCAAGAAGAACAGACTCGCCAAATCGGCCAAGGCCGTGACGTCGCGTATCGCATTGCCGCGCAGTACGAGAAAGAACAGCCGCGGCATGCGAGCGAGCGGCGTCAAGTCCCGAATCCGATTGTCGCTTGCCGAGAGATAGAACAGCTGGTTCAGGCCGGATAACGGTGAGACATCCGAGATGAGATTGCCGTCCAGGATCAGGAACTCCAAGCGCTTGAGACTCGACAACGGCGAGATGTCGGTAATCGAGTTGAGCGGCAGATAGAGCGTCCGTAGACTCTCGACGGAACCAATCGGCCCGATGTCCGTGAGCCGGTTGGCCGCCAGTCCGAGCACCTCCAGCTGACGCAGTTCCGCCAAATCCGGCAATTCTGCGACCTCGTTGCCAGCCAGGTGGAGTTCAGTCAAGGCGGACAAGCCCGACAGCGGCGCGATACTGGCAACGCTGTTCCCGTCCAAGTCGAGCCACGACAGCCGCGTCAGGTCCGCCAGAGGCGTGACATCGTCGATGTCGTTGTCCCAAAGCCCCAAATAGCTCAACTGCAAGAGCCCTGACAGCGGGGCGAGATCGGAAATCTCATTGAAGTTCAGGTTCAGCGTCCCGAGTCTCTCGAGGTTCTCGAGCCCATCTATGCTCGCAATGTTGTTGGAGTCTGCGTTCACCGTCTCCAATGCAACCAAGTCCTGCAAGGACGAAAGGTCGGATACGCCCGTTCGATTCAATGACAAAGTCGTCAAGCCGGTAAGACTACGCAAAGGCGAGAGATCGCTGATCGGGTTGTCGTCGAGGTCGAGGCTCGCCAGACTGACGAGCGACGCCAGTTGCGATACGTCTTCTATACCGTTGCCGGCAATCTGCAACCGGTTGAGATTCGCCAAGTGAGCCAACGGCGACAAGTCGTGAACAGCGTTGTTGTCGAGTACCAGGTTCGTCAGCGCAGTGGCGGCCTCCAGTCCGGCGAGATTCGCGATGTCATGATTCGACGCGTCGAGGCTAGTCAACGACGCCAGATCGGCAAACGTCAGGTCTTCGCCGGGGAGCTTCGACAAAGCCAGATTCAGCGCAGTGCGCAGATTTTCGTCCTGGATCCTCGGAAGGTCGCCGTCGTTGTCGACAATGGTTCCGATGGCCTCGCGCCCGTCGAAGCTCGCGACCACGCCGGTGGTTTCGACCACCGTTATCGTGAAGGTGTCATCGCCCTCGGCGAGCTCGTCGTCTACGGTCTCGACCGTGGCGATGGCAAGCGTCTGGTTCGCCGCAATCGTCACTGTGCCGGACTGGTGTACGTAGTCCAGACCCGCCACCGCGGTTCGCTGCGCCAACTCCCATTGCACGCTCACGTCCGTCGACTGCGCCTCCGACAAGGTGAACGAGAACGAGAGGTCGAGCCCCTCGGTCGTGCGTGAGTCGGTCACCGAAACCGTCGGACCGACCGTCACCCCCATTCCCGGCGTACAGTTGTTCCCGGTGTCCGTTTCGGCCTCGACCGCATCCACGCAGGCACCGTAGTAGTAGACGCCATTGTCTGCTGGCGCGGTCTCAACAAAGGCGTGGCTGAAGGTCTCCTTGCCCCCGCGACTTTCTATGTCGAAGGCGGCCACCAATGTGTCGTCGCTCCCGATGTCGGGGTCCGTCGAACGGTAGATCGACCCAACCGTCGCCGCCGATTCGATCCGACCCTCGTTGGCTCCCGCGACGGTCAGGATGATCCCGGGCTGGCCTGCCCGCCAAGCCCGACCCTGCAGCGGCGGCGTCATGGCGACAATGAGATCGGAACCCGCCTCTCGGAACGAAGCGACGATGTTCCGCGTCTCGTTCAATGTGCGCCGGGCATCGGCGGGCCCGTCGACGGCAAACGACCCGCGCTCGCCGGCAACCCCTAGGGAATCGCCCTCGTAGGTTAGGTCCGGGTTGGAAAAACGCAGGATTCGCTGACAGGTGAACCCGGCATCTACACATTGATTGACATACGCCATCACCGTCCGCCACCGGGATGTTGCGGGGGCCCCTTCTTCGAAGGCGCGTTGGTTCACGTAGCCATGGCTGTAGGGCGATGGTGTATTGCCCGCATCAACATACCGGTCGTGGCGGAGGCCCATGTTGTGGCCAAATTCGTGCGCGAGAACGTTACCGCCGCATTCGTAGCTTGTAAGCCCGAAGCCCCTCCCCTGGAAGTTCCGCGACGGACTGGACATCAAGTACGCGATACCGCAAACGTCCCTCGACGTTGCGATGAGATGCACCAAATCGGCACCCGTTTTTTCGCGCAGTTCGTGCACCTCGTCCAAGTAGCCGTCGTCGGGAAATGCGAGCCGCCTGAGATCGATGAGCGAAGCGCCCGCCTCCACGTAGTCCACTTCGACCGTGCGGGTCAGGAACACCTGCTGGTCCACACCGCTATCCCTGTAGGCCTGGTTGGTCTCGGCGACCATCAGCTCGACGAGGGCGTGCGCCGCGAAAATCCCCCCGACCGCGTCGCGAACAGCCGGCGTGTACAGGACGAGGACGTCGATGAACGACCCGTCTTCGGCGACCGTCGACTGGCCGGGCGTGCTGGACACCCCGAGCGGGCTCAGCATCGACGCGGGAGGGCGCAACGGCTCGCCGAGCGGGGGCAGTGTCGAGGGGTCGACCTGGCGGATGTGGCAAACCCCGCCGATGGCATCCACGGTGTAGGTTCCCGAGGCCGAACGGATGCTGCCCATGACGACGTCCCCCTTGACGACCAGAACCGCCGTGCCGAAGAGCACGCCTTCTAGCCGACCCGACAGCGAGTAGCCGCCAGACGAGGTCGGGGCCACGCGCAGGTCGACGGCCTTGAGGCGCACGTCGTCGAACAGGTTGAGATCGAGGGTGGCAGGCTCTCCCGACTCGATGGTCGCTTTGACGGCGGCCAGGCGGGCGACGTCGACCCGCACTTGGCGGTGACGAACGGTAGCGCCGCCCCGCATCGGAACCGCTGCCGTTGTGCGCGTCGACGGCTGCGCACCCTCGTCGGCCGAGTCGACGGCAGCCGGTTCGATCGGCCTAAACAGCCCGTTCTCCTGCGCGCCAACTGCACCGCCGGCAAAGACTGCCACTGCCAGCATTGCGACGTTCCGCCGGTGGACAAGGCCCCTGGCAACGGGCGAAACGGTGGTCTTGGCGCGCTGCATTGTGACCGCTCAGAAACCCGGACCAGGTGCCTAAGCCTGCAACTTGGGTGTGAGCAATGCAATTGAATCCGACGCCGCGCAAAAGCCCGAACGAGTCCTCTCCGGGTGACAGCCGCTCGTCCCCTGCGGTACGCTGACACCTTGGTGTCACGTGCGCTTTCCTAGCACCTCGACCATTATGGCCGAAAGGTCAGGATGCGTCGGTGTGGACAAGAAACGAGAGGGTTTTGATGGGTAACGGAACGGCAGTCCTGGTTCGCACCGCTTCCAAGCGCGGCGAGTCAACCGAGCGCAGCGTGGAGCTTCCGCCCTATGATCGCGAACGCCTAGAGGATGTCGGCTTCATGACCGCCATGACGCTGACCCTGCTCGGCAACTACGCTCAAACCGGTCATTTCGGCGGTCCCCTGGCCTACACCCCCTACAACGTGGCCCTGCATCTGGCCGGCGCGGAAAACGGCGGCCTGCGCTACGACTACCGTCGTCCGAAGCATCCGTTCGGAGACCGTCTGCTGCTCGCCGGGGGCCACAACATTCCAACGCTCTACGCGCTGTGGATGATCATGGGCGAAGCCCTGGCGCGCCGTCACGCCGCAACCGGCGACACGCGCTACCACGTCGATCCGGAGGTCGCACTCCTTCCCATCGACTGCCTCGGCTTCCGCCGGGGCGCTGGCGTGCTCGCCACCCTGCTCCAGGACAACGGCTTGATCGACGATCCCTTGTTCGCCCAGGCGAAGCTGCGGGGCATCCGCTCGCTGGCCGGCCACTCCGAGACCACGGACCTCATCAACGACGTCAATGGCGGCCCTTCCGGCATCGGCATCGCCACGGCCGCTGGCAAGGCTGCGTTCTGGGATTTCATGGGTGCCGGGGACTCGCCCAAGATCGTCGGGATCGAAGGCGAGTTTGCGATGACCTCCGGTCACTCCCAGGAGTTGAAGACGCAAGCCGTGGCGCAGCAAGTCGGCAAGCGTCTGCGCATCATGCTCTCATTCAACAACGCCGGCATCGACGACTCGCTGATCGGCGGCGTGGTCGCCGAATCCATGGAAGGCTACGAGATCGCCGACCAGTGGTCCGCCTACGGCTGGAACGTGCTCGGTCTCGACAACGGCAACGACTACGACCAGGTGCTGGCGGCGCTCAAGACCATGGAGGAATGGGATCCCAACGACCGCCGGCCCATGATCGTCGTCGGTCGCACGACCAAGGGCTGGTGGCCGGCCGCGCAGGACGGTGCCATCCCGGGTTTCGGCGACCAGATCGTCGGCTATCCCAGCCACCCCTACGACATGAAGATGAACGTGCCCTACTTCGTCGCCTTGGCGGAGACCTACGAACGACGCTTCGGCGTCACTTTCGAAGGTATCCGGGATGGCGTGGTGAGCGACGAGACGGAGCGGCTTCGGCAGTTCAAGACCAATATCGATATTGCCATGTCCGTACTCGATCAGAACGACCTGGGGGAGTGGCTCGCCGATCGCACGGTCGAGATCGGTGAGCAGGTCACCGACAACGCGACACTTCGTCTCGACCACACCAGGGATCCGTTCCAGGACGACCGCCTGCGCGTCGACGCCCTGCCGGTCGAACCGCAAACGGTCACCACCACGCTGAACGGCGAGCCCGCGGAAGTCGGCATCGAACTCTTCAAGGTGCCCGGTGAGGTCGCCGGTACCCGCCGCGCGATCTCCGAAATACTCAAGTGGGCCAATCACGTCACGGACAACCGCTTCATCACCGTGTCCGCCGACCTCTCCAATTCCATCAACGTCGAGAAGGGCTCGCTAACCGGCCACTACGACCCCCTGTCGAACCAAGCCGGAACACGCTTCAAGGCAGCGATCCAGGAAGCGGGGAACGCGTCCACCGCCGTCGGCCTCGTCGGGCAGAGCGCCTCCCTCGACCCCGGCGTGCACAGCGGCGTCTGGGCCATGTCCGGCAGCTACGGCGCGTTCACCCCGTTCATGTACCTCCCGGCCCGGGTCTGGAGCCAGCAGAACCAGGACAGCCCGTTCCGAGTCGGCGTACTGAACATTCTCGCAGGCCACTCGGGTCCCGAGACCGCGGCCGATGCCCGCACCCACTTCGGCATCTTCGCGCCCCAGGTCTGGAAGCTGTTCCCGCGCGGCCAGGTGATCGTGCTGAACTTCTGGGACTACAACGACGTCGCCCCGGGCTACTTCGCCGCCGCCGAAATCGCGGCCCGCGACCCGCTGGTGGGCGTCATCGTGATCGAGGTGGCCCGGCCCGACTTCGCCGTCGCCGACCGCGCGACGTTCGCCGACACCGACCTCAAGGCCGCCGCCAAGGGCTTCTACGTGATCCGCGACTTCGACCCCGACAAACCCCAGCACGGCACCATCGTGACCCAAGGCTCCAGTTCGACGTTCAACCTCGTCCAGGCGCTGCCCGGTCTCGAAGCGCAGGGCATCAACGTCAAGGTGGTGGCCGCCATCAGCGAGGAATTGTTCGATCGTCAGCCCGCCGCCTACCGCGAGTCCGTACTCCCGGCCGAGGCCAAGCTCGACATGATGGTGGTCTCCACGGGCACCCAGCGCGTCTGGCCCGTACGCGACGTCGGCCCCCTGACACGGGAGTACTCGATGGTCTCCGACTGGCACGACCGCTGGCTGACCGGCGGCCTCGAACCGGACGTGATCGCCGAGGCGCATCTCGACCAGGCGTCCATCGCCGAGGGCGTCACGCGATTCGCGAACGAACGGGAGTCGCGACTGGCCCGGCAACGGGAGGCGCTCAAGTCGCTGTAGCGCAGCGGCGGCGAGCCGACAAGCCGACACAACGTCACCAGCGGAATCCGAACCGCGAGGGCCCTCTGCATCCCCAGTCGCCGCGCTTGTTCATGTGATTCTTGGCGATCACATGGCATCCGCGGCGGAGCCATATGTTCTCCAGAGTACAATATGGGACATGAACTGAACCCTTGTTCTCTGCAAACGAACATATGGCGGCAAACGGAAACGAGCGCTTGAACCGCGCCGGCGCCTACGTGCGTCAACCGGAGGGCTTCAACGCCTTCCTTCCCAAGGCGTTGCCACCCGATCCGCCACTTCATATCGACGTTGAATTGCAGGCGCTGCTGTCCCATGCAGACCACGCTCTCGGGCGGCTCGACGGTGCCGTCCAGATTCTGCCTAACCCGGATCTCTTCGTGCTCATGTTCGTGCGTCGCGAAGCGGTCCTGTCGAGCCAGATCGAGGGCACGCAGAGTTCACTGCGCGACCTGCTTCGGGCCGAGGCCAATATCCATGATCCGGACCGACCTCGGGACGTCGCCGAAGTGGTCAACTACGTTGCCGCTCTCGACCACGGCATTCGTGCGCTCGCCTCGGGTCGGCTGTCCACTTCCCTGATGTTGGCTCTGCATCGCCGGCTGATGACCGGCGTACGAGGTTCCGACCTTCATCCCGGCGAATTCCGCAGCGACGTCGTGTGGATCGGTCCCGCCGATGCATCGTTGCAGGATGCCACCTTCGTTCCGCCGCCGGCCGATGCCGTGCCGCGCTGCATCGCCGAACTGGAACGGTTCCTAGTGGAAAGCGACACCCTGCCCGCCGTGATCAAGGCGGGCCTGATGCACGCCCAGTTCGAGACGATTCATCCGTTCTTCGACGGCAACGGTCGCGTCGGCCGGCAGTTGATAGTCCTGTCCCTTTGCGAGCAGGGCATCTTGCACAAGCCCGTGCTCTATCTCTCGCACTACCTCAAGGCACACCGCACCGAATACTACCGGCGATTGCAGGCAGTGCGTGACGATGGCGCCTGGGAGGAGTGGCTGAAGTTCCTCGTAGCGGGAGTTGCCGCCGTGGCCGTCGAGTCCACAGGCACCGCACGAGCCATCGTCGCCTTGCGCGAGGAGATTCGCGAGGATTTATTGACACACCTCGGTCGCGCGGCAGCGAGCGCCCTGCGGCTGAGCGAACGACTGTTCGACACGCCCATCGTGGGCGTCAAACAGGCGTCGGAGTTTCTCGGGATCGGCTATGCCGCCGCCAACCGGCTCGTCGATCGCATGGTGGAGCGAGACATTCTGGTCGAAGTCACGGGAAACGCGAGGAATCGCCGGTTCGCGTGTCAGCGCTACATTGCGCTGTTCGACGACTGAGGAGATGCGCCCGTCGCCGGAGCGCCGACGTGCACGGAACGTGGTTGTAGGGCGGGCTTGTCCCGTCCCGGCGCGCCCTACGGGCGCGATCGAGAATGCAGCCGCATTCTCGTATCCCGGATCACTGACCGCGCGGGACCCGGCGGGCGACCGCGCGCCCGAGCGGGCGCGTTAGGGTCGCCCCTACGATTTGTCATGTGATTCAACGGGTTGGCGCCATCGCCGGCGGGTACGGGACAACGAGCCGGTTGACGGCACGTTGGAACCGAGCTAGGTTCAAAGCCGTCGTTTGCCGTCAGGAGGTCAGCGTTCGCTCTGCGAGGATTCGTCGCACGCCCCTGAACGGGCTCGGAACGGAGCCCACCAACGAAGCGCATCTCGGCGGATCGACATCCCGCAGGGCCTGTTCTTCAACGGGAGACGATCTCGCCCGGACTCGCGCGCCCAGTTTTTGCACGTCATGTTGAAGCACTTCCTCGTTCCGGAAGCCGACCAGGTCTTGGTCTCCGAAGCCGCCGCCCGCGAGGGGACCCAGGCCGTTTTCGAAGCCATGGGTGTCCCGCCCGAAGACGCCGCCCTGTGCGCCGACGTGCTGATCACCAGCGACCTGCGCGGCTGCGAGAGCCACGGCATCTCCAATCAACTGCGCATCTACGTGAATCAGTACCGCAACGGCGGCGTGAACCCGATCCCTGACGTCAAGGTCGTCCGCGAGTCCGCCGTTAGCGCTACGCTCGATGCCGACCTCGGCATCGGGCTTCAAGTCGGTCCGCGCGCCATGGAGATGGCGATGGACAAAGCGGAGGAGTTCGGCATGGGTGCCGTCGGCGTGCAGCGGTGCGGCCACGTGGGCATGCTCGCCTACTACCCCTTGATGGCCCTGGAACGGGACATGATCGGCGTCTGCATGGTCTCCGCCGGCGGTCACATCCAAGTGCCGACCTTCGGCTCCAAGCCCGTATTCGGCACCCACCCCATCGCCTGGGCGGCACCGGCAGGGAGTCACCCCCCGTTCGTGTTCGATGTCGCCACGACCCAGGTCGCCGCCAACAAGATCATGCTGACGCGCCGCATCGGTTCGAAGCTGGAACCGGGCTGGATCACCGACCTAGAAGGCCGCCCGATCACGGAGCAGGTACACGCACCGGACTACGGCAAGTTCTTCATGCCGTCCTTCGGCGGTACCCGGGAGAACGGCAGCCACAAGGGCTACGGCTTCGCCATGATCGCCGACATCATGTCCGGAATCCTGTCCGGCAACGGGCCCGGGTTCATGGCGGGCGGCAACGAACTTTCGCAATTCGTGATGGCCTTCAAGATCGACGCCTTCGTCGAGTTAGGCGAGTTCAAGCGCGACATGGACGCGCTCATCGACAAGATCGTGAACATGGAACCTGCCCCGGGCCACGAGCGGGTCTACTACGCCGGCCTTATCGAGCACGAGGAAGCCGAGAAGCGCCGCGCCGAGGGCATCCCCTACCACCGGGAGGTCGTGGACTGGTTCAACGGCGCAAGCGCCGAACTGAACCTGAATCTCCGCTGGCCATGAGTTCCACGCACCAGCCGGAGGCAACGCGCCCTCGGCGCGCCTTCGCGGTGGCGAAGTCCGGCTGGTGGCGAGGCATGCACCCGGGCATGTCCATCGCCTCGCTGGCCATGGTCGCCGCGTTCGTCGTGTTCACCCTCGGATGGGTCGAGAGCGCGGGGAACGTCTATTCGGCCGTCCGCGGCTGGGTGGAGTCCACCTTCGGCGGCTTCTACGTCATCTCGATCACCATCGTGTTCGTGGCATGCCTGTACGTCATGCTGAGTCGGCACGGCCGGGTGCGGCTCGGCGACGACGATGCACGCCCCGAGTTCAGCACCTTCTCGTGGCTCGCCATGCTGTTCTCGGCGGGGCTCGGCATCGGGCTCCTGTTCTTCTCCATCTCGGAGCCGATGTTCTACTTCGACAACTCGGAACCCTTCGGCTACCCCAACAATCCCCATGCGGATGCCCGGGGCGCGTCGGAACTGAACGAAGACCGCGCCGTCCATGCGATGCGGATCACCTACTTCCACTGGGGCTTTTCCGCCTGGTCCGTGTACGTCCTGGTCGGCCTGTGCCTCGCCTACTTCGGTTTCCGCAAGAAACTACCGCTGACCCTGCGCTCCTCCCTCCATCCGATCATCGGCGAGCGCATCTACGGCCCCATCGGCCACGGCGTCGACCTCCTAGCAGTGTTCGGCACGGTGTTCGGGGTGGCGACTTCCCTCGGGCTCGGCGTCAAGCAGATGGCCGCCGGACTCGACGTCCTGGCGGACGTGCCCGCCGACATCACCACCTACATCGTGCTGATCGCCGTCATCTCCGCTGTCGCCACGCTGTCCGCCGTGTCCGGCGTCGCCCGCGGGATCCGCATCATCTCCGAGTGGAACATCTACTTGAGCATCATCCTGCTCGGTTTCTTCCTCGTCTTCGGGCCCGTCGAGTGGCTGCTCGGCTTCCTCGCCAAGACGGTGGGTTCATACCTGCTCCACCTCGTGCCGACCAGCCTCTTCATCGCCACCGAACCCGGCCATAGTGACTGGCAGGGGAGCTGGACGATCTTCTACTGGGGCTGGTGGATCGCCTGGGCGCCCTTCGTGGGCCTGTTCATCGCGCGGATCTCCCGGGGACGCACCATCCGCGAGTTCACCTTCGGCGCGATGTTCGTGCCGACGGTGGTCGGCATCATCTGGCTGTGCCTGTTCGGCGGCAACGCGCTCTACCTGGAACTCAACGCCGAGGGCGGCGTCGGCACCGCCGGCATCCTGGAACTCGCCCGCAACTGGCAACTGGAAGCCGCCCTTTACGGCACCATCGAGCTGATGACCGAGATGCACTGGCTCGTCTGGGCGATGTCCGCGCTGGCGACATTCCTGCTCGCGACGTGGTTCATCACGTCCTCGGACTCGGGAACGCTCGTAATCGCCACCATGCTCAGCATGGGCGACGACCACCCGCCGCGCCGCTTCCGCGTTGTCTGGGGCGTATCGATCGGCGTCGTCGCCGCACTGCTGCTCCTCGTCGACGGCCTGCAGGCGCTGCAGGCGGCATCCATAGCCGCCGCGTTGCCGGTTTGCGTGATCCTGCTGGTGATGACCTTCGGGGTGCTGAGATCGCTGACGCGGGACTCATCCGCAGTGGCCGGAGGTTGATTCGCAGCCCCGCCCATCAATCAGGAGGCGAGCCCTCGAAGTAGATTGCACCGACCGTATCGAAGTGCGGCCCGTCCCTTTCGCGCAGAGCAAGCACGGCATCGCGATCGAAGTCGTGGCGGCGGCCGACGCGGACGGCCTCCTGTTCGCTCTCCAGCTGAACCAACAGCCGCGAGACGGTCGCCTTGCGCATTTGGGGATCATCGACCTCGTCGATCGCGTCGATTGCGAGGTCGGGGTCGATCCGTACCAGCACACCCGCTACCTGGCTGATCGCGCTGTCCCGGGTCTGGCCTCGCGGGTGATCCGAGGCCCAGTCCAGTGCCGCCCGGGCATCGTTCTGCGCCCAGATGGAGACCACCATGGGGATCAGGCTGCGCCGGACGTCGTCGTCTTCAAGCTGATCCACCACGTCAACCGCCGCCTCGGGATCCTGCATGGCCAGCATCGGGATGACCGACCCATAGGAACGGAGACGCTGCTCGGTCGGCAACTCCTCGATGAGCGACATCGCGGCTCGAACGTCCTGCCCGGCGAGTTGTCCGGCCACGCCGCGCACTAGATCCGCGTAGACCGGGTCGTCCCGGTAACTGGACAGCCACGCTCGCGTCGTTCCTGTCGGCATCCCCGCCGTCGCGACGGCAAGGCCACGAAGGAAGGCGGTCCGGGCGGTTCCGGTCAAGTTGTCGGCGTATGCACTCGCCGCATCCAGGTCCCGCCGCCCCCAAGCTTGTGCCAAGGCCGGCCAACCTTGCCGGGCAATCTGAGCGTCCTTGCTCGCAAGCCAGTCCGCCGCCGCCTGCGGATCGGACTGCGACCATCGGTGGACCAGGGTGTTGATCGCCATGGTGCTCGACGATCTCGGCATCTCGTCGATCAGCTGCGCCGCACTCGCCGGATCGCTCGACGCCATGCGCTCGAGGAGCATCATCAAGCGCGGCAGGCGCTTCATCATGTTCGTCTCGGTGAGGATGGATGCCAATTCCGTCCGGGCGTCCGACAGCGACGGTGCCGGACCGGCGAAACTCTCGAAGTGTTCGACCGCTCCAAGCATCGCAACGCCGTATTCGCTGTCGGCAAGGTGGCGGTTGACGAGCACACGGGCGAGGTCGGGGTCGAAACCGGCTATCGACCCCACCGACATCGAGATCAGCCTTTCGCGGTCCGGGTCGTCGTCCAGCAACGAAGGATCGTCCTCGAAAATCTCCGGATACGCATACAACGCGAGCCGCACCATCCGCTCAGCCTCGCCGCTGAGTTCCGGGTGCTCGCGCGCGGACCGTATCGCGCCGGCGCCCTCGGCGGCGAGCCAGGCGATCATTGCCTGGCGGACAACGCGGTCCCGCTCCTCGCCGGATTGCTCCAACGCGGCCAGTAGCCGGGCGCGCGGATCCGCCGACGGCAGAGCCTCCCGGGCCGGCGGCGGCTGCTCCGCCACAGGATCGGCAGCCGGGTCGAGTGGCGCAACGGCGATCACCGGCTCCGACCCGGGCGCGGTTGCTCGCCCGACGAAGAACGCAGCCGCAATGGCCGCCAAGGCTGTGACTGCAATCGCGATTGCGCGCATGTCCAAGTCTCCGCTCCACGATCTGCGTCGATGATGCAGCCGGGAATCTGGTGTTTTCAAGCGGTTCGCCTCCGAGGCCGACCCCCCGCAATGCATCACGCGCACGGATTGGTAAGATCAGTCAACAAATCCGGTGACAACCATTCTGTTGACAGATCGGATCTTGCGATCGCGCAGCAGACAGACGTTGGGCAATCCGCACTCGACGACATCCCGAACGGCTGTCGCCTAACGCGCGGCGGGCTCACACGACCCAAAATGGATTGAAATATGAGCATCTAACGTTCATATTTCAACTTATGGATATCACTCGGACAGACGCGTTGAGACGCTTACGCCTGTTGTTGCGGGAGTATCCCATAGTCGCGTTGCTTGGCGCTCGGCAGGTGGGCAAGACCACCTTGGCGAGACAGCTTGCAGCGAAACGAACCGCCACGACATGGTTCGATCTGGAGGATCCGGCCGACTTGGCGCGGTTGAGTGACCCCGGCCTTGAACTGCGGGCGCTTGAGGGTCTTGTGGTCCTTGACGAGATCCACCGGCTGCCGGAGGTCTTCCCGTTGCTGCGCGTGCTCGCGGACCGGCCGGGGACACCGGCGCGTTTCCTCGTCCTCGGCAGTGCGGCTCCCGAACTCTTGCGGCAAACGTCCGAAACCTTGGCTGGCCGAGTTGCCTTTTGCCGACTCGACGGATTCAACACGAACGAAGTCGGCGACATCGACCAGCTGTGGTTGCGTGGGGGTTTCCCGCGTTCCTACCTGGCCCGTTCCGAGGCGGCTAGCGTTCGATGGCGACACAACTTCGTGGACACGTTCCTGTCGCGGGACGTGCCGGACTTGGGCGGTTCCGTTCCTCCAGCAACATTGCGGCGGTTCTGGACCATGCTCGCCCATTGGCACGGGCAGACATGGAACGGCGCCGAGTTCGCCCGGGCGTTCGGTGTCGCGCATACAACGGTACGACGCTACCTGGATCTGATGACGTCCCTCTTCGTGGTCAGGCAACTTGCGCCGTGGTTCGAGAACATCTCCAAGCGCCAGGTGCGTTCGCCAAAGGTGTACGTAGCCGACTCGGGCATTCTGCACTCCCTGCTTGGCCTCCCTTCCCGTGACGCAGTCGTCTCGCACCCAAAGGTCGGGGCATCCTGGGAGGGCTTCGTCGTCTCGCAGATCATCGAGCGCCTCGCCGCCCGTCCGGAACAGTGCTTCCACTGGTCCACGCACAGCGGCGCCGAGTTAGACCTGCTCGTCGTGGCAGGCCAGCGCCGACTCGGGTTCGAGGTCAAGCGCGCCGAAGCACCCACGCTCACGCGTTCCATGCGTTCATCCTTCGAGACCTTGAAACTGGACCGGCTCGACGTGATGCATGCCGGCACGCAAAGCTATCAACTCGCCAAAGGCATCCGCGCCTTGCCCGCAACCGAGATAAACGCCGCGCTTCGCCCGCTGGCGAAGTGATCCCGGCCCTTTACGCATCGTACGGCGGACCTCCGGTTGCGCGCCTCGTGCGTTGCTGGTATTCACGGCGGCGACGTTCGGGATTGGCAGCCACATGGTCGCAGACGATGCACAACCAGTGCCGCTCAAGGGCGCGATTACCAACCTCAACTGGTTCGACGCGCAACGCAAGCACTACGAGACCCCGGATCAGATTGCGCGACGTTTCAAGCTCCCGGACGACGACGCCATGCGCGCCTTCTGCCACGGCGCCGCCTCGATGCAGGACCGCCGCACCGCGCAGTTCATCCGCCGCGTTCCGTGCGCACCCGACGGCGCTTGGCGCTTCCTGGCGGATACGGCCAGGGTGCGTCAGTGGCTGTTCGGCGTCGAATGGGAACTACGCCCGGGCGGCACCTTCCGGTTGCCGGATGCCGATGTGGGAATCGCCGCGCAGGGGTCTATCGCCGAACTGCATCCGGGCGAAGTGTTGGAGCTGGCGGCGGAGGACGGCAGCATCGTCCGGTTCGAGTTCCTTGACGCCAGCGGCAGCGCCCGCGCCAGGCGCGACATTCCGAACCACGCCGGCGCGATCACGGAGTTCCGAGCGACGAACCGGGTACCGGATACGGCAGGTGTGCCAGCACGCCTGCGCGAGACAACCGCCGAGCAGATCGCCCAGCCCGGCGGCACCGGCACGCACTGCGTCGGCGTGATCGCCGCATGGCACCGCGCCGCGAGCCTGCTTCAGAAGCTGGCTTTCGAGGACGCGAACCTGTTCTGGCCAGCGGAGCAGGAGATCGGACTGAACATCGAAGCCTTGGTCGCCGCCTACGCGAAGCTGATGCCCGCGTACTACAAAGCTTGAGGGGCAGGGACCAAGGGAACGTAGGGGACGGGCTTGTCCCGTCCCGCCTGCCATGGGGCGCATAGAACACGGGCGACCGCGCGCCCTTACGGGCGCGATAGGGTCGCCCCTACGATTCAGTTTGTCGTGTGATTCAACAAGTTGTGGATCTGTTCCATGCGAGTTGTGGATCTGTTCCATGCGAGTTTCCACCCCGGGACCGGGCCGCGGACGGAAGGGTACAACGGAGTCGTAGGGGACGGGCTTGTCCCGTCCCGTTGCCAAGTGAGCCGGCGTGTTCGGCGCGGGCGACCACAAGGGTCGCCCCTACGAGGTTTTGTCAATCTATTCAACGGGTTGCGGATTTGTACCATGGAAGGCGATGCCCCTCTATTGCCTCGGGTCGAACACCTCGTCGAACGTGTCGGCGTGCCCATCCACTACGGTTTTGTTCCTCGCCCTCCGCAGCCCGGCATCCGGAGTGGAACCGTCTATCGCTTGCTCCCCGATCCGTAGATCAGCTCCGGAACCACGACCTCCCAAGACTCACGCAGCGCCCGTTCCTGCTGGCTCGGCGTGCCGTCGAGCCGGTCCCAACCGACGATTGCGTGGACGCGCGCCTGGCACCGGTCCGATGGCGGTCGGTAATTCCCTGCGAGCTGTCCCACGTCTTGGCCGTTGGCATCGGCAAGTAGCCACCTGCCGCCGTTCTCGCGCAACTCGAGAGGATCGCCGGTTCGCAGCGCGCTGATCGCCCCGTGCACGGGGTGCTTCGACCAGTGCTTTCCTGCGAACCCCAAGTCGACATCCTTGAGATCTAACGGCTCGTAGCGCATGTCCAACTCGGGGGGTGGTTCGGTGCGGACAACGTGTTCGCGGTGGACGAGCGCGGGCATGTCGCGCGACCAATAGTCGCCGCCGCGTTGCTCGGTCGTCCAAGGGTCATCGCGAAGCTGCAGATCCTTCGCGGCCGACATTCGGAAGAGCGTCAACGTGTGACGGGCGCGGGTCATGGCGACGTAGTAGAGCCGCAGCACCTCGTCCGTTGGCCGGACCCGATAGCCGGGGGCGTCCTTTTTCCAGCCGCCGTCCAGAATGGCCACGTGGTCGAATTCCAATCCCTTGGCCCGGTGTGCCGTGAGTAGCAGGAGGCCAGTCTGACGCCGACGCAGCTCGCGGCCCCACTCCGCGAGCCAGGCCGTGAACGCCTGCACCGAAGTTTCCGCGCCGCCGGTTTCCAGCAGGTAGTCGTCGAGGGCTTCCGTCAGCACGTCCGACCAGTCCCCGTTCGGCTGCTCGGCGAGCCACGTCCGGAGCGCATCCCCGGTGACCAATCCATTGGCGAGCGTGCCGAGCCAGTCGCGCAGCCTTCGGACCTCGCGCAGGCGCCAGAAGAACGACGTGTCCTCGCGCGCCACTTGTACCGGGATGGCCTCACGCTCGCAAAGGCTGCGTAGCGGGTCGAGATAGCGCCAGTTGCGGGCGATGACCGCGCACCTCCGCCAGTCCCAATCGGACGCTAGGTCCGCGAGGCGCCGCAGTTCGGCCAAGGCGGCGATTGCCTGGGAACGATCATCGCCGCGTACGCGCAGGACCTGCACCCTGCCCCGGCCCACGGCGTCGCGTGACTGCCAGTCGCCGCCCTTGGGCTTCCTGCGCCGCGAACGGTCGATCTCGATGGGGTGCTCCGCCTTCATCCGTTCGCTTACCCGGGCGATCCAGGCGTTGGCGGCGTCGATGATGTGTCCGGTCGAGCGGTAGTTCTGGGTCAGGTAGACGGTCTTGGCCTTGTAGTCTTCCTCGAACCGCCGGAGGTATTTGACCGACGCTCCGGCGTAGGCGTAGATGTTCTGGTCGTCGTCGCCCACGGCGAACAGCGTCAGCTTGCGCTCGCCGCCGGTTAGCGTTCTGCCGGCTAGGGCGGAAATGAGTTGGTACTGATCCTCGTCGACGTCCTGGTACTCGTCGACCAGGATCCAGCGGAAGCCGGCAAGCAGTCGCTCGCGCTGCTCGTCTGCCTCGTCGGCCGGCAAGTCCTCGCCGCGCAGCAGGGCCGTCGCCTCCCTCAAGAGCTCGCCGAAGTCGTCGTCGGCGAGGTCCGGTCGGTTGGCGAGGTGCGTGCCGGTGAGGCGAAGCGCCATGCCGTGGCAGGTCAGGACGGTGACGCCCCGAGAGTCCGCGCCGACGAGTTCGTCCAAGCGGCGGCGGATCTCGACCGCCGCGTGGCGGTTGTAGGCGAGCGCCAAGATGCTGCGGGGATCCTCCCGGCGTACCCGCAGCAGGTAGGCGATTCGGTGCACCAGCACGCGGGTCTTGCCGGAACCCGGGCCGGCCAGCACGAGGACGTTGGTCTGCTCGCGGTCGTCCGCGACGATGCGCCGCTGCGTGGGGTTGTTCAAGCTCTCGACGATGGCCCGCCAGGATTCCGGGGTGGTCTGGCGTGCCAGATCCGTGCGATCCGGCAGCCAGCGGTGCAGGAAGGTATCCCGGTCTAGGGCGAAGTAGTCCATGGCCAGTTGCAGGGCGGCGGCGATGGCGTCGAGCCCGCGGTTGACGAACTCCTCCATGACGTGGATCTGCAGCACCTGTTCCTGGTAGTGCAGTTCCAGCGGGGCGAAGTCCGTACGACCGAATCGCCGCCGGGTTTTCTCCACGCGAATGGTCATCGCCGGGCGGAACACCGCAAGGCCTTTGTTGAGGCGAATGACCTCCTGTTCGTGCAGCCAGAGCAGGGCCCGGTCCAGCAGCTTGCGCGGGTCGCGGACTCGACTCCTCAACACCAGGTCCGATTCGATGGACTTGAGAAGCTTGCCTAGGGTCGTCTCGACTAGGAGGTCCGCACCTTGAACGCCGCCTTTGAGCTGCTCCCGAAGATGCTGCAAGAGCACCTGTGCGGCCGAACGGCGCCGACGGGCCGTCTCCAGGAGTGCCGGCCAGTCGCGATTCAGTTTCACACTGACCTGGTCGCGGTCCAGTTGGCGAAGATCGATGCTGCCCGGGCCGTCTTCGCCGCGGCCGTCCATGCTCAAGCTCCGCATCAGGCGCAGCACTAGGAGCGGCAGCGCCCCTTCGTGACCGTCGTCCTTGAGCGCCTGCGTGACGGGCCGCAAATGCAGCACCGAAGGCGTTTCCTGGGACACGAGGTCCGGTGCGAGTTCCCGCATGCGATCCACGAGCGCGCCTTCGAGTCCGACCGCGCTCTGAAGGCGATGCTGCGACGAGCGTTCGATGCCCTCATGGATGTAGGCCGTGAGCGTCGTGTCGTTGTTGGCGATGCCGAGTTGCTCAAGGTCGTAGAGCGCGTTGCGGACGCCGTCGCGGCTCAAGCCCGACAGAGCCATCAGTTCGTCGGTGGAGACGCCCTCGTCGATGGGCGCGTTGATCAGCGTCTCGACGATCCTGACAAGGGGCGGTCGATGGCGTTCGTCGATCTTGGCAAGGCGTTCCTTGGCCTCGTCGAGGGTGCTGACCAGAAGCGAGGAAGCGAATATCTCGGCGCGGTTTTCGTCGCGCTGAACCAGGCGCGCGTCTTCGAGCCACGCGATGGCCGTCTTGATGCGGGTGTCGTCGGTGTGGGTGTCCCTTCGGAACGCGTGCTCGTCGTCCTCGAGCAGGATCTCGCCCGGTGTCGCGACCACTTCGCTGTTCCGACCGCGACCGCTGCGGTCGTTCTTCGTCTTGAGGTTCCTGAGCGCCCGGCAGATGCCGTCGATCTCGGGCCGGGTGAGTCGCGATCGGGCGGCGAGCCCGAACTGGCGTTCCACGTCGTCCGACGTGTAGAGAAGCACGCAACTGGCCGCCTCGGCGTCCCGACCGGCGCGGCCCGCTTCCTGGAGATAGTTCTCCAAAGAGCCCGGAATGTCGGCGTGCACGACCAGCCGCACATCCGGCTTGTCGACGCCCATACCGAACGCGTTGGTCGCCACGATGACGCGAAGCCGGCCCTCGATGAAGTCGTCCTGGACCTGTTTCTTGCGTTCCGGTTGAAGACCGGCATGGAAGTACGCCGCCGACCAATTCTTGGCCGCGAGGTATTCGGCGACCTCCTGGCACCGTCTCCTCGCCGAGCAGTAGACGATGGCGCCGCCATCCGAGTCCGCCGGCAGGTGGTGATGGAGCAGGTCGTCGATGTGGGCGAGCTTCTCCGCCGGACTCGTGGGAACGACCTCGAAGGTCAGGTTGTCCCGTTGTGCCCCGCCATTGAAGACCTGAAGCTCGATGCCGACCTCCTCGCGGAAGTGGCGCAGGATGTCCTCGACGACGGCGGGTTTCGCCGTGGCGGTGAGGCAGACGACGGGTGCCGGTGGTTCGCCGGCGGAGCGCTCCCGGATGAACCGACCGACGTAGCGGTAGTCCGGCCGGAAGTCGTGGCCCCAACTGGACAGGCAGTGGGCCTCGTCGAGCACCCAGGAGCCGATCTCGCGCTGCTTGATGGCTTCCACCACCCCCCGGTTGCGGAGTTGCTCCGGCGAAGTCAGGACGATCCCCGCATCGCCGAGCCGGATGCGGTCGAGGGCGTCGGCGCGTTCCGGCATGGACAACATGCCGTTGACGGTGACCACGGAGCCGATGCCCCTGTTCTGCAGTCCGGCCACCTGGTCCGCCATGAGGGCGACCAAGGGGGATATGACAACGGTCAGCGCACCGGTCTTGTGGTAGCGCGACAGGGCCGGCACCTGGTAGCACAGCGACTTGCCGCTGCCGGTCGGCAAGAGTCCCAGGACATGCTCGCCCGCCATCGCCTTCTCGACGATGGCACGCTGCATCGATCCGCCCTCCGGCGTGGCCGGTTCGGCGCGGAAACCGTCGAAACCGAACCAGCGCCGGAGTTCCGAGCCAGCGTCGTGCACTTCACGGCACCATCCGCAGTCGCTCGCCGTACAGGCCTGGTCGCGCAGTTCGGCGAGCAGCTTGCCCGCTTGGGGAAACTGGTGTCTCACCCAGGGCGGCATCACCGAGTTTCCGCCGGCGACGGACAACCAGGCCAGCACGTAGGCGAGTGGCCAGCCCTGTTCGCCAGCACCGGAGACGATGGCGCCGCCTCGAGTGGCGCAAGCCTTCCCCGCCAGCAGACGATTGATGGCATCCCTCGCATCCCCGTCGGACGGGCGATGCGAGAAGCGCAACGCCCTGAACATGGCATCGAACGCCGCGAAATCGCCACTGGGCGACGTCAGCCAGTGCCAGGCGAGCAGGCGATCCGCATCGGCCTGGGCGAGTGCAGTGCGTTCGTCTTCGAAGAGCGTCAGCGCGAGCCGGGCGTCGTGCTCCGGATCGTTTCGCCGTTCGCGGACCAGGTCGCCATCCTGGTAGTGCTTGACCAGGCGGTGGTACGGATTCTTCGGGAAGGCGAGTGGACTCAGCATGAGCGTGTCCAAGGCCGGCCGGCTCAGCAGCCGAAGATCCGGTGCCGCGGCGCGCAGGTGGGGCAGGTCGAAGTGGATCAAGTTGTGGCCGAGGATGACCTCGGCCGGTTCGGCGAAGTCGTCGAGTTCGTGCAAGGCATCGCCCAGCTTGGCGCCCCGGAGCTTCGAGCGAACGAAGGAGCGACCGTCCGAGTCGACGGCGGCCAAGGCGTTGATCCGCTCGGTTCGCTTGCCGACCTCCAGGTCGATGGCCAGGTAGCGCATCAGGACTTGCGCGGCGGCTCGTTACCGGCGCCACACATTCGTTGTCGTCTGGTCGAACATCGGTCGATTATCCCCGACTCCGGTGCACAGCGACAGACGGCAAACGGCGCACCACTCGCACACATGTGTTCGTAAGTGAATGTTTTGATTTGAAAAAAACACAAGACTTGCTTCACGTGAGACCCCGTTCAGGGTATTCTGGCCGTGTTTCGGGCGTCCGGCGAAGGCGTCTGCGCCGCGACTAGGGACATGGCCACCCAAGCTGAGAGAATCACCGCACTCGAGGTGCACTACGAGCACGTCGACAAGACGCTCACCGCGATGAGCGGAACGCTCGACGCAGTTCGCGCCGAGGTTGCGGAGATCCGCACGCATCTTGATGACAGATTCAACCGAATACAGATGGCGATCGCCGACGACAAGGTGGCATCGAGCGAGACGAAGTTCCGAGTGGCGCTCCGAGTAACCGGTTGGCTTGCCGGCGTCGTCGCCACCGTTCTGGGCGCCGTCGTCGGCGGTCTGTTCGTCTTTGCCCGCTTTCTGCTTCCGAGACTGGAGAAACTCGCATTCCTAGCCCAGGACACAGCGCCGCTCGTCGGCTGAGACGACGGCCCGGCTTCCCAGCGAGGGCATCCGCGACAGGAACCATGACCATGGCCACCCAAGCCGAGAGAATCGCCACACTCGAAGTGCACCACGAGCACGTCGACAAGACGCTCACCGCGATGGGCGGAACGCTCGACGCAGTTCGCGCCGAGGTCGCGGAGGTCCGCGTGATCCTGACCGACGAAATCGCGGGCGTTCGTACGATGGTCCACAACGAGATCACCGACGTTCGCACGCATCTTGACGACAGGCTCGACCGCATCGATGAGAGGTTCGAGCGCATGGATGACAGGTTCGACCGCACCGATGAACGGCTCGGGCGCATCCAGAACGTCAACGCTGACGACAGGGTGGCACGGAGCGAGCCGAAGTTCCGCGTGGCGCTTCGGGTGATCGGCTGGCTTGCGGGGGTGGTCATTGCCGTCGTGGGGGTGGTGGTCGGCAGTTTGTTCGTCTTCGCCCGCTTTCTGCTTCCGAAACTGCTGGAACTCGCCTCCCTGGCCCCAGACGCGGCGCCGCTCGTCGGTTGAAGGGATGCAGCCGCTGTATGCGGCCTCGGATCGTCGGGTAGCTCTGAAGCGGAACGACGGGTAATCAGCATCCACGTAGACTAGCAGCCTGCCGGACTTTCGGCGGTAGCCGAAGGTTGGGCGGCGTGCTCGGGCGGCTTGGGTTAGGCGAAAAGGCAGTGCCGCCAGGCAACGGTCTTTGTGGTGCCTAGCCGAACCCCGACCGCGCGACAATCCGCCGACAACGCACGTGTGAGTTCGCGTGGTACGTTGTGGCATTCTCAACGTTTGGATCGAAGTCCAGCGGGAGGCACGACCAGGATGCGAATCGTCCCCACCGACACCGGCTGCGGCGCGGAGATCGTCGGCGTTGACTTGAACGCCCTGTCCGATGCCGAGGTCGAAGCCGTCGCGGATGCCCAAGCCGAGTACGGGGTGGTGTTCCTGCGCGACCAAACGCTCTCGCCCGATGAGCAGCTAGCGGCGGCAAAGCGATTCGGGCCGATCAACGTCAACCGCTTCTTCACGCCCGTGCCCGAGCAGCCCCAGGTGGCGATGGTGCTGAAGGAACCGCAGCACGAGGTCAACGTTGGCGGCGTCTGGCACACGGATCATTCCTACGACGCCGCGCCGGCCTTGGGATCGATGCTGTACGCCCTCGAAGTGCCGGAATCGGGTGGCGACACGATGTTCGCGAGCATGTACAAGGCGTACGACGCGCTGTCGCCCGGATTGCAGCGGACGCTTACGGGTTTGAACGCCGTTCATTCGTCACGGCATGTCTTCGGGGCGGAGGGCGCCTACGCCCAGCGCGGCGACGAACGCTTCAGCAACCAGGACAAGGCGACCCAGGACGCGGTTCACCCCATGGTGATTCGACATCCACGCTCTGGCCGCCCCGCTCTCTACGTCAATCCCGCCTTTACGGTCCGCATCGACGGATGGACCGCCGAAGAATCCCAACCGCTGCTCGCCTATCTCTACGAGGTGGCGCAGTCGGAGGCGCACACCTGCCGGTTCCAGTGGGGAGTCGGCAGCGTGGCGTTCTGGGACAACCGCGCGACCTGGCACCACGCGCTGAACGACTACCCGGGTGAACGGCGGCTGATGCACCGGGTCACGGTGGAGGGCGAGTCCCTCGACGGTTATCGATCGAACGGCTGAGGGATTGGTGGTAGGCAAAACGGTCGACCACAAGGGTCGCCCCTACGGGAAGGTAGACGTCGACGTCATCATCGTCGGCGCGGGGCTGTCCGGCATCGGTGGCGCCTGCCACCTCAGGAGGGAGTGTCCCGATCGGTCCTTCGTCATCCTCGAGGCGCGGAATTCGGTCGGCGGAACCTGGGATCTGTTTCGCTATCCCGGCGTGCGTTCGGACAGCGACATGCACACGCTGGGCTACGACTTCAAGCCGTGGACCGATGCCAAGGCCATCGCCGACGGTCCCGCGATCCTCGATTACGTGCGCGAGACCGCCCGGGAGAACGGCTTGATGGACCGGGTCCGGTTCGGCCACCGCGTCCGCTCGGCACGCTGGGACAGCGATGAGGCCCGTTGGACCGTTGTCGTCGACCGTGCGGGGGTCGGGCCAACGGAGATCTCCGGCAACTTCCTCTTCATGTGCAGCGGCTACTACCAATACGACGAGGGCCATACGCCCCACTTCGAGGGGCAGGAGAACTTCAACGGTCGGATCCTGCATCCGCAGTTCTGGCCGGAGACGCTCGACTACACGGGAAAACGGGTCGTGATCATCGGCAGCGGGGCCACGGCCATGACGTTGGCCCCGGCAATGGCCAATACCGGTGCCTCGGTCGCCATGGTGCAACGATCACCCACCTACGTGATCTCCCGGCCCGCCGTGGACGCCTTGGCCAATACGCTCGGCAAATGGCTGCCGGCGAAACTCGCCTACGCCATCACCCGGTGGAAGAACATCGCCCTGCAGGGCATGTTCTACCGGCAGACGCGAGTGCGACCGGACAAGGTGAAGAGCCAGCTTCTCGGCCTGGTGCGGCGCTACCTCGGCACGGACTACGATGTGAAGACCCACTTCACACCGCGCTACAACCCCTGGGACCAGCGACTGTGCCTGATTCCCGATGCCGACCTGTTCCGCGCCATCAAGTCGGGCGCGCTCGAGGTGGTCACCGATCAAGTCGAACGCTTCACTGAAAACGGCCTCGAACTCGCCTCCGGCCGAGAGTTGCCGGCGGACATCATCGTCACGGCCACGGGACTCAAGCTCGCCGTCATGGGCGGCGTGACGTTCACCGTCGACGGCAAGCAGGTGAACGTCCCCGACACCACGATCTACAAGGGCATGATGTTCTCGGACGTGCCGAACCTCGTGCAGACCTTCGGCTACATCAACGCGTCGTGGACGCTCCGGGCCGACCTCACGGCACGCTACGTCTGCCGCCTACTGAACCGCATGGCCGCGACCGGCATGCGACAGTGCACACCGCGGCTCAAGGAGGAAGACCGGAACATGCCGCGGCGGCCTTGGATCGACGACTTCTCGTCCGGCTACATGCAGCGGTCGATGCACTTGTTTCCCAAACAGGGCGACCGGCATCCCTGGCGACATGCGCAGGACTACGCGGTCGACAAGAAACTCACCCGTGCGCCGGTCGAGGACGGCGTCTTGGTGCTCGACAACCCCGCCGACACCCAAACGGTCAGGCAACGCGTGGCTTGACGCGCCGCACGCGCGAGGAACAACAGGACCGTAGGGGACGGGCTTGTCCCGTCCCGTTGCCGAGGCAACCGGGCGTCGGCGGGCGACCACAAGGCTCGCCCCTACGGGGTCTCCGCGGCGTGCGCGGGCATTCCGGGTTGGTTCAACGCCCGACGAAACGCGGCTCCCGCTTCTCGACGAACGCCCGGAACGCCTCCCGGGAGTCCTCGCTGCCGCCCGTCCGGGAGTGGCGTTCGGTCTCCAGTTCGATGTAGTCCTTGAGCGGCATGTTCTCGGCGTTGATGAAGTTCTTCTTCATCTCGCCGATGGCGAGCGGCGCCGACTTCGACAGCCGCTCGGCGATGGCCCGAACCTCGTCCCGGAAGGTGTCGTCGGGGAAGGTCTTCAGCACCAGGCCGATGCGCTCGGCCTCCGTGGCATCGAACTTCTGGGACATGAAGAAGAGTTCCCGGGCCTTGGTCGAGCCGACGATGCGCGGCAGCAGCCACGGACCTGCCATGTCGCCGGAGATCGCGACGCCCAGGAACGCCGAGTTGAACATCGCCCGCTCGGTGGCGTAGCGCAGGTCGCAGGCGCATGCCCAGCCGAATCCCGCGCCAGCGCAGGCGCCGTTGACCGCCGCGATGGTGACCTTGGGCATTTCGTGGAGGAGCGTGGTGATGTGGAAGTACTCGCGCCGGTTGGGTTCCTGGTTCTCGCCGCTGGTGGACGCCTTGAGGTCGACGCCCGGGCAGAACGCGCGCCCCGCGCCGGTGAAGAGAACCACGCGGACATCCGGGTCCAACGCCACGTCGTTGAGGCACTCGTGGAGTTCGCGCATCAGGGTCGGGGTGATGCCGTTCATGCTCTCGGGCCGGTTCAGCGTAACAGTGGCGAGCGTGCCGTCGGCTTCGTAGGTGATCGTGTCGTAGGTCTTCTCTGACATGGTTCCTCGTTGTCAGGTTGCGCTTGCGGACAAGCCTATCAGTCCGGCAGGTTGGTGACACGCCGGTCTCTTCACCGGTGTGACCCGCCTCGCGCCGAACGACTATGATCCGGTGACCAGCCGCTCAAAGGAATCCCCGTGGCAGAACCAACCGTGCCGCTATCAGAACGAGTCGAGTACGCCTCGCCGGGCTGGCTCGCCGAGGTCGAGCGATTTCTCAATGCTCGAGCCCACATGTTCTCCAACCAACCGATCAGTTTTTCGATGCGCCTCGACAATCCGCCCTCACACCTGCGGGACGATGCCAACGGGCCGTTTGGCTACACGATACGGATCGGCAGAGGAAGCGTGGTCGTGGAAGCACAACCCGACGCAACGGCGGATGGCTTTGAGCGAGGCGACTACAACGCGATCCTGCCTCTCCTAGGGACAGTCTTCGATGAGGACATCGAAGCATCCGACCGCATGGACCGTGAGCTCCGGATCCTGCTCGCCAAAGGATATGCGCCACCGGAGGGCAAGCCACTCGACGATCCCGCCGTGGGTCAGGCCTTCTTCGATATGCATAACCACATGGCCCGGCGCACCGTGAACAACCCGGATGTCCTGCACCGCGCCAAGCACCTCGGTCTCGAGCAGAACTTGGCGGACCTCGACGACACTGGCTACACCGTCCTCAAGAACGCCTTCAGCGCCGAGTTCGCTGACGAACTGCGCGCAGAAGCACACCGCAACCACGAGGCCGCGCCGCCGAATACGGGGTTCCGCGCCACGATGCTGCTGCGCCGGGGGCGTCTCTGGGAGCAGGCGGTGATTCATCCCTGGGTGCTGACGCTCGCCGAATACCTCTTAGGACGCGGCTGCCTGATCTACCAGTCGGACACCATCATCAAGGGACCCGGCCTCGACACGCACCCCGGTCTGCACGCCGACTACGGGGCATCGCGGGTCGCCGAGCCGTTTCCGGACTACTGCCTCGAAGCAACCGCCGTGTGGGCGATCGACGATTTCGATGCCGACGCGGGTCCCACCGTGGTCGTGCCGGGGAGTTTCCGGAGACGTCGGCAGGTGCCGCCGGGAACGACCCGCGAGGACGCGGTCACGATCGAGATGCCCAAAGGATCCATCGCCTTCTGGCACGGCGCGACCTGGCATGGCGCGATGCCCCGCAAGGCGCCCGGGACGCGAACGTCTCTTCACAACGCCTACTGCCGCCACTTCATGCGCCCGCTGGAGCGGTACGACGACATCGACCAGGCCATCGTCGACCGCAACCCGCCGGTGTTCTCGACCCTTTGCGGGCTAGACGATGCATTCGGCAAAAGCGGTGACACCGGGGCCGACTTCGAACGCCTGCGCTACGCGGCGAGCGCTGGCTACGGGCAAACCGCGTTGGGCTAAGCGGCAAATACCGCGCCATTGTGGTTTGATGGCGCACCCGGACGCGGAGCACGAGCTCAAGTGATTGTAAGGACCGTCGAAACCCGCCATTGCGATGCCGGCTGGCGGAACTACCACTTCGTCAAGATCACCACCGAGGACGGCGTGGTGGGTTGGAGCGAATACGACGAGCACCAGGGAGCCATCGGCGTAACCGCCGTCGTCGAAAGGCTCGCCGGCATGGTTATCGGCGAACGTGTCCACGATGTCGAACGCACCTACGCGCGCCTGCATGCCCGGGCCCGGCAGTCCATGTCCGGCGTCATGGCCATGGGAATCGGTGCCATCGAGAACGCCCTCCTCGACGCCAAGGCCAAGACCCTGGGCGTGCCGTGCCACGACCTGCTCGGCGGCAAGGTGCGCGATGCGATCCGCGTGTACTGGTCGCACTGCGGCACTTGGCGCATCTCCCGGCCGGACTTCTATCCGCCCGCAGTCACCGATTTGGGCGGCATCCGGGCGTTGGGCGAGGAGGTACGCGAACGCGGCTTCACGGCCCTAAAGACCAACGTCTTCGACTACAGCGGCGAGCGTGTTCGAGGCTGGTCGCCGGGGTTCGGCTATCCCTACGCGCCGGACCAGAACGTCGACCGCCATGTGCTCAAGCAACTCAGAGCCCATCTCGACGCTTTTCGGGATGGCGCAGGGCCGGACATGGACATCCTCTTGGACCTCAACTACAACGCCAAGCCCGAGGGCTATCTGCGTATCCTGCGGTCCATTGCCGATTTCGACCTGTTCTGGGCTGAGATCGACACCCCCCATGCCGAGGCGCTCGCGGATGTTCGTCGGGCCAGTCCGCATACGATCAGTTCCTGCGAGTCGCTGATCACGCTTTACAGTTTCCTGCCCTATTTCCGGCTGCGGGCCATGGACGTGGCGATCATCGATGCCGTGTGGAACGGCGTCTGGCAATCGATGAAGATCGCCGCAGCGGCGGATGCGCACCAGGTGAACATCGCCCCGCACAACTACTACGGTCACCTGGCGACCATGATGGCCGCCCAGTTGTGCGCGGCGACACCGAACTTCCGCATCATGGAAACGGATATCGACCGGCTGCCTTGGGATGCGGAGCTGTTCACAGCGGAACCGGACATTCGCGACGGCCACCTCTTTCTCACCGATGCGCCTGGATGGGGCACGGAACCCAACGAGGAAGCACTCGCGAGATACCCACCGAAATGATCCGCCTCCTCCGACAGCAGGGCAGAAACTGAGGGCCCGATGCGCATCACCGCTCGGCTGTTCCTCGTCGCGGGCACGCTGCTGCTCGCGGGGCTAGCGGCCGCGCAGGAAGGGGGATTCGGCAACGAAGAGGGCATCACGCAGAGCCGCGATGAACTGTGGCTGACCAGAATCCAGTACGACAGCATCGGCGGCCAGCGACAGGCCTACTATTACTACGACGGACGATGGTGGGAGCGGTGGGAAACCGATTTCCCACAGGCCGAGCAGAACTTCGCCAAACGGCTCAACGAATTGACCTCGGTCGTGGTGTCCCCGGTCCCCCTCACGCGCCCCTTGACCCATCCCAGCCTAGGCGATTCGCCCCTGATATTCATGTCGGATGTGGGCTACATGGAGCTGTCCAGGCTCGAGATCGAGGCGTTGCGCACCTACCTCGCCAACGGCGGCTTCCTTTGGGTGGACGACTTCTGGGGTGACGCCGAATGGGCGAGCCTGGAACGCGCCATGGCGGACGTCCTTCCCGGCAAGCGGTGGATCACGCTCCCGATCGAACATCCGATCTTCCACACGGTCTTCGATATCGAGCAGATGCCCCAGATTCCCGCTCGCGACTACGCGCGCTGGGGCCAGGGCACCACGGAGCCATCGTTCGAGCACCGTCGACCGACCGGATCCATGAAGACACCCTCCATCCGTGCTTACACGGACGACGACGGGCGGCTGATGGTAATCGCCACGCACAACACCGATATCGCCGACGGCTGGGAGCGCGAATCCTACGGCGAGTGGTACTTCGAGAACTTCTCGACCAAGTCCTATCGTGTCGGCATCAACGTGATCGTCTACGCGCTTTCGCACTGACGGCCCCGCGATGTGGTTCGAGTGGCTGTTCAAGTACCCGCGCGAAGCGTACGCGCAGGGCGAACTTGGCCTCGCGGGCGACTTCGGCGTGTTGTGGTGGGGGGCTGCCGCCGTTCTGTTGACCCTCGGCATCGTCTTCGGTCGACGCGCGGCACGCTTCTCGATGCTTCGGCGGGCGACCGTCCACCTGCTGCAGATCGCGGCCATCGCGGTGCTGCTGACGCTGATCGCCGAGCCCGTGCTCCAAGTGACCCGTCTCGCGCCGGGCGTAAACACAATCGCAGTACTCGTCGACTCGTCCGCAAGCATGGCCTTGCCCGCGGGGGTTGACGGGGCGAGCCGCATGGATGTCGCGAAACGCTTGATCGGCGACGAGATCGCGACGGCTAGCGGCGGTTCCACGGTCGCCTTGTTCCAATTCGACGACAATCTCCGGCAAACCGACGCCGTTCGTGACGTTCGGGCCGACGGCGACCGGTCACGTCTCTTGGAGTCGATCGCCGACCTTGCAACGCACTTCGACCAAGGTGCGCTCGCCGCCGTCATTGTCATCACGGACGGCGCCCACAACGGCGGCAGCCTCGGTTGGGAATCGCTTGCCGATACCGGCATTCCCGTTCATGCGGTGGGGGTCGGCCAGGAGAACATCCCGGGGGACGTGGAGCTCGCCGAACTCGTTCTACCCTCGCGCGCGAGCCCGAACACGCAAATCGCAGCGCGTCTCGTGATCCGCCACTCGGCGTCACGCGACTCGGCCCAGGAGATTCGCCTGCGCGTCCTCGACGGCGAGTCCGTTCTTGCCGCCGAATCCATCACACTCGACGCATCGGCAACGACTGTCAGCACGGACGTTGTCTTCCCCAGCGGGGGGCCTGGTCTCAAGGAGATCACGGTGGCGTTGGCGGGGCCGTCGGAAGACCCCCTACCGGGCAACGACCGGCAATCCTCTCTACTCGAAGTCGACCGGTACCGGTACCGGGTGCTCTACCTCGAAGGCGAACCGCGCTGGGAGTTCAAATTCATCCGCCGTGCCGCAGCCGAGGACGACGACATCGAGCTTGTCAGCTGGCTCCGAACCACGCCGCGCAAGACCTACCGCCAGGGAACATCGGATCCCGACGAATTGGCCGATGGCTTTCCGAGCTCCTTGGAAGCCCTCTACCGTTACCACATGGTCATCATCGGCAGCCTTCCGGCCACGTCTCTCGACGACGAGGAGCACGAATGGCTTGCCCGCTTCGTCGCCGACCGCGGCGGCGGTCTCCTCGCCATGGCAGGTCGCCATGCATTGGACAACGGCGGTTGGGACGTGAAGCCGCTGGCCGAGGCTTTGCCGGTCACGATCGCCCGGCCCGGCACCAACTCGACATACGTGCGCGGCAACTACGCCGCACACCCTACCGATGCCGGGACGCGGTCCGTACTGACCGACATCGGCGGTTCCGAATCCCGCGAGCGGAGCTGGGCGACGCTTCCGATGCTCGCCGACTATCAGACCCTCGGGACGCCCAAGGCCGGTGCCACGGTGATTCTCGAGGCGGGGGGCGGTGTCGAACGCCGGGGCGCCGACGTCGTGGTACGGGGAAGCGCGGCGAAACCGCTCCTTGTCACCCAACCCTACGGCTACGGTCGAACCGCCGTACTCGCGACGGCGTCCACCTGGCGGTGGCGGATGCGAACGCCACCGGACGACACGCGGCATTCGCTGTTCTGGCGCCACCTGATTCGCCACTTCGCCGGCGCGGCCCAGCCTCGCCGACGTCTGTCTTTGGTCGCCGACGGCGACAGCCTCGACGTGCGGGTAGCCTTGAAGAATCCGCGTTTCGAACCCCTGACCGACACCGCCGTCTCCGTCCAGGTGACCGCTCCCGACGGCGAGTCGTACGACGTCGCGCTGCCTCGCATCGCAGGGCAAAACGCCTACGGCGAGACCATACCGGCCACCACGCCGGGCATATACCGGGTCGAAGTGGCCGGGCTCGCCGGGCATCCCGCCATGTCGGAAGGCCCTCGCCCCGACGCGCTGGCAGCTCTGGCCCGGGTTGGGGAAGCCAACCGCGAACAGTTCGGGGCAGCCCTGAACGAGCCCTTGTTGAGGCGCATTGCCCAAGCCACCGGAGGAGGCTATTGGCGTGCGGACGACCTCTCGGGGCTGGTTGAGGCGCTCGCCTTCAGTAGTGCCGGAATCCACGAGCGGCAGCAACTTCCGCTGTGGAACGCGCCGTTCCTGTTCTTGCTGCTGGTGCTGCTCAAATGCACCGAGTGGGCGCTGCGCCGATACTGGGGCGGAATCTGACCGGGTGTACGCGCGCACTTGCCGGGCGTCACGCGAATCGACAGACTCGCCTTTCAACCGCCTCGAGGACTCCCGGTCAAGACCACGCCATGACCCGACGCACACGCCACGCGGTCACAGCGCTCGCCACGGCGACGGCAATCGTCGCGAGCCCTGGCCGAGCCGACGAGATTGAAGCCCCGGATGGCAGCCCCGCCGAGGCAATGGTTCAGTCGCAAACACGAGTGCTCGTTGTCACGGGGCTCGGCGGCGAACCCGACTACGCCCGGGCATTCGCCCTGCAGGGGGACGCTTGCGCACGGCACGCCGAAGCCGCCGGGGCAACGGTCACGCTACTCAAGGAAGAGGCCGCCGGGCGGGAGGCGATCCGCAACGCCATCGGCGCAATCGCCAGGGAATCGACAGAGACCGACGCCTTCGTGGTGCAGCTCATCGGCCACGGGACATTCGACGGCGAACACTATCGATTCAACGTTCCCGGTCCGGATCCCACCGCGGCGGATCTCGCCGCTTGGCTCAAGCCCGTGACCGCGAAGCGACAACTCGCCGTCATCGCCACGAGCGCTAGCGGTGCCGCCCAGGAACGCCTCCGGCACGACGGTCGCGCCGTCATCACGGCCACCCGCCATGGCCGCGAGCGCAACGCCAGCCTGTTCGGCGGATTCTGGGCAGAGGCCCTCGACGCCCCTGCGGCGGACCTCGACAAGGACGAACGGATTTCCGCCGACGAGGCGTTCCGGTTCGCCGAGCGCGCGGTAGCCAGCTACTACGAAGATCAACAACGCATCGCAACCGAACACCCGCGACTGGAAGGCGATGCCGAGGCGTTCATCCTCGCCCGTACCACCCCCGAGGAACCCCTCGAACCCGCTTCCGTCCACCTTGTGAGTCGTGTCGACGAACTCACGGCCGCCATCGATGCGCTCAGGGCCGACCGACGTGTGCTCACCGACGACGACTACTTCGAGAAGCTGCAGGAACTCCTCCTGGAACTCGCCAAGGTGGATCAGGAGTTGAGGGCGAACCGACAAGACCCGTCCAGCGCGGACCCAATCGCGCCATTCCAGGAGGATGCCAAGCGGTGATCCGCAGCGCACGCCGGTTACCTGGCCTGGGACCGCTTCCAAGCCGGGCCGGCGGCAAGTTCCACGGATTCCTGCGCCGTGTCGGCTTCGGTCTTGTGGCCGGGTTCGTGGCCGTATCGGCGCACGGAGACCCACTCGCCCAATGCCGCATGCTCGAGATCTCCAACCGCGATGACGCTCGCGACTGCTTCCGTGGCTACTTGACGGACCCATCGCCCGCGCTGCGCGCCGAGGCGGCCTGGGCATTGGGCGAGATCCAGGTTGCGAACGGCGCATTTCGACGTGCCGCGCAGGCGTCACCGAACGACGCCAACGTACGGGTGCGCTGGGGCGAACTATTTCTGTCGACCTACCAAGTGGCCGATGCAGAAACGCTGTTCTCGGAGGCGCTGGCGATCGACGCCGACAACGTCCCGGCCAAGCTTGGACTCGCACGCGTCGCGCTCGGCCGTTTCGAAGCCCGCGCCAAGCAAATCGTGGACGCCGTGCTCGCCGAGGCCCCCGACAACATCGAGGCGAAGCTGCTGCACGCGCGGCTTGCCCTAGAGGTGGGCGACATCGAGGCTGCAAGACAGTCGCTTCGCCAGCCCCTAGCCGCCGAAGATGCCCTGCTCCGGCTTGAGGCAATGGCCTTGGCCGCGGCCCTGGACCACATGCTTGGGTCGGCGCCGAGCGCATGGGAAGCCAAGGCACTGGAGATCCATCCCGGCTACGGCGAGCTGTTCGAGACCGTGGCCCATTTCTACATCATCACGCGCCGCTACCGGGAGGCCATCGCCCAACTCGAACGCGCCGTCGAGATCGACCCCCAACTGTGGAGCGCCCACGCCACGCTTGGCATCAACCTGCTTCGCGTCAACCGGTTCGACGAGGGTCGCGCTACCCTTGCCAAGGCACACGACGGCGATCCGTACAACGTCGAAGTCGTGAATACGTTGCGCCTTCTGGACAGCCTCCACGGCTGGGATGCGCTGGCCGATGACGAGGTAATCCTACGCATCCATCCGGATGAGGCCGGGGCACTGTCCGGCTACGTAAGAAACCTAGTGACGGATGCCGTGAAAACCGTGGGCGAGCGCTACGGTTTCGTACCCGACTATCCGGTGGTGGTCGAACTCTATCCCCGGCACCAGGACTTCGCGGTACGCACCTCGGGTCTGCCGGGAATCGGTGTGCTCGGTGTCGCGTTTGGCGACGTCGTTCTCATGGACAGTCCATCCGCGCGAAGCATCGACGAAGGATTCGACTGGGCGAGTGCGCTTTGGCACGAAATCGCCCATGTCGTCACCTTGGGTGCTACCAACAACCTCGTTTCGCGCTGGTTCAGCGAAGGCGTTTCGGTATTCGAGGAGTGGAGGACGGGCCCGAGCAGACTCCAGCCAGTGGACGCAGCGGTGGGTGCCGCCAGACACCGCGCCGTGCCGCTCGCCGTCGTCGAAGCGCACCGCGAAGCCGAAATGCTGCCCGTTGCCGTTCTCGACGAGGGATTCATCCGCCCTCGGCATCCGGGCCAGATCATGGTGTCCTACAACCAGGCCGGACTCCTGTGCGAGTTCATCGGGGAAGCCCATGGCCAGGCGGCCCTGTCGCGGATTCTAGCCGCCTACCGAGACGGCATGGATACGGTCGACGCCGTGGAAGCTGCGCTGCAGATTCCCCACCGGGCGGTCGATGAGGCGTTTCGCGCATACCTTGATGAACGCTTTGCCGGTATCGACCCGGCCGCGTTCGCAGCGGCCATGCAGGAGGCGGTTGATTCCGCGTCGACAGGGGAGTGGGCGGTTGCCGCCCAAGCCGCTCGTCGTGCCATCGCCAGCTATCCGAACGCCATCGCCGAACCAAGTCCGTACCCGTTGCTTGCCCGGGCGGAGGCGCGCCAAGGCGATCAATCCGCGGCCTTGGATGCGCTAACGACCTACTGGCGCGCCGGCGGCCGTTCCCCCGCGGCGCTTGCGCGTCTGGCGGACGGGTTGGCTGAAGCACAACGCCCCGGAGATGCGTTGGCAGTGCGCCGGTCGCTTGCGCTGACAACTCCCCTATCAATCGAAGGGCGAATGCGGTTCGGCGACGACCTTCTCGCGTTCGGGAAACCCCGCGAGGCCTTGCGGGAGTATCTCGCGGCGAAGTCCCTGAAACCGCACGACGCCGCCGACGCCCACTATCGCCTCGCGCGGGCGTACCATAGGCTGAACGAACCCGAAGACGCGCGCCGCCACGTACTGCTTGCGCTGGAGATCGCGCCACGCTTTGCGGATGCCCTGTCGCTCTTGCTCGAGATCAATCAATGACCGATTCGCAATCCGACGACCCATCGACTGCCGGCACCCCACCGGAGGAGGTCGTGCCCGAGGAGGTCGTGGTCCATTTCCACGCCACCATGAACGCCATCCGGGAAGCGCTCGGGCGCATTGTCGTGGGGCAGGAGGCGATCATCGAGCAGTTGCTGATCTCCGTGCTCATCGGTGGCCACTGCTTGATCACGGGACTGCCGGGAACCGCCAAGACGCTCATGGTGCGCACCCTGGCTCAAGCCCTGGGACTCGACTTCAAGCGCATCCAGTTCACGCCGGACCTGATGCCCACGGACGTCACGGGAACCGACATCCTCGACGAGGATCCAGCCTCCGGCGCACGCCGTTGGCGGTTTGAACCCGGGCCGATATTCGCGCAGGTTCTGCTCGCGGACGAGATCAATCGGACGCCGCCGAAGACCCAGTCCGCCCTGCTCGAAGCGATGCAGGAACTGCGCGTCACCGCGCGCGGCAAGACCTACGAGCTCGACGGGCCGTTCGTGGTGCTGGCGACGCAGAACCCGATCGAGCTCGAAGGCACCTATCCCTTGCCCGAGGCGCAACTCGACCGGTTCGTGTTCAACGTGCTGCTGGACTACTTGGACGCCAGCGAGGAAGTGGCGGTGGTTGAGCGCAATGTGCTCGGCATCGTGGATGAGGAAGTCTCCGCCCGAACGGATGCCAAGGCGATCCTCGACTACCAGCGCCTGGTTCGCGAGGTGCCCGTCTCCGACGATGTAACCCGCTACGCCGTCAACCTCGTCCGAGCCACGCGCCCCGGCGGCGCCAACGCGCCGGCCCTGGTCGACAAGTACCTGCGCTATGGTGCAAGCGTACGCGCCGCCATCTATCTCTGCCTCGGCGCCCGGGCGCGCGCGCTACTAGCCGGTCGCTACCACGTAACCGTGCACGACATCCAGGCATTGGCCGCGCCCGTACTCCGGCACCGCCTGCAAGCCAACTACCTGGCGGAGTCCGACGGGATGTCGGTGGAGGACATCATCGACGATCTGACACGTCGGGTACCCGAACCCGGCACAAGAGCCTTCGACGCCGACCACACTGCGAGCCCCGATTCGACGCGAGAGAGCGCCGCGGCATGAGCGAACAGGGCACCCCGGCAGGCCCACCAACCCCGACCGCGCGTACCAACCGGCGCTTTCCTTCGCGGATGATTCCGCCGGCGCTCCTCGCCCAACTCGGTTCGCTCGAGCTGGTTGCGCGGTCGGTCGTCGATGGCGTATCGCACGGCGCCCACTACACCGACCGGCCCGGATTCAGCCAAGAGTTCGCGGAATACCGCGACTACGTTCCCGGAGACGACCCGCGCTTCGTCGACTGGAACGCCTATGCGCGTACCGACCGACCCCTACTGAAACTCTTCGAGGGTGAGACCAACACCCGACTCCTGGTGCTGCTCGACGGCAGCGCGTCGATGGATGCATTCGACGCCGCCGACGCACCCACCAAGCTCCGCTATGCCGCCTATCTCGCCGCCGCCCTCGCGCTCATCGCTGCGCGGCAGCACGATGCCGTGGGACTCCTGGTATTCGACGCCGAGCCCCGGGCGTACGTGCCGCCGCGGGCCGGCACGGCAAGCCTTCAGGCGATCTACCATCGCTTGGACGACTTGAAGCCCGAAGGGGGGTCGGACTGGCTGGAAGCATTTACCCAAGCGGCAAGCCGTTTGCCGAAGCGCGGCATCATCGCCGCCATCTCGGACTTCTACTGCGATCCTGCCGACTTCGGGCGCTCGCTGCGCATCCTCGGTTCGAGAGGCCACGATCTCATCCTCTTTCACCTGCTCGACGAAGCGGAGCGTGCGCCCCGGGTACGGGGCGTTCCTCGGTCCCGGCGTGCATTCGCAGGAGGCCATGCCACGTTGCGGGACGTGGAAACGGGTGACTTCATCGAAGTCGACGCGAACGACCTGCTGTCCCGCTACCCGCGACGCCTGGCCGCGCACGAACTGGCGCTGCGGCGGGAAGCCGGGGCCGTGGGTGCCGACTACGTCCGCCTCAACGCCGACGAACCCCTCGACAGGGCGCTTGCACAGTATCTCCGGTTTCGAGTACGCCGCCCGTGAGCCTGCTCGCCGGTGCGTTCCTTGCCGGTTTGGCCGTCCTTGCCGTGCCGGCATGGCTGCACCGTATGAGCGAACGCGAACCGGCAGAGCGGGACGTGAGTTCGCTCATGCTGATGCGCGAGACGGACGAGCCGGTCCGCACGCGACGCTCGCTCGCGCACAAGGTCTTGCTTGCCCTTCGTCTAGCCGCGCTCGCCGCCTTTACCCTGGCGTTCGCCGAGCCCGTGCTCGAAGTCGCGAGCCTAGGGGATTCGGAAACGCGGGAGCGCACACGTCTAGTGGTCGTCGACGGTTCGCTATCGATGCGACGCGACGACGCCTGGCGCCAAGCGAGGCAGGTCGTAGACGACCTCGTCAACGAAGCCGACGCCGCCTACGTCGCATTGGGCGGCGACCGGTTGACCCTTATCGGTGACGTGCACACGGCGGAGCCCGGTTTCGCAAGGTTCGACTTCGCGGGATTGCCCGCGAGAATCGACGGCCTCATCGCCTCGTTGCCGGTCCGGGAGCGCGACTGGGAGGTTCACCTCGTCTCGGACTTCCAGGCGAGCGCCGTCCCGCAACGATTCAACGCTCTCGTCGAGGGAATGAAGTGGCCCTCGGTGCTGCATCGTGTCGGCGGCGAGGCGGACAACTGGACAATCGAGGCCGCGACCGTGCAGGACGGTCAAATGGAGGTGGTTGTTGCGGGCCACGGCGCGGCCAGGGACGTCGACGTCATCCTGCGACAGAACGACAACGAGGTTGGACGTATAAGGGCTGCCACCGTGCCAGGCGCGGTGACCCGTTTCGACGTCCCGGCACCTGGACGCGAAGCGGTGCGCTTCGAGGTGATTCTTGCCGCAAACGATGCGATCGTCGACGACGATGTGTTTCGCGTCGTGCAACCGGCCGAAGACGCGACCACGGTCGCCATTCTCCCGGGAGGTCAAGGCGAGGGCGACAACCTGGCGCTCAACTTCCTTCGGGCGGCGCTCCTAGCCAATGGCCTCGCCGAACCGATCCAGGTCGATACGGCCAGCGACTGGCCGCGTTCCGTGGATGCCGCCATCGTCGTGGACCCCGGCGAAATCGCAACACCCCTGCGGCGGCGGCTCGAACGACATCTGGATGAGGGGGGCGGCATACTGGTGATCGCCGGTCCTCGACTGCAGGCAGTGGGAGTACTGCCGTTCGGCACCGCCACGTTGACCCGCAGCATCGCCAGCGGGGTTCGGGGCGTGGTCGCGGTCGACGCCGAACATCCACTTGCGGCGGCCTCCTACCGCGCCGTCGACGTGGAGCGGTCCCTGTCCTTGGTCGCTCAACCGGGCGAGACGATACTGGCACTCACTCCTGCGAAGTCCGACGGACCACGTGCCGGTGTAGATGCGCCCTTCGTTGTGGAGAAACGCATCGGCAAGGGGCGTCTCCTCGTACTGCTGACCGCGCTCGACCGCGACTGGAGTTCATTGGTGCTGCGTCCGGCGTTCGTAGGCTTCGTCCGATACGCAGTCGACTACCTCGCCCAAAACCTGCCGCTGGCCGCCACGGCGGGGCAGCCGATTGTGGTGCCCGCGAGTTCGGCGCAGATCTTCGATGCCGATGACCAACGCGTCCTGGCTCTCGGCAGCACCGCGACCCGACCGATCGCAAGGATTCCCCGGCCGGGCTTCTACACCGTGCGCACCCCGGGTCGCGAGGTATGGATGGCCGTGAACGCCGATCCCCGGGAGGCCGACCTCAGGAGCGTTTCGAACGAACTGCTTGAGCGCTGGCAGGCTGCGACGGAAAGCGCGCCGGGCGGAGCGACGCAGGTCCACAAGGGCGTCGATAGCGAAGCCGCCGAACCGGTGTGGCAGCCACTGGCGCCTTGGTTGCTGGCCTTGGCCGCCGTGCTGCTTCTCGTCGAGTCGTGGGCTGCCAACGTCGGAGGACTGGCCCTAGGCAACGCACGGGACGCTGCAGCCGGCGCTCTGGGCCGCGCGACAATTCCAAGTGCAAGTACCATGCAGGCGTGGCTCGCCAACTGGCGCAAGGGAGCAACGGCATGACGCGTGGCACACCCGACAGCACTCGCAACGTTGCGGACCCCGGGATGGGTCGATACCTGGCACGATGCCGCACGCGCCTTAACTGGATCGCCCGAACTCGGATCGCCGCTGCGGGGGTTGCCGTGCTGGCCGCATTGACGGTATCGCTCGCCGCCTTGGCGGCCTACCTCGTTCCGTCGCAAGGGTGGATCGTGGCGGCGCGCGTCCTACTCTATGCGGTCGGCATTGCCACCGTCGTTACCTGCGTCGTCCGTCGGATGGGCACACGCCGGACTGCACGCCATGTCGAGCACCGCATTCCCGCCTTCAACGGCCGCCTGATCACCTGGCTTGACGCGTCCCGGCGGGAGCACCGTCCCGCCTTGTTGCCCCAGCTCGCCGAACACGCGCTCCAGATCGCCAAGGCGCATCCACCCCGCCGCGCCGTGCCCGCCGTGTCGCTGCTCCCGCCGCTCGCGCTTCTGACGGCGGCGGCGTTGACGTTCTATCTGACCTTCGAGGCCACCCCGGCGAGTTGGCAACTGCCGGCCGAGAGACTTTGGACGGGCGACCTGCTTGCGGATACGCGACCGCAAGTCATTGTCGAACCCGGCAACGTCGTGGTGCCGCGCGGGGCCGATGTCCTCGTCCGAGCCAGGGCTCATGGTTTCGCGGCAGAATCCCTCTCCGTCAATGCCGCCTTCGCGGGTTCCGGTCGGTGGGAGCAAGCCGTCATGATGCCCGCGCAGGACGCGACCCACGAATTCGTGCTCGTCGCCGTCACCGAGTCGGTCGAGTACTACGTAAGCGCCGGTGGAGCGACGCGGGGCGGCCGGCTGAACTCGGATCGATATCGAATCGAGGTCGCCGACCTCCCCGTGGTCGAGGGCGTCGAACTGGCCCTCGACTATCCCGCCTGGACTCGCCTCGAAGGGTCGATCCAAGACCACGGCGATGTCGCTGGCGTGGAGGGAACAACCGTCGGTGTTCAAATCCAAGCGAACTTGCCGCTCGACGATGCCCATCTGGTCGTCAACGACAGCGAGCGCGGTCTCGACGACGGCACCGGCCGTTTCACGATCGACGCACCCGGAACCTGGCACGTCGCCGTTCGGCATCGTGGCGACGTCGTCAAGATCAGCGACGACTACTTGATCGATGTGATCCACGATCAGCCGCCAGAGGTCGAATTCACGTTTCCCGGCCGGGACTGGTCTGCCACCGCGATCGAGGAAGTCGTGCTTCGGGTCAGCGCCAGCGACGATTTCGGCATTGAGTCCCTCGCTCTCCGCTACGCCGTCAACGGCAGCGACTGGATCAGCGTAGAAGGTCCGGAGGCGACGGTGGCGCGAGAAACCGGCACGAGCCACACCATCCTTCTCGAGAATCTCGCGGTCGGCGACGAGCAACGCCCCATCCGCCCGGGCGACATGGTGTCGGTCCACGGGGTCGCGCGAGACCGTAGCCAATCCACCAAGACCGCTCTGTACTTCGTGGACGTACGGGCGTTCGACAAGCACTACCGGGACATGGGCACCAACAGCGCGGGAGGCGGCACCGGCGGCGGCGGTGCCCGCGAGCAGGAACTTTCCAACCGTCAGCGTGAGATCGTGAACGCGACCTGGAACTTGATCCAGGAGCGCGACACAGGTGCCCGGGCGGGAAGCGACCTCAAGGACCAGGTGGACCTAGTTGCCGTTCTGCAAGGCACGCTTCAGGAACAGGTCGAGACCTTGGTTGCACGTTCCCAAGGCCGCAGGCTCGCGGACACGAACGAAGTGGAAACCTATGTGGCCGAACTCACCCGTGCCGCCGCGCAGATGGGACTCGCCGCCGAAACCCTCGCCGGCCACCGCCTCGATGACGCGGTCCAGCCGGAACAGCGCGCTTTGCAGCACTTGCTGACGGCGGAAGCCGGATTGCGCAATGTCAACGTCACGCTGTCGAGCAGCAACGCCGGCGACTCGGTGAGTCGGTCGCTGTCCGAGTTGTTCGATCTAGAGACGGACCCGGAACAGAATCGGTACGAGTCACCGCAGACGCCCGGCGGCGGTGGCCGTGAACAAGAGACCGCGGAATCCGAGTGGCGGCGTCTTACCGAGCTTGCACGGCGGAGCGAAGAGCTCGCACGCGCCCATGAGCAACCGGGTCGTCCCGAAGCGCCGCTATCCCGCTGGCAATTGGAACGTCTCCAGCGCGAACTCGAGCGCTTGCGTGATCAGCTGGCCAACGACGGGAGCCAAGGCGCCAGCCAGCCGGCCGGGGGAGAGCCGGCCACACGCGCGTCCGGACAGCCCGTTGGCGGTGCGCCGTCAGGCACCAACCCGCCTCCCGACATGCGCGGCACCCTCGCCGATCTCGATCGTGCCCGGGAGGCCATCGAGCAATCGCTCGGCGCCGGCGACACGGATCGAGTGACTGAAACCGCCGCGGACGCATTTCGGCAGGGAGCGGAGGTTCTGCGGCAGACGGCAAACCGGCTTCTCGAGGATCAACGCGACTCGCTAGCCGCAGGCTTACGCGATGCGGAGCGGCGAGCGAACGCCCTGGTCGAAGAACAACGCCGCATCCTCAAGCGTCTCCAGGCATGGGAGAAGGAAGTCGCGGAGGCGTACCAGCAAGGCAGGTCGTACACCTACCGTGGTTCCGACTTCGAGGACGAAGCCCAGACCAAGCGGCGCATGAGAGAAGACGTGGAGCGAGTCGCCACGGACGTGTCGAACCTTCGGCAACAACTCGCCCAGTCGACGAGCGAGGATCCCGACCTCGTGCGGTTGCTCGACCGCGCCTTGGACGATCTCGCCGACAGCCGCGTTGTCGACCAACTCACGATGGCAGCCGACTACATGGAAATGGGCCGGTTGTTCATGAGGAATCTCGAACGACCCGTTCACGACGCCCTCAACCGACTGAGCAACCGACTCGGTCACGCCGTCGCACGTTTCGAGAACGCAGGCGCCGAATCCGCGTCGGCTACCACTGTCGCCGACGTGCAGGCTTTGCGGCGCCGATTGGCTGCACTCGGTCCCGGCGGCGATCCGCGCGCACTCCGCGAGATCGCCGACGCTACGTGGGATCTGGCGGTGGAAGCGCTCGGCCGTGAGGGGGCTCTCGATCTTGCCGAGACACGCCGGGCCTATCGCGGTCTAGGCGCACGCGACGCCAATCGGGAACGACTGTATCGGCTGACGCTCGCCGAACTTGACCAGATGGAGATCGCGCTGCGCAAGGTGGACGGCTCGCCGGTCCGCGCCGAGGCGCCCGAAGAGGGCTACGACTCGGCGGCGGTGGCAGAGTACTTCCGCCAACTCAGTTCCGGCGGGTAGGCGAGCCGCACCCACGGCACACGTCCATAGGTGGCGGGCTCGTCCCGTCCCGTTTCCGGGCAACGACAATCCCGCGCGGGCGGGGACAAGCCCCGCCCCTACGGGGTTCCCGCCGCGAGGGGCATTCCGTAGGGGACGGGCTCGTCCCATTGTGTTCAGGAACCCCGCAGATCCGCCCTCGGACGTCGGCGCACCCGGCATCACCCTACGATTGGCCTACAGCCGCCCCACGTAGTCCAAGGTTTCCGAAAGCGCTTTTTCGAACTTGCCGAATAGCTCGTCGATTTGTTTGTCGTCGATGATGAGCGGCGGACAGAACGCCATGGCGTCGCCCAGGTTGCGCAGGATGAGGCCGTGTTCCAAGGCTCGGTTCAGGCAATGGGCGCCGACGCCGGCATCGGCAGGGAACCGCCTTTTGGTCGCCTTGTCCGCGACCATCTCGATGGCGCCGATGAGCCCGACGCCCCGCACATTACCCACCAGGGGATGGTCTTCGAACGAACGCAGCCGTGCCTGGAACGTCTCGCCAACCCGGGCGGCGTGACGGAAGATCTCGCGTTCCTCCATCAGTTCCAGGTTGCGCAACGCCACTGCGGCACAGACCGGGTGGCCCGTGTACGTGAAGCCGTGGCCGAACACGCCGACTTCGCGGCTTGCCTCGATGAAGGGCTCGTACATGAACTCCGGGATCAGCGTGGCGCTGATCGGCAGGTACGCCGACGACAGCGCCTTCGCCACGCTCATCGTTGTCGGTTTGATGTCGAACGTGTCGGCCCCGAAGGGATTGCCGGTGCGGCCAAAGCCGCACACGACCTCGTCATCGATGAAGAACACGCGATGACGTCGCAGTACCTCCTGGATCTTGGCGAAATAGCCATCCGGAGGCACCACGACACCCCCGGCACCCATGACCGGCTCGGCGATGAACGCGGCGATGGTCTCCGGACCTTCGGATGTAATGAGGTCGTCGAGACTGTTGGCCAGCCGGGTCGTGAATTCGTCCTCCGTCTCGCCTTCCCGCCCCTCGCGGTAGTAGAAGGGTGAATCCGTGTGCAGGACATTCGCGATTGGCAGGTCGAAATGCCTGTGAAAAGGCGGCAGGCCCGTGAGGCTGCCCGCGGCGACCGTAACGCCGTGGAAGCCGCCGCGACGCGAGATTATCTTCTTGCGTTCCGGTCGACCGATGAGATTGTGGTAGTACCACATGAGCTTGACCTGGGTGTCGTTGGCATCGGAACCCGATAGACCGAAATAAACACGACCGGCGTCGAACGGCACCATTTCCTTGAGTTTCTCGGCGAGCAGCACGCTCGGCTCGTGTGTCTTGGCGGCGAAAAGCTGCGAATACGAGAGCTTGCGAAGCTGGTCCGACGCGGTCCTTGCCAGTTCCTCTTCCCCGTAACCCAATGCGGTGCACCACAGGCCCGCCATGCCTTCGATGTACTGCTTGCCACGGTTGTCCCACAGGTAGACCCCTTTTGCGCGCTCGTGCACCACGGGCCCGTCTCGGTGCAGGTCGGCGAGATTGGTCGTCGGATGCAGCATGTGGGCGAGGTCGCGGGCCGCAATCGAACCCGGTTCGATTTCGTTGTGGAGAGGGTCGGGTGGATGATTCACGTTGCAACTCCCAAGGGGCCGCGTTCAGCGAAAGCTCGCAGAGACGATTCTCGCGCGGCAAAAAACAAAAGGCGTGCCACCGTCGGTGGCACGCCCCAAGGCGTTGGCGACGGGCGCTTGCTGAGCGCCCGTCACCGGCGATTGCCCTAGCGCCTTACCAGAACAGCCAACCTCGAAGGACCACGCCGTGATCCGGCTCGAAGCCGAGGCCTTCGCGACGGTCGACCTCGAACCTCAGGTCCATGTTCGCGTTGGTTCGCAGCCGCAGCCCCATCCGGTAGTCGCGCGTGCCGATGTCGGACACTCCTGCGGCGACATATGGTACGAGGATGTTGCGGCCGCCCGGAGCATTGAGGCCGTAGCCGAGTTCGGCGTCATAGCGAGCACCGATACGTCGAGCCAGGCTTCGCTCGCCGCGGTCGACCAGAGCGGCCGCGTCGTAGCGCGACCACAGCGCGTCGACACCGCTGGCCACTTCGCCCCAAGCCGAGCGCAGGTTGAACGTTACCCCCTGGCCGCTGGCATTGGGATGGACTACGACCGACGCCCCGAGACCCCACTCCTCGTATTCGCTCTCGGAATGGGCCAGGAGGGCTCGCGCATTGAGTTGCAGCGAGACGCGTCGGCTGGCATCGGCGAAGCGCAGGCCACCGCCGATTTCAACACCCGCGCCGGTTTCGGCGTCGCCGCCGTCATAGCGCAGACCCGCCTCGAACAGCGGCGTAAACAAGCCGCCGCCCTCGAGTTCCGTCGTGTTGCTGCCCTGCAGCGCTAGCCGGACCCGGCTGGCATCCGCATCCACCGAGTCAAGACCCGGCGCGCCATCTGCCGACATGTTCGCGACGAACACGTCCGATTTCACTTCGAGGCCGAAGTCGCCCAAGCCGGCCTCCAAGGGCCCGCGGAACCCGGCCGCACCCATCGTCATCTCGATGTCGGTGTCGATCGCCGCGCCGCCGCCGCCATTGGTCAAGGTCAGTTCGCCCGATCCGGTGCCGACCAGGCCCCAGATCGACGTGCACTCGTTTAGGTTCACGCGAACATAGGGATGGAACATCGTCAGCGAGCTATCGAGGTTGCCCCCGGCCAAGCCGGATCCGGACCCCGCGAATTCGCCGTCGCCTTGGCTGTGCGACATTCCGATCCCGAACAAGGTCTCGCCGGTTTCGAAGTCCACACCCACGGTTCCGGTGGTGACGTCGCCGTCATGCGATAGCGCGCCGTCGTCGCCGCTGAAGCTGGTCATCGCGCCGCGGCCCCACAGTGCGAACGAATCGCCTGGGTTCGCGCCCGCCGCCGAGAAATGGAACGAACTGCGCGACAGCAGGTTTCCGAAAGCGTTGTTCCGGTTTCCTGTCCATGGGCCTTGCGCACCACCCCAAGCCTGGCCGAAGGTCGGGTCGAACCCGGGGCTGAATCCTCGATCAACGACCGGGTTGTACAGCGGATCACCGGTCTCGCCGGGACGCTGTCCGGCCATCGACAGCCGCGAAGGGCCGCCCCAGACCGCGTCCGTGGCACCCACTTCGTAGCCGCCCAACCGAAGCTGCGCGACCGTGGCCTCCACCGGCTCGCCGGTCAGGCGCCCGCCAACGGCATCCACGACATGGCTCGCCACCGTCCGGCCGAACCGGGCCAACCAGGCCTGGACGACCGACTCGGCGTCGTCGTCGGTGATCGTTCCCGTTGCCGACGCGTCCGCCAGCGTCGAGTTGGACGAGCCGCTAAGCGTGACCATGAAGGTCTCCTCGCCCTCGTAGCGGTCGTCGGCCATGATGGGCACCGAGATCGTCATGCTGGTCTCGCCCGGCGCGAAAGTCAGCGATCCACTGGAGTTCGCGTAGTCCTCTCCTGCCGTCGCGGTACCGTTCGACGTTGCCCAGCTAACCGTGGCCGGTAGAGCGGTGGGTCCCATCTTCGTCACGTTGAACGTTATCTGACCCGCGCTTTCGGATGCGGTCGAGTCGCCGATCGCCAAGGTCGGCGGCGGGTCGTCGTCGGTGATGGTGCCCACCGCCGATCCGTCATCGAGCGTCGAGTACATCGCGCCGCTCAGATCGACTGTGAACATCTCTTCCGCTTCGTGGACATCGTCCGCAACAACCGTCACGGCAACCATGGTGCTCGTCTCGCCAGGTGCGATATTGAGCGTCCCCATGGCGGTCTCGTAGTCCTCGCCGGGCATTGCTGTGCCTGCGGCCGTCGCGTAGTCGGCGGATACCGGCAAGCCGCTTGGCGCGCTCAAGGTGACGCCGAACATCAACTCGCCGGCCGCTTCGTTACCGCTCGCATCGGCGATCGATAGCGTCGGCGTCTCGTCGTCGTCCTCGATCGTGCCCGTTGCCTCACCGTCCGCGATGGACGCGTAGGCGGCATCGCTCAGCGTCACCATGAACATCTCGTTTCGCTCGTCGAGCGCGTCGTCGATCATGGTCACGTTGACCATCATCTCGGTCTCGCCCGCGGCGAATTCGACCATGCCACTACCGGACATGTAGTCCACGTCCGCCATCGCCATGTCGTACATGTCGACAGCGGCATCGCCCGTTGCCCATGCAACGCTGGTCGGCAAGCCGCTCGGCGCGTCCAGGGTAACCATGAACGTCAGATCCCCCGACGCTTCCGCGCCGCTCGCGTCCGCAATGGACACGCCAGGCGCATCGTCGTCGTCCATGATCGTGCCTGTGGCCATGACGTCGCCGTGCATCGCGTAGCTGGCATTGCTCAGCATCACCGCGAAGACCTCATCGTGCTCGTCGAGCGCATCGTCCATCACGGTCACCGTGACCATCATCTCGGTCTCGCCGGGTGCGAAGTCCAGAGTGCCGCTCGCAGACATGTAGTCGACATCGGCCATCGCCATGCCGTACATGTCGTCCGGCGTCTCCATGTCGCCAGTCGCCCAGTCCACGCTGATCGGCAGTGCGCTCGGCGCATCCAGGCTAACCGCGAAAGTCAACTCCCCTGCGGCTTCCATGGCACTGGCGTCTGCGACCGACAAGGACGGCGCGGCATCGTCGTCTTCGATCGTGCCGGTCGCCGAGGCGTCACCCATCATCGCGTACGACGGGTTGCTCAGCGTCACGGCGAAGACCTCGTCGTGCTCGTCGAGCGCATCGTCCATGACTGAGACGGTGACCGTCATCTCGGTCTCGCCAGGCGCGAACGCAACTGTCCCGCTGCCCGACGCGTAGTCAACATCCGCCATCGCCATGCCGTACATGTCGTCCGGCGTCGCCATGTCGCCCGTCGCCCATTCGACACTGATCGGCAGAGCACTCGGGGCGTCCAGGGTCACGGCGAAGGTCAGCGCGCCATCGGCTTCCGCCGCGCTGGCGTCAGCGATCGACACGGACGGCGGGTCGTCGTCGTCCACAATGGTGCCAGTCGCCATTCCATCGTCGATCGTCGCGTAGCTCGCGTCGCTGAGCATTACGCCGAACATCTCGTCGTGCTCGTCGAGAGCGTCGTCCGTCACCATGACGGTGACCATCATTTCGGTTTCGCCGGGCGCGAACATCGTCGTGCCGGTTCCCGACGCGTAGTCGACGTCCGCCATGGCCATGCCGTACATGTCGTCCGGCGTCTCCACATCCCCGGTCGCCCAGTTGACGC
>VXYL01000068.1:0-2350 GCA_009846005.1 Gammaproteobacteria bacterium | reverse complement strand
GCCATGCCGTACATGTCGTCCGGCGTCTCCACATCCCCGGTCGCCCAGTTGACGCTGATTGGCAATCCGCTCGGCCCGCTCAGACTGACCATGAAGTTGACCTCACCGTCAGCTTCCATGCCACTTGCATCGGCAATCGACACGGCCGGCGGGTCGTCGTTGTCCATGATCGTGCCCGTCGCCATGCCGTCGCCGACCATGACGTAGTCCGGCATCTTCGGCATAAGGGTCACGCCGAACATTTCGTCATGCTCGTCGATCATGTCGTCGGCAACCGCAACGGTGACCATCATTTCGGTCGGACCTGCCATGCCGGGAGCGTCCGGCACGAACTCGACCACGCCGTCGCTAACCGCCGTGTAGTCCACATCGGCGGTCGCCATGCCGTACATGTCGTCGGGCGTTTCCACGTCGCCCGTCATCCAATCCAGAACGATGGGCAGGCCACTGGGCGCATCGAGCGTCACAGCGAAGGTCAGATCCCCGCTCTCGTCGCCGCTCATGTCGGCGATCATCACCGAGGGCGCGTCGTCGTCGTCCAGGATGGTACCGAGTGCGAAATCCGTGTTCGCGACGCCAGCCGCAGCGAGCTCGTCGTCGTGGATGGTCACGGTCTCCGGATCCGCTGGGCTGATAAGCACGATGAAGAGCTCGTCGTGCTCGTCGAGCATGTCATCGGTAACCGGTACGGAGACCGTGTGCGCGGTCTCGCCCATCTCGCCAGACGCGGCCGGATCGGCGGGCATGAACACGACGGCACCGCCCATGGTCATGAAGTCGGTGTCCGGGACCGCCCGGTCGTACATGCCGACCCGCGGATCCGGCGGCACTGCGGAAGTGCTCCAGTTAACGGTGATCTCCTTGCCGCTGGAGTTATCCAGGCTGATCGTGAACATGATCTCGCCGGATCCCTCGGGCGCGGCTGCCGCGGCGATCGTGGCCGTCGGCGGATCGTCGTTGTCCATGACGGCCGTCATGGCCGAGGCAGTATCGCCGACCCGGTAGCCCGGATCGGACATGTCGACCACCGTGGCCGTGATTTCGCTGTCGGCCTCGTCGAGCATGTCGTCGTCGGTCTCGACGGTGAACTTCGCGGACTTCTCGCCTTGCTCGATGGTGACCATCATGGGCCATTCGCTGATCGTCGCCGCCGACTCCTCAACGGACACCCTGACCATCACGTCGATCCTCGTCAGGTGAATGTCCGGGTTTCCGACCGGTTCGGACAAAGGATTGAAGACACGCGTCAGCGTGAAGACGGCGTCTTCCCCCTCGGTCACGGCTTCCGAATCGGCTGCGATCGAGATTTCGACATCGGGCCCAAGGGGCGTCGCCCTGACCGGCCCGGCTGCCGCGCCGCCGCCTGCGGCGTTCACGGCGCGTACCTCGAACATGTAAGACGGGCCCTCGACGGAGCCGTCGGCTTGTATGCGGCCATTTGCGAGGCCGTCTACGACTACCTGCCGGGCGGAAGCGCCTCCCGCAACGTCATTCCAAGTTCCGTCGCAACCTTGACCGCCTGTGCAACTGTATTGATAGCCGGTGATGGCACCACCGCCATCGCTAGCGGGCGGCAGCCAAACCAGCGTAACCGCGTGATCGCCCGGCGTCGGCTCAAGGCCTAGAGGCGCACTCGGGAGATTCGGATCGACATCGCCGTCTCCGTCTCCGTCGCCATCGCCGTCTCCGTCGCCATCGCCATCGCCATCGCCGTCTCCGTCGCCGTCTCCGTCGCCATCGCCGTCTCCGTCGCCATCGCCGTCGCCGTCTCCGTCTCCGTCGCCATCACCGTCTCCGTCGCCAGCGGGGCCGTCGTTGTCAGCGACCGTGACCCGCCCGATATTGGATCCGAAAAGCCCCGGCTCGTACCCTGGGCCGTCGAGTATCGTCACCATGACGACGCTGTCGTCCTCTTGCATGTCGTCGTCATCGGTCATGACGAGCAATTCCGCTCGGGTCGATCCCGCGCCAAACTCAACGGTCATCGGCAGTTCGCCCATGATCACGTCGCCTGTCTCGGAGACCCTGACTCGTACCGTCAAGGCGTCCGTTGAATCGGCTTGGCTGCGGAACATCGCGAAACTTGCGGGGTCTCCCTCGTCGATTCGGATATTGGGCATGTTGAACCAAACACGGCCACCGTCTATGCCCTCGTCCCCTTCTTCCGGGTCTCCGTCGCCGTCACCATCGCCGTCTCCGTCGCCGTCACCATCGCCGTCTCCGTCGCCATCGCCGTCGCCGTCTCCGTCACCATCGCCGTCGCCGTCTCCGTCTCCGTCGCCATCGCCGTCTCCGTCGCCGTCACCATCGCCGTCGCCATCGCCGTCGCCGTCGCCGCAGCCGACACCGT
>VXYL01000016.1:258140-313493 GCA_009846005.1 Gammaproteobacteria bacterium | reverse complement strand
TAAAGGTAACGCACACGACTGTACGCCGACATGTCGCCAAGCCGCTGATCTCGCTAGCGTTCTCGAGGGGGTGCCATCTGTACAGTTGAGCAAGGTTCCTCACGAGGCGCCCCACGGGCGACGAAGGCCCGTAGGGGCGAGGCTTGTCCTCGCCCGTGTTCGCGACACAGAAGGGGTCGGTTCAACGGCGCGGGACGGGACAAGCCCGTCCCCTACGGCGCGTCGGTCTGAGGTGGAGTCGCGCCTAGTCCTTCACGGTACCGCGAACCGCGCCCTTGAGCCGGTCCGCCTCGAAAAGCAGATCGTCCCCGAACCGCTTCCTGCCTTGGGCGGCCGGGCCGACCACGTCGATCTGACCCCTGCCGATCACCGCCTCGCGCGAACCATCGCGCGCCGGATCCGCGAACCGTGCGAAGAACGCATCGAGCCTGGCCTGCAGGGACTTGTGCATCTCCCTGTGTTCGTCCCGGTCGATGAGGTTGTATTGCTCGTCCGGATCGTTGGCGAGATCGTAGAGTTCGTGGTCGCCGTAGGGATAGCGATGCACGTATTTCCAGTCGGCCGTGCGGACCATGCGCGTCGGGCCGTATTCGTCGAACACCACGACGTAGTCGTCGCCGTCCAACTCCCTGCCGTCGAGCACGCCCCGGAAGCTCAGTCCCGGCAACGAGTCCGCCTCCGGATTCTCGACGCCGACATATTCGAGCAGCGTCGGCATCAGGTCGTAGTGGCTGTGGAGCGTGGCGACGACCTGGCCCTCGGGAATGTGTCCCGGTCGAGACATCAGCATCGGGACCTTGACCGACGTATCGAACATGTTCGGCGGAAACGTGCCGTTGCCCTTGCCGTAGATGCCGTGGTGGCCCATGTTCATGCCGTTGTCGCTGGAAAACACCACGAGCGTGTTCTCGCGTTCCCCGTTCCGCTCGAGCCAGTCGAGCAGGCGTCCCACGTTCTCATCCATTTTCGTCAGCGCGGAGAAGTAGCCGCTTAGGGCCTCTTTCCTACCCTCGGCCGTGAAGCCGAGCGACCCGGACGACCCCTCCTTGGCCAGTTGATGCGGGTGCATGGGAAGGTCCGGCGTGGACGCGAACGGGCAGTTCAGATAGTAGTCGTCCCACAACTCGGCCGGGTGATGTTCTCGCTGCCAGGGCGCATGCGGCGCGGTGAAGTGGACGTTCAGGCAAAACGGCCGTTCGGTGTCCTTGCGCTGCTCCAGGAACCGCAACGCATTGTCCGTAAACAGATCGCTTGCGTATTGGTTTGTCTCGTAGGCAGCGCCATCGCGAATCATCGACGGCGCGAAGTACGCGCCGGCACCGTAGGCGTGCACGTCCCAGAACTCGAAGCTTTTCTGCGGCTTCTCGGAGAAGCCCATGTGCCACTTGCCGCTCAAAGCGCACGTGTAGCCGGCCGCCGCCAGGAAATCGGTGTAGGCCGGGATGCCCGCAAGGTACTCGATCGCCTCGTCTCCCGGTTTCGCGCCCGTCCCGAAGGCCAGGTTCGTGTTCCCTGCGCTCAGGAAGTCGTGGATGCCGTGCTGCGACGGGATCCGCCCGGTCAGGATCGAGGCCCGTGCGGGCGAGCAGACCGGCGAGGTGCAGAAGAAGCTGGTGAAACGCAACCCGCTGGCTGCCAGCCGGTCGAGATTCGGGGTGCGGATCTCCTCGTTGCCGGCGCATCCCATGGCCCAGTAGCCTTGGTCGTCGGTGAGGATGAACAGAATGTTCGGTTTCTCGGTCATGCTGCCTGGTCCATGTTGAGCAAGGTTTGGGCGACCCCGTAGGGGCGAGGCTTGTCCTCGCCCGCGCCGGTTTGTTCCACGGCTCCGCTCGAACGGCGCGGGACGGGACAAGCCCGTCCCCTACGGCTCGTCGGTCTGAGGCGGCGCCTGCCGGTTTGCTTGACGGCGAATTAGCCCTGACGCTTCTCCTCCGCGATCTGGATCAAGTTGCCACACGTATCGTCGAAGACGGCGGTAATCACAGTCCCGAGGTCTGTTGGCGGCTGTACGAATCGAACACCTTTGGCAACGAGTCGCTCGTGTTCGGCTTCCAGGTCGTCCACAGCGAACGAGGTACTGGGGATACCGTCCTTCACGAGTGCCGTCCTGTACGGACGGACTGCGGGATGTTCGTCGGGCTCGAGCACCAACTCCATCCCCTCTGGCGCTTCCTCGGATACAACGGTGATCCAGGCATGACGTCCTAGGGGAATGTTGTGCTTCAGCTTGAAGCCGAGCGTCTGCGTGTAGAAACGGAGCGCCTTCTGTTGGTCGTCTACGAAGACGCTGGCTAGGTGAATCCTCATCTTCAGTTGCCTCCTCTCATCTATCCGTTGGCGTTAGGCGTTCATGCTTCCTGCCAGTCGCTGAGCGTTGCCCAGCAGCACCGAAGTGCTCGGCAAGGTCCCGGGCAACATCGCCTGCAGCACCGAACCCGCCCTCGCTGGTGATCGTTGCGGCCGAACTGTCCAACCTGGCAGCCCGCGTTCTCGAACGGCAGCCACGCCGTCGCCAGCGAAACGGTCATCTTACCCAACGCATCGTCCTCCCCGACCCTGAGGCGCGACTCCGCTGTGGGCCATCGTTCGTGTTGTCGCGACGTTCGCGCCGGACTTGACGGTCGCCGTCCGTTGATCTCGATCTGCCGAACCCGCCAGACTTCGTGACCGTCGATACGTACCCAATCAAGGTGGGGTCGTCGCCGAAGTGCCGGTCTAGTCGGTCCCGGGCGATTTCTCCGGGGGCTGCGGTATCGTAGTTTCGTTCTGGTCGGGGAGGTGCCATTGCTCGGAGTCTCTCGCTAGGGCCGTAGGAGCCGGTCCCGAAGCGAAGCCCCTTCCAAAAGCCCGGTAGAGGAATCTGCAAGTGCCCCGGGCCGAGGAGCCGATCATGCTGCAGGGGCGACCGTGACATCGTCACCGAAGAAGCGTACCCACGCCAGGCACCGTTGGCATACATTAGGCATTTTGACCGACCAAGTCCCGTAGACCCGAGGAAGTAAATGACGAACGCCGCAGGAACGCCGATCATGGTCTCGCCACAGGCGAGCGCACCGCTAACCCGCGTCAACGACTGGAACGAACGACGCCTGCAGGAACTGATCTTCGACCATCCCACGTGCCTACCGCTGGATCTGATCGAGCCCGGCATCGGGCAACCGGTCTCAGTCTGCATGGAGTTGCCGCTCGGGATTGGTACTGCCGACAACCTCTTCGTCACGCCCGAAGGCAACCTTATCTTGGCCGAGGTGAAGCTCTGGGAAAACCCGGAAGCCCGACGCAAGGTCGTCGCCCAAGCCCTGGAGTACGCGACCGCGCGACGCCTACTGTACGTTTCCGGCCATCGAGAAGGTCAAGCTCCTAAAGAGAAGCCTGTTCAACTTCCTCGTGGGCAACGAGGACATGCATCTTAAGAACCTCTCGGTGATCGCGCGGCACGACAAGGTCGAACTCGCCCCCGCGTACGACTACCTCAACACCACAGTGGCGTTCCTCGCGCTCGGCAAACGCCTGGAGACCCTGGAGGAAGTCGCCCTGCCGCTTCGCGGCAAGAAGCGGCGTCTTAGCGGCAAGGACTGGATTGGCTATTACGCCGACGAGCGTCTGCGAATTCCACCCAAGGTCGTCGAGCGCGTGCGGAAAGAGCTGCTGACGTCCGTTCCCGCATGGCGACGGCGAATCGCGGACTCCTTTCTCCCGACCGACCAGCAGACGCACTACCTGTCCCTAATCGGCAAGCGCCTGGACTCGCTCGGATGGCCGTAGGGGACGGGCTTGTCCCGTACCGTGCCGAATCACCGCGTCGCGACCGGGCTCGGGCGACCACAAGGGATCGCCCCTACGAGCCTGCGCGTAGGGGACGGGCTTGTCCGGCCCGTGCCGAATCACCGCGTCGCGACCGGGCTCGGGCGACCGCGCGCCCTTCGGGCGCGTTAGGGTCGCCCCTACGAAGCCGCGCCGCAGGTTTGCGTTGCCGTTGAACGGAGCGCAGTCCGATGGTGCCAAGATCCCAGGCGAAAACCTGCGACAATGATTGGTTCCATTCACCGAATCCCCAAGAGAGCATGCATGTCAGACTCCCCGTTACCCGTCGGCGACCCGGCGGCGCTTGGTTTCGACCCGGACCGCCTCGCCCAAATCGGGCCCGCGATGCAGGCGTTTGTCGACGATCAACGCGTCCCGAACCTCGTCACGCTCGTCGCCCGGGGCGGCCAGATCGTCCACCGCCACGCCTGCGGCGTCCTCGATCTGGACGAGAACGCACCCGCCGGGCTCGATACGTTGTTCCGGATGTATTCGAATACCAAGCCCATCGCCGGCGCGGCCACGATGGTGCTCTACGAACGCGGCGTGCTGACTCCCGACGATTCCGTCGGCCGCTACCTGCCCGAATGGCGGGATCTGCAGGTGCGCCGGGCCGACGAGCCGATGCTGACCGAGCGCGCCCGGCGCGGCATCACCATCCGCGACTGCCTGACGAACACCACCGGACTCTCCAACCCAGGCACGATGCCGCACTTCTACCGTCAGCAGTATCGCGACGCGCTCACCAAGCTCGGCTGGATACCCGGTGACGACGACGCGCCGCGTCCGAACAACCGGGAACGGATCCGGGCGCTGGCGGAACTGCCGCTGGCCGCCCATCCCGGCGAGCAGTTCGGCTACCACGTCGGCTATCCCGTGCTCACCGCCGTCCTCGAGGAAGCGAGCGGCCAGCCCCTGGACGTGTTCTTCCGGGAAGCGATCTTCGATCCCCTGGGGATGGACGACACCCACTTCTATGTCGCCGACGACGCGGTCCACCGTTTCGGCGCCAACTACGTTCCCCGGGAAGTGGACGGCAAGATCCGCCTCGTGGCTGTCGAGAAGGCCGCGACAAGCGAGAAGGTGGTCGGTCCCAAGACCGAGTTCTCGGCTGGCGGCGACATGGGCGGCGTGCTGTCGACGGCGGGCGACTATGCGCGCTTCGGTCAGATGCTGTTGAACGGCGGCGAGTTGGACGGCGTTCGCATCCTCGGCCGCAAGACCGTCGACATGATGATCGGCAACCACACCGGTGACATGGTCATTCCGATGACGGGACCGGGGTTCCACTGGGGGCTCGGCGTCGCCATGTACCACGGCCGCGGGCGGCCGCCATTAATCCGTTCGGTGGGCACGTACGGCTGGGGCGGGGCTGCCGGGACGACCTACTTTGCAGATCCGGCGGAGCAACTCATCGGCGTGTGCCTGACCCAGGTGATGTCCGCGGGGATGATGCCGAACAACACCTACCAGGAGGATTTCCAGCGGTTGGTGTACCAAGCGCTGGTTTGAGAGCCACGCGGGTTCGGGCTGCGAACCAACGAGAACGACGGGACCGTAGGGGACGGGCTTGTCCCGTCCCGAGAAGCGTCTCATCGCAGCCGGGTTACCGATGCGGGCGACCACAAGGGTCGCCCCTACGCGGGCGTTCAGTCTTTTCCGGGCATCGGGGTCCGCGGATTGAACATGCTGGCGATGTAGGCGCTGCGGGGCCGATAGGGCAAGCCGTCCTCGAGGATCGCCTTCATGCGGGTCTCGGCCTCCAGCCGCACGTAGCCCGGGTCGTCCTCCGACTCCGCCATGATGTAGAAGGTGCCCGTGCGGATGGCGTCGAACACGAGGTCCGCGCAGCGCGACGGGGGCATGCCGAACGCTTTGAATCGTTCAAGGACGGGATTCGCCGCGCTCGTCCTGCGCGGGCCGCCGAAACGCTCCGGTCGGTTGCGTTCGGAGGTCACGATGTTGGTCGCCACGACGTTCGGGCATAGCACGTGTACCGACAGACGACCGCGGAGTTCCTGGTAGAGGGCCTCCATCAACGCCACGCAGGCGTGTTTCGAGACACCGTAGACGCCTTGGGCGGCGCACAGCCCGTCTTGCGACGACGTGGCCATCACGGATCCGGGCGCGTCCCCCGACGCCATCTTGGGGACGAACGCGCGCACGCAGTTGGCGACACCCTTGACATTGACGCCGAGCACGAAGTCCCAGTCGATGTCGCTGGCCCTGGACACGGGACCCCCGCCGCCGACACCCGCATTGCAGCATAGGAGCGACACCGGGTTGTCCGGGAAACGAGCCGAAACGGCCGCTTCCAGCTCGAGGACGTCCGCCTCCGCAGAGACATCGACGCGATGGCCGAAGACCTCGACCCCCGCTGCCCTCGCGGCGTCGGCCAGTCGGGACTCGGCCTCGGCGATGGCCGCGGCTTCGATGTCGGCGATCACCGCGTGCATTCCGCCGTCGATGGCCTTCTCCACCAAGGCAAAGCCGATTCCCGAGGCGCCGCCCGTGACCACGGCCACGCCTCCCGCCAGCACATCCAAGTCGGGGTGTGCATTGTTCTGGACCCCATGTTCGTCGGCAGCCATCGTCGGTCCTCTTTTCGTCCGGACGAAACGGCACAGCATACCCGCAGGCCTTGAACCGTGGCGCGCTCTGGCGTTCCCGTCGATAATGCGGCGCGCGACGGGAAGACCGGACCATGCAGGCCTCGACAGTCACTAACGCATTCGGCAGCCACGAACTGCTTCGCTTCGACTACGCGCGGGCGAAGGCGGCAGATACGGACGAGGAGTTCCACCGGAACGTTCTGGAGGCCGTCGACCGGCACGGCTTCGTGGTGATCGAAAACGCCGTGGACGGCACCGCCTGCGACGCCCTGGTCGCAGAGATGCGTCCCTACATCGACGCGACGCCGCACGGTTTGCATGGCCTCGGCGGCACCCGCCGTGTCGGTGCCCTGGTGTCGAGATCGCCGGCGAGCCACAAGATGATCGCGCACCCGGCGATCCTCCGCCTCGCCAATGCGATCCTAGGCGAACAGCGCCTGTCCGGCGATGCGGTGCAGATCAACGGCAAGTCCGGCAAGGGCGAGAAGGGCTTCCGCTACCCGTGGCAACTCCATCTGACCCAGATCATCGACGTGGGCCCGGGTGCCGGCACCGAGGCCATGCCGCACCATCTCAAGCTGCACCGCGCCAACGGCATGTGGGTCCATGATTTCCAGAATGCGGGCCTCGACCCACAGGTCGAGGTGATGTGGGCGCTGTCGGATTTCACCGAAGACAACGGCGCCACCCATGTCGTGCTCGGCAGCCATCGCGAGGAACCCCGCGGCGGACACCTTAGTCATCGGCAGCCCACGGTCCAGGCGGTCATGCGCAAGGGCAGTGCGCTGGTCTGGACGGGCTGGTCGGTTCACGGGGCGGGGGTGAACACCTCCCCGGAACGCCGCATCGGCATGAACATCAACTACGCCCTGGCGTTTCTCGCCCAAGAGGAGAACCAGTTACTTGCCTGTCCACCGCACATCGCGCGCAAGCTGCCCGTGGAGTTGCAGCGTTTGATCGGCTATCGGCAACCTGCCGGTGCGCTCAACTACGTCGCCGAGTGCCAGGCGCCGGCGGACTCGGTCTTGAAGGAGGACTTCGACGTGCTCGTGCCGGGTGCCCATGGCCACCCCATGGACCCCGACCTGGACGGTCCCTCGTTCGCGCCGGCCGACGAAGACTCCTTTACGCAGAGACTCCGTTCCCTCGAGGATCGAAAGGCAGCGGCGATCGCCGACGACGATCTCGAACTCGCCCTGCACCTAAAGCACGCAGTCAGCGTTCTGAAACGATCACCCCGGCTGTGAGCAGCACGCCGTTTCGGCTACTGGTCATCTGCACCGGCAACCGCGCTCGCTCGCAGATGGCGCACGGTTGGCTCACCCACCTCGGCGGCGAGCGCATCGAGGTCGAAAGCGCGGGGACGGCACCCAAGGGTGTTCACCCCGTGGCGATCAAGGTGATGGCGGAAATCGGCATCGACATTTCAGGCCACACTTCCGATCACGTCGACGACTACATCGACGACGATTTCGACTTAGTCGTTACCGTGTGCGACCAGGCGAAGGAAGCCTGTCCCGTCTTCCCAAGCGCGAAGCGAACGCTGCACCGGGCCTTCGAGGACCCGGACTATCCGTGGATGGACGAAGAGGAGTTCGCGGCGGTGTTCCGTCGAATCCGGGATGCGATCGGCGCTTTCAGCCGGGACTTGCTGGCCAGCGAAGTAGACGGATATCACCCGGTGTGCCGCGTACGGAAGCCGCAGGGAAACGGGCCGTAGGGGACGGGCTTGTCCCGTCCCGAATCGACCCCGTCGATACATCCGTAGCGGGCGAAGGCGCGCCCTACGGGCGCGTTAGCGTCGCCCCTACGACGCGCGAAAGCGGGTGTTCCGAGGTCTTATCGCTTGTGGCACTGTGCGAACTGCGCGGTGCGCTTGCAGGCGTCCGAACAGTAGCGGTCGTGGCCGTACGGCAGGAACCACTCCCGGCAGGACTTGCAGCGTCTGGGCTCCGATTTGATCGGTCGCAACGTGCCCAGCCGACGTTCTTCGAGGCGTTGTGCGATATCGCCGTTGCGCGAGGCCATATCGCGAAATTCCCGGTCGCCGATATCCATGAGTTCCATGATCTGACCCACCTCGAGGTGAGGTGACCGGAGCAGCAAGGCAACGGCGGTCTCCACCCGACTAGGCATCTCGTGATCGGCGGCGTGATCCGTATCCATACTTCCTCGCTCAAGGAGAAAAGTGCTTCGCCAACGTCGGGGCACCATCGGCTTCCTGCCGATTCGACTGCAACCCAAGTGCCGAGTTCCTCGGCAGGATGGATGAGTGGTGGTGCCGTCACGATTAATCTCGCGCATGGCAAGTTGCAGCATGCTCATGCGCGGGGTCGGCGCTAGGCGCTCCTACGATTGCCATCCCACCACTAGAAGCAGTTGGTCAGCCGCATGTGTTAATTTCGCCTGCCCGCCTGACGTCACTACCTCCTATGCGCGGCACCTACATCACCGCCCTCGTCATCAGCGTGTTCATCGGAATCTGGCTCCTGTCCGGATTCCTGACCGCTGATGACAGGGTTGCCGAACATCCGTCGCTTGCCGAGGCCAACGGGCGCTACGGCCAAGCGTCGGACCCGGGAGGGCCAACTCCGGTGCGTGCGCGGACAATCCACGCCAGCAAACGATCGGAACTCCTGACCCTACGGGGGCGCACCGAGAACAAGCGCACCGTCGAGGTTCGCGCCGAAACAACCGGTCGCGTGGTCGCGCGTCCCGTCGAAAGGGGCGATGAGGTCAGATCCGGCGATCTGCTCTGCCAGATCGCCGCGGAGGATCGCCAATCCCGCGTCGACGAAGGCGACGAGGGCGTCAAGCAGGCGCGCCTGGAGTACGCCGGCAGCCTCAAGCTCAAGGATCGCGGCCTGCAGTCGGAGACCGCCATCGCGCAGGCCCGGGCGAGGCTGGCGACTGCCGAAGCACGGCGCGAGGCGGCCGCCCTGGATCTCGATCGGACCTACATTCGGGCACCGTTCGAAGGGGTCGTGGAGGATGTCCAACTCGAGGTGGGCGACTACGCCCAATCCGGCACGCCATGCGCACGCATCGTCGACCTCGACCCCATGCTGCTCGTCGGGCAGCTAACCGAACGCACCGTCGACCGCGTAGCCTTGGGTTCGCCGGCCACCGGCAGGCTTTCCACGGGTGCCGAGGTGAGCGGGACGATCAGTTTCGTCGGCTACGAGGCCGATCCCGGGACACGGACATACCGGGTCGAGGTCATGGTCCCGAACGCGGACTACCGGTTGCGCAGCGGCGTGACCACACAGATCGACATTCGCGTTGGCGACGTCCTCGCACACAAGATCACTCCCGCCGTTTTCGCGCTCAATGACGAGGGCCGGTTGGGGGTCCGAATAGTCGGGCCCGACGACCGCGTGCAGTTCCGCCTTGTGGACGTCGTCGCCGACGACCGCGACGGCGTGTGGGTCACCGGCCTGCCCCAGCAAACCAGGCTCATCACGGTGGGACAGGAATTCGTCACCGCCGGCGAACGTGTCCTCGTACAAATGGCCAACGGTCCTGCGGCGGACGACAGCCCGGATTCGCCCGTTCTTGCCAGCGGAGAGGCCGACGCCCCCGAGCCGTCATGAGCAACCCCCTCGTTGACGCCGCGATCCGTCGGTCGCGGACGACGCTGTTGGTGATGGCGATGGTGGTCATCGCCGGTGTCGTCGCCCGGATCACCATTCCCATCGAGTCCTCGCCGAACATCGACGTGCCCGTGTTCATGATCGGCGTACCGCACGAGGGCATCTCCCCCGAGGACTCGGCGCGGCTGCTGGTCAAGCCCCTGGAAACGGAGCTCCGCGCGATCGAGGGGGCCGAGGAGGTGCGCGCCTACGCCTACCAGGGTATGGCGCGTCTCGCGGTGGAATTCGATGCCGACTACGACCTCGACGATGCGCTCAACGACGTACGCGCCGCCGTCGACCGCGCCCGGCCTTTGTTCCCCGCCACGACGGAAGAGCCGTACATCCAGGAAATGGGCGCCTCCACGTTTTCCATCGTTCAGATCAATCTCGTGGGCGAAGGCGTTCACGAGCGCGTCATCTACAACCTCGCAAAAGCGCTCCGCGACGACATCGAAGCGCTGCCCGAGGTTCTCGACGCCTACCTGCAAGGTGAACGCGAGGAGCTGTTGGAGGTGGTCATCGACCCGGCCGCCCTAGAAGCGTACGGCGTCAGCAGCGGCGAACTCCTCAACACGATGCTGCGCAACAACCGGCTCATCGCCGCCGGTTCCCTCGACACGGGCACCGGCCGCATGGCCGTCAAGGTACCCAGCGTCATCGAGCGGGCGGAGGACATTTTCGAACTTCCCGTGAAAGCGAACGGCGACTCGGTCGTCACGCTCTCCGACATCGCCGAAATCCGCCGCACCTTCAAGGATCGCGTCAGTTTCGCCCGGGTCAACGGCAAGGACACCATTTCGATCGACGTCGGCAAGCGCGCCAACGCGAACCTGGTCGATACCGTCGACAAGGTCGTGGCCATCGCGGAGTCGTATCGGGAGCGCCTGCCGCGCAGCGTCGAGTTGTTCTACACCCAAAACCAGGCGCCCTACGCTCGCGATCAGGTGACGGAACTGCAGGGCAATATCATCACGGCGCTCGCTTTCGTCATGGTACTGGTGGTTGCCGTCATCGGACTGCGCAGCGGCTTGATCGTCGGCGCGGCGATCCCGGTGTCGTTCCTGTTCGCGCTGGTATTCGTCTGGATTCTCGGCTACTCGTTCAACTTCATGGTCATGTTCGGCATGCTGCTTGGCCTCGGCATGCTCATCGACGGCGCGATCGTCGTCACCGAGTACGCCGATCGCAAGATGGCCGAGGGAATGACGCCACGCGAGGCCTATGCGAATTCGGCCTCGCGCATGTTCTGGCCGGTCGCGGCATCTGTCGCCACGACGCTGGCGGCGTTTCTGCCGCTCATCTTCTGGCCCGGGGTGGCCGGCAAGTTCATGCGCTACCTGCCGATCACCGTATTCTTCGTCCTGACCGGGTCGCTGCTCTACGCCTTGGTCTTCGGGCCGACCATCGGTTCGTTGATCGGCAAGGCGAGCGCCCGCGACGAGCGACTGAGACGGACCCTGCGCCAGCTCGAGGACGGCGACCCGACCGCGCTCAAGGGCTTCACCGGAGTCTACGCGCGCCTGATTCGGCGAACGTGTCGACACGCCGGCATCACGGTGCTCGCAACGGTTGCCATCCTCGCAGTGTCGTTCTTCGCCTACAGCCAATTCGGTCGCGGCATGACGTTCTTCTCGGACGCCGACCCGTCCTACGCGCAGGTGTCGGTGCGAGCGCGCGGCAACCTGTCGGCGCTGGAGACGTTCGCCCTGGTGAAGGAGGTCGAACAGCGCGTGCTCACCATCCCTGGGATCAAGAGCGTCAACACCTGGACGCAGACCGGGGGTGGCGCCGGCATGACCGGCCTGGGCGGTTCCAGCACCGCCTCGGATACCGTGGGATCGCTCTACCTCGAGATGCACGAGGAGTTCGAGCGTAGGCTGAGCGGTCGGGAAATCCTGGAGGAGGTCCGGACGCGGACGGCCGACCTCGCTGGGATCGGGGTCGACGTTCAGGAGTTGGAAGATGGTCCGCCGGTCGGAAAACCGGTGCAAATCCAGTTCTCCGGGAGCGACAACGCACTGCTTGGCCCGGTGGTGGCCCAGGTCCGCGACTATCTCGACAACGAGGTCGAGGGCTTGCGCGACATCGAGGACACGCGATCCCTGCCAGGCGTCGAATGGAAACTTAGCGTCGACCGGGCGCAAGCGGCGCTCTACAACGCGGACGTATCCCTCGTCGGCGTCGCCGTGCAGTTGGTGACCAACGGCGTCTGGGTCGGCGAGTACCGGCCGGATACCGCGGACGACGCCGTGGATATCCGGGTTCGCTACCCTCCCGACGCCCGCGGCCTGCGCGCTCTCGACGATCTCAAGATCACGACGCCAAAGGGCCTCGTCCCAATCGCGAATTTCGTGCGTCGGGAGGCGGTACCCAACCTCGACGCCATCGAACGCATCGACGGTCGCGTGGTAATGTTCATTCGTGCCAACGTGGCGCCCGGTATCTTGGCCGACGACAAGGTCCGGGAAATCCGCGCATGGCTCGAGCGCAACGAGTTGGATCCGCGCGTCGACATCGCCTTCCGCGGCGCCAACGAAGAGCAGGCCGAGTCCATTGCCTTCATCGTCGTCGCGATGGTGATGTCTCTCCTGTTGATGTTCGTGCTGCTCGTGACCCAGTTCAACAGTTTCTACCAAGCCGCATTGATCCTCGTTGCGGTGGTCATGTCGACGGCGGGCGTGCTGATCGGCCTCTTGGTGACGGGAAGCCCGTTCAGCGCGATTCTCACCGGCGTCGGCGTGGTCGCGCTGGCGGGAATCGTCGTCAACAACAACATCGTGCTCATCGACACGTACAACCACATCCGGGAGAGGCATCCCGAGCTCGACCCGGTCGAAGCGGTCATCCGCACCGGCGCGCAGCGCTTTCGCCCGGTGCTTCTGACCACGGTGACCACCGTGTTCGGCTTGTTGCCCCTTGCCAGCCATCTGTCAATCGACTTCATCAACCGCACGATCATCTACGGCGGTCAGTTGGCGGGTTTCTGGGTGCCGCTCGCACAAGCCATCGTCTCCGGTCTGACCTTCGCTACGCTACTCACCCTCGTGGCCACACCCGCCATGCTGGCACTGCCGCATCGGCCCTTCATGCGCGCCATTCGCCGGGCACCATCGATGCTACGCGCATCAGCCAGACGCCTTCTGGCGAGTCGAGAAGCCCTAGCGCAGTAAAATGTCTCGCCACCGCCAGCCCCGTCGGGGCGACGCTAACGTGCCCGTCAGGGCACGCCGTCGCCCGCGTAACGGTTGCGCGCCCATCGATCCACCGAGCGGGACGGGACAAGCCCGTCCCCTACGCGTTCGGTTCGGGTGAATCGGTCGAGGGTGAATCGCCGCCCGCCTGATCCTGCCGTACCGGCAACCGACCGGCATCGCGCAGAGCCCGACGCAGGAGGAAGTCGATCTGGGCGTTGACACTTCGCAACTCGTCGGCCGCCCAGCGTTGTAGCGCGGCGATCACCGCCGGATCGGTGCGCAGCAGAAAGGGCTTCCGGGACGCCATTTGTCAACCATCCGAACGCATCACGCTACTGGTAGAGGCTCCCTGTGTTCAGCACCGGTTGGGTGCCCTTGTCGCCGCACAGCACCACGAGGAGATTGCTTACCATGGCGGCCTTGCGCTCTTCGTCGAGGTCAACGATTCCCCGGCTGGAGAGGTTCTCCAAGGCCATCTGCACCATGCTCACCGCGCCTTCGACGATCCGCTCCCGGGCTTCGATGATCGCGCCGGCCTGCTGGCGCTGAAGCATGGCGGCGGCGATCTCCGGCGCGTAGGCCAGGTGCGTGATGCGCGCTTCGAGCACCTCGAGCCCCGCCTTGTGCAAGCGTCCCTGGATCTCGGTCTGCAACCGGACGGCGATCTCCTCGGTGTTGCCGCGTAGCGAGATCTGTTCGTCGTCCCGGGTGTCGTAGGGATACTGGGTGGCGAGGTTGCGCACCGCCGACTCGCTCTGGACGTGCATGAAGTTGACGTAGTCGTCCACCTCGAAGGTGGCCTCCGCCGTATCGACGACTTTCCACACCACCACCGCAGCGATCTCGATGGGGTTGCCGTCGGCGTCGTTGACCTTGGAGCGGTCCGTCTCGAAGTTGCGCACGCGGAGCGAGATACGCCGTTTCGAATACAGCGGGTTGGCCCAGCGCAGGCCCTGGTCGCTGACCGTGCCGACATAGCGACCGAACAACTGCAGCACCCGCGCCTCGTTGGGATTGACCATGAACAAGCCGATGAGAAGGAAGATGAAGACCAGCAACAGCAGCACGGCACCGATGACCGCAAGCGGGCTCTGAAGTTGGATGCCGACGATGAACAACGCGATGTCCCCGCCGATTGCCGCCAGCAAGAGCAGCAGGACAAGGATGCCGGACACCGCGGTGCGGGGGATTTCGTGGATCATGGCGTACTCCAAGTGATATCATTTAGATATCCTAACGCTATCTGTTGTCCATGCCAATGGGCCTTGACCGCTGATCGCGACAAGCGTATACGCCGTCCCTGTGAGCAATCCGCAGCCGATCATCGCAGCCGCCCTCGCCATCGCAGTGGCTTGGGCGGGTGCGGCGTGCGCATGCGCATTGCCCACCGTCGACGAGGCAGGCGCAACCGGCCACCACGTGCATCACGGCACGAACAGCTCGATGCCGACGGCGTGTGCGCATCTCGACTGCCACGGCGACTGCGGGGTCGAAGCCACCCAGCCAACGGGCCAAACGGCTTCCTTCGAACTCCCGAAGCCTTCCCACGACGATCCCGCGACCGCCGCTGCATCGGCGTCCTTTGCACACGCGGCTCGCGTGCCGTCCTATCACCACCCGCCATGGCGACCCTTCCGTGCGGTTGACTCGCCGGTCAGCCGCTTCGACAGACTTCTGAACTAGCGCCCTCCTTGGCGAACGCGGCACGCCGCGTTTCCTTTGCTTCGCTTGCACTCCGTGGTTCCCTGCGGGAAAGCAAGCGGGTTACGAGAAGTCCATTTTCGGAGGGTGCGATGAAAGCACCGAGTACACTCGCCTGGTTGGTTCCGTGCCTCTTCGGCATGTTTTTCCACGCCGCCACGGCGGACTACGCGATCGTTGACGACGCGCGACTCAAGGCGCTGATCGAGGAAGCGCTAGAGAGAAACCCGGCGGTCCAAGCGGCTGTTTGGTCTGAGACGGCTACACGGGAGCAAATACCAGCGGCTGGCGCACTGCCCGACCCGACGCTGCAGCTCACGGGCTTCGCGCAGCCGCCCCAAACGCGGGTCGGACCGCAGGTGAGCGGACTCGCGATCAATCAACGCGTGCCGTGGTTCGGCAAGCGCGCCGACCGGGCCGAGGTGACGACGGTTCAGGCGGACATCCAGCGCGAAATCGCCGCCGCGCGACGCGCCGACGTGGTGCGCCAGGTGAAGGTCGCCTACTACGAACTCGCCTTCCTGGACCGGGCGATCGGGATCGCCGGCGAGGAACGCGAGCTTCTCGAACACTACGAGTCACTTGCCCGTGCCCGCTACTCCCAGGGCATCGGGTTGCAGCAAGCCGTCGTCAAGCTGCAGGCCGAGATCACCCGGGTTCTGAACCGGCGCCAGGAACTCACACGGCAACGCATCGACGTGGAGTCAAGGCTCAATGCGTTGCGCGACCGCCCTGCCCACGTCGGCATTCCCGATGTGAAGCTCGCCGAGCTGCCCCGGGTTGCCCTCGACGAGGACCGTACCCTGGCCATCGGCCGAGCCAACGCACCGGAGGTCAAGGCGGCCGCGCTCGCCGTGGAGGCCAACGAGGTCGACGTTCGGCTTGCAGAGCGCCGCTATTGGCCCGATCTCGTCCTCGGCGGAACCTGGGGTCGGATCCGGGCGCGCGACGACCAACCCGGTCGATCGAATCCGCCGCCCGACAACGGCAAGGACACCCTTGGACTGACCGTTGGCATCAACATCCCGCTGCATAGGGGGATCTACGATGCCGGTGTCCGGGTAGCCGTTGCCCGACGATCCGCCGCACAGCGAAACCACCGGCTGGCGCTGAACGGCGTCGACCAGGCCGTGAGGTCGACCGGCTTCGCGCTGACCACCATCGAGGCGCAGATCGCGCTCTACGAAAACGCCCTCGTTCCCCAGGCGGAACAGGCGCTGGCGGCCACCGAGGAGGCCTACGCGACGGGAACCACGGGGGTTCTCGACCTGCTCGACAGCGAGGAGATGCTGCTCAATGTGCGCCTCGGCCTCGTCCGTCTAAAAGCCGACTACATGCAGGCCCTTGCCGACATGGAACGCGCCATCGGCGCGCCCTTCCCCATGAGGAGGCAGAAATGAACTTCCGCACGATCTCCCTGATACTGCTCGGCGTCGTTCTCGGTGCCGTTCTCGGCACCGTCGCGGTGGCCTTCGTGGCCTACAACCCGGCCGGCTGGGCATGGCTCGAAGACACCCAGCCGACCCCCGAAACCGCCGCAGCCGCGGCCGCGGACCAAGCAGTCTACACCTGCGGCATGCACCCCAACGTCACCCGCACCGAGCCGGGCAATTGCCCGATCTGCGGAATGAAACTCGTCCCCAAGAAGCCATCCGGTCCGCAGAAAGACGACGAATCGGACACCGACGTCCGTGTTGCACCGGGTTTCCTGCAGAACTTCGCGGTTCGTACCGCCGTCGTCGAACGTGGCACCCTACCCGTGTCGATTCGCACGGTCGGCGTCCTCGCCCACAACGAAGAGAAGCTGGTTTCCGTCAACACCAAGTTCGAGGGCTGGATCGAGACGGCCCACGTCAACAACGTGGGCGAGTCCGTGGCCGAGGGCGACGTCCTCTTCGACATCTACAGCCCGCAGTTGGTCACCACCCAGCGCGAGTACCTCGCGGCGATGGCCTACGTGCAGCAACTCGAAGCCAGCGACGCCTACCCCGACGCCATCGAGCGCGCCACGTCGCTCCTCGAGGCCGCTAGCGAGCGGCTCCACTACTGGGACATCACCGATGAGCAGATCGACGCCCTGGAACGGTCCGGCTCGGCCCCGCGCACGATACGGTTCTTCTCTCCCGCCTCCGGCTTCGTGGTGGAGAAGATGGGCGACTCGCTCGAGGGGATGAGACTGCAACCGGGCATGACGGTACTCAAAATCGCCGACCACTCCACCCTGTGGGCGCAGGCGGAGTTTTTCGAGTCGGACCTGCGCCACGTGCGCGAGGGCAGCGAGGTGAGAATCGAGGTCGACGCCTTCCCCGGGCGGCGCTGGAGCGGCCGCATCCTGTTCTTCCGTTCCGCCGTCGACCCGGAAACCCGGGCGCTGACAGCGTTCGTCGAAGTGGACAACGCAGATCTCTCGCTTCGCCCAATGATGTACGTCGACGTCTCGCTAAGCCTCGACGGTGCCGCGGACGCGGTGCTCATCCCCGCCGAAGCCGTGCTGCACAGCGGCGAACGATCAGTCGTGATCGTCGAGAAGGACGACGGCCTGTTCGAACCCCGGGAGGTTTCCCTAGGGCTTGCCGCCGAGGGTCTGCAGGAGGTCACGGCGGGTCTCTCGCCGGGCGAGACCGTCGTGGTTTCGTCGCAGTTCCTCATCGACTCCGAGAGCAACCTCAAGGCGGCCACCGCCCAGCTATTGCGCGGCGACGAGCCGGACGACGAACCGGACGAACCGATGCCCCAACACCACCACCATCACCACTGAGCGCCAGGCATGTTCGAACGCGTCATCGATTGGTCCATCGAAAACCGATTCCTGGTCGTCATCGCCGCGGCGCTGGTCACGGCGGTGGGCGTCTACTCCCTCATGCGGGCACCGCTGGACGCGATACCCGATCTCTCCGACGTCCAGGTCATCGTCTACACGGAATATCCGGGGCAAGGGCCGCGCATCGTCGAGGATCAGGTCACATACCCCCTGACCACGCAACTGCTGGGCGTGCCCCACGCCGAGGTCGTCCGGGGCTACTCGTTCTTCGGCTACTCGTTCGTCTACGTCATCTTCGAGGACGGCACCGACCTCTATTGGGCCAGGGCGCGGGTACTGGAGACCTTGAGCCATGCAGCAGGAAAGCTGCCCGCAGGCGTCACGCCGTCGCTGGGCCCCGACGCCACGGGCGTCGGCTGGGCGTTCATGTACGCGCTCACCTCCGATAGACACGATCTCGGCGAACTGCGCTCCATCCAGGACTGGTTCCTGAAATACGAACTGGCGAGCGTTCCCGGTGTCTCCGAGGTCGCCAGCATCGGCGGCTTCGTGCAGCAGTACCAGATCACCGTGGACCCGAACCGACTGCGCGCGTACGGCATTCCCATTTCGAGGATCCGCGCGGCTGTTGAGGCCAGCAACACCGACGTCGGCGGCCGCTCCCTGGAGTTCGCAGAGAAGGAGTTCATGATCCGCGGCCTCGGCACCATCGAGTCGGTCGAGGACATCCAGAAGATCTCGCTGGGCGTCGACGCGAACGGGGCGCCGATTCTGCTCAAGGACGTGGCGCGGGTGGGGATCGGTCCCGAGATGCGCCGGGGCATCGCGGAGTGGAACGGCGAAGGCGAGACCGTCGGCGGCATCGTCGTCGTGCGCCACGGCGCCGGCACGCTCAAGGTGATCGAAGACGTCAAGGCCAAGCTCGAGGCGGTCAAGCCCGGTCTGCCCGACGGCGTGGCGGTCGAGGTGGCCTACGACCGCACGGCGCTGATCGAGCGGTCGGTGGCGAGCCTGCGCACTAGTCTCCTGCAACAGCTCCTGATCGTGGGCCTGGTTTCCATGGTGTTTCTGCTCCACTTCCGCAGCGGCCTGGTGGCCGTCGTGTCGCTCCCGATCGGCATCCTAGCGGCGTTCTTGGTCATGACGGCCCAGGGCATCAACGTCAACATCATGTCGCTCGGCGGCATCGCCGTGGCCATCGGGACCATGGTCGATGCCAGCATTGTCATGGTCGAGAACGCGCACCGGCACCTCGCGCGGAACGACGAGCAGCGGGACCACTGGACGGTCATAGCCGACGCCGCGAAGGAGGTGGGACCGACGCTGTTCTTCGCGCTCTTGGTCATCACCGTCTCGTTCCTCCCGGTGTTTGCGTTGGAAGCCCAGGAAGGCCGGCTCTTCAAGCCGCTGGCCTACGCCAAGACCTACGCGATGGCCGCCGCGGCACTGCTGGCGGTGACGCTCGTTCCGGTACTGGTCGGCTTCTGGGTCCGCGGACGAATCTCGCTGGCGGACAGGAATCCGATCAGCCGGGCGGCCGTGGAAGTCGGACTGGTCGTATTTGCGTTCTCCTGGCTCGTACGCCCGGTCCTGAACACGGTGTTCCGGTTCAAGTTCGTCGTCCTCGGGCTCGCCGGGCTGGCGCTGGCGGTAACGGCCATCCCCCTGTCGCGGATCGGCTCCGAGTTCATGCCGACGCTCTGGGAAGGCGACATGCTGTACATGCCGACCACGTTGCCGGGCATCTCGATCACCAAGGCGGGCGAACTCCTGCAGCAGACCGACCGGATCATCCGCACCTTCCCGGAGGTGGAGAACGTGTTCGGCAAGGTGGGCCGCGCCGATACCGCCACCGATCCCGCGCCCCTGTCGATGATCGAGACGACCATCATGCTGAAACCGAAGAGCGAGTGGCGCCCCGGCATGACCCCGGACAAGCTCGCCGAGGAGATGAACGCGGCCATCGACGTGCCCGGGCTCACGAATTCCTGGACCATGCCGATCAGAACCCGCATCGACATGCTCTCCACGGGCATCAAGACCCCCGTCGGGATCAAGATCGCCGGCCCGGATCTCGCCGAACTCGAACGACTCGGCAAGGAGGTCGAGGCCGTGGTGCGCGAGGTCCCGGGGACGCTCGACGCGTACGCGGAACGGGTGATGGGGGGCGGCTATCTCGATGTCACCATCGACCGCGACGCCATCGCCCGCTACGCCCTGACCATCCGCGACGTGCAGGAGGTCGTCCAGACCGCCATCGGCGGCATGAACATCACCACCACCATCCAGGGACTCGAGCGACTCCCGGTGAACCTGCGCTACAGCCGGGAACTGCGCGACGATCTCCCATCGTTGCGCAACGTGCTCGTACCCACCCCGGCCGGACCCCAGATTCCCTTGGGGCGGCTGGCGCAAATCGAGTTCACCGTGGGTCCGCCGAGCATCAAGAGCGAAGGCGGCAAACCGAACGCCTGGGTCTACGTGGACATCCGCGACGTCGATGTCGGCGGCTACGTCGAGGCGGCGCGAGAGGCAGTCGCCGCGCAGGTCGACGTGCCCTCGGGTTACACCATCGCCTGGAGCGGGCAGTTCGAATACATCCAGCGTGCCGAGCAGCGGCTCGCCCTGGTGATCCCCGCGACGCTGCTCTTGATCGCAGGCATCGTCTACTTGAGCCGAAAGTCCGCATTCGAGACCCTGCTGGTCCTGCTCGGCGCGCCGCTGGCGGTGACCGGCGCGATCTGGCTGATCGACCTCCTGGACTACAACTTAAGCATCGCCGTGTGGGTCGGGATCATCGCCCTTGCCGGACTCTATGCCGAGACCGCGACCGTGCTGCTCCTGTACCTCAATATCTCGGTGCGCGAGTACGCCGAAAGCGGTCGTCTGACTGATCGCGCCGCGCTGATCGACGCCATCAAGGACGGCACCGTGAAACGCGTTCGGCCCATCCTGATGACCATCGCCACGGACGTTGTCGGGCTATTGCCGATCATGTGGAGTACGGGTGCTGGCGCGGACGTGATGAAGCGGATCGCTACACCGCTCGTGGGGGGCGTCGCGACGGCCGGGGTCGTCGTATTGTTCGTATTCCCCGTGGCTTTCTACCTCTGGAATGCCCGCAGCCTGCCGCGATTCAGGCAATAGCTCACACCGTTTTCGGACAATTCGCACGGTCTCAATGGGCCCTATCGCACAAACTCGTCGATGGCGAAAAGGCATCATCGGATTGCTAGACTGTTCGACGATCGAGAAGTAGATGTATCCCACCGTGATCGACACGCTGCGGTTCGCGAATCGCCTGAAGGAGGCGGGCTTTGACCCATCCCATGCCGAGGGAATGGCGTGCGCGCTAGGCGACGAACTAGCCGAGCGCATGCTGACCCGGCGCGATCTGGACGAGTTCAAGGTTGTCGTCGACGCAAGGTTCGATGCCATCGACGCCAAGTTCGAGGGCATCGACGCCAGATTCGAGGCCATCGACGCCAGATTCGAGGCCATCGACGCCAGATTCGAGGGCATCGACTCAAGGATCGACAGCCTCGACGCCAAGTTCGAAGCGAAATTCGACGCCCTGGACCTGAAGATCGAGTCGGTGCAACGGGAGGTCTCGGGCAAGTTCAACGTGCTTGCCTGCATGATGGTCCTCGGCTTCACCGTGCTCGGCGGACTCGTCACCTACACCGCCTCGTCGCCGCGCTTCTCGCCTTCGCCTGACGACGCATCGGTGCCACAGGTTCACGCGATTGAACGTGCCGACGATTCGGTTGCTGCGCCAGCGACCTAGAACGGCAGACCATTATCCGAACCAAGGCGAACCGTCCGATATACTGACGCGTTCATGGCCCTCGAATACCCCTATCCCGCGCACCCCGAGGCCGGCACGACCATCGATGTCGCCGATGGCGTGCGCTGGCTGACCATGCCCATGGGGGGGTCGCTCAACCATATCAATCTCTACCTGCTCGAGGACACGGACGGTTGGTTCGTCGTCGACACCGGGCTGGCCACGAGCGAGACAAAGCGTCTCTGGCACGAGATCTTTGAGACCGAGTTGGTCGGCAAGCCGGTCAAGGGCGTGATCTGCACCCACATGCACCCGGACCATGTCGGCCAGGCAGGCATGATCGTCAACCACTTCCGCTGCCCGCTCTACATGACGCGCGCCGAGTACTACCAGGCCCGTTCGTTCATGACGATGGGCATGTCCACCGCCAAGGGCGGGTGGCTGGGCGAGCAGTTCTACCATCGCTACGGGATGTCCATGGCGCCGCTGCACTCGATGCGCGACGCCTGGAAGTCCCGGGCGAAGGCAATGGGCAGAACCCCGGCGGAAGACACCCCGGACCCCCTGCCCATGGGCTACCACCGTCTGCAGGACGGCGACCTCCTGACCATCGGCGATCACGACTGGCAGGTGGTCGTCGGCGCCGGCCACTCGCCGGAGCACGCCTGCCTGCACTGCCACAGTCTCGGCATCATGATTTCTGGCGACCAGATTCTGCCGGTGATCACCTCGAACGTCAGCGTCCACCCCACCGAACCGGAGGCGAACCCCTTGAAGGTGTGGATGGAGTCCCACGACAAGTTCCTGGACATCCCGGAAAACACCTTCGTGCTACCGGCCCACAACCTGCCGTTCTACGGCGTGCGGGAGAGACTGCGTGACCTGATCGGCCACCACGAAGACCGGATGCTCGCCATCGAGGAGTTCTGCGTGGAACCGAAGACGGCGAAGGAGATGCTTCCGGTACTGTTCCGGCGCAAGCTCGATGCCCGGCAGACCATGATGGCGCTGGGTGAGGCCATCGCCCACTGCCACCTGCTGATGCACCGCAACCGTCTCGGGCGGACGCTCGACGAGGACGGCTGCTACCGGTTCCTGTCCATCGACCCTGACCTGGAACGCCGCGCGCATCCCGGCCGCCACGATGCGCCCGACGACGCGCCGATCATGGTGTGACGGGCATTTCCCTCACCCGGTGCAGCAGATGAAGTGGTTCCGGCGCCTTAGGCGGCAGCTCACCCGGGAGAACATCGCCCGTTTCACGTATTTCACGTTGAAGTGGGGCGACAATCATGTTCCGTTCGGCTTGCGGTCGTTACTCGGCGTGCTTTTCGTCATCGGCGGCATACTCTGGTTTCTGCCCATCATCGGCATCTGGATGCTGCCCCTAGGGGTCGCGCTGATTGCCTTGGACATCCCCTGGTCGCGCCACAAGGTTCACGACTGGATGGTCAAGCTGAAATCGACGGCAGAGTCAGCGGCGGTCGAAGCCCACGATCAGGACGCCGAAACCCGCAGCCAGTAGCCCCCCTCGTCGCGACGCCTGACATGGCCCGCGGTCGGCGTGGCGAAGTGCGTGCCGATCACGAGCACCCCGGTGTCGACGTAGCGTTCAAGCAGCGATTCCCGCGTCTTGAGGCCCTGCGCCCGGTCGAAGTCCGCCGAGCTGCACCAGTCCGTGCGGGTCATTTGGCAGGGGTGGTGGATACAGTCCCCGGTGATTAGCGCATCGTCCCCTTCCGATGCGATGCGCACGCTGACATGGCCAGGGGTGTGCCCCGGCGTCGGCTCGAGCCAGACCTCGTCGCACAAGCGGTAGTCCATCGGCACGAAGTCCACCAAGCCCGCCGCCAACACCGGCCGCACGGAGTCTGCGAGGACGTCCTGGCTCGAGTCGACATCCTTCCAGTACCGCCATTCGGTCTCCGCCACGAGGTAGCGGGCATTGCCAAATGTCGGCACCCACGCGCCGTCGAGGAGCATCGTGTTCCACCCGACATGATCGACGTGAAGATGCGTGCAAAGCACGGTGTCGATGGAAGATGGGGGATAGCCGGCCGTCTCGAGGTCGGTGAGGAAACTGGTCTGCAGGTTGCTCCAGGTCGGAATCGCACGCTGCTTGTCGTTGCCGATGCAGGTGTCAACGACGATTCGTCGTTGGCCGGTGTCGACGACGAGCGCGTGAATGCTCATCACGAGATTGCCCGCGTCGTCCATGAAGTGCGGGTACAGCCACCGATACTCCCGGACCGCTTCGCGGGTCGCATCCGGCAGGATGAATCGGGTACCCCCGGCGACCTCCATTTCCACCACCCGGGTGACCTTCACCTTGCCGACCTGCCAAACCTCGTTCATCGCGAATCCTCTTCTCCGTCTTGTGCGATTATTGGTGAACGTACCTTGAGCGAGCAACAAGAGGCAGACGATGGACATCAAGGGTTTCCTATCGGCACTAACCGAGCTACCCGCGCTGTTGGCGTTGAAGAAAGGCCTGGTGCCGCGGCCCAATACGGACCGCGACTGCATCGGCGCCGCCCTCGAAGCCAATGCGGAACGCATCGGCGACCGTCTTGCCGTGATCACCGAGAGCGCCGAGGTGACGTGGGCGGAGCTCAACGACTGGACGAACCGCTATGCCGAGTTTATGGCCAGCGCCGGCCTTGCACCCGGCGACACGGTCAGCATCATGATGGAGAACCGCATCGAGTTGTTCGCCCTCATACTCGCTGCCAACAAGCTGGGAATCACCGCGGGCCTCATCAACACCAACCTGCGGGAACGGCCCTTGGTTCACTGCATCACCGTCACGGACTCGAAGAAGTGCATCTTCGGCGGCGAGCTGACGGACGCCATCGCCGAGGTGAAGGGCGAACTCGACCTCGTCGAGGGTTCCGACTACTTCGTTGTTCCCGATGCGGGGGCCAGCGCGCCGGACTGGGCCGTGGACATGGCAGCGGCAAGCGCGAACCTGCCCACCGACAACCCCGCCCACACCGGCGAGGTCACGCTGGGTGAGACCGCGATGTACATCTTCACGTCCGGCACAACCGGCCTGCCGAAGGCTGCCCTGGTCTCCAACCGGCGCTTCCTGATGCTCGCCGCGCTGACTGCCAAGGCGGGGCTGCGTTGCACGGAGAAGGATCGCGTCTACATCTGCCTGCCCCTATACCATGCCTCCGGACTGATGGTCGGCGCCGGGGCGGCATTCATGTCCGGCGCTTCGATGTTCGTGCGCAAGCGATTCTCCGCGAGCGCGTTCCTCGCGGAAATACGGGAGTACAACTGCACGCGTTTCGTCTATGTCGGCGAACTCTGCCGCTACCTGCTCGCGAGCCCCGCGAAGCCAGACGACCACGACAACCCCTTGGACACGGTCATGGGCAACGGCCTGCGTCCGGACATCTGGTTCGAGTTCAAGCACCGGTTCGGCCTCAAGCGCATCACCGAGTTCTACGGCGCCAGCGAAGGCAACGTCGCCTTCGCGAACCTGCTCAACAAGGACCGCACCATCGGCATGACATCGGCAAAGATCGCACTAGTGGACTACGACGTCGACGCCGACGAGATCGTGCGCGATGCCGACGGGCGCTGTGTTGAGGTCGAGCCAGGAGAACCCGGACTGGTGCTCGGGCACATCAATCCCAACGCCGCCTTCGAGGGCTATACCGACCGGGAAGCCACCGAGAAGAAGATTCTGCGGGACGTCCTGGAGGCGGGGGATGCCTGGTTCAACACCGGGGACCTGGTGCGCGAGATCGATGTCGGCTACTCGCTGGGGTATCCGCACTACCAGTTTGTCGACCGCGTCGGCGACACCTTCCGCTGGCGGGCCGAGAACGTCTCCACGAACGAGGTCGGGGAAATCGTGAACGGCTTCGACGGCGTCGAGATCTGCAATGTCTACGGGGTCGAAGTACCGGCTGCCGACGGTCGCGCGGGGATGGCCGCGATCTGTCTCTCAGCCAGCGCCGAACTCGACCTCGACGGATTCGCGCAATACGTCGAGCGCGAACTTCCCGCCTACGCGCGCCCGGTGTTCCTGCGCATTCAGAAGGATTTCGACCTCACGGGCACGTTCAAGCTCGTCAAGGGGGACCTGAAACGCGAGGGATACAACATCGACGCGTTCTCCGACCCGGTCTACGTCATGAAGCCGCGCACGAACAACTACGTCCCCCTCGACCCCGAGTACCTGCAGACGATCCGCGACGGCGCGGCCGGTTTCTGACGCCAGGTGATCGAGACCTTCGAGGCCCATCCGGGGTTCAACGGATTTCGCGTCGATACCGGTTCCCTCCGGGCCGAACTGATCGAGCTCGGCGGGACCGTCACGCGCCTCGAAGTCCCGGACCGGAACGGCCAGTTCGGCGATGTTCTGCTTGGCTGCCCCACCATTGCCGACTACGTAGGCCCGCACCCGCACTTCAACTGCCTGGTCGGCCGCTACGCCAACCGGATGACTAACGCCCGGTTCACGCTCGACGGCGTGACCCATAGCCTCGACGCCAATATCCCGCCGCACCACCTGCACGGCGGTCGCGACGGATTCGGTACGCGGCGATGGACGGGAGCGACGGACGGCGACGAAATCGTGTTCCGCCTAACGAGTCCCGCGGGGGACGCTGGGTACCCGGGCGCGCTAACCGCCGAGGCCCGGTATCGCTTCGCGGGTTCGCGCATGGCCCTCGAGATCGCGGCCACCGCGAATGCGCCGACGCCGGTCAGCTTGACGTCTCACCACTACTACAACCTGAGCGCCGAGCACGGTTCGACGATCGCGGATCACGAGGTCACGATCAACGCTGCAGCCTATCTGCCGGTCAGCGACGACCTCACTCAACTCGGCATCGTGCAGCCGGTGTTCGAAACGCCCTTCGACCTGCGACGTCCGGTGACGCTCGGCGATGCCATGGCGGCCGACGACCGTCAAATCCGGCTCGCCGGCGACGGGTTCGACCACACCTTCGTGGTTGCCGGCAGCGGCCTGCGCCGCGCTGCCGAGGTTCGCCACGCCGCGTCGGGCCGCACCCTTGTCGTCGCCACGGACCAGCCAGGCGTTCAGTTCTACACCGGCAACACGCTGGCCGCCCAAGGCAAGCATGGTCAGAGCTACACGGTTCATGGCGGGCTGTGTCTCGAGACCCAGCAGTTTCCCGACGCCCCGAACCACCCCAACTACCCGAGCGCCATCCTGCGTCCCGGCGCACGCTATTGCGCTCGAACGGTGTTCGAGTTCGCGGTGATGTGACGGCGGAAACGCGCCCTGGGTGCCGGGCTAGGATTTGGCGAGCGAAGCCAGGTGTCGGTTGATCTTCGCCACGTAGCGGGTGGCCGCAGGCAGAAAGTAGTCGTTGTCGCGGTTGCGGTACCCCACGTTGTAGGAACGCAGCGCGCATGACTGGGCATCCTCGGATGCAGGTTTGGTGACCGCGCAGCGCTCCCGGTAGTAGGCAAGGATCTGCGCGCCGCAGTAGAGGTTCTCCTCGGGGTTCATCAGGTCCACGGCGCAGAATTCCTTCCATAGCAGCGGCTGGACCTGGGTCGGACCAACGGCGCCGACCGACGACCGCACTACCTTGCGGAACGAACTCTCCGTCATGACGAGACTCGCCAGCAGTTCGGGCTCCAAGTCCTGTCGCGTGGCCGCTTCCAGGATCCAGCCCGCGAACTCCACGGCGAGCGCGTCTTCCAACTCGTAGCCTGCCGACAACCGCGCCCCGAACGCGTCGCGCTCTTCGTACCACGTGGGCCGCTCGTAGGTGGGAGCGGGAATGTCAATTGAGATCTGCGTTCGCCCGTCATCCCGGGCAAAGACCATGGAGGAGGAAACGGCAAGGGTAGCGAGCGCCGCCAACGCGCCCATCCGGGTCGCGCCAACCAAGAATCTCGGGATCTTGCCCATCCGGTGGAAGCGGTACGACGGTCTTTCGATCAGGGCGTTTGTTCGCATAATCATCCCGGCCAAGGCGTCCGTGTCTCGAAACGGGGAAGCGGAGTCTACCGGTTTCGCGCCAAAAGTGAAGGTAAAATGGAGGGATTCTGCATGATTCTTATACATCATTGGGATACTTCATCAATGTTATATGTGATCTAGTTATTTCAAGTACCCCCAAACGGCCCATGCCATCGACTTCCGATCTCGTACCGCCGCCATCAGAGGCCGCAAAACAAATCACTTGAACGACCGTCGTGCGACGCAGATTCCTAGCGTGACGGCACGGCGGCGGGAGTCTCCCGCGGGACGGGACGAGCCCGTCCCCTACGCCGCCGTGAGTTCCTGGACTACCCGCGCCCGATCAGCCTTGGGGAGCTGCGCGTAGGCCGCGGACGTTCGGTCGACCACGTCGCCGAAACGGCTTTTGATCGCCGCGGCGATTCCGTCCGGTTCCGCCACCACGGCGAAATGCCCCATCAGGTCGTCGTCGATCAATCCGCCCATCTCCACCCACCTGCCCTGCTTCGACATGGTGTTGAGTTGCCCTTGCAGATCACCGGCGCCGACGCTGTCGAGCACCGGCTTGTAGGCAGGCGTCGAGCCGTAGAAGGCGATCTGCTGGCGCGTTGCCTGCTTCGCGCCGGCAAGCTCTTGCTCGTCCCGCCCGGTAACCACGAAGCAGGGGTAGGAGATTTCGAAGTTCTCGCGCGACTTCTCCTCGCCCCCGGCGCGTGCCTTGGCGAAACCCCGCTCGAGGGCGGGAACCGTGGTCTCGCGCAGGTATTTGTCGGTGGTGAACGGATGCACGATGATGCCGTCGGCCACCTCCCCCGCCACCTCCGTCATCAATGGACCCACGGCCGCCAGGAAAATCCGCGGCGCGCCGAACTCGGTGTTTGTGGGTGTGAAGAATGGCGTCATCAGGGTGTGCGTATAGAACCTGCCCGCGAACTCAAGGGGCTCGCCCTTGTGCCATGTTGCCCAGATGGCCCGCATGGCAAGGATGAACTCGCGCATTCGCGCGGCCGGGGAAGACCATGGCATGCTGAATCGCTTGGTGATGTGGGCGCGGATCTGGGACCCTAGCCCGAGTACGAAACGACCTTCGGAGGTCGCGTTCAGATCGTGGCCGATATGCGCCAGGAGCATCGGCGTCCGGGCGAACGCAACCGCGATACCGGTGATCAGATCGACCTTCCGGGTACTCTGGGCCGCAAACGCCAACGGCAGGAACGGATCGTGTCCCGTCTCCGCGGACTGGATGCCGCTATAGCCCATCTCCTCGAGTTCCTGGGCTTGCGCACCCACCCGCTTGAGGTCCCAGCCGACACCTCCGTCAACCTTCATGTCCTACCCCTTCGTTTTCGTTTTGGTACCGCGAAGGGCCACTATATCGGGCAACCCGAAATTTGCTAGGGGCACGAACCCCGGAGACTCGTCAACCGCTGATCGCGAACCGGTCCGCTGCAAACGCCTCGAAGGCCGGCATCGCCTCGGCCAACGGCATAACGCCGACAGGAGAGACGATGGTGGTGTCGATGCCGGCCTCGGCGTCTTCGTGGACCCGGCGCTGGACCTTGTGGACGTCGCCGATGTTGCAGACCGTGTCGATCATCTCGTCGGAGATCGAACTCGTCGACAATTCCCGGTCCCTCGCCGCCCAACCTGCGAGTATTCCCTCCGCCTCGTCCCGGAAGCCCGCCCACTTCAGGAAGTTGTTGTATACGGGATTGGCGTAGTAGGGCGCGTACTGGCTACGAAAGCGGGCCTTGGCATACTCGACGTCGTCGGTAACCATAACCAGCAGCCGGTTCACGATCTCGATGTCTTCGATGCGCTTGCCGGCCCGCTTCGCGCCAATCTCGACATGCTCCAGCATCCGGGGAAGCGCCTTCTGAGGCCAAAGGTTGAACACCACTCCATCGCCCACCTCGGCCGCCATCTCGATCATCTTCGGACGCAGCGCCGCGAGGTAGATCGGCGGCGGCGCCGGCAGCGGTTCCTGCCGGTAGCCCTTGCTCTTCAAGGTCGCCAGGTCGAAGTCCGACCGCTCGCCCGCAAGCATCGAACGGACCATGATTGCCGTCTCCTTCACCCGCGTGAGCGGCTTCTCCAGCTTGATGCCGTTGAAGCGCTCCATGATCGCCTCGCTCGATGAACCCAGCCCCATCACGAACCGACCCGGCAGCAGTTGGGCGAGGACGTTGGCCGTGGCCGCGAACACCGCCGGCGTGCGCGTGTAGACGGGTGTCACGGCCACGCCGACCCGCATGCGTTGCGTGTACGGCGCCACCGCCGCCACCATGGTCAGGCTGTCCGGCGCCATTGCGTCGCTGAACCAGACGTCGTCGAAACCGTTCGCCTCGGCCCACTTGACCAAGGTGATCGAGTCCTCGACCTTTGGTCCCGCTGGCAGGGTGAGGGCAATTCGTTTTGGCACCGCCATCGCTTCGCGTCTCCAACAGATAAGCGGTTTCCCGCTCGAACGGGCCAGTTTGGCGGATTGCCCCGGAACACGGCAAGTGGCGACGAGTGCACGAGCGGGACAAACCGGGGTATCGTCGGGCAATGGTCGCGCGTTCAACATCCAAGCGCCTCCTCGCCAGCGGAGCAAACTGCTGATGTGCGGGCGCTTCAACGCGGCCGACGACCCGCTTAACCAGGTCTTCGAGGAACTCGTCGGACACCCGTTTCCCGGCGAGACCAATCACAACACGGCACCCACCGAGACGGCTTGGATCGTGCGCCAGGACGCTCCCGGAAGCGAGGAACTCGAAGCCATTGCCGCGCGGTGGTGGTTGACGCCCTACTGGTCGAAGACGCCGAAGCCGAAGCACGCGACGTTCAACGCGCGAGCGGAAACTCTCGCCGAGGCAAATTCATTCCGGGAGCCCTTCCGACGGCGACGCTGCCTAGTGCCCGTTTGCGGGTACTACGAGTGGCAGAAGGACGGTCGGCGCCGCATCCCCTACTACGTGCGGCCAAGAACGGGGGGCATGCTGCTCGCCGGCGTTTGGGACCGCTGGCGGAGCCGCGACCGCACCCAGGCGATCACGAGTTTCTCCATCGTCACCACAGCGGTAAGCCGCAAGCTCGAATTCCTCCACAACCGGCAACCGGTGATGCTCTCGAAGACCGGTGCGCGCCGATGGATGTCGCGCGACGCCGCGCCGTCCGACCTAGGCGCGCTGCTGGCGCCACGGATTCCCATGGACCTCATGGTGGTGCCGGTGTCCGCCTACGTCGGCGATCCGCGCAACAAGGAGAGCCGTTGTCTAGAACCCGTCGCGGCCAGCCTGGCCATCGACCGCGACGTGCAATTGCAGAAAGAACGGGAATAGAGACCCATGAGCTTCTTCAACAGGCAGTTCTTCGTCGGCATGCTCGCCGGCGCGTTCCTACTCGTGGCCATCGGCATTGTCGGAATCGTCCTGCTCGGCATCGCCATCCAGCGCGCGGCCGATGGGCCGGGATCGATCTCTGTCATTGGCGGGCTCAATCCTCCGCCGGTTCCAACCGACTCGGACTCCGAGATGGGGTGGCGAATGCGAGACCTAAACGGCAACGCCGTCGACCTCGCCGAGTTGTCGCATAGCGTGGTTTTCGTCAATCGATGGGCAACGTGGTGCGCCCCGTGCCTGAAGGAGATGCCGAGCATCGAGAAACTCGCCGCCGGGCTCGCCGACGAGGACATCGCGTTCGTAATCGTGTCCAACGAGCCCGCCGAGACGGTGGCCCCATTCGTGGCGGACAAGGGATGGAATCTGCCCATCTACCTGGCCAGGCAGGTTCCACCGGTGTTCCAGAGTCGCGGCATCCCTGCCACCTTCGTCCTCGACGACACGCGCCGGATCGTCTTCGCGCATGTCGGCAGTGCGCTGTGGGATGCGCCGGCTTCGCTCGAGTACTTCGATCGCCTGCTTCGTTCGTCCAGCGTTAGCGCGAATTCGTCTCCAGATTGAGCCACCGCCGCTCGTCTCCCGTAAGGGAGACGTCCAACGCCGCAAGCGACGAGCGCGTCTCCGCGAGCACGCGTGGTCCGAACAGAGCGAAACAGGGGAACGGCTGATTGAGGACATACGCCAAGGCGACATTGATCGGTTCGACGCCGCGCTCGTCCGCCAACTCCACGGCTCGGGCGCGTCGTTCGAAGTTGTCGTCCGCGAACCAGCAACGCTCGAGTTCCGCATCGCTCGGCTGATTGAAGAACCTACCGTCGGCCCCCCTGCCGCTCGCCGCGCGGATGGCGTCGAACCGATCCGTGAAGAACCCACGTGCCTGGCTCGACCAGGGGAATAGCGCCAACTGCTCGGCTTCGAGCCATGCGCGCCACTCGGCTGTCGACGAGGCGATGCATCCCGCCCACACCGGATCCACCATTCGCGCCAGGCTGAAATTGTTGGATACGGCGGCGAATGGCGTCGAACCCGCGGCCACCGCGTAGGCGTTGGCTGCCCGAACCCGCGACAGCGACCAGTTGGACCCGCCGAATGCCCGGATGCGCCCTGCGGAACGTTCCGCGTTCAGCACGTCGATCCACTCCCCGACCGGAACCTCGGTGTTGTCTCGGTGCAGGAAATAGAGATCGATGTAATCCGTACCGAGCCGCTCCAGGGTCACGTCAAGTTGCGGGCCTACCCGGTCCGGGAAATTCGCGGGCGTGTGCGCGCCCTTGCCGATCACCACGACGTCGTCGCGGACACCCCGATTGGCCATCCAAGTGCCTAGCAGTTGCTCCATGCGCCCACCGCCGTAGATGTGGGCCGTGTCGAAGGTGTTGCCGCCATACTCGAAATAGCTGTCCCACATCACCGACGCATGAAGGATGTCCGGTTGGTTGTCGCAGCCCATGACCAGCCTCGACACCGGTTTGCCGACGCCGGCGACTGCGCCGTTGGGGATCGCATTCCGTCTGACCCCGAGCGGCCGTCCGTGGACCGGTACCGTGCACCGCTCGGGCTTCTCGAAATCGAATCGCACGCCCGCTTCCCGGCGCCAGAGGTCGAGTACCCGCACGTTGCCCAGGCTGTCCTCCCAGTCCATGTAGCGCGACTCCAAACTACCGTCGTCCAGGGCTTGTGCGACCGCATCCACCTCGTGCACGTAGAGTGGCTTGGTCTTGCCTGCGATGGTCTCGCGCTTGCCGCCGCGATTGAGTTCGAAGCTCCAGCTGCCGTCGGGTCGGGAACCCATCCAGGGCGAAGCGATACGGATGGAACCCCCGGCGCCGAACACCTCGGCGGCGTTGTCGAGTCCCAGTTGGACGGCCGTCGACACCCTCGCGATGGCCCCGCTCGGGAAGTTCAGCAGCGCACAAGCCCAGGCATCGACGCCCATCGGGCTCAGTCGCCCGAAACCGACTACGGCATCCGGCTCTTCGCCGGCAACGAGCCGGGCCATGGAAACCGGGTAGCACCCGACATCCATGATGCCGCCACCGGCCAGTTCGTTGGCGTGCAGCCGACTCTCTGGGTTGAACGGCGAAGCAAACCCGAAGCTCATGTTCATCTGCCGCACCTCGCCGATCGCGCCGTCGCGGATCAGTTCCACGGCCTTGGCCGTCTGCGGGTGCGTGCGGTACATGAAGGCTTCCATCAGGAAACGTTGGTGGAACGCCGCCGTCTCGACCATCGCCATCACCTCGGGATGATTGACGCCCATCGGTTTTTCGCACAGCACTGCCTTGCCGGCCTCCAGCGCCTTGATGGTCCATTCGGCATGCATGGGATGCGGCGTCGAGACGTAGACGACGTCGACGTTGGGATCCTCGAGCAGGGCATCGTAGGTGCCGTGGGCGCCCGCCGCCGAGAGCCCGTATTGCTGGGCGAAGTCATCCGCAGCGGCTTGCGTCCGGCTGCCGACCGCGACTAGTTCGGACGTATCGGAGGCCACGACGGCTCGGGCGAGCTTGTGGGCGATATTCCCGGTGGCGAGGACTCCCCAACGCGTTGTCATCTCCACTACCCCCGGCAAATCGACGCATCATACTGCACGCCCGGCTGGCGGCGGGCCGCCATAGGACGTGGGGTATGATGGACGAATGAACGCGACCTAACGCGATCCATGCTGACCCACGCGCAGATCGACCAATACCGCAACGACGGCTACGTCCTCGTGGAGAATGTCCTCGAAACCGAGACCTTGGCCGACCTGCGCCGGGTCACCGACGACATCGTCGCCAGCGCCGCCGGCATCGACGACCACACCAACATCCTCGACCTGGAAGCGTCCCACAGCCCGGATGCACCCCGGGTGAGACGGATCAAACAGCCCCATCTCGCCGATCCGTTCTACCGTGAACTGGCCGCCCACCGGGGCATCATGGCCGCCCTCGAACCGCTGATCGGGAAGGACATCCGCCTGCGCGCAGGCGGCAAGATCAACATGAAGTCCGCCGACTACGGTGCTCCCGTGGAATGGCACCAGGACTGGGCGTTCTATCCGCATACCAACCAGGACGTCTTGGCCGTCGGCATCCTCCTCGACGACATGGATCCCGACAACGGTCCGCTGATGGTGCTGCCGGGTTCGCACCGGGGACCGGTCTACGACCACCACAGCTACGGCGCGTTCTGCGGTGCGATCGACGTCGCCCGGGAGCATCTTGATGTCTCCGGCGCCCGGGAAGTCAACGGTCGGGCGGGATCCATCACGATCCACCACGCGCGTCTCGTGCACGGCTCAGGAATGAACAAGTCCGACCGGCAACGGCGCGTACTGTTCTTCGAATACGCCGCGGCCGATGCCTGGCCGCTTGCGGGCATCGAGCACCTGGACAAGCTGGACGACTTCAACGGACGGATGGTGCACGGCGAACCGACACTGCGACCGCGATTGGAGGACGTTCCGGTGAAGATGCCCCTACCCCGGGCGCCCTACCAAGGGTCCATCTACGAGAACCAACGGACGTTATCCGCGCAGTACTTCAACCACGCTGACGGCACGACGCGAATCGCGGACCCGTCGTAGGGGACGGGCTTGTCCCGTCCCGCCATCCCACGGCGTCTGGGACGTGCGGGCGACCACAAAGACCCCTACGGGCGCGACGGCAGCGCGACCGTTGCGGTGGCGTAGGCCGTGGGCAATCCCGACTGGTTTTCGTTGCGGACTTGTAGCTCCACAAGGTGTTCGCCATCGACGACCATCTTCTTTGCGACCTCGCCGTGCAGCGTGTTGGTGTCGCCCACCACGTTGGGGTGCCGGATCGAGGCGTGAAGCTTCCTGAGGATCCCATCGTCGCCCATCCAGTCGGTGACGATCTGGCTCAGCCAGCAGACCCGCTGCGGTCCGTAGTCGAACTGTCCCGGCATGTTGCGGCGCTTGGTGGCGTGCTCCGAGTCGAAACGCCCCCCGCCGCCGAGATCGGCCGAACCTTCCGCGTCCAACGCGGCCCGGGAACTGCGACCAGTGCCGAGCACGCCATGGGTGAACAGGAACAGCTCCGTGACCGAGTACGTGCCCTTGGGTAGCGACGGAATCGCCTCCCCCTCCTCTACATCCTCCCAGTAGCGGGTTTGTGCGCCACGACGCCCGCGTTCCCAGACCAGGGGATCCGCGGGCACCACCACCGGTTGTGCCGGCTCTCCGCCCGCACGTTTTGGCGTCCGGTCGTACTCCATCGTGTGACCGGTATTCTGGTAGCGCACCATCAGGGTGTTGATCGTCGCCACCACTTCCTGACGCTGGTTCGTGAACGTGACGTGGCCGGTGTTGAAGTTGATTGGCCCGATGCGCCGACTCTGTTTCCGAACCGTCTCGCCGACGTGTTCCTGGGCGGTTATACGGTCGCCGAGCCAGATCGGGCGGACGAAGTCGATCTCCGCGCCGGCGTAGTTCACCGGCAGGTACCGGGTGGAAACGCGGCGCCGGTCGATGGCGCCGGTCTCGCCGGCCACGACGCCGAGGGTCACGCCGAAGAGGAAGGGCGGCGGCGCCGTGATCATGCCGAAGCGGCTGGCCGCCGCATGCGCCTCGTCCCGCCAAAGCGGGTTGTAGTCGCCAACGCCGTCGCCGAAGCGGCGGATGTTGTCGAGGTTCGCTTCCTTGCTCGGCCGATGCGGCAGAACCGCGCCGATCCCTTTGCGGTATTCCGACTGGAAGTCGTCGATGGTCTGGATCAAGTCGAGGTCTGCCATGGCGACCGGTCCCCCCTCCGGATTGAGATTGAAGCCGTTTAGTCTAACCGCCCACGGCGAACCACTTCGGCGAGCGCTGCCTCGACGCTCGTGCCTGCCGTATCCACGACTTCAGCCGTTCGCCACGGCTCGTATTCCCGGTCCAACACATCCTGCCACGTCGGCAATCGGAATCCGTCGATGTCGACGGTTCGGGACTCGACGCGGTGCCGATGCTCGGTGCTGTCGCTGCAGACAAGCTCGATCTCGACCAACCGCGCGCCGGTCGCCGCGGCGGTCCCGTGCCAGAGTTCGCGCGTGTAGGCGATGGGATTGACGGCATCGACGATGACCGCCACCCCGAGTCGGAGGTTCTCGCGAGCGACATCCCGGGCTACGAGATAGCCCTCCGGTCCCGCGATGGTTTGACCGGCATCGCGCAGGGCCTGTTCGATCGTGTCGATGCGCAGATGCATCGCGCCAAGCCGCTCCGCCAGCGCATTCGCCAATGTCGACTTGCCGGTGCCGGGCAAGCCACCCAAGACGATGAACGCGACAGAGGTCCCGCGTACCGGCACGCGGTCAAAAGGGTCGGCGGTTGTCCGTATGCGGGCACCAACGGGCGGTCCGCAGGAACGGCACCAAGGCGTCGAACGCCTCGCGCGTGCCGATTCGCTCCAGCGTTTCGGCCGCGTAGGCGCTGACGTAGCGGTTGGTGTCGAACAGGGCTTCCTCGAGCCGCGCCACGGTTCCGGCCATCAGTTCGGTGCAACCGCACACCGCGGCCCGGGTCAGTGACAGCGCCGCGTCGAAACGGACTTCGGATGCCGGGTCACCCAATGCCGCCAACAGGCCGTCGCGGGTCGCCGGCGTGGGTTCGATGATGCCGAGGGCTTCCGCCGCAGCGATGCGGACGTGGACGTCGTCGTCGGCCAAGGCATCGATCAAGGCGTCCCCGGCGTCCGCGGCGCCAATCTCCCCCAGCGCGAAAGCGGCGTGCTTGCGGCCGCGCGGGGTGCCGTCGCGGAGCACATCGACGAGCCCCGGGACGGACCTGTCGCCCGCCTGGACCAAACCATGGGCCGCGTTGCGTACCACGGCGTCCTCGCGCCAGATCTGGCCGTTGTCCGAGTACCGGCGCTTGTTCCCGTGGGTGGCGGGATTCGAGTCCAGCGCGTCAAGCAGGGCGCGCGTCTCGTTGTGCAGGCCCAACCGGTAGCCCGCGTTGATGCCGACGGATTCGTCGTCGGCACCCAAGTCGTCGACGCTTGCCTTGCCGTTCGCTGCCGGGGCCCCCTGCCCCGCAAGCCAGCTCCAGGTGGACTGCCACACCGGCGAGAGATCGAGGCCGGGCGTCTTTCGGGGTTTGCGCCAGCGAATCCCCGCATCGACTCGGGCCGGGGGCCGCAGGCGCACGAACTCGAATTTGAACATGTACCGATTGGCCTCGGTACGGTTTTTCATCTTGCGGTGCCAGATGTCGTAGTGAATCAGCACGAACGACCCCGCTGGACCGGCAATAGGGACCTCCTGGCAGAAATCCTCCGGCCGCTGGTTGAGGTGTTGGCTGCCGTCCATCACCGCCGTGGGTCCCTTGGCCAGTTGGGTGTCCTGGGGGAAGTACATGATCATCACCCACCACGGGCGATGGTTGCGGACCCGGCGCACATAACCCCAGTAGCTGTCCTTGTGAAACTCTTGCTCGTCGCTGTCCGGCGGGTTCTTGTGCAGGGCGCGGTGCGGGTGCATCGAATACCCTTCGCCAACCACGCTCGTCAATGCGCCTTTCACTACCGGGTCCTCGAAGAACTCGTTCAATTCCGGGATGAGCGGCAACAGGTTGTTGCCGAAGTGCCCGATCCCCTGGGCCAACTCGTCGAACCTCTCGAAGATGACCCGGTGGTAGCTCTCGGGCAGCGAGGACTTCAAGGTCACGAATCCGCGGGCGACGAACTCGCGGAGTTGCTCGGCAGTCAGGGGAACGTTGGCACGGCCCGCGTTGTGTCGTCGGGCTTCGAGGGGATAGGCGCGCATCGGTCGATTATCCGCCAACCGACTGCGATCGTCACGCTGCGTCAGTGAATCGTGGGTTGGGCACGCTTTCGGAGCATGTCGACGGCCTGGCGGACCTCCCGGACGCCGGGATCGATGCTCAACACGCGCTCGAAGGCCAACAGCGCGGAGGTGAGGTCGCCGTGGCCGAGGCAGATCTGGCCTAGCCCCGAAAGCGCACCGAAGTGGCGCGGTTCCCGCTCCAGGGTGCGGGCGATGTCGTCGAGGCTCTCGGTGTGGCGATCCTCGACGAAGCGAAGCGTGGCCCGCTTGTTCCAGGCCTCCGCCCAGTCCGGCCAGCGATGCACCATGCCATCCAAGGTCTCCCCGACGTGGTCAAGCTCGCCGGAATCGAATGCCTCGACCACCGTCCGCATGGCATCGGCAGCAGCGGCATCGGGGTGGGAACACCAGGCGGACCAGATGCGCTGCGTCGTTGCCCGGCGTTCCGCGTTCTCCCCGGCCGAGCGCAGCTTGGCGAACAACGCGTCGAGTTCCGGCGTGTCGGCCGGCAACTCGGCGTTCATCGCGGCGAGCGCCAGATCGATGCGCGAGGCGACCGGGTCGAACACGCTATCGGACCGTCCAGGCTTCGAGATCCAAGTCGTCCGGGAGCGGGATGAACACCATTCGAACCGGCCCTTCGATCACCTCGCTGGTATGGCCCTTGCCAACGACATCATCGGGAAGGAAGGGTTCGCCCGGCCCCCAGCGGCGTTTCTGGCCGTCCGTGGTACCGATCTCCCAGATGCCCTGCATCATGATGCACAGCTGCCGACGCGGGGCGTTGTGCCAATCCTGAAACGCCCCGACGGGGGCCTCGAACACCCGCACGGCGGGCGACACGAACGACTCGCTCATCCGCAGTTCATTGCCCCAAGCGTCCGGGGACACGAAGGACACGGGAATGTCTACGTCATCGAAGGCCGATCCGCCTTCCGGGGTGGTGTAGAAGCGGGTCACGCGCACTTAACGCTCCGCAGTCCGTATCCGTACGATGCGGAGTCTACACGCGACATTCCGCGCCCGGCGTCAATCGGTGACAATTGTCGGCTGACCATCGGAAGTCATCTATGGGAGAGGCTACATGCCCGAACCACACACCCCGGAATGGTACGCGGCCGTCCAAGAGGAGATCGTCGATCCCGGACGTCCCATCATCGATCCCCACCACCACCTCTGGGAGACAACGTCGATGTGGGGGACCTACGTGCTGGAGGATCTCTGGGCGGACACGGAATCCGGCCACAACATCGAGAAGACGGTGTTCATCGATTGCCGCTCCGGCTACCGGCGTCACGGCCCGGAACACCTGCGCCCGGTCGGCGAGACGGAGTTCATCGCGGGCGTCGCCGCCGAGAGCGCCAAGCGGGAAGGCTCGGCGACGATCGCGGGCATCGTGAGCCATGCCAACCTGCTCCTGGGCGACGCGGTGGAAGAGGTGCTCGACGCACACGAGGAAGCCGGCAGGGGCCTCTTCCGCGGCATCCGCCACGCGGGACCCCACGATACAACGGGCACGCTCACCAACACCGGTCGCGGACAGCCCTGCCCCTACGGCGACGAGGACTTCCGTACCGGCATGCGACGACTGGGGCAACTCGGGTACACCTACGACACTTGGCACTTCTACCACCAGAACCGCGACTACCTGGACCTGGCCCGCGCGGTGCCGGACACGACCATGATCCTCGACCACTTCGGCACGCCGCTCGGCGTCGGCGCCTACGCCGGCCGGCGCGAGGAGATCTTCGCGCAGTGGAAGGAGGACATGGCCTCGATCGCCGAGTGTCCCAACGTCGTCGCCAAACTCGGCGGACTCGCGATGCCCGACAACGGCTTCGGCTGGGACAAGCGCGACATGCCGCCAACCGCCGACGAGTTCGTGGAAGCCCAGCGGCCCTACTACCAGCACACCATCGAGTGCTTCGGACCGGACCGCTGCATGTTCGAGAGCAACTTCCCGGTCGACAAGCTCTCGATCTCCTACCACGTCATGTGGAACGGCATGAAGAAGATCGCGGCGGACTTCAGCGAGGACGAGAAGCACGCCATGTTCTACGGCACCGCGGCACGGGTGTATCGGCTGTAGGGGCGAGATCGTCGGCGAACCAACCGGGCGACCACAAGGGTCGCCCCTACGTGGCGGTTATACTCGCGTGCTACGGCTTAAAGGGGGTGGCAACGTGTTAGCGACTAGCGAACGACCCAAGACCGCGAGCGAATACAACCCGCGGGTCATCACCGTCGCCAGGCCCCGGCACCATTTCCGCTACTTGACCGATGCCAACGGCGACTGGCTCGCGACCAGCGACGGCAAGACCCTTGGCGTGCAGGAACACGTCGACGATGCTGCGATTTGGGACGTCTCGGACAACGGTTTCAGGCACGTCGCCACGGGACTGCGCCTTCAGGCGGACACGACCACGTTGGATTCCGCGACGGGGCTGCGGCTAGGGGAGTCCAGCCTCGCTGCGGACGGTTCGTTGGGAAACGGTACGCCCCCGGGAACGTTTCAGATTGGCCACGGGCCGGAGAAGCTGCCTTCCCAATACTTGGAAACGCTTTATAAGGAGGGTTGGGTCGCGCTTGCCTGCGTACTGCCGCCGAGCGTCGTGGACGGCCTGCAGCGGGTCGGATGCGTCGACGCCTATGCCGAGCGCGAACCCGTGCGCCAAGCGCCGCTGGCCCAGGATCCGGCAGTCGCCAAGGTCAGCGTCGAACCCGTGTCGTTGTGGCTGACCCGGGAGTACATGCACACGCGGGACATCCGGCTCGGCCACTCGCCGGGCGTCTCGGCGCTGACCCGCGACGACGGCAAACGGGAAGTGCAGGGCTGGCACAACGACTTCCCGTACCTCTGGGGCACCGGCGACCGGATTCCGGTGCCCTCGGGCGACCTTGTGCTCGGCATGCAGCGCAACGTCTGCGTCTCCGACTTCACCAAGGAGAACGGCGCCACCCTGTTCAAACTCGGCAGCCACGCGTCCAACAAGCCGCCGCCCAAGGAGTGGGGCATTTCCACCAATACCTACCGGCGGGGCCACCGCGCCGAGTTCGGGCTCCCCTATGCCGGTCCCGACGCCGACGTCATCGAAGCCCCGGCCGGCACGATCGTCCTCTACGACGCCCGCACCTGGCACCGGGCCGGCATGAACCAGACCGACAAGAAGCGCGGCGCCATCATCCAGGCGCTCATCCCCGGATTCATCGTCCCGTTCATGGATACCAGCGGCACTTACAAGGCGTTCCTCAAGAGCGACGCCTACCAAGAGGTCACGGAGCGGGAACGCAAGGAAGTCGAAAAGCTGATGGTCCACAAGATCGTCGGCCCGGGGGGCCTGTTCGCGATCGGGATCGATCAGGAGCTCACTGAACGCGTCCGACAGCAGGCATCCGGGCCGCGGTCGGTCTACTGATCGCGTAGCGAGGTTTTCCAGTTGCCCGGACCGCTCGGCGGCATACGCGTTCTCGAGGCCGGTCTCCTCATCCAGGGCCCGCAGGCGACAGCGCTGCTCGCCGACATGGGTGCGGACGTGATCAAGATCGAGTTGCCGGATCATGGCGACCAGGGACGCTACATCCACGTCGGTCCAGACGACCCGCGCAGTGCCGTCTACACCGCCTGCAACCGCGGCAAGCGCAGCGTTGCACTGGATCTGCGGCATCCGCGCGGTGCCGACATATTCAAGATGCTCGCCAAGGACGCCGACGTCTTCGTCAGCAACTTCAAGCCCGGCACCCTGGAAAGCTGGGGTATCGGGCACGACGATCTGGCCGAAATCAACCCCGGCATCATTTGCGCCCAAGGCAGCACCTTCGGCCCGGTTGGACCCGATGCCGAACGCGAAGGCGCCGACCTCGCGGGACAGGCGGCCGGCGGACTCATCAGCACGGTTGGCCGCGACCAGGATCCGCCCTCCCCGGTCGGCGTGTTCATCGCCGACCACATCGCCTCACTGAACCTCGCGGCGGGCATTCTGGCCGCGCTGCACGCCCGCGCGACGACCGGGCGGGGCCAACGCGTCGAGTCTTCCCTGCTCGGCGGGCAGATCTGGGCTCAGGCCACGGAATTCACCCATCTCCTGTTGACGGGGGAAACCGCCGCGCGAGCCAACGGCGGCCACTCGCTGATCAAGGGGGTGTACGGCACCTTCGAGACGGCCGACGGCTGGATCGCCATTCCCGGCGTACCGCCCCATGCGCGCGATGCCTTCTTCATCGCGCTCGACCGACCCGACCTGACCTTGGACCACCGGTTGCAGGGGGTCGCGGTCCATGATGTCTTCGACTGGCTGATGGAGCAACTCGTTGCCGCGTTCAAGACCCGGCCAACTGCCGACTGGTGCGGGGTACTGCGCGAAGCCGGACTCCGGTACGCTCCGGTGCGGGATCACCGACAGGCGCTCGAGGATCCCGGTGCCTGGGAAAACGGCTATTTCGCCGAGGTCGCCAATGCCGAGGGCGGGACGACGCAAGTCGTGGGGACGCCGATCCGCATGAGCGGGACACCCCTCGAACCCGGCGCGACGGCGGCGGAACTCGGTGCCCACACGGAGGAAGTTCTGCGCGGGGCCGGCATCGACGACGACGAACTCGCGGTTTTGCGCGAACAGAAGACGATCTAACCAAAGGACGAATCAATGGCCTACGAAGAAATCCTCACCGAGACCCGGGACCGCGTCGGCGTCATCCGACTGAACCGCCCGCGCAAGCTCAACGCCTGGACGTCCACCATGTCCGGCGAGATCATCGACGCGATGACCGCCTGGAATGCCGACGACGGCATCGGCGCCATCGTCCTGACCGGCGAGGGCCGGGCGTTCTGCGCCGGTGCCGACATCGGCAACTTCGCCGAGCGCGTCGAGACCAACCGCCAAGGCCAGGGCGAACAGCTTAGCCGCGGCGGTGCCAACATGACCCACTTCATCCGTCAATCGAAGCCCACCATCGCCGCCATCAACGGCTACGCGGTGGGCGTCGGCCTGACGATGATCCTGCCCTGCGACGTGCGCATCGCGTCCACGAACGCCAACTTGAGCATCCGCTTCATCAAGATGGGACTGATGCCCGAACTCGGTTCCACCCACCTTCTCGCCCAACTCATCGGCCTTGGAAACGCCACGGAGATGTGCCTGACCGGTCGGATGGTGCCTGCGGACGAGGCAATGCGCATGGGCCTGGTGAGCGCGGTCACCGAGCCCGACGACCTACTGCCCACCGCGCTGGCCAAGGCGGAGGAGATCGCCAACAACCCGACCCGCGCGGTGATGATGATCAAGGAACTGCTGCGCAAGAACCCGATGGAGGACGACCTCGACGCGGTGATGGAGCGCGAAGGGTTGCGCGACCAGATCGCCCGACGTCTCCCGGACCATGCCGAGGCGGTCGCCGCGTTCCTCGAGAAGCGCGACCCCAACTTCAACCGTTGAGCGCACCGTGGCCAAAGACTACATCCTGATCGACTACGAGAACGTCAAGGCCATCGATCTCGGGCCGATTACCGACAAGGCCTACCACCTCATGGTGTTTGTGGGTGCCAGCCAGCACAAGATCTCCACCGACTTCGCCATGCAGGTGCAAAGTCTCAAGGCTGCGGAATACGTCCGCATTTCCGGCAACGGCCACAACGCGCTCGACTTCCATATCGCCTACATGATCGGTCGCCTCGCCGAACGGGAACCCGACGCGTCGTTCCACATCGTCTCCAAGGACCGGGGGTTCGATCCGCTGATCACCTACCTTAAGGCGAGCAACATCAAGGCCAGCCGGGTCGGCGACCTCTTCGAGATCCGCGCGCTGCGCCTTCCGAAGACGGTCGGCGACGACGGGATCGTCGATGACGTGGTCAAGAATCTCGCCGGTCGGGGTTCCTCGAAACCGCGCAAGCTACGGACGCTCGCCAGCACCATCGGATCGCTGTTCAAGGACGGCTTGAGCGACGACGAGGTGCAATCCGTGATCGCCCAGCTTCAGGCCAAGGGCCACATCGTCGTCAACCAGGAAAAGGTCTCCTACAACCTGCGCAAACGGCGCTCATAGAGGACGGGCTTGTCCCGTCCCGTACTCGGCTAGGGCCGCCGTGGCCACCGTTTGGCGATTTCGAACGGCGCCAGCAGCAGCAAGAAGAACACCAATCCGACCCCGGCGAGAATGGGAATGTAGTAGGGCCACGGCGCGAAGAAGAACGGCGAGGCGGAGTCGGGGGGTTCCTGGAGGAACATGTAGTTGCTGTCTAGGATCGGGTTGACCACGAGCAACACGCAAGTCAGTAGAAAAAGCCATCCGAAGGCCCGCCCCAGCGAGGCGAACGTCGGCCGCATCCCCAATCCCCACACCGCGAACAGCGCCCCCGCGACGATGCCGCCGTGGGCGATGAAGAACTGGAAGAACCGGTAGTGCGGAAAGACCACCTCCAGTTGGGGCGTCGCCAGGGCGTTCAACGTCCCGGCGAGCCCCCAGAAGTAGACGATCTCGAAGGTGTGGCGATTGCGGAAGAGCAACGTAACCACGAGCGCCAGCGCCGCGATGCCGCAGATGTGCAACGGAAGGTGCCGCTGCACGAACTCCTCGATCCCCACCTCGGCGAGTCGGTAGACCCAGTGCACGGCTACGTTGACGAACATCACCGCGGCGAAGCTGACACAGATGATCGTCGTGGTCCGCTCGCCGCCGCGTCGTGCGGCGATGCTCAGCACGACTGGCACGATGACCACAAGGCACAACACCGCGATGTGTGGTGCGCTTAGCGGTTGGAACTGGTTTTCCACAGGGACGCCGACTCCGCCGACGCGGCGATCATCCGAAATTGTCCAGGTAGACCCCGTAGATATAGAACGCGCACAGCGTCGCCATCGCCAGGAATACGCCGACGATGCACCAGGACACCCAGTTCTTCGGCCGCACCCGGGGATCCATGCGTTTGCGCTGCATGTAAAGGGTTACGACGGCCTGTATCGGCAACATGAACGCTCCGAAGGTGGCGCCGACGATCACCATGGCGATCGGCCGTTCAATGCTCATATAGAGCAGGAGGCTCAGGATCGGCATGCCGATGATGTAGCCCCGGGTCCACTTCAGCCGGGTCTCCAGGTTCTTGCGCGGAAAGAACCCGAACGTGACCAAAAGATCAGGGAACGACCGCGAACCGGCCCCAAGACCGGAAAGGACCGTGGAAAACAGGATGAAGAACGCGCCGAATATGAACAGGTACGTCGACCAATCCCCGAGTGTCAGGGAGTACATGTTGGCGAGAATGGCCACCGTCTCTTCCCGCTCGGGCACGAGACCTTGGCTGTGCAGGACGCCAGCCCCGAGAAAGTAGAACGACAGCGTCGCGAACGTCAGGATCACCAACGTCACAAGGACGTCCACCTGCACGACCCGGACCCACCCCTTGGCCCGCGCCACCCAGCGCGGATCATCCCGGTCGCCGCCGACGAAACTCGGATAGCCCTTCTCGATGCACCAGTAGGTATAGCCCGCGATTTCACTGGACGCGACGCCGGTAGCCCCGTACATGCCCACCGCGAGGAACAGCAACTCCAAGGGGAAGTCGAACTGCAGCCCCGCGACGATGTCGTCGGCGGTCACCTGGAATTCCGTGGTCTGCATCAACGCCGCGCAGATGATTGTGGTGAAGCTGAAACTCATCACCATGACCACCAGTATTTTCTCGATGCGACCGTACCGGCCGGTCCATAGGAGCAGCATCACGAGGACCGCCGCGATGCCGGTGGCGACCTTGCCGTCCACGTCTGGCATGGCAGGCACGGCGTCGAGCAACAGGCCGAGCGCCTGCCCGGCCCCGCCGATGATCCCGCCGGAGGTGACGAGCCCGGGAATGAAACCGAGCAAGCCGAACCAGATCGGCCAAGAGACTTCGACTTTCGGCCACCACCACTGCCCACCTTCGCGCCGCGCCGGCGTTCTCCCCGGCATACGGTTGAGCGTCCTGAGATAGGTGTCGCCCGTCGTCACCACGTAGCGGGCGAGTTCCGCCTGGACGAGCGATTTGATCCAGCACGAGAACAGCACGAACCAGAGCAACGTGAACCCGGCAGCGGCGCCGAGCCCGGCGGTGAGCAGAATCTCGCCGGAGCCGACGATGGAGCCCGACACGATGATGCCCGGCCCCAGGTAGCGGAGCCTGCCCAGCAACGTCGTGGGCGGCTCGCGGGTGCGACCCGGCTGGATGGTGTAGGGATCGTCGCTCATGTTCGACGCTCGCGGCGTTCTGTGTCGACCAACACAGGGACGCTTGCCGGCAAGTCGTCAGTTAGGCGTCGGCGCCGTCATCCCGATATCCGCTGGCGCGAGCCCGAACGCCTCGAGGACCTCCGCCGAATAGCGAATGCCCCCGGTCACGACCTTGGGATCGCCGCTCACCAAGGCCAACGCCGCCTCCGCCATCGCTTCAACCGGTTCGGCGGCGTCGAGCATCTCCCGGGTGTACTTACGGCCGAACATCTGGCCGGGCGTCGCCACGACCTTGTCCGGCGACAGGGCGTTGACGGAGATGCCGTGTTCGTACAACTCCGCGGCCAGACCGGTGGTGAAGCGCTCGATGGCGGCCTTGGTCATGCCGTAGACGGCTCCGTCGTACGACCGTTGGCCCGGTTTCGGATGAATCGCGGCCTTCGAGGAGATGTTGAGCACCGATCCACCGCCACGCTCGATCATCCCCGGCAGCGTCAACTGGCAAAGGTGGTGGGGTGCCTTGACGAGGATCTCGAACATGCGGTCGTAGTACCGCTCGGGGAAATCCACGGTGGCGCCCGGTACGAGGATCGCGGCATTGTTAACCAGGATGTCGACTTGCCCGTAGGCGTCGAGCGCCGCCTGCACGAGTTGCTCGCGTTCGGGCTTTTTCTGAAGGTTCGCTGGAACGGCCGTGGCCTCCCCACCCGCAGCACGGATCGCCTCCGCGACGGTATGGACGGTTCCCGGCAGACGTTCGTCGCGCACCTCCACGGTACGCGCCGTGACCACCACTTTCGCACCCGCCATGGCGAAGCGCCTCGCGATCGCCTCCCCGATGCCACGGGTCGAGCCCGTGACAATGGCCACCCGGCCACTCAAATCAGCCATATCGCCCTCCCCTGACGAACGATCATGCTAACACCCCGGAACCGAGCCACCGGTTCACCCCTGGGATCGCGTCAGATCTCCACCATTTCGAAGTCCGACTTCGGCGTCGCACACTCCGGGCATACCCAGTCCTCCGGGACGTCCTCCCACCGTGTTCCGGGGTCGATGCCTTCGTCCGGGGAACCCTGTTCCTCGTCGTAGATGAACCCGCAGGTCATGCACTGCCACTTTCTCATTCAGATCTCCTCTTGATCCCTGCGGGCATACCGCCCGCCAACACGCGGCGAAGGTTAACACCGCGCCAATTGGTATGATGGCGAACTTTGCACCAGCGGCGACACCCGGATAAGACGAGTGAAGGCGACAATACGGCATCGGAACCTAACTCGAGCGGGAGCCCTTTACCGCGATACGACAGATTCAGGGAATGCGGCATGACGGACATCAACCACCGCGTCGTTGACACCAACGGCATCAAGATGCACTACGTCGAGGCAGGCGAGGGCCCGCTGGTCGTTCTCTGCCACGGTTTCCCGGAGTCCTGGTACTCCTGGCGGCACCAGATCCTCGCCCTGGCCGCCAACGGCTACCACGCTGTCGCCCCAGACCAGCGCGGCTACGGTCGAACGGATGCGCCCGAAGAGATCGCCGCGTACACGCTTTTCCACCTGGTCGGCGACATCGTGGGGCTGGTCCACGCCCTCGGCGAGGAGACCGCCGTCATCGTGGGCCACGACTGGGGGGCGCCGGTAGCCTGGAATGCGGCCATGTGGCGACCCGACATATTCCGGGGCGTCGTGGCGATGAGCGTGCCGCTCTCCGGGCGTCCTTCGTTTCCACCGACTGCCGGAATGAAGGCAACGTTCGGCGACAATTTCTTCTACATCCTGCACTTCCAGACGCCCGGCGTTGCGGAACACGAACTGCAGAAGGACGTCAAGCGCAGCCTGCGGATGCTCCTTTACTCGGCATCGGGCAACAACACCGCCCGGGGCGGCGGTCCGCTCCCGAAAAGCGCGGGGTTCCTCGACGCGATGACCAATCCGGAGGGGTTGCCGGACTGGTTGACCGAAGGCGATCTCGACTATTTCGCGAAGGAGTTCCAGCGCGCCGGGTTTCGCGGCGGCCTCAACTGGTACCGGAACATCGACCACAACTGGGTGTTGTCGGCCCCGTTCCAAGGCATGAAGGTCAACCAGCCTGCGCTCTACATCATTGGCGAAAGGGACGTGACGCGCGGCTTCCTGAGCGCGGAGCAACTGCGCGACATGGTTCCCAACCTCACCGAGGTCGTGACCTTCCCCGGCATCGGGCACTGGACACAACAGGAGAATCCCGCAGGCACCAACGAGGCGTTGCTCAGGTTCCTGGATTCGCTTGACTGAATCTCATATCAACGGAGACCCCATGAGCTACAACAACATCATCTACGAGACCGACGACCGGCTCGCGTTCATCACCATGAACCGCCCGGAGAAGCTCAATGCCTTAAGCCATGCCCTTCGCGGCGAGGTCTACGACGCCATGAAGGAGGCGGAGGCCGATCCCGCCATCGGCGTCATCATCCTCAAAGGCGCCGGCCGCGCATTCTCCGCGGGCTACGACCTCGCCCCCAATCCGGACGAGCAGAGCGACTACGTCAGCCACCGCTCGAAGATGCCCGACACCGGCTCCACCCACCCGCAGCACTACGACTGGTCGCGGCATGCCCTGATGGGCCATTGGCTGATCTGGGAACTCGCCAAACCTGTCATCGCCCAGATCCACGGCTGGTGCCTCGCCGGCGCCACGGAACTGTCCTCCATGTGTGACATGCGCATGGTCGCCGACGATGCCCGCGTCGGCTATCCACCGGTTCGAGCCATGGGCACCATGGACATGATGTGGGCGCCGTGGTTCATGAAACCCGGCAAGGCCCGGGCCTTCGCCTACACCGGCGACTGGTTCAGCGGCGAGGAGATGGCCGATTTCGGCTGGGCGACTTTCTGCAAGCCCAAGGATGAACTCGAGGACTTCACCATCCGCTTCGCCCGCCGCCTCGGCCATATCGACAACGACCAATTGAACTACAACAAGCGCGCGGTCAACCGGCAGTACGAGATCATGGGCATCCGCACGGGCCTCATGTCCGGCACCGACGTGGAAGCCATGTCCAAGCACCGCCCCGCCGCGTCGGAGTTCGGTCGCCGGGTGCGCGAGTTCGGCCTGAAGGCCGCCTTGGAGTGGCGGGACGGCCCGTTCGGGGATTTCCGGGGCGAGTACGAATCGGCACCCAAGAGCCGGCCGCTGGCCGGGTCCACACCCCAGGACGCGAAGCCGGGAGACGCAGACTACAGCCGTTCCTGATACCGAGTCGCGAACGCGCGGCGCACAAACCGCAGGGGACGGGATTGTCCCGTCCCGTTTCCGTGGGCTCCACAACACCCGGCGCGGGCGGGCGGGGACAAGCCCCGCCCCTACGGGGTTCCGCCCCGTGCCGGGCCATTCCGTAGGGACGGGCTTGTCCCGTCCCGGCGCACCCTTCGGGCGCGCCCTACGGCAGATGCGCGGTCAACGTGCGTTCGTTCGTTGGGGTGGCTAGACTCACTGCCATGGCGCCGAGAGCACGATTCGAGGTCGTATCCAGCGACGACGAACCGCTGATCCTTGTCGACGAGCAGGATCGCGAGGTCGGCACGCTCGACAAGACGTCCTGCCATGACGGCAATGGAACGCTACACCGGGCGTTTTCGCTGTTCGTCTTCAACGCCAATGGCGACACGCTGTTGCAGAGGCGGCACGCGGACAAGCGGCTGTGGCCGGGGTACTGGTCGAACGGCTGCTGCTCCCATCCTCGGCTCGGCGAGGATCTCGAGCAAGCCGTGGTGCGCCGCGCAGGCCAGGAACTGGGCCTCTCGGTGGCGCCCGAGTTCCTGTTCAAATTCCAGTACCAGGCGTCGTTCGGCGACATCGGCAGCGAGTTCGAACTGTGCTCAGTCTTCGTGAGCCACGGTGCCGAGACGCCGCAGGTGAATTCGGCGGAGATCGCCGAGTGGCGTTGGATCTCGCGACGCGAACTGGACCGCGAAATGCAAGCGGCCCCTCAGGACTTCACGCCGTGGCTGAAGATCGAGTGGCGGCGGCTGACGACCGAGTTCCTCGGCCGCATTCAACCGTACTGACCGGCTTACCCGGCGGGCGCCTTTCAGGCGCGATCGCCCTGCCCCTACCGCTCGCGGGAAAAACCACCGCAGGACAGCGTGTTACGATGTAGGGACGTTGTCCCATGCGGAAGAACTCGCGTAGCAGGGGTTTTCATCCATGACAGCCGACAACGCGTCCGCCAATTCGGGGTCGCGAATTCCCAATTTCTTCAAGTTAAGCGTGGGAGCGCGCATCGAAGCGCTTCGTGACCGCACTGCCCTGACCGAGGAAGATCTGGCCGCGCTGGACGCGGGCTCGCACACGCTGAAGCTCCACGTCGCCGACAAAATGATCGAGAACGTGGTCGGGGTGTTCGGATTGCCCATGGGCGTCGGCCTGAACTTCCTGGTCGATGGTCGCGAAGTGATCGTGCCGCTCTCGGTGGAGGAGCCCTCCATCGTCGCCGGGCTTTCCGGCGCGGCGCGGACCGCCCGGTTGTCCGGCGGCTACCGCACGGAGGTCACCGATCCGGTGCTGATCGGCCAGGTGCAGGTGGTCAACGTCGCCGATGTGCCACGCGCCCGGGAGACCCTGCTGGAACGCAAGCAGGACGTGCTCAATCTGGCCAACAGCCTGCACCCCAAGATGGTGGCGAGGGGGGGCGGCGCCCGGGACGTCGAGGTATTCCACCACCGCGCGCCCGAGGGCGGGGATCCCGAGGGCGAGGAACGGGACATGCTCGTTGTGCACCTGCTCGTGGACACCCGCGAAGCCATGGGCGCCAATATCGTCAACGGCATGTGCGAAGGCGTGGCAAGCCTCGTCGAGGCGATCACCGGCGGAAGGGTTTTCCTGCGCATCCTGTCCAACCTGACCGATCGCGCCCTGGTCCGGGCGAGGGTCCGCATTCCCGTACAGAACCTGGCGATGAAGGACTACGCCGGAACGGCCGTCCGCGACGGGATCATCTTGGCCAACGATCTGGCCTTGGTGGATCCCTACCGGGCAACGACCCACAACAAGGGCATCATGAACGGCGTCGATGCGATCGCCATCGCCACCGGAAACGACTTCCGCGCCATCGAAGCGGCAGCCCACGCCTATGCGGCGCGCAGCGGTCAGTATCGTGCGCTGACGCGCTGGTTCGCCAACGCCGACGGCGACCTCGAAGGACACATCGAGATGCCCATGAAGGTCGGCACCGTCGGCGGTTCGCTGGAGACCAATCCGACCGTGCGGCTGAGCCATCGGCTGCTCGGCAATCCCAACGCCGCCGAACTCGCCGGGGTCATCGGCGCCGTCGGATTGGCGCAGAACTACGCGGCGTTGCGGTCGCTCGCGACGGCAGGCATCCAGCAGAACCACATGACCCTGCATGCGCGCAGCGTGGCCTCCGCCGCCGGCGTCCCCGAGGAGTACTTCGACGAGGTCGTCGACGGCCTGATCGAGAGCGGCGAAATCAAGGTGTGGAAGGCGGAGGAGATCGTCCGCCGACTGACCCGCGAGACGGCCGAGGCGCCGGACGAGGATGCCGAACCCCGGAGTTCGGCGTGCGGGAAGGTCATCCTGCTCGGGGAGCATGCGGTGGTATACGGTCGGTCGGCATTGGCGGCGCCGATCCCCTTGGCCGTCGAGTCTCGCGTCGTCGACACCGTCGACGGCGTGCACCTGCTGATACCCCGGTGGGGCGTGGAGCAGCGGGTCGCACCGGTTCGCGAACACCCCACCGGTGCGGCGGGCATTCTCGCGGTGTTACTTGAGCGACTCGACCTCGGCAACCGGTCGATGACCATCGAAGTGTTCCCGAACGTCCCGCGTGCGGTAGGGCTCGGGGGGTCCGCGGCGCTCGCCGTCAGCGTGATCAGGGCGTTGGATCGGCACTTCGCGTTGGACTTGAACGACCAGGAGATCAACGACTTCGCCCTGGAGTGCGAGCGGGCGGCCCACGGCACACCATCCGGGGTCGACAACACGGTGGCCACCTTCGGGACTACCGTATTGTTCCGGGCTGCGTCGAACGGTCGCGACGCCTCCTTCGCGGGTATAGAACTCAAGCGTCCCCTGCCGTTGGTGATCGGCATGACCGGCAAAGAGAGCCTCACCGCCAAGACGGTTGCCGGCGTAGCCCAGGCCCGGCGCCGGAATGCGTCTCGCTACGACGGCATCTTCGACCAGATCGAGATGCTCACGAATGCCGGCGCCGATGCCGTGCGCGACGGCGCGCTCTCGGAACTGGGCGAATTGATGAACCTCTGCCACGGCTTTCTCAATGCCCTGCAGATCTCGACCCGGGAACTCGAGGAACTCGTCGAGATCTCGCGGCGGCACGGCGCCGTCGGGGCCAAGCTGACCGGTGGCGGCGGTGGTGGTTCCATGGTGGCGCTGTGTCCGGACGGCACGGACTCGGTGCTCGCCGGCATCAAGAATGCAGGGTATGACGCCTTGGCGTTCGAGGTGTCGTGACCGCGCTGCAAACCCCAGGTGCCTACGTGGAAGGGTACGCCACCGCCAGAGGTGTCGATCCTGCGCTGGCCGACGCGTACATGCGTCACACGCGTATCGGCGATCCGGATCTGGATGGCGTCATTGAGGACGTGGCGGACCTCGCCGGCGATCAGCTGCAGCGTGCCATCCGCGCCGGCATCGAGCACGATGCCGAGGCACTTCGCCAAGCGCCGAGATCGCTTCGGCACTTCTTCGAAGACAAGGTGGGTCCCCCGCCGTGGCTCGACTTCGAGGCTCATAGGCCTGCCGTGCGGGCTTTCAACGTCAACGCGGCCAACGTGCTCGTCGCGTTCGTCTGCGGTGTCCTGATCGAAGGGTTCTCCACGCTCATCTCGAAGTCGTTCGCCACGACCGGTCGCGTCTTGAACCCCGAATCCGCCCGGCGGCGTTTGATGCAGAACAACCGCCATCTCATGGAGGTGTTCTTTCCCGGCGGCATGGAGCGGGACGGCGACGGCTGGAAACTGTCGACGCGTCTCCGGTTCGTGCACGCGCGCGTGCGCCACCTGTTGGCGAATTCCGGCGCTTGGGATGTCGGGTACTACGGCACGCCGATCAGCGCCGCGCATCTGGGGCTCGCGACCACGGTGTTCTCCATGCGCCTGTTGGAACACGCCGCGCTGGTCGGTGCGGTGTTCAACGAGGACGAAGAAGCCAGCGTCATGCAGGTCTGGCGCTACGCCGGGGTGGTCATGGGCGTACCGGAGAGTATCCTGTTTGTCGACCGGGACCATGCGCGCCGGATATTCGAGATCGCCCACCTGTGCGAGCCGGAGCCCGATTCGGATGCGGCGAGCATGGCGAACGCCTTGATCGGGGCGATTCCCTTGACGGCGGGTATCGAGGGGGAGCGCGAGCAACGCAAAGTCATGAAACTCGCCTACCGGCTGTCCCGTTCGCTGATCGGCAACGATCTCGCCGACCAGCTTGAGTTTCCGAAGATGAACACGGTGGGTTCGTTGACCGCCTTTCGAGTCCGTCAACGACTCCAGCGGTTTGTCCAGGGAAGGCAGAAGGTCCGGTTGAACAACTTTTCGCAGCTCTTGGACATTTCCGTCTACGATAGACCCGATGACCGCTACCGTATGCCGGATCACTACCTGTCGTCCCGGTCCAATCCGTGGTAGCTCGGCGCGTCTCCTGATGGGGGTTTCAACATCCAGGGCCGGCGCGCGGACGCGCGAGCGCCTCCGAACCGTGGGGGACGGGCGACCACAAGGGTCGCCCCTCGCATGGAACAAACGCCGGAGGGAGCCTGCGACCGTGGCGTTTGTTCCATGGGCAGGCCGGCGTGGCTGGGCCGGAGGCGGAGGCGGCGCGCAGCGAATGCGAAGCGCCGGCTCTGGCTTTGGGGCGCTACGAGGCGTGTGGCATGGCTGAAGCGGGTCCGGTGCCGTTGGACCGCTATACCTCGGCGGTCCTCGATTGGCGTTGGCCCGTGATCGCCGTGGCGGGGCTCGCCATGCTCGCGCTCACCGCCGGAGCCGTGTTCATCGGCGTCACGAACGACCACCGCGTGCTGTTCGACGAGCACAACCCCCAACTGCTCGCCTACGACGCGCTGGAGGAGACCTACACCGAGTCCGACACGGCGTTGATTGCCATCGCCCCCGGTGCATCGGTCTTCACGCGCGAGACGCTTAGCCTCATGGAGTCGTTGACGGAGGCCGCCTGGCAAACGCCGCACTCCATCCGGGTCGACTCGCTGACCAACTACAACCACAGCGAGTCCGTCGAAGACGACCTCGCCGTCGGACCGCTGGTGGAAGGTGCCGAAACCCTCACCGACGAGGCCTTGGCGCGCGTCGAGCAAATCGCCCTGAACGCGCCCGAGATCGCCGGGCGCCTCGTGTCGGCCGACGCGCAGGTGGCGGCATTGGCGATCACGTTCGCCCTGCCCGAGGATGCCGATGCCGCAGTGATCGAGATCACCGATCACTTGACAGAGGTCCTCGACGAGTACCGGAGCGAGCACCCGGAAGTGGGGTTCCATGTCACCGGCGACGTGCTGATGAATCGGGCATTCGCGGACGCCACGAAGGACGACCTAGAGAAGCTGACGCCCTTCGCCTTCCTCGTCATAGTCCTGGTCACGATCGCGGTGCTGCGTTCGGCCTTGGCGACGGTCGCTGTTGTCGCCGTACTCATGTTCACGATCAACACGACGCTTGGTTTCGCGGGTTGGGCCGGTACGGTGTTCAACCCGGTCAACGCCGGCGTGCCGCTGATCGTCCTCACCATTGCGGTCGCCGACTCCATCCACATCGTTTCGGGGGCGATGGCGGCCTTGGGCAGGGGCCTAGCCAAGCGCGACGCGATCATCGAGTCGATGCGCGAAAACGCCTATCCGGTGTTCCTCACCTCGGTAACGACGGCGATCGCGTTCCTGACCTTGAACGCATCGGAAGCGCCCCCTTTCCGAGTTCTGGGCAATCTGGTCGCGTTCGGTGTGATGTGGGCGTTCATCTATTCGATGACCCTCCTGCCGGCGCTGCTCGCGGTCCTGCCCCTGCGTCCCGGTAGAGGCGCCGGCAAGTGGATGTTCCTCGACCGCTTGGCGGGTTTCGTCATCGCGCGGCGCACGACGCTCATCTGGGTGATGTCGCTGGTGATCGTCGGCTTGATCGCCGGAATCTCACGGCTCGAGTTCACCGACAATTGGATCAAGTACTTCGACGACCGCTACGAGTTCAGGCGCGACACGGACTTCATCGTCGAAAACCTGACCGGCCTCGAATCCTGGGAATTCTCGCTGGACTCGGGCGAGGAAGGCGGGATCACGGACCCGGATTACCTGCATGCCGTTGACGCGTTTGCGCAATGGCTGCGCGCGCAGCCCGAGGTCAGCCATGTTCAGGCGTTTCCCGACGTCATGAAACGCCTGAACAAGAACATGCACGGCGACGACGATTCCTACTACCGAATTCCCGAGGATGGTGCGCTGGCGGCGCAGTATCTCTTGATCTACGAGTTGTCGCTGCCGGAGAGCCGCGACCCCAAAACACCCCAACACCAACGCCCATAACCCGAACCGATG
>VXYL01000016.1:72255-258130 GCA_009846005.1 Gammaproteobacteria bacterium | reverse complement strand
CTCTTGATCTACGAGTTGTCGCTGCCATTCGGCAGCGACCTGAACAACCGCATCGACATCGCCAAGTCCGCGACTCGATTGACGGCGCTCGCGGGCGGCGGGCTGACCGCGCGCCAGCAGCGCGATTTCGACGTGCGCGCGCAGGCTTACCTGAACGACAACGCCCCGGACCTCGTCACACCGGCGACCGGATTCACCATGGCCTTTGCACACCTGTCGCTGCGCAACATCGAGAGCATGCTCCAGGCCACGATCCTCGCCATGGCCGGAATCTCCGTTGTCCTCCTCTTGGTCCTGCGCAGCTGGCGGCTTGGACTGATCAGCCTGATTCCGAACTACATACCCGCAGCCATGAGCTTCGGGGTGTGGGGTTATCTCGTCGGACAGGTCGGACTTGCCGGCTCGGTGATGACCGCGATCGCCTTCGGAATCGTCGTTGACGATACGACGCACTTTCTGACCAAGTACCAGCGTGTCCGTAACGCGGGCCATTCGCCGGCCGATGCCATACGCGCGACCTTCCAAGCCACGGGAAGGGCACTTTGGACCACGACAGCAATTCTCGTGGCCGGCTTCCTGGTGTTCGCGTCGTCGGGTTTCGAGGTCAGCTGGTCGCTCGGCATATTGGTCGCCGTCACCCTTGTCCTCGCGCTGGTCGCCGACTTCCTGCTCCTACCCCCCCTGCTCATGGCCATCGACCGGAGAAAAACATGACGTTGAATCGGCGCACTGCCTATGGCCTAGCTGCAATCCTCCCAGTTGCCATAGCACTCGACACGCCGGCCGCGGAATCCACGGACGCCGAGCAGAAGGGTCTCGAAATCGCCTTGGAGGCGAGGCAGAAAAAGGTCGGGTTCGAGAACTTCACGGCAAGCCAGGTGATGGTCCTGCGCAACAAGCAGGGACGCGAGAGCCGGCGGGCGTTGCGGGTCAAGGTGATGGAAGTCGAGGCGGACGGTGACAGGAGCTTGTTCGTCTTCGACGAACCGCGGGATGTCCAGGGCACGGCCTTTCTCATCCACGGCCACAAGGACAAGGCCGACGACCAATGGCTCTACCTGCCGGCCCTTAAACGCGTCAAGCGGATCAGTTCTGCGAACCGGTCCGGATCGTTCATGGGCAGCGAGTTCGCCTACGAAGACATGAGCCCGCCCGAGGTCGAACGGTTCACATACAGATTCCTGCGCGAGGAACCTTGCGGCGAGTTGACCTGCACGGTCGTGGAACGCTTTCCGGTGGACGACAAGTCCGGCTACAGCCGGCAAGTCGTCTGGCAGGACACCGAGGAACTTCGACTTTGGAAGGTCGAGTATTTCGATCGCAAGAACGCACATCTGAAAACGCTGACGATCGATGGCTATGAACGCTACGTGGATCGTTATTGGCAGGCGAGCACCATGAACATGGTCAACCACCTGACCGGGAAGAGCACGGTCCTCACCTGGACCGACTACCAGTTTCGAACGGATCTGGTTGCCATGGAATTCACGCAAACCGGCCTCCGACGCGTGCGCTAATGTCTGATGCGATCGCCGGACGCGGCCGGTGGCAAGCTCGGTTGCCGCCCGCCGGGGTTGCTAGACCGTTCGCGATCGCCAGCATCTCGTTCGCTCTCGCAGTTCCGGGCGTGGGGGCGGTACCGGACACGCCCGTGACCGGCGTTGCCGTCTTCGGCAGCTACCTGAACCCTGCGGCCGCCGGACGACAAGCCCAGGTCATCGGCGAGCGACTCGGCGTGACGCTTGCCGTGGCGGAGACCGTGGTCGAGACCGGCGCGGTCTTTCACCGCGTCGTGTCGGAGACATTACCCGAGCGGGAAGCGCGACAACTGCTCGCGCTTGCTGCGGAACGTGGTCAAGACGGCTGGTTCGCTGTCTCGGGCGCACCACCGGCTGATTCGGTTGCAACCGAAGCGCCGAGTTCGACCTTCCCTGATCCGCCTCGACCCACCGCCGTGGATACGCCGTCCCCCCCCACGCCCGGTGCAGACCCGGCGTCGCCTCCGACGCCCGCCGCGCAAGTCGCCGACACCACCGACGCGATTGCCGATACGCCCGGCCCCACCGCGGAGACCGCCCTCGGCGTGGCCAAGGATGACACAGGCGGAGCCCCCCACCTCGCCCGCGTCGACCTGACAGGTAGCTTGAGCGCCGAGACAAGACGGTTCTTCCGGGGCGCGGGTCACACCGGACAAGGATCGCAGCCAAACAGCCTGGTCGTGAAGCCGCAGTTGTACCTCGAACACCGCGCGGGGTGGAGCTTCACGTTATCGCCGTTCTACCGGTTCGACAACGAGGATTCCCGCCGGACCCATGCCGATGTGCACGAGGCCTACGCCTTGTTCCTGGGGGTGGTGGGCGATGCGCAATGGGAGCTGCGCGTAGGCGTTGACCGGGTTTTCTGGGGTGTCGTGGAATCGAACAACCTCGTTGACATCGTCAATCAAGTCGACTTGGTCGAACACCCCGACGAGAAGTCCAAGCTTGGCCAGTTCATGGGCCACTTCACCTACGCCGCACCCTGGGGTGTCGTCGAACTGCTCGGGATGCCGCATCACCGTCAGCGGACGTTTCCCGGGCGATCCGGGCGGCTTAGGTTTCCATGGCTGGTGGATGCCGATCTGGCCACCTACGAGAGCGGCGCCGAGGAGCGCCACGTCGACGTGGCGGCGCGATACAGCCATACCGTCGGTGCGTTCGATTTCGGCATCAGTGCTTTCGAAGGGACGAGCCGCGAGCCTTTCCTGATCCCAACGTTCTCACCGGGGCGTGACCTCGCGCTCGCCCCGCACTACCCGCAGATTCGCCAGGTCGGCCTAGATGGCCAACTCACCGCAGGTGCGTGGCTGTTGAAGCTCGAGGCCGTCCATCGGACGGGGATGTTGAATCGACTCGGTCGCGAAGAGCCGTACTCGTCGCTTGTCCTGGGCGCCGAATACACGTTCTACTCGGTGTTCGGTCTGGCACCGGACATTACGGTGCTCACGGAATGGTGCTACGACGAACGCGGCATCCGTTCGACCACGAAGTTCGAAAACGATGCCTTTCTGGCGGCGCGACTCGCGTTCAACGACGTTCAGGGAACCGAACTGCTCGTGAGTACCTTGCAGGGGACCGATCACGACTCGCGCGTGTTCACCCTCGAACTGAACCGCAGGCTCTCGGATCGCTGGTCGATGGCCGTGGAAGCGATCGCTTTGCGCGAACTGGATCCCACGGACATCCTCTACGAGACGCGCCGCGACAGCTTCGTGGAAGTGGGGATCGTGTACAGCTTCTAGCAAGGCCGCGCCTCATACCGACGGAATCCGTAGTGGCGGGGCTTGTCCCCCCGCGACGGCATTGTCGATGCTACGGAGAGGGGACGGGACAACGCCACCAGACTGCTCGTCCGCGCCCGCAAGGGCGCCACTCGCCGCCTGGCAGCCCCCACCGCCCCAGTCCCTACGGGGCGTCGAGGCTCTCCAGATGCGCCGTGGCGCGTTCGTGGATGATTCGGTCGAAGTCGTTGCGCACGGGCAGCTTCAGCGCTTGGTTGAGAAGCTCCCTGACGCGGGCGCGTTCCTTGCGGCCTCCGATCGCCGCCAGCCCGCGGGCGAATTCGACATAGGCGACCTTCTCGTCAGGGGCGAGTTCGAGGGTCCGCTCGTAGTTGTCGATCGCGGCCTGGACGGTCGCGCCGTAGGTCATTCTGCCGAGCATCCGACCGAAGCCATCCACGACGTCGGCGTGCCAGGACGCCAGGCTCAACCGGGCCTCGGCCATGTCGGGATCGATCTCGAGTGCGGCCTCGATCGCCTCGCGCGACCCTCCTACAAAACCCTGTCTAAGGGCCTTGGTCGGCCCGATGCTCTGCGCGTAGCGCCCCATGGCGTGGGCCACCTGGAACCGGGCCTCGGCGCTTGTTTCGTCGAGCGCGACGGCTTTATCTGCCAAGCTGCGGGCGCGTTGGAGAAGCGGTTGCTTGTCGGCATCCGCGGCAATGTAGTGCCCGTGCACCGACAATGCGTCGGCCGCCAACGCGTAACCTTCCGAGGTGTCCAGGGATTCCCCCATATCGGCGGCCTCGAGATAGCGCCCCTCGTCGAAGGCGGCACGCGCCGCATCGATCGACGGCTCGGCATGCACGGCGGGAACCGCGAGAGTCGCGGCGACAAACGCCGCTACGAACCGCACGCCTTGCCAGGGTGGTCGTCGCCTTGGGTAAGTTCGCCGAGCGACCAGGTCGGTCGGCGTCACGTCGCGCTGGCCGGACGCGGTATTCGGTCGATAGCGTGCTCGAAAAGCCACCGCAGAGCCCGGTCCGACCGCACGAGGGCGCTGGTCGCCAGGACGATGGCGCGTACCTCGTTGCGCGAGATCTTGACCTGGTCGCCGCCGCTGAACGTGGGGTTCTCGCGGATCCGGCGCAGGGTCTGCACGGCCATGCCGAGGGCCCAGAGCAGAAAACGGCGGATGCCGGCTTCCCGGGCGGGAATCAGCATCGTGTACCGGTAGGCGGAACTCAGGTGCCGCACCGCCACTTCGATCAGCCGGCACAAGGCGAAGACGAACCGGGCGCCGGTCTGCCCTGCCCGGACGGCGGACAGGTCCACGCCCGCGTCTGCGAACACGTCCCGCGGCAGCCAGCAGGCACCGCGCTCCCGGTCTTCCCAGAAGTCCTTGAGTATGTTCACCATCTGCAGTCCCTGGCCGAACGAACGGGACAACCCGAACAGCTGGTCCCGCCGACCCCGTATGACGGGTGAGTAGTCGCACAGCAGTTCCGTGATTGTCTCGCCGACCACGCCGGCGACATGGTAGCAATAGCGGTCGAGTTGGCGCATGTCCTGGAGCCCGCGCACCGTCAACTCGGACTGAAACTCGGCCATGCCCGGCGCCATGATGCGGATGCAGCGCTCGATCGCGCGTCGTTGTGCCGGACGAAGACCGTGCGTGATGCCGACGACCGTATCGACATTGGCGACGAGATCTCGCTCCGCCTCGATCGTGCCTTCGGACAACCTCGGATGGAGATCTTCCGCGAACGACCTAGCGGATGAACGGCCCTCGACGACGCCGACGAACCGATCCAGGTAGATGCCCTTCTCCTCGACGGACAGGGTTGGCTCGTCTTCGACGGTGTCTGCGATTCGACACAGCAGGTAGTTGTTGCCGACAGCATGGCGCAACGGCTCGGGAAGCTGAGGGATGGTCAGCGCAAACGTCCGGGACACGCCCGGCAGCGCTTCGGACTGGTACGTCAGGGGATCCGCGACAACAGCCATCGGGGTTCCAAATACGTCGTTCCACACCGGCCTTCACCATGGCCGGTTACGGTCCGGAAATCAAACCCTTGGCATGTATCAGTTTGAAATCTGCCTACTGCCGCCGCAATACGATGAACTTCGCGAGGTCGGCAAGCTCGGCGGCCGCCGTTCCGAAGCGCGCCAATTCCCCGAGAGCGCTTGTCATTCGGCGATCGGCTTCCTTGCGCGCGGTTTCGAGGCCAAGCACCGTGACGTAGGTCGACTTGCCCCGGTCGGCGTCCGCACCCTGGCGTTTGCCCAGGGATTCGGTCGCAACCGTGGCATCGAGCACGTCGTCATGGATTTGAAACGCCAGGCCGATTTCCCTGCCGAATCGGTCGAGGGCGTCAGCATTGGCACTCGGCAGGTTCCCGGCCACGACGCCCATGACGACGGCGGCGTGCAACAGGGCGCCGGTCTTCCGGCGATGCAATTGTTCAAGTTCGGAGGCACTCAAGCGCCGGGTTTCGCCCTCGAGATCGAGGACCTGGCCGCCCACCATGCCCGCGGCACCCGCTGCCCGGGCGAGCAGCCGAACCCATCTCGAGGAGACGGCGACGTCGACCCCGGGGGCGCACACCGTCTCGAACGCAAGGGCTTGCAGGGCGTCGCCGGCGAGTATCGCCGTGGCCTCGTCGAACGCCACGTGGACGGTGGGGCGACCGCGGCGCAAATCGTCGTCGTCCATTGCCGGCAGGTCGTCGTGTATGAGCGAGTAGGCGTGGATCAGTTCGACCGCCGCCGCGGCGTGGTCCAGCACCTCCGGTGGCGCACCCGCCAGCCGGCCCGACGCGTAGACCAGGCGCGGACGGATGCGCTTGCCGCCGCCGAGTACGGCATAGCGCATCGCATCCGCGAGTCTCGGCGGAACGTCGGTCGGCCTTGACAGCATTCGCTCCAGCACGAGGTCGACGCGCTGCTCGGTGGTGTTGGTCGGGGTTGGTTCGGGCTGCATCCTGCAATGCAATGGCATCAATGCCTCAAAGACTAGGCCTCCAACGTCGCGCAACGCGACCGCATCTGTCAACCTATCAGCCTATGACACGCCCATCCACATCGTTGCCGCTTGCGACGGCATTTGCTTTGCTGGCGAGTTGCGGCCAGCTGGAAACCGACGCCGAACAAACAGGTGGCATGGAAACGGCTCGCATCGTCTCGGCGGTTCGCAGCGGGCTGCTCGAACCCGTTGCGCAGGGCGAGCACTTCGCGATCTACGACCTCGGGGTCAAGGAGTACCCGCCAGCCACCTTCCTCGTTCAGTCGAGCGGCCGACCGATCAGCCTCGGCCAAGAGATGCTCCCCTACATGGACACCGCGAACCTGTGGGACTTCGTGAGAACCGCCGGCGTTAAGCCAAAGGACGACACGCCGAGCGAGGTCTACCTCTACAACTGGATCGAGGGCGCCCAGGGACCAATGGTGTTCGACGTCGGCGTCGTCGTCGAAGACGGTACGAAGGTCGACGCCGCGAGCGGATTCGAGATCAAGCGCTACCCGGCGATGAAGTTCGCGAGCCTGATCTACGAAGGTCCTTTCCCGCACGAGCCCAACAGCGGCTGGCAAGAACTCCGCTGGGAGGAACGCGCCGATGAAAAGGGCCTCGTCTACACCGAGCGCCTGTACCGCGAGCTCTACCATGCCTTCGACCACCAGGCAAAGCAGCACATCACCGAAGTACAGATCGAGATTCGGTGATTGCCGTGACCGACGTTGCCCTTGCCATCCGGATCGAGCTTGTCGATCCACCCGAGGGCTACGCCTTCTGCCTGCAGCGCGGCAAGGGTTCGAGAAGCGAGCGCCTCGACTACGTCGAAGTGCTCGAAGGCGACAACGATGCGATCGTATTCGACCTCGACGTCACGGTCCGCAAGGCCAAAAGCGGGTCCGAGCCCGACGTTTTCGGGCCTTTCGTTCAGGGCCCGCGTGGCGCCCGGTTCTTCTATATCTGCGTTGGGCAATGCGTCGCAGGGGCCGCGCCGCATTGGTCCGGGCGCGTCAAGGTACCGTTGGCGGCGATCGACTGGGCGAGTGTCCAATCCGCGACGGCAGACCACGGATGCCTCTTCGCTCGCTTTGCGGCTTCCCGCCCGGGCGGGGGACCTACCCTCGCGTCGGTTCCCCTGCTGGACGATGGCTGGGTAGCCGTCCAAGATTGACGACGGAGGGGACATTCCATGAACGACAACGCCGAGAACAACGCTGCCGTCGCGGGAACCGTCGGCTGGGAGATGGCGACGAGCGGCCCGCCGCGCGACTACGAGCATTTCCCGGAGGTTCGCGCCGGAATCAACCCGAAACCGCTGCCCTCGCCTACCGGACCCAGAATCGAAATCACCCAGGAACAGAAGACGCGGCTCTACCGGGATGGATTCCTGGTCATCAAACGCGCGGTGCCGTTGCAATTGACCCGTGACGCGCGCGAACGGGTAGAGGGTCTGCGTGCCAGCGGCGGCACCACCGATTTCCAGCGGGGATTCCAGTTCTTCGCGACCACGCCGGAGTGCCAGCAGGGCTTCGTGAACATGTTCGAGGGCAGCCGGTTAGGGAGCGCCTTGCGGGAACTCATCGGGCCGTTCTCGCCGATCATCGCCTGCGACGCCCACAACACGCCCGGTGCCGACGACCGTGGATTCGTCGGCGGCGACCAGGGCGAGATGGGTCATATCGACGGCATGATGGCCCCGCCGCCGCAGTACTACCCCAAGAGCGTCGAGGACATCGTCGCGCTCGGCAAGGATCCGAACGATCCCGAGGCGATGCACCGTTACATGAGTCACCTCGACCACACCGTTAAGAACCCGATGGGGACGCCGTTCTACATGGACCCGGAGCGGACGCTCACGCTCGGGACCTTCACGGCATTCGTCGGCATCGCCTTCAGCGATCAGACGCAGATGGGCTGCGGGCAAACCGGCGTGCGACGCGGCTTCCACCACGACATGGAGCAGTTCTTCCGGATGCAGCGCGACGCCGGCGGTCCCATCGGCTACGAGGGACCGGGCTGGCCGCGCGTGGATCCTGCTTCCGTGGCAAGCGGCGCGCCCCGGATGGGAATGCCCGCCCCGCTGCTGCAGCCGCCGCATGGCCGCCACGGCGGTTTCGTCGACATCGAGGGATGGCGCGACAGTCGTGGCAAGCCCTATACCTGGATCACGCCGGTTGTGCTCGAGGAAGGCGATGCGTTCGTCGCCCTGCACGGCCTGCCCCACGCCGGCACCGCCAACCATTCCCGCCACACGCGCTACGGGGCGTTCTTCCGCGTGCGCCGCTTTCGCCCCAACAACCCCTACGAGGGGGACCCGCGGTGGCTTCACGGAACCCGCGACCAGAACGACCGCCTCGCGGACGCGTCGGCGGTGGAGTTCGACTACGAGAGCTACAACCCGTACCAGATGACCATCGATCACCTATGCGACATGTGGTCGGAATGGGACGGCATGCAGGAGACCGTCGAGCGGGAACGCGCGAAGCAAGGGGGTCGCTACCCGGTGCCGCTAACGTTTCCGGCCAGCCCGGAATATTCCCTGGGTCGCCTGCCGCCAGTGGAAGCATGATGCTTGAAGTGGTCACCGAGTCGCCCGAACTCGACGACGCGCTCGTCAGCACGAGGCGCTGGGCGGACGAAGCGTGGGTGCACGCCCAATTCGCCTGGCTGCGCGAAAACGACCCCGTTCGATGGATGTCCCCCAACGGTTTCGATCCGTTCTTCTCCGTCACCCGGCATGCCGACATCAAGGCCATCGAGAGCGACAAGAAGCTGTTCATCAACGACCCGCGCCCCATCCTCTCCGGGAAGATCCTCGAGGCACTGACGCAGCACCTTGCCGGCCGGCGCCACCTCGTCCGCTCCCTGGTGACCATGGACGATCCGGACCACACGCGCTACCGGGCGCTCACCCAGCGCTGGTTCATGGGATCCAATCTGCGCCGGCTCGAGGGCCGGATCGCGGAGTTGGCGACGGAGTACGTGAACCGCCTGGCGGACCTCGGCGGCGAGTGCGACTTCGTCAAGGATGTGGCGATGTGGTACCCGCTGCGCGTGATCATGTCGATCCTCGGCGTTCCCGACGAGGACGAACCGCTGATGCTGAAGCTGACTCAGGAGCTCTTCGGAAGCGCCGACCCGGATGTCCAACGTTCCTTCGAACCCGAGTCGCTGATGGACGTCGTGGCGGACTTCGAGGCGTATTTCCAGGCATTGACAGCCGAACGCCGTGCCAAGCCGACGGACGACGTCGCGAGCCTGATCGCCAACGCCCGCATCGACGGCGGGCCCGTGCCCGAACTCGAAACCAACGGCTACTACATCATCATCGCCACCGCGGGCCACGACACGACGAGTTCCTCGGCCGCCGGCGGACTGCTGGCGCTCATCGAGAACCCCGGGGAGTTGGCTAAGCTCCGTGAGAATCCCGATCGCCACATGGGATCCGCGATCGACGAAGTCATTCGCTGGGTAACCCCTGTCCGGCAGTTCATGCGGACGGCGACGGACGATTGCCGTGTCGGCGGTGTCGATGTGGCGAAGGGCCAGGCATGCGCGCTGTGGTACGTGTCCGCGAACCGCGACGACGCCGTTTTCGAAGAACCGTTCTCGTTCCGCGTCGACCGACGCGCCAACCACCTGGCGTTCGGCTACGGACCCCACGTCTGCCTTGGCCAGCACTTGGCGAGGATGGAGTTGGCGGCGCTGTATCGAGAACTGCTGAGTCGCGTTGACCATGTCGAACTGAACGGCGATCCTGCGTACACCCGCTCCACGTTCGTCGGCGGCCTGAAGAGCCTTCCCATCCGCTACCGGATGAAATAGGCGGGAAGTCCCGATGGTCGAACAGGCACCGCCGCCGAAAGACCCGGAGATGGCTCTGTCGACCAAGTCGCCACCCGCTTTGCGGCCGGTGCCGATCACGCCCGACCTCGACCCGCCCGGGTCCGACCAACTGGGGTTGAGCCGCGCCGAGATCGAGCAATTCAGAACCTTGGGATTCGTCGTCAAGCGGGGGCTGATTCCGAGGAGCGCTTTCAAGCCGTTCATCGATCTCTGGTGGCAACAGCCGCCGGTGACCGCGGCCGGGCTGTCACGGGATCAAGGCGGTTGGAGCGCGCCCGGCGAACACTGGCCCAAGGAGAACCGCTGGGGCCTCGCGAACAACTGGATGGGCTGCGGCGCCTGGCCGACACCGGACGATGAACGACCCGGGGCAACGGTCGGCGAGCGCATTGGGCGCCTCCCCTACAAGCTGACCCGGGACATGAGCAACGATGTCTGGCGCTGGCACGGCATCGGCCACGACCCGGCGTTCGTTGCCGCGACCTCGGCACACCCCCGCATGCTCTTCATGCTGGAAGCCCTGCTCGGTGGTCCGGTCAAGCGTCCGCGCCGCAACCGCGGCATCTACGCGGTGTTTCCGCGCGACCCAGAGGCACCCGCGTCGAGACTCGGCCCGCATATGGATCAGAGCATGACGGAGCTGTCGGCGGTCACCTACCTGGAGGACGTGCCGCCCAACTCCGGCGGCTTCACAATCTATCCCACTTCGCCGCAGCTGCTCTATCCGACATCCGCCCAAGCCCTGAACTGGGTGGCGACGGAATGCTCGTCGGAAGTGATGGACCACATCAAAACCAATGTTCAACCACTTGAATTCACAGGTAAAGCCGGCGACGTGATCTTCTGCCACGGCTGGATCGTACATTCCGCGGGAATCCATGAGACCGACTACATACGACTCGCCGCCGTGCAGGACTTCAACAAGGTGCGCGAGCGCAGCCACATGCGCTGGACCGCGGCCGGCAAGAACGGCGGACCCCGGATCAACTGCGACATGGACGGCGTGTTCCGCTTCTCCGAGGAGTCCGACGACGACCCGGCCGACGGCCATCGGGAGGTCACCAACCAGTGGATCATGGATTCGAACGAATTCGTGCTGGCGCGGCCGGAACCCTTCGACGACATGTTCCGGGAGTGGAACCTGGGCCGGCACCCCGTGGAAGGCAATGTCGTGGACGAGCCCGCGTGGTGGGAGAAGTACAACCTGCCGCTATTGCCTACTGGCAGGATGCCTCGCGGTACCGGCGGAACGCCGGCCGTACCGTTGTCGGATATCGCCGAATGCGGCGGGGACGGAATCTGGCGGGTCAAATCCCGCGCCAACGACTGGATGCGCTCGTAGGGGACGGGCTTGTCCCGTCCCGCGTGTTCAGAGTGGATCGGTGGCAAGTTCGTTCCGTCGCATTCGGACCGGCTGCGGCATCTTGATGCTCCCTTTGTGAGACACTATGATGCCTGCCATGCGCACAACGCTGACCATCGACGACGACCTAGCCGCTGCCCTGAAAGACCGCGCCCGACTTAGCGGTCAATCATTCAAGGCTGTGGTGAACCAGGTTATGCGCAGCGGCCTCACCCTCGGCGATAAACCCCTCGTTCGTCGGTCCCGATTTAAGGTCGCCTCTGCTCCCCGCGGCTTCCTGCCGGGGGTCGACCCTCTAAAGCTCAATCAGCTTGTCGACGAGTTGGAGGTCGAGGCCTTCCTTGGGAGGGAGCACGGCAACGTGCAGTCGTGATCCTCCCGGACATCAATCTCCTAGTCTACGCGTACAACGAAGATGCGCCCTTGCACAGCGCGGCGAAAGCGTGGTGGGAAGGTTGCCTTTCGGATACCAAAACCGTTGGGTTGGCCTGGGTCGTGGCATTGGGCTTCGTCCGGATTATGTCCAACCGGCGTGTGTTGGCACGTCCCATGCCAGCAACCGAAGCCATAGGCCATTGCCGGTCATGGATGATGGAGCCAAACGCCCAGATCGTCCTGCCGGGTCCGACACACCTGGACATCCTGACTGATCTCGTGGCAGGTCCGATCGGGCCCAATCTCGTTACCGATGCCCACCTCGCCGCCCTAGCGATCGAACATCAAGCCGAACTGCACTCCAACGATTCGGACTTCGCCCGATTCCCCGGATTGGCTTGGCGCAATCCCCTGACGTCAACGAGCACCGGTTAGCCGCATCACCTGAACCCGTACGCCTGCGCCGGGAGCCAAGTCGCGAGTTCCTCCCAGCCGAAGATGATCGCGAGTCCGACTAGCTGGATCACGATGAACGGCACCACCCCCCGGTAGATCACCGGCAGATCGACGCCCGCCGGCGCAATGCCCTTCAAGTAGAACAACGCGCCACCCACCGGCGGTGTCAGGAAACTGGTCTGCAGACAGACGGCGAACATCACCGTGAACCACACCGGATCGAACCCCAACGTGCGGACCACGGGTTCGATTAGCGGCAGGATTATTAGCGTGAGCTCGAGCCAGTCGAGGAAGAAGCCGAGGATGAACGTGGCGATCAGGATGCAGATGACGATCCCGGTCGGTCCGAACGGCAGGCCGAGAAGCGCGCGCTCGATCAGTTCGTCACCGCCGAGGCCGCGCAGCACCAGCGTGAAGCAGACCGCGCCGATGATGGCGCCGAAGATGAACGCCGACGTCCGGGAAGTCTCCTCCACGACTTCCGCCATCATCTTGCGGTTGACGGAACCCTTGAGCGCGGCCAGCAGCAAGGCGCCGCCGGCACCCACGCCGGCCGCTTCCGTCGGCGTCGCCAGACCGAAGAAGATGCTCCCGAGCACCGCCAGGATCAGCAACGCCGCGGGTACCACCGCCCAGATCAGGTCCCACGCCGCGCGCAGGGTCATCGGTTCCGCCCGAACGGCGGGGGCATGTCCCGGTTTGAACCAGCCGATGACCAGCAGATAGACGATGTACAAGCCTCCCAGCAGGACGCCGGGGAACACCGCGCCGAGAAAGAGATCGCCGACGCTCATGGACATGCGGTCGGCCATAACCACCAGCATGATGCTCGGCGGAATGAGGATGCCCAGCGTGCCCACGGCGCACACCGTGCCGGACGCCAGGCGTTTGTCGTAGCCGTGCTCCAGCATCGCCGGCAACCCGAGCAGACCCAGCAGCACCACGGATGCGCCGATGATCCCGGTGGAAGCGGCGAGCAGGACGCCGATGATCGTGACCGTGATGGCGAGGCCGCCGCGCACCGGGCCGAGGAGCCTCGCAAAGCCGGTCAGCAGGCTGCGCGCGATGCCGGAACGGTCGAGCAGCACCCCCATGAAGATGAACATGGGCAACGCCACCAGGACCCAGTTCTCCATCACATCCCAGATGCGATCGACGGTCATCGACGTGTAGAACCAGTCGACGTTCGTCGGAATCGCGAAGTCCACCTGAAAGACGATCGCGAACACCGTGAACACGACCGCGAGTCCCCCGAGGACCCAGGCGATCGGGTAGCCCGAGAACACGAGCCCGATGAACGCGACGATCATCAAGAGCGCGAGAACTTCGGCACCGGTCATGGCGGCCCGTCCGTGAGATACGCCCAGAGGCGCGTAAGCCGAGACGCAACGGCAACCAACAGCAGCAGGAACGCCACCGGCAGCACGCCTTTCAACAACCAGCGAAACGGCAATCCGCCGGGTGACGAGGAAACCTCGGAGACGGTCCAGCTATGGGCGACGAACGGGAACGAGAACCACAGCACGACCGCGATGAACGGCAGCAGCAGCAAGAACGTGCTGTAGAACTCGATCCAGACCTGCAGGCGCGGCCGGAGTCTCACCGAGACCAGGTCGATGCGGATGTGGGCATCGACCCGATAGGCGTAGGCGATGGCGATCAGGAACGCCAACGCGTTCAGGTGCCACTGCAGTTCCTCGAGTTCGATACGACCCTCCTGGAAGACGTAGCGAAGAGTGACGTTGACCACGATCACCGCAAGCAGTACGACCCAAAGCCAACTGGCCGCGCGACCGACCACGGTGAGGGCGTGGTCGACCACGCGGGAGAAGCGGGTCTCCGGTAGCTCGATTCCGGTCAAGTTATCGGCACCGGTATTGGCGGGACGGGACAAGCCCGTCCCCTACGCATCTGCGCGGCACGGGCCCGTAGGGGCGGGGCTTGTCCCCGCCCGCATCGGGTTTCCGCACTCCCTTCGCGCCACGCAACACGGGACGGGACGAGCCCGTCCCCTACGCATCCGGGTTTGTGCGCGTTTGCGGCGAGCAACCCTAGAAGTCCTTCGGCAGGTACGCCAGTCGACGCCACTCGCGGTAGACGGCCTGGTAGGCGCGCTGGGAATCGAGCACCGCCTTGAAGTCGGGATCCGCAACGGCTTCCTCGTCGAGCACCTCCTGTGCCGCGCTTTGCAGGACCCGCAACACCTCCTCCGGGAAATAGCTCGCTGATACGCCGAGTCCTGGGAACTCCGCCACGACGGGCGCCTGCTGGTACTCGGACAGCCCGAGGCTGCGCCCAACCGAGGCCATGCAGACCGTCTCTAGGAGCTCCTGGTCCCTCGGCGGCAAGCCCGCCCAAACATCGAGGTTGACCACGAAGTGGGTGGCGCTGAACGGTTGGTGCCAACCCGGGTAGTAGTTGTACTTGGCGATCCGGGAGAAGCCGAGGGCTTGATCGGTGATCGGCTGCGCGAATTCCGTCGCATCGATGACGCCGGTATCCAGTGCCTGGAAGATCTCCCCCGCCGGCAGCATCGTGACCGACGCGCCGACACGCTGCATGACCTTGCCCCCTAGGCCGGCGAAGCGAATCTTGAGCCCCGCCAGGTCATCCGTGGAAATGAGCGGCGTGCGGAACCAGCCGGCGGTCTCGGGTCCCGAGATGCCGCACAACAGCGGCTTGATGTTGTGCCGGGCGTAGATGCCCTCGGCGAGTTCCCTGCCGCCGCCGAAGTGCCACCAGCCGATGTACGCCCAGGGTTCGAGCCCGAACGGGGTCGCGCCGAACAGCGCCGACGACGGGATCTTGCCCTGGTCGTAGCCGAGCCACGTATACCCGGCTTGCACCTTGCGGTCGCGGACGGCATCGGTCACCGCGAACGCCGGAACGATCTCACCAGGATCGTAGAGGTCGATTCTCACGCCGCCGCCGCTGGCGCGGTCGAGCGCTTCTGCGAACCAACTCGGCGTCTCCCCGGCACCCGGCAGATTGCGCGGCGCGCTCAACGGCACCCGCCAATGGATGCGCACCGGCACGCCCTCGTCCGAGGTCGTCGCCACGACCGTCCCGCCGCCGCCCGGCGGCCGAAGGGCCAAGCTCAACAGCATCCCGGCAATCAATGCCACCGCAGCGAACACCAACGCCGCTTGTTTGGAAATCACGTGCGTCCAACCGCCTCCTTTCGTTGCTGTATTGCGTACTTGATCGCGTCGGGCAGGTCAAGCGCATCAAACCAGAACCAAAGCGTTGAAACGCGACCGCGCTGACATTAGTCTAATGTCAGCGACATTCAACGGGATGTTGAGCATGAGCCAGATCACCGCACGCCTGCCCGACCGGCTGGTCGAAGGATTGGACGCCGCTGCCACCACTTTGAAACGCAGCCGCGCCGAGATCATTCGCCAAGCCGTGGAACACTACCTCGAGGACTTTGACGACCTCGCCGTCGCCGTGGAACGGCTACGCGATCCGGCTGATCCTGTCCTTGAATGGGATCAAGTGAAGCGTGAGCTTCTCGCTAAGGATTAAGGCGAGTGCCGCCAAGGAACTAGAACGGGTGCCGCGGTCCAATCGGCTGCGCATCAGCGCCGCCATCGACCGGTTGGCGAACTACCCACTAGCAGGCAGCGTACTCAAAGGCGACCTTCGGGGCTTAAGGCGATTGCGTGTCGGCGACTATCGGATCCTCTACGAGGTACGGAACAACGATCTCGTCGTTTTGGTCGTGCGCATCGCACACCGCCGGGAAGCGTACCGACACTAGATTACTTGAGCGGGGCCAGTGTTTACGGTCAGGTTGCATTTGCGAAGGCATCGTAGGGGCGAGGCTTGTCCTCGCCCGCAATCGGGCGCATTTGGTCGTTGCTGCGGGACGGGACAAGCCCGTCCCCTACGACATGCCGCGTCGGTCTGAGGCAGGGCCTCGCTAGCCCTCGCTCAGCGAATCGCCACCGGATTGATGATCATCTGCACCGCGCCCTTGATCTTGGCGTGGCCCAGCACGAACAGGAACTCGAACGCCTCGTCTCGCACTAGTGGCCCCGTGTTCATCACCTCCAGGATGTAGATGCCGTTTTCCATGAGCAGGGTCACGTGGCCCTGGAACGGTCGGTCCGGGTTCTGGGGCGGGACGACATCCAGTCCCCAAGTGTCCGCGCCAGCAGCGACGACATTGCGACTGGCGAGGTACTCGGCCACGTCCTCCGCCATGCCCGGTTCACCGGAAACCCACGCTTGGGGATCCGTGGCGAGCATGCCCTCCGTCCAGCCCGTGTGGAACAGCACCACGTCGCCTTCGCGAATCGGCGTGCCCTGCTTTTCCTCGACGGCCTGCACGTCCGCCGCCGTGAAGAACTGACCCGCCTGCATGACCTCGACGCCGGCGTGTCCCGCCATGTCCAGCACCACGCCCCGGGCGACGATGGGCGGAATCTTGTCGATGCCGAGCTTGGTGAGTCCCGTTATTTCCGCGAAGTCCTCGGCGCGGTTGCAGTTGTAGTAGACGCCGCCGGGTGCCCCCAAGTGACCTAGGCCGTCGATTTGCGAACCGATTCCCAGCCAGGTCTGCACCAGGTCGTCGTTGTAGGCCATGTTCGGGAACGCCGCCCTGCCCTGCTGCTGACCCGGCTGGACCACCTGCAACGCCAAGCCCCGGGGCGGAAACGCCGGTGTGGCTGAATCGATCGTGATGCCGAGGCTGTAGGTCTTGCCGGTCGTGATGAGCTTGGACGCCGCGAGCACGCTCTCGGCCGTGATCAGGTTGGCGCTGCCGATCTCGTCGGCCTCGCCCCATTTGGACGGCTCGCAGTCCTTCTCCACCGCAGTGACCGTCAGTCCGCAGACCGCCAATGCCAATATCGAGAATCTAGCCGTGTTCATGCCTGGTCCTCCCCCGCGATTCTCGGTTCATTGTGTCAGCACTGGCGACGAATGTCGCCGTGCGGAGCTAGTACCAAAGGGCTTTGTCGACCACGTTGCGCAACGGTTCGCCGGCCAGGAAGCGCTGCGCGTTGTCGGCAAGCAGGGCGTACCGCCGCTCCGGAATGTCCGCGGCTTCAGCCACGGCCACGTGCGGTGTAATCAGCACGTTCTCCATTCGCCAAAGGGGGTGGTCGGCGGGCAACGGCTCGATCTCGAAGACATCGAGGCCGGCACCCGCGATTTCGCCTCCGGCGAGCGCAGCCGTTAGGCCATCGAGCTTGGCGGTCATGCCGCGACCGATGTTGATGAAATAGGCCGTCGGCTTCATTCGACCGAAGCGATCGGCGTTCCACATGAACTCGGTCTCCGGCGTATGCGGTGCGGTGGTTACCACGAAGTCCGCCGTCGGCAGGAGGTCGTCGAGTGCCGATGGCGCGTGAATCGTTGCCGGACAGTCGTGTTCGGGTCGCGGGTCGATTCCGACCACCGTCGCGCCGAGCGCCGCGCAAAGACGCGCGGTCTCCGCGCCGATGCCGCCAACGCCGTTGACCAGCACGGTCGAACCAGCGATGTTGACGTAGCCGTGTTTGCGGGCGCGGGGATCCCAACGTCCTGCCCTTTGGGCGTCCAAGTAGTAAGGAAGTCCCCGGGACAAGGCCAGCATCAGCATCAGGATGTGGTGGGCGATGTGGTCCGAATAGATGCCCCGCGGATTGGTGATTACGACGACGTGATCGACCAGTTCCCGGTAGTAGTAGCCGGGAAACGGCCCGGCGAACGGGTTCTGCAACCAGCGCAGGTTCTGCGCCAAGGGAAGCATCGTCGGTGACACCCAACCGTATGCGGCATCCACGTCCGCCAGGACTTCCCGCACGGCGGAATCGTCCTCCAACACGGCCACATCAAGGCCGGGGACATCTTCGACCAAGCGGACTGCCCATGAGCGCATGTCGTCGTTGACCGGCGGCAACATGGCGAACAGGGGCTTGCCCCCCAAGCCTGGGTTCTCCTTCATCTCGGGCTCCCTCGCTATTGAATGCACTATGCTATTACGCGTTATTGGCCGACGCCCCAAACTATAGGAGGAAGACGCGGATGCTCGAACGGTTCAAGGTTCCGGAGGACATCGCGGTACGCGTCCCCCACTCGACCATGCGCCAGGCCGTGGAGAGCATCTTCATCGCCCTGGGCATGTCCGGGTCGGATGCCGCGAAGTGCGCGGATCCGTTGATCTACGCGGACGTGCGCGGCATCGACTCCCATGGTGTCAGCAACATGATGCGCGCCTACGTCGCCGGTCTGAAAGGCGGCTACATCAACCCGACACCCACCATGAACCGGGTGCGGGACTTCCCTGCCGCGGTTTCGGTGGACGGCGATCGAGGGCTTGGGCTCGGCCAGGGCAAGGAGCTCATGGAACTGGCCTGCGAGCGTGCCAAGGACAACGGCGTCGGGGTTGTGACCGCGTTCAACAGCGGCCACTACGGCGCCGCGGCCTACTACGCGCACCTCGCCCTCGAGTACGACATGGTCGGCGTATCCATGACATCCGGCGGTCTGCAGGTGGCACCCACCCAAGGAGCGGAGCCGCTGCTGGGCCTCAATCCCTTGGGCATTGCTGCTCCGTCCAAGGAGGAGCCGCCGTTCATTTTCGACGCCTCGATGAGTTCCGTCGCCGGCAACAAGATCCAGCTCTTGAGGCGCCTCGGCAACAAGGTCCTACCCGGCTGGATCACCGACGCCGAGGGTGCGCCGGTCATGGACGAGCTCGACGTGCCGGACCGCTATCTCATGCTTCCCCTGGGCGGAACCCGGGAGATCGGGTCGCACAAGGGCTTCGGCCTATCGATGCTGGTGGAGATTCTCTGCAAGACGCTGCCGGGAACCGGTGCCGGCCCGCACCGCCGTCAGGGCTCCGGGCACTACTTCATGGCCTACAACGTCGCAGCCTTCGCCGATGTCGATGTGTTCAAGGCGGACATGGATGCCTATCTGCGCTCAATCCTCGACTGCAAACCCGCGCCGGGCGAGTCGCGGGTTGTCTACGCGGGCTTCCCCGAACACGAAGCCGAGATCGACCGCCGCGCCAACGGCATCCCATACCACCCGGAGGTGATCCAGTGGTTCAACGGGGTCATGGAGCAACTGGAGATCGCCTCGCCGTTCAACTGATCGAGCGTGGTCAAGATGCTGCGCTCGCCCCTGCCGTAGGGCGACCCTGTGGTCGCCCGCAACCGTCTCCGTTGACTCGGCAACGGGACGGGACAAGCCCGTCCCCTACGTCGCCTGCCCGCTGTCGGCGGGGGATTCGCGTACCGCATGCGACATCCCAACAACGCCCCGCGTCACCGGTTCGTTGCGTTTGCTGCAACGCTGCTAACATCGACGCATGGTCGAAATCCCCTCCAGATCCGCCGCCACGGCACGCGAGATCGCCGTGCATCACCGCGACCGGGTGGGCGGCGTACTCACTGCACTTCGGGAAATCGTGGCGCGCTTCGGGTACGTCAGCCGAACCCAAGAGCACGATGTCGCCGACGTGTTCAACCTAAGCCGTGCGGAGGTGCGCGGCATCGTGTCCTTCTATCACGACCTCAAGACGAAGCCCCAGCCACCGGTACAGGTGCGGGTCTGCCAAGCGGAAGCCTGCCAGTCCGTCGGCGCACGGGAACTCACCAAGCGCGTCGAGGCACACCTTGGCGTCAAGCTCGGCGAGGTGACGGACGCCGTGTCGCTTGACGCGGTCTACTGCCTGGGTCTCTGCGCCCAGGCACCCTCGATGATGGTCAACGGACGCCCCCTGGCCCGGGCGGATCTGTGCGATCTGGCCGAGCAGGTTCCGGCATGACCACCGCCTTCGTGCCCCTCGACACCGCTGCGGTCGCCGCTGGTGCGGATGCCGTGGCCGCCGCTATCGCGGATACCGGCACGGAGATCGTTCGCAACGGTTCAAGGGGAATGTGTTGGGCCGAACCCGCGATGGAAGTCGAATACGACGGCGCACGCCTGGCGTTCGGCAACGTCGAGGCCAGCGATGTTCCAGGCATCTTCCAACAGCACGAACGACATGCGAAGTACTTGGGCAAGATCTCCGAGATCGACTACCTGCAACGCCAAACCCGGGCGGTATTTGATCGCGCGGGCACTTCCCATCCGCTCGAACTGCCGAATACCACCTTCCTCGAGGAGTGCTTGGGACGCGATGCCGAGTCCTTGATCGCCGAGATCGAAACGTCCGGGCTCCGCGGTCGCGGCGGCGCGGGGTTTCCCGCCCACATCAAGTGGCGCACCGTGTTCGATACCCCCGGCGAGCAGAAGTACATCGTCTGCAACGCCGACGAGGGGGACTCCGGTACGTTCGCGGACCGTATTCTCATGGAGGGCGACCCCTACCGCCTGATTGAAGGGATGACCATCGCGGGCCTCGCCACCGGCGCGACGAAGGGGTACGTCTACCTGCGTTCCGAATATCCCATCGCCGCCGACATCTTCCAAGCCGCCTTGGACAACGCCTACGCGGAAGACTTGCTCGGCACGGACATCCTAGGCAGCGGCCAAGCCTTCGACCTCGAACTCTTCATCGGCGCCGGCGCCTACATCTGCGGCGAGGAGACCTCGCTGCTCGAAAGCCTCGAAGGCAAACGCGGCGAGATCCGCGTCAAGCCGCCGGTGCCTGCCATCAGCGGTCTCTTCGGCGCACCGACACTCGTGCACAACGTCATCTCCTTCGCGGCCGTTCCCGCGATCATGAAGCACAGCGGCGCGTGGTACGCCGACATGGGCGTCGGACGATCTACCGGCACCATGGCCTTCCAGCTAGCCGGGAACGTCCAGCGCGGCGGCCTGATCGAGGTGCCCTTCGGCATCACCATCGACGAGATCGTGAACGGCTTCGGCGGCGGCACGCGCAGCGGTCGTCCGATCCGCACGATCCAGATCGGCGGTCCGCTCGGGGCGTACCTCAAGCCCGAGGAATTCGATACCCCCCTGACCTACGAGGCCATTGCGGAACTCGGCGCAGGTATCGGCCACGGCGGCATCGTGGTATTCGACGACACCGTCGATCTGGCCCGCCAAGCGCACTACGCGTTCGAGTTCTGCGAGGTCGAATCCTGCGGGAAATGCACGCCCTGCCGGCTCGGTTCGGTGCGCGGCAAGGAGACGATGAGCGGGATCATCGAAGGTCGCGATGTCGAGCAGAAATTGACTATTATTGAAGACCTTTGCGAGGTGATGGAGACCGCGAGCCTCTGCCAGATGGGCGGCATGACGCCCATTCCGGTGATGAGTGCGATCAAGCGGTTCCCGGAGGACTTCCGGCGATGACCATTTCGGTCCCCGACTTCGGCACCCCGCCGGTGGTGCGCTACGCCGAGCCGGCGCGGCGACTGGATGCCAACGGCAACGGCGCGACCCCGGTTGCAAACGGCGTCGAATACGTCGATGTCACGATCGACGGAGCACCCATCCGGGTCGCCGCCGGCACCTCCATCATGCGTGCCGCCCGGGAAGCCGGCCTCGACATCCCCAAGCTCTGCGCCACCGACAACTTGAAAGCGTTCGGTTCCTGCCGGGTGTGCCTGGTGGAGGTGGAGGGCCGCCGGGGCCTGATCGCTTCGTGTACCGAACCCGTGCAGGAGGGCATGGTCGTCCGCACCCAGACCGAGCAGGTCGCCCGGGTCCGCCGGGGGGTGATGGAACTCTACATATCCGACCACCCGTTGGACTGCCTGACCTGCCCCGCCAACGGGGACTGCGAACTGGAGGACGTCGCCGGCGCCGTGGGCCTACGGGATGTCCGCTACGACGACGGCGCGAACCATCTCGGCGCGTTGATCGACACCTCAAACCCCTACTTCCAGTTCGACCCGTCGAAGTGCATCGTCTGTTCGCGCTGCGTACGGGCCTGCGACGAAGTCCAGGGCACCTTCGCGCTGACCATCGACGGGCGCGGCTTCGAGTCGAAGGTGGCCACCAGTGACGATAGCTTCTTCGACTCGGAGTGCGTCTCCTGCGGTGCCTGCGTGCAGGCCTGCCCGACCGCCACATTGATCGAGAAGTCGGTCGTTGATCACGGCGTACCGGACCGCAGTGTCGACACCACCTGCGCCTACTGCGGCGTCGGCTGTTCGTTCCGGGCCGAGGTCAAGGGCGACGTGGTGGTGCGCATGGTGCCCCACAAGGACGGCAAGGCGAACCACGGGCATTCGTGCGTCAAGGGCCGCTTCGCCTGGGGCTACGCCAATCATCGGGAGCGAATCACCACGCCGATGATCCGCGAGACCATCGACGATCCCTGGCGCGAGGTGGGCTGGGACGAGGCGATCGACTACGCCGCGGAGCGATTGAAGGGCCTCCAGGAGAAATACGGCCGCACGTCCATTGGCGGCATCACCTCTTCGCGCTGCACCAACGAGGAGGTCTGGGTGGTGCAGAAGATGGTGCGCGCGGCGTTCGGCAACAACAACGTCGACACCTGCGCCCGGGTCTGTCACTCCCCCACCGGCTACGGACTCCGGCAGACCTACGGCACGTCCGCCGGGACACAGGACTTCGACTCGGTGGCAGATGCGGACGTCATTGTCGTCATCGGCGCGAATCCCACCGAGGGGCACCCGGTGTTCGCCTCGCAGATGAAGCGGCGCCTAAGAGAGGGCGCCGAACTCGTGATCTGCGATCCCCGCCGGATCGATCTGGTCCGTACGCCGCACATCGAGGCGGCGCACCACTTGGCCCTGCAGCCCGGCACCAACGTGCCGCTGATGAACGCCTTCGCCCATGTGGTGGCCACGGAGGACCTGATCGACCACGGCTTCGTCGAAGACCGCTGCGACACCGCCTCGTTCCGGGACTGGCTCGACTTCGCCCGGGACCCGGCGAATGCGCCGGAGAGCGTTGCCGACATTCTCGGCGTGCCTGCGGAGGATCTCCGCGCCGCCGCCCGTCTCTACGCGACGGCCCGCAACGCCGCGATCTACTACGGCCTCGGCGTTACCGAGCACAGCCAAGGTTCCACCATGGTCATGGCCATGGCCAACCTCGCCATGGCCACGGGCAATATCGGCCGCCCCGGCGTCGGCGTGAACCCGCTGCGGGGCCAGAACAACGTTCAGGGCTCCTGCGACGTCGGCTCGTTCCCGCACGAGTTCTCGGGCTACCGGCCGGTGGCCGACGACGCCGTCCGCGCCGAGTTCGCCGCGCACTGGAATGTCGAACTCGATGCCGAGCCGGGGCACCGGATCCCGAATATGCTGGACGAAGCCTGCGCGGGAACCTACAAGGGGATCTACATCCAGGGCGAGGACATCGCCCAATCCGATCCCAACACCCAGCACGTGGAGGCGGCGCTCGGATCCATGGAGTGCGTCGTCGTCCAGGATCTGTTCCTGAACGAGACCGCCAAGTTCGCCCACGTCTTCCTGCCCGGTTCCTCGTTCCTCGAGAAGGACGGCACTTTCGTCAACGCCGAGCGGCGCATCAACCGGGTTCGGGCGGTGATGCCGTCCAAGGCGGGCATGCAGGAGTGGCAGGCGACCCAGGCCCTGGCCAACGCCATGGGCTACCCAATGAACTACTCGTCCGTCGAAGAGATTCTTGCGGAAATCGCCGAACTCACGCCGATCTTCGCCGGTGTCACCTTCGACCTTCTGGACCGGGAGGGCAGCGTGCAGTGGCCGTGCAACGCGCAAGCCCCCACCGGCACGCCCGTGATGCATGAGGAGCAGTTCGTGCGCGGCAAGGGCCTCTTCGTCCCGACCGAGTACCAGCCGACGCCGGAGCGCGCGAACCGGAAGTTCCCGCTCCTGCTGACAACGGGACGGATCCTGACCCAGTACAACGTGGGCGCCCAGACCCGGCGAACGGACAACGTTGAGTGGCTCGACGAGGACGTTCTGGAGATCCACCCGGCGGATGCCGAGACCCGCGGCGTCCGCACCGACGACTGGGTCTCGGTCACCAGTCGCATCGGCGAAATCACGCTTCGGGCAACGGTCACGACTCGCGTTGTGCCGGGTGTGGTCTACACCACCTTCCACCACCCCCGGACGGGTACCAACGTCGTCACCACTGAGTTGTCCGACTGGGCCACGAACTGCCCGGAATACAAGGTCACCGCGGTGGAGGTGAGACCGGCGAACCACCGTTCCGAGTGGCAGGACCGCTTCGCGGAGCGCGCCCGAAATCAGGCCGAGGCGTTGGCCGCGGCAGGTAGCTAGCGCCGTCCGCCCCCGTGGCGACATTCGAGTCCGATCAATCGATCCCGGCGAGACCGGCGCAGAGCCAGCGCGTGGACGTGGCCTTTCATGGGCGCGACACCGACGAAACGACGGATCTCGTCACCGTCGAGGAGCCGATGGAGATCCGGCTTGGCGCCGCGACCGGGGAAGCAACGACCGAGCAGAGCATTTCCGTCACCATGCGCACCCCCGGCGATGACTTTGACCTGGCAGTCGGGTTCCTCTACACCGAAGGGGTGATTCGCAACCACGCCGATATCGACCGTGTCGAGTACTGCGATCCGCCGAGTCCCGACAAGGGCCTGCACAACGTGGTCAAGGTGACACTAGCCGATAGAGTCCGTTTCGATGCCGCGAACCTCGTACGGCATTTCTTCACGTCCTCAAGCTGCGGAATCTGCGGCAAGGCATCGCTCAATGCGGTTCGCATCCAATTGCCCGAGGGGGAACGCGACGCCTTCGAGATCGCCGCCGGCGACCTCCACCGACTACCCGAGGCGCTGCGCGCGAGACAAACCGAGTTCGACCGCACGGGCGGGCTGCACGCTTCGGCCTGCTTCGATGCGAAGGGGCGAATCCGCCGCCTTCGAGAGGATGTCGGACGCCACAATGCCTTGGACAAGCTGATCGGTTCCTACCTCGAGGAGCCTCGGCCGCTCGCGGGTCTCGGCATCCTGCTCTCCGGTCGCGCGAGCTTCGAGTTGATCCAAAAGGCTGCCATGACCCGTGCCGCGTTCGTCGCCGCAGTGGGACCGCCGTCCAGCCTAGCCGTCGAACTCGCCGAGGAACTCGGGATTACCCTAGTGGGATTCCTGAAGGCAGAAACCTTCAACGTCTATGTCGCGCCGCAGCGTATCGTCTGACCCACTGCCGGGCATCACGGCCATCATCCTCTGCGGCGGCCGCGCGACGCGTCTCGGTGGAATCGAAAAACCCCTGGCCGATTTGGGCGACAAGTCGCTCCTGGCGCACGTCATCGCGCGGCTCGAACCCCAGGTCGACTCGATCATGCTGTCGGTTGGACGCAATGCTACGCACTACGCCCGTTTCGGCTATCCGGTCGCCGTCGACGACGAACCAGACCAGGGACCCCTCGCGGGCATTGTTGCAGCCCTGCGTTTGGTCGACACCCCGTGGACTCTCACCACCCCGGCGGACACGCCGTTTCTTCCTTCGAACCTTGTCCGTGCCTTGGCACCTTCCTGCCACGAGCACGGCGCGGCTGTTGTCTCGGCGGGCGGACACCGGCAGAACCTAACCATGCTTCTCAATGAAGGGCATGCGGTGTCGCTCGCCGAGTTCTATCGGGCGGGCGGACGCGCAGTCCACCGCTGGCTGGTCGCCGATGGTGTCGACGAAGTGGATTTCCCGGAGAACGGCTTCCTAAACGTCAATACACCCGATGACCTTGCCCTTGCGCTGTCGGAACTGGACCGTCGTTCCCCCTTGTGATCGGGAACGAGCGACGCCATAAAATGTCAATAGGCATATCGCCAACGGGGTCGCCCCATGAAACGCGTAGCACTGTTTGTCCTGACCAACATCGCCATACTGACCGTGGCCAGCCTCACGTTCAGCCTGTTCGGCATCACCGAGGCGCTGGTGGCGAACGGATTCGACCCGGGTGGCATGCTGCTGTTCTGCGCGCTGTTCGGCTTCGGCGGTGCGTTCATCTCCTTGGCGCTCTCCAAGTGGATGGCCAAGCGGGCGACCGGCGCCGAGGTCATCGACGCACCGCGCAACGCTGGCGAACGCTGGCTGCTCGATACAGTGGCCCGCCAGTCGGCGGCGGCCGGAATCGCCATGCCCGAGGTGGCGATATTCCCATCCCCCCAGCCCAATGCCTTCGCCACCGGTGCCTCCCGGGACAAGGCGCTTGTGGCGGTCAGCACCGGCCTGCTCGACTCGATGCGCGAGAACGAGGTCGAGGCCGTGCTAGGCCACGAAATCGGCCACGTCGCGAACGGCGACATGCTCACCCTGACGCTGATCCAAGGTGTCCTGAACACCTTCGTGCTGTTCCTGGCCCGGGTCATCGGATTCGCCGTCGACCGGGTGGTGCTGCGCAACGAGGGCGGCATCGGAATCGGCTATTTCGTGGCCACCATCGTCGCGCAGATCGTGCTAGGGATACTGGCGAGCATCGTCGTCATGTGGTTCTCCAGGCAACGCGAGTTCCGGGCCGACGCCCAAGGCGCCCGACTTGCCGGTCGGCACAACATGATCGCCGCGCTGGAACGCCTGAAGGCGTCGAGCGACATGCCGGACACCATGCCGGAATCCATGGCGGCATTCGGCATCTCGAGCGGCGTCCGGCGGGGCTTAAGGGCCCTGTTCGCCTCGCACCCGCCGCTGGATGCCCGGATCGCGGCCTTGCGCGCATCGTAGGGGACGGCGAACGACCCTGTGCCGCACGGGCACGTAGGGGACGGGCTTGTCCCGTCCCGCGACACAACAACGCGGACGACCACGAGGGTCGCCCCTACGGCGCCACCGACCGCGGCGGGCTATTCGAGTTCGAGTTCGACTTCTAGGGGATTCGGCTGGTGCTCGCGGTTGGCACCGGTGGCCCAATCGGTCGCGCGACCGATGTATTCGGTGTTCGCCAGCACGACGCGGTCCTTGAGCCCCTTCTTTTGGCTTTGGATCGGCACCGACTTGATGGTGAATGTCTGCGTGACGTAGCCGTCCTTGCGCACGGTTACGACGAAGTCGCCGCGGCGGGCGACCTTGACGCTGCATGGCGTGGTGCACTCCCAACCGCTGGTCGAAGCGACCGATGCACCGGGGGGTGACGAGCGAACCTCGAACGTCTCCGTCGGTCCGCGTTTAGCCGTCGCGCAGCCCGCCAGAACCGCGAAGAGCACGACAACGAAGCAACGACGCATCCAACCTCCGTCTGACATCACGCGACTCCCGTATCATGCCCACGGACATTGGCGAAGGGAAGAACGATGCTCGACATTCGCAATGCCGGCGGGGTGACCCGAATCAGCTTCGGCGGGCGGTTGATCGACTTCGGCACGCTCGAGTCTCTGCGCGATGCAGTGAGCGAGGCGGCCCGGGATTCCAGCACCCGCGCATTTGTGCTGGACTGCCGCAGCGCGGGCGACGACTGGACGAACATGGGCGAGTGGCCGGAACGGCTCGCGCATCGGCGACCCGAGGGTTCTCACGGCCCAGGTCCGTTGCCGGAACAGGACGCCATCAAGGCGCTGCGCGCGTTCATGAAGCCGACGCTGGCGCTGATGCACGGTGAGGTCCTTGGGCTCGCGTTCGATCTGGCGTGCGTCTGCGACATCCGCCTCGCATCCGCCACCGCGCAAATCGGCGACCCCCGGATCCGTCAGGGACGGGCAGCCGCCACGGGCATCGCCTACCTGCTGCCGAAGCTGATCGGCCAGTCCCAGGCGATGCGTATGCTGCTGCTCGGCGAGATCCTCGACGCGATGGAAGCAAAGCGAATCCAACTCGTTCACGAGGTCGTGGACGACGACGCGTTCGAGGCGCGGGCACGCGAACTCGCCCATGCCATCGCGAGGCTTCCGACGCGTGCGTGGGAGGTCCACAAGCTCCAGGTCCTCCCGCAACTCGACCTGCCCTTCGACGCCGCAATGGTGCATTCCCTCGGCGTCCGGCAGACCCACGTCATCGAGGATCGGCTGGAGGGAATGAAGGCCTGGCGGGAGCGCCGTCCTCCGGAGTTCAGGGGCCGATGAGCGACGACACGGCGCTGGTCGTCCGGGACGAGGGGCCGGTCCGCCATCTGATCCTCGATCGTCCGCGCAAGCTAAACGCCCTGGACCTTGACCAGCACGTGCGCATCAAACGCGCCGTCGAGGCTGCGACGGCGGACCAGTCCGTGCGAGTTCTGGTGCTTTCGGGCGAAGGCCGGGCGTTCTGCGCCGGAGACGACCTGACCGCGGAGCCTCCCGAAGGCGAGGATCCCATGGCGGGTCGTCGGGTCGATCTCGACCTCGGTGCCGGCCCAGCATTCCTGCTCGAATCCGCCGCCGTATTGCGGGCCTGCCCGAAGCCAACTGTCGTGCTGCTGCACGGTCACGCCTTGGGCTCGGGATACGACTACAGCCTGTCCTGTGATTTCAGACTCGCCACCGAGGACGTGAACTACGGAGATCCGCGCATCCACCGGGCGCTCTGGGCAGCGGAGGGCTGGTCATACAAGCTGCCCCGCCTGGTCAACCAATCCATCGTCGCGCCAGTCGCCTATCTCGGAGAAACCATGGACGGTCCGACCGCGTATGCCCGCGGGCTGGTTCACCGCGTGTATCCCGCCGGTGCCGATCTGCGCCTCGCGGCGAAGCCGTTCTTCGACGAGTTGGCCGGTCTGGATCCGCGCGCCTACGCGCAGACCAAGGCACGCATGCTCGCCTCGGTCGACCTCGACTTCGCACACGCCCTAGCCTTCTCCCCCTAGCGAACTAGCTTCATCGAGCAATCGTTGCAAATCGGGATCGTAGGGGACGGGCTTGTCCCGTCCCGCTGCTGCGGCAACGGACATTCGGCGCGGGCGACCACGAGGGTCGCCCCTACGACCCAGACGCGCTGAGGGCTTGATTTTCCGCCGCGTTGAGAAATAATCGAAGGTTGACATGGCGCAGCCGATGCGCGGGGCGGGTCCGCGGCGGCGGTGCCCGTTGGGGTGCCGACAGTCTGCGACCCCCCGTCTCATGCGGCCCGTTCAGCGGTCGCCAGGAGGGACAGTGACTGGTCGATCCAGAGCCGAATCGAATTCTCGATCCGCAGGTCTTTGGCGACGCATCGCTCGGTCGTGCATGCCGTTCGGCCTAGCGATCCTTGCCGCGTCGCCCGCCGTGTCGGCGGGCGCCCAGGAACACCTGGTGCCGCTGTTTCCCGCCGCATCCGACACGGTTCGACAGGGATTCGTGCGCGTCATCAACCACGGCGACGAGTCCGGCGAAGTCAGCATCGAGGCCATCGACGACGACGGCAACGTGCACGGCCCCTTGGCGCTGTCCATTGGCGCCGGCGAGACGGTTCACTTCAACTCGGATGACTTGGAGGAAGGCAATCCGGGCAAGGGGTTGACCGGTTACACGGGAAGCGGCCATGGCGATTGGCGGTTGGACGTGACCAGTGACCTAGACATCGAGGTGCTGGCCTACATTCGTACCGGGGACGGCTTCCTCACGGCGATGCATGACCTGGTGCCCCAGACCGACGACGGTCACCGGGCGGCAACCTTCAATCCGGGCCGCAACGCCAACCAAGTGAGTCGGCTTCGCCTGATCAATCCCGGCGACACCGACGCCACGGTGACGGTCCATGGCATCGACGACACCGGCACGCGATCGGCGGACGTACAGGCAATCGTGCCAGCGGGCGCCACGAGAACGTACTCGGCGGCGCAGTTGGAGAACGGCGCCGACGGCTTGACGGACGCCATGGGGTCCGGCAGCGGCAAGTGGCAGCTTCTCGCCGCGAGCGACGCGCCCATTCACGCGATGAGCCTGCTGCAGAGTCCCACCGGTCATCTGACCAACCTGTCCACGACGCCCGCAAACGACTCGGCCACGCATGTCGTGCCGATGTTCCCGCCGAACGTGGCAGATGGTCCGCAAGGATTCGTGCGGGTCATCAACCGCGGCGACGCGTCCGGCGAGGTCACCATTGCGGCATTCGACGACGACGGAAGGGAATACGGGGCCGCGAGCCTCGCCATCGAGGCAAACCACACCCTTCATTTCAACTCGAAGGACCTCGAGGAAGGTCACTCGGGCAAGGGTCTCACCGGCACGGGACAAGGCGAGGGCGACTGGCGCCTAGAGCTCACGAGCGACCTCGATATCCAGGTGTTGGCGTACGTCCGCACGCCAGACGGATTCCTGACCGCCATGCACGATACGGCGCCGACGGCGGACAACCGACACCGGGTGGCCGTGTTCAACCCGGGTACCAACAAGAACCAGTTGAGCTGGCTGCGGATCCTGAACCCCAGCGCCGCCGCCGCGTCCGTCGACATCACCGGCATCGACGATGCGGGCGAGTATTCGGACTACCTGGTTCAGATCGACGTGCCCCCCGGCGGTAGCCGATCGCTGGACGCCGAGGAACTCGAGGACTTGGGACTTGGCGACGGTCGGGGCAAGTGGCAACTGGTCGTCGAATCGGAGCAGTCGATCATCGCCATGAGCCTGCTGGCGACGCCAACCGGCCATTTCACCAACCTGTCGACGGCACCGGGTCGCGGCGCGGAGTTTCCGGACAACGCGGAAGATGTGTTCTCGGAGTCCGTGTCGCAGACCGTAGTGCAGGAAAACTGCATCGGTTGCCACACGGAGGGTGGCCGGTCCGGCCACACGCGGCTGGTGTTCGTAGACTCGTCGAACGCCGATCACGTCGAGCGAAACCTGGCCCAGTTCCGGAATCTCCTCGGCGATGTGGACCGGCGGTACATCCTCGACAAGATCAACAACGTAAGCGGGCACGGCGGAGGCATCCGCATCGAGCGCGATTCCGAAACCTACAGGACACTCGAGCGCTTCCTGGTCCTTCTCCAGGGCGAACTGCGCCGCGCCGCAGGTCCCCTTGACGTCGTTCAATCCCCCATTCCCGAAGGCATCGGCCACCCCGTCTTCGCAAGCCCCCACTCCAAGCCCATCGCCGCGGTGGGCGATTTCGTCTACGTGACTAACACGCCGAGCGACACGGTCGACGTGATCGATGCGCGAACGCGCACCATCGTCAACCGCATCAACGTGGGCATCGATCCGGTCAGCGTCGTTCCCCGACCGGACGGTCTTGAGGTCTGGGTCGCCAACCACATCTCGGACACCGTCAGCGTGATCGACACCGACCCCGCGAGCCCGACATTCCAGAACGTGGTCGCCACCGTGCAGGCCGTCGACGCCGTGAACTTCTCGACCGATTTCGACGAGCCGGTGGGTATCGCCTTCGCCAGCAACGAGAAGGCGTACGTGGCGCTCGGACCCGCCAACGAGATCGCCGTGGTCAACGTCGCCACCCGCAGCGTCGGCGAACGCCTCGGGATTTCGTCCCAGGATCCGCGCGCGATCGCGGTGCAGGGAGAGCGGCTCTACGTCGTCGCGTTCGAGTCCGGCAACAAGAGCCAGCTATCCGGATGCTTCAGCACCGAGATCGGCCAGGACGGCTGTACTTTCGACGCCGTCGAGCACGTCTTCTCCAATAACAACGTCCTGTCTCTCAACTACGACGCCGACATCACCGAGGACGACGATGTGCCCGACCGCGACCTGTTCGTGTTCGACACCACGACGGACGAACTCGTAGCGGTCGTGGAAGGTGTCGGGACGCTGCTCTACGGCATTACCGTCGACGGCAGCGGCCGGGTCTACGTCGCCCAGACCGACGCACGGAACACCGCCAACGGACTCGCCGGCACCCAAGGTCACGGCATGGCCGAGATGGAGAACCGCGCCTTCCTCAACCAGGTAACCCGCATCGACTGCGGCGATGAATCCGGTTGCGGGGCGCCGGTCCGCTTCGATCTCGAACCCGTGCCGCCTGACCATCCCGAACCCGAAGACGCCCTCGCGACGCCGTTCGGCATCCAGATCAGCCCGGACGACTCGACGCTGGTGGTTACCGCCGCCGGTTCGGACAAGCTCTTCACCGTCGATGCGACGAGCGGCGAAGTACTGGGAAGCGTGGACGTCGAGAACGCACCCCGAGGCGTCGCGGTGGTTTCCGGCCCCGAGGGCGAGCCCATCGGTGCCTGGGTTCTCAATGCCGTGGCCAACTCGGTGTCCGCGGTGGATCTCTCTTCGCTCACGGCACCCACGGTCGCGGAGACGATTCCACTCGAGGATCCCACCCATCCCGTCGTCAAGCAGGGCCGGATGGCATTCAACGACGCCCATGCATCCAGTACCGGAACGTTTTCCTGCGAGTCCTGCCATCCCGACAACCACACCGACCAGTTGATCTGGATTCTCCAGACCCCGCCCTGCGAGGGTCAGCAGGGCTGCATGGACCAGGTACCGCCCCGACTCACCATGCCCGCCAAGGGGTTGCGCGACACCCAGCCATACCATTGGGACGGCATCCCGGGCGATCCCTACGGCGGTATCAACACCGCGTCCATCGACGCGCCGGTCGAACCCAATTGCAGCGAGGATGATCCACAAAGTTGCACGCGTGTCCTGGTAGACGGCTCGCTGGCGACGACGATGTGCGACGTGAGTTCGGGCGCATGCCCGCACACCAACGACGAAGGCAAGGCGGGGCTGCTGGATGCGGGCGACCGGGACGCCCTAGCTACATACCTCCTGAGCGTGCCGTTTCCGCCTGCCCAAAAACGACCCTTCGACAACGAACTGACGCAGATGGGCCGCGACGGCATCTTCGAGTTCAGCTTCATCATCGACTCCGGCCAAGGCACCGGCGCCCAGACCTGCGGCGACTGCCACCGCATGCCGTTCCTAGTGACGCCCAACACGCCGGGCACCGGCATGGACGCGCCGACGTGGCGGGGCGCCTACGACCGCTTCCAGATCACCCCGCAGGCTCGGACCAACGTCATCGACCTGATGTATCTCGCGTTCCGCCGCAGCGGCGCCGAGCCACAATCCGAGTTCAACGAGCGCTTCTACTTCGAAGAGGAGGACATCTGGGACCTCGGCGGCGCGTCGCCGGAGGTCTGGCAGATGGTCCTGCAGAACAACACGGGCTTCTCCGGGAGTTTCGCACGGCAGGTGACCTTGAACGAGGACACCGCACGCAGGCCGCTGACCGAAGACCTGCTTGACGCGTTGGAAGTATCCGGCAAGGAAGGCGGAATCATCCTCCAGGGCGAAGGCGTCTTGATGTCGAACGACGGAGCGACCGGCGTGGCCCTCGAATTCAGCGACGGGGTCTACCGGACCCATGATGGCAGCGAGTCGTACGACCGTTCCGAATTGCTCCACTTGGCCAGCGACGGCGAGCTTGTCCTGACCCTCACCGGCCGGAGCGGTGCCAACATCGACAAGCACATGCAGCCAGCGCTGTGGCCCGTGGCGCCGATCCACCGGCAATCCCGAAACGTCCATCTCGCCTTCCTGGACGACGACAGGAAACTGCGAATCAACGCCAGGCATGTCCAAGCGGGCGCGTCGCTCCACCTAAACGGTCGGCGCATCGATGGCAACGTCGAATGCGAACACGGGACGCTGCCGCACTGCTCCGGCGAAGTCGCGATCATCGAACTGGATCAAGCGCCGCCCGGCGGCTTGCACTTCGTGCAGATCCAGAACCCGCAGGGGTTGTTCAGCAACGACATGATGTTCTTCCACGAGGATCTGGAGACGATGCCGTCGGCGGGCAACCGGAACCTGATCAGCAGCGGCGGCGAGTTCAACCGCATCCGGTTCGACCGCCACAACTGGAACTTCGTCAACGTCAACGGAATCGTCAGGAACGTCGACTGGGGCGGCGGAGAAATGAGCATCTCGCTTACCAGAGCCTCCTCCGATCGGTGGCACTCCCAGATCAGCCACGCCGTGCCCGTTGTCGGCGGGCAGACCTACACGTTGTGCTACGACGCCAAGTCCAGCCAGCTTCGCGATGACCAAACCCGGCCGATCAGGGCCTACATGGACACGAACATGGACAACTGGCGGAACACCAGCGGCGGCCAGTTCGAAGAGGACCTGACGTCAACCTACCAGCAGTTCAGCCACACCTTCACGATCGCCGAGACCGACCTACGGGGTCGGGTCGCCTTCGACTTCGGCCAAAGTGCCTACGACGTGCAGATGGACAACATCGGCCTCTACGAGGGCACCGAGTGCGGCGATCCGCGAAAGCAGCCGGGCATGTTCCCCGGCGCACCGTAACCCCCGGCCGCGAGTGACGTAGGGGACGGGCCGAGGAATCTGCGCCGCCGCGATGGCACGAAGTGCCGTTGCAGGGCGCGGAATCCTCGGGCGGTGGGGGCTGGGGCCAGACGGGCGAGTGCGCGCCCTGCGGGCGCGTTCGAGAGTGCGCGCCCTGCGGGCGCGTTCGAGCGGTCTGGCGGCGTTGTCCCGTCCCGCTGTGGAGCGCTGCGGGCGACCGCGCGCCCTGGCGGGCGCGATAGGGTCGCCCCCCTACGAGAAGTACATCCCGCCGTCGGTCCTGCGCAGCTTGTCCCGGGCGATCACCACCCGGTGCACCTCGGACGGTCCTTCGCCGATCCGCTTGACGCGCAACTCCCTATACCAGCGTTCCAGCGGCATCTCCTTGGCCATGCCCATGCCGCCGAACATCTGCATCGACCGGTCGACGACCCGACCCGCCGTTTCCGTGCCGTAGAGCTTGCACACCGACGCATCGACCTTGCCGGGTTCCCCGGCATCCACCTTCGACGCGGCGTCGTAGATCAGGAACCGCGCCGCACGCAACTCCACTTCGGAGTCGGCGATCATCCACTGGATGGCCTGCTTGTCCGCCAGCCGCCCGCCCCGCACGGGCCGCTGCTTGACCCACCCGCAGGCCATGTCGAGGGCTTCCTGAGCGATGCCGATGCAGCCCGCAGCATAAGGAATGCGGGCGTCCACGAGCCAGTTCTGGGCGATGCCGAAACCCCGGCCAACCTCCCCCAACACGTTCTCTTCAGGAACTTCACAGTCGTCAAGGACGATCTCGTAGGGAGATAACGCTCGTATCACCTTGATTTCGTTGAATTCGACTCCCGGGAAGGTCGGCTCCACGATGAACGCGGTGATTTCCGGCGGCGCATCCGCCGTGCCGTCCCGGGTACGGGCGAAGATGATCCCGTAGTCGGCACCCTTGGCCGCGGTGATCCACATCTTGCGGCCCGTCAAGCGCCACTTGCCGCCTTCGAAAACCGCCCGGGTTTCGATGTTGTTGCGCGGATCCGAGCCGCCGGTGGGCTCCGTGATGGCAACGAAGGCACGCTTGTTGCCGTCCACACAGGGCATGCCGTACTTCTCGATCTGCGCCGGCGTGCCGCCCCAGATCACCACCGGCGGGCCACCCGCGAACGCGCCGAGCGCCGGTGCATAGGCGCCCAGGCGGCACTTGGCGGACTCCTCGGCGACGATCGCCCGGGCCAGGGCACTCACCTGGTTGCCGCCGTATTCCTCCGGCACGGTCAGCCGCGTCATGCCCATGGCCTCGGCCGTGGCCCGCAGCCGGGCACGGTCCTCCGGCGCGCACCCGGTGGCGTCGTGGGGCAGCCGGTCCTCGATGGGCTTGACCTCCTCGCGCATGAAGCGGCGCACCTGGTCGCGCAGCATGATCAATTCGTCAGGCAGCGCGAAGCCGTAGTGGTTGGCGTCGTTCATTTGAATCCCCCGCAACAGAACCGGCAACGCTACGCGAAGCCCTTCCCGCACGAAAGTGCCGCAGCACGTGTTCAATGTGAACGCGATCGTAGGGGACGGGCTTGTCCCGTCCCGTTTTTAGGAAGCCCACGCATCTGGCACGGGCGACCACAAGGGTCGCCCCTACGATCCACCAATCAGAAGTGCCGCTGCATCGGCCCCGAAGCCGGATCCTTGCGTGGGTCGAACGCATCGCGAAAGGCTTCGCCCGCGAAGATCAAAAGCGTCAGCATGGTCGCGACGGTTAGGAAGGTGGTGAGACCCAGCCAAGGGGCGTGGATGCTGTTGGCGCGGCCCTGGGCCAGCAAACGGCCCAACGACGGCGAGTCCGCTGGCAATCCGAAGCCCAGGAAGTCGAGCGACGTGAGCACCGTGATCGATCCGGTGAGGATGAACGGCAGGAACGTGATCGTCGCCACCATCGCGTTGGGCAGCACGTGCTTTCGCATGATCGTGGCATCACCGACACCCAGGGAGCGGGCGGCCTCGATGTACTCGAAGTTCCTCGCGCGCAGGAACTCCGCGCGAACCACGCCGACCAGCGACATCCAGCCGAACGCGACCAAGAGGCCAAGCAGCCAGAACACGTTCGACTCCACGATGCTCGCCAGGATGATCAGGATGAACAGCGTCGGCAGTCCTGCCCAGATCTCGACGAAGCGCTGACCGAATAGATCGATCTTGCCACCGAAATATCCTTGGAAGCCGCCCACACACACACCGATGACCGAGCAGAAAAACGTCAGGACAAGCCCGAACAGAAACGACAGCCGCACCCCGTAGATGAGCGAAGCCAGCACGTCCTTGCCGACCGTGTCCGTGCCGAGCCAGTGCTCCCGTGACGGTGGATACGGTGCCGCACCGGGCAGATCGTAGTCGATGGTGTCGTAGCTGAAACGCACCGGCGGCCAGATCATCCAACCGCCCGCATCGGCGATGAGATCCTGGACGACGCGTTCGCGGTAGTCCGCCTCGACCTCGAACACGCCGCCGAACTCGGTCTCGGCGTAGGTCTCGAACAACGGGAAGTAGAACCGGTCCTCGAACCGGATCACCAAGGGTTTGTCGTTGGCGATGAGTTCGGCGAAGAGCGTTACCGTGAACAGCCCCAGAAAAAGGCACAGCGACCAGTAGCCCCGCTTGTTGGACCGGAAATTGGCCCACCGGCGTCGCGTGAGCGGACTGAACGTCACGCTCACGTCCCCCGGGTTTCGAAGTCGATCCGGGGATCGACCAGCGTGTAGGTGATGTCGGCGATCAACTGCGTCACGAGTCCGAGCAGCGTGAACATGAACAGCGTGCCGAAGACGATGGGATAGTCCCGCGTCACGATGGCTTCGAACCCAAGTAGTCCGATGCCGTTCAGCGAGAAGATCACCTCGATCAGGATTACGCCCGTGAACAGGATGCCGAGCAGGGCCGCCGGGAATCCCGCGATGACGATCAGCATCGCGTTGCGGAATACGTGCCCGTAGAGCACGCGACGCGGGGTCAAGCCCTTGGCCTTGGCGGTGAGCACGTACTGCTTGCCGATCTCATCGAGGAAGGAGTTCTTGGTCAGCATCGTCAAGGTCGCGAAGCTGCCAGCCGCCATCGCCGCGACGGGCATGGCGAGATGCCACGCCCGGTCCTTGAGGCGCTCCCAGAGGCCGAGTGCGGCGTAGTCCTCCGATGTCAGGCCCCGCAACGGAAACCAGTCCAGGTACTCGCCGCCGCAGAACAGGATGATCAGCAGCATGGCGAGCACGAAGCCCGGAATGGCATAGGCGATCAGAATCAACACGCTGGTGGCGACGTCGAACGACGTGCCGTCGCGGATCGCCTTGCCGATTCCGAGCGGCAACGACACCAGGTACACGATCAGGAGCGTCGCGCCGCCGAGCGACAGGGACACCGGAAGCCGTTCGATCACGAGGTCGACCACGGCGACGTCCTGGTAGAAGCTCGTCCCGAAGTCGAAGGTGAAGTAGTCGCCAAGCATCTTGAAGAAGCGCACGTGCGCCGGCTTGTCGAAGCCGAACTGGCGTTCGAGTTCCTCAATGAGGTCCGGATCGATCCCCCTCGCGAACTCGTAGCTGCTCGGCGTACTGGGATCTAAGGCGGCGGGACCGCCGTCACCGCCACCGCCGATCGCGGCGGTCGCCGCGACGCCCTCTCCCTGCAGCCGGGCGATGGCCTGATCCACCGGACCGCCCGGGGCTACCTGGATGATGACGAAGTTGACCAGCAGGATGCCGACGAGGGTCGGCAAAATGAGCGCGATCCGGCGCGAGATGTAGGACGAGGCAACGACCGATGCGAACGCCTTCAAAGCACCCAGGATGCGTTGCCGTCGCATCGCTGAACTACTCGCCCTGCCCGGTAAGCCACGCGTCCACCCGCGCGCTCTTGGCGGCGTCCAACCACCACAGGTGCGGGAATCCCGTCCAGTTCATGTGCTCGACGCCCAGCGGCGGATGGCCGAAGCGGTCCCAGTAAACGATCTTGCGCCCCACCGGATAGCCTTCCGGAATCAGGTAGAAGCTCCACAGCAGCACCCGGTCGAGCGCCTGCCCCGCGGTGTTCATCTCCTCTTCCGTGGTGGCGGCGATGACCTTCTCGACCAGGTAGTCGACGACGGGATCCTTGATGCCCGCGTAGTTGGTCATGTTCGGCGGGTCGGCGTAGCGGGACGTGAACTGGCTGCGCAACCGCGCCGGCTGCGGAATCTTGAAGGTGTAGAACTTGCGGATCGTCGTGTCGAAATCGTAGGTGCGAAGCCGGTTGATCATGAGGTTGTTCTCCATCCTGCGCAGGACAGCATGGATGCCGAGGCGTTTCAGGTTGTCGACGAACGGAACCAGCATCCGTTCGTGGGCGATCGAGGACACCGCGAATTCGAACGTCAACGGCTCGCCGGTGTTTTCGTTGACCCGTACGAAGTCCCGCACCACCCAGCCCGCATCGACGAGCAATGCATGGGCCCTCTCCAGTTCCTCGCGGTTCCGGCCGAACGGGCGGTTCTGCGGCAACTCGACGGAATGGGTGAACACGCGCTCCGGAACCTGGCCGCGAAACGGTGCCAAGAGTTCGAGTTCCGCTTTCCCCGGCAACCCCTTGGCCTGCATGCCGGACAGCATGAAGTAGCTGTTGTTGCGCGCCATGCCGTCGTGCCAGTAGACCCGGTTCGCCCACTCGAAGTTGTAGGCGAGCGTCAGCGCCTCCCGGATCCGGATGTCCTTGAACAGCTCGCGGCGCGTGTTCAGCACGACGCCGTAGTGCATGCCGTAGGACGGACCCATCGTGTAGGCCTCCTTGCGGAACAGGCCCTGGCGGTAGCCCTCGAAGTCGTAGGCGGTTGCCCACGTGGCCTCGTTCTGGTCCCGGTAGTAGTCGAAGACGCCGGCCCGCATCGCCTGGAGCATGACGTTCTCGTCGAAGAAGTAGATGGCCTCGAAGCGGTCGAAGTTGAAATGGCCGACGGAGATATTGAGATCCCGGGCCCAGTAGTCCTCGACCCGTTCGAAGGCGATCTTCTGGCCGGCCTCCATCCTGCCGATGCGATAAGCCCCATTGCCCAACGGCGGCTCCAGAGTGGTCGCCCCGAAATCCCGGTCCTCCCAATAGTGCTTCGGAAGCGTCGCGAATCCGGTGGTCTGGACGATGAGATGCGGGGTCTTTTCCGCGTCCTCGCTGAACACGAACCTGAAGGAACGCGGTCCCACGCGTTCGAGGGCGGCGATTTCCCGGTACGCGCTCCGCCAACTGATCGACGCCTCGGTCTTGAGCATGTCGAACGTCCAAACGACGTCGTCCACGGTCACCGGCACCCCGTCGTGCCAGTACGCGCCCTCGCGCAGCGTGTAGGTGACCCAACCGTAGTCGTCGGCGACTTCGACGCTCTCGGCCAGCACGCCGTAGTACGACGCCAGTTCGTCTTCCGAGGCCTTCATCAGCGGGTCGTAAATCGCCGAGCCGAGGCGCGGGTCCATGTAGTAGGGAAGGATGCCCTTGTCAACGTAGGGGTTTAGGTTGTTGAACGACCCGATGGCCGGCAACCGGACCGTGCCGCCCTTCGGTGCATGCGGATTGGCGTAGTCGAACCGGGCCATGTCCTTCGGGTATTTCAGGTCGCCGAAGTAGGCGAAACCGTGGCTCGGCTCGCCGCCCACGGCGAAGGTGGATCCGAACACCGCCACCAGCGCAAAGACGGCCCCGTAGGGGCGGGGCTTGTCCCCGCCCGAAAAGGCACCGACACGCCGTGCGTCTCTCGGACGACCACAACGCGGGCGACCACAACGCGGGCGACCACAACGCGGGCGACCACAAGGGTCGCCCCTACGGGGTGTTCTAAGCGGACGCACTACAGGGGTCCGGGGCCGTCACGGCCCTGCAAAATCCATCGGATCATCGGCAGGTGGGCCCGACCGACGAACACCTGCTCCTCGACTAGATACGCTGGCAGCGTGTGCACACCGCGGTCTTCGACGGACGCCTTGTGCGCGGCCAGTGGCGCTTCGAAGCTCTCGTCGTCGAAACCCGGGGCGCCAAGCCCGTCGAGCACGGACTTGAGAGTCGTCCCGTCTTCGATGTCCAGGCGACCCGCCCAGAACTCGGTGAGAACGTGCTGGTTGTAGGCCCGCGCCACACCATGTCGATCCGCCCAAAGGCCGCCCGCGCAGGCCAAGGCCGAGTCGACGCCGTTCGCATCGCGGTTGATCTCGATGCCCCGCCAACGGGCGTAACGGGCCACATCCATCGCGACGTATTCCGCGCGAACGCGGCTGTGTCGTTCGGAAACGGACTCATCGCTTCGGTTGGCACCAACCACAGGGCGGGTAGCACCGGGCATGGGCAACCACTCAATGGGGACGCCCAGCTCGTCCGCCAAGGTGCAAGTCGGCGCGAAGGCCAACAACGACGCGGTACTGGCATAGTCGAACGCGAAACCGATCACGGCGGCGACTCGAACCGATCGTAGGCCACGTCCGGCGGCGGCCCCTGCCGCCCGCCGAGAAGCCAGCGAACCGCCGGCAGATGTTCGCGCCCGAAGAAGATCTCACCGCCGATCACGTAGCTCGGAACGCCGAAGATCCCGGCATCGTGCAGTTGCGCCTGCAGGGCATCGTGATCGCGGCGGCCTTCGCCTTGCAGGAAGGTGAGGAACCCTTGCTCGTCTCCGCCCGCCTCGGCAACCACGCCGGCGACCACGGTTTCATCTTCGATGTCCAGATCCCGTCGCCAAAACCGTTCGTAGGCGATGTCCATGTAATGTCTCAGCACATCCCGGCCGCTGCGCTTGGTCCACAGCATCCCGATCCCGGCCAGCGACGAGTCCCAGATCTTGCGCGGGCCGTAGATGAGCATGTTCTTCAACCGGGCATAGCGTTTGGCGTCCATGTAGGCGTAGCGCACGCCCTGCCACTGGCGCGGCGTCCGGTTGGCCTCGACCACCTTTCCCGTCTTGTTCACCTTCGCCGACCCGAGGAAGCTCGGGATGTTGAGTGTCAGCGGCCGCCAGTCGATGGCGATGCCGAAGTCATCCTCGAGCTGCCAGGTCGGATCCTTGGCCAGGTAGGCATACGGGCTCTTGACGTCCATGTAGACGATAAGGGGCTTGTCGGTTTCGAGTGGGTGCACTGCGCGGGTCTCCACAGGTCAGCGGCCGCCTCCGGTTATTCGGCATAATAACCACAACAACGCATTTCCTTGGGGGGAAGAATCGTGAAGTCACCCATATGTGACATGCTCGGCTGCGAGTTCCCGCTCGTGGCCTTCAGCCATTGCCGCGATGTCGTCGCCGCGGTGAGCAACGCCGGCGGATTCGGCGTGCTCGGCGCCGTCGGCCACTCGCCGGAGACGCTCGACATCGAGTTGTCGTGGATCGACGACCAGGTCAACGGCAAGCCGTACGGCATCGACCTGCTCGTACCAACCAGCCTCGACAGCAAGGAAGAAGCGCTGGCCGCGGAAGAGATCCGCGCCCGGATCCCGCCGGAACACAAGGAGTACGTGCGCAACCTGCTCGCGCAGTACGACATTCCCACCGACGACCTTTACGTCGAACAACCCCGGGGCGGCGTGGGTGACAACATGCGCGAGAAAGGCGCGTCCATCGTGCTCGATGCGGCCTTCTCGCATCCGATCAAGCTCGTCGCCAACGCGCTGGGCGTCCCGCCGCCGTTCATGCTCGAGCGCGGCCGGCGCGAGGGCGTACCCGTCGCCGCGCTATGCGGTGCCCGGGAGCACGCCATCAAGCATGCCGAGGCCGGCACCGACATCCTGGTCGTGTCGGGAACCGAAGCCGGCGGCCACTGCGGCGAGGTCTCGACGCTGGTGTTGATCCCCGAGGTGATCGAGGCGACCAAGCCCTACGGCGAGATTCCGATTCTCGCCGCCGGCGGCATCGCGACGGGCCGGCAGATGGCGGCCGTGATGGCCATGGGCGCTCACGGGGCATGGACCGGCTCGGTGTGGCTCACCACCGCGGAAGCGGAAACCGCACCGGCGGTCAAGGAGAAGTTCCTGGCTGCCAGTTCACGCCAGACCGTTCGCTCGCGAAGCCGCACCGGCAAGTACACCCGCCAACTGCGTTCGCCGTGGACCGACGCCTGGCATTCGGAGGAGGCACCCAATCCGCTGCCGATGCCGCTGCAGCAGCTCATCAGCGAACCCGCGCTCGGCAAGATCGCGCGCCTCGCCGAGACCGGCCATCCCGGCGCCAAGCAGTTGACGACCTACTTCGTGGGCCAGGCCGTGGGACTCATGAACCAGGTGCAGTCCGCGCGGCAGGTGGTCTACGACTTCATGGAGGACTTCCTGGAAGCCACCGAGCGGTTGAACGGATTCATGGACGACGACGCCGCGTAGGGGCGACCCTTGTGGTCGCCTGCAGACGGGCATGGCATCGGGTGTTTCGAGCGGACGCGGGCGGGGACAAGCCCCGCCCCTACGCGTTTCCCCGCGCGAATGCGTAGGGGCGGGAGCAATCCCATGAGTTGGGAGAAGGAGGTCGACGAACTCCGCGAGCAGACCGAGTTCGCCAACGAGATGGGCGGCGCGGACAGCGTCGCCTTCCACCACTCCCGGGGCCGGCTGACGGTTCGTGAGCGGATCGGGCTTCTCGAAGATCCCGGCACGTTTCACGAAGTCGGCACCATTGCCGGCACCGCGCAATGGGAAGACGACACCGTCGTTGGGCTAAAGCCCGCGAACTCGGTTGTGGGCACCGTTCGCATCGACGGTCGCAAGGTCGCGGTATCCGGCGGCGATTTCACCATCCGCGGCGGTTCGGCAGACGCGGCCGTCGGGAACAAGGGCGGCTTCGCGGAACGGTTCGCGCTGCAAGCCCGCATCCCCTACGTACGGCTCCTCGACGCCACCGGTGGTAGCGTCAAGACCTTCGAGAAGATGGGCCGAACCTACCTGCCGGGCAATGCGGGCACGAATCTCTCCGCCGAGTTGCTGCAGTTCGTCCCCGTGGTGTCCGCGGTGCTCGGATCCGTGGCAGGACTGCCCGCCGTGCAGGCGTGCATGTGCCATTTCAACGTGATGGTTCGCAACACCAGCCAGGTGTTCGTGGCCGGACCCAAGGTGGTCGAGCAAGCGACGGGGCAAGTGATCACAAAGGAGGACTTGGGCGACGAACGCATCCAGGTCAAGAACGGCGTCATCATGAACCTCGCCGAAGACGAACCGGATGCCATCCGCCAGATCCGCCGTTTCCTCTCCTACCTCCCGGCCAACGTCTGGGAAGCGCCCCCCGTGACCGAGCCCGACGACGACCCGCAGCGACGCGCCGAGTCGCTGATCACCGCCATCCCGCGCAACCGGCGGCGAATCTACGACCCTCGGGCAATCCTCGATGCCGTACTCGACAAGGACAGCTTCTTCGAGATCGGTCCCTACTACGGCCGCGCCCGCGTCACCGGCCTCGCCCGCGTCAACGGCCACCCGGTCGGCGTCATGGCGAACCATCCGAAGTACAACGGCGGTTCCATGGACATCGCCACCGGCGAGAAGACCATTCGCCTGATCGAACTGTGCGACACCTTCCACTTGCCGCTGGTCTATTTCGCCGACGAACCGGGCTTCTCGGTGGGCCGCGCCCAGGAGGAACTTGGCATCGTCCGGGCCGGTGCGCGGGTGGTCACGACGCTCACCCAGAGCAAGACGCCATACATCTGTTTCGTACTCCGCCAGCTATACGGCGTGGCCGGCGGCTTGCACCAACGCGGCGGCGACGGCCTCTACCGGCGCTACTGCTGGCCTTCCACCCACGGCGGCTCGATGCACATCGAGGGCGGCACCGCCATTGCCTACAAACGCGATATCGAGAACGCCCCGGACCCCGAGGCGCGTCGTCAGGAGATCGAGGCTCGCTTGCAGGCCATCTCGTCGCCGTTCCGCAACGCCCATGCCTTCGGCATCGAGGAGCTCATCGACCCTCGGGACACACGGCCGCTCTTGGTGGACTTCATTGACGACGCGTGGAAGGTCGTTCAGACACAATTGGGGCCGGGGAGCGGGCCTAGTTACCGACCGTGAGCGATGGCAGCACCTCGACGAACGTAGTCTTCACGCCGCCGTCATCGATCCTGCACCCATTGGCTTTTTTCGCGCGCAACGCACGTTGGCCCTCTTCGTCTATCCGTCGCCGAGTAGTGCAGCGCGAACATCCCACGATGCCGGTGGCGGAAATATTTTCATATAAAACAACGACAAGCGTCACAAATACTGATATTATATACAGTATCTATCGCGACACTCCTCGATGGTCACAACGATGTTTCAACCCTCCGAAGAAACTGTGCAATACGCCGAGTTCATTCCCGCAGAAGCCGACTATTCCATCCTCGAACAAGCCCCGGAGTTCGACTTCATCCCCGACGACCCCGCCGAACTGCGTCGCGCCGTCACCGACATGGCCGCCCACATCAACCTCGCCGACTGGCGCTTCATCAAACTCGTCGCCGCCATGGACCGTAGGCGTGGCTGGAACGAACGCGGGTACTGCAATCTTGGCAACTGGCTGGACCACCGCTGCGGGCTGGGGCCCTGCGCCGCCCGGGAGCGCATCCGCATCGGACGGGCGCTCGCCCGGTTGCCGCGCATCGACGCGGCGTTTCGCGACGGGGTCCTGAGCTACTCCAAGGTGCGCGCCGTCACCCGGATGGCGACTCGGGATACCGAGGCGGTGCTGCTGGACATCGCCGGACGCAGCAGCGCGGCGCAGCTTGAGAGTCTGGTCAGAACCTACGAACGGGTCGACCGGAGCGACGTGCAACGGGTCCCGAGCGAGCAGCGGCGGGGCCTAAGCTGGCACTACGAGGACGGCATGCTGGTGGTCACCGCGAAGGTGCCCGCCGAGCGGGGCGCACTCGTGATCAACGCGCTTCAGAAGGTCGTCGACGCCCGGAAGGACGAACGGGAGGCGTACTTCGAGTCCCTGCTGCCGGGAAATGGCGGGGCCGCTGCCCTGACCAAGGATGCCGAAGTGCCGGATGCGGAATGGGTAGGTGGCGAAACAGCGGATACCGGACACGTCGCCGAGCCGACGGCACAGGAGCAGGCAGCGAAGCAGGAGACGAACGGTTCGGCGTTAGTTCCGGTCGCGGCGAACGGGCAATCCCCGGACGGCTCCGCGGCGACGCAACCCGCCGTGGCCGACGGCCTCGGCTACGTTTCCGCGGAAACAGAAGGCCTGGCGGATTGCGCCGACGATGTTGCCGAATCGGACGACCTGCCGGCCTCTCTGGTGTTCGACCTCTCGAACACCCGACAACGCTATGCCGACGCGCTCGTGGACGTGGCCGAACACTACCTAGCCAACGGCCCCGGTCCCCGGCATCGGCGCGCCGGCCAGCGCTACGAGGTCGTACTCACCATCGACCGCAACGAGCTCGCCGAGCGGGCGGCAGAGGGCGGTGCCCGCTACCACGTCGACCCGGACTGGGGCATCGACGAAGAGGACGCCCGCCAGATCGCCTGCGATGCCGACCTCACGGAGTTCATCGAGGATGCCGAAGGCAACCTGCTGAACTACGAACGCCGGCGTCGCATCGTGCCGGCACCGCTGGTACGCGCCTTGAGGCTGCGCGACCACAACCGCTGCCGCTTCCCCGGCTGTCCGCACCAGCGCTACGTCGAGGCGCATCATGTAGAGCACTGGATCGACGGCGGCGAGACGCGGCTGGATAACCTCGTTCTATTGTGCAGCGCGCATCACCGGCTGTTGCACCACGGTGCCTTCCACATCACGGTCGAGGACGATGGCTTCGCATTCGTCAGCCGGGACGGCGAAGTCATCGAACCGGCACTGCAACCTCAGTTTCGCGGAGTTTCTGCAGGCGTTTCCGGGGGTGTTTCCGAGGAAACCCGGCTGCCGGGCATGCCCATGGTTAATTAAGTAGCTTCGACGGGATGGCCGCAACTCGCGACTCACGAGTCGCCCTACCCGGGGTATCTCTGCTTCATGCCACGCGAAGCAATTCACCGAGTTACAACGGAGTGTCCTCGCCCAGCGAACTGCACTCAAGAGTCTGGAGCACCTCCTCGTCCTGACACGCCGTCAACGCAGCTACGACCGCGTCCAGTATGTCGTCACGCGCCACACAACAGCCTCTACGACGTGCTCGGCCTCGATCCGGTTCGCGCCAGGCCGACTGGCACCACTCGACCGCGACGATCCTGTCAGCCCTCCGACACGGTGTGCTCTAGTTTGGGACGTTGAGGCCTTCGCCCGGGGGCGATTCGCGGAACTCCAGGCCCTCGCGCTCGGCGGCCACGCGGCGCTTATTCCAAGCCCGCCACTCTTCCATGACCTCCGTCCGTCCCTGTTGCCGGCCTTCCTCCCGACCCTCCGCCTTGTGAGCTTCGATCACGGGAATCACCAATCGATTAACCATCGCTTGATACAACGACATCAACACCGCTCCTATTGCGTTCGCTAGAGGGGCCACCAGCATCGAGAGGATTCCAATCGCGATCCCCACGTTGCCGAAATCCGCCAGCACCGCGAGCATCCAGTCGCCGATGCTTCGCGCCCCAGGCGCTTGCGTCGGCGAGTCCGCCACCGACTTATAGACAATGAATGCAAATGCGGCAACCCAAAGCGCTCCCGCGATGCAGAAGAAGGTCCTTGCATCCCGCGAGGTGACGCTCCAGATCGAGACATGGTCCTGGCGTCGGGGCGTCGCCGATGGCAACAGCTTTGCCCAACCACGTCAGTCCCCGCCGATGCGCCGCCGCCATAGGGTGGAACATGACGTTTGGCTGTCTCGCCCTCGCGACACCATGGCGACTAACTCCCGGCGGCTGGCGTGCTGCCAACCCTAGGTCGCCGACGAGTTCGCCGGCGCGCTATGGACGATGGATGCGATGGAGGAGTCCAAGTCTCTTCGCCTCGTCGCCCTATTCCTGGATCACTCGCCCCACAACCCGTTGCAGTCTTTCTCGCTCCCCCGGAGTCAGCCGCTCGCCCAAATCCGTTGGTTGCTCCTCTACCGTACGTTGTAGATCGCCCAACCACTCGAGATCGGCTCGTTCGGTTCCGTCCGCCAGCCGAATCGCCTGTTCCCATCGTCCGGCCATCCGCCAGGCGCGAAGCGCATCCTCGGGCATTTCGGCGCGTTCAAAGGCTTCAGCCGCCTCATCGAACCTGCCCTGAGCTTCGCGAACCCGTGCGACGAGACGAGTGTCTTCCGGTACGACCTTCTTCAACGTCCGATCGGCAGCGTCGGGGTCGTGCTCGATCAACGCCTCGACCGCGAGAACGCCCAGACGGCGGGCTTCGCCCGCGATGTCGCCCGGATACCCCGTCAACCGGAGCCATCCCTCCACGTCTCCCGCGTAGTGGCCTGCTGTGTCCGGATTGGCAGCGTGTTCCCGCAGGGCGCCTCGCAACGTCTGTGCGACCGGCGGGAGCGCCGACCGCAACCACTCGTCTTGGTTGCCGAGCGCAAGCGTCGCGTCGAGCAGACCGAACGGTGCGGCTGCCCTTCTGTCTGTCGCGTCGCTCCAATCGTGCAGTTCGTCGAATGCGAGCAAGCACGATGGAACGGTCGTCTCAATCAAGCCTTGTTGATCCCCGATCGCCCGGGGATCAGTCGTCGGGGCCTCCGACCGGTGCTCGGAGACAGCAAAATCGAGGTCAGCCGCCTCAGACCGAGCCGCTTTGGTGACTTCACCGCGCGTGATTCCCGCTGGGACGCCATCGACGAGGAGGCGCGCCGCCGTGGCGAGCAACGTCGTTCGGGCGCGGTGTCGGATTTCGTTGTCCGAGACACCATTGGGCAGATCGGGGTCGCCGAGCAGCTTGACGGCCTGGTCCGCACGCAGCCAGGCGCGTGCCGGACGCTCGCCAACGAGAGCGCGGGCCTCATCGATCCGACGATCCACTCGTTCCTCGACGGTCGTCTCGCCGTCGACAAGGTGCTCCAAGAGGTCTTCCGGCTCGTAGCGTGCCGCATCGCCGAGCAGATTCCGGCTAAACCGGAGCGTCACCTCGTCCGCATCGACATCCACGAACACCAAGGTCTCCGTCGCGCGGCTTAGCGCCACGCGAAGTCGGTCGATGGCCGTACGGCGCATATGTTCTTCGAGCCGTGCGGCGTCCTTCACCTTGTCCTCGACTTCGCCCAGGCGCATGAGGTAGCTGCCCGGATCGAGTACGCAAACCGCCTGGTATTCCAGTCCCTTGGCGTCCGCCGGCGTGAGCACGACATCGCGGAGCGCCTCCGGAACCCACCCCGGGACGTCGGACTCGGGACACACGACGGCCACGTTCTCCAACTCCTTCAGCTGCTCGAGAAGCGCACTGGCGTCGTGTTGCGGCACCGCGACGTGGAAGATCTGCGCGTCGACATCCCGACCGCCCGCGTCGCGCCGCTGCTTCGTCGGTCGCAGGGGCTTGCCGAGTTCGGCGTAGCGTTGGGATGCCCGATCGACCACGTCCGCGACTCTCGTGGGACAGCGCAGGTTTTCGGCTAGCGGGAACTTTCGCGGCGGCTCCAGCCGGTTCGCGAGCAGATCGCTGACGGGGCCCCAGTCGAAACCCGAGGGCCGGACGGTCTGTCCGTCGTCGCCGGCCAACAACAACCAAGGGGCCCAACCAATCCCGCGTGCAATCTCATGGCAGTGTTCTACGACCACCGATGTCTCAAGCAGGGTCAGATCCTGGGCTTCGTCGACAACGACTCGGTCGTAGAGGGCAAATCCTTCCGGCATGGAGCCGTCGTACAGCCGGTCGAGGGTTGCCGTTGCGGCGAGAAGCTCCGGAAAGACGCGGTCGATCACCTCGGGTCTCAGCGCCTTGGCGACCTTGAGCACGGCAGCCACCGCCTTGGAGCCTATAGCGGCACGGCGTTGCCTGCGAGTTAGGCAGCGTCCGTCAGTCGAACGAGTCCCCCCACGCGCACGGCGTCCGCTTCGCCGGGTACAACGGCCCCGAACAGTTCGGCGCGTACCTCCGCGAACAGCGCGTCCTCGCAGTTCCGCCACGGTCCCAAATCGGCGTTTCCCAACGCTGTCTTTCCGAGGGCCTCTCGAAACATCGCCCGGCTCTCCGCCACCGATCGGCGTTCGAAATCGGTGGCGCACATCTCCCCGAGGAAGGTCACGAAGTCGTAGACGTCCACATCGACATACTGCGGCGCGAACGCCCGGAAGTGCTGATCGGCGTAGTCGGACAGTTCCCGCGACCAGGTAAGGTAGAGAACCCGGTGGCCGGCTCGTGCTTCGACTGCCTTCCAGAGGGCCGTCGTCTTCCCCGATCCCGGTTGTCCGAGGACCAACCGGACGGGATGTTCGTCGTTGACGAAGTCAAGCTGTTCCTCAGTCCAAGGCTTGCCGATCTCCTCGTCGACCTCGGGTGGAGACGGGTTGTTCAGGTAGTCGCCGCGATCGCCGCCAAGGAGCGGACCGTGGTCGTCGTGATGCCGGATGTCCCGCACCACGATGTCCGAAGGACGAAGCCCGTCGACACCGTTCACATGCCGGTTGCCGTGGACGGTCCACCAAAGGTAGAACTGCATCCCCGCGTTGCCGCCGAGCGGCGAACGACGCCAGCCTCGGTTTGCCCCGGTGCATCCCTTGACGACCGATGTCCGCCCGTGGGCCGCCAGGCGCTGTACGACGGCGCCTGCCGACTTCCTGAGGTGGTCCCACTTCTCCAGCTTCTCGAGAACATCCTGGTGGATCCACAGGTCCAACGGATCGAACACGGGCTGATCGGCGGGCGCTTTCGGATCCGGGACCATTGGCGGCGCGAATAGCAGCGGGTCTGCGTCGAAGGATCGGTCGGGGGCGTCTTCGGATACGACCGCGTCGCGCAGTTCGATCCCGCCGCCGGTCACACTACGTTCGATCTGCACACACTGATGAGCCGTGAGCTTGTATTGTCCATCGCGCGCGCTACCTGCCGGTAGCTTCAGGACGCGCTGAGCGGCCTTCGATACGTCCTGCGGACTGACGCCCAGCCGCCGGGCTAGCTGAAGAACGGTGGTCTTTCGCCCCACCGAACCGTGGAGAGGCGCCCTTTCGTTACGAGACATCTATTGCCCTTATCCAATCCCGGCTGCTACACGGTCTGCAATGCGGACAGAACCATGTTAACGGTGGTCAACTGGCCTGAGTCTGCAATTCGAGTAGGAAATGTCCCCGTCTTGCCGTCAGCCGCCGGCCATGCACCCGGCGAAGCCTCCTGAAGTCGCGCCGCGTCGGCTCAGTCAGGAAGAACCCGGACTGCGCTCCTCAACGTAGCCGATCCACGTATTGGCGTTGCGGCGAACGTTGTCGTTTCCGGTGCGCTTGGCATTCTCAAAGGCGGCGATGGCTTGGTCGAACCGCCCGAGTTCGGCAAGTGCGACACCTTGCAGGAGCCATACTTCCCCAGGCTCTTCCAAACCGCCTTTTTCCATGGCCAGACGGCAGGATTCCACAACTCCTTCCCACTCCCCGGACTCGTTCAGCAACAGGGCTTTTCGATGGTACACGTCCCCGTCGTCCGCAAGCCGGGCAAGCTTGTCGATCGCATCGACCGCCCGGTCGGTCTCCCGCGCCATGGTCCACGAGTTGAGTAGAAGCTTGAGGTTCTCGGAGTTCTGCTCGACATGCCCGCTCTCCATGGCCTCGCTCAGAATCGTGCCGGCGCGGGCAGGGTTCTCGAGAGACAGGTTGAGCCGGACCAGGTTGAGAATGTCGGCCTCTACGACCAACGCGCCTCGCTGCCAGGGAATCAAAAGCGCCGCGAGTGCGCCCTCGTCCTGTCCCGTCTCCGAGTAGAGGCCCGAAAGCACGACGTAGTTGCGCACTTTGCCCGGCCAGATTCCGATGTTGTCCTTGAGTAGGTTGATGGCATCGGCGAGCTGGCCCAACCTGACGTGGATGGCCAATTGCAGCTCGCGCCAATTCTCGCTGGGTTGCTCGGCAAGCTGGTTTGCGCGTACCACATAGGGCAAGGCTTCACGCATCATCTCCCGCTGGGCGAAATTGGCACCCACAAAAACGTACGCCTCGGCGATGGGATCCGGTTCGTAGCGGAACCAACGCAATAGGGCAGTATTGGATTCTTCGTAGCGTTCCTTGCCCGCGTGAAAACCGGCCACCGAATAGACGATGCCCTGCTGTTGATGCGTGGGCAAGGCATCCAGTTCGAGGCATTCCTGGAATGCGTCCAACGCCTCGTCTTCGCGCCCGAGCTGCGAGTAGACGAATCCGTAGGTCTGAAAAAGCTGCGCGGCCTCGTACTTGCCGATGCGATCCGGGCGAATCCGGTCCATCAGTTCCAGCGCTTCCTCGGGACTGTCCCCGTCCAGCAGTTCGTGCACACGAAAGAGCCGGTTGTAGAAGCCCTCGCTCATCGTAGTGGACGACACGATGCGCTCGTCGGCAACCCGGTCGGTCCGGAGTGGATGCCATTGCGGCAAGCCGTCGGCGTCATTCTGCGCTGCCGCCATGGGCGCCAGCATTGCCGACGCCAGCGCAGCGACCGCCCGAGCGGGTCGGCCGCGTCCCCACCGCCCCGAGATCATCAGTCCTCCAATTCGAACACGATGCTGGTCTTGGCCCACCGCTCGACGGGAACCCCGTCGACGACGCGGGGCTTGAATATCCACCGTCGCACGGCGCGCAACGCGTTGCGGACGAACAGACGTCCGGGTTCGGCTTCCGTTACCTTGACGTCCAGCACGCTGCCGTCCGTACCGATCAGCACCTCGAACTTGACGTAGCCCTCCGTGCCGTCCACCAACGCCTGGCGCGGATACTGGGGATTGATGCGAACGATGGGCTCGAGCTCCCCCTCGGGTGCGGCCTGCCCCGGGTCCCAAGTGCCTAGGTAGGGTCCGGCACCGGCAGCCCCGGATACGTCGATCGAGGGAAGATCAATGCGCAGCGCGTGTCGCTGCGGTTTCGCTTCGTTGGTCACTTCCAGTCTAGGCGGTGGCGGCGGCGACTTCGGCGGTGGCGGCTTTTCGGGCTTGATGCGCCGCTTGGTCTGTACGACTTCCTCTTCCTCCACGCGAATCATGTCGACGATCTGGCCCGCGTGTGCAGCCCCGTGATGGCCCCGCTGCCCGGCAATCAAAGCGTTCATGATCATGAACAGCACCAGTGCCACGAACACTCCGCCGGCAACCGATGCCAGGGTGCGCCGGCTCGTCGGGCTCACAGCGAGTCGACGCCTTCGGCAGCCAGCGAGATCGACGTCACGCCGGCGGCGCGCACGTTGTCCATCAAGTCCAGGACCAAGCCCGTAGAGGCTGTCTGATCTGCCACGATGACGACGCTGCTCAAGGGGTTCTCCGCCCGCGCCGCCTCGAGTAGTTGCCGTACGCCGTGAAGCGCGACGGACCTATTGTTCATCCAAACCTGATCGGCGCTCGACACGGCGATCAGGATGTTGGCCCGCTCCTTGGTTGCTGCCGTCTGCGCGAGGGGACGAACGGGGTCGATGCCGGGCTCCCGGACGAAGGAGGTCGTGACGATGAAGAAAATGAGCATGATGAACACGATGTCCAGCATGGGCGTGATGTTGATTTCCCACTCCTCATCGGGGTTTCGTCTGCTGATCTGCCGCATTGCCCGACCCGGACCCCCCTAGGGCGTGGATGCCGCAACCGAGACCTTCCCAGCGCCCGCGACGCGGGCCTGGTCGATAACTCTCACCATGAGGCCGGAATCCGTCGCCCGGTCCGCGATGACCACCACGGTCGCGTCGGGTTTGCTGGCCAGACCGGTAACGATATTCGCCCGGATCGCTCCCGCGTGGACGGGGCGATCCTCGACGAAGATCTGACCGGCAGCGTCGATGCGAACGGCGATCACCTCGGAACGCTTCTGCTCCTGGACCGGGGCGTTGGACGGCCGGTCGAGGTCGACGCCCAGTTCCTTGCGGAACGACGTGGTCACGATGAAGAAGATCAGCATGATGAACACGATGTCGAGCAGCGGGGTCACGTTGATCTCGGCTGTTTGAGCCGACCGCTTGCGGCGCTTGCGCTCAATCATTGTTCGCCCTGCGAACCGGTCTCGAACTGCATTCGGAGTCCGTCTTCAAGTTCCTCGATTCTGCGTTGCGCGCGCTGCTTCAGCCAAACCGAGAAATACAGGCCCGAAAGAGCGGCCACGAGGCCGGCCATAGTGGGTATCGTCGCCTGCGAGACGCCACTGGCCATCAAACGGGCATTCCCGGTGCCAAACGCCGTCAGCGTCTCGAAGACCTGCACCATCCCCCAAACGGTCCCCAGCAGCCCGAGGAGCGGAAGCACCTGCATGAGCGTTTGGATCAACCGTAGGTTGCGCTGAGCGCTAAGACCCACTTCGGAGAGAATGAGGCGCTTAACGCTGCTTGCAGACCAGGATCCGTCGCGCCGGCCCGTTGACCAGATGAGCCGGGCGCTATGCATTTCCTGCGGAAGGACGCGAAGGAAATACCACAGCCGCTCAACGATCAGCGACCACATGACCACGGTTACGGCGAATATCGCGTACAGGACGGGTCCGCCCAGTTCGAAAAAACCGCGCAGCGTGATCCAGGCGTCGTAGAAGAGGGTCATCGTCTCTCGGGCACACCGCTATCGGGGTTGTCCATCGCCCGGCACATCCTCCGCCCGGCGCGCGATCAGGCCCGCGCTCTGCTCCTCGAGGATTTCCACGAGCCGGTGGCTGGCACTGGAAACGACGCTGTGCAGCAACACCAACGGGATGGCGACGACCAAGCCGAGCACCGTGGTCATCAGGGCCTGGGAAATACCGCCGGCCATCAGCTTGGGATCGCCGGTGCCGAACAGCGTCAATTGCTGGAAGGTGATGATCATGCCGACCACCGTGCCGAGCAAACCCAGGAGCGGCGCGACGGCCGCGAAGACCTTCAAGATCCCCTGGTAGCGTTCGAGGAGTGGCGCTTCGCGCATTATTGCTTCGTCGAGCTTGAGCGCCAGCGCCTCAACGTGCCCAGTTCGATGTTCCTCGTACACGCCGAGGATGCGACCCAAGGGGTTGTCTCCGCTCGGGGCCGGACTTCGCAGTTGGGCGCGAATGCGGCGATCCGCTCTCTGCAATAGGACGACCCGCCACAGGGCGAGGAATAGCCCGACGACGCCCATGCCGATGATCGTGTACCCCACGTAGCCGCCCTGGCGTATCCGCTCGGTAAGGTCGGGTGCGTGGGTCAGCATCTCCAGAAGCTGTCCCCGGGTTGGGTCGATCGCCATGGCCACCGTAACCGCTCTAGCATCTTCCAAGTCTTCGGCCATCGCGAGAAAACGTCCTGGCGGCTGGCGCGGTAGTGTTTGGATCGCGCCGGAGTCCGGATCCCGGATTAGGAACTTTCCGTCGCGAACTAGATTGAAGGCACCTATTCTGACGACCTCGCCAAGCGTTGTTCGGCCGGACGGATCCGTGACTTCTGAGGTGAACCGAACGATCTGTCCGGACTGCGCCATCTCCTCTAGCAACATCAACTGCAGGCCGCGCAGATCCGCCAAGCTCGGCAGTTCCTCCGCTTGCGCCACCTCGCGGACCTCGTCGACTCGGTCCGGGTACTGCGCGGACACTAGGGAGTTCTGCACTTCGCCAACGGTGTCGCCTGCCACGTCACGCACCACGCCGAACAATTCGCCGAAGTTGCCGATTCGGATTCGCAATCGCTCCGCAAACTCGGCCAGATCCGTTTCGTTCTGCTCGTATTGCCGGTTCAAATCCGCGCTTCGACGTTGTTCCGCTCCCAGTTCGCGTTCTACGGCTTCCAACATGCGTTGCCGTTCGTCCCTGGCGTCGCGGAAACGTTCGACTCGGGCCCGGTTCAGGCGCGAGCCCTCCTCGGCCTCGACACGGATGAACTCCAACAGTTGCAGCACCGTGTCGGGCTGTTCAGCGGTTGCAGCCGGCCCGGAATCCTCCTGGGCACTGGCCACAGCGGCCAGCAGCAAGAGCGCAGCTGTTCCGAAAACCCTGCAGCCTCGCATAGTACAAATTCGCAAGCGGATGAACTGCATGCTTCCGTAGGGGCGACGCTTGTCGTCGCCCGTCCCATAGCGGGACGGGACAAGCCCGTCCCCTACGGTTGTGTTGTTCATTCGCCTTCCTGCGGTGCGGCGATGGGCAAGGCGAGAATGTCCGGCGGAGCGAGGCCCCGAGCTATGCGTATTCCCAGTGTGACCGGGCGCCGGTAGCCACTATCGAGACTGCGCCATTGCCGCGTCCTCGTGTCCCAATACCCCGTTTCTTCGCGGTCTAGCGTCTGATAGGCGAGCAGCACCCGGCCGACGCGGAGGAAGTCGACCGTGCGAGTCGCGCCCGCGATCTCGAGTTTCCCGGAGTACGACTCGATGTTGCGGCCGATCGCGACCTCGTCCTGATAGGAGGCCATGACCTGGCGGTATTTCTCCGCAATGGTGACGTCGGCGCGGTCCATGAGCTCGCGCAACCGCTTCGTGCTGGCACGCCGCTCGTCCAAGCGGAAAGGCATGTCGAGTGCGACGAACCGCTCGAGGTCGTCCACCATGTCCATCAGCAGCGGGACGATGCCCCGTTCAAGATCGCCGAAGTCGTCGATCTGCCGGGAAAGAGACGCCTTCTCGCGGTCCTGATCGGCGATCGTGCGTTCCAGATTGTCGTTGTAGCGTCGAGTCCCGTCGAGTTCGTGCAACCGCAGGCGATACTCGCCGACGGCTTCGAGCGTCTCGTCGGCCAGCTCGTCTATCTCGACTTGGGTCTTCCGCTCCGCCGCCGTGGCGTCCTTTTGCACATCGAGGATCTCATCGACACGCTCGTCCGCCGCCGTGGCACCGACGCACGCCAGCAGGCTGAAGGCGACCGCAACGAGCCTCCGTGCGGAAGTGGATCGATCCACGAGCCCCACACAAGCGTTGTTTGGACCCAAAAACCATAGCACTGCGCGATCCGGCCATGCTAGGGAAGGAAAACGAGCGCACCGAACGATAACTCCTCAACAGGCATCGGGTTTGCGAGTTCGTTGAACCCACGCAAGGACAACATCATCGACCTAGCCTCGGCCCAGCGGTCGGACCGAAAGCGTGTTGTCCAGGCGTTGTTCGAGCGGCATGCCGAGGCTCTGCGCCTGTTCCTGCGGGGGCGGTCGGTTGCGCCGGACGAGATCGAGGATCTGCTGCAGGAACTCTTTACCCGGCTCATGGGCGCCCACCGCCTAGAAGAGAAGATGGCCGATTCGACCGGCAGCAGCCGTTCCTATCTGCTGACCATGGCCAACGGCCTAATGGTGGACCGCTGGCGCAAGGAGCAGGTGCGCAACGCCCATGCGGATGCGGTTCGGAACGACGACCAAGGCCACGCCGATGAGCTCTCGCCGGAGCGGATCGTCGCCGCGCAGCTGGAACTCGAAGCAATCAAGGCCGTCATCCTGGACATGCCCCTGAACTGGCGGGTCGCGCTCTTGCTCCAGCGCATGCGCAACATGAGCTACGAGGACATCGCCCTGCATATGGGGGTCCAGGTGAAGCAAGTCGACAACTACCTGGTGCGTGCGCTTCGGCGGCTACGCAAGGCGCGACGCAAGATCGAGGCGGCGGGCGAACGGTCGTGCTGAAGAACCTCCAGGAGATCATGAACGGCGGGGCCGAGCATGCCTTGCATCGCCTATGGTCCGATCAGCTGTCGGAACCGGAGGCGGCGGCGATCCAAGCCCGGGCGACGGGCGATCCGAAGTACCGGGACGATCTGGACGGGCTGTTGGCGGTGTTCGATTCGATCGAGGGTCTCGACGGGGATCCCGCGGTTGAAGAGGTCATCCGGGACTACCAGCGCCTGCTCCACAAGCGCCGTTCGATAGTGCGCGTAGCGCTGGGCATGGCCGCCGGGTTGCTCCTCGCCGTCAGCGCGACCCTGACCGTTTTCTCGATTTCGCGCGCCCCGGACGACGGCCACCTGCAAAAACACTTCACCCGCGTCGGCGAGCAGCGGACCATCGAACTCGACGACGGCAGCGTGGTCACGCTCAATACCGCCGGCCAGTTGGTCGTCGACTACAGCGGGCCGATGCGCCGGATCCTCCTGGAGCGCGGCGAGGCCTATTTCGAGGTGGCGGAAGATCCGGCTCGGCCGTTTACGGTCGACCTGGGCTTGCGGTCCGTCACCGCCGTCGGGACCGAATTCAACGTCCGCAAGGATCCGCAGCACTACCAGGTGGCGGTGATCGAGGGTGCCGTTGCCATCGGCGAATTTGCGGATGGAGCGGCGCAGCACCGCCTAGAGGCCGGTTGGGTTGGCGAGTTCGATGTCCAACGCAACCTGCTGAATGCGTTTCAGCCGGAGTCCATGGATCGCTACGCAGGCTGGCGCAACGGGATGGTCAGCTTTTCCCGCGAGCCCCTGTACCAGGTTGTCCAGGAGCTGAATCGCTACACCCGCAAGAAAATCCTGATTGAAGACACGACGGTCATGGATCTGAGCGTCTACATCATCGTGAACATCCATGAGATCGATGCCGCGCTTGACGGCTTGGAAGGGCTGCTGCCGATTGAAATCACGCGTCACTACGACCGGACCGTGATTACCGGTTCGACCGGAGACTGAATAAGAACACAACCCTGGAGGGAGGACTATGAACAAAGGAATTCGGCATGCGAGTGTGCAGCTGCCCGTCCTGTTGTCGGTTGTTCTGGTGCTTGCGGCGACCGGTGTTTCTGCCAAGTCCGACAAGGTGCTCAACCTGAATATCGAGCCGCAGGAGGCGGGTTCGGCATTGATGAAGCTGGGGCGATCCTCCGGCGTGCAGATCATGCTGGCGGAAGGGAATGGCAGGGAAATCCTCGTCGAAGGGCTCCAGGGCGAGTACCGGTTCGATGAGGCATTGTCGACCCTGTTGAGCGGCACCGGACTTTCGTACGAGTTCGCCGCGGAGAATACGGTCGTGGTGCGCCGGGCACAGGAGTCCGCCGACGAACATGGCGGCGGCGACGCGAACGCCGAAGTCGAAGAGGCCGAGGAAGAAGAGGAAGAGCCCGTCGAATTGGAGGCGCAACGGGTCACCGGTTCGCGGTTGAAAGGGGGCGATCCCACGGCCAATGTCATCAGCATAACCGCCGAGGACATGGCGCGGCGTGGCATTTCCACCATGGAGGAACTGTTTCGCCAGATGCCTTGGACCTATGCCTCGAACACGTCCCAGAGCAGCCGGCACTTTTCCGCGCAACCCGTCGACGTGGATCGAGAAGTAAGCACCGGCGATGGAATGGGGATTGGCGTGTCGTTCGCGAACCTGCGCGCCCTCGGTTCGGAGAACTCGCTGGTCCTCGTCAACGGACGGCGCGTCTCCGGTCGGGGCGGCTCGGAGTACAACGCCGTAAACCTGGTGAACATTCCGCTCTCGGCGATCGAGCGTGTCGACATCGACTTGGGTTCCGCGTCCGCGATCTATGGTTCCGACGCCATCGGCGGCGTCATCAATTTCATCACCAAGAAGCGCTTTGCCGGCCTGGAGGTGACACTTCGCCAGGAGATGAGCGCCACCGACGCGGATCGAAGGGTGATGAGCGCGCGCGGCGGCTACGCGTGGGACAGCGGCAGCGTGACAGCGGATCTTTCGCGCGATGAGTCGGAGCCGGTCAACAACCGCAAGATCTGGACCAGCATGGACTATCGCGATCTATTGGGACCGGAGTACGACAGGCGTGGTGCGACCACGCAGCCCGGTATCGTATGCCAGCAGCGTGCGGGGTTCTTTGCCACGTATTGGCTGGTCCTGCCGAGATGCGCATTTGACGCCCCAAGCCTGCAGCTGCCGCCGGGACACAGCGGCGTCGGGGCGACAGTGGACGACTTCACGGAGGAACTTGCGCCGTTCGACTACGTGCCGCCCCAAAACGGGTGGGTTTCCGAGAGCCTGGGCCTGAACCTGCGCGCCGAGCAATATCTCGGCGAGAACCTGATGATCCATGCAGAAGTGCTCTTTTCCGAACACGATGCCTACGTGGAGGAAAGAACCTTTGCGGACGACTACATCATTGGGGCCGACAATGCCTACAACCCGTTCGGATACGACCTGGCGGTAACCTATGCGCCGTTTCGCGAAGTGGAGTCGGGCCAGTTTCCGACCGCCAACGACGAATCGGTTCACACCATGCAGACGGTCAACCTCGGCGCCGTCTGGCGGTTCGGCGGCAGCCACGAGTTGGAGGTGAGTGTGACGCGCTCCGAATCCGAGCACGAATCGGTATCGTGGCGCGCCCGGTACCACCGAACCGAGGATGAACCCACTGCTGCCGAGTTCTATCGGATCCTGTCGAGTCCCGATCCCAACGTCGCATTCAATCCGTTTGGTGACGGCTCGGCGCAGAATGCCGATTTTTCGTCGTTCCTTGTGCCCACCTTCGACTTCGGGGGCCGCACGGTAAGCACCACTATGGAGGCGGTGCTGCGCGGCAGCGTGCTGGAGATCTGGGGCGGACCCATCAACTATGTCGTGGGTTTCGAGGACCGCACAAGGAAGATTGGGCGCAACTGGAGTTGGTTTGCCGACCGAGGCAGGGACGTATTGGACTACTGGGCGGATGCCTATGCTGTATCCGAGCCCGAATCCGGGCTACGGGCGGAGTTCATGGAACTGGGCTTTCCTCTCGTCGGAGAGAAGAATGCCCGCCCGGGTGCCCGAGAGCTGTACTTGAGCGTGCAGGCCCGGCGCGACACGCATACCTTCAATGGGCCGCAGGGCGGGGTACAACGCATACCAGGCGGATTCGCACCGAACGCCTATCGAGCATGGCGGCCGGGCGTGGGATGGGTCGACGCCTGGGGACCCGAGTACGACACCCTGCAAGGCACGGCCAGCATTCTCGACATCGAAAAGAAGGACACCACGCCGCGGATTGGCCTTCTATACAAGCCACTCGATTCGCTGTCGATCCGGGTGGCGTGGACGGAGTCGTTTCATCCGCCGCTGTTTTCGCAGCAATTCAGTGTCGAAGACATCAGAATGCGCGACTTTAACCTCTTGTTCCAGGACTATCTCCATCCGGACAGAGGAGACGGTGCTTTCGTGTTAGTCTCGCTACCGCTTATTGACGCGCCATACGATCCGGAAATCAGGTCCGAATATGCGGACAAGCTTTCCCTGGGTTTAGACTGGCGGCCCGAGTCGATCCCCGGTCTGCGCTGGCGGGTGGATTGGTCGCAGACTGACTTCACGGACAAGATCGCCGACGCTTCCAACTTCACGGGTATCCACCCGGAATTAATTGCCGGGAATGAGAAAGTCATCCAGCGTGACGAGAACGGATATCCCATCAGTGCTACCCGAGGGCTGGTCAACCTGGCGGTGAAGGTCAGCGAGTATCTCGAGACGTCCGTTCAGTACTCCTTCGATACGAGCTTCGGCAGGTTCACGCCCCGCCTGACCTATTCGAGATTCCTCGAAGAGTATTTCCAGTTGACCGAAGACGCCGAGCCGTTGAACCGGTTGGGCACACAGCACGGCAGTGACCGGTATCGGCTGACCGGTCAGCTGACCTGGCAGAGGCAGCGCCTCACCGCCGACCTCTTTGTCTACTACCGGCCCGGCTACACGAACGATAGGCCGGGAAGTTGCAACAACGTCGTGGGACGCTGCCTGACTTCGTTCCAGCAGCTTCCCGCCTTCGACGCCACTTCGCTGACGACGGTGGATGGTTCGGCTAGCTACTGGTTCGACAACGGGCTTCGTGTGCGCGCCGGCGGGCGCAACCTGTTCAAGCGGGAATCGCCGAGTCCGTGGTCGTTCAGCGGAATCCTCGGTTACGACCCGACGCGCTGGGACGCCCGCAGCCGGGTTCTTTATCTGGAGCTGACCTGGGCGATGCAGGACTAGCTGCCTTCATGGGTCCCCTGGCGTGGGGCGTCGCCGGCCAGCAGCGCGCGCGCCCCACGCCCACTTTCGTTCGACGAACCCTCGGCCTTGTGAGAAGGCGCCGGATGCCCTCGGCAAGCGTTGGGGTTGCCTATCCCCATGGATTCGCGCTGACGTTGTCGTTGGCCGTGCTCTTCGTGTCGCCGTCGCCGGCCACCGGGGCCACGGCCTTGGCCGAGCTCGTCGCTTCCCTGGGGACGACGGCGCGCTACGACGTGGACAAGGTCGATGCGGTCTACCGCGAGGCGGTGGTCGGCGGCACCGGCATCGACCGCACTGTCAACCGCTTGCGCGCCTATTCGCGCCGCACAGGGCTGGGCCCCGAAGTCCGGGCGGCCTGCCACCTGGCGATTGCGCACTTCATGTGGCGCGACGGCGCGGCCGAAGCCGCGGTGGTCTCGGTCGACGAGGCGCTTGAGAGTTCGTCGACGGCAGATGCCTTGTTGCTGAAGGCGCGTCTCCTGGACGCGGGCGGCGAGGAGGAGAAGGCCCGAGACTGGTATCAACGCGCCGCCGAGGCCACTGGCCCGGGCGACGAGCAATGGCTGATCCGGGTGCGCCTTGCGATGATGGCCATGAGTTCGCGCAACGTTGCGGCGTTGGAGGAACTGGCTCGGGAACGCGAACCCCTCTTCCGCAACCAGGCCGCCCAGGTGCTGGCGCTGATGGGGCGCCCGGACCGCGCGGTCGTGCTGTATCAACCGCTTGAGGCGGCCGGCAAACCGTACCCGCAGCATGTGCGCTTGTCCGAGTGGGCACTTCAGGCCGGATCGCATGAACTGGCCCGGGAACAGGCGTGGCTGGGCTACGCCGCCGCCCCGGCGCGCACCGATCGCCTATACGCCCTCGGCCTGTTGGCGGAGTCGTACCGTTCTGCCGGTGAGTTGGATCGATTAGTCGAGAATCTAGCCGCGCGCGAATCCGACGACCCGGACCTGCTGCGCCTCAGGGTGGATGCCCTGATCGAGACCGAGAAGTATCACCAAGCCATTGCGCTGTATGAGGAACTGGGAACGGATACCGACCTTGCCGAGCGGAATCGGCTGGTCGCCCTGTTCGAAGCCGTCGGCGACACCGATGCCATGGTTTGGGAGTATCGCCGGCTGATGGCTGCAGAACCAGCCGAAGTACGGTGGTATGACGCCTTGGCGGCGCACCATCTCCACATGGGGGAAGACGACGCTGCGCAGGCCGTGTGGGAGACGTTGGAGGCACGCAGCGGGGAACGTGCGGGAGTTCTGGTCGAAGGCGCGCGGCTGATGCGATCCATGGGTTTCGTGGAGGAGGGTGTGGCGATGATCGAACGCCACATCAAAACCCACGGTCCCGACGTCGGTGCGCTGTTGTTTCTGTTCGAGACGTGGTTGGACCGGGGCGAGGACCCGAGGGCGCTGGAAGCCTTGGTTCGGCTGGAAGCGTTCTTGCCTGCCGATGCCGCCGAGCGCGTCGAGCTGGCGGATGCGTACGAGCGCTTGAGCCGACCGGGGGAAGCGGTACGGGTATTCGAGGCCTTACGGGACGTACGCGGCGGACTGGGGTTCGACGATCAAGTGCGCCTGGCGTGGCTGTATACCCTAGTGGACCGCAGGCGGGACGCGCTGACGGCGTGGCGCGACATCTGGGTGGGCATGGAGAGTCCGGCGCGGCGCAGTCTCGCCGAGAGCCAAATGCTGCCCCTGGCCGCCGAACTGGGCGCCATGGGCGACCTGGCGGTGGATCTCGAAGAGATGTTGATGTCGGGAACGGCGACCCGCAACCACATGAACCTCCTGGTGCGGATCTACACCGAGGCCGGCGACCAGTTCTCAGCCACCGAGATCATCGACGAGTATGCAGAGTCGCTCGGCGAGGACGAGGTCGACCACCAACAACTGCTCGCGCATGTCCATATGCTCGTCAAGGACTATCCGGCGCACGACGGGGCCCTGCGCAGGCTCTACGAGATCGATCCGGCCAACCGCGTCGATCACATCAAGCGCATCATCATCAATCTGCTAACTCTTGATCTGGCGGTCAATTCGGACGAACGCTTCGAGGAAATCCAGCGCTGGATCGGCGAGCTCAGACAGTTCGACGCCGGCGCGGTCACCGGCGAGTTCGAGGCCGGCATCTTCTCGATGGCAGGGTTTCTGGATCAGGCGGTGGCGGCGTATCGCCGGGCGTTGGTGGAGGTGCCGGAACACAGCGACAACCTGCTGCTACTGGCCGAGGCGATGGCCGACGACGGACGGGCGGCGGAGGCATTGGCGATTCTTAAGTTCTTCGCCGAGAACGCCGTCGAGGACAACGACTTCGTGGTGGCGGTGGACGGCATTCTCAACCTGGTCAGCTCGAGGGCCTTTTCCCGGGCACCGGACCCGGAAACGCGGGACACGCTGGAATGGACCCGCCGGGTGATCCTGGAGCGCATTGCCGGTCGCGCAGGCAAGTTCTATCTGTACGAGCTGCTGGCCGATATCGCCCGAGAGAAGCGCGACACCGAAGCTTCGTTCCTGGCCTTGGAGAACTCGTTGCCCGAAGCGGGCCTTCGCCGCCCCGCGGTGCTTCGGGAGCTGGTGACCATGGCCACGCCGAACGCCGGCTTCGGTGGTTTCAGCACCGGCATCGGAGACATCGACCGGAAGCTTAAGTATGGGCGGCGCCTAGTAGGACTGCGCCAGCATTTGCCCCCGGACGTGTATATCGATGTCGGCACCGCGCTATTGGCAAAGGGGGACCTGCCGGCGGCCGAGCGGGCCTTCGAGATGATCGACGACATCACGGGGATGATCGATATTGATCGGACCAAGGCGGAGATCTTCGAAACGACGGGCTTTGACGAGCAGTCGCGGGTGTTCTACGCACGCGCGCTGAATGTAAACCGCGACAGCCTGGAACTGCTCCACAAGACCGGCTTTATGCATGAGGCGAACGGTCGCGACGACCTGGCGTTTAGGCGCTACCTTCGGGCGATCCACGTCGTCCTCGGACGCCAGTCGACTGTACTTGCTCCGGTGGACCCGAACTCGCGCTCGGCGGCGACGAATAAGCGCACCGCCCTGGTATCGCGCGAGTATCGCGACCACTTCGACTCGCTGGAGCAGGGATTGCTGTTGAGCTGGCCGGAGGACGCCGCGGAGTCCGAGGCCGCGGCGGCGGAACTAAAAGGGCTGTTCGAAACGGAGCTCAGCCGCGTGCTCGGTCGGGCGGACGAGGCACCCCTTCCGCTGGCCCGCTACGCGCGACTCGACCGCACCGCCAGGCTGATCCGCCGCGTCGGTTTCTTCCTGGGCGACGGGAATCTGGCGCAGCACGCAGACGGACGCCTGCTCGCGCACTTCGGCGACGACGAGAACTTCGCCGAATACCTTGAGAAAGCCTACGGGGCCGCCGGTCGAGTGCTGCCCGACGGCCTAGCCTCGGCTGAACCCGACGTCACCCTAGCGCCGTTGCACGGACCACCCGAGCAAGACGACTTCGAAACCCGATTGAAACTGGCGCGGCTAGCCGGCACCACCGACGAGGTGGAACGGTTGTTGGCCGAGCGGATCCAAGACGCGAAATTCCGCGAGGGGCTAGGCTACGGGTTGCTACTTCTCAACCCCGCGAGGTTCGATCAACTGGCGCGGGTCGCCTCGTCGAAGCTGGCGGCGGCGCCGGACGCCTTGACTGCGTTTCTGTTGCGGGACGCGGGCTTGTTCCTCAAGGTTGAGGATGCGGTGGGCCGGCCGCTGATCCCGCCGCAGGAGGTCATTGCGCTGCTGCTTAAGCCCGATGCCGGTGGCCAGCCACTCGACGGGTTCGGCAACAACGACAAGCCCGGCCACTGGCGCTACCTTGAGAGGCGGGGCACCACCGACGAGAAGATCCGGTATTTCCAGGTCGAAGCGGAGCGTTCCCTACGCGGCGAGAGATCTGAACGGCTCGGGAGCGCAGGCGCGTTCCGCGCGCTCCTCCGGGGTGAACTGACCGCCGGACAGCGTGCCGAGGTTACGGACACGGTCATCGAAAGACTATCGGGTCTAAAGAGCACTTACGACGACGGCGTTCGATACGACCTGCATGCTGTCCTGCCCCTCGACGCCCACCCGAGCAATTCGGCGGTGCTATACCGGATCGCCGAGTTCGCCGAATCCCGCTGGCCCGAGTTCCCTAGCGCACAGCCGCTGTTGAAGGCGGTATACGAAGACCGTCCGATCGAGGTGTTCCAACAACTGCAGGAGTTGGGATACGGCTTGCCGGAGCACTATTACCCCTATCCCGGCTATACCTTTCGGGAGGTCCGAATGGCGCTGGCCGTTCCGAGATCTCAACTGTTGCAGGAGATCGCGGCGGGTCGGCGGGTGAATCCAAGACTGGCGGTTGCCGCCTATGAAATGGAGTTTCCGGAAAGGCGGTTGGACAAGCCCACGCCGGCGGATTCCGAGCTCCAAGCGCCGTTGCTGGAACATCTGCGCCGGCTTGATCCCGAGAACGATCTCCACCTGGTCCGATCGATAGAGGCATGGCTGAGTCTGGGCCATACGGCTCGCGCCGAGGAAGCGATCGCCGGCGCGTACCGGGCGTCGCCCGACAGCGACTACTGGCGCCTGGCGTACTTCCAACTGCTGAGATCGCAGCAACGGTTCCAGGAGGCGGTAGCGGTAGCAGCAGACGGCAGCCTGGACTTTCGGGACACCGGTGTGTACCGGTCAGATCTCGCGGCGCGAACCACGAATGTTTTCGAGCCGTTCGACCGGGTTCTCAAGCAATTGGTCGACCTCGGCGATCAGAAGCCTGCTCCGGCGTCCGCCACGGCCAGTCGCTGGGAGACGCAAGGTCTTGCCGACGCGCTCTGCGCAGAAGATCCCGAACAAGGCCGCCGGGCGCTGCGGGAAGCCTGGCGCAAGCTCCTGGTGCCGCTCAAATCGTCCGGGTACGCGACCCCGGGGAACGACGCCCTTCAACTCACTGCATCCCCCCTGTTGAGCGCGCCCCTGCCGCGCAACGGTCGTGCGGAAGTACCTGCAGAGCCGCGCACGCTGTTCGACGCGGTCGCGGAGTCGCCCTACGGCGCGGAGGAGCTCGAGGGATTTCTGCGGGCGATGCCGGACGAGATTCGAAGGGGATTCCATCGGCTCTACGGCTATCTGGCCCAAGCGACAGCCGGTGGGCCACGCCTTAAGGAACTTTGGTCCCGCCTTCGCGAGCACGCAATCGACGATCACGAGTTCACGCTGTGGATGCTGCTGCGCGAGAGGCAGCACAGGGATTTCGTCGCGGGCGAGAGGGAAGCGTTCGAAGAGCGTCTGTCCTCGATGGCCGAGGCGTCGCTCTTCCAGCTGGTGTTGGCCGCCCGCGTCTTCGCCTCCGGGGGCGCGGTGGACAGAGCCGGGGACCAGTACCGGCTGGTGGCGGCGCGAATGGCCCGGCAACGCGAGTACGCGGAGTTCGAAGATGCGTCAAGCGGCGGATTCTCAGACGGATCGGACATCGCCGGTCTCGTCGGACTCGCCGAGGAAGTGACCGCGAGGCTGCCCCAAGCCCTCGCCCGGGAAGTCGTCGAGGGTATTCTCTCCATAGCCCGGCGCGCCGATGGTGTTCCCGGCGCAGAGGCATTGTTCGATGTGCTCGTGCTCGCCCTGCTGGATTTGGTGTACGGGCCGCAAGAACTGCTCGAGCAGCTTGGACGCCGGTACCCTCGGATACTGGCCATGCCGGCGCATCCGGCAGGCGTGGGAGCGGCCAGAGCCGTCGAACTCGTGCGAGCGTATGCAAAAGCGGGCGATACGGGCCACGCGATGGAGATACTCGATGCCCTGATGAAGGGATCGGCAAGCCGAACCGAACCGTATGACGATTCAAGTGGCCGGCAGGACGAGATAGCGATCACGCTGCACGATCTGAAGACGCTATACGGGATCGACCCGCTGACCCGAATCAATGGATACAACAGGGTGGTCTTGGCAGGCGCCGATGCGATCCTGGCACGCCAGGAGCGGCTGTTTCCCACAAGTGCGTCCCAATGGCCGCGGATTTCCGAGTGGACCGGGGCGGTTGAACAGGCGTTGTTGGGTTGGTTGGATGACGGACAGGCAGATCCGGCGTCGGTTCTCCAGGTGCTGACCGCCCTCGGCAAGCGTGCCGTGCAAATCGGCGACCCGGACCACGCGGCCGACTTGCTGACTCGCATGATCGCCAGTGTCGATGCCTCCGGCGCGCCACTAGGCCCACGCGGAGCAATGAGCCTTGCCTCCCTGGCTCAAGCCGCGGCGAGTTCCTTGCCTCTCGAACTGGTGGCTGACGCCCTGAAGAAGGACGGTCTGGTCTGGCGGGACAAGGTCCGTCTCGTGGGCATGTTTGAAGATTCCGAAGAGATCGGCGAGCTGCCGGAACTTGCCCGCGATCACGGAATCGATCGTGGACTGGCGATGCTGCGCCAATTGCACCGGATGGCCGAGCGGGCGGGCGATACGGCCTACGCGGGCGACTTGGCGGAGCGAGTCCGGCGCGAGGAGGCGGCCAAGGAGCAACTGTAGGGGGCGCCCTTGTGGCGTCCCGCCCGGCTTAGTTTGGTGCCCGGTCGCTTTCCCCCGGCGGCGATTCGTCGAACGCCTGGCCCTCGCGTTCGGCCGCCAAGCGGCGCCTATTCCAAGCTCGCCACGCTGCCCTTACTTCCGTCCCGCCCTCTACGGCCTTCCTACCGACCCTCCGCCTTGTGCGCTCCGATAACGGGATTCGCAATCGAGCAGGATATCTGCCCGATGGCGCGTCAGCCACCAGCCATCGAATAGCTGCGAGCTGCGGTCCGATGGAAAACCTCCGCCCGCTCTTCGAGCGACAGCCCCAGGTCGTTCGCGATCCGCTTGAACGCGTTCCAGAGGTTGCCGTACGAACACGACAGCTTGTCGACCGGGAAGTTCGACTCGAACATGCACCGGGACGAACCAAAGCACTCGATGAGGTAGGCGACGTAGGGTTGCCAAGCCCGGGCAAGCGTTGCCGAGTCCGGCGGGTCGTCCTGCTTCTCGAAGCCGAAGCCGTAGGTCACCATGCCGCAGCCGCCGACCTTGACGACGATGTTCGGACAGCGCGCGACGGTCTCGATGCCCGCCTTCCATTCCTGGAACAATCGCCCTTCCCGCTCGCCTTCGTACGGTCCCATCGCAATGGGTCCGCCGATGTGGTTCAGAACAATCGTCGTGCCGGGATACGCGTTCGCCAGCGCCGCCACCTCGCCTAGCTGGCCGTGATATCCCCAGCAGTCGAACACCATGCCAAGCCGGTCAAGTGCCGCGAAGCCCTCCCGGAATTCGGGCGCTGCGAGCAATCCCTCTGTGCCTGCGGTGGGATGATGGGACCTGGGCATTTCAGGAGAGGCATGCCAGCCGTGGGCGTGGCGGATGCCGCGGAAGTTCCGGCCAGCAGCCCTGTGGGCCAACAGCACGTCTTCCACTTGTGCACCGAGGGTGAGATCCGCAAAGCCAACGATCGCCCCGCAGAATCGCACTCCCTCGCCGTACAAACCCGACGCGGCCATCGCCGCAGCGCCCTGGACGAACTCGGTCTCGCCCACGGGTGCGAGCGGCCCGCCGCTCTCCCGGTACATCGACCGGCATTCGACGAACACCGTGTCGACCACATTGTGGCCTGCCCCACGGATGTCCTCGACCAAGTCGTCGGGCATGTAGCGAAGCTGCTGACGGGCGTCCCGCGCCATCTCCGGACGCGGTCGTCGATCCCAAAGGTGATGGTGGGGATCGATGATCGGCTGCTCGGGGTCGATCGCCGCTTCGGGCGTACGCGCCAGCCAGCGCTTGAGGTTCTCTCCGGGGTTATCCCGCGGCAATTCGGCCATGTCAGGTCCACACTACGTTCGCGTTGCAACGATGATAGCCGCCCACAACCGACCACGGGATTCGGGGTTCACTGCGAAGGAGCCAACGCAAAGTAGCCTGCGCGGCTGATTTCGAAGTCCAGAACCGCGCCCGAATCAACGGTGCGTACCACCTGCAACCCGCACGCACCCCAAAGCGCCCGCGACCGCTTGTTGTTCCGCTCGACGTCCATTGCGCAAAACCGGTCAACGGCGAGTTCGTCGAAGGCAAAGCGCATCATCCGCCTGATAGCTTCCTTACCGAGACCCTGCCGCCAGAGTTCCTTGTCCCAGATGCCGATCGGACAGCGCACGATCTTCTCCCCGGCGATACGGCCGCGTTCCAGGTTCATCCACTGCAGACATGCTTCGCCGATCGTTCGGCGACTCGCCCTGTGGTCGATGGCGAAGTAGTAGCCCTGCGATGCCATGGCCTCGCCGGCGATGCGCAGGTCCGCCGCCGTCATCGGCTCATCCGGCGCCTCGTGCTCCATCAGTCGGAGGAACTCGGGCTCCCGGTAGTATGGTACGGCCCGTTCGAAATCGGCGTCGGCGAACGGGCGCAGAACGAGGCGCTCGGTCGCTAGGTGGACGCTATGGTTGGGAAGTGCCATTCGCTCCGATACTAACGCCTCACCCGACCGTAGGCAGGTTAGACTCCGCGCCCTCTTGTGAGTGCCACCGACACGCCGCCAGCATTCCCGTCCGACTCGGACTACCAGGCCCGGCTCGACGACACCGGTTTCTGGTTTCCACGGGTTGCTGGCGTGTTTCGGCGGCTTGGCATCGAAGCCGAGGAACAGCCGCACGCCGGTGTAGGGGGCACGTTCCCTACGCTGCTATCGAGAGACGTCGTCATCAAGCTATTCGGCCATCTCCCGTTCTGGCGCTCCGCCTACGAGGCGGAACGCGCGGCCATCCGTTGCGTCGCGACGGATCCCCGCATTCTCGCACCGTCGCTGCTCGCCGAAGGCCGGCTGTTCGACGACCCGACAGAACCGTGGCGCTACCTCGTGACAACTCGCACGACCGCGACGCACTGGAAGGATGCGGACCTCTCGACGGATGAGAAGGCCATGGTCGCCGCGGACCTCGGTCGCCAAGTGCAGCGGATCCACGCCCTGATGCCACCCGACGAGGTAGCCACGCCAGATTCATGGCGAGGGTACGACCTCTCGGAAGCCGCGAGGAAGACGGCGTTGCCGCAGCGCCTTGCCGCGCAGGTCGACGACTTCGTCAGGCGAAATGCGCCTTCAGCCAATCCCGTTTTCGTCCACGGCGATCTGATGTACCGCCATGTCTTCGTCGACGGGGGTCGACTCTCGGGGCTCATCGACTGGGGCGATGCCGTCGTGACGGACCGGCACTACGAGTTGGCCCAGATCCAGCTCAACCTGTTCGACGGCGATAAGACCCTGCTGCGGACGTTCCTGGACCACAGCAACTGGCCGGTCGAGCCCACGTTTGCCCATCGGGCTCTGACCGACGCTTTCCACCGCCAAGCCGTCGGCCTTGCCCAGCACCGAACCATGGACGTGTTCTACAAGGTTCCCGGCTTCGTTGCTCTGGAGGACATCGAAACGCTCGACGAACTCGCCGACGCGTTGTTCGGCGTGTAACAGTGACCCTAGCGGCCAACGGCGGCGTAGCGTTGGGGACGGCCTTGTCCCGTCCCGCTCAGGCAACGGCCCTTGCGGGCGACCACATGGGTCGCTCCTACGGGTTGTTCCATGCGACTGCGGATGTTGAGTTAGCATCCACAGGTTGTTGTTGCCAACGGAGTCCGAATTGACCGACCCCGCAACATGGAGCGACGAGGCGATCGAAGCCGCCCTCGCCGAAGCCCATGTGCCATCGTTGACTAATGCCTTGGTGCATCTAACGGGCGATGTCTCGCTGATCCGAGGCGATGAGCGGCCCGCGAGCCAACTGTTCGGCGACCCCCAAGGGGGGATTTCGCCGGAACACCAGGAGGCGATCCGTACGCAGGCGCTGGCGGCACTCAGGGCCCACCGGGACGCCGGCTTCCCGGACCTCCCGCCACCCTCCCAGGAACTGGTCAAGGAGATGGTCGACTTCATCACCGGCGTCGAGCTGGACAACGCCTACGGCGAGTTCCTCATGTCGGAGTTGAAGATCTTCGACGAGGATCCCTACCGGGTGTCTCTGGACGACCTGCCCGAAGACGACCGGCGCAACTTCCATGTGCTTGTCATCGGCGCGGGCATGTCCGGCATCCTGGCCGCGATACGTCTGAAGGAAGCGGGCGTCAGCTACACGGTGGTGGACAAGAACGCCGGCGTCGGCGGTACGTGGTTCGAGAACCGCTACCCCGGCTGCCGGGTGGACTCGCCCAACCACACCTATTCCTATTCGTTCGCACCCGAGGACTGGCCGCAGCACTTCTCGCCGCAACGCGTGCTGCTCGAGTACTTCGAACGGATCGCCACGGAGCACGGCATCCGCGACAACATCCGGCTGTCCACGGAGGTCATCGAAGCCCGCTACGAGGATCCGGGCGCCTGGCGAGTCAAGGTTCGAGATTCGGACGGCGAGTCCACGCTGACTGCGAACGCGATCATCAGCGCCGTGGGCCAGCTCAATCGTCCGAAGCTGCCGGAAATCGAAGGGCGGGACAGCTTCGCCGGACCGTCATTCCACACCGCGCAATGGGAAACCGACCACGACCTCAAGGGCAAGCGCATCGTCGTAATCGGCACCGGCGCCAGCGCGTTTCAGACGGTGCCGGAGATTGCCAAGGAGGCGTCAACGGTCACGGTCTTCCAACGCACGCCGCCCTGGGTCGCCCAAAGGCCCGACTACCACGCGCCGATCCCGCCGGCCAAGCACTGGCTGCTAAACGAAGTCCCGTTCTACGGAAAGTGGTTTCGGTTCTCGATGTTCTGGACCACGGGCGAGGGGCTGCTGTCGATGGTGAGGCGGGATCCGGACTGGGACGGCAATCCCGATTCGAGCTCGAACGGGGAGCGCTCGGTGAGCGCTGCGAACGACCAACTGCGCACGCTGCTCACAGCCAACGTCGAAAAAATGGTCGGTGACGACCCCGACCTCCTAGCCAAGTGCGTGCCGAACTACCCACCGGCAGGGAAGCGAATGCTCATCGACAACGGGCACTGGTTCCGGGCATTGAAGCGCGACAACGTCGAGCTGGTGACCGACCCCATCGCGCGCATCAATCCCGATGGCGTCGAGACCGGGTCGGGGCGGCAAGTGAACGCCGACGTGATCATCTTCGGCACCGGCTTCTACGCAAGCCGCCTGTTGTTCCCGATGAAGCTATTCGGCAAGGACGGCGTCGAACTGCGCGAGCACTGGGGGCACGACCCGCGTGCGTACATGGGCATCGTGATGCCCGGCTATCCGAACCTGTTCTGCTGCTACGGCCCCAACACCAACATCGTCGTCAACGGCAGCATCGTGTTTTTCTCGGAGTGCGAGGTGCGCTACATCATGGGGTGCCTGAAGCTCCTCATCGGTCGCGACTTAGCCGCCATGGACTGTCGGCGCGACGTGCACGATGCCTACAACGAGAAGATCGACGCCGGCAACCTAGGCATGGCATGGGGATCGCCCGACGTTCGAAGCTGGTACAAGAACGAGCGTGGCCGTGTCACGCAGAACTGGCCGTTCACGCTGCTTGAGTTCTGGAACCAGACCCGGGCGCCGAATCCGGAGGATTTCGACTTCGCGTAGGGGACGCCCTTGTGGCGTCCCGCGATCATTGAATCCGCCGTAGCGCGATAGGGTCGCCCGTTACCGCCGCCGACGTCTTGCCAGCGGATCGAAAGGCGATGCCGATGACATATCCACGACCTTCTCGACCTCCTCGGTGAGATCCTCGTAGTTCGCCTCCAAGCCCAGCGAGACCCCTTGGTTGGTGAAGGTCTGGGACCTCGAATACCGGCCACCCGCCGCGTGGATGGTCTGCGCCGAGGGCGCATCCTCGCTGCACATGTAGAGTACGGCGGGCGTCACCAAGGCGGGACTCATCTGCGGCGGCGGGTTCGACATGTCGAGGGTGGATCCCGGCACGCTGGCCGTCATACGCGTAGCCGCACCGGGCGCCAGGCAATTGACCCGGACGTTGTGCGTCATGCCCTCGATGGCGAGCACGTTCATCAGGCCCAGCATGGCCATCTTGGCGGCACCGTAGTTTGCCTGGCCGAAGTTGCCGAAGATGCCCGACGTGGAGGAAGTGAACACCACCCGACCCCAGTTCTTGTCGTACATGATGGGCCAGGCGAACTTGGTCACGTAGGCGGAACCGCGCAAGTGCACGTCGATGACCAGGTCGAACTCGTCGAGGGTCATGTTCTTGAACGACTTGTCGCGCAGGATGCCGGCGTTGTTGACGACGATGTCGACGGTGCCGAATGCCGCCAGCGCGTCGTCGACGATGCTCTTGGCGCCGTCACGATCCGACACCGAGGCCTTGTTGGCGACCGCCGCGCCCCCCGCCGACTTGATCTCCTCGACCACGGCGTCCGCGGCATCGGAGGCGCCCTCGCCGTGGACTGACCCACCCAAATCGTTGACCACGACCTTCGCGCCGCGTTCCGCGAACGCCAGCGCATGGCTGCGGCCGAGACCGTTGCCCGCACCCGTGACGATTACGACCTTGTCCTCGAAATCACTCATTTGATGTCTGTCCTGCGTGAAGCGAAGCGGGCTATTTCAACCAACCGGCCCCATGAATACAACTGTAGGGGCGATCCTTGTGGTCGCCCGCGTCATATGCGGCCCGTGGGCTGGCGGGACGGGACAAGCCCGTCCCCTACGGCGGGGAATCCCCGCAGAGGTTCCTTCGGTCCGAGCCGTTTATCGAAACACCCACCGCAGCGTGTCCGCGAAGATCGCCCCGCCGTGGCGCAGGTTGTGGCCACCCGTGCCGAATTCGAACCGGTAGTCGTAGCCCGCGAATTCCAGGGCGGCGGCCATCTCCTGGTTAGCGAGAGGCCAGCTGCCGAAGATGATGTCCGCGTCGCCCGTACCGCTTTGCAGAAACACGCGCAGGGGTTTGCGGGCGGTGCTCCGTACCAGGTATGGGAAGTTGTGCCCGCCGCGGATAGCGGTGAAGGATCCACAGTGGCTGATCACCCGGCCGAACAACCCCGGGCGGTGCCAAGCGGCGTTGAAGGCGCAAATGCCGCCGCTCGAAATGCCGCAGATCGCGCGACGGGCCGGGTCCGTGGCAAAGGACCGTCCAACGGTCTCCTCGGCAAGCGGGATCACATCTTCGGCGAGAAACCGCGGGTAGTCGTCAGTCATCGAGTCGTACTCGATGCTGCGCTGGTCGCGGCGCGCGCGCTCGGTGCCGGTACCCTCCCGCGCGCCGGGCATGACGAAGACGCCGACCAGCGCCTCGAGTTCACCCCCCGCGATCAGGTTGTCGAGCACCCGCGTCGCGCGGACGGGACCGTTCCGGTCGAGATAGTACGCGCCATCGTTGAAGGCGATGAGTCCGGGCGGCTTTTCGTGTTGCTCGAGCCCTGCGGGCGTGTATAGCCAGATGTCGCGGCGCGTGCCCGGGAACACCGAACTCGCCGTGTAGCCTCGAATGCTGTGTACGGTGCCGTCCGTCACGCCTGGTTGCTTCATGGCCTCGGGACAGGGGTGGTAGTGCGCGTCGCCTGTCGTATCCAGCGCATTCGCAATCTCGGCGTTGGCACGACCGTTGACCACCCCGTCCGGATTGACTTCGTTGAAGTTGCGATGCAGGCCGTGGCGACGATACGTCTCGACGTCTATTCCATCCCCCCAGTGTTGCAGCCTTGCTAGTCTGTCCGCCTTGCCGCTTGTTCGCTATCAAACGCCGTAAGTGTTTGAGCCTGCGAGAGAAACGGGTTCTCCGTTTCGGCGTTACCCGCCATTATTCGCCGCCATCTGGCACAGCCACCAATCGCCAGAGGACTGTACCCACGCCGTCAACAGCACTCTTGGCATGTTCGGCGGGTTTGGTGGAGTCGGGGTTGTCGACTACCAACAGGATCCCAAGGTGTTGGTTACTCCACGATAACGCGATCCGCGCCTTCGCAGCGGTATAGGAAGATGTACTCACCCCGATAATCCTGAAACGGTCGATCTCTCGCCGAGACGAAGGTCGTGGTCTTCTGCAAAGACTCGCAGTGTTCGGCTCCCACTGGGTCGGCGGCAATCTTCGCATCCTCAAGACTTGGACCGAACAGGTCATACGACACCCGGACCTCCGCCTTGTCGTCGGTGAAGTCACTGAGTGCAGCGAACGCCTGTGTTGCACACCCCGGAAGGACTACCAAAGTACACAGAAGTAGGCAGACGATTTCTAAGCAACGGCGCACTTGATCCCCTCTACACAAATAGAACCAAACCAAGCCTATCACGACATGAACGGTAACTTGGACGCCTACAGAACACGTAGATGCTCGAAGTTGGACACGTCGTCGCTGTTGCCGAGCACCACCTCAGTGCCCGCGTCCTTGATCCGTTGCACAACCCGAACCATTTTCGCGCAGGCCTCCGACGGCTGCATCCCGGAGCCGTCGGAAGGCGTCAACACCGTGGGCAAACGGTGCCCGCAGCCGTTGAGCGCATCGAAGCCGTTTCCGCGCGAGTCCCACTTGTAGCGCAGGAAGCCGCGTCTGCCATTGTCGGTAGCCGATCGCGCAGTAGGCATCTCCGGCGAGTGCTAGTTGACCTAGCCACGTTAAGCGACCACCCGTGCTGGCACCGACACCATGTCACGGCAAGGCACCTACGGTCCGTGTTCTTGCTCCAGCAAGCCATGCCTCTCGACGTGTCGTTGACCCGTCGGCAGGATTTGGACAGTGTCCGCCACCACGTCGAAATAGATCAACGCCTGCTTGTGCAATTCCCGGAGAATCGTCTTTCTCATACGTGAGCCATTTGTGTATTCGGACCACTCGAGAATGTCCGAAACCGGCACAAGCTTGTTTTCGGCATACGCAAGTATCAGCACCTTTTGCTCTGCAGATTTCGACGGGTCAAGGACGTGGCGGACATCGCCAGATTTCCAAACGATTTGGAGTGTCCTAGCAGTTACGGCCTCGACGATGGCTCGGCTCTCTTCCTCGGGAAGTGCAGAAAAGAAACGAACAAACTCGGCCATAATCCATTTCATGCCGCGTAGACAAAATTCGGCGTCCATGTGGTTCGGATCGATCTCACTGCTGACATGGCCGATGGCACGGTTGTTTCGGAGTTCGTATAGCCCCATTAACACGCGTGGGACCTGAATGCACAGCGGGCGACCCTTGGTCTTGTTGTGCTGTTCCAGCTTCATACAGTCATGAAACATGCTCATTGGCTTTCTGGGTGCCGCTGCAAACGACCCGTTTACGTATCCGTCACATATCGTGAACGCAATCTCACAGAACTTCCCTGCCTTCATACCTAGCTTTTCCCAGTCACCCGCTCGATACGCACCAAGCCCTTGTTCGAACTGATCGACGAGTGGATCCAGAAGTCCGTTGGGGATACTTCGGAGCGCTGTCCGTACGTCAGGGGAAGTCATCGGTCAGATCAGTCCCGATCCCAGAAATATGCAAAGCCCTTACCAGACTTCGTTCTCTGTATGTCGCCTCGTTTGAACATCGTCCCCCCCGCCGCCGAAACTTGATTGTTCGTATGCGTCCAACCCTTGGTCCCGAGTGCGTCGACGATCTCGGCAGGCGTCCTCCGCTCTTTGAAGAACCCGTCTTTGCGCAGTTCCATTATGCGGTCCGCGCAGGAGTGTCCCTTGGGCGGACGGTTAACGGCGCGCTTAGGCTTCTTGGTGTCCTTCTGACTAAGATCATCCGTCTCTTCATCGCTACGACCGCGTTCTCCCAAAGAGTCGTCTTCGGCGTCCGTCGCGTTGACGAGCTGTCCAAAGCCGCACGCCTCGATCAATGGCATCAGCCTCTCAAGCTGTGCTTCGACGAACTCCTTCTCGCCTTCCACTTCGATCACACCAGTCGGCGCGTCGATCATTATTCTGTTTGATGTCATCTCGTGCCTTAACCAATCAGGGAGGAACCACTAGGCTGACCTGCGAGACCGCGAAAATCAACATCTCGGACAGCTAGTGTTGACGGCCCGGCAAACCTTCAACCCTCCAAGCAGCGAACAACGGCAACCCGGGGGTCGCTAGGTGTCGCAATCCGTAGAGGTAGTTGGCAGGACGCTTCCTACGGCGACGTCGTAGAAAATCGCCAAGATTGCCGTAGGGCGTCCTTCCCTACCAAACACACGTGCCCGCTTGCCGACCGTGGCTGCTCAAGCAGTTGGCGTAGTCCCACGCGAACGGACGCGGTCTGTCCGGAAGATCGCTCACCGGGTAGCTCGGCGCGACGTTTTTTTGAATTCGACGCGCGCCAACCCATTCGCGGACGTCCCGTACGCGCATCTCGCGACACCTGTTGCTAAAGGCAAGCCGACCCTTGCTGCCTTGGAACACCAGGCCTTGGCGCGAAAAGCGTAGGGCTTCGTGAACAGGTCGCAACTGGCTGCCTGTTCAAGGCAACCCGATGCGGGCGGGCCATCTCATGTGTTCGGCCGAGACCCTGAAGTCACGGAACGAAGTCGATTTCGCCCCACCTCGCGCCGAATACCTCGTTGGACCTGCGTCGGTGTAGGAGACTAGCTGGACACCAGTTAAGCGGTCGGGAGCACTTTGGTGGTTTCACCGCCTCGATCCCCGTACCGACATCGCGTTGGTCGATGCTCTTGCGCGCGACTTCTCACGCCGTTGGCAGATCGACGCGGAACTCGACCACCATCAAGACGACTCCAGCCTTCGCGCGTTGGCCATGACGACTCCCCACATCAGGATGGCACGGATCCGCTGCGCGGCGGGGCAGCACGCCCCTCCTTGCGGGAACGCGGACACAACCCCGCGATGCTGGTGCATCATTGGCGCTTTCGTCCGCACCGAAGGAGCTTTCATGGTCGCACCCTTCGACGGCCTTCGCGTCGTCGATCTATCGACGCGCCTTTCTGGCGCATTCGCGGCGCGGCTGTTCGGTGACTTCGGAGCGGACGTGCTGCTCGTCGAGCCGCCCCAAGGCCACACGCTGCGCCACGAACCGCCGTTTCTGGACGACCGTCCGGGTTCGGAACGCAGCATCGTCCACGCCTACTTCAACTGGAACAAGCACTCGGTCGTGGTGGACTCCCAAAAGGGGTTGGCCGACGCGGTGCGGGGCGCGGACCTGGTCGTGACAACCACGGCTGCGCCCGACCCGGCACTAGCCACCGTACTTTCCGCGCTCCCCGCGGATACGGTTCACCTCTCCGTCACCCCCCACGGACTCGAGGACGCGCTGACCGGCGTGCCCGGAAACAACCTGACCATGAGCGCGCGGGTCGGCTGGGCTTCCATCAATCGCTTCGCCGACGAAACCCCGCTGCAGCTTCCGCGGGATTCGTCCGGCGTAGTCGGTGGAGTCACGGCTTTCATCGCAGCGGCTGCGGCGCTTCGCAGGCGGGACGCCACCGACCGTGCCGAGCGTGTCGACGTTAGCGAACTCGAAGCCTTCGCGCTGACTGTCCATCCCTGGGGTGTCGCGTCCGTCTACCACGGCGCGGACGGCCGGCGGCGCGGCGGCGGGCGACGGCGCGGCGATCCCGGACCGCTCTGGGACATGGCCGACGGCAGGATGAATCTCGGCCTCGCCGACTTCCACAACTGGCAGGACGCGATGAACGTCTGCAACCTGCCGGAGATCGGTGCGCGAGAAGACCTGATCCCCGACATCGGTCGGCATTCCAAGGACCTGCGGGACGTGGTCTGGGGGCTCGCCGAGACGCTACCGCGACTGAAGCGGTGGGACGTGTTCCACAAGCTCGCCAAGCTGCGTTGCGTCATTGGCGTCGTCCAGGATGTGGAGGACATGCCCGCCAACGACCAGTTCGCTGCCCGGGAATACTTCGTCACGACCCAGGTCGAGGGACGTCCGGCAAGGGCAAGCGGCGCACCTGCCAAACTCTCCCCATCGCCTTGGAAGCTTCGACGTGCCGCACCGCGCCTTGGCGAATCCCCGCTAGCGCCACAGCCCGCACGGTCCGCACGGCCAGCCCAAGAGCTCTCGCCAGCCGACCTGGCCGCCGGACCGCTGGCCGGAACCCGCGTGCTGAGTTTCGGCCAAGCCTGGTCGGGCACCTTCGGCACGGAACTGTTTGCCCTGCTCGGTGCGGACGTCGTGCAGATCGCGTCCACCAAGCACCCCGACTCCTTCCGACGCATCAGCAACCGCATTCCCGCAGGCGTTGCCGACGAATCTCGGCGCCAGCATCCGGCCAATACCCAGGGCCAGTACAATGCCGTCAACCTGCACAAGCGCGAGATCAACCTCGACCTCACCGACGACCGCGGCCGGGAGATCCTCTGGAAGTTGCTGCCGCGCTTCGACATCGTCGCCGACAACTTCAGGCCCACCGTGTTGCCGAGCTGGGGCATCACCCTCGAGAAACTGCACGAGATTCGACCCGGAACGATCTGGGCGTCGATCTCCGGCTACGGCGAAAACGGCCCCTACCGCGACTATCCGGCCAACGGCAACACCACCGAACCCATGGCCGGGCTGGCGACGCTGAACGGCTACGAAGGCGATCCGGGGATGAACACCAACGGTCTCGTGCCGGATCCGGTCAGCGGCTACTTCCTGTGCGCCACGGTGTTGGCAGCACTGGCCCACCGCGACCGCACCGGGGAAGCCCAGCGCGTGGATCTGTCCATGTTGGAGGCCGTGGCCACCAGCGTCGGCGATGCCCTTGTCGAGTACGACGCTACCGGCCGCAAACCGTGCCCGCGCGGAAACCACCACCCTCGGATCGCTCCGCACAACACGTTCCGCGCCCGCGACGAGGAGTACTTGGCGCTCGCCGCCGAGACCGATGAAGCCTGGGCCGCACTCAAGACGTTCGTGGGGGATCCGAGACTGGACACGGATCGGTTCTCGACGAACGCCACACGCAAAGCGAACGAAGCGGAACTCGATGCGATTCTCGCGGACTGGTGCCTCAGCCAAGATGCTGAAGCCATCGCCGAGACACTGGGGGCGGCGCGCATCTGCGCGGCGCGCGTGGTTCCCTTGGCGGAGGTCTACAGCCGACCGCATCCGCATTTGGCGGCATCCGGGTTCATCAGCCGGATCGACCATCCGGAGGCCGGGCCGACCTGGCTGCCGGGCCGGCCCTGGCGGTTTTCCGCCGCAGCCTCCGAGCCGGTTCGCGGCGCGCCCTGCGTCGGCGAGCACAGCCGCGAAGTGTTCGCCGAGGAGTTGGGCATGACCGACGCCGAATACGAGAGTCTGGTGGCCGCCGGCATAACAGGCACCTTGGACGAGATGCCGTCGACCACGTGACGGGCACGGTCGAGCACGTGCTATAACGACGGCATGTGCACTCCCACTGAAGACGGCCAGGACGTGCGCCACGGCACCTGCTTCGTGCTCGGGATGTTGCTGGTAGCCTACTTGTCGGCGGCGACATCGGCCGGCGAGGCGGCACCGTGGCGAGATCTCGTCGACCGGACGATTGCGGAGACCTGCGCGATACGGCAACTGCCGATGAAACGCCCCGTCGAGGTCCGCCCGATGACAACGTTCGAGGGCGGCTATACCAAGGGAATCGGCAGCACGGTCTGGGAAGAGCACTACGCGCAAGCCTGGCGGGACGGTTGGTGCGCCGTCGGCGTCTATTGCGAATCGAAAGACCGCAACGGCAACGGGTCGAATACATCCCCCAACCGGCCTCGCGGCCTTTACGACCACTCGGCCAATGTCCTGTACGTCGATGTCGAAGCCGACGACTACGCGGGCACGGTCGCCCACGAGTTCACCCACGCCCTCCAACATCAGAACTTCCCGGCGTTGAACGCCCTGCACCTCTGGTACAACCGCGACCTCGCCGCCGCCGGCAACGCGGTCATCGAAGGCGGCGCCCATGTCGTCGGCTGGTCGTTTCGTCCCAACCAGCGTACCCGCCTATGCATGATGACGCCGGATGAGGATGGGTCTCGGCAACCGCGCTGGTGGCGTTGGTCGCCCGACGATTTCAAGGCGCACGAGATGTTTCCCCACGCTTTCGGGCCGGCGATTTCCTTCGAAGCCCTGCTTGCGGGCGGTACCGAGGGGCTCGACGCGTTGCTCGCCAACCCGCCGCTGTCGACGCTGGCCGTACTACGACCCACCCGGGACGGACCCGTGGACTTCATCAAACTGCCCGTCGACGAACTGAAAGCCGCGCTCGCCGAGCGGAGCTGCGAAGTCGGCTTGCGCAACACCGTGGGCGCGGTCGGCATCTGGGGGCTGTTCAGCCTCCATGGTGTCGCGCCCGACGACCGCCTGCCCGGGTTTGTCGACGAGTGGGTAGGCGACCGGTTCGCGCATCTGTCCTGTCCCAACGCCAACGATGACGAATTCGCCTGGCTGACGCGCTGGCGGTCGGGCAAGGCAGCTCGCGAGTTCGCACAACGGTTCAACGCCATTGCCTCCAAGATCGTCAGCTACGGTGGAGTTCTCCGCGGTGTGCCGACGGCCACCGAACGCGACCGGTCGGTGATCGTGGTAACGCCGGCCCTGGCCGAGACCTTGGATCACCTAGCTGAGTCGGACGTCCGTACGTTTTCCCGCTACGACGACTGGATGGCAAGCGGCTGCTTTCCCCAGGACACCTGCTACGACCCGGATCGCGGACGCGATCGCCCCGGTACGCGTGTGACGCCGGTCGACAACTCGTGCCCGTCGGGTACCGCGCCGCCGGCCGGGTTTTCCGATTGGCTGTCGAGAGTTCGTCGCGCCCGGGATCCTTCGCTGCGCAGAATCCCGGACGCAGAATCCCTAGCCGAGGCCGCAGGTCGTCTGGCGGTGTTCTGCGCGACCAATGCGGTGCGCAATTCCGACCTGAAGAACGCCTGCCGAGCCAGCTACGGCAGCGTCGGCTACCTGGCCCGGCTGGATGCCGATCCCGAGTGGCAACAGCTCCCCGCTTGCCTTGGCAGCCAGGACTTTCGCGCCTGGCTTGAGTCCGCCTACTACCCGGACGCGGACCGGCCCTTCGCATCGACGGCCATTGTGCCGACCACCTACGGCGCAGCGCTGGCCGCCGCCGCCCTCGAAACAAGCGGGGCCGCCGGGTTGCGGGCGCTGCTCGACTCGCCACCGCTGTCTACCCTGGGCGTGCTTCGTCCGGATCTCTCCGCGCCGGTGGCGTTCATGCGAATGCCGCATGCCGAACTTGCCGAGCACAGGTGCCGCGTCGATGCCACGGACACCCAGGGCGTGCTCGGCATCTGGAACCTGCTGATGGACTACGGCGAGGCACCCGAAGACGACACGCTACCGGCCTTTCTCCTCGCCTGGCGCGGCGACCGGCAGTCGTTCATCCGCTGCGGTGACGACGGGGACTCGCCCTCGACCGGCTGGATCTCGATCAGCCGGTGGGACACTCCCGAAGCCGCCAACACCTTCGCATCCCACTTCCTCGCTCTCGCCCCGGCGGCGGCCAAAGAGACGGGATTTTCCACGTCCCCACGGGTGGTAGTCGATGAAGACACGGTCTGGATCGTCGCGCCGGAACTCCACACATTGACGCCCGTATTGAAAGCCCGGGTGGAGATGCGAACCTATTCCGACTTCCGCGATTGGGTGGCGGACGGTTGCTTCCCCCTGGACGACTGCAACTGACCTGCCGTGACCAGGTCAAGCGACGAATCGGACGTCATCGTCATCGGCGGTGGCCACAACGGTCTCGTCTGCGCGTGCTACCTCGCCGAGGCGGGCCTCCGGGTGCGGGTGCTCGAACGTCGGTCCATCGTGGGCGGCGCCGCCGTCACCGAGGAGTTCCATCCCGGGTTTCGCAATTCGACGGCAAGCTACACCGTGGGATTGCTATCGCCCGAAGTCATCCGTGATCTGCGCCTCAAGTCCCACGGGGTCCGCTTCATTCCGCGTCCGGTCGCCAACTTCCTGCCGCTTGCCGATGACGAGTCGCTGACGATCTTCAACGACGACGCGCGCACCGCCCGGGAGTTCGCGCGCTTCTCGAGCAAAGATGCCGAAGCCCTACCGGGTTTCCGTGCCATGGTGCGCGAGATCGGCGGTGTGGTGCGCCGGCAGATGGACCGCTCCCCGCCCAACGTCGGCGGTGGTGTTGGCGACCTTGTGAGTGCGGGACTCGCCGCCATGGATGCCCGAAACCTATCCATGCCCCGACGCCGGGATCTGGCTGATTTGTTCCTCATGTCCGTCGGCGACCTGCTCGACGTGTATTTCGAGAACGACCACGTCAAGGCCGCCCTCGCCTTCGATGCCGTGGTCGGCAACTTCGCATCGCCCTACGGGACGGGCACCGCCTACGGGCTGCTTCACCACGCCCTTGGAGAACTCGACGGGGTACCCGGGGCCTGGGGACACGCCATCGGCGGCATGGGATCGATCACCCAAGCCATGCTGGCGCAAGCACGATCGCTCGGTGTCGACGTCGAGACCGGCGCCGAAGTGGAGCGGGTGATCGTGGCGTACGGCCGAGCGGTCGGCGTGGCCCTTGCCGACGGCACAACGCGGTTGGCCGACAGGATCGCCGCCAACGTCGCGCCGAAGACCCTATACCTCGCCCTCGTCGAGGACACCCACCTCGACGATGAGTTCCTGCACCGCGTGCGCGCCATCCGCGCGGAGTCCGCGACGCTGCGCATCAACGTCGCGTTGCGCGAACTGCCGAGTTTCACCTGTAGGCCGGGCACCGACGCTCAGGATCACCACGCGTCCGGCATCGTCGTCGGTCCTACCCTCACCTACATGGAGCAGGCCTACCTCGATGCCCGCCGCGGGGCATGGTCGGACGCGCCAGTGGTGGAGATGCTCATCCCTTCGACGGTGGACGACTCCCTGGCGCCGCCGGGCAAGCACGTCGCGAGCCTGTTCTGCCAGCACTTTCCCCGCGATCGGGATTGGGATACCCACCGGGAAGCCGCGGCGGACACGGTTCTTGCGGCCATTGACCGATTCGCCCCCAATTTCTCGGATGCCGTGATCGCCCGGGAGATACTGACGCCCGCAGACCTAGAGGCACGTTTCGCCTTGCCCGGCGGCGACATTTTCCACGGGGCCATGTCCCTCGACCAGTTGTGGGTCAACCGCCCCGTGATGGGCTTTGCCGCGTACCGCGGACCGATCAAAGGTCTCTACCATTGCGGGGCCGGTGCCCATCCCGGCGGTGGCGTGACGGGCTTGCCCGGACGCAACGCAGCGCGGGAGATACTGCGTGATTCGCGCCGTGGAGTATGAGCCGGTCGGTCGTTATATGCTTTGCGAATCAACCGACGGAGGATTTGGCGTGAGTGACTTTCTTGAACGGCGTGAGATTGGTCGGACGGGCTTGATGTCGAGCCGGCTCGGGATCGGCTCCACGTTCAATGCGCCGACGCACGTGATCGAAGACGCCTTTCACCGCGGCATCAACTATCTCTACTGGGGCACCGTGCGCCAGCCGACGTTCGCAGAGGCGATGGTCAATCTCGCAAAGCAGCACCGCGACGACATGATCATCACGATCCAGTCGTATTCGCCGGACGCTGGCACCATTGCGGGTGAGGTCGAAGAGGCTCTGAAGGCGTCGGGGGTCGACCGCTTCGACTTCCTGCTGCTCGGCAACCGCTCGAGTGTGCCCGACGAGGCGTTCGTCGAGGTCTTTGAGCGACTGCGCGATAGAGGCATCGTACGGTTCATGTCATTGAGCAGTCACAACCGCCCGATGCTGCCGCAACTGCTTGATCTATACGCGCGCGGCGAAAGCCCTTACGAATTGTTGATGTTGCGCTACAACGGCGTGCATCGGGGGGCCGAGAAGGACGTCTTCCCGTTCGTCCCCGAGTCGGCACCGAAGCCCTCGATCATGACCTACACTGCGACGCGCTGGGGCCACCTGGTGGACCCGTCCAAGATGCCCCACGGCGAACAACCCGTCAGCGCCCGCGACTGCTACCGCTACTCGATGTCCCACCCCGCCGTCGACATGGTGCTCTGCGGGCCCGCCAGCGCCGCGCAGATGGACGAGGCCATCGCGGCCATGGAACGAGGTCCGCTAGAACCCGACGAGCGCGAGCGAATCGAACGGATCGGCGCGTACCTGTACGGCCAGTACGCGCCAGCCTATCCGGACCAGGGCGATGCGGAGGATGTCTCTGCAGGGCTCGCCGCCCAATAGCGGCACAGTCGCTTGCGCCGGTTTTCGCCGCCGGCGGACCCCCGTTAGGTAGTCGGCGCAGGTCTCGCCGTCACGGTTCCCGGTTGTTTGCCCATGAAGTGGGGCGCCGCAGCATTGTAGAGCCCCAACGCGGCGATCAATGCCAGCACGAGGAAGGTGTACCGGCCCTGGGTGCCGAATCTCCCCGCCAACGATTCGAACTTCGTGTCCATGGCTTCGAATTTCGTGTCCATGGCTTCGAATTTCGTGTCCATGGCTTCGAACCTCGCGTCCATGGATTCGAACTTCGCGTCCATGGCTTCGAACCTTGAGTCGAACTTGGCATCCATCGCCTCGAATCTGGCGTCGACGGCCACGAACTTGGCCTCGAACTTGGCGTCCATGGAGCCCAGTCGGGCATCAACATTGGCGAATCTCTCCGCCATTTCGCCCTTCAACTCCGTCACTGCGTTGTCGAGGTCCCGCTTGGTCGCGACGCCCTCCGAGATCTCGTCGTTGAAGGCGCTAGACATGGCCTCGGCTTGGCGGGGGTCGACGCCCGCTTCCTTGAGGCGGTTGGCAAAACGGAGCGTATCAATCACGGTCGCATACATCTTGGTGTACCGCTTGGTCGAAAGATACCACTTTGCACGTGCGTCTAGCCCGCGTCTGTAGGAAATCAACCATTCGTTCGGCGTTTTTTTCGGGCGACTCGTCGCTCGCCCCGACGCGTGAGAGGTCAAACGCTTCCCGCCCGCTGCGGCGGCACATAGCCCTCGATCGGCCCGCTCCACCAGTTGCACACCCGTCCGTCGCGGTAGTACTTGGGGATGGCGGCCCTGAATCGCTTGGCGCGGGCTTCCCTGTCGGTGTCCTCGCCGTAGATGGCCTGCATGCGCACCTCGATGGTCGAACGCATAGGGGCGTCGTCGGGGGTCGTGGGATCAGCGACGGCGGTGTGGAAAACGGTGCGCAGGTTCAACACCTCCTGGCGCGTATCGTACTGGCGGAACAGCAGCACCTCGTCGGGCGCCATGTCCGGGAAGTAGTACCAGCGTTGGTGCGACCCGTGAATCAGCCGCTGATCCACGACCTTGGTGTACTGCTTGATGTTGCCGGTGTTCTGGCCGTCCCCGAACACGATGTCGTCGATCTTGACGGAACGCATATCGCAAACGGCGAGCGGCATCATCCGCACCGTTTCGGGAACGGCGCTGCGCCAGATATTGATGCTCTCGAAATGCCGAGCGTCCGGCACGATGCGTCGGAAGCCCTCCTCCACCGCCGGCGACATGTCGGCGTGGATGCCCTGGGCGTACGCGCCGCCACTACCGTTGGGCGTGGGCTTGACGCCCCGCGGTCCGGTCTCGCCGCCGAAACCGTTGCGGTACTCGTGGCCACCGCCGCGGACCTCGTCGCATCCGGTGACTCTCTTTAGCAGATCGCGGCACTCCTGGTAGAAATCACGCCGCACGATGTCGTTGTCCAGAAGATCGAGATTCGTCGGCGCGACGGCGAGCTGGAAGCCGTGGCTGTGCAACGTGGGGGCTGGATCCAGCAACCGCGCATTGCGCACGACGATGTGCTCCCTGCTGCCTAGCGTCCTGACATCATCGGGATGTTTCGCCGAATAGTGGTTGGGAACGCGGAATCCCCGGTGCAGGCCGTTGGCGAAGTTGGCCGTGGTCTTGATCGACATCGGCTGCGAATCAGGCATTCGTGGTCTCCGCTGTCCGTCTTCGCCGTGTGACCCGGGTCCCTCGGTAACGCGAGAGTATAGCCCGCCGAAATGCCGTCTATACTTGCTCGATTGGCGACCAAGGCAAAAGAGAACCAGGAGGCCATCGTGTCTCAGCCCCAAGACCCGCAACTCGCGACCAATCCGCTCTATGTCCGCCACTCGGCGCGTGCCAAGGCCGACAAGCCGCCAATCCGCTCGAGCCCGCTGGGCGCGGTTGCCCAGGTTCGGTTTCCAAGTGGGAGTCGCCGGGAAATGGTCGAGGGGATCCTCGCCCAGGATCGCGACCTCGTCGCCGGGAGCTTCGGCACGGTCTACTACAAGCCTGTCACCGTCTGCGGTATCGAGTTGAAACTCGAGCCCGTGCAGCCATCCATCGGCACGGTCGTCCACGGCATCGACCTCGCCACCGACCTCGAAGATTCCGAGATGGTGACGTTCCTGCGCGAATTGTGGCTGCAGCGCCGGGTCATCATGTTCCGTGGGCAGGATCACCTGACGCGCGAACAGATGGTGACCTTCGCACAACGCTTCGGCGAGCTTGGCGCGCAGTTCGGCGAGCGCGAACATATGCCGAATTCGCCCCACGACCTGAACCAGCAGGTCAAGGTCGACGGCATCCCGAACATGCTTGTGCTGCCATCCGACGAGACGGTCCCCAACGCTGCGTCGGGATGGCACGCCGACGCCACCTGGCAGGCGCGGCCGCCCATGGCGTCCATCCTCATGTGCCGGGAAGCACCGCCGGTCGGCGGCGACACCTGCTTCTGCGACTGCTACGGAATGTGGGAAGGCCTGCCGTTGGAGATCAAGGAGCGCCTCGAACGCCTGACGGCGGTCCACATCGGCAGCGTCGGTCACCAGATGAACGGTGTCACGCCCGTCGCTGTGCATCCCGTTGCCAGAACCCACCCGGAAACGGGACGGACAACGCTCTACGTCCAGCAGGGTTTCGTACGCCGGTTCGCGGAGGAACACGGCGTGCCGGAGGACGAGGAGAAAGCCCTCTTGTGGCGTATGAAGCTCCAGGAAGGACGCCCCGAATACACCTGTCGTTTCCGCTGGGAGCCCGGCTCCATTGCCATGTGGGACAACCGCTGCGTTCTGCACACCGCCAGCGCCGACTTCTGGCCGCACCGGCGGCTCATGGAACGGTTGACGATCCTCGACTACGACGAGTCACGACGTACGCCGTACTACGCGCCCGTCGAATACTGAATCGTAGGGCGGCCCTAACGTGCCCGAAGGGCGCGCGGTCGCCCGCATCAGGATGCGCGGTCTCCCGGGAACGGGACGGGACAAGTCCGTCCCCTACGATTCCGTCGCTCGATGCGCGAAGGACGCCTGGATGCTGCACTAACGGGGCGCCGCCAACTCCGCCAAGCGGTCGACGACGTGCCGCTGGTACGCCGACTCCAGACGGTTCCCGCCCCACGGCCTTCCGTTGCGCTCGAAAGCGTCCGCGATGACGGCGCCCAGGGCAAATTCCACATAGGGAAGGACATCCACCGTTGATCCCCCGAACACGCCGCGCCGCCGCAAGCACCGAGAACACCGTTTGGGCGCACCAGTACGGGTTGTGGCGACGCTTCAACGTGCTTGCGTCGCGCCCCATCGATACGAGATCAACGACTCTCTCCGCGTAATCTCTCGAAAGGCGGCTACGCTGATCGCGGTCGGACCGGCGATCCGAACAACGAACACCCTGCGCTCGGGTGATGACAATGGCCGGTTCATCCGGCACACGCTCAACCAGGTCGGGGATCAATCCCGATGTACCGTAGTGTTCGTAGAACCCGACCTCACGCAGGTACTTCGCCACCGGGTCGCCGTTGTCGTTGTAGATCTTCCGAACCAGGGTTCCGCTGTTTGTCAGCGTCACCTCGCTCTTACGGCCTTGAGGCAGCAGAGAGGCGTCCGGCATTGTTCGTCCCCACGCGATGCGGGCGTCCCTAGTCAGGATGCTCGGTACAGGTGTCTCGCAGCGACTTCCTCGTCCAGTTCGACCCCGAGGCCGGGTTTCGTCGGCGGAATGATGTGGCCGTCCTCCCACCGTATGGGCTCCTTCAGGATCTCCGCGTGGAAGCCGTCGAAACGGCCGATGCTCTCCTGGATCAGGAAGTTGGGGCTGCATGTGTCCACCTGGATGTTGGCCGCCGCCTCGATGGGACCGCAGTAGAGATGCGGGGCGATCTGCGCGTAGTAGGCCTCCGCCATGCCGGCGATCTTGCGCGCCTCCAAGATGCCACCAACCCGGCCCAGTGCCATCTGGAGAATGGCAGCCGCCTGCTTCTCAAGTAGCTCCCGGAACTCGAACTTGGTTGCCAAGCGCTCGCCCGTGGCCACGGGGATCGTCGTGGCGCGTGCGACCCGGGCCATCTCGTCGCGGTTCTCGGGCGGGACAGGTTCCTCGAACCACAGGGGGTCGTACTGCTCGATTCGACGCGCGAAGCGAATGGTCCCCGACGTTGTCGACTGACCGTGCGTGCCGATCAGGATGTCGGCTTTGTTGCCCACGGTCTCTCGAACGGCGCGCACGACGGCTTCCGCATTGTCCAGCCTGTCCAGCGGTGGTTCACGCGGGTCGCGGTTGCCCATGACGTCGATAAGGGGGTCGAACTTGAGCGCGGTGAAGCCTTGTTCGAGGTGCGCCAAGGCGCTGCGCCGGGCCGCTTCCGGGTCGTTGTGCGGGGAACGCCGACTCGTGTCGCCGGGGGCGGGATACAGGTACGTGTACGAGCGCAGCTTGTCGTGATAGCGGCCGCCGAGGAGATTGTAGATGGGCACCTCGAGCGACTTGCCGATGATGTCCCAGCAAGCCATCTCGATGGCGCTCAAGATCCCGGCGACCGTGTGATCCGGGTGCTGGTGGTGGTCGTGGGACTCATACCCCTCTCCGTAGTAGACCGATCGCCAGATGCGTTCGATCTGGAACGGATCCTCGCCGACGACGTACGTCTGGCCGACATCCTCGATGAGGCGAGCCACGTTGAGCGGATGGAACGGCACCTTGTACGCCTCACCCACGCCCTCGATGCCGTCGTCGGTGGTCAGTTTGACGAAAACCCAGATCCGTCCGCCGCGGTGCGGTGGTGGGGTCCTGACGATGATCGGTCTGACCTCGGCAATCTTCATCGGCGGTCCTCGGTTGTGCCAAGGTGTGTGCTTAGGAACTCGAAGGAGAAGTCGATCTCCTCGCCGGGAACTTCGGGATGCAGACCTGGATTGGCATGCATCCGCTTGTCTTCGCCCGCCAACGCATCGAAGAGTTCCAGGCATCCGTCGCGGGGGAAGAGTTCGTCCTCGAGTTGCATCAGGAACAGCACGGGGCAGCGGATTGCCGCCGCATCGGCCAGAACGCGCTCGGCGAACGGCCGACCGGCGCCCGTGGTTCCGAGGAGTCCCAGGACAGCAGCCTTGGCATCGGGCACCTTGGCGAGCGTTGGTATGCCGAAGATCGACCCCATCGACAGCCCGAAGTAGGCAACGTCCGCAACCCGAACGTGTTCTCGAGCCGCCGCCAACGCCCACAGCCAGTCTTCCACCATATCGTCGACGAATGTCTCGCGACGCATCTCGTCGCCGAGGGCAGCCCGGCCGCCGGGCCCTACCTGGCGAAGACCATGTACAGGCCCGTCGATTGCGAGCGCCGCACAGCCGCTCCGCGCCAAGCGGCGCGCCAGGTGGCAGATCGGGGACTGGTAGCGGTCGCCGGACGCGCCATGGCCGAATAGAACCAGCGGAGATGAGGAGTCCGCGCGCCCTGCGGATGACCACAAGGCACCCGTCACCGGGCGTTCGCTGCCATCCCGAGCTAGGCGAAACTCCCTTACCGACCGGCCCGTCGGGTCGTTCGCCGACCACCACTCGGCGTGTTTCCCGGCCATCATCCGCTCCCATCGAATCCAACACGGCAAATATACGCGTTGACCCATCGCGCACGCATTGTTCGATTCCGTGCCAATGCTGCGATACTTCGTCGCCATTGCCGGAACTTGATTGGAGAAAGAGATGCTGGAATTCGCCGGTCTGAACTGGTGGGCGATCCTGGTGGCCACGGCAGCCGCGTTCGTCCTTGGCTATGTCTGGTACGGGCCCGTGTTCGGCAAGGCGTGGCTTGCCGCGCTGGGCAAGACCGAGGACGAGATCCAACCCTCCCCCACGCCGTTCGTCGTGAGCTTCGTCGCCGCCCTCGCCACGTGCATCGTGGTTGCCGCGTTGATGAGCGGTCTGGGGATGGCCGGGGTTGGCGATGGTGCCGTGCTCGGATTGCTCACCGGTGTCGGGTTCATCGCCGCCTCCACGGCGTCCGACACGGCGTTCTGTGGCTGGGGGTGGAAGCTCTGGGCAATCCAGGCCGGCTACCGGGTCGCGTACTCGATAGTCATGGGGGCGATCATCGGCGCTTGGCCCGCCTAGGCGTCTTCGCGGTACTGAGCTTACGCCTATGCCGCGCGCCGAACTCGGGGTTCGCCTCGGCATCGTCCTCGTTCGTTCCCTCGCCTGGGCGCTAGCCTGCTTCGGCCTCGGCCCGTTGCGGTGCCTTGGCGCAGTCGCGGGGTTCCTGATCTCGCTCGGCAACTCTCGCGAGGCGAGGGTCACGCGTGCCAACGTCGACCTCGTGTACGGCGACAAAAACCGAGCCTGGCGGCGACGGCTCGTCCGTGCGAGCCTCAAGCACACGTCGATGACCCTAGCGGAGGCGACGGCACTTTGGACGTGGCCGCTATCCCGCCTGGCGAAGCTTCGGACGGGCGTCGAGGGGGAGGAACTCCTGACCCGCCGTGCACCCGGACGGGGTGCGATCGTGCTGGTCCCGCACTACGGGAACTGGGAATACCTGGGCTACTACCTGAACACCTTGGAGACCCTGACGCCGCTCTACCAGCGTCGACGCTCCCCAGCCGTTGATCAGGTGCTGGCCGCCGCACGTGATCGACTGGGAAGCCGTTCCGCGCCGGACTCGGTGGCCGGTCTACGTCAGCTCTTGAAGACCCTGCGCGCCGGCGGCCTCTTGGCGATCTTGCCCGACCAGGTTCCGAGCGCCGACTCCGCAGTCGCCGCCCCGTTCTTCGGCCGCCCCGCCCTCACCATGTCGCTGGTCTCGAAACTGCTGCAACGCACGGATGTCGACATCGTCGTCGGTACGGCTACGCGCGTACCCGGGGGATTCGCGATCCGCCTCGAAGCCATCGACGACGCGGTTCGTCACCCCGACCCCGCCGTCGGGGCGCGCACGATCAACGCCGCCATCGAAGCCGTCGTAGCCCGGGATCCGGCGCAGTATCAATGGGAATACAAGCGCTTCCGGCTGCCTGATCAACCGCGAATATATGACGGACAACGGCCTTCCGGTAGGCCACCACAGCGAGTCCGGCGGAAGGCGTGATTGCACGCCGCGCTAGGTGCCGCGTGGACGACAGGACGCTAGCGCCCCGACATCAGATCATCCCAAGGACCGGTGATGGCCAATGTCATTCCAGGTCTCTGCAGATTCGCGAAAACCCAGTCCCCGACCTGGCAGACGCCGCACCACTCGCCGCCTCGGTAGTCGCCGCTCACGCCCTTGGCCCCGTCCAGCACGATGTTGTTCTCGGCGACGGTCACGATCGTCCCGGCTGGCGTCAACATCGACAAACGCGTCGGGCTGCCACCGTCCTCGCAAAGCATCAAGGCGCCATTGGTCATCATCACGATGTTGTCCGGACTGTCGAGCACTTCCCGGCCCGGCGACTCGTAGAGAAGCCGAAGGCGGTCGGCGCTGGAATCCAACTCCCAGACCTGGCCGCGACCAGCGCGCCCGCCGGAGGTGGACACGAAATACACGTGCTCATCGTCCCACCAGCAGCCTTCGAGGCGTTTGAAGCGCATGCCGCCCCGGGCATAGCCTTGCCGGAAAACGGACACGCGGTGGGCTTCCGGATCGTCGACGTCGACCCAGGCGGTCGGCAGTCGGAGCCCCACGGGCCATCGGCCAGTGAAGTTGGCTCGCCCGTCGATGGCGAGCATCTGCAAACGACCCGGTCCCCGAAGACCGCCGCGACCGGTGTCGCTGGCGGTCGGAACGAACCGGTAGAGACCACATTCCGTTTCATCTTCGGTCAAGTAGACGATCCCTGTCTTGGGATCCACGACCGCAGCTTCGTGTTCGAAGCGACCCAAACCGGTCAACGGCCGGGTGTCGCCAACGCCGGTGGCCGGAACCTCGAACACGAAGCCGTGAGGACGTTCCGCTCCGTCCGCGCCGGGACCGACCACCAGCTCCTCGCAGGTCAGCCAACTTCCCCACGGTGTCGGTCCGCCGGCACAGTTCTTGGTCGTGCCCGCCAGCGACACCCTCGTGTCCAGCCAATCCCGCTTCGCCAGGTCGAAGGACAGTGTAGTTGTGCCGCCGCCTCCGAGTCGGTCGTAGACCGCCGCGTCGCCAATGAGCGGGCCCTCGACAATCTCGTGGTTCCGCACCAAGACGACGGTGCGCTCGTCCTCCTGAAGAAACGCTCCCATGCCGTCATGCCCGCCCGGCACGCGGTTACCGTCGGCCAGGGGGTCGCCCCGCCAGTCGTGGGAGGTGTAGCTGAACCCGGGCGGCAAACGCAGCAGGTGTTCGCCCGTCGCGAGATCCGCAACGGGTCGCAGATCGGCTGCGGATGTGCGCGCCCAGGGACGCCACGCAAACCCCGCTACGGCACTTGCCGTTGCCGTAAAGGCGATGAACTCGCGCCTAGTGCTGAGCTTGTGTTTCACCGAAAAGCATCCGAACGCACGTCGAGAAACCCGCGACGCCCCGTCGCCGTCTTCAGTCATGGTAACAAGGGCGCAAGGGGCACTAAACTGCCGCGCGATGGCAAGGCTGCGACGAACGTTGAAGGTCGTGCAGGTTCTCCCCGCGATGGAGAGCGGTGGCGTCGAACAGGGAACTTTGGAAATCGCCCAAGCGCTTACTACCGCCGGCCACGAGTCGGTCGTCGTATCCAAGGGCGGACGCCTCGTCGAAGCGCTCGAGCGCACCGGCAGCCGCCACGTTGCCTGGGACATCGGCCGCAAGCACCCGGCAACCGTCCTCATGGCGCGCCGGTTCAGACGCTGGCTGGCCGTCGAACGCCCAGCGGTACTGCACGCACGGTCGCGGCTCCCGGCCTGGGTCTGCTGGTTGGCATGGCGTGCGATGCCGGAGACCGCGCGCCCACGTTTCGTCACCACGGTGCACGGCCTCTATTCGGTAAGCCGCTACAGCGCGATCATGGCGCGGGGCGAACGCGTGATCGCCGTCTCCGACACCGCCCGGCGGTACGTGCAAGAGAATTACCCGGACATCGACATGACCAGATTGGCGCGAATCTACCGGGGCGTCGACCGGGGCCGGTTCTGCCGCGGCTTCTCACCGAGCGACGATTGGCTGGCCACCTGGCGAAGTGACTTCCCGGCAACCGTCGGCAAGGACCTCATCGTACTGCCCGGACGACTAACGCGGCTCAAGGGCCACCGCGACTTCGTGGGCGTAATGGCGCAACTGCGCAGCACCAACCGCGACGCCGTCGGCGTCGTCGTGGGCGGCATCGATCCCCGGCATCGAGCCTACGCGGACGAGATCCGCCAACTGGATGGCGACATCGTCTTCGCGGGGCATCGCACCGACCTGCGCGAGATCATGGCCATCTCCGCGGCGGTCGTGTCGTTGTCCCGGAAACCCGAGTCGTTCGGCCGCACGGCCCTGGAAGCCCTGTCCCTGGGGACGCCAGTGGTCGGCTACGAGCACGGCGGTGTCGGCGAAATCCTCGCCCATATCTACCCCGACGGGCGCGTCGCGGTCGGCGACACCGCCGCCGCGGCGCATAAGCTCCGCACGATTCTCAACGACCCTGCCGCAGCCAAACGGTCGCTACGCGACCACGATTTCGACGTCGCGCGAATGTGCGCGCAGACCATCGACCTGTACAGAGAACTCGTGTACGGAACGCCGGCGGAAGCGGCAGGAAGCAGCGCACCGTGACGACCGCAATCATCGTGGCCGGCTGTACCGCGCTACTCGGCGCCGCGTACTTCTCGCTGCGCTACGCCTGGTGGCGCGGAGCTCGGGACTATGGGCAGCCGAGGATCCTCATGTATCACATGATCCGCGAACGCGTGCCGGGCGCGCGCTTCAACAAGCTGAGGGTGGCGCCCCAAGAGTTCGAAAGGCAACTGAAATGGCTGGTCGACAACGGCTGGCAGTTCGCCTTGCTTTCTGAGCTCGCGGATGTGGTCGGTACGCCCAAGACCGTCGTGTTGACCTTCGACGACGGCTATCGCGACAACTACGCGGCCGCACATCCCCTGCTCGTGAAGTACGGAGCCAAGGCGACGCTGTTCCTAGTCGTCGACCGATTCGACCGCGACTGGTCGAGCACCAAGAAGGCCCACCACGACTCCGGCGAACTGATGCGCGAGGCCAAGCTCAGGGATGCCGAGGTTCGCGAGATGCTCGACTCGGGCCATTGGGAACTCGCCGCGCACACCCTGACCCATGCGCTGCTGCCCGCCCTCGCCGACGACGACAGGCAACGCGAAGTGGCCGACGCCAAGGCCAACTTGGAAGACACCTTCCGCACGACGGTATCGAGCTTTGCCTATCCGTTCGGGATCTTCACCGACGACGACGTCGCGCTGGTCGCGGGCGCCGACTATCGCTACGCGGTTACTACCGATGCCGGAATCACGCCGGATCCGCTGGCGGCGCCGCTGAGGCTCAAGCGCGTCAAGGTCAGCGGCAAGGAGGGAGCACTCGGATTCTCGATCCGCCTGCGCACGGGGAAGCGCGGCCTCCTGGATTGACGATGCGCATCTGCCAAGTCATGGCCGGCGACGAGGAAGGGGGGCTCGAGACGCATTTCGCCGATCTCGCCAATGGACTGGCGGTTCGCGGCGATAGCGTCACGGTCATCGCCCACGCGCGCTATCGGGACCGATTCGCGCCGAGTATCACCTTCCTTGAACTTGATCTGACCCGCGGCCGTCGCAACCCCTGGCTACGCCGGCGCTTGCGGCGGTTGATCGACTCCGCCGACCCCGATGTCGTCCACGCACACGCCGGCAAGGCAGCGGCGCTGGTGGCGGCCGTCGCCCCACGTTGCCGGACCGTGGGTACCGTGCACGGGCAGAAGAAAGATCTCTCGGCATACCGACGGTTCGACGCGGTGATCGGCGTGAGCCGCGGCGTCATCGAGCGACTGGAACATCCCGCCAAAACCGTGGTGTACAACGGCGTTCATGCGGCCCCGGCGCCCACGACCCGAAGCGCGCTTCGGGAGATGTTCGGGACGTCCGCCGACGGTCCCGTCACGCTGGCCGTGGGCAGGCTGGTCCCCGTCAAGGCCTATGACCGCCTGATCGACCTCTGGCAGGACTGCCCGGGTCACCTGCTGATCGCCGGCGACGGGCCCGAACGTGCTCGGCTCCAAGCCTTGGCTCGGGGCAAACCGGTGATCCTGACGGGGTTCCGTTCCGATGTCCGATCATTGATGGGTGGTGCCGACCTCATGGTATTCGCCTCGCACCGCGAGGGCTTGAGCTACGCGCTCGCGGAGGCGCTTATCGCGCGCCTGCCGGTTGTCTCGACCCGCGTTGCGGGGGCCGAGGAACTACTGCCCAAGAGTCACCTCGCCGACATCGGTGAACTCGGGCATGCCATAGTCCGTTGCCTGCACGACCTCGACGCGGCACGCACGCGCATGGGGGACGCATTCGACTGGGCCGCGGATACCCTCACGGTTGAGCGAATGCTCCGTTCCACCCGAGCGGTCTACGCCGGCGAGAACGAAGGAACGGCATGACGCTCAGACTGCACGACCTCGAGCCCTTCGCCATTGGCGGAACCCGGCGCTGCTACGTTCATCCGGACGACGAGACCCGCTGCGTCAAGGTTCTGCGCACAGATCGAACGCCCCAAGCCCGGCGCGCCGTGGCGAGCGGCTGGCGGCGCTTCAAGGGGCTCGCGAGCTTCGACGACCAACGCAAGGAGACCAAGGCGTATCGACATCTCAGGCGACGGGGTCAGCTAGATTACACGCACGTTCCGCGCTTCTACGGCACCGTCGAAACCGACCAGGGCGCCGGCATCGTCACGGCGCTGTTCCGCGACTACGACGGCGGCTACCCGAAGAACCTCGAAGAACTGCTGCCGCTGGGAATGACCGACGCACTCGAGCAGGCCATCAGCGAGTTCAAGCAATGGCTGCGCCGGGAGCTCTTCCTCACCCGCGATCTCCTACCGCACAACATCATCGCCGTGGCGGCCCGGCCAGCACGATATCGGCTGGTAATCGTCGATGGAATCGGCAACAGCGAGTTCATCCCGTTGTCGCATTGGTTCACGTTCTGCGCCCGCGCGAAAATCGAGCGCAAGATTCGCAAGTTCGACTACCGAACACGGATTCTGCTCCCCGGACGGCCACCGAGCCGCGAACCGATACCCCCCGGGGGCGCTCCCCATGCCGATCCTTAAGCGCCTCGAAGCCGGACTACGGCGGTTGCGCCGCCGCACCGCGCCATTGACCTGGGCGGGCAATGCCGTGCACTGCCCGGTGTGCGATCGCTCGTTCCGCGGTTTTCGATTCGCCGGGAACAAGCCAGCGCGGCGTCCGAACGCCGTGTGTCCCTATTGCGCCGCACGGGAGCGCGACCGGCTGACCTTTCTGTTCCTGACCAGCGCCGACGGGCCGACGCCCGGCGGACCGTTGCTGCACATCGCCCCGGAAGCGTGCATTCAACCACGTCTCTATGAACTCGCCGGCGGCGACTACGTCACGGCGGACCTGGTCCGGACCGACGTCGACGAGCATTTCGACCTCATGGCGATTCCGCACGCCGACGCCGCCTTCCGGGCCATCTACTGCAGCCACGTCCTGCAGGATGTTGCCGACGACCTCCGCGCAATGGGAGAGTTGTTCAGAGTCTTGCAACCCGGCGGCTGGGCGATCCTCAACGTTCCCGTGACCGCCCAGGTCACCGTCGACCACCGGGACGCCCCGCTGCGCACGCGCAGTCGAGGCGACCGACGTCCCCATGAACATTTGCGGACATACGGCCACGACTTTGCGCAGCGCATGGGGGCGATCGGCTTCGAGGTCCGAGCGGTACGCGCCGATGATCTGGCGACCAGAGAAGAACAGGTTCGCTACGGCATCGACACACCCGCGGCGGGATCGGTTCACTTCGGGGTCAAGCCTCGATGAATCGTCCCGTTTGGGTTCCGACCCGCGTTCTCTTCGCGCTGCCCTGCGCGGCGTTGCTGGCATGGCCGGCCGCGACCCAAGACCTGCGCTACGACGCCCAAGTCGCGTGGTTCCACGCTGGCAACATCAGCATGGAATTGGACGAGGATGGCAACCGCTACGAACTGTCGGGCGTCGTCACCACCTCCGGCACCATGAACCGGTTGTTCAAGTGGCGAGGGCTGTTCGCCGCCACGGGTCGTTTCATCGACGGCTTCCCCACCACCAACGCGTACCTGCTCTTGGAGGACGACGGCGAAACCCGCGAGGTACTCCTTGCGTTCGGCGACAAGACCACGATCCATGCCACCGACAGCGACTCGGAGGAGATCCCGGTCCCGCCGGGTTCCGACTTGATGTCGGTGATGTTTCTCGCACCGCATTGTCTCGGCGAGACCATTGTCCACGACGGCGAGGATGCCTACCGAATCGTCCCCGAGAGAACGTCGGCGCGCGACTTGAACCAAAGATCCCGCTACTACTCCGGTCCGACGGTGCGCTGCGACTATCGTTTCCGGTACGTCGACGGCAGCACGCGGCGCGTGTCGGTGTGGGTCGCCGACGGCAAAGCGGTTCGGTTTCCTGTTCGGATACAGGTGCGCGTGCCGTTCTTCCCGGATGGCATCCTGCGCCTGCGTGTGGACCCGGCACCGGGCTAGCCACGCCCCGACATTCCCAAAAGCCGACCGCGAGAGACTTACCTACCGTGGGCCGCGTAGACTGCGCGTCCTGCGAACACGACCGGATTCCGCCTTGTCCATCAAACTCGGCGTCCTCGACCAGTCACCCATCTCCCGGGGCGAGAACGCCGCCGATGCCGTCTCGCACACGATGGCGCTCGCGAAACGCTGCGACGAGCTCGGCTATCACCGCTACTGGGTGGCCGAGCACCATGCTTCCGACTCGCTCGCGAGCTCGTCGCCGGAGATCCTGATCACCCGGCTCGCGGCCGAGACCGAACGCATACGCGTCGGATCGGGCGGCGTGATGCTGTCCCACTACTCCCCGTTCAAGGTGGCGGAGAACTTCCGCATGCTGGAAGTCCTCTACCCCGGCAGGATCGACCTGGGCGTGGGCCGGGCACCCGGCAGCGACGGGCTCACCGCGGCCGCGTTGGCCTACGGCAATCCGCTTGGCATCGAGTACTACCCGGCCAAGGTCAAGGATTTGGTGGCCTTCGTATCCGGACGCACGCCCATCACCGAGGCGTTCAAGGATCTCAAGGCTACGCCCAAGGCCGCCACCGCACCGGAGGTCTGGATGCTCGGTTCGAGTTACGACTCCGCGGCGTACGCCGCGCGATTCGGCCTCGCCTACTCGCACGCGCACTTCATCGCCCCGCAACTCGCCACCGGGGCGATGCAGCAGTATCGGGAGCGGTTCGCCCCGGAACATCTCGTCGAGCCCTACTCCTCAATCGGCATCTTCGCGATTGCCGTCGAGGATTGCGAACGCGCCGACGTGTTCCGGCGCATGCGCGAGCTACAGCGCATTCGTCGCGACCGGGGCCAACGGGGACCGGCACCGACTTTGGAGGAAGCCGCCGCCTGGCCATTCACCGACGAGGAACTCGAGGCCATGCGCAGCCGCCGCTCGCGGCAGATCATAGGTACGGCCAACGAGGTAAAGACCGACATCGAGGGTCTCATGGCCCAATCCGGCGCCGACGAGGCGGTACTGCTGACCATCACGCCGTCCTTCGAGGATCGCGTCAGATCCTATGAACTGATCGCGTCCGCCTTCGGTACCGCGCCGCCGCCCACAACGCCAACACCGGCGCAGCGTGATCAGGGATAATGCCGCCGAATGATCCGTTCAAGGAACAAACCCATGCGCTACCCCGTGCCCGCGGCGACCGCGGTCTTGCTGACGCTCGTCGGCTGCGAGCAGGCTACCGTGGAACAGGGGGACTCGCCACCCGCTGAACCTCCAGCAGAGACGACGGCGGTGGAAGCGGCTCCTGCCCCCGACATTCATCACTGGACCAACGATCGGAAAATCGGGCGCGGCGATGGGCCGGCGAACAACGAACACTTGCTCCGTGCGCCATTGAACCCCGAGCAGTGGCTGCACTACGGCGGCGACTACGCCAACCACCGCCACTCGCCCATCGACGACATCACGCCCGGGAACGCGGCCAATCTCAAGGTGGCCTGGGCATTCCCCACTGGAACCTCCGAGCAGTTCGAAGTCTCGCCCACCGTCTACGACGGCATCATGTACGTGACCACCTCCTTCAACCGGATATTCGCGCTCGACGCAGCCACCGGCGAGATCTACTGGCGCTACGACCATCAGCAGCCGGAGGACCTGCGCCTATGCTGCGGGTACGTCAACCGCGGTGCCGCCATCGCCGGCGACCTCGTCCTGATGGCGACCCTGGATGCGAAGTTGATCGCCTTCAACCGCCTGACCGGCGTGGTCGCGTGGGAGACGACGCTCGCCGACTATGCAAAGGGGTTCAGCGCCACGTCGATGCCGCTGATCGTCAAGGACATGGCGATCATCGGTATCGCTGGCGGCGAATTCGGCGTGCGCGGGTTTTTCGATGCCTACGACGTCGCCACCGGCGAGTTGCGTTGGCGGCACTACACCCTGCCCGCCGACGGCGAGCCGGGCACCGAGACCTGGGCCGGCGATTCCTACAAGACCGGGGGCGCCCCCGCGTGGACCACCGGCGCCTACGACCCGGAGACAGACATCCTCTACTGGACCACCGGCAATCCCTCGCCGGACTGGAACGGCGACCTGCGCGCAGGCGACAACCTGTATTCAAACAGCTTGCTGGCCGTCAATCCGGACAACGGCGAGCGCCTGTGGCATTTCCAGTTCACACCTCACGACGTGTGGGACTACGACGGCAACACGCAGATTTTCCTGACGGACGTGCAACGAGAGGGCGAGACCGTCGAGGCCATCGTGCAGGCCAACCGCAATGGCTACTTCTACACCCTGGACCGCGCCACCGGCGCGTTCATGAGCGCCACCCAGTACGTCGAGCAGATCAACTGGGCGACAATCGACGACAACGGCCGACCGGTCGTCGATCCGAGGGCCAACCCGGTGGAGGAGCCCGATTTCCGGGTCTGTCCGGGGAATCTCGGCGGCATGAACGGTGCGTTCTCCGGCGCACTCAACCCTGACCTCGGACTCGCCTACATTCCAACCATCGAGTCGTGCCAGTACTTTCAGAAGGGCATCGTCGCGTTCGTCGAGGGACAGCCGTTCATGGGCGGGCTGCCGATCGCCGTGGACGTCACGAACGGTGCCGACTACGGCCACCTGTCCGCCATCGACATCCACACCGGCGAAGTACGCTGGCGCTACAAGGATCCGGAACCGATGATGGCGGGTGCCCTGTCGACGGCGGGCGGCGTCGTGTTCACCGGCAATCGCGATGGCTTCGCGCTCGCTCTCGATGCGGCCACGGGCGAACTGCTGTGGAAATTCCGGATGGGCGGCGGCGTGCGCAGCCAGCCCGTTGCCTACCGGGCTGACGGCAAGACCTACGTCGCCATCGGATCGGGCAACGACCGCAATATCGCGGGTTTCGCGGCAGGTCCCGTCGCGATCCCCGAGGGCGGTCACCTGTTCGTGTTCTCGTTGCCCGAGTGAGCCGACGAACGCGATGTTGAACGCAGAGGCGCGGCGGCGGGCAATGCGAACGGCGGCCGGTGCCGTTGCCATGCTACTAGCCGCGTGCGGGCAGGCCGCCGCTCCTGCTAGCGAATCGGCAGAGCTGCGCGTTTGCTTTCCCGAAGTCGACCCGCCCCGCTCGGAGCGTGGCGGCGGCGGATTCGATGTGGATGTGGCCGGGTACCTGGCGAGGCATCTGGGTCGCCGGCTGCTGGTTGTCTGGCTGCCCGAGGAAGCCCAGACCGACATCGAGTCGACCGACGCGGACTACCGGCCCTTGCTCATGGGCCAGTGCGACCTGCAACTGTCGGTCCCCGGCGCGGAAGCGATCAAGCGGTATCGCGGCTGGCTGGTGTTGAGCGAACCGTACTACGGGGTTGGCTTCGAGGTGATCCCCGCGGATTCGCCGTTTGAACTTGACGGGCCGTTCGACGGAACCGTCGCCGTGCGGGCCAATACCGTCGCCCACCTCGCTCTCAACGCGGCGAAGATCGGTTGGTCGCAACAGTCATCGAACGCCGGCATCGTTCGCGCGGTGGCCGAAGGCGCCGCGGTCGCGGGACTCGTGTGGGGCCCCGACCTCGCGCTTCTCGACAGCGACCACAACCCCGACTTCCAAGCGCCCCCCGTGCTGCGCTGGAACCTGCACGCCGCGTTCCGCAAGGACAGCCAGCTCGTCGACGAGGTGAACCGGTTGATAGCCTCGGCCGGCTTCCGGGCGTACGTCGGAACAAGCCTGGTCAAGCACGGCATACCCGTTCGCGGACCCTTCGCGAGCGTGCACACGCCCGCCGATCTGCTTGCCTTGTAGGATGCGAACGACGCTACTGGTCGCGCTCGCGATATCGGTAGCCGCCTGCGGGCCCACCTCGCCGGCGGACGCCTTCCGGGCCGACCCCGAAGCCATCCAACGCGGCAAGTCGCTGTTCGTCGGCACTTGTGCCGGCTATTGCCACACGACTGTCCCCAGCGACCGTGACGCGCCCTATCTGTTCGACCGCGTTTGGCAGCACGGGGGCACCGACCAGGAGATCTTCGACACCATCGCGGACGGCGTACCGGGCACCACGATGATCCCGTTCAAGGGCAAGCTGCCCCAGGGTGACGACGACATCTGGCGCCTGGTGGCGTACATCACGACGGCGGCGGACGACTAGCGTCCGCTCAACGCCCGACGCGCCTCGGCGCGCCATGCGCCTCCCGCGCGCCCACGCTGCCGGGCACGCCACCGCTTGTTATTCTCACCGGCGACCGACCACGGGAACATCGCCGCCGATGCGCCACGGCCAGGGATTCAGTGACCTCGAGAGCCATCTCGACGACCTTCGTCGTCGGCACATGTACCGGGTCCGCCGCAGCCTAGAGGGGCCCCAGGGTCGGGAGGTGGTCGTCGACGGTCGTCCACTCCTCAACTTCTGCAGCAACGACTACCTGGGACTCGCCGGGGATTCGCGCATCGCCGAAGCCTTCAAGCGCGGCATCGACCGGTGGGGCACTGGGAGCGGTGCATCGCATCTTATCTGCGGCCACACCGGCGCCCACGTGGAACTCGAAGACGCGCTGGCCGAGTTCACCGGCAGGCCGCGTGCGCTGCTGTTCGGCAGCGGCTACGCCGCCAACGTCGGCGTCATCAACGCATTGCTGAGCATCGGCGATTTCGTGTTCGAGGATCGGCTCAATCACGCGTCGCTGCTCGACGGCGGCTGGATCAGTCGGGCGACGTTCTCCTGGTTCGAGCATCGCGACACGGCGGACCTCGAGGGCAAGCTTGCCGCGATCGAGCACGAGCCTACGCGCAAGCTCGTCGTGAGCGACGGTACCTTCAGCATGGACGGGGACCCATGTCGTCTCGACGAACTCGTCGAGCTTGCGCAACGTCGCGCCGCCTGGATCATGATCGACGACGCCCACGGCATCGGCGTGCATGGCGTAAACGGGGCCGGCCTGGTCGACCCCGCACGCTACGGCACGACCGACGTGCCGGTACTCGTCGGCACGCTGGGCAAGGCCTTCGGAACCGCCGGTGCCTTCGTCGCCGGCGAAGAAGCCCTCATCGAGTTCCTGGTCCAACGCTCGAGGAACTACATCTTCACCACGGCAATGCCGAGCGCACTTGCCGTCGCGACCCTTGAGAGCCTGGCAATCGCCAAAGCCGAACCCGAGCGACGCGAACGCCTCGCAGCCCTGATCGCGCGGTTCCGAAACGGCTCACGCGAGCTGGGGCTCAAGCTCATGCCATCGACCTCGCCGATCCAGCCGGTGGTCGTCGGCGATCCGGCCCGCGCGCTCGCGCTCAGCAGGGCCCTGGAGGCACGCGGCTTCCTGATCGGCGCCATTCGCCCGCCCACGGTTCCCGAAGGCACCTCGAGGCTGCGGGTCACCCTGACCGCGGCGCACCGCCCATCGGACGTCGACCGCCTCCTCGAGTCGCTGAAGGAACTCGCGGTTTGCACGTCGCCCGACCAGACAACCCGTTCCGGAAACTGATGAGGCGCACGCCCTACTTCGTCACCGGCACGGACACGGAGATCGGCAAGACGCTCATCGCCGCGGCCCTTCTCGATCTCGCCCGTGAACGTGACCTGCGCTGTGTCGCCCTCAAACCCGTGGCGGCGGGCTGCACCGCCGTCGACGGCGAACTCGTCAACGACGACGCGCTGCAACTGATCGCCGCAAGTGGAACCGATCTCGACTACCGGACGGTCAACCCCGTCGCCCTGAAACCCGCGATTGCACCGCACATCGCGGCCCAGCAGGCCGGGATCGAGCTCAACGCCGCCGCCCTCTCGCGCCACTGTCTCGATGCGCTTGCGGGGGAGGTCGATTTCGCCATCGTTGAAGGCGCGGGAGGCTGGCTGGTACCGCTCAACGCCACCGAAACCCTGGCGGACGTCTGCCTCGGAATCGGCGCGCGACCGATCCTCACCGTCGGCATGAAGCTCGGTTGTCTCAATCACGCGCTGCTGACTGCCAGCGCCATCGCCGAAGCCGGGGGCGAGCTTGCGGGGTGGGTGGCGAATTGCCCCACGCCGGAGATGCCGGTCTTCGAGCAGAATGTGGTGACGCTCAGGGAACGTCTGGTAGCACCATGTCTCGGAGTCGTCCCGTATCTGGGCGGTGACGCGACGTACCGCCATGCCGCGCCATACCTAGATATCGAGGCGCTCCTCGGATGAAAGACCCGCTGCAGTTCGACCGCGACCACATCTGGCATCCCTACACGTCGATGGTCGACCCGCTTCCCGTCTACCCGGTCGCATCCGCCGATGGCGTATGCATTCGTCTCACCGACGGGCGCGAGTTGGTCGACGGCATGTCGTCCTGGTGGTGCGCGATCCACGGCTACAACCATCCCGAGTTGAACGCCGCCGTACGCGCACAACTGGACAGCTTCGCCCACGTCATGTTCGGCGGTCTGACGCACAACCCCGCCATCGCACTCGCACGCACACTCATCGAACTCACGCCCCGGGGACTGCAGCACGTCTTCTTCTGCGACTCCGGCTCCGTCGCGGTGGAGGTCGCCATCAAGATGGCGATCCAGTACTGGGGCGCCATCGGCAGGCCGGAGAAGCACCGGCTGGCGACCATCCGTGGCGGCTACCACGGCGACACGTTCGGCGCCATGGGCGTCTGCGACCCGGTCACCGGCATGCACGAACGGTTCAGCCGCGTATTGCCGGCGCATCTGTTCGCCGACCGGCCCCGCACGCGACCGGGCGAGCGCCTGCATCCCGACGACGTCGCCGGCATCGAGCGCCTGCTCGCGGAACACCACCGTGAAGTCGCAGCGGTCATCCTCGAACCCGTCGTTCAGGGCGCCGGCGGCATGTGGTTCTATGCGCCCGAGTATCTGAATCACCTCAAGGCGTTGTGCGATCGGTTTGACGTACTGCTGATCTTCGACGAGATTGCCACCGGATTCGGTCGAACCGGCAAACTATTCGCCCTTGAGCACGCCGGCGTCGAACCAGACATCCTGTGCCTTGGCAAGGCGCTCACCGGCGGCTACCTGAGTCTCGCTGCAACGCTGACCTCATCTAAGGTCGCGCGCGGCCTGTCGGCCGATGGAGGCGTCCTGATGCACGGGCCGACCTTCATGGCGAGTCCGTTAGGGTGCGGGGTCGCCAAGCGCAGCATCGAACTGCTGTTCGAGCGCGACTGGCAGCACGGGGTCACAGCCATCGAGGCACAACTTGCCGATGAACTGGCTCCCTACGCCGGTCATCGGCAGGTGCACGACGTGCGCGTTCTCGGTGCCATCGGCGTCGTCCAGACCAAAACACCCGTCGATGTCGCGGCAATGCAACGAGTTTTCGTCGATGCGGGGGTTTGGATTCGCCCGTTCAACGATCTGATCTACCTCATGCCGCCTTATGTCATCGATCCCGAGAACCTCGGTCGCCTGACCCGGGCCATCGGTCTCGGTTTGAATGCCCTGTGACGATCTGAACCGGTGTTACGATCAACGGCGAGCCGCGTGGAGAGCGACCCGTGTTCGAACCCGTACAATTCCGTCCCGAGGTCGAGAATCGTGTGCGTTGGGTCGAGGAGACCGACCCCGTCGGAATCGTCGAGCAAACCTATCTTGAACTCGCAGGCGGGACGACCCCAACCGAACTGCTGACCGCCAGTACGCTGGCCGTGGTTCGTTCCACGGAACTGCCACCCCAGCACCACGGCGGCCCGCTACATCCAGTGTGCGGTGTCCATGCGGTCCATCACGTGTCGCAGCGCCTGCCCGGCGAGGCCGGTTTCCTGCCGATCATTCAACACGTGGCGCTTGCCAACAACCACGTCCACTCGCCCCAGATGGGGCCGTATCTCATGCCAGCCATCGAGCCGCTCCAAGGCACGCCCGGCGAGATCGGCAGCTACCACATCAGCGATGCGGAATTGACCGAGGGCATGTCGGAGCTCGCTCAACGGGCGACGAGCGGGATCGAGGCCACCAAGGGCGCTTTCCACAAGAGCCTGCGGGCACTGGCGGCACCCGCCGCCGAGCACTACTTCCTGTGGTTGCTTGAACGCCTGGCACCCGGGGAGGCGTTGGACCAATTGCTTCCACTCGCCATCGCCCGCAACGGTTTGGACGACCACAATTTCCTGTTCCCGGTCTACAGTGCGCGGGCGCTGGACTGCATCGGCTGGGAGTGGGCCGACGTCGTGATGCGACCCCCCGTACGCTACCAGGCGCGCCGTGCGAGTCGTTTGATCAGGAGCGGCTACGACTTCGGTGCCATTGAAGCGCTGCTCGACGAATACAAGCTGCTTGAGGTCGATATTCCCGAGCACAGCCACCCGGGCGAGTCCGAGCAGATCGGCGAACTGGGCCTCGCGATGGGCCGCAGCAAGAACTACCTCGACAACATCGACCCCCTGGCGCGAGCGCTCGCGAACGGCCTGTCGCTCGCCGGCGCCGGCGAGGCACTGTCGCTTGGTGCCGCCGCAGCCTACATCTCGACCAGCTACGGCAACCCCATGGACTCCCACCTGCACACCGGCACCAATAACCGGCGCTACCTGCTGCGCATGCCGGGAGTCAGCCGAAAAAACCGGATTCTCGCGCTGTTGACCGGCTTCACGGGACCGGAGGTCCTGCTCGCCGAACGTTTGCTCAATTGGGGGGACAATCTGGACGGCGACGTGACGGCGTCGCTTCCCGAGCGCGACGAGCGGTCCCTGCTCGACGCCGTGGTCGAGAGCATCGAAGGACAGCCCTGGCTCGATTGGCGCAAGATCGGCGTGGCTGCGACGGTGGCACCGGACAGCGTCAGGGAGACGGTGGCGTTGGCCCGCCAGTACGCCGAGAAGGGCTACGACGCCGAAGCGTACTTCGAACGGCTCGGCGAGATCGCGTGCCGCGACGACTTCACGGAAATGCACGCATTGAAGCACTTCCAGGCCATCGTCGACGAGTACTACGCGACCCGGGGGCCGTTCCGGTGGCTACACATGGCCGCAGCAGCCAAGTCTGCGGCGATCATCCACCTAGGCAGGGAACACCGCATCTACGACGAGGCGAAGGCCTTGCTGGCCGCTTGACGGCTCGTTCGTCAAGCGCCCCGAGCCGATGCGAAGCCACTTGCTCGCGACGCCCCGCCTACCGACTCTAGCGGCGGCACTTCTAGTCGTATTGCCGCAAGTCTCGACCGCGCAGTCGGAGCGCAAAACGGCGGCGCCTGCACGGCAGGAAGCGCAGGGTACGATGATCGACATCCAGCACATGCGCCGTCCGATCAACGGCATAGACTCGGTCTGGATCGAGGAACTCACCTGGCTCGAAGTACGGGACGGACTAGCCGCCGGCAAGACCGTCGCCATCATTCCCAGCGGAGGAATCGAGCAGAACGGCCCCTACCTCGCCACCGGCAAGCACAACTACGTTATGCATGCGATGTGCGAAGCGATCGCGCGCGAACTCGGCAATGCGCTGTGTGCTCCCGTCCTGAAGTACGTTCCCCAAGGAGACCCCGCGTCCATCCGCTACGCTGGAACACTCAGCCTTAGCGAGGAGACCTTCCGTGGCGTGCTCGCCGATGTCGCAACAAGCCTGAAGAGCCAGGGGTTTCTGGACATCGTCCTCATCGGAGATAGCGGTGGGAACCAGAACGGCATGGCAGAGACGGCGAATCTCCTGAACGAACAATGGCGCGGCGCCGCGCGGGCCCACTACATCGCCGAGTACTACGCGCAGGACATCTGGAGCTGCGACTACCTCAAGTCAGCTTTGGGCATATTCCAGCAACCCGACATCTGCAGTTCGATCCGCAACCTGCACCACGACGATGTGCACTACTCCGCAATCGTCGCGACCGTCGACCCCGAGCACATTCGGGCGCGGCAGAGGATCAAGGCGGGGCTCTATTCGATAAACGGCGTCGACTTGAGCCCAACCGAGCGAACCATCGCCATCGGACGGAAGCTGGTCGAATACCGCACCGGGATCACGGTACGCGCCATCCGCAAACGCCTGGAGACCGTAGGACAGCCGTAGCTAATCCAGATCGGCGATCACCGGTGCGTGATCGGACGCGATCATGCCATCCTTCTTGCGGCGGTAGTCCCGGTCGATGGTGACTTCGCGCACCCGTTGCACCACCGGCGCCGTACCCAACAGCATGTCGATGCGCAAGCCCATCCCGCGGTGGAACGCCCCGCCACGATAGTCCCACCACGAGAAGGCCTGCTCGTCCGGGCGAACATGCCGCAGGAGATCCGAGAGACCCCCGTCGAGCAGCGCCTGGTACCGTCCACGCTCTTCGTCCGTACAGAAGATGGTGCCGTCCGCCGCCTCGCCCCGCCAGCAATCGATCGGGCCGGGACAGACGTTGAAGTCGCCCCCGATCAAGAACGGCGCGCCCGCGCCAACACCGCCCAAGTACTCGCGCAGGCTGTCGTACCACGCGAGCTTGCGCGGGAAGTCCTCGTGGTCGATGTCCTTGCCGTTGGGGCAATACACCGTCGCGTAGCTTAGATCCTCGACCCGGGCGCGGATCAGCCGCGCACCGGCTTCCTCCTGACCGGGCAAGCCGCGGGTTTCAACCTCGACAGGCAATCGGGACGCGATCGCAACCCCGTTCCAGCCCTTCTGCCCATGCGTGACGACATCGTATCCGGCGGCATTGAACGCTTCCACCGGAAACTCGTCGTCCGCGACCTTGAGTTCCTGCAACCCGACCACGTCGGGCTTGCGGCTCGCTAGCCAGTGCAGGATGAAGTCCAGCCGTGCGCGCAGCCCGTTGACGTTCCAGGTCGCGATGCGCATATCGGCGCGCCGACCCTACTCGGCGCCAGCCGCCGCATCCTTCTTGTGGAAGACCGCGACCCCGACGATCCCGCCGACGGTGGCGGCGATTGCGGCCGACACGACGTTGATGACGAGGAACATGCCGATCAGGCTACCGCTGACGCCCTCGGAGGTGTCGAACATCTCGCGGATGCCCGCCGGCAGTTCGCCGCCTTGCTGGGCAACCATGTCAAAAGACGCGAGAAACTGCTGAGCCGCGTCCTCGTAGCCCCCGGTGAACAACGGGATGATCGTAGCGACGATCCCGCCGAACACACCCGCCAACAATCCGACCACCGCGCCTTCGCCGTATGGCGCTTTCGCCGACGCCGCCCGGTGCTTCATGAACAGGTAGGTGGCCAGCACGCCCCCGCCGATATACAGGGCGCAGCACGCTGTGTTGACGGCCCCGATATACGGAAGCCCGGACGCGATGCCAGCAACAACGCCGCCGATGATCGCCGACTTCAACTTTTCGTTCATCCCAATTACTCCTTTCGTCTTGGTATTCAAGGCTTCTCTATGCTGCTCCGCGCTTGCTGCTTCTCTGCTGGTCCTTGCGCCTTCACCTCGGCCTCATCGGGTCGGCGGTTCGCTCTCCCAGCGCCAGGAGCGGTAGAAGCGCGACTGGAAACGACGCCACCACGCCCGTTGCGAAGCGCGTTAGCGGCGTATTCCACACGATGGCCCAGTCGAGCAGCAGAGGCACGAAGAACACCGCAATCCAACGGGGGTTTGCCGACAGTCTCGCCGCCAGGATCGGCAACCACGGCCAGACCAAGACCCCGAACGTGAATCCCGCGTAAAGGCCGGTGCAACGATGGCAGGCGGCCAGCGGTTCACCGAAGAGATGGAAACTGCGCTCGGGAATCTGGTGGCAGATCGCGTGCAGAAGCAAACGCGCCAGATCCGCATAGGCCCCCGCGAAAGGCGGTGCCAATACCAGCGCCCACCAAGCGACGCACCCTGCCAACAGGCTCCAGCGCCACGGCGTGCGAAGATAGGTCGACTCGGTACAGCTCACGCCGACAGTGTAAGCGATACCGATCGGTCGCGTACGAACGCCGTCACGCATCGGCGCAGCGACCGCCACGGCGCACGGCGGCTTCTGCGGGATATGGCAAACTCCTCACGTCAATCCGCCAACGGACACGAGTTTGCGCCGCATCACCGAATCCCACATGGAGCATTACCGCGAGCACGGCTACGCGATTGTCGAACGATTCCTGACCGAAGACGAGCTGACGGGCGCTCTCGACGAGTGGCGGGAGCTCCTGCCGGGCTGGGTCGAATACTGCCAGGATCCGGCCGCACCCAAGCCCGACAATGCACAAAGACCGGCACGTCCGATCAACTTCCGGGGACTACGGTTCCCGTTCCCGGGCTCGCACCTGAACGCGATCACCCTGCATCCGGAGTTGGTCGCCTTCGCCAAGCGCATGGCCGGCGGCAGCGAGATGTTCTGCGAACAGTCGCACCTCACCTTCAAGTGCAAGGGCAATCCGAACGATCACGAACAGGCGATGCACTGCGACTACGGCAACCACACCCTCGCCTATCCGCCCGACGATCCGGCCTACTGGCAGACCGCCTACCTTCTCTACTACACGGACGTCACCGAGAATCATGCACCGACGGCCGTGTGTTCACGGCAGCACTACCCGGAGAAGATTCTGGTGCCTGCGCACTACAGCCGAGAGCAGCGGCCGTCGATCTACGACAACGAGGTCAAGGTCGTGGTGCCGGCCGGGTCGCTGTTCATCTACAGCATGCGGACCTTCCACCGCGGTACGGCCTTCCTGGCCGAAGGCGGACGCCTCGGGCACTTCATCACCTATGCGCCGGCCGCATGGAAGTGGCTCGGCATCGTCGGCTGGTCCGTAGAGGCGATCAAGCCCGCGCACCGAAGCTGGATCGAGCAGGCAACGCCCGCCGAACGGGAGCTACTCGGCTTCCCCCCGCCAGGACATCCGTACTGGACCGAGGAAACGCTAGCCGGCGTCGGCGCCCGCTACCCCGGAATGGATATGACGCCGTATCGCGACGGCGCCTCTCAAAGCCGTGTGATGGTTGCCCGGTAGTCGAACGAGGTCGGCGCCGACTCGTCGTCGTCCGTGGAAATCGGCCCGAGACTGACACCGAGAGTCTGCCCGTGGGCGAGAACCGCACGAACCGCCCTGCTGACGGGGTAGGTTTCCCGACCGCGGTTGACCGGCAGGACCCCGATCTCCTGCGGGTCGTCCTGGCGGGCCACCCAAAGCCGGTAGACCTCGTCTTCCCCGGGCGCGTTCGCGGAGCCGGCGCGAACGTTGATGATGCCGTCCTCCAGGTCCGCGTTGACCACCCACATCGGTTCCGTGCCCGCATCACCGAAGATGGCGACATAGTCCGGTGCGTGGCCGTCGGCCGTGTACTCGACGTTGGCGGCAAAGGCGAATACGGCCGCCACAGTCGCCGCCAAGCTCCAGCCCTGCCAGAACACCGTCGATCGAAGAATCCCGCCGCTTTCCTGTTCCACTGACTCTCCCAAGGTCGTCCCCGATGCGTCTCCACGAAGTCTGCGACGCAGCCCGCAAAAGATGCGCAAAGATACCGGGAACCGGCAGTCGAAGGAAGCCTGCGCGCCTAGGCCGATCCAGCGGGTTCAAGCCAACCGACCGCTCTGTTACGCTGACAGGCCCGCACCCAACGAGTATGTCAACGTTGCCCCCTTGCCCAATAGACACCGAGGACGCGGTTCGCCGCATTCGCGAAGACGGCTATGCCGTCGTTCCCGACTTCCTCGACGAAGAGACCGTCGAGCGGCTGCGCGCGGGCCTCGCCCCCGTCTTCGACGCCATCGGCAGTCGCATCACCGAAGAACACGGCCAGCAAACGAACCACACTCACAATCTGCTGGCCAAGACACGGGCGGTCGACGGAGTCCTCATGGACGACCGGCTGCTCAAGTTGGTGGAAGGAGTTCTGGGCCCGGATTTCCAGATATCCGGCGTCGCGGCGATGCGACCAGGGCCCGGCGACCAACGCCAGTGGATGCACCAGGACGATGGCCACTACCCCATTCCGCGCCCGCATCCGCCGCTGATCGTCAATACGCTGATTGCGCTGGACCCGTTCACGGTCGAGAACGGCGCTACCGAGGTCGTACCCGGCAGCCATCGTCGGGTCGAACGGGTCGATCCCGACGCGGCCACCGTCAGCGTCGAGATGCCCCTCGGGGGGCTGCTGCTCTGGGAAGGTGCGCTATGGCATCGGGGCGGCGGCAATTTGACGCGCAACGAGTTCCGGCGCTCCATCAATGTCAATTTCAACCTGGCGTGGCTCAAGCAACGCGAGAACCAGTTCATCGGCGTGCCGCCGGAGGTCGTGGTCGCGATGCCTGAGAAACTCCAGGCGCTGATCGGCTACAAGCTGACCAACTTCGGCCTCGGCACGGTGGACTACCGGAACCCCATCGAGACGGTCAAACGGCGGCTTGCCGCAGCCCCGTAGGGGCGACCCTATCGCGCCCGTCAGGGCGCGCGGTCGCCCGCGCCGGCGGGGTGCCTCGTTGCGGGACGGGACAAGCCCGTCCCCTACGGGCGTTTCGCTCAACCGTCGATGAGGCGACCTTCGTCGTCCCGGAACTCGGGGCCGTTCACCCGCACCCGTCCATCGCCGAACTTGGCGTCGCGGTTGCGTAACGTCTCCCGGAGGCCGATCTTCGCCACCGACTCGCGGAAGCCGAACGCCGCGCGAGCGTTGTGCCCGCGGACGTCGTTCTCGGCCGCCATTCGTTGCAGGGTGCGCGCGCCCATCAACTCTAGGCCCATGTTGATGATGCGCTTGTTGGTGGACAGCAGGTCCGGGTCGATCTTGCAGAGCCGGTCGGCGAGTTGCTCCACCTCGTATTCCAGATGCTCCTTGGGTACGGCCTTCAGTACGAGGCCGATCTGCTGCGCCTCGGCCCCGGTGATGCTGTCGCCGGTCAGCATGAGCCGTTTCGCCCATTGCGGGCCGACGTTGTAGAGCCACATGTTGTTGGGCAAGGCGCCTAAGTCCCGGGCCGGGGGAAAGCCGAACAGGGCGTCGTCGGCGCAGATGATCATGTCGGTGAGGAGCGCGACGTCGGTGCCCCCTGCCAGGCAATAGCCGTGCACCTGGGCGATGGACGGCTTGTGCATATCGAACAACGCCATGCGATAGCGCTGGGACCGTTCAAGCTGCCAGGCATCGTCGTCGATGCTGCGCCCGCCGCGGTAGCTGTTCTCGGACGACTGAACCCGGGAGACCGGAATGTTGCCGTCGGCACCGGTCAGGTCGTAGCCCGCCGAGAACGCCCGACCGGCACCGCGCAGGATCACGCAGTGCACGTCGGTGTTGTTGTCCGCCTCCCAGAGCGCTTCGTTGAGCTCCGACTGGAGCTTTAGCGACAACGCGTTCAACTTTTCCGGCCGGTTCAGCGTGATGCGCGCGCGACCGTCCTCGACCTCGTAGATGATGCTGTCGAAATCACTCATGGGTTCCTCTCGAGCCTTCTAAAACCGGTATCCGAGGCGCAGCCCCGCCGTTGCGGCGAACTCGCCGGCTGGCACCTTGCCCTGACCGGCGGGCCTGACGCGCATGACCTTGATCGATCCCTCGCCGGCGGCGACCTCGAATCCGTCATCGGCTATCCCCGTGACGGTTCCGGCTTCGCCGGGGGTCGTCCCGTCGACCTTCCGGGAGTCGAAGATCTGCAACTGGCTTCCCTCGTAGGTCGTCCATGCACCGGGTTGCGGATTCGAGCCGCGAATCAGGTTGTATACCGTCGCAGCCGGTTCGCCCCAATCGATCTCGGCCTGCTCCGCTCGGCACCAGCCCTCGTAGGTGCCGAGCTCCGAGGGATCGACCTCGGCCTCGCGGCCCGCCAATTCCCATTGCGGAGTCTTCGGCGCCCTACCCTCTCGAACCCGATCGACGGCCTCGATCATCGCGTCGACACCGAGCGGAAACAGGTGATCGAAGTAGACGCTGCCGAGCGTGTCGTCGGGACCGATGTCGACCTCCTTCTGCAGCAGCACCGGGCCGGTGTCGAGCCCGTCGTCGGGCCAGAAGATCGAAAGCCCGGTCTTGGTCTCGCCGAAGATGATCGGCCAGTTGATGGAACTCGGTCCCTTGTGCATGGGCAGGAGCGACGGGTGGTATTGAATCGTCCCATGCGTGGGGATGTTCAGTGCTTCCTCCGGCACGAACAACGTGACGTAGGCCATCACCCCGAGGTCGGGCTCGAGTTCGCGAATCTGCTCCCACACGGCTTCACGGCGGAACGATTTCGGCTGGAAGACCGGAATGCCGCGTTCGTCCGCACCTTCCTTCAAGGGGTCGGGTCGACCGCCTGCATCCGGCGCGGTAAAGACCCCCACCACCTCCTCGCCGCGGTCGAGCAAGGCGTCGAGCACCGAACGGCCAAAGGCCTGTTGCCCGTTGACGATGATTCGCATTGTACCCTCCCTCCGGTGTCAGCCCTCTAGCGTACCGGTCAGACCCCGTAGGGGCGACCCTTGTGGTCGCCCGCATCGAGATCTGCGGTTTCGTCGTCCGCGGGACGGGACAAGCCCGTCCCCTACGGTCCTACCCCGAACACAGGCGCCGAGAACATGCCTCGGGCCGCCTCCAACGCCATCGTCATGCCGACGAGGTCCGTCTCCGAGTGCGGCGGTCCGATGAACGACACGGCCACCGGCAGGCCATCGACCAACGCCCAAGGCACAGCGACGCTGGGATAGCCGGACACCGCCGCAATCGTCGAACTGCTGATATGGCCCCGCTCGGACTCCCCGATCTTCCAGGCCGGCCCGTTCGTGGCGGCGACGAGCGCCTGCAGATCGTGGGTTCGGAACATGCCATCCACCGCTTGGCGCATCGCGCCGACGCTGTCGGCAACGGCCGTCTTGTAGGCGGGACAATCGAGACCCTCGGACGCTTCTGCAGCCTCGAAGTGCTCCTGGCCGAACAACGGCATGACCACGTCTGCATGGTTTTCGTTGTAGGCGATGAGGCTCGCGAGATCGCGAAACCCCGTGTCGTGGCTCGCGAGGTAGCGGTTCAGCCCGTCCTTGAACTCATGCAGCAGCAACTGGTACTCGGCGTCGTAGACGGCATCCGGGAAATCGATGTGAAGCTGATCCACAACGTCGGCGCCAACGTCCGACAATGCGTTGACGGCGTCCTCGAGAGCCGCTGCGACGCCAGCGTGAGATTTCGCTCCGTGGCGCAAGACACCGATCCGCACGCCATTCAGGTCCGGCCAGCTCGCGTTCGACGTCGAGGTTCCCCCCAACGCGTCGAGGAGCAGCGCGGCATCGGAGACGTTGTTCGCGAACGGCCCCGCCGTATCGGTACTCGCGGCGATCGGGACGATGCCCTCTCGATCGATGGTGCCAACCGTGGGCTTGATGCCGACGACACCGCACGCGCCCGCCGGCGACACGATGGATCCGTCGGTCTCGGTACCGACCGCCAGCGGGACCAGCCGGGCAGCCACGGCCGCGGCAGAACCGCTGGACGAACCGGACGGGCTTCGATCCAGGGAGTATGGATTCCGGGTTTGACCGCCGAGACTGCTCCAACCGCTGATCGACCAGGTCGACCGGAAGTTCGCCCACTCGCTCAGGTTCGCCTTGCCCAGTAAGACGGCGCCGGCCGCGCGCAACCGAGCGGCCAGCGGCGCGTCGCGTGCGGGCCGATGGTTTGCCAATGCCAAGGATCCGGCACTCGTCGCCATGGCGTCGCCGGTGTCGATATTGGCCTTCAACACGACGGGAACGCCGTGAAGAGGACCCCGACTGTCGCCCCGTACCGATGACTCGTCCCGCTGACGGGCGATCTCCAATGCTGCTGGATTGACCTCGAGGAGGGCGTTGAGCGCGGGATCGACGGCATCGATGCGATCCAAGAACGACCGCACAGCGTCTTGCGCCGAACACGCCCCGGTAGCAATAGCTGCCGCCAGCTGGCTTGCAGTCAGTATCGTCAGATCGGATTCCATGGCGCCGGACCTTATACTTCGCCGGCCATCAAGCACAGTGGACGGGGACGATGAAAGACTTCGGCGGCAAACTCGCGGTCATCACCGGCGGCGGAACCGGCATGGGACGAGCACTGGCGAGGCAGTTGATCGCCGAGGGCTGCGACGTCGCCACCTGCGACATCCTCCGCGACAACCTGGCCGAGACCAAGCGCCTGTGCGAACAGGAGGCACCCCAGGGCCGCGTCATCAGCACCCACCATTGCGACGTCGCCGACGAAGATGCCGTGAACGCCTTCCGCGACGCAGTCAAGTCCGCCCACGACACCGACCACATCGATCTATTGTTCAACAACGCCGGGATCGGCGGCGGCGGCAGCTTCGTGAACGAGGAGTCGCGGGAGGAATGGGAACGCACCTTCAACATCTGCTGGTTCGGCGTCTACAACTGCGCCCGGGCGTTCATGCCGCTGCTCGTCGCGAGCCAAGACGCGCACATGATCAACACGAGCAGCGTCAATGGCTTCTGGGCGACGCTAGGGCCCCAGAGCGCCCATTCGGCCTATAGCGCCGCGAAATTCGCCGTCAAGGGGTTCTCCGAAGCGTTGGTCACCGATTTCGCCAACAACGCACCGCACGTCAAGGTATCCGTGGTGATGCCCGGCCACATCGGCACTTCCATTGCCATCAACTCGGGACGGATTATGCGCGGCGGCGACTACACGCCCGAGGACATCGAGGCGATGCGGAAACGCTACACGGCGCTCGGCATGCTCGACGAGACCGTCACCGACGACCAACTGCGCGAGATGGTCGCCCAGATCGGCCGGGGATTCCGCGACAACGCACGCACGACCGCCGAGAAGGCGGCGGCGATCATCCTCGACGGCGTCCGGGAAGAGCGCTGGCGCATCCTGGTGGGCGACGACGCGCACCGGTTGGACCAGATGGTCCGGGAAACGCCGGAAGAGGCCTACTCGGAGGCGTTCATGGTGAGACTACGGGAACAGCAGGAGTGGAATCTGGGCTGAGTGGTTTCACGTTCCCGGCGCGGAGGAAGAGTCGTGCCTGACATCACCGTGTTCTCGGTCTTGCGCGAGTCCGAATGCGCGGAGTGCGGCACCGAGATCTTCCGAAGCGGACTGCTGCGCATGGAGAACGGCAAGCCGCTATGCATGGCTTGTGCGGATCTGGACGGCCTTCTGTGGCTTCCCCGAGGTGACGCCGCCTTGACGCGACGGGCCGGCCGATATTCGACCTTGAAGGCGGTGATCGTTCGTTTCAGCCGCGCCCGAAAACGCTACGAACGCCAAGGCATATTAGTCGAGGAAGACGCACTACGACGTGCCGAAGAGGAGTGCCTGGCCGACGCCGAAGCGCGGTCCCGTGCCCGCGAACGGGCAGCCTTGCTGCGCGCCGACGAGGACGAAGACTACGCAAAGGCGTTTGCCGAGCGGATTGGCGAGTTGTACCCGGCCAGTCCGCCTAAGGAACGCCTTCAAATCGCCTGTCACACCTGCCGGAGGAGTTCCGGACGCGTTGGACGTTCGGCAGCGGCCAAGCAACTCGAAGAGTCGGCCGTCGACCTCGCGGTCATGGCCCATGCCCGTCATGCGCACAGCCGTTACGACGAGTTGCTGGTCGAGGGTGTGGACCGACTGGACGCCCGTGCCGAAGTGGCCGCCGACGTCGACCGCGTTCTCAGGTCATGGCGGGGCACCGACCTGCCTGGCCGCTAGCGTTCTTCAGGCCGCGCCTGCACAGTTGAGCAAAGTTCTTCACGAGGCCCCTGCGGGCGACGAAGGCCCCGTAGGGGCGAGGCCATCGCGCCCGAAAGGGCGCGCCCATCGCGCCCGAAAGGGCGCGCCCTCGCCCGCGTCCGCGACAGAAAAGGTCCTCGGTGCGAAATGCGCGGGACGGGACAAGCCCGTCCCCTACGGCCTCGTCGGTCTGAGCCGGAGCCTCGCTAGCCAGGTGGCTCCGGTGGTTCGTCTTGACGATACTCCAGGAGGTCCGCTGGCTGACAGGCGAGTTCCCGGCAGATGGCATCAAGCGTCCTGAGCCGCAGTGCACGGGCTCTGCCCCTTTTCAGGATGGATAGGTTCTGCGCCGTGATGCCAATCGCTGCAGCCAGTTCCTTGGCCCGCATCTTGCGACGCGCCAGCATGACATCGAGGTTGACGACGATAGCCATCGTCAGACCGTGAGTTCGGCGTCTTCGGCGATCTCGCAGGCGATCCCCATGGCGTATCCGATGGCCATGACGACGAGACCCGCCAAGATCCACGGGAGTTCGACAGCAATCGGTCCACTCTGCGGGATACCCAAGGAGGCGGACAACATGCCCCCCACTACGTCCCACACGGTAAGCAGCACGCTGAGCAAGATGATGAACAACCCAATACGGCTGATGCGCCTGGCGTTTCCAGCGTCCAAAATCACGCCGCGCTGGTATGAAGCCAGCAGGCGTTCCGCTTGTTGGAAGATCGCGACACCGAGCCCAAACAACGGCATCCAGAAGATCAATAGCGCGAGGTCCTGCCACTTGAACTCGCCTTCCGTTCGAACTTGAAAATCCGTCAGCGTGACCCGAAACCCACTAAGAGTCTCAAGAGTCCCAGAGCGGATGCCGACGAGAGGGGTCAGCACCACAGCACCCATCAGGGCGCCGAGTGCCAGGATCGTTACACGAACGCCGAGGCTCAACCTCCGAACCCGGCGTAGGCGCGGGTCGTTGAGGTGGGAACGAAGCTCCATGGGTGTCACCCGCTTTGCCGCTAGAGTTATTGTTCTACGATAATTAGATATCGTTTTGCAACCACTTCCTTGGCTCACAGGGCACAGCTATCCAACGAGGGGAAGTTCAGGTTTTGCGCGTGGAGCCCGGGCTTCAAGGGATCCCAGCAAGAGATTTCCCCACACGAAGCAGTTCGATCGGCAACGGTCGCACCTCGACCCCCTCAATCTCGCCAACGTGACGGCCCTTGCTCCAGATCACGCCGTTGTCGTAGCGCGCGATCTATCCAAATTTAGTCACTGTGCAATGACTAAATTTAGTCAACCGTTTGTGCTGGTAGCTGGCCTTGGTCCTCAACCCCGCCCGATATACGGCATCGACGACGCCATGACCGTGATGAACGGCACGTTTGCGTCGAGCGGCAGGCTGTCCATGTAGACCACCGCTTCGGCGACGTTCTCGACGTCCATCGTCGGTTCCGACTTCACGGAACCGTCGGGCTGCTTCATGCCCTGCCCCATCCGGGACGTCATGTGCGTGAGCGCATTGCCGATGTCGATCTGGCCACAGACGATGTTGTGGGCCCGACCGTCCAGGAACGTCGATCTCGTCAAGCCCGTCAGCGCGTGCTTGGTGGAGGTGTAGGGAGCGGAGTTGGGCCTCGGCACATGGGCCGAGATCGACCCGTTGTTGATGATACGGCCACCCTTCGGATCCTGGCCCTTCATGAGCCGGATGGCGTGCTGGGTGCACAGGAACGAACCGGTCAGGTTGATGTCCACGACGCGCTGCCACTGTTCCAAGGTGAGGTCTTCCAGGGGCACCCCTGGCGCACCCGTACCGGCGTTGTTGAACAGGAGATCCAGGCGCCCGAAGGTCTCCTTGGTTGATTTGAACAAAGCCGCAACGGATTCCGGATCGCTGACGTCCGTTCGAACGGCCAAGGCCCGATCCCCCGCGCCGGACTCCTCGGCCACTTCATCTAGGAGTTCCAGGCGACGACCGGCCAAAGCGACCGAATAGCCCTCCCTGAACAAGGCGAGGGTCGTGTGTTTGCCGATGCCGGTTCCGGCACCCGTGACAATCGCTACCTTTCCCACATCGACCTCCTACACCGCCAACGCCGTCGAGAATCCAGGAACACCGGCCCACCGGCCGGTTTTCGTCTCATGCATCACCGCGATGGTCTTGATGACCTCTGGATTGGCGAGCCCGTGGGGCTTCTGACCCGACAGCACCTGGATGATGTTCTCCGCCTGGCGGATCGGACACTCCTCGAGGAACACCGGCGAGAAGCCCGCGATATGCGGCGTCACGATGCAGTTCGGCAGCTTGAGCAGCGGGTCGTGGGACTCCACCGGTTCGATTTCGGTGACGTCCAGTGCCGCCGCTTCCAACTGTCCCGCCGCCAAGGCTTTCGCCAGCGCGCCTCCGTCGATGATCGGTCCGCGGGCCGTATTCACGAGGATCGCTGTGGGTTTCAGCTTGCCCAGCGTATTGGAGTTGAACAGGTGCCGGGTCTCGGCGGTGGCCGAGCAATGGATGGTGATGTAGTCGCAGCGTTCTAGGATCTCGTCGAAGTCGACCATCCGCACGCCGTAGAGATCGCCCGCGGTCTGTTCCACGTAGGGGTCGTGGGCGATGATCTCCGCCGGCCCGAAACCGCGGATGCGGGTCGCGAAGGCGCGCCCGATGTTGCCGAAGCCGACGATGCCGACAACGTGGCCCGCGATGCGGCGGACCGAGTTCACGTAGTTGCCGGTCGTACGCGGGTTCTCCCGCCATTGTCCCTGCCGCGTCGAGGCAATCGCGTCGTGCAGGCAGCGGGTGACCGACAGCAGCATCGCGACGGCATGGTCCGCCACCTCGGTGGTGTTGACGCCCGGCACGTTGCAGGCGAGTACGCCGAGTTCCGTTGCCGCGTCGAGGTCGATGGAATCGACGCCGACGCCGAGGCGGCTCACCACCTTGAGTTTCGGGCAGGCCTCCATCACCTCCCTCGTAGTGAGCGGCATAACGCCGACCTGGGCACCGTCGGCGTCTTTCATCAGTTCGATGAAGTCCTCGGTGCTGCGGACTCGGCCTTCGACCACTTCGAAGCCGGCGGCTTCGAACAGGTCAGCACGATTGAAGGGGCTGCTGGGAAGTGCGACTTTCATGGTTCCTGATTCCTCCCGACGGCGATCACTCACCCTCGTCCGCTCCGGTCTTCACATGTGCTGCAAGCGCCGTCTTGGCCGGTGCCGCAGCAGCCGCCATCGCCTCGCGGGCGCGTTCGTTCTCCTGGATCTTGCTCATGATCGCCATGCCGGCGCGTTGCCAGGTGTCCCGGTTCTCGATCACGAACCGGTTCGACTCCCGGTAGCTCGCGAGCATGCCGTTGACCTCGGGGACGACATACCGGGCAAGGAGGTCCCAGCTATTCCGGGTGTCCGCGCGGTTCGCCCAGTCGTGGACGAAGCCGATGACCACGCCGAAGCCGCCGGTGACCTCGATCATCTTCTCGATGCGTTCGACCAAGTCGTCGGGGGTGCCGATCACGGCAACGCTGCCCTCGCTGAAGGCTGTCCCGTCCACCGCTTCGTCGGGCGTCTTGAAGATGGTTCCCTCGCCTGCGGCCAACGTACCGACGGTGTACTCGTTGTTGTGGCGGAAGAGCCCTTCCTTGGCTTCCTCGCGGGCCTTGTCCCGGGTCTCGGCGATGTGCCAGCTCATGACCACCCGCCACATGCTTCGGTCCACCGCGCGGCCGTGTTTCGCGGCGGATTCCTCCGCGAAGCTCCATTGCAGGGGCAGCGCCTGCAGACCGGCCTTGGTCGTGGAACCGATGGACAGAACGCCCGCGCCGTGCTTGCCCGCGAGCGTCATACCCGACGGGCTCACCATGGAGGCGACCGCGAACTCCATGTCCCGTTGCAGCGGCAGGAGTTGGAGCTTGGCTTCGTTGAGCTTGAACCACTCGCTTTCGTAGCTGAACCGGTCGCCGCCCTCGAACAGCCGGCGGATGATGCCCATCGCCTCGTCCTGGCGGTCGCGGAGCACCATCGGGTCGACGCCGAGGGTATGGGCGTCAGACGGTAAGGCACCGGGTCCCGAACCGAAGATTAGACGTCCCTGGCTCTGGTGGTCGAGTTGCACTAGGCGTTGGGCGACCATGAACGGGTGGTGGTACGGCAGGGAAACCACGCCCGTGCCGAGTCGGATGCGGTGGGTTCGCTCGGCCGCGGCGGCCAGAAAGAGTTCCGGGGAAGCGATCACCTCCCAGCCGGTGGAGTGGTGCTCGCCGCACCAGAACTCGTCGAGACCCAGTCGGTCGAGGTGTTCGACGAGGTCGAGATCACTGCGCAATTGCAGCGTCGGATGCTCGCCGATGGGGTGGTGCGGTGCGAGAAACGCCCCGAATTTCATGTCGCGCATTGGATGAGTTCCCGTTGGGACGGCTGGCGCTCGTCCGTGTTTCGCTTAGAGCAGTTCTTCAGCCATGAACCGAAGCGTTTCCGGATTGCCGGTGCCGACGTTGATCATGGTCACCGGGCTGTCCTTCCAGGCTTGGAGGCGTTCGCGGATGCGCTCCTTCGGCCCGACCAGCGAGATCTCGTCGCACAGTTCGGACGGCACCGCCGCCATTGCTTCGTCGCGTCGGCCCGCCATGAACAGGTCCTGAACGCGGTCGGCTTCCTCGCCGAAGCCCATGCGCGTGATGTGGTCCTTGTGCACGTTGAAGCTCTTGGCGCCCATGCCGCCCACGTAGAAGCCGACGTTCTGCTTGATCTGGCCGAGCGCGCGGTCGACGTCGTCGTCGACGATGACGGGCACTGACGCGGCGATCTCGAAGTCGCTGTTCTTGATCCGCATGGCGTCCTTGTACATGTCCAGCATCCGGTAGGGAGACAGGAACATGGGGATCCAGCCGTCGCACAGTTCTGCACCCAAGGCGACGTTCTTCGGCCCTTCCGCGCCGAGGTAGACGGGTATGCGCTCGCGCACCGGATGCAGGATCAGCTTCAGCGGCTTGCCGAGCCCCGTGCCGCCCGGCATGGGCAGCTTGTAGTGATTGCCGTCGAACGACACCGGCCCTTCGCGGGAGACGATCCGGCGGAAGATAGCAATCCACTCGCGCGTGCGCGCCAGCGGTTTCGGATAGGGCTGACCGTACCAGCCCTCGACGACCTGCGGCCCGGATACGCCGATGCCGAGGATCAGGCGGCCGTTCGACAGATAGTCCAGTGAAACCGCGTGCATCGCCGCGCTCGCAGGCGTCCGCGCCGAGATCTGCATGATGGAACTGCCGACGTTGATGCGCTCGGTATGGGCGGCGATCCAGGTGAGCGGCGTGAAGCAGTCGGCACCGTAGATCTCCGGTGCCCAGATGGTGTCGTAGCCCAGTGATTCGGCTTCCTGCGCCATCTGCACGAGCCGTGCGCCTCCCGGCGGTCCGAACGGCCCGATCCCCATACCCAGCTTCATGGTGCCCCCGCAGGCAAAACGGCAAGCTTACACGCCTAGCATTGCAAGGCGCACTCGCAGCGCGAGGCGCACTCGGGTATGTTCGATGAACCCATGTTCGCGCCTCTACTCGATTTGGACGCTCTCGGCGAGGGCCGATTCGTCGCACCACCTTCTCCGGACAAGGGCGAACGGATGTTCGGCGGACAATTCCTCGCGCAGTGCATGGCGGCGGCGCACGCCACGGTCGCCGACGACCGACGCGTGAACTCGCTGCACGGTTACTTTCTCCGTCCCGGCGACGTTGACTTACCCGTGGACCTCGAGGTGGAGGTTGTCCGCGACGGCCGCTCGTTCTCGTCCCGGCAGGTGCTCGCGAACCAGCGCGGCAAGGAACTGTTCCGGTCACTGGTCTCCTACCAGGTTCCCGACGAGTCGCCCGAATACACCGCTGCCCCGATGCCGGACGTGCCTTCGCCAGACGAGGTGAGCTATACCTACGACGACTTCACGCTCGAGCTTAGCGGCGCGGACGTCTGGCACGGGTCGGACCGTCCCGTGGACATCCGCTACGTCAATCCGCCCACCGAACCCCGGGGCGTGCCCGTCACCGAGACCCAGCTCATGTGGATGCGCATTCCCGAGTCGCTCCCGAATGCGTGCTTCGTCCATCAAGCCGGGCTTGCGTACCTGTCCGACACCACGGTCGTCGATCACGTCATGCTGCCGCTGGGGATGCGTTGGCAGGACTCGGGCCTCGAAGGCACCAGTCTCGACCACGCCATGTGGTTTCACCGCCCGGCGCGCGCCGACGAGTGGCTGCTTTTCGCGCAAGACGTCGAAGCCACCGGCGGCGGCAGGGGGCTTGCGAGCGGGCGGCTATATACTCGAGACGGCGAGCTTGCGGCCACCTGCGTCCAGGAAGGACTGATGCGATGGAATACACCGAATACAACGTAGGCCATGCGTCGGGGCAACCGAAGGCCCCGGAAGTCGCCGTTCGGGAACCCATCCTGTTCGAGGATCCGGATTTCGCAACGCCCGGTCCGACGCTCAATGCCGCGGAGGTCGCCCACTTCAAGGAACAGGGCTTCATCGTCAAGCGGGGGCTCGTCGATGACGAAAGAGCCTTCGAGCAAACGATCGACTACCTGTGGAGCAACGTCCCGCGTCAAGTGCTCCGCCGCGACGACCCCGCCACCTGGCTGGATTCACCCGGCGAGAAGTGGACCGAAGACGACATCCCGCGGGTCGGCCGCCTGATCCACGACAACTGGAAGATGCGATCACCCGGGCCGGAGGGCATCGGCACCGAGTCCTTTCTCGTCGAGGGCATCGCCAACCATCCCAACATGATCGCGATGGTGCGGGCGTTCTTCGATGCACCCATCAAGCCGCCGCGCCGGGTACGCGGCATCTACGCGGTATTGCCCAAGCCCTCGTCGCGGCCGGGGCGCCTGGGTCCGCACGCCGACTACATGGCCGCCGAGCTATCGGCGATGGTTCTAGTCCACGAGATCCTCCCGGGCAGCGGCGGATTCACGCTGTGGCCCGGTTCGCACCTGCGCCTGCACCCGCATTGGGACACGGTCCACGGCGGCGTGATTTCCGAGGAACGCCGCGAGGGGTTCCGGCAGTCGCGTGACGCGGTGCTGCGCGACATCACGCCGGTCGAGTTCACCGGGCACGCCGGCGACGTTGTGTTCTGGCACCCGCGTACCATGCATTCCGCGGGCGTCAACTACTCCGCCGACGGCGACCGCCCCACCGTGCGCCTGGTTGTGCCCTGCGACTACCAACGCGATGGCATGACGTACTACGACGACGAGGAATACGGCCCCGGCGAGAAGTACCAGTGGTGGGTGGACACGCGCAACTACCGCGAGGACGTTGCGACGACCGCCGACAACATATGGGAAGGTTGGGCGGTTTGACGCAGTTAGGGTTGGTTGTGAGAACAAGCGCCAACGCCATTCATCCCTACGCCTCCCAAGCCGTGTCTTTCCGTTCGGCCATCGACAAGCTAGCCGTGAAACTCCTGCTGTTGAACGTGGGGTTCGCGTTGTTGGGTCTTAGTTTTCTTCCGTTCGGCGGCATCAAGGCGGTCGTGGGAGCACTACTCCTCGCCGCGGGCTTCGCACAGGCGATCCGGACTATCGACTTGCTCCCCCGTTACGTGATCGTGGACGAGACGCTTGTCACTCACCGCGCGACCAAGGAGCGCCGGATTCGCCTCGCCTCGATTGTCAGCGTAAGACGGCGTAGGGGTCGCGAGATCTTGGACCTACCGTCGGATGACTTCGCCTCGGGCACGAACATACTGGATATCCGGTACAACGGCGAGTCGAACGTCTTGGTCTCGCCCCGTGACGAAGACGGGTTCCTCGCCGCCATCGGCCAGCCCCTGCTCGCCGACACCGCTTGACGAGGACTCCTGCCTGTACTCGCGTACCGCTTCGCCCGGCCGGATGCGGACAGGGAGTCGGGCTGCCCTCGCCGGGTGCGCGGGCGTGGCACTCTCGGCCGTTTCGTACATGGAACTGGTACAAGGAGTACGCGACAACAACGAACTCCTTGGGCTCAGGCGGGCAATCGGTGAGAACGGCTGGCGCGTAGTCCCGGTATCCGAAAGCGTCAGTCACAGGGCGGTGTTGTATGTGGAACGTCATGCGCTGGCACATGGCCTGCGCCTTGCGGACGCATTGATCGCAGCAACAGCAGTCGAGGCGGGGGAAGCCTTGATGACGGCGAACGTCCGACACTATCGTTTCTTGCCGGAAATTGACGTCCGACACTATCAGCCATGACGCCAAGTCCGTCAGCGCGGTTGTCATGTTCGGTCAGCGTCAAGAGCGAGCAGGACTTCCGCTGCTGTCACCGTCCTCGCAGCCTCGTTAGATGACGGATGGGCGACAGGGATGCCAAGGGCCACTATGACGTCACCCCTGCGGCGTCCTAGCCACCAAGGAATGTCGTTACACCACCTCGGGCATCGCAATTGCTCTGGCAGGTCCCCTAGGGTAGGGTTCGGCCCAAATGTGAGCTGCTGACGCTGGCGGGATAGGGGCGGATGGCCTACGATTTCCGCGCATTGAGGGGTGACCTCCTTGGCGGCATTACCGCAACGGTGGTCGTATTCCCGGCAGCGCTCGCATTCGGAGTAGCCTCCGGGCTTGGCGCTGCGGCCGGAATCTACGGTTCGATAGCGGTAGGATTCTTCGCCGCCGTCTTCGGCGGGACGCGTACGCAGATTTCCGGTGCGACCGGACCGATGGCCGTGGTCACAGCGGTGATCGTAACCACCCACGCTACGACACTACCGGAGGCGCTGACGGTGGTCGCGTTGGGCGGGCTACTGCAGGCGCTGCTCGGTTTGACGAGGATCGGGCGCTTCGTCGCCTACACCCCCCAAGTGGTGATTTCAGGATTCATGTCCGGGGTGGGGCTCATCATCATCCTGATTCAGTTGCTTCCGTTTCTCGGTGCACCCGAGGCAGGGGGGTCGAAGGATTCGATCAACGCTTTGCCGTCGGTGCTCGCCAGCGGCGTGAACTTCAGCGCAGTTGCCATAGCTTCGGTCTCGCTGGCCATCGCGGTGCTTTGGCGGCCGCGCTGGTCCAAGTACGTGCCGGGTCCGTTCGCGGCACTCGTCGTCGGAACCTTGATGGGCGTGCTCTGGTTGCACGATGCGCCGGTGGTCGGCCCGGTGCCCGTCGGCCTGCCCGGTTTCGCACTGGAGCTGCCGACAACGGCCTTTCTTCTGCGGGCGCTGGAACCGGCACTGATCCTGGCGCTGCTCGGTTCCGTGGACAGCCTGCTCACATCGCTAATCGCAGACACGGTGACGGGCACGCGCCATGACCCGAACCGGGAACTGTTCGGGCAAGGGATCGGCAACATGGTCGCCGGCATGGTTGGCGGCATGCCCGGTGCCGGTAACACTCTCGGGACGTTAACCAACATCAGGGCCGGTGGTACGACAAGGCTCTCCGGCGCCATCTACGCCATTCTGATGCTGGTGCTGGTGGCCGGACTCGGGAGCCATGTCGAGCCGATCCCGCGGGCTGCCTTGGCTGGCGTGCTCATCAAGATCGGCCTGGACATTGTGGACTGGCACCTTCTCGTGCGGATTCACAGGATGCGCCCCGAGCATGCCGTGGCGATGATCACCACCCTGGGCATTACCGTATTCGTCGATCTCGTAACCGCAGTGACCGTGGGCCTGATCGTGGCCGCGATGTCCCATGCACGGCGGTTGGAGACGCTAGAGTTGGACAGTGTGACTTCGGTTCCGCTGCTCGATCAGACATTCTTCGGCATCACCGACGACGCGGCGGACCCCTACGCGGCCCGAACTGGCCTGTTCGCACTCAAGGGCGTGTTCACCGTCGCCTCGTCCCATCGGCTGGTGGGGGCGTTCAGCTCCGACCTGCAGAAGCACGACGTGGTGATCTTCGACTTTTCGGAGACGGGCGATCTCGACGACAGCGCAGCCATCGTAATCGGCAGGCTCATGGACGTGGCCGTTGAATCGGGCACGGAAGTGATCGTCATGGGGCTGGGTGGAACGGTGGAGGCGACGCTTCGCTCTTTCAACCTGCTTCGGTCCGTACCGGAGGAGCGATGGGTCGACAACCTGGACGCGGCGCGAGAAATCGCCCGAGCTTTGGTAAACGTCGACGAGGCTGCCGAGCCGTAGTGTCCGATCGTGAACCGAATCCGCGTGGCGAGTTCATGGTGGCTTGCTGCCACCCGAAGACAGGTTCCGTCCGGCGACCCGAACGTGGCCTGAGGGCGCTCTAGCTAGCCGCCGCGCCGCTACCTTAACCTCTGAGTGTGTTCGCACGGTTCGCCCGGCGGGACGCCGGGGCCCGGCTTTGGCATCACGTCGGGGAGATATCGCAACCCGGCGCACGCCGATGCAGTCCTAGCCAGCGCCGTTCCGCAGGACGTGTCCCGCGCAAATCCCCGTGTGCTCGTCATCCCGCAACGTCACTTGGCCGTTGCAGACCGTCGCCTTGTACCCTTGAGCCCTCTGCTGGAAGCGCGGCGCGCCGCCCGGGAAGTCGTGAACCATGTACGGCTGGCGCTCCTCCAAGCGGTCGATGTCAACGACATTGATGTCCGCCTTCGCACCCACCGCCAGGGTTCCGCGGTCTTTGAGCCCAAGCACATGCGCCGGCACCGAGGTGATCCGGCGCACGGCCTCGGGCAACGTGTAGGTGCCCTTGTCGCGGTACCAGTGGGAAAGCACGAAGGTCGCCCAGCCCGAGTCGATCATCTGGCTGACGTGGGCACCCGCGTCGCCGAGCCCCGGCATCGCCCAGTCGGTGGTGATGAGCTTCTCCAGGTTCTCCAGGTTCACGTTGAAGCCACGCTGGTGGAACAACACCTTGCCGTCGCTTGCCAACGTCAGACGCAGCCAGGCCTCGGCTGGATGCTCGCCTGCGGCATGGGCGATGTCGGCGAGGCTCTCGTAGCGCGACTGGGTGTAGTTCGGCCGTGCGCCGTCGCCCAAGGGATACCAGCGTTTGGTGACGCGCATGGCGTGTTCATTGATTTGTTCGTTGTCCCGCACTTCGGCCACCAGCTTGGCGCGGAAGCTCTCGTCCTGGATTGCCGCGAGGCGGGCCTCGAAGTCGAGTTTGTTCAACTGCCGCCAGCTCGGCGTCCACCACATGACATTCGCCGACAGCCCGCCAACCCCGCCGCCGCTGCGCGGGACCGTGATGCCCGTGACGTCGAGACCCTTGGCGCGCATCGCGCTGACGTGTTCGTCCAAGGGCTCGCGGTGTTCGCCGATGGCGCTGAACAGGATTCGGCTTGTCTCGGCTTCCTCCGCCATGATGTCCATCTCCTCGTCCACCTTGCCGAAGTTCGGCACGGTCTGCATGAGGCCGCCCTCGGCACCGACAGCCCGGGCGATGGCGATGAGTTCCTCCCTCGACGCGAAGGTGCCCGGGATCGGGCGCCGGTCGGGCAGCGTGTGGCCGGGATGCCGGTTGACGGAGAAACCGAGCGCCCCTTCCCTGACGGACTGTCCGGCAAGCGCGGCGATCCGTTCGATCTCCTCCGGCGTCGCCTGTTCCTCGATGGCGCGTTCGCCCATGACGTAGAAGCGGGTGGCGCTGTGTCCGACCAGCCCGCAGACGTTGATCATTGGTCCCAGGCGCTCGATGGAGTCCAGGTAGCCCCCGTAGGACTCCCAGTCCCAGGGCAGTCCGGTGAGGATGGCGTGCTTGGGGATGTCCTCGACGGTCTCCATCATGCCGGCGAGAAACTCCCGATCCTCCTTGCGGCACGGCGCGAAGGTGACGCCGCAGTTGCCGAGAAGCGCCGTGGTCACGCCGTGCCAGGTGACGGACGTCATCTCGGGATCCCAGCCGATCTGCGCATCGAGGTGGGTGTGCAGGTCGATGAATCCCGGCGTGACGACGTTGCCCTTGGCATCGATCTCCTCCGCACCGCGTTCAGCTATCGGTCCGATGGCGGTAATGCTGTCGCCGTCGATGGCGATGTCGGCCTCGATCGGTTCGTTGCCGGCCCCGTCGACCACGGTGCCGCTGCGAATCACAAGGTCATGCCCCACTGGTTTCTCCCCAAGCCCGAAACAAGTCAACCGACTACTATGCCACAACTCCCGCGTCAGCTACCGGTGGACGTGTACCGCCGAACGCCGAGTTGCCAAACGCCGATGGCCACGCCGAAGAAGGCGAATCCCGCCAGGGGTGCCGCCACCTGGAACATGCGCGAGGTCCCGAGCGGGTCGTCGACGCCGAGCACGGCGACGATGGGGAAGTAGCCGATGCACGCCAGCGGAACGACGAAGGTGAAGAAACGCCGGAACAGCCGGTGGTAGATGGGCAGCGGGTAGGACGCCGTCTCGACGCCGCCGTAGGTGAGGATGTTCATGAGTTCCAGCGACTCGGTGGTCCAGAAACACATCGTGGCCTGCAACACCATTAACGCGAAGAAGAACGCGACGCCCCCGGCCATTGCGAACGCGAGCAGGGCGAGGCGATCTGCTTCCAACGGCAGATCGAGTGCCGCCCAAGCGGCGATGACAATGACGAGGCCCGGCAACAGCCGGCCAAGGCGGCGCAGCGACAGTTCGTGGCCCGCCAACTGCAGGACCGTGCTGCGCGGGCGCAGCAGGAGGCGGTCGAAGTCGCCGGTCTTGACGTACAGGGTGCCGAACTGATCGAACCCGGTGGCCATCAGTTCGCCAATCGCGTAGGTCGCGTTGACCGCGCCGCAGAAGAAAGCCACCTCGGCGAAGCTCCAGCCCGACAGGTTCCCGAACCGGTCGAACAGCACCCAGATGCCGGCGAGTTCGATCACGCAGTTCAACAGGTTGCCCAACGCAGCCATCAAGAACGACGCCCGGTACTGCAACTGTCCGCGCAGCGAGATCGAGAGGTAGCGATAGAGCAGCGCCGCCGAGTTCATCCGCCCTGCACCACCATGCGACGGACGCCGCGAAGCAGAATCAGCCGTCCCAGCAAAACCAGCGCGATCATCCAGACGAGAACGAAGAAAAGCTCCCCTGCGATCTCGGCCGGCGGTATGTTGCCGCTGTAGATGCGGTAGGGCACGTCGGCGAGGCCCCGGAACGGCTGCCAGTTCAGAAACGGCTGCAGCCAGTCGGGGAACAGCGGCAACGGCACGATGAGTCCCGAGAAGACGGTGACCAGCACGGTCAGGATCCGGTCCATGCCAACGCCTGAGATCGTCCACAAGAGCGAGATGTGGGCAAGCAGGGTGACCGCCGTGGCCAGCATCGCTGCGAGGACGAGCGATGCCGCGAACCCCGCGAAGGCGCTCGCCGACGCCGGGGGAGTCAGCGCCCAATCGCCGAGGCCCGCCAACGGCAGCAGAACCATGGCGAACAGCACCATCGGGATGCCGCGCAGCGTCGGAGCGGCGACCCTGAACGCCAAGGTGCGCCCGAACCAGTACGAGTACAGATCCAACGGGCGGAGCAGGTCGTAGGCAACCGTGCCATCGCGGACCTGTGCGCGGAAGTCGGCATCGACGTTCCAGGGCAGCATCCCGAGCAATGCCTGACCGAGCCATACGTAGGCCACGATCTGTGAAAGGTCCATGGGCTGCGGCTCTGTGGCAGCGGCAAAGAACGCTGCAAGGATCATGAGCCGGATCGCTCCCCAGAATAGCTGGGTCGCGAACCCCGCGAACGCCGCCGCCCGGTACTGCAGCAGGGTTCGATAGCGGGCGCTGACCACCGCGACGAGCGGGCCGATATTGGCGCTCATCGTTCGCGCATGTCGTGTTCGGCGTACAGCTCGGCGACGGTCTGTTCGATCGGCGGGTGCTCGATGAAGAGATCCTTTGGCGTTCCCTGGGCCAGGAGTCTGCCGATGAGCGTTGCCGCCGGGAGGCGGTCCGGGTCGAAGGCGATGCGAACGCGCGAGGCGTCGCGTTCGATCAAGCGAACGCCGTCCCCTCCGGCGTCCACCGTCCCCGCTTCCCCCGCCGAGTCGTAGTCGACCACCAGCACGCGTTCGTTGCGCACCCGCCGTCGCAGACCATCCACGCTCCCGTCGACGAGGATCCGTCCGTTGCCGATGACCATGACCCGCTCGCACAACGCCTCGATGTCGTCCATGTCGTGGGTGGTCAGCAGGACCGTCACCTGCCGCTCGCGGTTCAACTCGCGCACGAAATCCCGGATCGCGAGCTTGGACACGGCATCGAGCCCGATGGTCGGCTCGTCCAGGAAGAGCAGGCTCGGCCCGTGCAACAGCGCAGCCGCCAGGTCCGACCGCATGCGCTGGCCCAGCGATAGCTGCCGCACCGGCACGTCGAGCAACGGCTCGAGATCCATCAGCGCGATGAGCCGGTCGCGATTGTCGCGGTACGCTTCGGCAGGAATCCGGTAGATGTCCCGCAACAGGTCGAAGCTCTCGATGACCGGCAGATCCCACCACAGTTGTGTGCGCTGGCCGAACACCACGCCGATGCGGGCAACGTGGCGGCGCCGGTCACGCCATGGGGTTAGGCCGTCGACCCGACAGGTACCGGCCGTGGGATTGAGGATTCCCGCGAGGATCTTGATGGTCGTCGACTTGCCGGCGCCGTTGGGGCCGATATAGCCAACCAGTTCGCCGCGTTCGATGTCGAAATCGACTCCACCGAGGGCGTGGACGTCACGCATCCGGCGATGGAACAAACCCCGGAAGGCGCCGGCTAGTCCCGGCAACCGCTCGGCCACCCGGAAGGTCTTGGCAAGACCCCGTACTTCGATTTGCGGCATTCGGACGGTCCTCGCGGCATGCCGCTTCGTCGGTCGGCGACATGCGGCAGACGGGGTCGAAGGGCGCGCGAAAATACGCGTGCGGTGGGCGCGAGTCAAGGTAGAGGGTTGGCGTAAGATTGGCCGCACCGCACGACGGGAGCCGCGACATGGACCAGACGCCGGGCGCAAAGATGATGTACCTCATCAAGCGCAAGCCGGGTACATCCCGGGAGGAGTTGGTGGCGCACTGGTTCGCCAACCACATGCCCGCCGTGATCCAGAGTCAGAAAGACGGCGCGCAACGGGGCCGACCCCACGCCCGGCGCTACTTCGCCACGCTCTACGACGCCAACTCGGCAGGCGTTCACCCCTGGGACGGGGTGGCGCAGCTTTGGTGGCCGCGACCGTTGCCGAAACCCGAGACCGGTTTCGGTGCCGAACCCCGCGATACGTTCCAGCAGAAGGCGGAGCCGTACATGCCCTGGGCGACCCGCGAATACGTCGTGATCGACGGTTCCGAGCATCTCGACACCGACCCGCTGACCCTCAACGCGCCCTACCCCATGACGCGGTCCGGATTCCACAAGGTGACGTATCTCGTCGCGGCCAAACCGGACACGGACTACGGTGAATTCTTCGCCCACTGGCTCGACATCCACGTCCCCAACGTCAAGGCCACCATGGAAGCCGTGGGCGGCTTCCGCTACGTCGTGAGCCACAGCATCGACCCCGCGAACGAGCCCTATGCCGGCATGGCGGAGTTGTACTACCACGACTCCGAGGACTCGGTTCGCTGGCGCGAGACCATCGAAGCCGACGGCATGGAGAAGTGGATCGACGGTGAGCGCATGCTGATTTTGAGTGCGCAGACGGAGATGGTCGGGATTCCCTGATGGCAACCCTCGAATGCTGGAGTTGCGGCACCTCGCTCGACGAACTGCCGCGCCCCATTACCCGGCATATGAACTGTCCCGAGTGCTTCGAGGATCTGCATTGCTGCCGGATGTGCCGGAACTACGCCCCGGACGCTTCCATCACGTGCACCGACGAACGAACCGATCCGCCCGTCAACAAGGAGAACGCGAACTTCTGCGACTACTTCCGCCCGACGAACGCGTATCGGGTCGGGTCGAGGGAACGCCAAGCCGGCGCAAAGGCCAAACTCGATGCGCTATTCACCGGAGAGATTCGGGCTGGCGCGGATGCGGAACCCGCTGACAGCGGCGACGCCGTCGACCCTGGCGACGACAAACAGGCCGACGCCCGGCGTCGGCTTGACGACCTGTTCGGACCGTGACCGACGTCGAGTGCGAATAGGCGCGTGTCCATGCCTCGGTTTGCCGCCAACGTCTCGACCATGTTCCCCGATCTGCCGGTGGCGGAGCGTTTTGGCGCTGCCCGGGCCATCGGCTTTGAAGCCGTGGAGTACCTCTTTCCCTACGCCGAGGGCCCGGGCGAAATCAGGCGTCGCCTGCGCGAGACGGGCGTTCGCATGATTCTGCTCAACACGCCGCTCGGCGATGCCAGCGCTGGGGAACGGGGTCTGGCCGCCGTGCCCGGGCGGCAGGCAGACTTCAAGGATCATTTCGAGCAAGCCTTGTGCTATGCCCGAACCCTGGATGTCCCCATGATCCATGTCATGGCCGGAGTCGTCGCCGACGAGCAGCGCAACGATGCCGAGGTGTTATTCGCGGAGAACATCCGCCATGCCGCGGATGCCGCCGCAACCCACGGTATCCGCATCCTGTTGGAACCCCTCAACGACGAGGACACGCCCGGTTATTTCCTCACCCTGACCGCGGAAACACGGCGGTTGATCCAAGCGATCGGTCGCGACAACGTCCGAATGCAATACGATCTCTACCACCGCCAGATCATGGAGGGGAACCTTGCCCGGGGCATCGCGGACAACCTCGATCTCATCGCCCACATCCAGTTCTCGAGTGTGCCGGGTCGACACGAACCGCAGTTCGGAGAGGTCAACCTGCCCTACCTCTTCGATGTCTGCGACCGCCTCGGCTACGACGGCTGGATCGGCTGCGAGTACCGCCCGATGACGACCGTCGCCGAGGGCCTAGGCTGGGGCCGGCCATACGGACTCGGGCCGAATCCATGACGGTACTGACGCAGGCACAGATCGACTCGTTCAACGAGAACGGCTTCCTGTTCCCGCTGCGCGCTTTCTCGCCGGAAGAGGCACGTGGCCTGCGCGACCGTTTGGAGGAGGCAGAAGCCGGGGCCGAGCCGGGAACCGAACGGGCCGCGCGGCAGGCGCTGCCGATCACCTGCGCCTGGGCTTGGGACCTGGTTCACGATCCGCGAATCGTCGAGCCGGTCTCCGCGGTGCTGGGACCCGACGTGCTGCTCTGGTCCATGGACTGGTTCATCAAGGAGCCGGGTCCCGGCTTCGTCTCGTACCACCAGGACGCCACCTACTGGGGGCTCGAACCGCACCACGTCGCCACCGCGTGGATCGCCCTGTCGGACGCCGGTCCCGAAACCGGTCCGATGCGCTTCGTGCCCGGCAGTCACGCCGGCCCGCTGTTCGAACAGGACGACACCTACGGCGATCACAATCTCTTGAGCCGCGGCCAGGTGGTCAAGACCGACGTGGACGAGTCCAAGACCGTGCTCGCGCCCTTGGCACCCGGCGAAATGTCACTGCACCACGTTCGCGTGATCCACGGCTCCGAGCCCAATCTCACCGACGACCGCCGCATCGGCATGGTGCTGCGCTATTGCGCCACCGACGTCCGCCAGACCAAGGCCCAAGGGGACCGGGCAATCCTGGTCAAGGGCAGCGACCCCTACCGACACTTCGAGATGATCCCCCGGCCGCAGGAAGAACCTGGGAAAGCCGAGAGAGAACTGGCCCGACTGCATGGTCGAACGAGGCACAGGGCGTTAATGGAGGACTGACCGCAAGTGCGTGTGCTCCACGTCTACCGCACCTACTTCCCCGAAACCCAGGGCGGACTGGAGGAGACGATTCGTCAGATCTGCCTCAACACGGCACCGCATGGCGTCGAGAGCCGCGTGCTTTGCACCAGCGGGACGACAGAACCACGGGTCGTCCGACGGGACGAAGCGGCCGTGTACCGTTGTCGCCGGACCGGCGAGGTCGCCTCCTGCAGCCTGTCGATCGAGGCGTTTCCCATGTTCCGGCGCCTGCTCGGGTGGGCGAACGTCGTGCACTACCACTTCCCGTGGCCACTGGCCGACGTCATGCATTTCACCGGGCGCGTCCGCATGCCGACGGTTGTGACCTACCACTCGGACATCGTCCGGCAACGACTGCTGGCGTGGACCTACGCCCCACTCATGAGGCGATTCCTTCGCTCCATGGACCGGATCGTCTGCACATCGCCGAACTACCTGGCGTCGTCCAGGGTGTTGAGGCGCTTCCGGGACCGCGTGGACGTCGTGCCGATTGGACTGGATGAACAGTCCTACCCGTGTGCGGACGACGCGCTCCTCAAGCGTACCCATGCCGGCTACGGGTCGGGGTTCTTCCTGTTCATCGGCGTCCTGCGCTACTACAAGTGCCTGCACATCCTGCTCGAAGCCATGCGCGGCGCACCCTACCGCGCGGTGATCGTTGGTGCGGGCCCGCTGGAACGGGAACTCAAGAAACAATCCCAGCGCCTTGGCCTCCCCAACGTTGCCTTCACCGGGTACGTGCCGGACCCCATGAAGGTCGCATTGCTCCGGCAGTGTCGGGCGGTGGTGTCGCCGTCCTATCTGCGCGCCGAAGCCTTCGGAGTCTCGCTCCTCGAGGGCGCCATGGCGGGCAAGCCGTTGATCACCGCGGAGGTCGGGTCCGGAACGAGTCATGTGAATGTCGACGGCGAGACGGGCGTCGTGGTCGAACCCCGGTCGCCCGAGGCGTTTCGAGACGCCATGGATAGGCTGCACCGCGAGCCGGATCTGGCCCAGACGCTCGGTGCCGGTGCCCGATGTCGTTTCGAACGGCTGTTCAACGGACGGCTGATGGGTGAACGCTACGGGGACATCTATTCCTCCCTCCTGGGAAATCCGGGTTAGGCGTGCGGATCGCCGTCGACGGCCGACCACTGCGCCATCCGTTCTCCGGAATCGGCGTCTACGCCCGCGAGATACTCGCCCGCATCGCCGACGGCCACGAGCTGTTCATCTATCTGGACCGTCGGCTTGACAAACCGTCCCAGATCAAGGGCCTGTACCGTACCGGCCCGTCGCGCCGATTGAGCGGCTTCCTGACCGCCAATGTCGCGTTCGCGCGCTGGGCCAAGCGCGACCGGGTCGATGTGTTCTTCTCCCCGCGTCATCACCTGCCGTTGATGCTCGGGAAGATTCCTGCCGTGGTCACCATCCACGACATGGTCTGGCGCGTCGCTCCCGATACCATGCAACCGCTAAACCGATTGCTCGATACGACCTTGATGCCCCTCGCCCTAGCACGCGCCGAACGCGTAATCGCGGTGTCGGCAGACACTGCCAACCGTATTGCCGCGTACTGCGGACGACGCGACGTCGCGACGATCCACAATGCTCCCCGCGAGGTGTCGCAGGCCGTGCCGTTTACGCATCCGCGGCCGTACTTCCTGTTCGTCGGCACCAAGGAGCCACGCAAGAACCTGCGCGGCACGGTGGAGGGTTTCCGCCGGGCAACGGCAGCCGGGTTGAACCACGACCTCGTGCTCGTCGGGCCCACCGGATGGGGCGAATCCGGGCTCCCCGCCGACATGGCCCGCGATCCGGCGGCCAAGCGGATTGTCGACCTAGGATCCATCCCGGACGAGCGATTGGCGGGCGTATACGAATCGTGCTCGGCCCTAGTGCTTGCTTCGTTCTACGAGGGGTTCGGCATTCCGCTAATCGAGGCGATGCACCACGGCAAGCCCGTGATCACGTCCGGAACGGGCGCAATGGCCGAGGTCGTCGGCGACGCAGGGATTCTGGTCGACCCGGGCGATCCCGCGAGCCTTGCCCGCGCGTTTCTCAAGCTCGCCAACGACGGCAACACATGCCGTCGCCTGGCAACGAACGCCCGACGTCGAGGTTGCGCCTTCTCGTGGGACCGGGCCGCCCGATCCACGATCGACGTGCTCGAGGACGCTACGAGACGGGGTCGCTCAAACGCGTAGGGGACCGGCTTGTCCCGTCCCGCCCGGATGCGCCGGCGCGCGAGGCGCGGGCGACCGCGCGCCCTGCGGGCGCGATAGGGTCGCCCCTACGAGATGACGTGTACGCCGAACCGCCGCGCGTCTTCCAGTCCCTGTCGCGCGCGAATGCCGAGCGCAATTCCGACCGGCAGCCAGAACAGGAGCCAGGTCCAGCCGACCTTGTCGACCAGCTCGTGACCGTCCAGCAGGTAGCCCGGCAACGCCATAGCCCAGATTGCGAGCCCGAGCTTCGCCTCGGGCTCTCGGTAATTGCCAATCAACGCGTGGGCCGTAGCGGCGACTACGGTCACCAGTAAGGCGAGCCCGAGCAGGCCCGCTTGGTAAACCACGGTAAGATACAGGTTGTGCGGGTGAAGCACGTCGTAGCCGCCGACCTGGATCAGGTCGGGCGTCAAGACACCGAGACCGAACCAAATCCCGTCGGCGCGGATTCGAGCTGCGTAGTCCAACCAGATTGCGGGACGGAAGCTCGTCCCACGGGGAAGGATCACGTCACCGGCGCCGGGCACCAGCCAAAACGCCGCCAGCAGAACCGCCAGCAGGGCGACCGCAAACGAGCCCGCGATGAGCATGAAACCTCGTGCCGTAGACACCCGGTTCGCGATCAAGACACAACCGAGTCCGAATGCCATGCACACAGCGGCATTCCGAGATCCAGCCAGGACCACCGCGACCACCAGTACCGCGACGCACACGCCCGCAATCCAACGCCCTAGGGACCGGTCGTCGCTGCCAAGCCATGTCAAGCCGCAAACGGCGGCGAGGGCGTAGACCATGGCCGCCATCACATGGGTGTCCAACTGCCCAAGGCCGTTCAAACGCCCGTCATCCGGTGACTCTGTGAAGAAAACACCAATGGCAGCGGTCGCCGCCAACGTGCCGCAGACCGCAATTACCTGGGCAAACCGTTGGACAAACCAGTCCACCTGAACGGATTCGGCAATGCAAACCACGAACGTGAACACGAGCAGCGCGCGCATCACCTGGCTGAACGCCTCCCGCGCGTCCCATGGCGTCGACCAAAGGCTCGACAAGGGGATGTAGGCGAGCAGGACGACGACAACTAGGAACCCTCTGTCGAGAAACAGCGAACGCCACTTGGCCGCACCGGCGAGAACGTATGCGCCGAGGATGTAGGTCGGCCAACTCGATGCGCTCTGGGAGGTCAGCACGAAGATCGACCCCAAAGCGACCACGACGGTCGTCGCGCTAGCGGGAACCCGGTACTCGAGGAGCGCACCCGCGACGTTGTGCCACCGCGATTCGGGTGTTCCCTCCCCGCCGCTCACGCCGGGGTTACCGTCCGAGGTGCTCGTCGAAGAAGCGTACGATCACGTTGTGCACTTCGTCCGACTCCGGCAACCGTGGGTTGAACGCGAATGTGGCATGGCCGAGACCCTCCCAGATGTGGAGGTTGGCCTCGACACCTAAGCGGACCAGTCTGTTGTGGCTGGCGAGCACTCCCCCTAGTGCGAAGTCACGCGTGCCGCTGATCAGGAGCGACGGCGGAAACCGGGCCAGCAACTCGTCGTGGTCGCCGGGAGCGACCATCGGGTCATCCGCTTTCACGCCGGTGAAATAGCCCCTTGCACGGGGCGGGTTGGTCCTCTCCACCGGTCGAGGAAAGCCGTTGATGGCCGATACCAGGAACGCACTCTCGCTCCTACCCATCTTGAACACACCCGGGACCGCCCCGTCCGTCATCGGTATCCCCGCACAGAAGAGACCGATTCCACCCGGCGTCGGCAGGTTGTTCCGGAGCAGGTAGGCGACGGCCTGTGCGGTCAGCATTGCCCCCGCGGAGCATCCGTAGATTCCGATGCTCGCGGCATCGTAGCCCTTGAGCATGGCCCGGTAGACCGCGACCACGTCCTCAAGACCGGCGGGATGGGTGAACTCGGGGGCCATTCGATAGTCGGGGCTGATCACCTTGTAGCCGCCCATGTGGGCGACCTGCATGGCCTCGGTATGGCTGAAATACCGTGCGCCGATCGTGAAGCCGCCGCCGTGAATGCTGATCAGGACGCGGTTCTTGTTGGCTGCCGCGACGCCGTTTGTGGGAACGAACACCTCGGTATAGACGCCGGCGATGGTCTCGCCCGTGATCTCGACCGGATGTTTGGCGCGGGTGTCCTTGTAGATCGAGGTCTCGTAGTAGCCGTCCGCGACACATTGGCGGGCGGCGCGCGCCGCCTCCGGATCGTCGGCGACCTCGAAGAGGTTGGGGCAACCGCGCGAGAACGTCCCGAACTCCGGACCGTAGACATCGCGAAAGTACTTCATCGCCGCACGGGACTCGTCGCTGAGATACACGGACTCGGGCAAGTCGAAGGCCGGGACGTGGACCGTGCCGTTGGGCTCCACCCGGGGACGGTCGGTCTCTTCCGCCAAGCCTGAACTAGCGCTCATCACAAACACAGCGGCAAGGAGTGGCAGGTTGATTCGCTTCACGACAGGCTCCGTGGGGTAGCTGCGTTGGCATCCAGCCAGTGTACCAGCCGGTCGTTTTGGCTCGGACTTCGCCTGCAATCGGCAATCAGGTTGCCCAAGATGCGCCACGCACTATGGACGCCTTCCACCGCGGCCCCTACACTCCCGCCGACGGGCCTATAGCTCAGTTGGTTAGAGCAGTGGACTCATCGAGACGAGGTTCGTGATCGCGCGAAGCCTCGGTTGGTGCACTTGCGGCGAGAGCCGGAAGATGAACGGGATGAATTCAGGGAAACCGTCGGTCGTGGCGACCACGGCAATCCTGAGCCAAGCCGGCGGTACACCGCCGGAAGGTGCAGAGACTACCTGGGGACTGGCGCGGTGCTATTGGCAACGCGCCGAGCGTCCTTGATGACAGGCTTGAGCGTCCCGCACCCGACCGCCGCCGGAATCCGGCGGCGAGGGTGGTGAGATAGTCCACGCCCGGCGGAAACGCCGGGAGACCGTGAATCCATTGGTCCCAGGTTCGAGTCCTGGTGGGCCCACCAAACGCTACCGCTTCGCGGTAGCCCGAGATTTCGCTCCGCGAAATCTCCCGGTAGATGACCACAATCTCACCTTGCCAACGGTTCGTAGGGGACGGGCTTGTCCCGTCCCGACGCGCCCTTCGGGCGCGACAATCGTGCCTAGCGCCGGTTGGGCTCCGTCCACTCGTCGAGGAAGCTCTTCAAGTGGTCGCTGCGGGTCGGGTGGCGCAGCTTCCGTAACGCCTTCGCCTCGATCTGTCGGATCCGTTCACGGGTCACGTCGAACTGCTTGCCGACTTCCTCGAGGGTGTGGTCGGTGTTCATGTCGATGCCGAACCGCATACGCAACACCTTCGCCTCGCGTGCGGTCAGGCCGCCGAGCACCATGCGCGTCGCTTCGCGCAGGCCTTCGCCCGTGGCGAGTTCCGCCGGGGAGCCTATGGTCAGATCCTCGATGAAGTCGCCCAAGTGGGAATCCTCGTCGTCACCCACCGGCGTCTCCATCGATACCGGTTCCTTGGCGATTTTGAGCACGCGCCGGACCTTGTCCTCCGGCATCTCCATGCGCTCGCCGAGTTCCTCCGGCGTCGGTTCCCGGCCCATTTCCTGGAGCATCTGCCGGGAGATCCGCTTGAGCTTGTTGATGGTCTCGATCATGTGCACCGGGATGCGGATGGTCCGCGCCTGGTCGGCGATGGAGCGGGTGATCGCCTGGCGGATCCACCACGTCGCGTAGGTGGAGAACTTGTACCCCCGGCGGTACTCGAACTTGTCCACCGCCTTCATGAGGCCGATGTTGCCCTCTTGGATGAGGTCGAGGAACTGCAGGCCGCGGTTGGTGTACTTCTTCGCGATCGAGATCACTAGGCGCAGGTTGGCCTCCACCATGTCCTTCTTGGCACGTTCGGCCTTGGCCTTGCCAAGCGACATCCGGCGGTTGATCTCCTTGATCTCGCCGACCGTGAGGCCAGTGCTGCCTGTGACGGTTGCCAGCTTGCGCTGGGCGCGGCGGATCTCCTCCTTCGCGCCGGCCAGTCGCTTGCTGTAGTCGTTCCGCGCGCCGATTTTCTCGTTCACCCAGTCGATGGAGGTCTCGTTGCCGGAATACGCGGCAAGAAACTCGCGTCTCGTCATCCCGGCCTGAACGCAGGCGTCCATGATGATCCGTTCCTGGCGACGAATCGTCGTCAATGCCTCGCGGGGCATGGTGACCACGGCATCGTAGTGTTTCGGCACCAGTTTGAAGAACGAAAACGCCGCCGACGCCTTGGCGAGATCCGCAACGACGGCCGGATCCTTTGGATCGTCGGCAGCAGCCAGGCTGCGCCGCGACTTGTTGTAGGCGCGCTTCAACGCCGTGAATCGCCGCTTGGCCTCCACGGGGTCGGGGCCCTTGCGTTCCTCGGTGGTGTCGTCCTTGTCGTCCGTGGCAGCGGTCAAATCCACCTGTGCCGCGGGCGGAACGTGATCCGCCGGATCGAGGTAGCCCACCAGGATGTCGGCAAGCTTGCCCTCCTTGCTGAGTTCGTTGTAGTTGGTAAGAACGTAGTCGACGGTTCCCGGAAAATAGGCCGCCGCCGCCAGCACATGGCGGATGCCTTCCTCTATCCGTTTCGCAATGGCGATCTCGCCCTCGCGGGTGAGCAATTCCACGGTGCCCATCTCGCGCATGTACATGCGCACGGGATCCGTCGTCCGCCCCGCTTCGGTCTCCACCGCCGCCAGAGCCGCCGCGGCCTCTTCGGCAGCGAGTTCGTCGGCGGTGTTGTCGCCGGCGTTCAAGAGTTCATCAGCATCCGGGGCAGCTTCGGCCGACTCGTAGACCGTGATCCCCATGTCGTTGATCATGCTGATGATGTCTTCGATCTGTTCGGAGTCGCTGATGTCGTCGGGCAGGTGGTCGTTGACCTCCGAATAGGTCAAGAACCCCTGTTCCTTGCCCTTGGCAATCAGTTCTTTAAGGCGGGACTGCTGCTGTTCCGTTTCAGTAGTGGCCATATCACCTCGTGGGGTTGGATGGATGGGACGACCGGAACCGGTCGCCGGGATCGAGAAAACGGCGCATTATAGCGTCTGTTGGGCCTTCGCGTCCGACCAGCGGCGTTGCGCGTCCTCCATGGAGCCGCTCTCGAGGGCCTTGCGCAACAGCGCCGACCCACGCCGCTTGACGATGTACCGACGCGCACGCGCATCGAGGTCGAGAACTACGGCCTCCTCGGGCAACAGAACCTCCTCGCCCGCCAGCGCCGCCAGCTCGTCGTAGCCTTCCCGACCCACGAAACAGCCGATCAACGTGCCGGTGTCCATGCCGGGTTCTTCGACGAGATGCCGCACGACGTCGGCCAGCAGGCTGGTGTCCGCGGCGTCCGCAAGCTCGGTGCGCATTTGTGAATCGAGACCATCGATAAGTTGTGGGTATTGGACTACGTACTTCAATAGTCGTTTATTCCCCACCCCTTGTTCTTGGCCGGAGCGGCCCGCTGCCACCGGCACTCGCTCATCCCCGTCAGGGATCTGAGCCGTGCGGGCGACGGCGGCAACGTCCATACGCGCGCGCAACCCAAGGTCGTTGATGATGATCTCCCGCAACGAGCCCCGAGGCAGGCGGCGGATGTGCGGGGCGGCGAGTTCGGCGAGCAACGCACGTCCGTCGGCCGCGTCGAGGTCGAGCCCTTCCCGCAGGTGGTCGAGGAAGTACTCGCCGACGGGCATGGCATCATCGACAAGCTGGCGGAAATGCGCCGCGCCCCGGTCGCGGACGACCGTATCGGGATCCTCGCCCTCCGGCAGAAACACGAACCTGAGTTGGCGGGTTTCGGATAGCGCGGGGAAAGCCGCATCCACGGCCTTCCACGCAGCACCCCTGCCCGCCTCGTCGCCGTCGAAACAGCACACGACGAGGTCCACGTGCCGGTAGAGCGTCTCGAAATGGGTTTGGCCGATGGCGGTGCCAAGCGTCGCAACGGCGTTCGTGACGCCCTGCTGCGCCAAGGCGACGACGTCCATGTAGCCTTCCACCACGACCACGCTTTGCAGACCGCGCTGGGCCCGGCGCGCCTCGTAGAGCCCGTAGAGCTCCCGCCCTTTGCGGAACACGGCCGTTTCGGGCGAATTGATGTACTTCGGCTGACCATCGCCGTAGACGCGACCGCCGAAGCCGATGACGCGACCGCGGGTGTTGCGGATCGGGAACACGATGCGCTCGCGGAACCGGTCGTAGCTCTCGCCGCCTCGCTCCGACCGGCCGAGCAAACCGGCATCGATCAACTTCTGCTCGCCGAACGAGGCCAAAGCGGTCTTCAAGCGATTCCTGCCGGGCGCCAGGCCGATGCCGAAGTCCCGCGCGATCTCGCCGGACAGTCCCCGGTTCTTTAGGTAGGCGACCGCCGCCGATGCGTCGTCATCCCGCAGCCAGCGCTGGAACTGGCGCGCCGCGGCCTCGAGCACGTCGTAGAGTTCGGTGTCCACCTTAGGCCCGCGCCCCGCCTCTCGGGGAACTTCCATGCCCACCATGGATGCGAGGGTCTCAATGGCTTCCGGGAAGGTCTGGTTGTCGTACTCCATCAGAAATCCGATCGCCGTGCCGTGCGCTTCGCACCCGAAGCAGTGGAACGACTGACGGTCCTCGTTGACATTGAACGACGGCGTCTTTTCGTCGTGGAACGGGCACAGACCCTTGTGGTTGCGACCGGATTTCTTGAGTTGGACCCGGGGGCCGATCACGTCGACGATGTCGACCCGAGCTAGCAAGTCGTTGATGAACGATTCAGGAATACGGCCTGCCATTGCCGGCAAGGATAGACCCACGCGGTCGGCGACGCTATAGGATGCGACCGCGTTTTCTGCTTCCGGGGCGTTGTCGGGAGCGCAATCAGGCTTGAAGAGCGGCGCGAACGATTTGGCTGACGGCACCCATGTCCGCACGACCGGTCAGCTCGCCCTTCAACGCGCCCATCACCTTGCCCATGTCGCGCATGCCGGTGGCACCGGTAGCCTTGATAGCCGCCGCTACCGCCTGTTCGATCTCGTCGGCCGACAAGGCCTGGGGCAGAAACTCCTCGATCACGTCGATCTCGAACCGCTCGATCGCCGCGAGATCCTCCCGACCGGCCGTCTCAAACTGGCCCAGCGAGTCGCGGCGCTGCTTCCGCATCCGCGCCAGCACGCTGACCACGTCGGCATCCGCGAGCGTCTTGCGCCCATCGATCGCGGCCTGTTTGAGTTCGGCGTTGACAAGGCGCAGCGCCTTGACGCGGTCCCTGTCCCGGGCGCGCATGGCGTCCTTGGTAGCAGCTTCGATAAGGTCTTTCAGATCGCTCATGGCAAAACGTCCGATATTGCACGCGCCGGGAGTGTTCGTAGGCTGGGGCTCGCGCGGTTGCGTTTTGCCCGATGCGGCTTCCTGCGCTAGAAAGCCTTTTCGTACCGCCGCGCCTCGCGCTGCAGTTTCTTGATGTGGCGCTTCACCGCGGCGGCTGCCTTGCGCTTGCGAACGGCGGTCGGCTTCTCGTAGTACGTGCGACGACGTACCTCCGACAACACACCTGCCTTTTCACAGGACCGCTTGAAGCGGCGCAACGCCACGTCGAACGGTTCGTTTTCTCTGACTTTGACGGACGGCATGGATGGCCTGCGGGAAACCGGACGCGCATTCTACTCATCGCGCCGCGGGTTGCCAACCAGCCGGCACGCCTTGTCAACTGCGGCACTCAAAGCGAGTCGCTCCACCAAAGCCAGGCGGCTGGGTGTTGAGTGGGCCGGTCGACGGCATTAGGCTCGCGTCATGCTCGGACTACTGAGATCGTTCGTAGCCGGATGTGTGGTCGCCGCCGTCTCCTGCTTGCCGCTGCTCGTCGCCCTGGTCATCGCCCACCTGATCGTTGCGTCGTAGCGCCCCACGTCCGTCATGCTCGTACTCGGCATTGAGACTTCCTGCGATGAAACCGGTGTTGCCTTGTACGACACCACGGACGGCTTGGTTGCACAGTCGATCTACAGCCAGGTACACCTGCATGCGCGCTACGGAGGCGTGGTACCCGAACTCGCCTCCCGGGACCATGTCCGCAAGGTCGTCCCGCTAGTGAGCGAATTGCTCGACAAGGCCGGTCGTTCGCCCGCCGACCTCGATGGCGTGGCCTATACCGCGGGCCCTGGCCTGATCGGCGCACTGATGGTCGGGGCAACGTTCGGGCGCGCGCTGGCCTACGGACTCCAAGTACCTGCGATCGGCGTGCATCACATGGAGGCGCACCTGCTCGCGCCGTTGATCGAGGGTGCCGACACCTCTCCGCCCGCGTTGCCGTTCGCCGCCCTGCTCGTATCCGGCGGTCATACGCAGATTTTCCGCGTCCACGGCATCGGTTCCTACGAACTGCTCGGCGAAAGCCTGGACGATGCCGCCGGTGAAGCATTCGACAAGGCCGCCAAGATGCTCGGGCTCGGCTATCCCGGAGGTCCGGCGATCGCCGCGGCCGCCGAGCAAGGCGACCCCGAACGGTTCAACTTCCCGAGACCCATGACCGACCGACCCGGCCTCGACATGAGCTTTTCGGGGCTGAAGACCTTCACCCTCAACACGGTCCGCCATCACGCGCCTCTCACCGATAAGGACATCGCCGACATCGCCCGGGCGTTCGAGGAGGCCGTGGTCGACACTCTGGTCATCAAGTGTCGACGCACGGTCGAACATACCGGACTCGATGAACTGGTCATCGCCGGCGGCGTTGCCGCCAACCGCCGCCTACGCGAGCGTCTGAAGGCTGCCTTGCCTCGGGTGATCTATCCGCCGCCCGCGCTGTGCACCGACAACGGCGCCATGATCGCGTACGCGGGCGCAATCCGATTGGGCGCCGGCCGGCGCGAAGCACTCGAGGTGGTGACGCGTGCCCGGTGGCCGTTGGTCGAACTCGATCCGGCGGCACTTTGAGTGCCGGCTACCGGGACGACTGTTGGTGCATCACATCGAGCGTCTCAAGAACACGGGACGCTCGGGCAGGCGGCGCAACCCGTAGGGCCGGGGCCTGTCCCCGCCCGCGCCGGACATCGTTCGCTGGGGAAACGGGTCGGGACAAGCCCGTCCCCTATGGTGGGCACCGTTTTGCGATCCAATTGACGCGGCGACGGCGCAGCGCGGCACCGTAATCCGGGCCAGGCTGCGCATCGACCCGCAGCACGCTCAGTTCGCCGATCAATTGCCGTTTGCCTGCCATCGACCGACCGCTGCACGCTTCGGCACCGGCGAGCACGATCGGCGTGACATCGTTCTGCCGGAACGCATCGATGCCCGTTAACGCGTCGAGCAGGGCTTGTGCGTCAACGTCTCGTTGCACCAACGTCTTGCCATGGCGTGCCAGCGCAACCGCGCCCCGGAGTATCTGGCGCGGCGCGCGGAGGTCTCGGTACAACCGGTCCACGGCGGCAGGAGCGTTGACCCAGCCCATGCCGACCAGGGCCGTCGACGCATCTGCGAACACCCCGGCGCCGAACAGACGCGCCGTGGCGCGGAGGTCGATGTCGCGAAACCAGCAATGCTCGCCAACGGCGCCGAGGGTCTCGAAGAAGCGCCCGGGGCGGGCCGAATCGGCCGCTCTGCGCAGTTCCGCGAAGACGCGTTCGCCGGACAGCGCCGCCAGTTCATCGACCATCGATCGCATCACTGCCAGCGTCTCGGAGGCGATCTCGAAGTCCGGCAGCTGGGCGGCGAACCGCGCCACCCGGAACACCCGCAGCGGATCTTCGGCGAACGCGGGCGACACGTGGCGCAGCATGCGCCCAGCGATATCGCGCTGGCCGTCGCACGGGTCGATCAAAGTGCCGTCCCTGTCCCGCGCCATGGCGTTGATCGTCAAATCCCGGCGCGCCAAATCGGCCTCCAAGGTGACGTCCGGGGCGGCGTCGCACACGAAGTCGGCGTGGCCCGGTCCCGTGCGGCGTTCGGTGCGCGCGAGGGCGTACTGCTCGCCGGAGTTCGGTTCGAGGAAAACGGGAAAGTCTCGACCGACCTGGTTGAATCCGTGGTCCAGCATCCGCTCCGGCGTGGCCCCCACGACGACCCAATCGAACTCGCTCGGTTGTCGGTCCAGCAACTCGTCCCGCACTGCGCCGCCGACGAGATAGGTCGTCGCGCCTCCACCGACATCGATCCAAGAACGGGCTGTCATGCGCAACCTTCGGCGGCGGCCACGTTGAACATCGCCTCGTCCTCCAGGCGAACCGCGGTCATGGTTCGGCCCCAGACGCAACCGGTGTCCAAACCGACGATCCGCGACCGTCCCGTCGCGCCGTCAAGCGCCGCCCAGTGGCCGAAGTAGAGCGTCGCGTCGATCTCGGTCGGGTAGGCGAACCAAGGCGCGTAGCCCTCGGGCAGATCGTCAAGCGTGCCTTTGTGGCCAAACTCCAGGCGTCCCTCGATGTCGACGAGGCGCATCCGGGTGAGGTAGTTGACGGTAGCGCGGTGCCGATCCACTCCTTCCAGATCGTCGCGCCAAAGCGCGGGCTCGTTGCCGTACATCGCCTCGAAGAACCTGGCGTGGCCCGGTCCGCGTAGCACGGCTTCCACTTCGCGGGCGTTGTCGCGCGCCATCTCCATTGTCCAGATGTGCGGAATGCCGGCGTGTACGACGACCCTGCCGCCGCCGTCGATGAACAGGGGCTGATGCCGCAACCAGTCCGCCAGTTCCGCGCAGTCCGGCGCATCGAGCAAAGCCTGCATCGTGTCGGTGGCACGGTGCGGGTGGCCGCCGTAGACCATGGCGAGAAAGTGCAGATCGTGGTTGCCGAGCACGCAGGCAAACCGTTCGCCAAGACCGTGCGCGAAACGCAGTACGCCAAGTGAATCCGGGCCGCGGTTGACCAGGTCGCCGACGCACCACAGCCGGTCGGCATCGCCGAAGCCAACCTCGACGAGAAGCGCTTCGAGACTTTCGAAACATCCCTGGATGTCGCCCACCACGTAGGTGGAACCCCGTGTCGGACGGTCGGCGCCCGAGATAGTTCCGCGGTCGCCGCTCAATGCACGGCGTCTGGGACGGCCAGGGAGAACGTCGGGATGGGGACCTCGAAACGCGCGCCGCCGTCGCTCACGAACTCGTAGTGGCCTTCCATGGATCCCACCGCCGTCTCCAAAACGCAGGCGCTCGTGTACCGAAACGCCTCGCCGGGCGCGATGCGTGGCTGATTGCCGACCACGCCCGGGCCGCGCACTTCCTCGCGTTTGCCATCCCCGTTGGTGATCAGCCAATACCGATTGAGTAGCTGCGCCGCTTCTTCGCCGTGGTTGGCGATGGTGATCGTGTAGGCGAACACGAAACGGGACTTGGCGGGGTCCGACTCCGCAAGGATGTAGCGCGGCTCGACGCTGACTTCAAATCCGTTCACTGGGTCAACTCGGTCGTCCAACGTTGGCGGGTAGACCATTGGCGATCGCAACGAAGTCAGCGACGCTCAAGTTCTCCGGTCTGTCCTTCGGGTCGATGCGCAGCGCGCTCCAATCGACGGGCAGGGATTCTAAGGCATTGGCCAGGGTTTTTCGGCGCTTCGCAAACGCCGTGCGCACCACGCGGCGAAGCGCGGCCGCATCGCACGCCAGCCGATCGGGGAGCGGCTCGAGCCGTACGAAGGCCGAACGCACTTTCGGCGGCGGTGAGAAGCTCCCGGGTCCAAGCTCGAAGAGCAATTCGATCCGGCAATGCCACTGTGCGATGACGGACAACCGCCCGTAGGTCTTGGATCCGGGTGCCGCAGCGAGTCGCCGCGCAACTTCGGCCTGCACCATGAAGTGCATGTCCTCGGCACCCGCTTCGAACAGGCGAGTTAGCAGCGGGCTCGCGATGTTGTAGGGCAGGTTCCCGACCACGCGTCGACGGCGCTCACCAGCCCGGTCGAGCAGCCCGGCAAGATCCGCCTTGAGGGCGTCGGCGCAAACGACTTCGACCTGGGGGAGTCGCGCCTGCAGCGATGTCGCGAGGTTGCGGTCGACTTCGACGGCAACGACGGACCCGGCTTCCTTACCCAACCGCATCGTGAGCGCGCCTGCGCCGGGACCAATCTCGAGGACGTGATCCGATGCGTCGATGTCGAGAACCGCGAATACCCGGTCGAGGGCGGACGTGTCGGTGAGGAAATGCTGACCGAGGGCCCGCTGCTTCGCTGAGCGCGCCATACCCATCGCGGCCCGACGTCTATCGCGCATTGCGCGGCGAGGACACCAGGATCCCGCGCGCCGACTTCGGCGGGTCGGGTGTGGCGTCAACCGCCGAACGGCGCGGCCGAATCGCCCTGCTGCCCGGATACGTTCGCACGTCGCTCGACGAACGCCTCGTCGCGGATCTCCGTCAACCACTCGTCGAGCCGTTCGCTGAAGCGCTTTTCCAAAAGCCGCTGCGCGGCGTAGTTGCGGCGGGACTCTTCGCTGATGTCCTGCTGACGTCGTCCTTGAACTTCCAGAATGTGCCAGCCGAAGGAACTCTCGAACGGCTCGGAGAGCTCGTCCACCCCCGTTAGGTTCATCATCCTCTGGAACGCGGGATCGAGATTCTCCGTCGTCGTCCAGCCCAAGTCGCCGCCCGCCAGTCGCGTGCCGGGATCCTCGGAATACTCCTGCGCCAATTCGGCGAAGTCCTCGCCAGCGACGATTCGACCGCGAATCGCCTCGATGGCGGCGCGGGTCTGCTCGTCCGAGCGGATGGCCGACGGCGACAGCAGGATGTGCCGGACGAGGGTCTGCTCCACGCGTTGCTGGGAAGCGCCCCGGCGGTCGATCATCTTCACGATGTGGAACCCGGACGAGTCCTGGACGGGATCCGCCACGGCACCGATTTCCAAGTCGACGACGTCTTCGGCGAAGCGGCTGGGAATCCGGCTCTCCTTTCGCCAACCCAAATCGCCGCCGTTGGCCGCGGTGGGCGCGCCGGAGTGCTCTGTCGCCGTCGCCGCAAAGTCGGCGCCCGCGCGCAGGTCAGCAGCGAGACCGTCCGCCTTGGCGCGAACCGCTTCGATCTCCGCGGCCGTCATCTCCGCCGTGACCTCGAGGAGTATGTGCCCAAGGCGGTACTCGTCCGAAATCGCTTCCTCGAAGAACGGCGACGCAAGCAATTCGTCGATGTCGCGCTCGGCAATGAAGACCCGGCGGTTGACGACCGCCCGTTGCACACGATCGATAATGATGTCGTGGCGAATCCGCTCGCGCAGCGCCCGGTAGGAACTGCCTTGCGCCGCTACGTCGGCGATGAACTCCTCCAGCGTCATGTTGTTCTCGCGGGCGAAGCCCGTGACGGCACGCGTCAACGTCTCGTCATCCACCTCGATTCCTCGCAGTTCCGCCTCCTGGAGCTGAATGCTCTCTGCGATGAGTTGCTCGAGCACCTGGCTGCGCACCGTGCTGACGATCTGCGGGTCGTTCCGCTCCGACTCGTTCAGTCGGACCATCCACTCCGCGAGCCGATCATCGTATTCGCTCTTGAGCACCACGTCGTCGTTGACGATGGCGACGATGCTATCGAGGGTCCCCCGTTCGGCCGCGGCGACTGAGACCCCGGCGACAAAAACAATCATCGCCGACGCCACCGCCCACGCTTGGGGCCAGGGTGCGGTCGTGCAGGGAGCGAGCCGTAGGGGACGGGCTTGTCCCGTCCCGCCGACCCACGAGGCGCATGCGCGGGCGACGACCAGCGTCGCCTCTACGATTGGCCATGCAGTTTCACGGGTTGCGGATGTGCTCCATGGAAGCGCCCCAAAGCCGGCCCGGCACTTCGCTTCGCTATGTGCCGGGTTCGCCTCCGGCCCAGCCACACCGACCTCGCATGGACCAAACGCCACGGTCGCAAGCTCCCTTTGGCGCTTGTTCCATGCGAGGCGCGTTTTTCCTAGACGTGTCATGTTCATCTTCCTGTTGCCCCGACGCTCCCGGGTTTCCCGCTCGGTCGTCGCGCTATGTACCACCGGGACGGTAGCCCTTTATGCCACGAACCAGCCGAGAATCAACCTTCGAGCCGAATCCTCCCAATCCCTTGAGCGAGACCTGAACCATCAATCCGTCGTGGCTTCCCCGCACGCCCTCCGGCAGATTGCGCGGTGCATCGATGGTCCGATGCCAAAGCAGCTTCACCGCCAGGCAGCAGTTCGCGTAGGCGAATCCCGCAAAGGACTCGATGTTTTGACCATGACGCCAGTCATGGTTCCATCGCGCGAACGCGCTGACGCGTTCGCCGATGCCGGGGATTGGCCAGTGAAACGACAAGTCGGTCTGGTCGACGTCCGGGAAACGCCGCCGGTAGGCGAGGTTGACCATGCGGCGTGCATCCCGGCGGTAGGACAGTCCCGTGCCGAGTTCGCCTAGTTCGTCCCCGCCGACGTCCCATGCAAGCCTCGAGATAACGCGCACCCGCCCGAGACGACCCGACAACTCCCCGACCACCTCGGGGTCCATCTGCCTCGGTCCGCCCAGCATGACCCGGGGCTCATCGAGGTGGACCATCGTCCCAAGCCGAGCCGTCATCACTTCGCTTCCCATGGCGTTGAACAGCCGCGACACCACGCCCAATGAAACGCGGTCGGCATCCTCGATCCGGTCGAGGCCCGCGTACCGGTTGTCGCGAAACAGCTGCCGATACGAGAACGTCAGCTCCGCCGCGTCGAAAACGGGCAGATGTTCCTGGTCCGCGTGCGACTGGCGCAGGTAGTAAAGGCGCGGCTCCAACGTTTGAGTGGCGGGCCCGCTAGCGAGCGAGACATCGCGCTCGAAGACAAGCCCGGCGTCGAGTGCACCGACCCCGAGCGTGCGGCGGGGTCGCGGATCGACACCCTGCGGCACACCGGAGAGATCGTAGCGCGTACCGCGCATACCGCCCGACATCTTGAGGAATCCCCACGGCCGGTTCAGCGTGAGCTGCAACCGCGGATCGACGTGATAGCGTCTCCCCGTGATCGATGTCCCCGTCGGCGAGTCGAACCACGCGCCCGTCGCACCCATCGACCAGCCGAGCGGTCCGATGAGCGGCCCTGCGTAGGAAACGCCGACCTCGGGAAGGCGTTGATAGGACTCTCGACCGGATTCCAGGCGTTGAAACCTCTGCGCCAGGAGTCGACCGACGAAACCACCGCGCGCGTATTCGATCTCCCCCCGCCGTTCGAGGGCAACGCGGCTGGCGAGCCCCTGTTCCACCGCGAAGTCGACGAAGTAGTCGTTGTCGCTCACCGCGGCGTAGTCGATTTCGGTTCGCAGGCGCCCCCGGCGGCCGCGATGATCGACCCCGAGTGCCCAGCGATCCGACGGCGAGAACGCGCCCGCAGATCGAGAGTCGGCGCGGCCGAATTCCCCGTCGTATTGGCGATCCTCCCTGAGGAAGGATGCATCGAGGCGCGTATTCGCAGTTCGGGTTCGATGCCGCACCTCGCCTTCGAGGCCAAGGCCGCGCTCGGCGATCCATCGAGGCGTCAGCGTCGCGTCGTAGTTGGGCGCCAAGTTGAAGTAGTAGGGGACCGACAGGTCAAAGCCGTCCCGCCCCCGGTAGAAATCCGGGACCAGGAACCCGCTCGTTCGCCGGCCGCTCACGGGAAAACGCAGATAGGGGGCGTAGAAGACGGGTACGCGGCCAAGCACCAGGCGAGCGTGGCGCGACGTCGCAACGTTCGAATCGGTATCGAGGCGAACCGATCGGGCTCGGATCTGCCAGGTCGCCCCTCCCGGCGGGCAACTCGTCACCGTCGCCGAGTCGAGTTCGAGTACATCGTCGCGCCTCTCGAGCGTATCCGCCTGGCCCCGCAGTTGACGGTCGGTTAGCACGAACTCCGCTTCGTCGACGCGGGCGTGCGAGGCTCCGAAGTCCACGGTCGCGCTCGTCCCCAGCACGCTGAAACCCGGCTCGTCGAAGCGCACGTTCCCGGTCGCCCGCGCCAACGACGTGGCGTCGTCGAACGTCGCGGAACCTGCCGCCAGCAGTCGGTTGCCTTGTCGGATCACAACGCCTCCGGTCGCGTCGACGCGCGAGTCCAGCGAACTGTACGACTGCGCAGTCGCCACCAGTGGCAGCGAGGCACTTTCCAGTTCCAGGGGAAACGGCATCGGTGGCGATGTGTATCGACCCGGGCAGCGCCAGGGGTTCGCAAGGGCGGCGACATCGTCCTGCCAAAGCGCGTCGGCAAGCTCCTGGCCCATGACCAGGGGTGCCGCGAGCACTAGCCACGGCCATGCAATCCTAGGCCTTCTTGGAGACAATCGTCGCGTGAGCCAAGACGTCGCCGAACTCGCCGCCTGGGTCGAACGAACGCTCGACACGGGCCGCATCGATCTGACCCGCCTGCCGGCAGAAGCCAGCACGCGGCAGTTCTTTCGGGTCTCGACGGGCGTATCCACCTTCGTTGCCATGCTGTCGCCGCCGGATACCGAGGATAACCCGCGCTTCGCCCGCCTAACGGACCTGTTCAGGAAACACGGGCTCCGTACTCCCCAGGTACACGCGGTCGACTTCGACCGCGGGATGCTACTCCTCGAAGACCTTGGCGAGCGCGATTTCGCCGCAGCCTACGCGGGTGGCGAGATCGACGTGGCTGTCGAGGCCGCCGTGGTCGATCTCGTCAAGCTGCAGACCGTGGTGAGCGACGACATCCCGCCCTATACGACGACGCGCTTTGCGGACGAACTCGCGATCTTCACCGATTGGCTACTTGGACGTCTCGTCGGTATCGATGTTCCCCCGGCGTACGACGGTGTCGCGGACGCCTTGATCGAGGCGACGCAAAGCGTGCCGCCGCGCACGGTGCATCGCGACTACCACTGCCGCAACCTGATCTGGAGAAACGACGCCACGGTCGGCATCGTCGACTTCCAGGACGCGCTCTTCGGCCCCGCCTGCTACGACATCGCATCGCTGCTACGTGACTGCTATGTCGAGTTCGATGAAGCCCGGATCGCGACCTGGCGGCAGCATTTCTTTGCCTTGGCAGACCTCCATTGCGCGGAGTCCACGTTCAACCGCGCGTTCGATCTCACCGCGATCCAACGCCAGCTCAAGGCGGTCGGCATATTCGCCCGTCTGTACCTGGGCCGCGGGCGATCCAGCCATCTCGGCGACATCGCGCCGGTTCTGGGCCGCGTGTCTCGACTCGCACGGCACTACCCCGAGACTGCCGAATTCGCGGACTGGATCGGCGTCGAGTTGCTTCCGCGCGTGGTTGATCGGCTCGAGGAGGATTCGTGCGGGCGATGATCCTCGCAGCCGGCCGTGGCGAACGCCTGCGGCCGCTCACCGAACGCATCCCCAAACCGCTCGTCCCCCTCGCTGGCGAGCCGTTGATCGTCCACCAGCTTCGCTGGCTGCGCCGCGCTGGCATCCGCGACGTGGTTGTCAATCTGCACCATCTCGGCGACGCGATCGAACGGGCACTCGGTACCGGCATCGACCTTGGGATCCGAATCCGCTACAGCCGCGAACCGGAGCTGCTCGATACCGGCGGAGGGATCAAGAAGGCGCTTCCCGACCTCCTTCCGGGACCGTTCGTGGTGCTGAACGGAGACATCTGGACCAACTACGCGTTTCGCGACCTGACCGATGTGCATGCCGCGAAGGCGCACCTCGTGCTGACCCCAACCCCGGCGCACAAGGACCGTGCGGACTTTCACCTCGAAACGGCCGCTGGTGCCGCCCGGGTCCGGCGCGGCGCCGCCAGCGACCTGACCTATTGCGGGATCGCCGTGCTCGACGAGTCGTTGTTCGCCGATACTCCCGACGGCGCTTTCCCGCTTACCGATCCCCTGTTCCGCGCGGCGCACGCGGGCGAGGTGACAGGCGAGATCTTCACCGGAACCTGGATCGATATCGGCACGCATGAGCAACTCAAGCGGGCGCGCCGTCTGACGGCGTAGAATGCGCGCCACCGAAGCGCGGTGCTGAACTCGCCGTGGAACCTTGGATCGCTCCTTCAATCCTTGCCGCCGACTTCGCCAAGCTCGGTCAGGAGGTCGACGACGTGGTCGCCGCAGGTGCCGATGCGATCCACTTCGACGTCATGGACAACCACTACGTGCCGAACCTCAGCGTCGGCCCGCTGGTGCTCGAATCCCTGCGTCGGCACGGCGTTAGGGCACCCGTCGACGTCCATCTCATGGTCAAGCCCGTGGACAGCCTGATCGCCGCATTCGCCGATGCCGGGGCGGATATCGTGTCGTTCCATCCCGAAGCGAGCGAACACCCGCACCGTTCACTCGGGCTGATTCACGAGCGTGGCGCCCGGGCGGGGCTCGTGTTCAACCCGGGGACGCCGCTCGCCTCGCTGGAGCCGCTGATCGACGCCGTCGACCTCGTGCTCATCATGTCGGTCAACCCCGGCTTCGGCGGTCAGGCCTTCATACCGTCGTCACTCGGCAAGGTCGAGGCCGCACGCCGCGCCATCGACGCTAGCGGTCGCGACATCCGGCTCGAAATCGACGGCGGCATCAAGATCGACAACATCGCCGACGCGGCAGCGGCCGGCGCCGACACGTTCGTCGCCGGATCCGCCATCTTCGGGGTCCCCGCCGGTGCCGGTTCGCGCGTTGATGACTACAGTTCGGTCATCCGTGCCATGCGCGACGAGCTGGCAGCGCCGGCCGGGTGAGCTACTCAGCCTATCTTTTCGACCTCGACGGCACTCTCGTCGATACCGCGCCCGATCTCTCGCGCGCGCTCAACCACACCTTGGCCCGCGCAGGGCGCGGCGACGTCGACGAGTCGCTGACGCGGCATTGGGTCGGACACGGTGTCCGCGCGATGCTCGAGGCCGCATTCAGGCATCTTGGCATCCGGGCCGAGGCAGAGGAGTTGGAGGAGCACCAAGCGGCGCTCGTCGAACACTACGCCGCGCACATCGCGGACCATTCCCTGCCCTATCCCGCCGTCGTCGAGACGCTGACCGTGCTGGCGGCGCGCGCTCCACTGGCGGTCGTCACCAACAAGCCAACGGAGTTGAGCAATCGTCTGCTCGACGCCCTCGATCTCGCCCGCTACTTCGCGGTCGTGGTGGGCCGCGGCTCTACCGCGAATTTCAAGCCCCACCCCGAGCCGACCCTGTACGCGTGCGAGAATCTTGGGGCAGCCGTCGAACACGCATTGTTCGTGGGCGATTCCGAGACCGATGTGCTGTGCGCCCGCGCCGCCGGCTGCGACATTGCCCTGTACCGCCACGGCTACAACCACGGCAAGGATCCCGCCCGTCTCGGCGCCGACCGGGTCATTGATTCGTTCGACGCCCTCGTTTAGGTTTCGCGCCCATGAATCGACAACGGCAATCGAACCGGACCTGCGGCGTAGGCGGCGCCGACTCGCGCTGGCGATCCTAACGCTCGTCCGAGGCGCCTGACGGCGGTGCTCGGGACCTCTTCGCCATTCCTCGTCCCAACTGCGCGATTGCCATGAACCAAGAAGACTACGATGCCCTCCGCGACGCCGGCTATTCCCACATACCGGTCGTCCACGAGATTCTCGCCGACCTTGAGACGCCGCTTTCGGCCTACCTGAAGCTAGCCAACGGACCCTATTCCTACCTTCTCGAGTCCGCCGCCCAAGGCGGCGAAAAGTGGGGACGGTATTCCATTATCGGCCTGCCCTCCCGCACGCTGGTTCGGGTGTGCGGCGACGAGTTCACGATAGAAGACGACGGCGCGATCGTCGAGCAGTTCCGGACCGACGATCCACTGTCGGCTATCGAGGCGTTCAGCCACCGCTACCACGTCCCCGACATCCCGGGACTACCCAGGTTCTTCGGCGGTCTCGTCGGCTACTTCGGCTACGACACGGTCCGCACGGTTGAGAAACGGCTCAAGGACTCGGCTCCGCCGGACGACCTGGGCACGCCGGACATCCTGCTGATGGTGTCCACCGACGTTTTGGTGTTCGACAACATGTCGAGCCGCGTGAAGTTCATCTCGCTGACGGACCCCGCCCAACCCGGCGCCTTCGCCCGCGCCACGGCACGCCTCGAGACGATGGCCGCCAAACTGGCGGACCCGACCCCGCAGTTCATCACCGCCACCGCCAATGAAGCCGTCGAGGAGGAGCACTTCGAGTCCGCCTTCGGCCGCGCCAAGTTCATGGCCGCCGTGGAACGAATCCGCGAATACATCCGCGCCGGCGACGTCATGCAGGTCGTACTCTCGCAGCGGATGTCCATCCCGTTCGTCAGCCCGGCGATCAACCTCTACCGCGCCCTGCGCAGTCTGAATCCCTCGCCGTACATGTACTTCATGGACCTCGGCGGCTTCCACATCGTCAGTTCCTCTCCCGAGATCCTAGCCCGCGTCGAAGACGGCGTGATTGTCAACCGACCCCTGGCCGGTACCCGACGCCGCGGTCGCACCGAGGCCGAAGACCGGGCCATGGAGGAGGAACTCGTAGGCGACCCCAAGGAGATCGCCGAGCACCTGATGCTGATCGACCTCGGCCGCAACGATGTGGGCCGCGTCTCGAAAATCGGCAGCGTCGAGGTCACCGAGCAGTTCGTCGTGGAGCGCTATTCGCACGTCATGCACCTGTCGTCCAACGTCGTCGGCGAATTGGCCGAGGGCAGAACCGCCGTCGATGTGCTGCGCGCGACCCTGCCCGTCGGGACCCTTTCGGGAGCCCCGAAGATCCGCGCCATGGAGATCATCGACGAGTTCGAACCGGTGAAGCGGGGCATCTACGGGGGCGCGGTGGGCTACCTGGCCTGGAACGGCAACATGGACACCGCCATCGCCATCCGCACCGCGATCCTGAAAGGCGGGCGGCTCTACATCCAGGCCGGTGGCGGCATCGTCGCCGACTCGGTTGCGCGGCTGGAATGGAAAGAGACCATGAACAAGGGCCGCGCCATCTTCCGTGCGGCACGCATGGCCGCTTCGTCGTTCAGGGAGATGGACTGAGACCCAGCGTCGACGGCCTACGATTGCTTGGATAGTCGCCGGGCAATCCGGTTTTTTGTGTTCGAACGCCGCGTATCCCATCCGTTAGGATTACCGGTAATCGGGTAGTGGGGTACACCTATGTCGTTTCGAAGGGATGTTCGGGACTGGCTCGACGGCAACTGTCCGCAGAGCTGCCGAGGACCGGGTCTGGTGCCGGGTGGCGGCACCAAGGTGCCGATGACCGACGATCAGCGGTTGTGGATAGACCGCTGCGCCGAGCGCGGCTTCACCGTGCCGACCTGGCCGGAAGAGTACGGCGGCGCGGGACTCGACAAAGACGAGTTCGTCGCGCTGCTCCAGGAGATGCGCGAGCTGGATATCCGCGCACCGGTGTCCGGCATGGGCACGACGATGATCGGTCCGACTCTGCTCGAATACGGCACCGACGACCAGAAGGCGCGGCACCTGCCGCGCATCGCCAGAGGCGAGGTCTGGTGGTGCCAGGGCTACTCGGAACCGAGTTCCGGCTCCGATCTCGCCTCGCTGCGTACCCGGGCCGAAGATGCGGGCGATCACTTCGTGATCAATGGCCAGAAGATCTGGACCTCCGGGGCGAACAACGCCGACTGGATCTTCTGCCTGGTGCGCACTGATCCAGACGTGCCGAAGCACGAGGGCATCAGCTTCCTCCTGTTCACGATGAACCAGCCCGGCGTGACCGTTCGACCCATCCGGCTGATTTCCGGCGCATCGCCGTTCTGCGAGACGTTCTTCGACAACGCCATCGCCCAGAAGGAGGACCTGGTTGGCGAGTTGAACAAGGGTTGGACGGTCGCGAAGCGTCTCCTGCAGCACGAGCGCTCCGGGATCGGAATGCTGGCGAGCGGCACCAACCGCGAGTCCGGCGCGGAACTCTACGACCTGGCCCGCGGCTTCGCCGGCGAGGACGACGGCCGCATCGCGGACGAGGATCTGCGTCGGTCTGTCGCCAGCCACTACATCGACGCCGAGGCGTTCCGACTAACCCAGCGCCGCACCGTCGAGGAGTCCCAAGGATCGACGCCCGGACCCCAAACCTCGATCTTCAAGTACTACGGCGCGAACCTGCGCAAGGAACGCGCCGAACTGCAGGTCTCGATGATGGGTACGCGCGGCATCGGCTGGGAGGGCGACGGCTTCGGCGGCGGCGAACTCGGCATGACACGGGCTTGGCTCGCCGGCAAGGCGGGTTCGATCGCGGGCGGCAGCAATGAGGTGCAGCTGAACATCATCGCCAAGCGGGTGCTTGGGTTGCCGGATTGAGCCTCGCGACCGTGCCCTGACAGACGCGATAGGGTCGCCCCTACGATGCGGACCAGCGTTGGGTACAGTTCGTAGGGGACGGGCTTGTCCCGTCCCGTTCACGACCCACACGGGAATTCAGCGCGGTCGACCGCGCGTCCTGACGGACGCGATGGGTCGCCCCTAGGCTCTTTCCGCTGTGGATGTACTTGCGGAGTGAGGGCGGTTTCGCATACGTTGCGCGGCTGCTTTTCAAAACCGTAGGAAGGACCAGATGAGTCATCGCACCCAGTTCTACATCAACGGCGAGTGGGTGGAACCCCTGTCGAGCGAACGTCTCGACGTGATCAACCCCGCCACCGAAGAGGCCATCGGGCAGGTCGCGCTCGGCAATGCCGACGACGTCGACCGGGCCGTTGCCGCCGCCGTCGCGGCTTTCGACTCGTATTCCCGGACCACGAAAGAGGAACGCATCGACCTCCTGCAACGCATCGTCGATGTCTACAAGTCGCGCATTCCCCTGGTGGCATCCACCATCAGTGAGGAGATGGGCGCGCCCGCAGCACTCGCCAACGGCGCCCAGGCGCCGGCTGGGCTCGGGCATTTCCTTTCGACCTTGAGCGTCCTCAAGCGCTTCGAGTTCGAGGAGGACATCGGCGGCACGCGCGTCATTCGCGAACCTGCCGGCGTATGCGGTCTGATCACGCCGTGGAACTGGCCGATCAACCAGATCGCGTGCAAGGTCGCGCCGGCGTTGGCGGCGGGTTGCACGATGGTCTTGAAGCCGTCGGAGGTCGCGCCGTTCAACGCCATCCTGTTCGCCGAAGTCCTGGACGAGGCCGGCGTGCCGCCGGGCGTTTTCAACCTGGTCAACGGCGACGGTCCGACCGTGGGTTCCGCCATCTCCTCGCACCCGGATGTCGACATGGTGTCGTTCACCGGTTCAACGCGCGCAGGTGTCGAGGTGGCGCGCAACGCGGCTCCGACCGTGAAGCGGGTGGCCCAGGAACTCGGCGGCAAGTCTGCCAACATCATCCTGGATGACGCCGATTTCGCGGCCGCCATCGCCCGGGACGTGTTCGGCATGTGCACCAACTCCGGCCAGTCCTGCAACGCGCCGACCCGCATGCTGGTCCCCAACTCGCGCATGGACGAGGCGGCCGGAATCGCCAAGTCCGCGGCCGCCAACGTCAAGGTAGGCGACCCCGGCGCGGCCGATACCACCATCGGCCCAGTCGTCTCCGAGGTGCAGTTCAACAAGATCCAGGGCTTGATCGAGCAAGGGATCGAGGAAGGCGCCACGCTCGAATGCGGCGGTCCGGGTCGGCCCGACGGGTTGAACGCCGGCTACTACGTTCGCCCGACCGTGTTCTCCCACGTCAGCAACGACATGACCATCGCCCGGGAGGAGATCTTCGGGCCTGTGCTGTCGCTGATCGGCTACGAGGACGACGATGATGCAGTGAGGATCGCCAACGACACATCCTACGGCCTGTCCGGCTACGTCTCCGGCACGAGCGACCGCGCCCGCGACGTCGCGCGTCGGATCCGCACCGGCAACGTCCACCTAAACGGCGCCCCGGTGGACAACAAGGCGCCGTTCGGCGGCTACAAGCAATCCGGCAACGGACGGGAATGGGGTCGCTACGGGTTCGAGGAATTCCTCGAAGTCAAGGCGATCATGGGCTACAACCAGTAGACGACCGCCGGCCAGCCGCTGTCGCGATGGGCTGGCCGACCGTGGTAGCCACACCGACTCGCGGCTCGCGCCGGCCGCGAGTCGGTGTCGTCGTTTTGGCACGGCCTTGTGCCAAGCGCTACGATTGGCGGGTGTTCTCGCGCGCCTCGATTCAACCCCGACGCTTCATGCGGAGTCTCGTCGTGCTCGGGCTCTGCGCCGTCGCGACAACCGCGGCCGCCTCGAATGACGTCGATACGCTACTCGATGAGATCTACGACGAGCAGGATATCCAGCGTCAACTGCCCATCGTTGCGCAGGACGATCCGCCCAGCCTAAGCGAGGGGATACCAGCCGAATTCGGCTGGCTCATCCTAGCGGGAGCGGCATTCGGTGCCGCCGCATTGGCGGCGTGGGTAATGGCGGTCAATCTGGAAGCGGTTGGGAAAATGCGGCGCAAGCGTCGCGCGGATCGAAATCGGCACCACGCGGCCCCGGCCCCGGGGCTGCAAGCACCCGGGGATTGGCTTGAGACGGCGGACGACCTGGCCCGGCAAGGTCGATTTGCGGGGGCCATCCACCTACTGCTGCTAGGGGTGCTCGGGATACTCAGGCCCCACGACCGAACATCGGGGGCCGAGACCGCTCGGGAGATCGTTCGAGCCCACCGAGGACCTCATCCGGAACGCCTACGTGCCCTGGTGCGAGCCTCTGAGCTTGTCCATTTCGGCGGTCGGCCGGCAACACAAGCGCAGTTCGAGGACTGTCGCCGCGATGCCGTCGAGATCGACAACGCCGCCGGTCCAGCACCTGCATAGAGTTCGCCATGGAACAAATCCGCCATCCGTTGAGTCACGGTGAACAAGCCCGTAGGGGCGACGCCAACGCGGGGCGGAGCGAAGCGTCGGGGCGGCACTGGGGCGCTACGGTCGCGTTGTTTCCGCCTCGGCGACGCCCCGAGTCGGAACTCACAACGGGATAGGCCGCGAACGTGCCAGATTCCAGCGATCAAATCGTGACCCGCCGCACGGCTGCGTTGTTGATATTGCTCGGAGGCGCCGCCACCTGTGCCCTCCTCGCCGTGGCGGTCGTGATCGATCCGGCGGACCGCACGGTCACCGGAACAAGCAGCTATTCGCGGTCGGCGGTCGGACACGCCGGCTTGGCCGGCCTGCTGCGCGAGGTGGGCTACGATGTCCAGGTCAATCGCAGTCGACTCGGCCGGAGCATCGCGCCGGAGGATGTGCTGTTGATCCTGGAGCCGAATCTACGCATCCATAGCGTCGCGGAGCTTCAACGTCTCATGGATGGCAAACGCCGCGTTCTCGTCGCACTGCCCAAATGGGCACACGCAAACGACTTGCCGGGGCCCCGCGGCTGGATTGAGGAGGCATCGCTCCTGTCGAAAAGCACCGCAGGAAAGGTCGCGCGCGGTGTGGTCGTCCCCGCTTCCATCAATCGGTCCGACATCGACCAGCCCTGGACCGACCGCCTTGGCAACGGCGCACCCACCATCGAGGGCGACCTCCAACTGGTCAACAGTGACCAGCTGGACGCGCTCCTTGCGAGCTCGGACGGCGCCCTTGTGGGCGAGATGACTGACCGCGACGCACAGATCATCGTGCTGGCGGATCCCGACATCATCGCCAATCACGGCCTGCACCGCGGCGACAACGCGCGTTTCGCGCTCGGCTTGATCGACCGTCTCAAGCCGTCTCCGGACGCCACTGTTCACTTCGACGAGACGCTCCACGGCTTCGCCATCGTGCCCAGTCTGCCGCGCCTGCTCATGGCACCGCCCTTTCTCGCAGCGACGCTATTGGTGTTGGGCGCCGTCGCCGTCACCGTGTGGCGCGCGGCGGTGGGATTCGGCAAACCGCATGGGGCGGGCCAACCGGAACCCGTATTCGGGAGCGGCCACGAAACGCTGTTGCGCAACGCCGGACGACTTCTCGCCGCCGGAGACGATGCGGCGTACATCGCCGACCGCTACGCCAGGGTCTCCCTCGAGGAAGCGGCTCGGCGCCTCCATCTTGGCGCTCAATCGCGACGCGGCGAGGCTGACAACGATGTCAAGGCGCGTGGCGTTCTCGAGGACATCGCCGCCCGGCGCGGCGTTCGTACGCGGTTGCCGGGCGACGAGGCGCGGCCGCTCGCGAAGGCGCGCCGCCACTACGATTGGATAGAGGAGATGTTCCGTGGATCCGGATCGAGTCGCGACCCTCGCTGAAGCCATCAAGGCGGAGGTCCACAAGGCCGTGGTCGGTCAGGAAGCCACGCTCGAGCTGCTGCTCGTCGGACTGCTCACCAACGGCCACGTCCTCATCGAAGGAGTGCCGGGGACCGCCAAGACGATGATCGCGCGCTGTTTCTCGGCGAGCCTCGATCTCAACTTCGGGCGCATCCAATTCACGCCGGACCTGATGCCCGGCGACGTCATCGGCACCAACATCTTCAACTTCGCGGACTCCCGGTTCGTGTTGACCAAGGGCACCGTGTTCACCGAGATCCTGCTAGCAGACGAGATCAACCGCACGCCGCCGAAGACCCAGGCGGCGTTGCTCCAGGCAATGCAGGAGCGCACGGTCACCATCGACGGCGAGGACTATCCCTTGAGCAGCGAGTTCATGGTCGTGGCCACCCAGAACCCCATCGAGCAGCAGGGCACCTATCCGCTGCCCGAGGCGCAACTCGACCGCTTCCTGTTCAAGCATGTCGTCGACTACCCGACACGCGACGACGAACGAGATATCGTACGGGCACACGGCAGCCGGACCACGATGACGAGCCCGGAAGCGTTCGGCATCGAACCGGTCGCGGGGCCGGCCGATCTCGAGGCAATGCGCGCTGATCTCGAGGGCATCCGGCTCGGCGAGGATCTCGTGGACTACGTGGTCGACCTGGTCCGCGCCAGCCGGGAACACCCCGGATTGAGCTTCGGCGCCTCCCCCCGCGCCGCGAACATGCTGGCCAGTGCCGCACGCGCCTACGCGGCGCTGGACGCCCGGGACTACGTCATCCCGGACGACATCAAGCATCTCGCCCCGGCAACGCTACGGCACCGCATCGTGCTGTCGCCCGGTTCGGAGATCGAGGGGCTGCACCCGGACCAGATCGTCGGCGAGATCATCGAGCAGACTCCCGTCCCCAAATGATCCATCCCACTGCCCGCGCCGCCGTAGCCGTCGGCATCGCCGCCCCCGCCGCGCTGGTCGTCGCCTTCGTAGCCCCCGCGTGGTGGGTGCTCGGACCCGCATGGCTCGCCGTGGCGCTGGCCGCCATCGCGGTGGACGCGGCAAGCCTCATTCGGCGGCACATCGATGCCGACGTCGAACCTCCCCAGGTACTCCACGTCGGCGAACCTGATCGCGTCATTGTCCGAATCGCGTGCAGTGAGTCCGTCACCATCGAATTCACGATAGACGTCGAGGGGCCCACTGCACCCTTGGACACGCATTCGGCGCGCTTGGCAGCAGACGAGACCACGGAAAGGGAAATCGAGATCTACGCGCACCGACGCGGCAATGTGCGGCTGGCGAGTCTCTGGCTGCGTTCGGCAGGCCCGCTGGGATTCGCCGCGCGCACGCTTCGACGCCCCCTCGACGCCGACTGTCCCGTGGTTCCGAACATCGCTTCCGTCAAACGCCAGGCACTCGCCTTCGCCGCGAACGACGCACCGCTCGGCATCAAGCCGCAAATCGAAAAAGGGACCGGCAGCGAGTTCGAAGCGCTGCGCGAATACGCCGCGGGACTCGACACGCGCACCATCGACTGGAAGCACTCCGCGCGCCACCGCAAGCTCGTGTGCAAGGAATTCCAGACCGAGAGAAACCACCACGTCGTGCTTGCACTGGACACGGGCCACCTCATGGCCGAGACGGTCGACGGCTTGCCGAAACTCGACCACGCCATCGGTGCCCTGCTCCTTCTCGGCTATGTTTCCCTGCAGGCCGGCGACAAGGTGGGAGTGACCGCGTTCGATGCCCGAACCCGCGCGTTCGTGACGCCTTCGGGCGGTATGGGCACGATGGCACGCCTGCAACGTGCGTTCGCCGGCGTCGACTACAGCACCGAAGAGACCAACTTCACGCTGGCGCTCGCCGAACTGCGCGGTCGCCTATCACGCCGCTCGCTGATCGTCGTTGCCACCGACTTCGTCGACACCGTCACCGCCGACCTCATGATCGACAACGTCGGCTACCTGGCCAAGCGGCATCTGATCGTCTTCGTCGCGTTGAGCGACACGTCCCTTGAAGACCCCTTTGCGCGCCGCCCGGACGATCTCGAGCACGTCGCCCGCGCGGTCGTGGCGTACGACCTGATGCGGGAACGCCGGGCCGTGTTCACCCGACTCGCTCGGCTCGGCGTGCTCTGCGTCGAAGCGCCGGCGAGTCGACTCGGTCCATCGCTCGTCAACCGGTACCTCGCCGTCAAGGCCCGGGATCAGATCTGACGGCCATGCCCGACGACCTCTTGAAGAGCTACCGCTTTCGCCAGGAACGGGAGGGCAAGTGGCGCGAACTCGAAGCGTTGATCGCTCGTGCCGAACGCCACGGGCTGAAGTCGCTTGACGCCGAGGAGCTCGCCCGCGCGCCGGCGTTGTACCGCGCTTGCATGTCATCGCTGTCGGTTGCGCGCAGCATCTCCCTCGACGCCAACCTGCTCGCCTACCTGGAGTCTCTGAGCCTGCGCGCCTATTTCGTGGTGTACGGCGTCCGCGCAAATCTCGGACAGGTTCTGGCCAGGTTCTTCCGCCGCGACTTCCCCGTCGCCGTGCGGCGCACCGGGTGGTCGAACGCGCTTGCGGCGGGTCTTCTTCTTGCCGGTGTCGCGACGGGATGGGCCGTTACGGCGAAGGAACCGGCGTGGTTCGAGGCATTCGTCTCAACCGCCATGGCCCAAGGGCGGACGCCAGATGCGACCCGGCAGGAGCTCGCCGAGACGATATTCGACAAGCCCAAGGCGGCGGATCAAATGACTGCATTCGCGACATTTCTCTTCACCCACAACGCTCGCATCGGCATGCTCTGCTTCGCGCTAGGCGCCGCGTTCGGGGTACCCGTCGTCTTGCTCCTTTTCTACAACGGTCTAGCAATCGGTGCCATTTGCGCCGTATTCGACGGCAAGGATCTGACCGTCGAGTTCCTCGCGTGGCTCGCGATCCATGGCACCACTGAACTCACGGCAATTGTTCTTTGCGGGGGCGCAGGGCTCCACCTGGGTGGCGCGATGATCAATCCAACCCGCCGCACGCGGTTGGCGGCGCTGAGAGCGAAAGGACGGACCGCCACGATCCTGGTGGTCGGCGCCGTCGTCATGCTGTTTGTCGCCGCCCTGTTGGAGGGCCTTGGCCGGCAACTCATCACCGACACGACGACACGCATGGCCGTCGGCTGCACCATGCTTGTGCTATGGCTCGCCTATTTCACGCTTGGCGGGCGATCAGTCCCGATGGGTCCGCGCCATGGCCAGTGACGGCGCCGCCCTCCGGTCGGTCCTGACGCCCGAAGGCGTACCCATCGAAGTCGAACTGGCCGATCTCGGTGCTCGTGCCGGTGCCGTGCTGATTGATCTCTTGATCATCTTCGTCGCACTGTTCGCCGCTGTGCTGTTCGTCGTCCTCGTCACGCCCGCCACCGGCGCCCTCGGCTTTGCCTTGTTCGTGATCCTCTCGTTCTTTCTGCGGTGCCCGTTCTTCATGGCCTTCGAACTGCGCTGGCGGGGCCAAACGCCCGGCAAGCGCGTGTTCAAACTGCGTGTCGCGGACCGTCGTGGCGGCGCGCTCTCGCCCGGGGCCGTGGCTGCCCGCAACCTCACCCGCGAGATCGAGGTCTTCATGCCGGCCACGCTGCTGCTCATCAAGCCGTCCGACCTCGGCGGCAGCGACCTGGACAATGTGCTCGCCTTGGCCGCGTTGATCTGGTTCGGCATCTTCACCCTGCTACCCATCTTCAACCGGGACCGGTTGCGCATCGGCGACATGATCGGCGGCACGTGGGTGGTCTACGCCGAACCCGTGGCACTCTTGAAGGACTTGTCGACGAAACCGCCGTTGCGACGCTACCGGTTCACGCCGGCCGAGCTTGATGTCTACGGAATTGCGGAATTGCAGGTGCTCGAGAGGCTCTTACGGCAACCTGCGACCCGGGGGACGCTGGACACCAGGAAGGATGTTCTCAACCGCATCCTGGACAAGATCGACTGGGGCGACCGGGACGGCGTGGACGGCGAGTCCTTCCTCACCGACTACTACGCGGCGCTACGCGAGCACCTCGAACGGCACGCGCTGTTCGGCGACCGGCGGGCTGACAAGCACGAGGCCGCCCGACGGCGCGATCGATCAACGCTCGAACATCCCTAGTCGAAGGCTTGAGCAATCGCTTTGCTGGAAGCACCCTCCTTGATGGTTCGGAGGTAGTAGTAGGAGACCGCAACGATGCTTCCGACGAGTCCGCCGATGAATATCCCCCCAATCTGCTTGACGATCTCCTGCGACGAGAGGCCTTCGGGGACCCGGGGAAACAGAACCAGCCCGATTGCGAACTCCACGATCAGCAGTACCACGACGAACGCCAAGAACAGGCCCAGGATCCGCAACCGGTACTCCCGGGTTAACTCGTAGCTTCGCCGCAACGCCCCGACGAGGCCGCAACGCTCGACGGCAGCCGAAGGCATGGCTACCCAGAGCATGGTCGCCAACACCAGGCCCGGCAATGCGAGAGCCATGAGTCCGACGACGAACACCACGGCACCGATCAGCGCCACATGGGCACAACGAAACAGCGAGTGAATCGAGGCGACGAGTGTTTCACCGAAATCCTGGTAGCTGCCCTCGAGCTGGCGAATGACGATCGTGCTCAGGCCCGCCTGCAACCAGACCCCGCAGACTAGGCTCGTCAATTCGCGATACCTGAATTCCACCTTGGCGGGGCCGAGATCGAACCGGAAGCCTTCGTCAACGCTAACGGCGATCACCACAAAAGCAGGCACAAAGGCGAGCAGCGAGACCGGCAGGATCAGCGCCAAGTTCCGGACGTAGTAGCGCGTGCCCGCAGCGAGCACGCCGCCTAGGGGAAACGTGCTTGCATCTCGCACGACCGAGGTCCGACTACTCGAAGACTCGCGATACCACCCGTGTGTCCACACCTTCGCTGAGTACTCGCAAGTCGTGGTAGGTGACCGCAACCGCCGTTGCCCAGATGCCCGACAACACGGCGCCGCAGGACTGCGCCACAACGCGGACCGCGGCGATGTCGGTTAGCACGGTGCTCGATACCATGACGACGACGGCTAGTACCACGGACTGCAATATGAAGAGAATCAACGCTAAGCCGAATATCTGGCCCTTGTAGCCGTCCGTCAACTGCGCACTCCGACCAAGCGCTCGAAAGCCGCTGCGTTCCACGACAGCCGCTGGCACCGCTACCCAAAGGATCAATGAAACGATGACGCCCGGAACGACGAGCAGCAAAAACCCGATGCCCGTGGCGACGGCAACGACAGCGGTGACCAAGACGGCCGGAAACAGCATGCGCAGCGAGCCCAGGAACGTCTCCAGGTAGCCCGGATTCCCTCCCCGCAAGTGGCGGACGACCCCGAACGCCACCCCGGCCTGCAACCAGAACGCGCAGAGCAGGTCGACGAACGACTCGCGCATCGTGGCCATCATGAAGCCCCAATACTCGGCGCTAAGGGGGTTGAGCGTCGTTGGATCTGCAACTAACGGATTGTTGACGGAGCTCGAGTCAAGCAAGAACACAACCGCGAACGACGGCGCAAAGGCAATCAACGACAGCGGCAGGAACGACGGCAGGTTGTCGGAGTACGTGGAAAACGACACCCGGAGAATGTCGCCCACCGAGAACTCGGTCACGTCCCGCATACAAACCTCCGATTTCCCACGACCACCATGCTAAAGGGCGACCGTATCGAAGTCACGGCGCGCATCAGCGGCTATCGAACACAGGGTTGGCGCGACTGGCCCGCGGTCCCACCTTTCGCGCCCGGGCGTAGGTCTGTAAGCTGCGCGCCTCTCGCCGGGCCCGGGGTTGCGCAGGTGATCCTCCTCATCGACAACTACGACTCGTTCACCTACAACGTTGCGCAGTACCTGGGCGAACTCGGCGCCGATGTAGCGGTGCACCGGAACGACGAGATCACCTTGGACGAAATCGAGCGCATGGCGCCGGACAAGATCGTCATCTCGCCCGGACCATGCACCCCCAACGAAGCGGGCATCTCGCTGTCGGCGGTCGAGACCTTCGGCAAGCACATCCCGACGCTGGGCATCTGCCTCGGCCACCAGAGCATCGGCCAGGCCTACGGCGGCACCGTGCGCCGTGCCCGCAAGGTCATGCACGGCAAACTCTCCGCCATCCACCACGCCGGGCGCGGCGTGTTCCGTGCCCTGCCGTCCGCCTTCGAGGCGACGCGCTACCACTCGTTGATCGTCACCGAGATTCCCGAGTGCCTGGAAGTCACGGCATGGACCGCGACGGAACTTGGGGAAGCGGACGAGGTGATGGGCATCCGGCACCGCGAGCATCCCGTCGAAGGGGTACAGTTTCACCCGGAGTCGATCAAGACGCGCGTCGGCCACCAGTTGCTCGGCAACTTCCTCACTCAGGGACTGTAGGGAGCGAATCGATGCAGGTGAACGAAACCCTGGCGGCGTTGGTCGCCGGGGAGAACTTGAGCCGCCAACAAACACGCTCGGTATTCGACGCGATCATGGGCGGCGAAGCCACGCCGGCCCAAATCGCCGGCGTGCTCATTGCGCTCAAGGCCAAGGGCGAGACCGTCGAGGAGATCACCGGCGCCGCGGAAGCCATGCGGGCGGTGTCCACCAAGGTCGACGTCGATGTCCCGAACCTGGTCGACACCTGCGGTACCGGCGGGAGCGGTGCCGCGAAGCGGTTCAACATCTCCACCGCGGCCGCCTTCGTGGCTGCTGCCGCGGGTGCCCACGTCGCCAAGCACGGCAACCGGGGCGCGTCCAGCGCGAGCGGCAGCGCCGACGTGCTGGAGGCCGCGGGCGCGAACCTCGAACTCGAACCCGACCAGGTCGAGCGATGCATCCGCGAAGTCGGCGTCGGATTCCTGTTCGCGGTGCGCCATCACGCGGCGATGCGCTTCGCCGGGCCCGTACGGCGCGAACTGGGCATCGGCACCATCTTCAACCTGCTCGGTCCGCTCACCAACCCGGCGGGCGCGAAACGCCAGGTGCTGGGCGTGTTCGCCCCGGCATGGCAAAGACCACTCGCCGAAGTCGCCCAGGCGCTCGGATCGGAACGCGTCCTCGTCGTGCACAGCAGCGGCCTCGACGAGGTTTCCATCCAGGGACCATCCACCGTCGTCGAACTGAACGACGGCAACATCAACTCCTACCAAGTGTCACCTGCCGATTTCGGCATGCGCGAGAGAGCGATGGACGAACTACGGGCCCAGACGCCGGAACAGAGCCTCGGCCTCATCCGCTCGGCGCTCGACGAGTCCAACGAAGCCGCCTCGGACATCGTCGCTCTGAACGCCGGCGCCGCGATATACGCATCGGGCGTTGCCACGACGTTGGCGAACGGCGTCGTGCTCGCCCAGGACTTGATCGCGTCAGGACAGGCATCGGAAAAGTTCAAGGAGTTCGTCGATCTGACGCGAATGATGGGCGAGGTATGAACCGGGCGAAGCGGGATCCGCCTCAACCCGGCGGCATACTCGCCGAGATTGTCGAACACAAGCGTGCCGAGGTCGTTGCCCGGCGCCGGCTACGGCCCCTCGCCGAAGTTCGCAGAACCGCGGAGGCGGCCCCGATCCCTCGCGGATTCGCCAAGGCTATCAAGACCCGCAACCCCGCCGTGATCGCGGAGATCAAGCGCGCGTCGCCTAGCGAGGGCGTCATTCGTGCCGACTTCGATCCGGCGAAAGTCGCGACGTCCTATGAGCGGGCCGGGGCAGCGTGCCTCTCCGTGCTCACCGACACTCGCTATTTCATGGGTTGCGACGGTCACCTCGAGGATGCGCGGAACGCCACCAAGCTGCCGGCGCTGCGCAAGGACTTCATCGTCGACCCCTACCAGGTCTACGAGTCACGCGCGCTAGGTGCAGACTGCCTGTTGCTGATTGCCGCTGCACTGGAGGCTGGGCAACTGGGGGATCTCGCGCGGCTCGCCGGGGAATTGGGCCTCGACGTGCTGATCGAGGTTCACGACCGGGACGAACTTGACGCTGCACTCGACCTGCGCCCCAAGATCGTTGGCATCAACAACCGGGACCTCGCCACGTTCACGACGAACCTGGACACGACCATCGACCTCCTAGGCGTGATTCCCGACGCCGTCGCGGTCGTCGCCGAGAGTGGCATTCACTCCCCCGAGGACGTCCGGAGGCTCCAGGACGCCGGGGTCCGCGCCTTCCTGGTCGGTACTGCCTTCATGCGCGCACCCGATCCCGGTAGGGCCCTCGAGCGGCTGTTCGGCTGAATGATGCGGGCGACGGTGGACTGGGCGGGCGACGTGCGCTTCGAGGGCACCTCGGGAAGCGGGCACCAGGTCGCGATCGACGGACCACCCGAACTGGGCGGGCAGAACCAGGGCGTTCGCCCCATGGAACTCATGCTGCTGGGCGTCGGCGGGTGCACGTCTTTCGACGTCGTCAACATTCTTCGCAGGGGTCGGGAGGATCTCGTCGACTGCGCCACCGAGATCGAGGCCGAACGCGCCGACACCGATCCCAAGGTGTTCACCCGCATTCACTTCCATTTCCGGGTGACGGGTCGTGCCCTGAACCCCAAGAAAGTCGAGCGGGCCATCCACCTGACCGCCGAAAAGTACTGCTCCGCGTCGATCATGCTGGAACGCGCCGGGGTCGTCGTCACCCACGACTACGAGCTGATCGAAGCATGACGCAGCGACCGCCGCTAGCCGGTATGCACCACGTCGCCCTTCACGCGCGCCAGTTCGAGAAGACCCTGACGTTCTACACGGAACTCTTCGGCATGGCGGTGGAATGGCGTCCGGACGACGACAACGTCTACCTCACCTCCGGCACGGACAACCTGGCGATCCACCGCGCAACGGGCGACATCGTCGAAGGCGCCCAACGCCTGGACCACATTGGTTTCCTGGTCGACGAACCCGGCGATGTGGACGGTTGGTACCAATACCTGACGGCGAACGACGTGGCCGTCGATGCGCCGCCCCGCACCCATCGCGACGGGGCGCGGAGCTTCTACTGCAAGGATCCTGAAGGCACGACGGTGCAGATCATCCACCACCCGCCGTTGGCGCGGGTGGACGGCCGGGGAGCAGAGCACGGATCGTAGGGGCGGGCTTGTCCCGTCCCGGCGCGCCCTTCGGGCGCGTTTCGAGAATGCTCGCGCATTCTCGTGGCAGTCGATTTGACGCCTTGTGCCCCCGCGCGGGCGACCACAAGGGTCGCCCCTACGGCGCGCAGCCGCGACGTTCTTCAGATCCGGTAGGTCGTCTCCGTCATCACCTTCGAGACCAGTCCCATGACGCCCTTCACCGCCGGTGGGAACTCGATCCCGCCGGATCGAACCGCGTCCTCGCCGTGCCGCACCTCGTCGGACCTCATCTCCGTGAGAATGGCCCGGCTGCGTTCGTCACCCTCCGGCAGTTTCTCGATGTGCCGGTCGAGGTGGTGCTTGACCTGATCCTCGGTGGCTTCGATGAAGCCCAGGCTGACCCGGTCGCCGAGCAGCCCGGTGACCGCACCGAGGGCGAAGGAGGCGACGTAGAACGCTGGATCCAGAACGCTTGGCCGACCGTCGAGCTCGGTGAGGCGCTCCCGACACCAGGCCAGATGATCCTCCTCCTGTCGCGCCGCCGTGGTGAGGGACTCCCGTGTCTCCGTGCGACGCGCGGTCAGCGCCTGGCCCTCGTAGAGCGCCTGGGCGCAGATCTCGCCGCAGTGGTTGACGCGCATCAGTCCCGCGGCATGGCGGCGTTCGGCATCTGTCAGTTCGGACTCGCAATCCGCCGCCGGACTGGGACGGTCGGCCTTGACAACGCCGGCGACACTGCGCAGGCCCCGGTCAACGGCGGTCAGAAGCGAGTCGAGCTTGGTCATTTCGGTCGCATCACGGAACGTACGAGCCGAGCTTACACCGCAACACAGCCGTCACGCACACCTCGAGACCCATTAAGGATCGCCGACGATGCGAGTCGGGGAGGACGGGTAGCGATAGGCGACGTCGCCGTCGTTCGGGTAGGCATAGACGCGGAAGTGCCGCGCCGACGCATCGTCGGATTTGGCATAGGTGTGCGTATTCAGATCCAAGTACAGATCCTCCTCCACCGCTTCCGACTCGTCGTCGCCGGCCCGGGCCTGTAGCCGGTATTTGCGGCATTGCAAATCCGCTGGCTCGTCCCATTCTAGGGTCCAGGACTCGTCGTCTCCTTCGACGCGCAGGCCCTCTGGGGCAGCGCAGATGGCCTTGGTAGTCCACGCGAGACCGTACGTCAGCTCATGGGGACTGCCCCCGTCGGAAGCGGCCCGCACCTCCATGACGTAGCTGCCGGGCTGCAACGTGGCCTCCACCAGTTCGACGTTGGACGTGGCGCTGTTGCTAAACGCCACGCGGCCGCCTCCGCCGTCGATGACCTCGAGCGCGTAGTCTGGAAGGTAGCTGGTCCAGTCGTCGTCGATGTATCGGTGCCAGACGAGAACGGCGGAGAACACCGACTCGCGGGCGACGTCGAAGCTATAGGCAACGACATCCCCCTCGACGGGATCGCGGCCGTAGTCCCAGCCGCGTGGCCCGACTGCGACGTCGGCTTCGCCGTCGAATTCTCCCGCATCGAGAATGTCGTATGCGGCAAGCACGTTGAGTGCGCCAGCGCCGTACCTCGGACTGAGCGGAAGCTCATCAGACGTTCGCTCCCATTCGCCGTGCCAGAACAAAGGGTCGATCGGGCTGACATCCGCCCACTCGGCGCTGGCCCGGTAGTTGAAGCGCGTAGCGCCCGCCATGAGAATGGCCTTGATGGCGATGCCGTGGTAGGCGTTGGACAGTAGCGGGTCTAGCTGCGCTCGTTCCAGCAGCATGGCTGCGGCGGAGCACGCCAGGGGAGAGGAATAGCTGGTCGCCGCCGCCTTGGCGCGCGCCATGATGTCGGGCTTGTACCGCGGCGAGCCGTGGTCGTTCACCTTGGCACCGTCGAAGGCGTTGGGGTTCCCGTATTTCTGATCTACCACGATGCTGTTGTACGCCATGCCGCTCGTTGTCCAGTTCCCCTCGATCAACGAACTTTGCGCGGTGCAGGCCACCAAGTCGTTCTCTTCCACGAACTTGTCGAAATGTCTCAGGATGTTGACAGACGACCCGCCGTTGGTATTGCTGACATTCAACAGCTTCGCGGGTGCGATCGGCACGCCGTCGTGTGTTAACGACGGGTAGCGACGGGTCCGGTCTTCGTCCCCCGCGAATGCCCGCAAATCCGCCGTGTCCGTGGTGTGGAAGGAGTCCAGCTCAAAGGAGAATGTGGTGTGCCTGGTCAGAAGAAGCGGGTAGTCGCTGTACTCTGTGAGTATCTCGGCGACGGTCCGGCTATGGCGGTCCGAGTCCTTGTAGACGAATAGATGGCGGACATCGCCGAGGTCGTCGGGCGTGTGGTTCCTTTCGGCCTGAAGAACCGTGAGACCCCGGCCGGTCGGCAGGTGGTAGTCGTGCTTCTTCAGCAGATCCTGGAAGCCGGCGTACCTCGCCAGCTCATAGTTAGCGGCGTACCAACCCCTCTGCTGATCGAAGTACCACTCCTCGTTCGAATAAAAAGAATCCTCCGCCAACCGCCTGAAGGACTGCCGGTGCTCGAAGACCTTCGCCGAGCGGTCTACCGGGACCGCGGACAAGTTCGTCAGATGCCCGGTGGGACTCTCCAACAAACTCATCGCGACGAGCGGTTGATCGGACCGAATGATCAGTTGCCACTTGCCCGCACCGTTGCCGAGCATGCCGGCGAATCCCTCGCCGCCGGACTCCAGTTCCCTTGCGCTGAGATCACGCGCAGCACCCGCAGGCAACGATACTTGCACGGTCGATGACCATTCGCCAAGGCCGTCGATGCCTTGGATCCTGACATCCGCCGGGGACGTACCGACGTTCACCAACCGTAGCCGGCTGACCTGATCCACGTTGCTGCCGGGATTGAACGTGGGGACACGCGACCGATAGGCCGTGCCGGGCGCGGAATCGTGGATGGCCGTTAGAAAGCCATCCTCGGTGCGGACATAGGCCGAAACCTCGATGTCGAGGTCGCTCGAGAACTCCAAACGCCAGTCGCCCTCTCCGGTGCCGGTACGGCCGGACAGCCCTTTCGCAGTGTTTCCCTGCTCCAGGTCGTCGGAGTTGAAGTACGCGGTCTCGCCCGCACCGAGGTCCAGCATGACGGGATCGTAGGCCCGCCCCGTGTCGTCGAACGCCGCCACGGATGCCACCCCGGCCTCGTCCGACGGGTTGAGGACTCGCACGAAGCCCTGCCCGCGCGTGCCCGAGGCGCTCGGGAACAACGGTACCCGTCGGCTGCCGATGGTCGTGGAGAGGTTGGTCAGGTGCCCGGTGGGGCTCTCGAGCAGGTTGACGACGACTACCGGCTGGTCGGACTCGACGTTGAGCCGCCATTTTCCGGCGCCGTCGCCCAACCCGTCGGACTCGAGCTCTTCCGCCGTCAAGGTAAGCGAGGCGCCGGCGGCAACGCTCGCCGCAACGGCATCGCCCGGCGACGCTCCCGTGCTGTCGACACCCGTGATCGTGACGCCGGCATCGGACTCGCCCGGATTGACGATGCGCAGGCGGCTGATCTGGTCCCGGTTGCTGGCAGGATTGAAAATCGCGACCTCGTGGCGGTTGTCCGTGCCGGGCACGGTGTCGTGCATTGCCGTCAGGAACCCGTCGGTCGTACGGATGTAGGCCATCACCTCGATGTCCAGACCGCTGGTCAGCTCCAGCCGCCAATCGCCCTCCCCTGACCCGACACCCCCGGACAGGCCCTTGCCATCGTTGCCCAGTTCCAGGTCGTCCGAGTTGAAATGAACGGTCTCGCGACCGTCGACCCCCAAGGTGATGGGGTCCACGCGTCCGCCTGAGTCGTCAACGGCCAGAATGCGAACTTCGCCGTCGAGGACCGAGTGGTTGATCACACGGACGAAGCCTTGGCGCGTGGCGTCCGATGCGGACGGGAACAGGGGAACGGTGTGGTTGGTTTCCGCCACCACGAGGCCCGCCTGCAACACGAGAGTGCCGACCGCAAACCCCCGCGCGCCACGAACCGACATCGACGGCCCACGCAGCAATGTCGAAGACAGCGAAGACGCCGCGTTCCGCACATGAGCTGTCGACCGCATTCGTAGATCCCTAGCGCTTTCGACTAGCGCGCCTGCATGCAGGCGAATCTTGCCAGTTCCTCGTCCACACTGCCGCGAAAACTGGTAGTGGCGACGTGGCGCAACGCCGCCCACCAGCCCAGGCCGCTAGACGACGGCGAATCCCCGACGCAGCAGTTTGGCGGCGACGACGAGCCGGCGCCCGGGATCCCCACCGCGCACGGCGACGGGCGAACCGGGTGCCAAACCGGCAAGCGCCTCCTGTTCCCGGGCCGTCGACACCGTGTCGAGATCAAGGCGCTGGGGCGGATCGCCGTCCGGCGCATCGTATTCGCCGATCAACGCGAGCACATCCTCGGCTGGGAAGGCGACGACGACGCCATCGGTCTCCATGATGACGTCGGCGGCAGCCGGAAGCTTGGTCAGCGCGGACTCCTCCGCGAAAAAGTCGCCGGGGCCAAAGCGCGCTTCGCCACTCACCGCCGTGCCGCTACCGACGACGATGATGTGGTCCGATGTCTCGCCCTGCGCGACGACGAGATCACCCTGCCGGACCCTTCGAGCCCTCCCGGCGCGCAGCAGACGAGCCCAGGTGCGGGGTGGAAACCAACGCATCACCGGTCCCTCCAGAAGCGCGTGCATCCACTCGTCGACCACGGAGACCTCCGGAGCGGCGACCGATGTCCGCCCTTCGAGGATCGGTCGGACGCGCGCGAGGTCCACGGCGATGATTTCCACCGTCGTCACGGTGGAAATCTCCACCCCGTCACCGGCGAGTTCATTGAGCGATTCACCCCCGGTCTCCCGGGCTGTGACGCGGTGCGTGCCATTCGCGCCGCGTACCGAAACGGTGCCGTCGATCAGAAACAGGTCGCGGGTCAGCGGCTGACCCCGACGCCGTAGCCAACGCTGCTCCGGGAGTCGCAGGCGGTCGGCGTGCTGCTCCACAGCGGCAAGCGCGGCCGCGGTGAGGGATTGGAAGGGTTTGAAGGTTCTAAGCAGTTCGAGCACGGCGTCTCCTCCTTTGGGCTTGGGTTGCCCGAAGAGTGCCGTGGTTCGGGATAGGCGTCTGTCAGTCAGACGCCCGCGCCAGTGCGCGAAATCCGATGTCCCGGCGGTACGAAATCCGCCGCCAGTGGATGCTCGCAGCACGCTGGTAGGCAAGGCGTTGCGCCGATGCGATGCCGTCGCCGAGTCCCACCACGCACAATACGCGACCGCCCGCCGTGACGATGCCCGTCGCCCCGAAAGCCGTACCGGCGTGGAACACCTTGCTGTCGGGAAGATCGTCGTCGAGTCCGGTGATGGCGTCTCCGCTGTCGTAGGCCAGCGGATAGCCACCCGCCGTGAGGACGACGCCGAGCGCCGTACGTGGATCCCATTCGAGACCGTCGTCGGCGAGTCCCGTCCCGTCGACGGCGCGCAGGCAGAGCGTGGCAAGGTCGGAACGCAGCCTCGACAGCACGGGCTGGGCTTCCGGGTCCCCGAACCGGCAGTTGAACTCCACAACCTTCGGTGCGCCGTCGGGGGCAATCATCAAACCGGCGTAGAGGAAGCCCTGGTACGGCATGCCGTCCGAAGCCGCGCCTCGCACCAGCGGCTCGACGACCTCGGCCATGATGCGATCATGCACCGCCGGCGTCACCACCGGCGCCGGCGAATAGGCACCCATGCCGCCGGTGTTGGGTCCCCGGTCTCCCTCGTCGCGAGGCTTGTGATCCTGGGACGAAGCGAACGGAATCGCACGCTCGCCATCGAGGACGCAGGTGAAACTCGCTTCTTCGCCTTCCAAGAAGTCCTCGACCACGACCTGCCGGCCTGCATCGCCGAAACTATCGCCCGACAGCATACCGCGCACCGCGTCGACCGCCTCGTCGACCTCCCCGGCAACGACGACGCCTTTCCCCGCCGCCAAACCATCCGCCTTGACCACGATCGGCGCACCTCGTTGCCGGATGTAACGCTCGGCGGCGGCCAAGTCGGTGAATGTCTCGGACGCGGCGGTGGGAATGCCATGGCGCGCCATGAATTCCTTGGCGAAAGCCTTCGACCCTTCCAGGCGTGCGGCCGCCTTCGACGGTCCGAAGCATTTGAGACCCGCCGCGTCGAAGTGGTCGCGGATGCCGTCCACCAGCGGCGCTTCCGGGCCGACGACGGTCAAGTCGACATCGCGGCGGCGCACCAAGTCCACCAGGGCGTCGAAGTCGCCACCGTCGACGTCGACATTGGTGACATTGTCCTCGGTGGCGGTTCCCGGGTTGCCCGGCGCCGCGAATACAGCCTCCACCGACGGCGAACGTGCCAGCGTCCATGCCAGCGCGTGTTCCCTGCCGCCCGAACCGACGACCAGGATTCTCATAGGTTTTTCTCCAGATACGCGACGATCGCGGCGTCGTAGGCTGCGGTGTGTCGAAACGCCTTGGCGGCCATGCGCAAGCGATAGTCGAGCAACGTGCCGCCGTCCGCGAGTTGGCCCAAGACGTCCGGATAGTCGGCGGGATCCACCACCGGCAGGACGTCGCGGTGGTTCTTGGACGCGGCGCGGAGCAGGGCCGGCCCGCCGACGTCGATGTTCTCCACCGCGAGTTGCAGTGTGCAGTCCGGCCGGGCCACGGTCGCTTCAAAGGGATAGAGGTTCACCGCCACCAGGTCGATGCCGTTGATACCGTGTCGGGCAAGGGTTTCGGCATCCACATCACGGCGCGCGAGGATGCCGCCGTGGATCACCGGATGCAGCGTCTTGACCCGTCCGTCCATCATCTCCGGAAAACCGGTTACGGATGCCACCTCCGTCACCGGGACGCCCGCGTCGGAAAGCGCGGCGAAGGTACCGCCGGTCGATACCAGTTCGACGTCCATGGCTTCGAGAGCCCGGCCGAACTCCACGATCCCGGTCTTGTCGGAGACGCTCAGCAACGCCCGCTTGACGGTGACCAACGTATCGGGGGGGTGTTTCATAGCAGCGAAATCGAGTAGCTCGACGCGTCCGGTCCGGGATCGTCGAGGCGCAGCGCTACCGAAGCGGTCTGGTGCGGCGACATGAGACGAGACTGCGTCGGGCTCGGCAGGTACGCCGCCGGCAGAACGCGTTGTTCGTCGGCGAGCAACGTCCCGTCCTCCCGATGGAATCGCACTGCCAGGTTCGGAAAGCGCTGATAGCGCGGCGCGGTGTTGGTCAGGTCCAGCCTGACGATCAAGTCTTCCGGAGCGCCCGAGCGCTCGTCGACGGATGTATTGGCAACCTCGATCTCCTCGAGTGCCTTGTATCTCGGCACCTCGACGCCAACGATCTCGTAGGCGTCCCGAAGCACCGGATCCTGGACGTAGACCTCGTACTGCAGCACCAGAACGCCAGCAGCGAGCAGCGCCAGCGCCGCCGCAATGGCTGCCGCAAACAGAACCGGATGCAACGGTTTCTCGGGAGTGGATTCCGGCGCTTCCTCGTAGTCGGGTGCTGAGACGCCCCCTGTCGCCGCCGGAGCGGATGCCTGTTCCGTCCCCTCGATTTCCAGCAGCACGTCCACCGGTTCGCCGCCGAGGGCAGGCTCCTCGCGAACCTCCGCTTCACGGCCATCGAAGACCGCGAGGCATGCGCCGCAACGTACTCGACCGTCCGCGACGGCGAGTTGTTCCTCGGTAACGCGGAAGCGCGTCTGGCAACTAGGACACTCGGAGATCAGCGCCGCGGATTCGGACATCGAAGCCCTCGCAACATCGCCCAGCCGTCGCGGTAGGTGGGCGCTTCGAATCGCCACTTTTTCTTGCAGAACGCGTCCACAACCCACTCCACCTGCCTCGGTAGTATGCCGGAAAGCACCAGTTCACCGCCCGGTACCACGCGTTCGGACAGGACATCGGCCATTCCACGAATCGTGTCGGCAACCAGGTTCGCCACCACAACGTCGAACAGAGAGTCAACGGCGTCAAGATGGCATTCGATCTCGACCTCGACCCCGTTGTCCCCGCTGTTCTGCAAGGTGGCGCGTCGCGCTTGACGGTCATAGTCCACGGCGACGACAGTCGCCCCCATCCGCGCCGCGGCGATCGCCAGGATTCCGGATCCAGACCCGACGTCGAGAACGCGCTTGCCTTCGAGCGGCAGTTGCGCCAATCGCTCTAGACAGAGGGCGGTCGTCGCATGGGTGCCGGTTCCGAAGGCGAGCCCGGGGTCCAGCCGTACGACGACATCGCCGGGACACGATTGGAACGTGGACGTCCTCGGCACCACGAGCAGCTTGCCGAACCGCAACGGCCTGATGCCTTCGCGCCACGTCTCGGACCAGTCCCGGTCCGCCAGGAAGTCGACATCGATGTCGACTCCGGCAAGCGGCGAAAGATCCGCCTCGACGCCAAACAGGCCCTCCACCCGGACGGTGTCCCACATGGGTGTGGCATCCGGCGCGGGTTCCAGTACGTGGTCGGTTTCGTCTGCGGCAGGTGCCAAGGTAACCGAGATGGCGCCTGCGGCCGTCAGTCGTGCGGCGATGTCGTCGGCAAGGTCCGCCGTGGCGCTGGCGCTCACGCGCATCCAGGGCATCAGTCTGGTTGAACGCGGCAAAAGGCTCCCACTCGAGTCAAGTTTCGATGCCGTATTGTCATCATCACTCGTCCTAGGTGGGGTGCCGCCGCTAGAGAATCCGGAACAACCCCGCCCCCGACTCGATCGGCTTGCCGTTCTCGATCAGGACCTCGGCGATCCGTCCGGCGAAATCACTCTCCACCCGGTTCATCATCTTCATGCTCTCGATGATGCACAGCACGTCGCCAACGGCCACGGTGTCCCCGACATCGACGAACGGCGCCTCACCCGGGGCAGGAGCACGATAGAACGTCCCCGCCATCGGCGCGGCCATCACGGCCCCCGGCGCATTCTTCGCCGCCGGCACCTGCACATCCTCCGCTGCCACGGCGTGCTCCGGCACCTTGGCGGAAACCGAAGCGAATTGAGCAACCCGGATCTTCTCGTCGCCGTCCCGCACTTCGAGTTCGGCGATGCCGGTCTCCTGCACGAGCTCGATCAGCTTCCTGATCTTCCGCATGTCCATGGTACGCGCCCCTACTGCGCGCTCTCGTCGGCCAGCCAGCTCATGGCTGCCGCCAACGCGAATTCATAGCCCTTTGCGCCGAGACCGGCTACGACGCCTTGCGCGATGTCCGAGAAGTAGGAGTGGTGGCGGAACGGCTCGCGCGCGTTGACGTTCGAAAGGTGCACCTCGATGAAGGGAATCTCGACGGCGAGCAAGGCGTCGCGCAAGGCCACGCTGGTGTGGGTGAAGGCGGCGGGATTGATGACGATGAAGCGCACGCCATCGGCCCCCGCGCGCTGCACGGCGTCGACGAGTTCGTGCTCGGCGTTGCTCTGCACCGACTCAAGGTCGTGTCCGGCGGAACCCGCCTGGGCCGCGAGCCCCCGGTCGATGTCCTTTAGCGTCGCCGCCCCGTAGATACCGGGTTCACGCGTTCCCAGGAGGTTCAAGTTGGGCCCATGCAGGACCAGGATCTTCGCCACGACCAACCTTCGCGAGAGGGGCTGAAACCCTGCAATTATCGCACGGCGCGGCGTGACCGCATCGCACGGACGGTCAACAACACCGCGACCAGCAACGCCGCTGCGCCCAAGAGGATTGCCGTTTGCGACGAGGCGGCCGGCCGAAGCTGGCCGAAATCCAATACCTCGTCCCGTTCGGTGGGCGGGTAGCAAAGCCCTTGTTCGGCACAACCCTGGTAGGCGAACCGAACCGTCGCGGTTCGCACCGCGCGCCGGATCACCGGCACGACGACCTCCACGCTGCCAACGTAGACCTCCGACTTGCCGAAATACTCGTCGGTGCGCATTTCGCCGCGGGGTATCCGCAGTTCGCCTAGGGCCAGACCCTCCTCGGCGTCCGCCCGAAACCCGTGCCGATAAAGGTAGTAGCCGGCCGGCATGTCCCAGCGGGCTACGATCTGCTCGACGCCGTCCTCGCCGGGGCGTAGGTGCAGCGAAAAGGCGAAGGCTTGGTCGACGGGAAGGAAAACCGACGCCTCGGCCAACGGGTCGTTGATGGTGCCTAGATCGACTCCATCGATTTCGGCGGCACGCATCGACGCGGCGCAGGTGGCCACGGCGAAGAACAACACGAGTCGGATAGCCACGTTTACGATCCTTGCGCGACCAACCTGGATTGTCGCACGATCTACCTGACGTCCTCGCCGCGCGAGCGGTGGTGCCGGACACCGATTCCAGTCCCTCAGCGATGACCACCTACCATCACCATCGATCCGCGCTATCCGGTGCCCTCGTGGCGTTCCTGCTCGGCGCTTGCACGGCACCCACGCCGAACCAACCGGAGCCGACGCCCGTAGAACCTGCGCCGCCGCCCGACATCGCCGCGCCGGACCCCGGCGAGACGGAGGCGTTCCTCGACCTCATCGACACCGCCGAACGCGCCCTGGACGACGACCGTCTGCTGACGCCGGAAGATGACAGCGCCTACTTCTACTACCAGCAGGCGTCGGCGATGGCACCGAACCATCCGGCAACGAGGCGGGGATTCGAGCGCATCGTGGAGCGCTACCTGCAACTGGCCCAACTCGCCATGGAGCGGGAACAGTGGCCGCATGCAGGGTTCATGCTGGCTCGGGCCGAGTACGTGGACCGCAGCCATACGGGAATCGCCCCGATGCGCGAGCAACTGGAGATGTTGTCGAATGCCGAACGCCTGACTCTGCGACTTGACCGAACCGCGTTGCGGGAACGGACTCCCGGCATCGCCTCCGAACTCGTCGAATTCGGTCGGCAAGCGCGATCGGACAACGCACGGGTATCCATCCGTGTACCGAGCGACGCCGATGGTCGTTGGGTCTACCAACAGCTCAGCCGGTCGCCTGGCGAGAAGCGCATACGGGGGCGCATCGAGATCGGTCTGCCGCCCCAGGTGACGGTCTTGCTTCTCCCCGCCGAAACCTGACATGGTGCGCGTGCTCGGGCCCGTCGTCGCCGGCATGCTCGCGTTCCTCGTCGCATCCTGCGACGGTGGTAGCCACGCTAGGCAATCTCTCGGACCCACGCTGGCGTTCGACAACGCATGGGTACGGGCACCCGTGGCGGGTCGTACGGTGACGGCTGCCTACTGCGAGGTGACCAACCCCGGGAACCTGCCCCTCGACATCATCGGTTTCGACAGCGACCACCCGGGATTGCGGGTGGAGATCCACGAATCAACCGAACACGACGGTATGATGCGAATGCGACGGCTTGAGCGCGTGACGATACCGTCGAAGGCGACGGTCTACTTCGCACCCGGAGGCAAGCATCTGATGTTGTTCGGGTTCGACGGGGCCGCCGCCGAGGTGACCCTCGCGGCCACCCTCGACGGCGGCGAGACGCTTCCCGTCGTGTTCGCGATCCGATCGGAGCAGCACCGATGAAGTTCAATTGGAAATTCTGGCAGAAGAGCCCCTTCGTGACACCCGACGAGTCCGGCTGGACGAAGAAGATCGGTACGGGTGTCGGGTTGGCCGCTGGCGCGGTCCTTGGAATCTACGTGCTGGTCGTGATCGCGTTGTGGTGGTGGTGGTCCTACGAACCCGACATGTTCGACCCCGTGGCGGTTGCGAAGCAGCGCGCGGCGAAGGCGGGGGTCGAACCCGTTACCGGCTACACCACGGCGACCACCATCGTCGTGCTGGCGGAGACGCTGCTCGACAAGCGCGGCGGCTACCTGTCCAACGATATCTTCCCGCCGGGTGTGATCGTCGACAACGTGCCGAACTGGGAGTTCGGGGTGCTCGTGCACGTACGCGACATCAGCCGAGCGCTTCGCAACGACTTGAGCCGCTCCCAGAGCCAGTCCGCCGAGGATCCCGATCTCGCCATCGCCCAGGGCCACTTCTTCTACGACAACGCCAGTTGGATCTTCCCCGCCTCGGAGAGCGAATACCGAAAAGGCGCCGCCCACGTCACCGACTACGCCACGCGGCTGGCCAACCGCGCCGCCGAAGACACCCAGTTCTACGCCCGGGCCGACAACCTTGCGCGCTGGCTGCAGGAGGTGGAAACCCGCCTCGGCGACATCTCCCAGCGGCTCTCCCAAAGCGTGGGCAAGAGACAGCTCCATCTCGGCCTCGCCGGCGACCCCGCCGCCACCCAGGCAACGGACACTCGCCGGGACACCCAGAAGAAGACCAGCTGGTTCGAAATCGACGACGTCTTCTACGAGGCCCGCGGCCAGACCTGGGCACTCGCGCACCTGCTGAAGGCCGTGGACCACGACTTCTCGGCGGTCCTCGACGACAAGAACGCCCGGGTGAGCCTGCGCCAGATCATCCGCGAACTGGAGGCCACCCAGGAGGCGATCTGGAGCCCGATGATCCTGAATGGCGGCGGCTTCGGCTTCCTTGCCAATCACTCACTGGTGATGGCGTCCTACGTGTCGCGCGTCAACGCGGCGCTGATCGACCTGAGGGATCTCCTGGACAAGGGTTGACGTCGAAAACGCGTAGCTATGGGCTCGTAGGGGCGACCCTTGTGGTCGTCCGCACCGGTACAGGCGGATTTGGCGATTAACGGGCGGGACAAGCCCGGCAACCGGGACGGGACAAGCCCGGCAACCGGGACGGGACAAG
>VXYL01000016.1:0-72245 GCA_009846005.1 Gammaproteobacteria bacterium | reverse complement strand
CGGGACAAGCCCGGCAACCGGGACGGGACAAGCCCGGCAACCGGGACGGGACAAGCCCGGCAACCGGGACGGGACAAGCCCGTCCCCTACGGTCGCTCGCCTTGACGCCGATTGCGCCCGCCGGTAGGGTGCGCCGCCCATGAACCCCGGCCATGCCATCCAATCCGTGATTTGGGGCGCCGCGCTGATGTGTGGCGCAAATGGCGAGGTTCGTCCAGTCGGCTAGATTCCGACAAACCAGCACCATAGAACGACGGACCTCTCCGCTCCCGGAGAAGGTGTCCCGTCGACGACTCCTCCGGCGCGGAGCGTCCTTGAGAGGAGTACAGCCATGACAGATGTCAGTTCGCCCTTGGCGGAACAGGCAAGCGCCTACTACAACGACTTGCTTCGGCCGCTGTTTGCGGATCGGAAGTTCCTGATTGCGGGACCGATAGCCGTCGGTCTCGGGGGGCTTGCGCGGCGCTTGAACGGGCTCGGTGCGCAACGTCCGTTCCTCATCGCGGGCAGCGAGGGTACCGGCGCTCTGCCGAGTCCGGAGGAGGCCGAGTTGCACGTGCTCGGCCTCGACAGCAAGGACATCCTGGAGGAGCACCGCGATCTGGAGCAGGTCATCGATGATCTGCCCGGGGAGTTGCGACGGGCCATCGATGCCTGGGATCCGACGGGGTCGGCTAGCTTCATTTTCTCGAGCCCCTTGGCGGCGTCGCGCACCGTAGCGCCCCGCAGGCCCTACGGAGCACGTCCAGCGGCTTGGGCGGCACTGGAGGACAAGGTCCAGATCGATGCTTTCTGGGACGCGGCCGGCATAGCGCGCGCACCGTCGCGGATCGTCCCCGCAGACTACGACGCCATCACAACGGCTGCCGAGGCACTGGATCGGGGTCTCGGCACGGTTTGGGCGGCGGACGCCCGGGACGGCACCCACGGCGGCGGCCTGGGGTTGCGCTGGGTGCGCCCCGGCGACGACGGACGCACGTCCTACGCGTCGTTGCGCCGGATGGCCGACCGGGTGCGCGTCATGCCCTTCCTGGAGGGCATTCCGGCGAGCATCCACGGCATCGTGTTCCCGGACGCCGTGACCGTGTTCCGACCCGTGGAGATGGTCGTACTACGTCCGGCAGACGGCGACCGGTTGTTCTACGCGGGTTGCGCGACGGCATTCGATCCGAACCCGGACGACCGGGCCTCGATGCGCGATGCCGCCTACCGGGCCGGCAAGGCGCTCCGTGATGACGTGGGCTACCGCGGCCCATTCGGGATCGATGGAATCCTCGGCGAGGACGGCTACGTGCCAACGGAAATGAACGCGCGATTCGGCGCCGGACTCGCGCCCCTCGCCGCCGGCCTCCCCGATCTGCCGTTGGCTCCCCTGTGCCTGGCGATCATCCACGGCGAGCAACTCGACTATCGACCGGACCTCTTCGAACGGGCGGTGGTCGAGTCTGCGGACACGCACCGAACGTGCGCCGGTTGGTCGGTCACACGAACGACGTTCGACGAAAGCGGCGTGCTCGAGGTCGTGCGCGACGGCGACGAATATCGTAGGAGCCGGTCGGGCGAAGAATCCCACGGCACACTTCAGTTCGGTCCCAGCGTCATGGGAGGATTCGTGCGGTTCGTGCTGCATGCGACGCGGATCAAACGCGGATCGTCGACCGCCCCCGAGGTCGTTCGCGCCCTGCGTCTCGCAGACCGCGCGTTGGGCACCGACTTCGGCGAACTCCACGCAGCCAAGAACCTGCGCCCGTAGCGGACGGGCCTCGGAGTCCGCGCCGCAGCGGCACGAAGTGCCTGCAAGGCGCGGAGTCTGAGGGCGGTGGGGGCTGGGGCCGGACGGCGAGTGCGCGCGGGCGCGGGCGAGTCGTCTGGCGGCGCTGTCCCGTCCCGGCGCGCCCTTCGGGGACGTTTTTCGAGAATGCTCGCGCGTCTCGTGGCAGTCGATTTGACGCCTTGTGCCCCCGCGCGGGCGACCACAAGGGTCGCCCCTACGGCCAATGCGCGAGCCGTTGACAATCCGCAGGGGACGGGCTTGTCCCGTCCCGCCATTCGGGGCGCACGAGGGCAGTCGTGTTGTCCACCGTCGCCGTCTCAGGTAGAGTCCCGGCGCTTTGGCCTTGCGCCTTTGAGGGGCGGCGTCGGCCTTGGGCATCCGCGTTCCGCGACCCATGTCCTGCCAGCCGTACTTGCCAACTTGCCACGGATTGAACGTTCATGAATGTCCTCAACCTCTCGCTTGTCTGCGGCGCACTCGCGCTGGTCTATGGAATCGTCGCGAGCCGCTCGGTGCTGTCCGCAGATGCCGGCAGCGAGCGCATGCGCGAGATCGCCGAGGGTATCCAGGAGGGGGCTGCCGCGTACTTGAACCGCCAATACACGACGATCGCCATCGTGGGCGTTGTCGTTGGCGTGGTGCTCTGGATCGCGCTCAGCTACTGGGTGGCCATCGGATTCGTGATCGGTGCCGTACTCTCCGGTGCGGCCGGATACATTGGCATGCACGTCTCCGTACGAGCTAACGTGCGTACCACCGAGGCTGCCAAAACGGGTCTCAAACCGGCCCTTAGCATCGCGTTTCGGTCCGGGGCGATCACCGGCATGCTGGTGGTCGGTCTCGGTCTTTTGGGGGTAGCCGGCTACTACGGCATTCTCGGGGCCGTAGGTGTCGACGAACGCACCCTGATCGAGGCACTCGTTGCGCTGTCTTTCGGGGGGTCGCTGATCTCCATCTTCGCCCGCCTCGGCGGCGGCATCTTCACCAAGGGCGCCGATGTCGGCGCGGATCTTGTCGGCAAGATCGAGGCTGGGATTCCGGAGGACGACCCGCGCAACGCGGCGGTCATCGCCGACAACGTGGGTGACAACGTCGGCGACTGCGCCGGCATGGCGGCGGACCTCTTCGAGACCTACGCCGTAACCCTGGTGGCAACCATGCTGCTCGCCACGATTACGTTCGGAGGCACCGACACACTGATAGCGGCGATGGAAGCGCCTCTGGCCATCGGCGGCGCTTGCATACTCGCGTCCATCGTCGGCGCCTTCTTCGTCCGCCTAGGTGGAAGCGAGAGCATCATGGGCGCGCTGTACAAGGGGTTCATTGCCACGGCAGTGATCTCCGCCGTGCTGATCTTCTTCGTCACCCGGTACCTTTTCGGCGACGACTACCTCGACTACTTCGCCTGCGCCATTGTTGGGCTGGCGGTAACCGCGCTCATCGTCTGGGTGACCGAGTACTACACCTCGACGGCCTACCGCCCGGTTCGCTCGGTGGCAAGGTCGTCCGAAACCGGCCACGCCACCAACGTCATCCAGGGACTCGCGGTATCCATGGAAGCCACCGCGATTCCGGCCATCGTGGTCGCGGTCGGCATCGTCGTCGCCTACCAGTTCGCCGGGATCTACGGCATCAGCATCGCGGCCACCACCATGCTCGCGCTCGCCGGCATGGTCGTAGCGCTGGATGCCTACGGGCCCGTGACCGACAACGCCGGCGGCATCGCCGAGATGGCCGACCTCGACGAGGACGTCCGAAAAACCACCGACGCTCTGGACGCGGTGGGCAACACCACCAAGGCGGTGACCAAGGGCTATGCCATCGGCTCTGCGGGATTGGCCGCGCTCGTGCTGTTCGCGGCATACACCGAGGACCTGTCGCACTATTTCCCCGAGCTTGAGTTCAACTTCACGCTGTCGAGTCCGTACGTTGTGATCGGCCTTCTCATCGGCGGGATGCTGCCCTATCTATTCGGTGCGTTAGGCATGCAGGCGGTCGGTCGCGCGGGCGGCGCCGTGGTGGAGGAAGTCAGACGCCAGTTCAGGGAGATACCGGGGATCATGGAAGGCACTGGACGTCCGGACTACAGCCGGGCGGTCGACCTGCTCACGCGGTCGGCGATCCGGGAGATGATCGCGCCCTCGATGCTGCCTGTGCTGGCGCCCATCGTGGTCTACTTCATCATCCTGGTGCTGCGCAACCAGACCGATGCGCTGACCACCGTGGGTGCCATGCTGCTCGGCACCATCGTGACCGGGTTGTTCGTGGCCATCTCGATGACCGCCGGCGGCGGCGCGTGGGACAACGCAAAGAAGTACATCGAAGACGGCAACCACGGCGGCAAGGGCTCGGAGGCCCACATGGCCGCGGTGACGGGCGATACGGTGGGAGACCCCTACAAGGACACCGCAGGTCCGGCGGTCAACCCCATGATCAAGATCATCAACATCGTCGCCCTTCTTCTGCTCGCCGCGGTGGGGGGGTGACGCTGGGGCAGTCCTGAGTAATACCAGGGTCTAGTCGTTGCGCGCCGCCGCACGCCGACTGAGCGCGACGGCCAAGCGACGCGTCTCGCTGCCCGGGAGGCGATGCGTCATGAACATGTCGTCCCTGCCGTCACCGTTGAGGTCGGCAAGGCGAACGCTGCCCTGATCGGACAGGTCGACAGCGACCTCGATCGGCCGCTTCGCGAACAGACTCGCATCGCCGCTACCCGGATAGACGTCGACCCGGGTCGCGCCGGCCTGTACTAGCAGATCCCCCACGCCGTCCCCGGTGAGGTCGCCCACCGACACCCAGTTCCCCGCCACGCGTCCGGAGCCGAGATCGAGGCGGAGCTTCACCCGCCGTTGCACGTTCGGCTGTTCGGGATAGCCGCTCTCCCCCATCAGGTAGAAGTTCATGTTGAAACTGACGGAACCGGTGACCAGTACCGAGATGATCTTGCCGATGCCGAGCTTGAACGAGAGCATGCCGAAGTCCAGTCGGCCATCGCCGTCGAGGTCGGACCGCTCGAGGGGACCCTGTACGCCCGCCGACGAAATGTGGGTATCCGGTACGGCATCGAAGACCGTCGCACCATCCGCGCGGCGCCCGAAATGGAAGTCGTATCGGGTGGATTGATCGAACAGACCACCGACTTCGATGGTGCTGGTCGCGATGTCGGCGACGCCGTCGCCGTTGAAGTCGTCGACGCTGTAGAGCATCGACCGCGTGTCGTCGACAATGTCGCCGAACCCGAAGCTCATGGTCACGTCGTCCGTGGTTAATCCCACCGGCACGCGGACCGCGACGGACTCCGTCGCGAAGCCGCCATCCGCAAGCCCCAGGTACACGTTGAGGCCATCGCCGTTCCAAAACGCGACGTCTCCGTTGCCATCGCCATCAAAGTCGAACCGATAGATTTCACGCGCCCGGTAGGCGGCGGAGCGGAAGCCCGTGCGACTCGTCGGTGGCGCTGCGAGTTCGACCGGATCCGTCAGGCTGCCGTCCGAACGCTGGGTCCACACGGTGTAGCCGTCGAAGCCCGGCAGCGCAATGTCGTCCAGCCCATCGCCGTTCAAGTCCTGCGCAATGTCGAGCTCGCGAACGTCCGGTGGCGCCACCTTGTGCATCGACGCCGCAGCGAGCCACGGCTTCAGGCGCCAGGACTCCGGATCGATCCAGTCGACGCCTTCCCGGCGCAGCGCCAACAGCCGATCCCGCCCATCGAGGTTGATCATGTCGACGAAAATGACCTCGCTTGGCACCTCCGCCGCGTGGACGCGAGACCATGCCCCGCCGTCGTAGGCGTAGACCGCCAGTCGGCGCGCCCGCTCGTCATGGGTGAAGATGACGAGATCGTCGACGTTGCCGCCCGTCAAGCGCCCGTGGACAACGGTGTCGGAGATCACCTCTCCCAAGTCGACCTGATGGTTGTCGTACGCAAGCTGGGCGAGACCACCTTGCGCCACGGCGACCATCGCCGCAGCGACTCGCAGGTTCAATGCTGACAAGGATTGCCCCTCCTCGGCCCGGGTGAACGCCGGGTATCGTGCCCGCGATAGTCTGAACTTACCCTGAACAGAGGTTCCGTCAGGTCGCGAACGCCTCGAGTCTCTTCGGCTCGATTCTGCCGGCAAACGCCGCGTATTGCGGTAGTCCGGCGGCATACGGCGGATAGTCTTCACCTGCGATTAGGGGTTCGAGATAACGACGCGTCGCTGCCGTGATACCGAATCCGTCGCGGCTGATGAAGGATCTGGGCATCTTGCGCTCGACGTTGGCGACGCGCGCGAGCGGTGCATTGCCGAGTTCCCAACGGTAGGGGGCGTCCGAGGTGCGGACGATCGTCGCCATGACCGAGTCCTTGCCTGCGAGCGCGAGTTCCACCGCGTGACGCCCCACCGCATAGGCTTGCTCCACGTCGGTGGCGGACGCAACGTGCCGAGCCGCACGCTGGAGGTAATCCGCGACCGCCCAGTGGAACTTGAAGCCAAGGCGCGACCGGACCAACTCCGCGAGCATGGGCGCCACGCCACCCAACTGGGCGTGTCCGAACGCATCCGTCCCGCCAGCGTCGGCGAGAAACCGCCCGTCCGGGTAGCGGGCACCTTCGGATACGACGATGACGCAATACCCCCCGCGCTCGACGGCCTGTCGGGTCTTGGCAAGGAAACGTCCTTCGTCGAAGGCTACTTCAGGCAGCACGATGACGTGGGGCGCATCGTGACGACCGGCCTTTGCGAGCCCGCCCGCCGCCGCAATCCAGCCGGCGTGGCGGCCCATCACCTCGAGGATGAACACCTTGGTCGAGGTCTCGCACATCGACCTCACGTCCAAGGCGGCTTCGCGCACCGACACGGCGACGTACTTGGCCACCGAGCCGAAGCCCGGGCAAGTGTCTGTCAGCGGCAGGTCGTTGTCGACCGTCTTCGGTATGCCGATGCAGGCCACCGGATACCCTAGCCGCTGGCCGAGCAGGGAGACCTTGTGGGCGGTGTCCTGGGAGTCGCCTCCGCCGTTGTAGAAGAAATAGCCGATGTCGTGCGCCCGGAACACGTCGATCAGGCGTCGATACTCCCGTTCGTCGTCGTCAAGCGAGGCGAGCTTGTAGCGGCACGATCCGAACGCCCCGCCGGGCGTATGCCGCAACAACGCAACGTCGGCATCGGAGAACGCGCCGGTGTCGATCAACTCCTCGCGCAACGCACCGAGAATGCCGTTCTTGCCGGCGAACACTGTGCCGATGCGGTCGGCGTTTCTACGCGCCGTCTCGATCACCCCGCAGGCGCTAGCGTTGATCACCGCCGTGACACCGCCCGATTGGGCATAGAACGCGTTCTTCATGGGCATGAGTTGATCCCCCTCCGCGCCATTTTGGGCCATGCCGCGTGTCGATGCGACACGCACCGCTTCGCGGTCGCGCGCACGCCAAGGCGCGCCGGCGGGCGGCGGGGCCCCCAACTGCGAACCGGTCAATCGAGATGTGCGACAATTCCACGCATGACAGCAGTTCTCCGGCTGTTCTGGAACATCTGCCTGTTGCGCGATGGTCCGGAAACCGTGCCGACACACACTTGGTTCCTCGTCTCGTTAATCGCCGCAGAACTGGCGATGGGCGTGGTCCTCTCGGCCGTTTTGTACCCCGATCTCTCCTTGGCGTTGTGGCTGAACCTGGCGGCCATCAACCTTGCCGTGACGGCATCCATCGCCTGGTTTGCGCTTTATCTGCGCAACAGCGAGCAGCGGTTTCCCGCAACGCTCGGCGCGATCCTGGGCACGGAGGTATTGATCGACGCCGTCGGCGCCTTGGCGATGAGCGCCACCAGCGGCGGCACCCGGGTGACGACAGGCTGGATCCTCACTCTGTGGGGTGTCGCCGTGGTTGGATTCATCCTGCATCGAGCCCTCGCCACGCGCCTGTGGGCTGGGATCCTACTGTCGTTTGCGATCGCACTGCTTGGCATACTCGTCGCAATCGCTTTGCTGGGCGAGCTAATCGCCAGTAGTTCCACCGTTTAGGGGGGCGCTTCCAAGGGAATCCGTGCGGCTCTATTTTCTCGGCATCGGCGGCACGCTCATGGGCAGCCTTGCCCAGTTGGCCCAGCAAAAGGGATTCGAGGTCAGCGGCTTCGACGGCGCACTCTACCCGCCAATGAGCGACGCGCTCGCCGCAGCGGGCATCGAGGTGTTCGAGGGCTTCGACCCAGACCAACTCCGGCCGCGGCCCGACCTTGCCATCATCGGCAACGCCAACATGCCCCGGGGCCATGAAGCCGTGGAGTACGTCCTGGACCATGGCGTGCCGTACACATCAGGTGCCGGGTGGCTGGGCGAAGCGATACTCCGCGAACGTTGGACGATCGCCGCGGCGGGAACCCACGGCAAGACCACCACGGCTAGCATGATCGCGCACATCCTCGACCATGCCGGGCTCGACCCGGGATTCCTGATCGGCGGCATCCCGAGCAACTTTCCCGCGTCGGCGCGGCTCGGCACGGGGCCGTGTTTCGTGGTCGAGGCGGACGAGTACGACACGTCCTACTTCGACCGGCGCTCGAAATTCCTGCACTACCGGCCCAACACCCTCGTCATCAACAACCTGGAGTTCGACCACGCCGACATCTTCGACGACCTCGGCCAGATCCAGTACCAGTTTCACCACTTGGTGCGCGCCGTGCCCCGGTCGGGACTCATCATCGCGCCGAGCCGCGATGCCAATGTCCAGACCACCCTCGAACGCGGCTGCTGGACGCCGGTGTCGACGTTCGCCTTGGCAGAAAACGACGCAGCGCTGCCCGACTCGATGATCGCGACCGCGGACCAATGGCAGGCGGTGGACATGGCCGATGACGGAAGTCGGTTCAGCGTTTCCTTGAACGGTGCGCGCCTCGGTACCGTTCGCTGGGAACTGATGGGCCGCCACAACGTTGCCAACGCCTTGGCCGCCCTTGCTGCCGCCCGCCACGCCGGCGTCCCCCCCGGGCACGGAATCCGCGCCCTTGCCACGTTCGGGGGTGTGCGACGACGGATGGAACTGATCGTGGATCTTCCGCAACTCAAGATCTACGACGACTTCGCCCACCACCCAAGCGCGATCACCACCACCTTGGAAGGCTTGCGTGCCCGGGTCGGCAGCGAACGGATTGTCGCCGTCGTCGAGCCCAGGACCCACACGATGTCGCTCGGCACGCTGCGCGGCGAACTCGCGAACTGCTGCGCCGCCGCCGACGAGGCCATCTGGTACCGGGGCGACAATGTGCAATGGGATGTCGGCGAAGTCGTCCGCGACAGCCTCGTGCCGGCTTCGGTGGAGACGAACGTCGCCAGCTTGGTCAACCGCATTGCGACGTTCGAGACACAGAGCCCTCGCCCGACGCACGTCGTCATCATGAGCAACGGCGCTTGGGGCGCAATCTACCCCGGCGTGCCACCCCGCGGGGGTGGGGGGCGTTTGGGGCGGGCCTGGCCCGGCCCGGTTGCCTGGTGCCCCGACATGGCGGGCGGGGGCCACCACATGGGTCGCCCCGACGGGTTTTCGTGAAGCCCGCTAGAAAGCCTCCTCGGGCAGCGCCATGACGCTCTCCGCGCCGGCCTCGATGCTGGCGAGCAGCGCTCGCGTCTTGGGCAGCAACTTGGCGTAGAAGAATCTCGCGACATCCATCTTGTTGCGTCTGAGGTCGACGTCGAGTTGCGCCATCCGCGCCCACAGCCAAGCGTAGATCCCGAGGCCGGTCAACTCGAGGAAATCCGCGGAGATGGCACCCGGCAGATCCGGATCCGACCGCGCACCGGCAAGGAGATGCGCCGTTGCCGACTCGATCGCAGCAAACGCGTCCGCCATGGGCCCCGAAAACTCCGCCGGAACGGGGTCATCCGCCATCTCGCCGAGGAGTCGCCGCAACGTCGAGCCGCCGTCCCGTAGCACTTTGCGCGCCGTGAAGTCGAGCGCCTGCACCCCGTTCGTTCCCTCGTAGATCTGCGCGATGCGCGCATCGCGAACGATCTGCTCCATGCCGTGCTCGACGATGTAGCCGTGTCCGCCGAACACCTGCTGGGCGAGCACGGCACCCTCCAAGCCCCGGTCGGTGAGAAACGCTTTGACGACCGGAGTCAGGAGGTCCACGGATGCCTGCGCCAAGTCGCGCTCGCCCGGATCGGCCGCGTACGTGGCACGGTCGAGCAAAAGCCCGACGAACGCCGCGAACGCGCGCCCGCCCTCCGTGAGAGCGCGCTGGGTGAGCAGCATGCGTCGTACGTCGGGGTGTACCAGGATCGAGTCCGCCGGCGCATCCGGATTGCTAGGTCCCGAAGCCGCCCGCCCCTGCAGGCGCTCCCGGGCGTACGCGACCGCGTTCTGGTATGCCAGCTCGCCTAGGCCCAGGCCCTGGATGCCCACCGACAACCGGGCGTGGTTCATCATCGTGAACATGTTGGCGAGGCCGCCGTTCGGGGCGCCGACGAGGTAGCCGGTCGCCGCATCGTAGTTGATCACCGATGTGGCGCTGCCCCGGATCCCCATCTTGTGTTCGATCGAGCCGCTCGCAAAGGTATTGCGAGCGCCGTCCGGCAGAATCTTCGGTACCAGGAACAGCGAGATGCCGCGGCTGCCTTGCGGCGCGTCCGGCAACTTCGCAAGGACCAGGTGGACAATGTTGTCGGCGACGTCGTGCTCGCCGCTGGTGATGAAGATCTTGGTTCCGGTGATCTCGTAGGTTGCGTCCGCAGCGGGCTCGGCGCGGGTGCGGATCATGCCGAGGTCGGTACCGGCGTGGGACTCCGTCAGCGCCATCGCCCCGGTCCACTCGGCAGAGTAGAGCTTGGGCAGATACGCGCGCTTCATGGCTTCGTCGCCGTGGGTGTCGATGCAAACCGCAGCGCCCACCGTCAACGCCCCGTACAAGTAGAGGTTTACATTGGCGCCCCACAGCATTTCCTCGAGTGGCACCGTCAGCAGTTTGGGCAGGCCCTGCCCGCCATGCTCGGCGTTGCCGGCAACACCGAACCAGCCGCCCTCGGCAAGCGCCTTGAAAGCCTCCTTGAACCCAGCTGGCGCCGACACCGCACCGTCGCGCCAGTGCGCACCCTCCGCATCGCTGGCCTGGTAGAGGGGCGCCATCACCTCGCGGGCCACCCTGCCCGCCTCCCCGAGCACCGCCACGGCCAACGCCTTGTCCGTGTCCTTCAACGCCGGCATGCGGGCCCACTCCGTCTCGGCGTCGAAGACCTCGAAGAGCACGAATTCCATGTCGGCCAGCGGCGGAGAATAGCTGAGCATTACTCGCCCTCGGTGGTGAGATTGCACCGAGTCTACAGAACCCTAGGGCGCTATGATGTCGTCATGGCACTGCGACCCTTCACGATCATAGGCATCGTCGTCAGCATGCTGGGCGGCGTCTCCCTTGGCGTCGCCGCCTTCTGGAGCGCGGTCTACTACGAGGGCCAGGCGCAACACGAGCGATTGCTGGTTTCGGCCGCGCGCGAGATTCAACGGAGCTACATTGCCGAAGTCGACCCCGAGGATCTGGTCGACAACGCGATAGGCGGCATGGTGGCGGGACTTGACGGGCACTCCGCCTTCCTCGACGACGATGCGCTCGTCGTGCTCGAGGAAGCCACCAGCGGCCGGTTCGGCGGAGTCGGAATCGAGGTGGCCATGGTGGACGGCTATGTCACCGTACTCAGCCCTATGGCTGGCGGACCGGCGGAACGTGTCGGCATCGCTGCCGGCGACCGTGTCATCGAAGTGGACCACCGTCCCCTAGATGGCCGCACGCTCTTCGACGCCATTGAGGAACTGCGCGGCGAGCCCGGCACGCCGGTTCACTTGAGGGTCCGCAGAAATTCGATCACGGAGCCTCTCGACTTCGACATCACCCGGGAATCGATCGCCAGCGTGGTCGGCCGCGTGCTGGCACCCGGCGTGGGCTTGGTGAGGATCTACCAGTTCGACAGGCCGACGCGCGCGGATCTCGAGCAGGCCATCGAGGATTTGCAGCGCCAGGCATCTTTGTCGGGACTGGTACTGGACTTGCGTGGCAATCCCGGTGGCCTGTTGGAAGTCGCCGTCGACGTTGCCGATGCGTTCCTGACCGAGGGCGTCATCGTCACGGTCGAAGGCCGCGACGAGCGTACCCAGCGGCGCTTCTATGCTTCGCCCGACGACATCCTTGCCGACACGCCCATCGCTGTCCTGATCGACGGTCTATCGGCATCCGCATCGGAAGTCGTCGCCGGCGCCCTTCAAGACCGGGGACGCGCCGTGGTGATCGGTTCCCGGAGCTTCGGCAAGGGCTCGGTACAATCCGTCATCCGCTTAGGTTCGGGCGCTCTCAAGCTCACCACCGCGCGCTACGTGACGCCTTCCGGCCATACGATCCAGAACGGCGGCGTGACCCCGGATGTCCGCGTCGCCCCGGCGACGCACGAGTCGAGACCGGCCTACGACAGGCGCGTGTTCGACGCGGCGCTCGCGGAGTTGCAGAAGACCCGAACCGGCTAGGCGACGACCGCGTTTCGCACCGCTATTCGTCCGCGACGGGATCCAGATTCTCGCCGATGTGGGAGACCTCGCCTTCTGCAGATGGCGTGTAGTCGCGGTCCGGGTCGAGTTGTCGACCGATGTGGCTTGGTGATGCCCCACCCGGGTCGTAGGACTCCGCCAAGGGATCCGACCGCGGGCCAATGTGCGTTGAGGTTTGAACGCCTTGGTCTGTCGCGACCGCCCCCGGCGCGGCATCGACACGCGCGACGGTTTCGTCCGCCATGAAGCGAGGCTGAGCCGTGGCGTCCCGCGTTTCCGCGCCATCAGTGGGCGCGGCAGGATCGTCGATCACCGGCTCGTCGGTACCGTTGCGGAGCCTAGCGATGGCAACCGCGACGACAAGCGCCGCCACGACTGCGACGACGAGCCAGCGCGGATCCGTGAACCCTTGCAGGGAAAAAGTCCGCAGCCCGTTGAATCGCGTGCCTTCGTCGGGGCGACGCTTGTCGTCGCCCGTCGCGAATGCACTTAGCTTCCCGAAACGGGACGGGACAAGCCCGTCCCCTACGATCCGCGTTCCCTGCATGTCAGCAGCCCTGCCCCCGGAGTCGGAACTTGCATCGGACAAACACCGCGGGACGGGCGCGATGGCCCGTTCGGCCGCGGCCGGGATCACGTCGACAGCACGTCGATGCGGTTTACGAAGCAGAAACCGTTGTGGCTTTTCGCGTCGTCCACGTAGATGCGCACTTGCCGGTCCAGCGCAAACGCCATCTGGGCCTGGTCGAACATGCGCATGGCGCTCGACTTGCTGGCGTGATCGCCGGAGCAACTGAACGTCACCCATCGGTCGTTGCAGTTCGCCAAGCCTTCGTCGACAAGGGATGCCTCCACCTGCGCCGCGCAACCTCCCCAGTCGTCGTTGGCGACAACCAACGTACGCGTGACCTTGGTCGTGACGGCTGTGGTATCCGCCTGCAACGCCGTTGCCGTTGCTGCGAACACAAACAACGCCACTGCGAATATGGCGATCTTTCGAATCATGGCAACCTCCTAGATTCCTGTGCTGACGACAGCCGCGCCCGTAGGCGAGCCGAATGTGTTTCGCAGTAAACGCCCCAACGGCAGGTTCGTCAACGCAGACCGACGGCCCGCCGCAACCCGATTCGTCACGATGCGTCGGTCCGCCTGCGCGCCGCGAGCCAACGCCGGGCCGAGGCGAAGTCCAACTTTCCTTCGTACAGGGCCGAGCCGCTGATTGCGCCCAAGAGGCGTTCAGGGCCGAAGCCGAGGTCATCCAAGGCACGCAGGTCGTCGAGGCTACTGATCCCGCCCGAGGCGATCACCGGCACGTTGGCCGCGAGCGCGATACGCTTGGTCGCCGCCACGTTGACCCCGGCAAGCATGCCGTCGCGACCGACATCCGTATAGACGATGGCGAACAATCCGACGTCGAGCGCACCGGCAAACGCCACCGCGTCGACCTCGTTCACCGTCGCCCAGCCCCGGGTTGCGACGCGGCCGTCCCTTGCGTCAAGGCCGAGCACGGCCCGACCCGGGAAGGCCTCACAAAGCGCCGTCAGGAAATCGGGATCTTCAACGGCCGCGGTTCCGGTAATGACCTGGCTCACGCCGACGTCGAGATAGGCGCGCGCCGTCTCGACGTCGCGCACGCCGCCGCCCACCTGCACGGGCACACCGCCTGCCGCGTGCGCGATCCGACCCACGAGCTCGTGGTTGACCGGGCGTCCCGCGAACGCCCCGTCCAAGTCCACGACGTGCAGCCGACGGGCACCGGCGTCCACCCAATGGCGGGCCATCGCTGCCGGATCGGTCGAATAGACCGTCGCAGAGTCCATGACGCCTTGGCGCAATTGCACGCACTGGCCATCCTTCAAGTCGATGGCGGGAATCAGCAGCAAGAAAGCGCCTCCTAGAGCGATCCCTTCGTGGACGGCGTGTCCTCGGTTCTCGGATCTCGCTGCAGCGCCATGCGCAGTGCGCGGCCGAACGCCTTGAAGATGGTCTCGGCCTGGTGGTGCGCGTTGGATCCCTTGAGGTTGTCCACGTGCAGCGTCACCTGCGCGTGGTTCACGAAACCCTGGAAGAACTCGTGCAGGAGATCGACGTCGAAGGTTCCCACCCGCGCCCGGCTGAACGCCACGTTGTACTCGAGACCCGGTCGGCCGGAGAAGTCGACAACCACCCGGGACAGCGCTTCGTCCAACGGCACGTAGGCGTGGCCGTAACGCAAGATGCCGCGTTTGTCCCCGACTGCCTCGGCAATGGCCTGGCCCAAGGTGATGCCCACGTCTTCGACGGTGTGATGTGCGTCGACGTCCAAGTCGCCGTGCGCGGCGATCTCGATGTCGATGCGACCATGCCGAGCGACCTGGTCGAGCATGTGCTCGAAGAACGGCAGCCCGGTGGAAACACCGGCTGCACCCGAACCATCGACGTTCACCGCCACCTCGATGCGGGTCTCCAAGGTCTCGCGGGTCGTGGACGCCTTGCGGTCGGTCATGCGAACTCGATTTGCCGACAAAGGGGCAGTATACCCGCCGGTTGCCTGTCAGCCGTTCAGCCGGTCCATCAAGCTGCCGTAGGGCAGGAAGCGGTTGCTGCTGACGGACTTGATCCACGCCGTGAGATCCCCGGGATAGTCGCCCCGCCCGCGCAGCATTCTCGCCAGGACGATGACCGGTGACTTTGCGCCGAGATCGCAGCCGGCAACGGACCCCTCGGCCAACGTGAGTACGCGCAGCCAGGAGATCAAGCGGTCCGACGAACGCTGTCCGAAAAAGCCGGAACACGCCTCGGCGCCGGCAGTCGCGACTTCGCGCAGTCGCGCCTCGGCGGATTCGTCGAGGTCAAGACGATCGCCGGTGGTCACGGTCGCATCGAGGACACGCACATGTTCATCGCCCAGCTTAGCCGGGGGTTCCCAGGCGCCGACTTCAGCGTCCATACTCGGTTCGTGTCAGCCTTCTCGGTGTGTTGATGGCACAAGCCTATCACTCGGCGGACATCGTCTTCGCTGAACGACTGCTAGCGTGGTGGGACAAGCACGGCCGCAGGGATCTGCCTTGGCAGAAGCCGCGCACACCGTACCGCGTCTGGGTCTCCGAGATCATGCTACACCAGACCCAGGTCACGACCGTCATACCGTATTTCCAGCGCTTCATGGCTCGGTTCCCGGACGTGCACGCCTTGGCGGGCTCGGAACTCGACGAAGTCCTGCACTACTGGAGCGGCCTCGGCTACTACGCCCGCGCCCGCAACCTGCACCGCGCCGCGGCCGTCGTCGCCAATGAACTCGACGGGGTCTTTCCCGAAACGCCGGATGCCCTTCAGGAGCTGCCCGGCGTCGGGCGATCCACGGCCGCCGCGATCGCCGCCCAAGCCTTTGGTGTACGCGCCGCGATCCTCGACGGCAACGTCAGGCGCGTGCTGGCGCGCCAGCATCGCCTCGAGGGACCGGTTTCGTCGTCCAATACCCAGAAGCAACTCTGGCGCTTGGCCGAAAGCCACACGCCACGCACGCGAGTCGCGGACTACACCCAGGCAATCATGGATCTCGGCGCAACCGTCTGCCGACGCACGCCGCAGTGCCCGGTCTGCCCGGTTCGCGAGACATGCCAGGCGCACGCCGCCGGTGACGCGGCGCGGTTCCCGCAACCAGCCAGCCGGGCGATGAAGCGCCTAGAACGGCGGCGGTTCTTCGTCCTCATTGACCCGACTGGCCGGTACTTCGTTGAACGGCGTCCGCCGCACGGCATCTGGGGAGGACTCTTCTCGCCCCCGGAACGCAGCGTCGACGAACCGTTGACGCGCTTTCTCGCTGCTAACGGCATCGACGCGGACCTCGTCGACGAGGTCCGCACCGGAGCCACATTCCGCCACGGATTCAGTCACTTCGACCTCGCCGCGGAGCCCGTCTTCGTGCGTTTGAAGGCGGCGCCCGCGGTGGTGCGCGACGACGGCGGGCAGTGGATACGCCCCGGCGAACACGCCCTTGGCCTGTCTTCCCTAGCCGCTACACTGTTAGATGCCGACGCGTGGCGAGAAGCGAGTTAGCCGTGTCCCGAAAAGTGCTCTGTCGGAAGTACGGCGAGGAGTTGCCGGGCCTCGACGCACCGCCGCTCCCCGGCCCCGCGGGTGAGGACGTTTTCGCCAACGTCTCCGCCAAGGCTTGGCGGGAGTGGCAGCATCTGCAGACGATGCTGATCAACGAACACCACCTGTCCATGATGGACGCCCAAGCGCGGGCGTTTCTCACTGACCAGATGCGGAGATTCCTGGCCAACGAGGACTACGAACGTCCGGCGGGGTACGTGCCCCCGACGTAGGGGCGGGGCTTGTCCCCGCCCGACCGGACGTTGTCGCTGCGCCGGAAATGGGGCGGGACAAGCCCGTCTCCTACGCTTGCGCGCTCGGTCGGGCCTTGAATTCGCCGTACCACCGATTGAGATGAGGATGCTCGTCGCCGGCACGCACCTGGATCCACTTCGCAAAGTCCACCACGCAGAAGGCGGTGATGTCCGCGATCGAGAAATCCTCACCCGCAACGTACTCGGACTGTCCGAGCGTGCCGTTCAAGGCGGCGAAGAAACGCAAAGTCGATGCGCGACCCCGGTCCACGAGGGCTTCGATGGCCGGCACGCCTTCGCTGCCCGATATGCCGCGCTCGGCGAACGTGGGGTTGGAGTTGCGGAACGCCTCGGCGACGGACAACAACCCATCCCACTCCATGTGCCGCTGGGCGGATTCGATCACCGCCTTGGACTTGGCATCGGTGCCCATCAACGCCGGTTCCGGATGCAGTTCCTCGATGTAGCGGCAGATCGCCACCGACTCGTCGATCACGGTACCGTCGTCGAGTACCAGCGTCGGCAAGAGCGAGCGCGGGTTGATGGCACGAAACTCCGCGCCGAGATTTTCCCCCGACGGGATATCCACTTGGACCGTGTCGATCTCGACCCCCTTCTCGGCGAGGAATATCCTCACGCGCCGGGGATTCGGCGCCATGGTGTACTCGTAGAGTTTCATTTGGCATCCACCTAGAAAAACACGCAGCATACCCCGTGAGCTATGTGGAGTGCGGTAGGCATGGAGAGCATCGGCCAAACAGGCGTCGAACTCAGCAGCGTCGTTGGCATCGTGTTGTTCTGTCTCGGCCTGGTTGTCGGTGTCGGCGGCATGTGGCTGGCCTGGCGCATCGTCCGCAAGCTACCCCCCGATGAGGCCGATCACGAGCGAACGCCCGTCGCCTGCGACAACGAGCCGACGTCGGGCCGGGAGGCATGAGTACCGCCGACCGCGACCGTTGGAACGCCCGATACGCCGACGGCGCCTACGAGTCGCGCCGTCATCCAAGCCCCTACCTGGAACAGAACGCTCACCTGTTGCCCGAGACCGGCCGCGCTCTCGATCTGGCGTGCGGTGCCGGGCGCAACGCGATCTACCTCGCAAACCGCGGTTTCGCCGTAGATGCCGTGGACATATCCCGGGTCGCGCTTGAACAAGGTCGCGCCGACGCCGGTGAGTTGCCGATCCGTTGGATCGAATGCGACCTCGACGACGGCTTCGGAGCCAGCGTGGACTACGACCTGATCGTGAACATCCGCTACGTGAACCTGCCGCTTGTCTCGACGCTGCTAGGTTCGTTGAGTCCCGGTGGCGTCCTGATCATCGAGCAGCACCTAGCCACCGCAGCCGACGTGGTCGGCCCGAAGAACCCGGCATACCGCGTGGACAGGGGCGACCTCGGCCGTGTTGCGAACGGAATGATCATCGAACGCATCGATGAAAGGCTCATCGACGACCCGGACGGTCGCCGCGCCGCATTGGCAAGGCTAGTCGCCAGAAAGCCAGGCCGTTCAAGTTGACGACCACCGAGTCAACGGCTTAAATACGCAGCCCGCTTGACGCGGTGCATTCGTCCGCGATTGCCGCCGACCCAATCGGTGGCGCAAAGCTTGGACTTTGGCTAGGTAGCTCAGTCGGTAGAGCAGGAGACTGAAAATCTTCGTGTCGGCAGTTCGATTCTGCCCCTGGCCACCAAATGTCGTTCTCCCACGGGTGCCTCCTTGACCGTTGCGCGGCTGCTACGGCAAGGTTCCGACTCACCATCCCGCCGGAAGCGACCCATGCCCGATGTCGCCATCGAAACCGTGGAACTCGAACCGCAGGCAGCGTTGGTCGTTTGCCGCAAGGTTGCGATAGCTGATCTCGGCGAAGCGCTAGCCGACATCCTGCCGCGGGTCTATCGGCACATCGCAGGCGCCAGCCAGCAACCTGCCGGCATGCCGTTCACGCGCTACTTCGACATGGACGGTGTGACGTTCGACATCGCCGCGGGCATGCCGGTCAGGCAGACCATCGACGGGACGGGAGACATCGAGGAGCACGTCCTGCCGGGCGGTCGAGCGCTCACGGCCCTTCACCTCGGCGCATATCAAGACGTGGGCGCGGTGTGGAGCCAGGTGGTACAGCGAGCCCGCGAACTCGGTTCCGACGCCATGTTCGGTTGGGACGTGTACACCAACGATCCCGATGAAGTTGCACCGGAGGCGCTCGAAACACGCGTGTATCTGCCGCTGTAGGGTCGCCGGTCGGGCGCGGCAGTAGGGGACCAGGATATGCGCGGCAGAAACGCGTAGGGGACTGGCTTGTCCCGTCCCGCAAAAGGCCTGTGCGAACCGCATGCGGGCGGGGACAAGCCCCGCCCCTACGGCCGTTCACCCATGGATCCCAGCCATGTCCAGTATCCCCATGCTGCCATTGGGATGTAGACGAGATAGAGCAAGGTGTATGGCAGGACGTCCTGGGCGTAGTAGAGGCCCACGGACACCACGTTGACCACGATCCACACCACCCAGTTCTCGATCTTCTTGCGCGCCGTCAGCCACATCGCGGCGAGACTCATGACGAAGACGGCGTTGTCCCAGTACGGATAGGCGGCATCCGTGAAGCTCGCGAAATACCAGCCCAGGGCAAGGGCTCCGACAATGCACAACCCGCCGACACCCCCCAACAGGGCGGGGCTCGCACGGGTCACCGGCAGATTGTCCCGCTGCTCGCCACCGAACAGCCAGTGATACCAGCCATAGAGGTTGAGCGGCAGAAAGCCCACAAGGTGCAGTGCCAGGTTCGCGTACAACCGCGCCTCGAGGAGCACGGTCACTGAAACCAGCACGTAGGCGACGCCCAGCGGCCAGGCCCAGACGTTCTCGCGGATGAGGAAATAGACGATCAGCAATCCCAGCGCACCGCCGATCCATTCATCGGCGACGAGCCAGTAGTCGGCGAGCAGCGAGAGAATCTCCATGGGCGCGTAGTCTAATCTCTCCACTTGGAATAGAAACGGCGAACGGAGCGCAGCGGCGAGAGAGCGATGGCGACCCACCCGGCGACCCGCGACATCCTGCCCGTAGTGCTGGCCGGGGGCGCCGGAACGCGCCTCTGGCCGCTCTCTCACCCAGACCGTCCAAAGCAGTTCCTTCGCCTCTTCGGCGAGTCGACCCTGCTGCAGCAGACACTGCTGCGGCTTCAAGTCCTGCGTTGCCACGCGCCATACATCGTCTGCAACCACGCGCATCGCTGGATCGCAGCCGAACAGAGCGGGAAGTGTGGGGTCGCCGCCGGCGCCTTGGTGATCGAGCCGGCGGCGCGGAACACGGCACCGGCGACCGCGTTGGCGGCGTTGAACGCAACCGCGGCCGGTGCGGACCCGGTGCTGTTGGTGCTTCCGGCCGACCACCACATCGCCGACGAGGCGGCGTTTGAGACGACCGTCGAACGCGCCACCGAGTTCGCCCAGTCCGGACGCATCGTGGTGTTCGGCATTCAGCCGTCGCACCCGGCGACGGCGTACGGCTACATCCGCGCGGGTGCTACCGCCAACGACAGCGGCGTCGCAGCGGTCGCGGCGTTTGCCGAAAAGCCACCGGTGTTGGTTGCCGAGCAGTACCTCGCCGAGGGTGGCTGGTACTGGAACAGCGGCATGTTCCTATTGCGCGCGAGCGTCTATCTTGACGAACTCGGACGCCATCGCCCGGAAATCCTCGAGGCGTGTGCGGCAGCCGCCGCCGTCGAGCGGACCGACGCGGGTTCGCATCAAGCCGGAGAGGCGTTCCTCCGTTGTCCCGCGGATTCCATCGACCGCGCGGTCATGGAACGGACGCGACACGCCGTCGTGGTGCCAGCCGACATCGGTTGGTCCGATGTCGGCACCTGGGATTCGCTCTCCGAACGGCTGCCTTGGGAGAAGACGCGCCATCACCCCTGGGGCCGCGCCGAAACTTGCCCGAATCGCGATGGCTTTCGCCTACAGCGCTTGACGATACCGCCAGGGCAGGCGCTCTCGGTGACAAAGCGCGGCACCGGGGCGACGTTCTGGGTGGTTGTCCACGGTCTCGGCGAGGTCGTCCGGGGCATGGAGCGGCTTCTGCCGGCCGAGGGCGAGTCGACTCGCCTACCGGGTGGCGTGCGACACCGCCTGACCAACGTCGGCGAGCATGCGCTGGAGGTCATCGAGGTGCAGACCGACGGCCGATTCGCCGAGGACGGCGTCGCGGATCTCGACGACCCCGATTCCGCGATATGAGGGAGCGTAGAGGACGGGATTGTGCCGTCCCGCGTCGCCGTCGCCTCTAGCGCGGGCGACCGCAAGGGTCGCCCCTACGATGCGACGCGGCACGAACGGTGGGGGACGGGCTTGCCCCGTCCCGATGCCATCGACCAAACGTCGACCCTACCAGGCCAGATCGAATCCCACCGAAAACGTCCTTGCCTTGTTGGGCCGCGCACCGTAGGGGTGACGGCCAACGATGTCGTCGGCATCGGCGACGTTCTCGACCCGAGCGAAAAGAGCCACCGAGTCGGTCAGTTGGTAGTTTGCCGCGAGGTCGAGGGTGAGCGATTCGTCGGTTGTCTCGAACTCGCCGCAGGACGCCCGCACGCACGCGGTGTCGACATACGTTATCGAGAGGTGACCTGAAAACGGCTCCTTGCGAATGCCGACGGTCGCATGGAGCTGATGCTTGGGGATATACGGCACGGGATCGCCCCTTTGGACATCGCCGAAGAAATCCGTGTCAGCGATATCGGTGTCGAAACTGCCGTCGATGTAGGTGTAGACGACCTCGAGGGGAACCGCGAAGCCGGCATTGGGCGCGAAGTCCAAGGCGGTCGACAGTTCAAGTCCGCGGACGGTGACCGCATCGCCGTTGAAAGCATCGCCGACCTCGCAGTCGACGCCCGAGGAGGACGTGCATTCGCCGAGGAGGTTGTCGTAGTCGGACAGGAAGGCCACTGCCTCGAACTGCGCAACAGGACCTCGGAAACGAAACCCGAGTTCGTAGTTGAGAGCTTCTTCCGGCCGGACGTCAGGTGCGTTGGAAGGGGCGGTGAAACCCTTGTGGACGCCCGCGAGTACGGTCGTCCGATCATTGGCCCTGTACAACACGCCGATGCCGGGAAGCACGATCTCGGTTCGGTTGGCGCGCGAGCTGCGCAGGTTGCCGGCTGACCGGGAGGCGGGATTCTCCGTTCGCCCGGCGCGAATCTCGTATCGGGTACGGCGCTGGTCAATGCCCTCGTAGCGCAGTCCGGGGGTGAGCGTCCACGCACCGATGTCGATCCGGTTCTGGATAAAGATCGCAATGGCTTCGGCTTGCTGGATCCGGTTTCCGGCGTTGCCGAGGCGACCCCGATCGTCGAGGCGCAACATGCCGCTTTGCTGGTGGTAGCTGCTATTGCGTTGCAGCCGGTCCTCTTCGTCCTCGTGGTAGCGAACACCCATCCGCAACGCGTGCGGAACGTCGCCTAGGAGTCCGCTCCACGACACGCCGAACTGAACGCCGCGCGACTCGTATTGACGGTCGTTGGCGCGCAACTGGATGCTGCCTGTCGCCGTGTCGGCCGTGCCATGGAGAACCGCCGCCAACTGCGACGCGGAAAGCCCGCCCAAGGAGGTTCCGCGGTTGACTGACTGCACAACGCTGGACCAGCTCGTCCGGGAAAGGGACTCGGCGTTGGCGCTACCGTCGAAGTCGATGCCTTCGGTCTTGAACCAGTTGCGGGCGTGCCTATTGTCATACGCCGTCGTCGTCAGCTTCCATGCATCGCTCGGGGCGAACTCGTGGCGAACGATCACCTGCTCGTGGTCGGTCGTTATCCTGTCGAGCGCCGACAAGCCGTAGCGGCGCTTCGGATCGGTACGAAAGTCGGCATCGACGAGCCCGAGGTAGCTTTGGTTGGAACTCTGCCCGGCCAACTGGACCTTCAGTTCCACCCGATGGGCCGACTCAGGCGGCGCATAGGCGAGCTTGACGGTGTAGTCGCGAACATCGAGTCCAGTGTCCGCATCGCTGCGATCAATGACCTGGTAGCCGTCGGAGAACCACTGGTGGGTCTCCAAGAGATAGCCGAACGCGCCACCACCGGAGCCACCGTAGGTTCCGTGGATCCGGTGGGTGCCGTATTGACCGGTCTCGACAAAGAGGGAGCCAGCGGGGGCGATTGGAATCGGCGTCGAGACCATGTTGAACGCGCCGCCGATGGTATAGGGACCCTGGCTGATCGCAGCCGGCCCCTTGAGGACTTCGAAGGCTGCCATGCGACCGGCGGTTGGAAAATAGTAGGCGGAGGGTGCGGAATACGGTGCCGGCGCGATCAGCACACCGTCCTCGAGCAAGGTGATCCGGCCGCTGCGCTCGGTGGCCACGCCGCGAATGCTGACATTGGGACGCAAGCCGAAGCCGTCCTCCACCTGGATGGAGACCCCGGGAATCTGGCGGGCGATACGTTGCACGTCGGTGTGCGCGAAGCGCGACAGCGTTTCGGCGTCCAATACGTGCGCCGCCCCGGGCGTACGTTCAACCTGCTCCCGCGTGCCCAGGATGGTGACTTCCTCTAGATAAGGCGCTTCGTCCGTATTCTCGTTGGCAACGGCCAGGCCCGCGGCCAGCGTCGACAACGCCAATATTCGGTTCATCCCCTGCCCCGCGACTGCCCGATCGCTCAACTGTATTGCAAATGCGAATGATTAACAATAGCGAACTCAATATCGATAACGCCTTCGTGTCTCGGGTCGAACGCGTGTAGGCTTCGCGTTGAGGGTTGCTGGAGTCGAGCAGATGGGCATCTTGAGTTGGATCGTGCTTGGGTTGATCGCCGGAGCGATCGCACGATGGATCATGCCCGAAAGAGGTCCCCGGGGAATCATGGTCACCGCGGTGATCGGCGTCGCGGGTGCCTTCCTCGGTGGTTGGATCGGGACGGGAATCGGCTTAGGATCGGTGCGGGGCTTCGACCTCGTAAGCCTGTTCCTCGCCATCGTCGGCGCGGCCGTCCTCCTGTTGATCTACCACGCCTTGAGGGGCCGGGATTCCGATTGAACGCGCTCCCCGCCCAAATGGCGGCGTGTTGCAATACACCCGTGCATCGACCACAGTGCCTGCGGGTTTGACGGGGAGGTAAACATGCGGCTTGGCGTATTGGCCGGCCTCGGTCGGGATTGGCACGAGTCAATCGAGAAGGTCCGGATCGCCGACTCGCTCGGCTACGAACTGGTAGCGACGGGGGAAGCCTGGGGCCCTTCGACGATTCCGTGGATGACCTTGTTGGCGGCGCACACCCGCAACATCCAGATCGGCACGTCGATACTCAATACCTACTCCCGATCGCCCGGGGCCATCGCGCAGGAGTTCGCGACGCTCGAGATACTCTCGCGCGGCCGCATGGTGTGCGGGCTCGGGTCGTCCGGACATCGCGTCATCGAACACTTCCACGGAGTCCCCTTCGACAAGCCGCTGCGGCGCATCCGCGAATACGTAGACATCATCAACATCCTGATCAGGGGCGAACGGCTCGACTACGACGGGGACATCTTCTCGATGAGCCGCGGGTTCCGCCTCGACTACGACCGGCCGCGGGATCACGTACCCATCTACATCGCCGCGATCACGCCCAAGTCGATACGGCAAACCGGCGAAATCGCGGACGGAATCTACCCGATCCACTGGCCGAAGAACCGCTTTACGACCCTACGCAAGGACCTAAGCGATGCGACCGTCGCGAACGGGCGGGCGCCCGACTCGGTCACCATCGCCCCATTCACCAACGTCTACGTTCTGAGCGGCAATGCCAGCGACGACGACAAGGCGTGGCTCGCGGCACGCCAACCCCTGTTCCACTACATCAACCGCATGGGCGACTTCTATTGGAACATGCTGGCGAGCAACGGCTTCGAAGCCGAGGTGGTGGCATCGAGGGCGGCGTGGAGCCAGCGTGACATGGAGGGCGCGGTGAAGGCGATCTCCGCGGACATGGTGCGCGAGATCCAGGTGATCGGGCCCATAGAGTCCGTCGCCGAGCAACTGGCCGACCGGTCCGCATCCGGAGCGGAACTGCAGATGGTTCAGATGCCCGGCGGAAGCATCGCCGAGTCCGGTCGCCGGCTCGAAGCCCTGCTCGGTTGACCGGTGCACGACAGATCCATGGAGAACGTAATCGTAGGGGACGGGCTTGTCCCGTCCCTGGTCGAGGGACCGTTGCACCCGGGCGCGGGCGACCGCGCGCCTTGACGGGCGACCGCAAGGGTCGCCCCTACGACGCGCCTTTTGGTCGGATCCGCGGACCCGAACCAATCAGGTCAAAGCAGCCTAAAAAAAGTTCGAATTACCCCTTGCGGAGCGGCTGCCGCTGCGTACAATGCGCGCCCCTATGATTGAGATAGCACGACATACGGGCGTCCCGCACGCGAACCGGAGGGCCATAAGGCCAAACCCGGGGGCGGTCGCGGATTCGGAGTACTGTCTCCGGACGCTTACCTAGGTCGTTGCACCGTTGTCTCCCGGTGCAACGCCGGCGAGACAACGAAGTCCTTCCCCCTCCCCCTCCTCATTCGTTGTCCCGCCGGCGTTCCCGGTCTTTCCGGCCGACACACCCGCGTTAGCACAACCGCAATCAAGCCGCCGTCGCGCCAAGCACGCGACGTTCAAGTTCCTCGATCGGAACGCTGCCCGGGGAGAGCCCCTCGCGAACGAGCCGATTGCCGACTTCCTGAACGACGGTGTTCGCCGGCACGGGGACGCCGTGCAGCCGACCGAGCAGCACGATCTCGCCGTTCAGGAAGTCCGATTCGATATCCCCCGTGCCGCGCAACATGCTCTGCAACGACGACCCCCCATGCCGTTTGTGTCCGGGAACTTCGCCGCCGCGGATCTCGGTCCGCCGGGCGCGCGTCTCTTCGACCGTGGCACAGTGAATTCCAGCCGCACGGTAGCAGGCGAGCGCTTCCTCGCGGAGCCTCGCGGCGAGGGCGCGGGAACCGGTTCCGGTCGCCGCTTGCACGGCGTTGTTGAGGTTGCCGAGGAGCTTGGCGTACTTCTGTCCCATGATGGCGCAGTCCGGTGCCGAACTGAATCCGGCCTGTTGAAGCGCTGCGGTAACGGCTTCGATGAAGTCGTCCACGCCCTTCGGGTAGCAGCCCGCGTCGAGACACCCCGCAGTGCCTTCCGCGAAGTTCACGACCACCCCCGGTTCGAGGTGCTCGGCCGGCAGCAGGACCACCATCGCGTAGGTACGCGGAAACCGGCGCAATGCCAGGCGCTCGTTCTCGACCCCGTTCTGGCAGCAGATGACCCGGGCATCGCCGCCGGTGGCGCCGTGCAGATCACGCAACGCGTCCTCGGTGTGCTGGCCCTTCATGCAGAGCACGACCGCGTCGTCGGGACGGATACCGGCATCGGTGGGATGCGCGAAGCACGGAATGCGAAGTCGCACGTCCTGGGTCGGCGACACAAAGCGCAAACCGTCCCCGACGATCGCCTCGAAGTGCGCGCCCCGAGCAATCAGCGCGGTCTCGAAGCCCGCCTGGTGCAGGCGCGCGCCAATGGTGCCGCCGATGCCACCGGCACCGTAGATCACGAATCTCATTCGGTTCGCCTCCTTAGTTGACTCAACAGCGCTAGGGTCCTCCCGGTCGAGTCAACCCGGGGCGGTGACACGGAACGAGTCGACGTATTCGCCGCGCGCCTTCATACGCTGGTAGCGCCATTCCCAAGGCGATTCGTGCAGACGGTTCGGCCCGTTGCGAATGTCGAAACCGAGTGCCGCCGCCTTCGGGTAGTGGCTGTAGATCATCACCCGCCTCGGCGCCCCGGAGTCGTTCGGACTCGAGGTGTGGATGAGGCAGCTGTGGAAGAACATCACCGATCCCGGGGGCACCAGCACCGCGACGCTTCGCTCGGGATCGACGGTCCCCGGCGGCACCTCGAGGCCGTTGCGGACCCGGAGGTGACCGACGTGCCGCTTGTGCGTTCCGGGGAATACCCGTATCGGCCCGTTCCCCCCGTGGCATTCGTCGAGGGTAAGCGCCGACGAGACGATGCCCTGCGGATAGCCGTTCACCTTGTAGTACGCCCAGTCGTTGTGGACCGGGAAGCGGTCGTCGTCCTGCGGAACTCGAAACGTCGCCATCGCCGGCACGGGCTGCTTGTAGTTCAGCTTCTCCTCCATGAGCACGGGCTGGTCGTCCATCAGTTCCGACATGGGACCGAGCAGGCGCTGGTCGGCGGAGAACCTCGCCAGCGCGAGGGCAAGGTCGATGATCGGCTGAATCTTGCGCACGATCATGGTGCCGTCGGGCTTGCGTCGAATATCCAAGCGGCGGCTTTGGCGTCCGTTGGCGAGCGACGAATTGACGATCAGTTCGAGAATGAAGGCGGCGTCGGCGCGCATCGCAGCGACTTCATCGGCATTAAAGACACCCGGCAGGACGAGATAGCCGTCGCGGTCAAACGCGGCGATTTTGTCGGTGTCCAGATACGGCATGGCGGCCAATCATACGCGAGCGCGGCGCAGCCACGACGGCCAGCTCGGCGCGAGGGGGACCAGCGAAGAATCCTGCTGAGACTCGAAAAATGAAGGAAGTATGGAATCGCAATCGTTAACCGATTGATGTCATTCGAGATTTCTTTGGGTCGCCTCGAGGGGTGCCGAAACCCCCTCAAATTCGCCTATCCCATCTGCTATATTGGGCTCCTCACTAGTCGGGTCTGTATATCGATACAGTGTAGTTCTCCTCGGCAGGGCGATCACACTTTCATCCATGCAGCCCGGCTAGTGAGGCCACTCCCGGAACCGTCTGCTCGAACCAAAAACTTCCGTTTATCAACGGTTTACGGCAGTTCGTTTCCCATCACGATGCAGCCGCTGGCGGCGAACATTCCACCCACACCGAGACACAGCGAGACCGCAGCGCCCGGCACCTGGGCGGGCGCCGTGCCGCGCATTTGCCGAACGCTCTCCTGCAGCGCGTACATGCCGTACATACCCGAGTGCATGTAGGACAGACCCCCGCCGTTGGTGTTGAGCGGCAGGGTGCCGCCGGGTCGCGTATTGCCGTCTTCGATGAACGCCGGCGCCTCGCCGCGTCCGCAGAAACCGAGATCCTCCAGTCCCCAGATCGGAAGGTGGGCAAACGCGTCGTAAACCATCATGTGATCCACGTCGCCGTGGTTGATTCCAGCCGATCGCATGGCTTCGCTACCGGCGATGCGGAACGCCTGGGAACTGGTCAGGTCCTTCATCTGGCTGACCATCGGGGTCTCGACGCTCTCGCCGCTGCCCAGGATGTAGACCGGTTTGTGCGGGAAGTCCGCCGCGCGTTCCGCGGAGGTCAGGATCAACGCGCCGCCGCCATCGGTAACGAGGCAGCATTCGAGGAGGTGGAACGGGTAGGCGATCATGCGCGAGTTCAATACGTCGTCCACCGTGATCGGGTCGCGATACGACGCACGCGGGTTCATGCCGGCCCATTCGCGTTGCACCACGGCGACCATCGCCAACTGTTCGTGGGTCATTCCGTACTGCTTCATGTAGCGCAGCACGCCGATCGTGAACATCGTGGTTGGGCCCATCGATCCGTACGGGCTCTCGAACTGGGCGAGCAGCGATCCCCCGCCACCGCCCCTGCCTCCCCGGCCCACGCCGGAGCGGCCACTCTCGCCATGGGTGATGAGCACCGTATGGGCATAGCCCGCCTCGATGGCCGCCGCCGCATGGCGGACGTGCAGCATGAACGAGCATCCGCCGACCGAACTCCCGTCCACCCAGCGCGGCGCGATACCGAGATAGTGGGCGATGTTGACGGGTGACTCGCCGGCGGTAGCCACGCCATCGATGTCCCTAGCCCTGATACCGGCGTCGGCAAAGGCGTTGAGGGCGGCGTCGGCATGGAGCTGGATCTGGCTCATGTCGGGAATCCTGCCGAGTTCCGTGGTCTCGGCGGCGCCGACAATGGCGACGGTCATGATTGGCTCTCCCGGGGTCGGAACAGGGGGACGGCGAGGTCGCCGTTGTCTTCGAAAGTCACCTCGAGCGGCATATCGAGCACCAGGGCTTCGGGTGACTGATCGCAGTCGACGATGTTGGAGAGCATCGTGGGCCCTTCGTCGAGTTCGACCACCGCGATCGCGTAGGGCCCGTCGAAGGACGGATGCGGGCGGTGGTTGATCACGTAGCTCAGGAGCTTTCCCTTGCCGCTCGCGCTGAACACGTCCACGTTGCGCGAACTGCACGCCGGACATAGCGACCGGGGCGGGAAGTAGACGTGGCCGCAATCGTTGCAGCGCTGCAGGCGCAGTTCACCGGCCTTGGTACCGTCCCAGAAGTGCTGGGTTTCGGGCGTCGGCTGCCCCAGCGGTCGCGGGCGCCTGCGCGGGCTATCCGCCATCTCGCTCCCTCCAATCGCAAAAGCGGGCGAGTATGGGGTTGTTACGGCACCGGGGGCAAGGTGTCGTCCCAAGCGTAGGTGGGGTCCGCGACCGCCAGAAAGTCGGGGTTCAGGAACGACTCCTTGTTGTAGCGCATCGGCGTGCCATCGAGCTGCATGACCGCACCGCCCGCCGCCGCCAACACCGCATGGGCCGCCGCGATGTCCCACTCCGACGTCGGGCCGAGCCGGGGATAGAGGTCGGCCCCGCCTTCCGCCAACACGCAGAGCTTCAACGAACTGCCCAGATGAACCCGCTCGACGCGCGGGAAGCTGTCCTCAAGCGCTCGCAGATACTGATCAAGGCGTGCGGCGCCATGGCGGCGGCTGGCGACGACAGCAACGCTTTCGCCCCGCATGGCACGCGTGCGCAACGGCGTTCTCCCGAATTCGTCGTGCCGCCACGCCTCCCGTCGCGCGCGGTCGCCCAGGTAGGTCTTGCCCTGTGCCGGAACCCCCACGACGCCGAGAACCGGTTCCGCACCGTCGACAAGCGCGATATTAACGGTGAACTCCCCGTTGCGTTCCACGAACTCCTTCGTGCCATCGAGCGGATCCACCAGCCAGTAGCGCTGCCAGCGCCGTCGTTCGTCGTATGGCGGCGGCTCGGACTCCTCCGAGACGACCGGGAGATCGGGCGTGAGGGCTTGCAGGCAATCAACGATGATGCGGTGCGCGCGGCGGTCCGCCTCGGTTAGCGGCGAGTCGTCAGGCTTGGTCTCGACTTCGAAAGCGCCTCCGTAGACCTCAAGGATGGCACTGCCCGCGGCCTTGACGATTTCGATTAGCGCACCGTCCACGCGGTTAGTATAGGGGCATGTCGACCGACGCCGATGACGTCCGCCATGTTCGCCTCGACAAGTGGCTCTGGGCAGCGCGTTTCTACAAGACCCGAAGCCTCGCCAAGACCGCCGTGGACGGTGGCAAGGTGCATCTAAACGGTGCCCGAACCAAGCCTGCGAAGGAGGTTGCGCCAGGTGACCGGCTCACTGTGACGCGCGGCGAGGTCGAACAAACGGTGACGGTCGTCGACCTCGCCGAACGCCGGGGCAGCGCAACCGTCGCAGCGACCCTCTACGAGGAAACGCCCGAATCCATCGACACCCGCGAGAGATTGCGGTCGGAACGGCGCATGCGGGCCGCCGGGCTCACCGTGCCCAAGTCCCGACCCAACAAGAAGCAGCGGCGGGCGTTGCGGGAGTTGAAGACGGGCGGTTGACGTCCTCGGTCTCCGGGGCACGCGGCTGTCCAAAAAACTGGCCCCATGGTCTAAGGTGTCGGCGACCTAACATCAGTTCCAACAACAGGTGCACTATGTCTGAAGCTATCGTCGAGATTCGTGACTACACCATTGAGCCTGAGTGGTTCGATGCGTATAGAGCGTGGGCCGACACTCTAGCGGCACCGTGGCTGCGAGCGAACCTCGATGTCATCGACTTCTGGCTGGACTGCGGCATCGAAGCTGAAGTGAGAGGCTCCGCACCCGACGTCTCGGAAAACGGCCAAGCCAACGTTTGCTGGATTATCCGCTGGGCAAGCAAGTCTGATCGCGACGCGAGGTTCCCCAAGGTGATGGGCTCTGTCGAGTGGCGCGAGATCTGGGCCGAGCATCCCAACCCGAAAGCGTATCTGCAACAGAACGTTCGCTTCATGCGCGCCGCCGCCTGCTGACATCGTTGGCAATGAACTCGCCGTTCGACCACAGTGTTTAATTCGTACTGTCCCCAACCCGGGGCAAATTCAGCAGCCTATGGCTTGTTCAGATGTTCAGGTAGCGTTTCATGCGGCTACTCTTACCATGCGGCTACCGACATTACCGCCAGCTAGCAAGTCCACAAAGAGGTCCGCCGAGTGCGTCCCGTCGGAGCAGTCGTGAAGCCGGTCGTGTAGAATCCCCCGATCCAACCGGGCGACGGCCATGGCGCTCAATTTCGACACCTCGCGGGACTCCCGCAGCTACTACGAACTGTCCAACACCGCGCTCGCGGAACTAGCCGTCCTGCGCGGCGAGGGTCGCCTCGCGGCGAACGGTGCGCTAGCGGTCGAGACGGGTGAACGCACCGGCCGGTCGCCGAAGGACCGCTTCATCGTCGCCGAACCGGGCAGCAAAGATCTGATCGATTGGGGACCCATCAACCTGCCCGTTGAACCACGCGTATTCGACGCACTCTGGCGTCGCGTTCAAGGCCACCTCGCCGAACGCGACACGTTCGTGTCGGCGGTACACGTCGGTGCGGGTTCCGTGCACTACCTGCCGGTCAACGTCACCACGGAATACGCCTGGCACGCGCTATTCGCCAAGGCCTTGTTCATCACGCCTGAGGTCTTCAATCCCGCTGGCAAGCCGACCTGGGAAGTTGTGAGCGCGCCGGAGTTCGTCTGCGATCCCAAGCGCGACGGGACCGCATCGGATGCCACGGTGATGATCGACTTCGCTGGACGCCGGGTGCTGCTTGCAGGACTCCGCTACGCCGGGGAGATGAAGAAGGCGATGTTCGGCGTGCAGAACTTCCTGCTGCCGGAACGCGACGTGCTGCCCATGCACTGCGCCGCGAACGCGGGCTCAGCCGGCGACGTGACCCTGTTCTTCGGCCTCTCGGGGACGGGCAAGACCACCCTCTCCGCGGACCCCGACCGGTTGCTGATCGGCGACGACGAACACGGCTGGGGCGAAGGCGTCGTGTTCAACCTCGAAGGCGGGTGCTACGCCAAGTGCATCGACCTGTCGCGCGACAAGGAGCCCGTCATCTACGACGCCATCCGGTTCGGCGCCATCATCGAGAACGTCGTTCTGGATCCGGCGACGAGGGAACCCGACTACACGGATTCGTCGCTCACCGAGAACACCCGCGCGTGCTATCCCCGAGCGAACATCGCCGCCAAGGTGCCTGAGAACCAAGGCGGCGAACCCAACGCCGTGGTCTTCCTGACCTGCGACCTGACCGGCGTGCTGCCACCGGTTTCAATGCTGTCCAAGGAGGCCGCCGCCTACCACTTCCTCTCCGGCTACACGGCGACCGTCGGCTCCACGGTCGTCGGTTCCGCCGAGCCGTATTCGGCAACGTTTTCGACGTGCTTCGGGGCTGCCTTCTTTCCCCGGCCGGCGCGGGTCTATGCAGACCTCCTCATGAAGCGCGTCGAGAGTTTCGGCTCGGAGGTATACCTAGTGAACACCGGCTGGACCGGCGGCGGATTCGGTACCGGCAAGCGGTTCGACATCCATACCACCCGCAGCATCGTCCGCGCCATCCAGTCGGGAAGTCTGAGGGGCGCGCCGAGGCGGCATATCCCGAGTCTGAACCTCAACATCCCACTTGCCGCGCCGGGCGTCGACCCGGTCGTGCTCGATCCGCGCAACACGTGGAGCGACCCCATCGCCTACGATCACGCCCAAGACGCATTGGCGGCCAAGTTCGCCGCCAACTTCGCCCAGTTCGACGTTGACCAGCGCATCATCGACGCGGGACCTCGTCCGACTTAGCGTTTTTGAGCGGTTCCCATGACGACAGTTGAGCAGAGTTTGGGCAAAGGCGTAGCGGCGACCCTGGTGGTCGCCCGCGCAGATGACGAGATCCTGGGCGCGGGACGGGACAAGCCCGTCGCCTACGGCTCGTCGGTCTGAGGCGGTGCCTCCCTAGCTTCAAGATGGCTGAACTCCCGGACTCGTCCCTGGCGGCGATCCGCGGTCGCGCCGAACTCGGCGCGCTCCGCCGCGGCATCGAAAAGGAAAGCCTGCGCGTAACGCCGGCCGGTGTGCTGGCCAAGACCCGCCACCCCGTGGAACTGGGCTCGGCGCTCACCCATCCGCACATCACCATGGACTTCAGCGAAGCCCAGTTGGAGCTCATCACCGGCGTGCATCCGAGTGCTGAGGCGGCCCTTGCCGAATTGGCCGACGTGCATCGCTTCGTCTACTCCCACCTTGGCGACGAGTTGCTGTGGGCGGCCAGCATGCCCTGCATGATCGGTCGCGACGACAACATCCCTATCGCCCAGTTCGGAACATCCAACGCGGGCAAGTCCAAGACCGTCTACCGCAACGGCTTGAGCCATCGCTACGGTCGACTGATGCAGACGATCAGCGGCATCCACTACAACTTCTCGGTACCCGAGGCACTATGGCCCGCCATCGCCGCGAACCGGAACGAAGCCCCAGACCGGGACTTCGTGACCCAGGCCTATTTCGGACTGATCCGCAATTTCCGGCGCTATTCCTGGCTCCTGGTGTACCTGTTCGGTGCCTCGCCGGCGGTGTGCAAGTCGTTCATCCGCAACACCGACTCCGGCCTCGCCCAGTTCGACGAAGGCTCGCTCTACCTCCCCCATGCCACCTCGCTCAGGATGGGACGCCTGGGTTATCAGAGCGATGCGCAGTCGTCGGTGCACATCTCCTACAACAGCCTGGCCGAGTACGCCGAGACGATGTTCGCCGCGCTGACCGAGCCCTACCCGCCCTACGAAGCGGCTGGCGTCAAGGTCGGCCGCGGCTATCGGCAGCTTTCCACGACGCTCCTGCAGATCGAGAACGAGTTCTACGGCGCCATTCGGCCGAAGCGACGCACGCGCTCGGGCGAGAGACCGCTTGAAGCCCTCTACGGGCGCGGCGTCGAATACGTGGAAGTCCGCTGCCTCGACCTCAATCCCTTCCTGAGCCTCGGCATCGACGCCGACATTTGCCGATTCCTGGACGTCTTTCTACTCCTGTGCCTACTCGTGGACAGCCCACCGGACAGCCGCGCCGAATCCGAGAGTATGGTCGCCAACCAACTCGGCGTCGTGGAGCGGGGTCGCGAACCCAGCCTCGAACTCGCCGAGGGCGACGTCGGCACTCCGTTGGTCGTATGGGCCGACCGTCTACTCGGCCAATGCGCCCGGGTGGCCGACGAGATTGACGCCGTAACGGGCGGCGCAGACCACGCCAATGCAGTTGACCTGCAGCGCCGCAAGGTCATGGAACCGGATCTGACGCCCTCGGCCCGGGTGCTGAACGCCCTACGGCAACAGCGTGTGCCGTTCTTCCGCTTCGCCATGAACCAATCCGCCGCGCACCGCGGCTATTTCGAGGAGCATCCCCTCGGTCCGGAACGAGCGAAAGAGCTGACGGCCATGAGCGAGGAGTCGCAGAGCCGCCAGGCCCGAATCGAGCGCAGCGACCAGGAGACCTTCGAGGCGTACCTCAAGCGGTTTCTAGAACTCGATATTCCGCGGTGACGCGGTGAACTTTCTGGCCCATTGTCTGCTCGCCCATCCCGGCGAGGGTCTCGTCGCCGGCGGCGTTCTCGGCGACTTCGTCAAAGGCAGCATCCCCGAAACCTTCCCCGTGGAACTGCGCGCGGGCGTCCGGCTGCATCGCCGCATCGACTCGTTCTCGAACCGTCTCCCGGCCATGAAGAAAAGCGCAGCCCGGTTCCCGCCGCCGCTGCGCCGGGTGGCGCCGGTGCTTCTCGACATCGTGGCAGACCACTGCCTCGCGCTGTCCTGGCCTCGCCACGGCATCGGCGACCTCAAGAACTTCACGGCCCGGGCCTACGCTGCGGTGGGACGGTACCGCGACTGGATTCCGGCACGCGGAAGCGAATTCGTTCGGCGGATGATCGAGACCGATTTGCTGGCGCGCTACAACGACCCTGCCGTCGCTCTCCGTGCCATGGAGCATGTTCTGACGCGCCTCAGGATGCGCCACCTCGGCCCGGGTCTCGCCGAGGCATTCGACGACTCGTTCGCTGCCTTGGCGGATGACTTCGATGCCTACTATCCCGAACTGGACGCGTTCGCCCGGGCGGAACGACCCATGGCGTTGAATTGGGCGGAGTCGATTACCTCACGACCTTGATGTAGTCCCCCGCGCGCGGCTCCCCGTTGGGGTGGTCTCCGTTCAGAAGACGCAGCGTCTCCTCGGGAAACTCGTTGATCGGGGAGTTGTGGGCCAACTCCGCGTAGGTCTGTCCCGGTTTGGCGACGATGATCTCGATGCGTTGGCTGTTGGCGATCTTCAAGTCGTCCTGGGTCATCGGGCGCAGCGCGTCCATCGTTGCGCGAAACTCCTTGCGGAACGCTTCGGGATCGCCTTTCGGTCCGCACTCGCCCTTGAAGAAGAACACGTCGGCGCGGGTGTAGAGCACGCCGATCAGCCCCAACTGAACATTCGAGCCGCTGGTGTCCACTTCCCCGATGTAGGCTTCGTTGCCGTTGATCTCGACTTCGGCACCGCTCGTGACATCGTCGCGCTTGAGGACGTCGGAAACGTACTTCGCCGGCGACTTGCGCTTGACGGGTTGGTGGCGCATGACGCTGAGCGTCGCGATACCCGCTCCCCCCGGCGCCACGCCGTTGACCCGGGAGGACGAATAGCCGACCTGCCAGTTGTCGGGGAACTCGATCACGACCCGAAGCGCGCTGTGATAGTACGTGCTGTCCCGCACCAACCCGCGTGCCGCCTCGTCGCCGTAGACCAAGCCGTTCATGAGGTTCCAGAAGTCGCCGACGGGCTCGGCGAGTTCATGGGGCAGAAACTGCTGAGATTGCCCGACCGCCTCGTACAGACGTCTGTCCTGCCTGGGGTGCGAAGCGAACAGGCCGTGGTAGCCCCCCGTCCTGCCCGCCACGCTCTTGTTGAACAGCGCCTGATCCTTGAGCACATGCAGCATGTCGAGGACCGCCATGGGATCGTAGCCGGCCTTGGCCATGTACTCGGCGCCGAGTTGGTCGGCTTCCAGTTCCATTTCCCGACCGTAGCCGGACGTCACGACCTGAGACAGCTGATTGGACAACTGATTCAGTTCCCCCCGCCCCGTGGCCATGTACGACAGGAAACCGATCGACTTGCCGAGCAGGTCGGTCAGGCGTTTCTTGCGGACGTGCTTGGCGGTGATGTGGGCGATCTCGTGCCCGATTACCGAAGCCAATTCGTCCTCCGACCGCATGTAGGCGATCAATCCCCTCGAGATGAAGATGTGGCTCTCCGGCATCGCCATGGCGTTGAGGACCGCGCCGTCGAGCACGTAGAAGTGGTATTTCCTGCCCCGCTCCGGGGTATGCTGCAGTAGGCGCTCACCGATGTCGGTGACGTACTTCTGCCAGCGTTCGTCGTCGTAGAAGCCGTCCTTCTCCTCAAGCTCCTTGACCATCTTCGAGCCGGGACTGGCGAACGCACCGAAAGCGGCGAGGACGGCTGCAGCCACAACGGCCACGAAGGGATGCGAATTCAATGGGTTGCGGACTCGTCTCATGGGAGGCTCTCCTCGTTGCGTCGCCACCCGCGCCGTTGGGCGCCGCGTTTCCCCGCCGCCCTAAAGGCGACGGTCGGCTCCCGTCGTCTGCGACGGGCCGCCGCGTGCGCGGCAGGTCCGACCGCCACCTAGGCGGAGATTACCACTGATTTGATCACCCGAACGGCCACAAGTTCGGGACGGCTTTGTCGATAGAGGGTCGTGAATTCTGGCCTGTGCGGCCAGAAATGCGGTCAGGTCGCTGCCAATGAACCGTCGCCGAACCTGCGTCGGAACCGCTCGACGCGCCCGCCGCTGTCGACGATCTTCTGCTTGCCGGTATAGAACGGGTGGCAGGCGGAGCAGACCTCCAAATGGATGTCGCGGTTAAGTGTCGAACGCGTCTTGATCACGTTGCCGCAACTGCACGTCGCCGTGATCTCACCGTATTCCGGATGTATGTCGGGCTTCATCGCGTTCCGTTGTCCACCCCGTTCGAGAGGGCGCGCAGTCTATTCGTCGCGGCCGAGCAATTCAACCGGGCCAGGTCGGATTGGGCCACTCAATCCCCTTCGGTCGCCAACCGGCGGAACACCGCCGCCTTGCGTTCGATCGGGTCCGTTTCGGTGTAGTAGCGTTGGAGTCTCCCCGCCGCCGAGCGGCGGTCGCCCGGCGATTCAATGGCATGGAAGAACCGTTCCGCCGCAACGGTGTCGTGAGCCGCCAAGCGAACGGCAACCAACGTGCGAAGTGCACGGTCTCGCGCCAAACCGGACCGGTATGCCATCAGAGCCGTCGTCGCGCGAGGCGCATCGCGCCGGAACCAGTCCTGGAACATGTACGCCACGACGGGCGCGTACTGCTCTTCGGTACCCAGCGACTCGGCCCACGCCAGCGCCTCGCCGGGGTCTCCCATCTCCCAATGGGCAACTGCGTTGGCGGCGTCGATCCGCATTTCCGGGTCCGCTATGCCTTGTATCAGTCGCTTGGTCACCGACGAGTCCACCCCGTACATCCGCATGAACATCCAGTCGTAGGAGTCCCTTCGAAGCGCCTCGTCGAGACCCATCAACCATTCCAGTGCGCGTTCCGGGTCGGCACGTACCAACTCGGTGCCGATCTCGCCCGTGACCATCGGCTGATCCCGCAGGTCGAGTTCCGCGAATGCGGTCAGCGCGCGGTCCAAGTCTCCCCGATCCAACATCGCCGTGAGGATCCCGATGAGGGCCTGGCGCCTCGCCGGTTCAACGGGAAGCGCCTCAGCCAGTCCCTCCGCATGGTCCGGATCCGTCCTGGCAAGACTCAGGAATGCGGGGAACACCAAGTCGAGCAACTTGCCGGTGTCGTGGGCGACTAACCAATCCGTGGCCGCTCGAGGATCCGCCTTCGCCCACTTGTCCATGACGTGGTAGAGCATCGATCCTCTGACGCTCTCTTCTCCATCCCAACCGATGATCGCCGTCAATGCGCCAGCCGCGTCCGCGGTTGCCCAATCCGACGCCAACAGCACCACCTCCTCCCGGCGCGAGTCTGGATCGTCGATGGCGCTGAGCCTAGCCAACGCCGCATTGTGGGTTTCAACGCGTGCGGGGACTACCGGCTTCGAGATTTCGACATCTGCTAGCCGCACACCAAGGTGTTCGGCGATTGACCCCAGCCGGGCTGCGGGAAGGTCGAGTTGCAGGATCGCCCGTGCAGCGTCGACTCTGGGGCCCGTCGGCAGTTCGGCGGCGCGCGCCACGGCTGAGTCGAGATCCGCGTGAGCCCAGGCCCGGAACACCGCAGACACGGCTTCGGGGTTTGCCAACGTGCGCACCGCGTGATCCGCTGCCCCCGCTGGATCAACGGAAGCGAAGCGAATGTAGAGTACGCGCGCGACGTCTTCGCGGTGCGGCGTGGCGGGCAGTTCGGCCACCTCGGCCAACAACCGTTCGACGCGACCGCGATCCGCCTTGGCCAGGAGTCGATATAGGGCCGCATTACGGTCAAAGCCATCGGCGACGCTCGCAATTCCAGTCAACGTCCCCTGATGGGGATCCGACGCATCCCCATCGATGGCGGACACCACTGACTCTGCACGGGGCGTTTCGGCCGCGGTTGCGGTTAAGGACCCGCCAAGGCCAACCGCGAGTCCCATTAAGAAGGATAGGAGGTCTTTACGCATCGCCGCCGTCGTCCGGAAGGTACTTACCGTACCGTTCCGCCTTCCGATGATCGGGTTCGATGTCGCTGAAATGCCGATGCAGCGGTTGGGCGGCCCGGGCTTGCTGGTGCGGCGACTCAATCGCGTCGAAAAGGCGTTCCGCCAAGGGGGCGTCGCGCGAAACCACGTCGGGCATCATGGTCGCCGCGGCCTGATCGCGCACCGGTCCGCCGCGCATGTCGAACAACTCTCGGCAGGCGGCTGCGGGATCCCGGGCAGCCCAGGTATCGAACACCTTGACGATCAAGTTGGATCGCGCGGCCTCGGGTTCGAAGTTCCGGACCCAGGCCAATGATTCCTGCGCATCGCGCCGCGCTTCGTCCCTCACCACTTCATCTGCCGCCGCGATCCGCAGGCTCGGTTCGTCGAGCGACTCCAGCAACCGAAGTGCTTCGGTGTGATCCTTCTTGTGCAAATCGCGGATCACGGCCGCCACCTCGTCGGCACGAATCCGCGGGTCCACGGCCACAGCCCAATCGAGGGCCTGCTTGGCCGAACGGTTCGCAAGGAGCGCCCGTCGCAGCACGTGTGTTCTGTTCACTTTCGAGGAGATGTCTAACGATGCAAAGAAACTCATCGCCTGATCGATGTCCCGGCCCGCCAAGACCCCAAGCACGGCGTACGCGGCGCTGGGCCTCTGCGAGTCAGGGACATCGCCAAGGCGGGCGATGGCCTCTTCCGGCGCGTATTGCGTCAATCGACTCATGACGGCTTCGACATGGCCCCGCATCTCGGGTACGTTCTGCGCCATCAGCCACGCGAACGCCTCGAGGGGTTCATCGTCGGCCCACTTCCAAACGATCTGCGAACGGATTCGTTGCCGAATCAGCCTAGTGCTGAAGCCGTTGCTCCGCACGGTTACGTGGAGGTCGTTGGTGGGCCAAGCCTTCACCGCCGCCAAGGCATCAATGGGGCCTTCCGACGCCCAGTCGATGGCAATCCGTTCCGCCAGGATCTGACGCACCAGGTCGTCCTCGACCGCAATGGCCCGGTACCAGGCGTCGGCGTGGGATTCGTCGTCCCGTCTGCCGAGCTTGGTCGCTTGCGCCGCCGCCAGCAGCCGCATGCTGGGCGTTGGCACCGCCACGCCAATGATCCTTTCGATCCCGCGATAACGGTCGTGGTCCTCGGCTGCGTCCAGCCGCTCGGCCACCGAGCGCAACTCGTCGAACGGTAGGCCGAGTTGGAGCAGCGTGCGGGATGCGGCAGCCTTCGCGGACGAATCGAGCTTGGCCGCCCGGTCGGTTGCCGCATGGGGATCGACCTGAGCCCAGGTTCTGAATATGGCCTCCAACCAGACCGGTTTGGTCGCACCCCAAAGTGCGTGGTCGAGCGCCGCTTCCGGGTCGAGAACAGCAAACCGGATGTAGAGCACCCGGGCGATGTCGTAGCGGTACAGGCTCGGTGGCAAGGTCTCAGCCTCGGCCAGCCAGTCCTCGATCTGCTTTCGCGACGCACCATCTGCCAAGCGATAAATCGCGGCATTGCGCGAGAAGTCGTCCGCGATCCCGGCGATCCCGGCCAGCGTGGCCTTGGCCGGGAGCGGAGTTTGACCCGCCAACGGCTCACCCACCGGCCGCTCGAGACTCGCGGGCGATATGCCGGATCCCCATTGACCCGCCCACCAGACGACGACGCCCGCAACCACCACCAAGGCACCGACAATCGGGGCGAGGAATAGACGCGATCTAGCGATGTTGCGGCGCCTTGGGCCGCGGTGGAAAACGACCTCGACCGCGACCGTTCGTCTGAGTTCGCCACGAGCATAGCACCATCGGTGCAGCCATCGGCCGTTGCCAGCCAATGGCTGGGTTCTCAGCTGCAGGCCCCCCTCGCACCGGTCGAAGTAGACGCCGACAGGATTGGTGTCCGTGTTGTCTCAGCCAAGATTGTCCCGAGATTGAGCCCCTCGACCGGAGGCGCCGTGGACGAAGCGTGGACAACTCCGCCAAACGGCTTGGCCTGCGAACCGGGGCTAGGCCGCTCTCGCCCGCCGCCGCGGCCACGTTCCCGGCACCTCCGCCGGATCGACGGCGGCTGAAACGGGCGATGTTCTCTGCGGCGCCCTCCTCCCGAACCGCCGACCACGGCTACTCGACCCGCAGTTTGATTGGGGCATGTTCCCCCGGGCGGTGCTCGTCGCGATCCGGGTGCCGCCCCTTCGGAAAGCGCACCGCAGGCGGCGCGTTTTCCACGCTTCGTCCACGGCGCCGGTCCCCGGAAACAACAGAGGCGCGGTGGGCGAAGGGTGGAAAACGCAACTCGGCCCCGGATTGATTGGCGCGATATTCCTTCCGGCGCCCTCCACCGCCACCCAAGCACTCAACCCCTGTTTGATTGGGGCGATGTTCCCTCTCGAGGGGTTGCCGCCGCGATCCCGATTCCGCGTGCCTCGAACGGCGCGCAGAGGCGTGCGTCTTCCAACCTTCGTCCACGGCGCCAGCCGCGCGGGCCGCGTCGTGAAGGGGGAGCGGTCACCGGCCAAGGTCGTCGGGGGGTTATCCACCCTCTGCCCACCGCGACTTGATTGTCCGGGGATCGTCGCCGTGGACAGAGCGTGGATAACCCCGTCAACGGTGGTGCCGTTGATCCAGGGAGGGCGGTATTCGTGTCGCCGGGGGGTCGGTTTCCTGATGATGTCGCTTGACATTGAAACGGGCGATGTTCCCCCGGACGGCGCCGTCGCGACCGGCTGCCCCATTCGAAAAGCGCACCGGACCCGGCGCGTTTTCCACGCTTCGTCCACGGAGCCGGTCCCCAAGATCAACCGAGGCGCGGTGGACGAAGGGTGGGAAACGCAACTCCGTCCCCAATCGATTCGGGCATGATCGACAAAACTCCGCCCACTCTCCGCACATTGGCCCGAGTTTGATTGGGCGATGTTTCGACTACCGACCGTCGCAGCACGGCAGCTACGGCCGACCGGCCTCGGAAACGGTCTTTGATGGGTCGGTTGCCGGATTCGTGTCTTCGGTCGACAGGGGTACCCAACGAATCGCATCCGCCACGATGACCTGGCCATCGGTGGCGTCGGACACCGTGACGCTTACCGGTCCGGCGGGCAGCTCGAACGTGCCGATGTCGTTCCAGCCGGGTACCGCCATCCGCGCATCGTACGCGACGGGGATGCGCACCTCGCCGGCCGCGATCTCGAGGTTGTAGATTCCGAATTCGTCACCGGGGTTCCAGCCGCCTAGACGCCAGTGGTGACCGGCGCTCGCCGACTCCCCCGGCAGGTGATAGTAGAGGCGCCAGGTACCTGTCGCCGGCAGTTGGGTGGCGAACGTTGCGCGGCCTTCGCCGGTTCCCGCCACTATCCGCGTCAGGGTCCGGCGGTACTTGCCCCAACTCATGGTCAGCGGATCGCCGTGCCGATGCCATCCCGGGGCCGGGACAGCGTAGTTGTACTCGGGCATTTCGGCATCGTCGTCCTCAGGGGAACCCCCCAGCCGAAATCCTCTCGGGGGAGGCGAGATATGGGAATAGCCCGAGTCGAGGTCGTCGACGACGATGCCGAGATCCGGCGGCTGCCAAGTACTGGGGCGCGATCCGAAGAAGGGCTCCGCCGACACGATTGTGTCCGGGTCTACTCTGGGTAGCGCCAGTCGCATGACGCGGGCGTTTTGAGACAGGTACGTCTCCAAGCGCACGTCGGCGGGCGGCGCAGTGGTGACTACACCGAACTCGCGAGCACTGTTCCCCGGCACATGGACGAATGGCGCCTGGTAGTAGATCGCGCCGAAGCCGTCCGGTCGAGTTTCCCGGACCGACAAGCCGGCAACCCCCGGCACGGGTTCGTTGTTTCGAACATGGACCGCGACCTGGTAACGCGGCTTGCCGTCGTCGGCGTCCGGCACCCTGAATGCGCGCGCATCGGACACGAGGAATCCTGGCAAAGCGTCTTCGCGCATGAAGTGACCGATGTAAGGCGCCATTTCCGGATCGATCTCCGACATGGCGGCGATGAACTCGTCCACGGTGAACGTTCCGCCGCCGTGCCGCGCGCGCATCAGGGTGAGGAAGTCGGCGATTTTGGTTCGTTGCATCAGCCCCTGGACTGCAAGCGCGATGAGGTTGCCCTTGTGGATCAGGATGTCGACGTCCTCCGTGGTTGCCGTCGCGTCGACACCGGTGAAGGAGAACTCGGCACTCCGGTTCTCGAGCCTCATTCCGAAGAACTGGTACCACCCGAAGCTGAAGGTCGCGGTCCCCATGAGTCGGTCCAGTATCCGGCGGGGCAGCGACAAGCCCGGTGCGAGACCGATTTGGAGCCAGTGCGCGGGCGCCACCGTGCGAGGTTCACGGTTGGCCGAGGAGGTCAAGGACTCGTAGAGATAGTTCGCGGCTATAGCGCCGTCGCCGGAGGCGCTCGTGAGGTGCGGCCCCGTGTTTCGTGCTGCTCCCGCAAGCGCGGGCACGCCATGCGGTCCCTGCTCGATCGAGAAGAGCTGCTGTTGGAGCCAGATCTCTTCGGGCATTTCCCGAAATGGCAAGGGGGGATCGGCGCTGAAATGGCGCGTCGGAAATCCGTGCTCGGGGAGCATCTGTAGGCCCGGCAGACCTTGGATCGTATCCATGATCCGACCCCCGCCGTAGCGGCGAAGCTGTCCCGGGATCTCCACCACGGTGAATACGGCATGGGGATAGGCAAGCTCGGGTCCCGATCTGAACGGGAGCCGCTGCTTGAGCTGACGAAGGGTCTCCTCCTCCCGTTCGGCGTCCGAGAAATACTCCAGGTTGGCCAAATGCCCCGGGTGGAGAAGCAGTTCGTACTCGATCTCGCCCATCGTCAGAACGCGCCGCTGGAGAGGTGCCGCGATGAGCGGGAACTGCGCCAGCGGCACACTTGGCCGGAATCGGACGCCGTCATCCCCCAGCCGCCCGGGCCCGGCGGCATGCCATCCGTCGGGAATGCGCACCACGAGGTCGATGTCGTGGAAGTCGGGTACGCGGCGGCTGGGATCGTGGATCGCGAAGTTCGCGCCGGACATCGGCAGCCAAACCACTGCGGGCGTCAGCGCGACGTAGTTCGGTTCGTAGATTGACGCCACGTCACCCCGCAGCACGATCGGCATCCCCAAGAGCGTCTCGCCCTTCGCCCAGACCGAACTGTCGAGATAGCCGAAGCGCGGATCGGGAATACCGGCGGCATGGATGGACAGTTGCGCCGACGCGCCGGGGGCCAGGCGGGCGGGCGGGGTCACGGCCAGGATTCCGAGTTCATGCCGGAACGGCACCGCCATACCATCCACCCTAACGGTTTCCACTGCCATGGCGGGGTTCAGACTGAACGTAAGTTCATCGAACTCCCTCTGCGGCGTGCGTAGATGCAGAACCACGTCGATTTCGAGCTCGCGGTCCGGATCGACATCGATAGTCCCCGTGAGCCGTTCGACGTCGGCACGAGGCGCATCAACGGCCGCTTCGTGGGCGTTCGCCCAAGCGACGCGCTCGGCCCGTTCAGCGTCGACGAACCAGACCAGGCCACCGATGCCGGCACCACCGAGAACCAGCAACGCCGCGCCTGCACCCAGGACCGGTACCCGAGAGGATGCATCGCGGCGAGGCAGCGCCGCCGCAGCGGTGGTAAGCAAACCCGCCGCCAGAACCAGCACCGACAGCCGTTGCATCAGATCGGCGCCCGATACGGTACGTGGCAGGATGTCCGACCCCGGCAAGCCCAGGTTGGCAACCCCGGACACGATCGGCAACACGTACAGGGGCGTCGTCAACACCATCCAAACATGGGTGGCGAGCAGACCCAGCGCGACCAGGGCGACGACGAGTCGATTGCGCAACACTGCGGCCAGCAGCACGACCAAGGCACCCCAGAACAACAGGGCCGCAGGCGCATCGACAAACATGAGAGTCGCCAGCGAGACCGGTTCCGCGGAAACTCCCCGTGCGTCACCCAGATACCCGATGACCATTCCTCCGACCTGGAATGACACTGCCAGCACGAGCAGAGGTAGCCACGCGACCAGCGCGACAGCCCCCAACCGCCCGCCAAGGAGGGCGATGTTCGACGGCGGGCGACTATCCAACGCGTCCGACACGCGTTCACGCGCATCGCGGCCCGGAATGTCGAAGGCGAGGAACACGATTCCGGCGACCAGGACCCACAGTACGAGCATGCCGACCCCGGGCAGCGCGAACCGGGGGGCCGGGACCATTCCCATCTGGGCGTGCTGGAAGGCCCAGCCGTAGTAGACGAGCGATCCCACGGCGATGGCGAGAGCCGCGAACACCCAGGTTCTGACGGTTCGACGTGCGATGCGCAACTCGGCGGCGGCAGTCGCCAAGGCGACCTGGGCCGGATTCAGGCGCGGCCCCGTTGAAGGCGAAGAGTCGCGGCGGGTCAGCATGCCGGTCCGCTAGCCGTCACGGCCGGGCGTTGGTTGGATTCACCGTTGTTTGTCGTCTTGCCGCGATCCGCGTCCGCCAGCGCCCAGGCTGCCGCTGGCACCGTCCCCTGCACGCGAACCGTGACCGTTTGAGAGACATGGCAAGTACAGCAACCGGTCACTGCAAGCTCTCTCGAGTCAAGGCTCGCGTGCCAGCCGAGTCCGGGCCGGTCGAGGAATGCCGCCTGGGCGTCGGTGGGTTCGAAAAGGTCCGCGTCGCGGGTCGCGGTGACAGCGGCCGTACCTAGCGGGAGTGCAATGGTCACCCCCAGCATGGCGAACGCCCACCGCTTGGTCGAGGTCATCGGCCGGCGCCGGGCGTCCATTTGCAGAACCGACTCGATCCGAACCGACAAGGCGCCGGGGCCCCCGGCCATGCCCATCGGCCAACGCTCGGACTGCCTCGACGCGCCGTTCTCCCGAGCCACCGCAAGCAGGGCCTCAGCGTAGTCGCACTCATCGCCACCGCCGGCTAGGACCACATCATCGCAGGCCCGTTCGGCATAGCCGCGTTGACGACGCCAGGTGATCCAGATCAGCGGCTGGAACCAGAAGATGATGCAGAGCCATTCCGAGACGAGGTCGATCACCCAGTCGCGGCGCCGAATGTGGCCCATCTCGTGGGCAATCGCCGCTTCCTGGCGTTTCGCTGACCAACCATCGAAACCCGGGGGGATCACGATCACGGGGCGGCGCAGTCCCCAGGTCCACGGCGTTGTGCACGCGTCCACGAGAATCTCAATGCCATCCGGTCCGGTGCTGCGCCGTGCAGGGAGGGCCCGTACACGCCGCGCGATGCGGAGATAGCGACGGATCGATCCCGTGCCGAGCGCCAGGACGGTCGCGGCGTAGACGGTCAGCAGCCACCCCCCGACGGAGGCTTCGCGGCTCGATGCGGAAGGTTCCCAAAAACCGGCAGACGCCGCTGAACTCTCCGAGGACGGGGGAAGGCCGCTCTCGGCCAAGTCTCCGGCAGTCAACGCCGGTACAGGGACGGTCCAGGCGGGCAGGCAAGCAAAGACTCCGACCATCGCGACGCCGAGCACGCCGATGCAGGCGGCGGCATGCCGTTCGGCCGCCGACAGGCCGCGAATCGAGCACGCCGCGTTGGCCATCCCCAAGATGACCGTGGTCTTTACGAGGAAGGTTGCAACCAACTCAAGCATTGCGCCGGGAGTTCCGCACCGCGGTGACGAGTTGCTCCAGGCGATCAAGTTCCGCGTCGTCGACGGTGTCCTTGCACATGGCCAGGAGCGCTGTCATGACGGCGGTGTTGCTGCCGCCGAAGAAGGTGGCCACGAGATCCTTCAACGCGGATTCCGCCGCGATGGAGACGTCCTGGGCCGGCTCGTAGACGTACCTCGGGCCCTCGTAGCGATGGTTGGCCAGTCCGCGCCGAGCAAGCCGCGAAAGCACCGCGCGGGCCGCGGAGTACGACCCGCCGAGATGGTCCTGCACCTCGGCGACGGTACAGGGACCTTGCCGGTAGAGGATCTCCATCGCTTCTCGCTCGCGGCGCGCGAGTCTGACGGTCGACATCGGATGCTTCACCTGGCTGCCCGAGACTGATGCGCAACTTTAACCATAGTGATCAAAAAAACGCAACGATGCGCGCGGACTACACTTGGGCCATCGAGGATTCGAGCCCGGTGCGGGGCCCATCTCCATGCCCAGCCAACCCGCAGTTATCGAAGTCGCGGTGCCCCGTCCGCTTAGGCGCACGTTTGACTACATGCTTCCCGAGGGCGAGCGCGTTCCCGCACCCGGCACGCGCGTACAGGTGCCATTGGGGCGCGGCGGCGTCGTGGGCATGGTTCTCGGCGTCCGTGATTCATCCCCCCACCCATTGAAGACCATCGACCACATCATCGACGACGAACCGCTGCTGCCCGGGGACCTCGTGGAACTCGCCCTATGGCTCGCCGACTACTACCACCACCCGATCGGGGATGTCCTGAACACGGTGATGCCGGTCAAGGCCAGGCGAGGTGCCAAGGCCGAGCCCGTCGACGAGGTTGTCTGGCGACTCGCGGCCGACACTTCGGATGCCGACACGGCGCTGGCCCGAGCACCATCCCAACGCAGCACCTTCGACCGGCTGCGCCGTCTCGGACCGACTGCCGACGCCGAACTCGCCACGCTCGGCATCAACCGCCAGTCGCTGGCTGCGCTCGTCGCCAAGGAACTGGTCGAGCGAACGACCGTTGCGCCGCGTTACGACGCCCGGGCATCCCATCTCGAACCCACGCGGGAGCAGGTGGCGGCCATCGCCGCGATTGTCGGCTCGCTCGGCAGTGCGGCCACGCACGTTCTCGAAGGCGTCACCGGCAGCGGCAAGACCGAGGTCTATCTGCGGGTGATCGCGGAGGTGCTGCGCCTGGGCCGACAGGCGCTCGTCCTAGTTCCGGAAATCGCCCTGACGCCGCAGACGACCGCGCGTTTCGCCGAGCGCTTCGGCGCCACCGCGACGCTGCATTCCGGCATGACCGATCCACAACGGTTCGACACCTGGCTGAAGTGCCGTAACGGGTCGCACAAGGTGCTGATCGGCACACGTTCGGCAGTGCTTGCGCCGTTCGCCGACCTCGGCGTGATCGTCGTCGACGAAGAGCACGACGGCTCGTTCAAGCAACAGGAAGGGCTGCGCTATTCGGCCAGGGACGTGGCCGTCAAACGCGGCCACATGCTGTCGATCCCCGTGGTGCTGGGCAGCGCAACGCCGAGCATGGAGACCCTCGAAAACGCACGCCGGGGCCGCTACCGTCGCCTACGCCTCAGCCGACGGGTCGCCGGGCGTGCGATGCCGGGCTTCCACGTCGCCGATATCCGCGGCGAGCGGCTCGACGGCGGCATCGGCGCAGACCTGCTTCGAGCCATCGGGGCGCACCTGGACGCCGGCAACCAGGTGCTGGCGTTCATCAATCGCCGGGGCTACGCGCCGGTGTTGCTGTGTGCGGATTGCGGCTGGCAAGCCGAGTGCGCCCATTGCGACGTCAAGCTCACCTACCACCGCCAGCCCCGGCAACTGCGCTGCCACCACTGCGACCGTCGTCGCCCGGTTCCCCGCGAATGCCCATCGTGCGGCGCGCACGACTTCGTGCTGGTCGGCACCGGAACCCAACGTACGGAGGAAACCCTACGAACCCGGCACCCCGGTGTGCCTCTCTACCGTATCGACCGCGACACGACCCGAAGCGCGCGCCGCCTCGAGGCGGATCTCGCGGCCATCGCCGAGGGGAAACCGGCAATACTTGTCGGCACGCAGATGCTCGCCAAGGGCCATCACCTCCCGAACGTCACGCTGGTGGCGGTGCTCGACGCCGATGGCGGGTTCCTATCCCCGGATTTCCGGGCGCCGGAACGCACTGCGCAACTCATCGTTCAGGTTGCCGGACGTGCGGGTCGGGGCGAGCGGCCAGGCGAGGTCTGGATTCAGACCTTCGACCCCGACAACGCGAACCTACGGGCCCTGATCGAGGCGGGGTATCCGGGCTTCGTCGGGAGCGAGCGGCAGCGCCGCGAATCCGCCCTCATGCCGCCGTTCGTCTCGTTGGCCATCGTGCGCGCCGAGAGTTCCTCCGAGGCTGCCGCACTGGAACTGCTCGGACGCGCTGCCGAGACGCTCACCGGGCAAGGGCTTGAACTGCTCGGACCCGCACCCGCCCCGATCGCGCGTCGTGCCGACCGCTATCGGAGCCAGCTTCTGCTGCTGGCCCGGCGCCGTCGCGACCTCCACGTTGCGCTGGACCGGCTCGAACGGGCCGATCCCAGGGCAAGGGGCGTACGCTGGTCCATCGATATCGACCCGCTGGACACGGCATGACCCGGGTCTCGCGCCGAGGGTCCTGCTAGCGCCTGGCGCGTTCTTTGAGGCGATCGACGTCTCGCACAGACTGCCCCTCGCCGACGACCCAACGAGATACGGCATCCCAATCGATCTTCTGATGGCGCGCTGCCACCTGAAAGGGTCGCTCGAACGCCCGCCGCCTCCAACGTCTGGCTGATCGCTCCGATCAACAGCGAAATGACATTGCGGGCGCTTGCCGTCGAGGTGACGGCCGCTCGAGGCGTTCGCCAAGTGGAGATCTACGCGGCCGCCCGTTCCTTGGCCTGCTCGTCGGCGACGACCTCGCGCATTCCCTCCCACTCGTCCCACATGTCGCACATGGCGTCCTTGGAGCGCTCCCAGGGATTGTTGCCCTCTTCGAATTCCAGCCATTCGCCCATCTGGCCGCGGTCCGGGTGATCCGTGACGCCGCTCACTACCTTGTCGGGCTGGCGCTTCTTGTTGCGGATGCGGAAGATGATGTTCTTGCGGGACTCCGCGCCGTGCTCGTTGCGGGTGCCCGAATGGGGGATGTGATACATGGTGATGCAGGCGTCTCCCGGTGACATCAGGATCTGGGTCGGGCGCGGCCAGCGCCGGCCGTCCGGTGTGGACTCGGCGGTGTCGTCGAGGAACTGCTCCTGGACGGGTTTAGGCAGGTAGATCATGCCGCAGCGTTTCGGCACCTCGTGGTCGAGCCTCGGCCAGCCCGGCCCTTCGGGACCGAGGCAGTCGTTGACGCTGCGTTGCCAGCGGAAGAACCTCTGCATGGCGTGGTGGGCGCCCGGAAGCACCGCGGTCTGCCCGCAGCCCTCCCGGGTCTGGTCGTTCAAGGGAACGATCACGAAAGCGGTGAAGCTGCCGAGTCCCAAGGTCATGTCCGGGTCTTCGAACAGCGGCACCATGTTGTGACCCATGACCTCGGGGCTGCGGCCGAGGTCGCCCTTGGGGCCGGACGCGAAGTGCCGCGCGTAGATCTCCTCCGGCGTCCCCTCCTGGGGCTCCTGGGGCGCGGCGATGGTGATGTTGCCGTCCATGTGAATGCCTGCGCCGTAGTACGGCATGTCGCAGTCTCGGTAGCCCAGGTTGTTGAATCGCGTGCCCGGCTTGCTCGGCTTGATAACGCCCACCTGGCAGGCGAGCGGCGGGTCGAAGTAGCCCATCGCCTCGTGGAGGATGGGTGTGATCGACGAGGCGTTGACGAGATCGGTCATCGCCGGGTCCCGGCCGAGGTTCTCGCCCTTTTGGGCCCGCTTGATGCGGGCGCGGGCGGCCCCCACGAGCTCGTCGGCAACGACGTTCTTGAGGATGATGTAGCCGTCGCGGTAGAGATCGCGTTTCTGGTCGAGGGTCATCGCGGGAGTGGTCATGGAGTCGAATATCCTTGGGATGTTGATTGATTCTTCGGCGATTGCGTTCGACGCCGCGCTGGCACCGTTGAAAGACGCCGAACGCCCGTGAAAACATAGGCCAATTCCAGATCATTGCCAAGACGGACGCCGCGATCGAGGGGCGTCCTACGAGGAAGTGCACAGTGAAACTAACGGCGAGCGTGGGGGTGAGTGTGGTGTTGTTGGGTTGTGCGACCGAGGAGGATCGCTTTCTTTGGCTGGAGGATGTAACCGGCGACGGCGCATTGGCGTGGGTCGAGGATCGCAACCGGGCCACGCGCGATGCGTTTGCCGAAGACCCGGAGTTCGAATCACTCGAACAACGGCTGCTCGCGATCTTCGATGCCGACGACCGCATTCCCTACGTCTACAAGGCCGGCGACTGGTACTACAACCTCTGGCAGGACGAGCACAACCCACGGGGGCTTTGGCGACGGACAACGCTCGAGGAGTACAGGAAACCGGATCCTTCCTGGGAAGTGGTGCTCGACATCGATGCGCTGGGCAAGGCGGAGGGGGAGAACTGGGTCTACGGCGGCGCATCGATCCTTGTCCCCACCTACGACCGGTGCCTGCTGCGGCTGTCCCGTGGCGGTTCCGACGCGGACGTGGTGCGCGAATTCGACCTCGTCGCCAAGACGTTCGTGGACGGCGGTTTCTCGCTACCCGAGGCGAAGCAAAACGTCGCCTGGGCCGGTCCCGACGAGATTTTCGTCGCGACGGACTTCGGCCCCGGAACCATGACCGACTCCGGCTACGCGCGGATCGTCAAACTCTGGCGACGCGGCCAACCCCTCGGGGACGCGATCACGGTCTTCGAGGGCGAGACATCGGATGTCTCGGTGGGCGCCTACGCCGAATTGTCACCGGGGTTCGAGATGCAGTTCGTGTATCGAGGACGCGACTTCTACAACAGCGACCGCTACATCCGCCGCGACGGCGAACTGGTGCCGCTGGCCATTCCCACCGATGCCGGCTACGCGGTGCATCGCGGCTGGCTCTACGTGACCCCGCGCAGCGATTGGGTACTCGCTGGGCGCACCCACGCGACCGGCAGCCTGCTCGCCATCGAACTGGAACGCTTCCTCGCCGGCGAACGCGACCTCGCCGTCCTGTTCCAACCGGGCGAGGGTACCGCCCTCGCCGGCTACTCGCCGACGAGAAACCATGTGCTGATCAACATTCTCGACAACGTCCGCAACCGCATCGAAGTCGCGACGCCCGGGCTTAAGGGGTGGACCGCCGCGCCGCTTCAGGGCGGCGACCGGACCGGGTTCCAGACCATCGATGCCGGCGCCGTCGATCCGGACGGCGACGACCGGTATTTCCTGGAAACCACCGACTACCTCACGCCGTCAACGCTAGCGGTCGCATCCGTGGGTGAAGACGCCGAGGTGTTGAAAAGCGCACCCGCCAAGTTCGACACCGACGACTTGGCGATACGCCAACATTGGGCGGCATCCGCCGACGGCACACGAGTACCCTATTTCCAGGTTTCCCGCGTCGACGCCAACGAGACCCAGCCGACGCTTCTGTACGGCTACGGGGGCTTCCGAATCGCGCAGGTTCCGCGGTACTCGGCGGGAGTCGGTGCGGCGTGGCTGGAGCGCGGCGGCGTCTACGTCGTGGCGAATATCCGTGGCGGCGGCGAGTTCGGTCCCGACTGGCACCAGGCGGCTCTGAAGGCGAATCGCCCCCGAGCCTACGAGGACTTCATCGCGGTGGCCGAAGACCTGATCCGCCGCGGCGTCACCACGGCGGAGCAACTTGGAGTCATGGGCGGCAGCAACGGCGGACTCCTGATGGGCAACATGCTGACCATGCGCCCCGACCTGTTCGGCGCCATCGTCGCGCAGGTGCCGCTGTTCGACATGCGTCGCTACCACGAACTGCTAGCCGGCGCGAGCTGGATGGCAGAGTACGGCGACCCAGACGACCCCGAAGAGTGGGCGTTCATCGAGGGCTTCTCGCCTTACCACAACGTCGCGGAGGACGTTGACTACCCGAGGCTCCTAGTGACGACATCAACCCGCGACGACCGAGTTCATCCGGGGCATGCCAGGAAGATGGTCGCGTTGATGCGGGACATGGGCCACGACGTCCTCTACTACGAGAACGTCGAAGGGGGTCACGCCGGTGCCGCGGACAACGCCCAGCGGGCCTACATGTGGACGCTGGCGTTTCGGTTCCTTTGGGACACGCTGGCTCGCGACTGACGGGCGATCCGTCTGTGCATCGCAGGGGCGACCCTTGTGGTCGCCCGCCGAACCGCATCGTCGGGGTTGTGGCGCGCCCGAAGGGCGCGCCGGGACGGGACAAGCCCGCCCCGACGATCAGAACCGGAACCGAAGACCGACCTTGAACGCGCCGTTGATCTCGCTGTCGTCCGTGAAATAACGCGTGTAGTCGGTCGACAACGACAGGCTGTCCGTAATCCGTTTCCTCAACTCGACCGACGCCACCGGTTCGAGCGAACTGGTCCAGTCCGTCGACCGCGCCTCGTGCTTGTCCTCCTCGTAGTAGCGCGAGGAAACAGCAACGCCGAGCTTGGGCGCCAGAGACCACCCTTCGGGCAGCTTGTACTCGCGGGCAGCCATCACGGACAAGAACGTGCTCTTGAACTCGATGCGAGGAAAACCCTCCAACCCAGCCACCGTCGGGGCGAAACTACTCCGAGGCCCCATCTGCACGTTGGTGTCGACCGACCAGCGTTCGTTCAAGGCATAGCCCACGCCGACGTTCGGCGTCAGCAAAGACAACGACTCCGTGTAGCCATCCGCCCCGTCAGGGAGAACATCCATGGCACGGACCCCTCCATAGGCATGAAAAGTGGCCTCGTACACCGAGACGGACCATTTCTTGGTGGCACCGTCCGGTTGTCTGTCTGCAGCTAGGGGCATGTTTGCAACGAGCAGGATCACCCCCAGGGCCGGATAACGAACGTCCATTGCTTCCTCCGATTCCTCGACGGTCGCCCGTTCAGCCGTCTACGCCCGGACGACACGATGCGGTTTAGACATTGCAACCAGATCGCTGGTTCCGTTTAGGCAAGTCGGTGTTCCACCCTTCGGAGCACGCGAACATCTCGCATGCGGGGCTCCCTGTGCCGCCCGACTGCTGGCGTCCGTCCACGCGTGGACGGATAATGCGCCGCTTTGCACGGCGGCGGACAAGGAGAGGGCGTGGAACGAGGTAGGGAAACGATCGCCATTCTGGGGGGTACAGGCGACCTGGGCACCGGATTGGCAATACGTTGGTCCAAGGCCGGCCACCGCATCGTCATCGGTTCGCGGACCCTCGAGAAAGCCCGCAATGCCGTTGCAAACCTAAAGAAGATCAGCCCCGAAACCCCGGCTGACGCGATGGAAAACCCGGACGCGGCGGCCGCTGGAGACATCGTCGTGCTGACGGTCCCCGCCGAACACCAGCTGTCGACCCTCCAGACCGTGCGCGACGGGCTCACGGGGAAGATCCTGATCGACGTCACGGTACCCCTCGTTCCACCCAAGGTGGGCACCGTGCAACTCCCGGCGGCCGGCAGCGCCGGCAAGCGCGCGCAAGATTTCCTCGGCGAAGACGTCATGGTTGTGACCGCGTTCCAGAACATCGCCGCGCACCTGCTGCAAGAGGACGTGGCCATCGAGTGCGACGTGCTGGTGGCCGGCAACAAGCGCGCCGCCCGAGACAAGGTGATTCAGCTCGCGGAGGAAGCGGGAATGCGCGCGTGGCACGCCGGTCCCATCGAGAACTCGGCCGCCGCGGAGGCGCTGACCAGCATCCTGATCCAGATCAATCGCCGCCACGAGATCTCCCACTCCGGCATCAAGATCGTCGGCCAAGCGGACCACTGACCGCTACGCAATGCCCGGTGCCATCGCCATCACGCCCATCGGCGGCATCAAGCTGGTCGAGCCGGGGGACGACCTGGCGTCGCTGCTGCTCGAGGGACTCGCCGCCAGCCATCTCGATCTGGAAGACGGCGACATCGTCGCGGTTGCGCAGAAGATCGTCTCCAAGGCCGAAGGCCGGCAGGTCGACCTGGCAACAGTGGAAGCCTCCGACGAAGCGTGTCGGCTGGCAGCGGAAACCGACAAGGATCCTCGCCTTGTGCAGCTCATTCTCGACGAATCCACCGAAGTCGTTCGCAAGAAGCCCGGTGTACTCATCGTCCGCCACAGGCTTGGCCTCGTGGGTGCCCATGCGGGCGTCGACCAATCCAACGTGGACCACGGCGCGGGTGCAAGCGCGCTGCTCCTGCCAGAAGATCCCGATGCCAGTGCGCGGCGAATCCGTCGTGCGCTGGTAAGGGCCACGGGACACCGCATCGGTGTACTGATCACTGACAGCGCCAACCGTCCCTGGCGGTTGGGAACCGTCGGTATTGCCATCGGCGCGGCTGGAATCGGCGTGCTGGACGACCAACGGGGCGGCAACGACCTCTACGGACGGGAACTGAAGGTGACGTTGATCAATCGTGCGGACAGCCTGGCGAGCGCTGCGACGCTGGCCATGGGCGAAACCACGGAACGAACCCCGGCAGCCTTGATCCGGGGATTCGCCGCGGCAGAGCCCGGGCAGTCGGCTTCCGACATCCCACGCCCCCTGGAAGAGGACTTGTTTCGATGACCCTGCTGGCGCTCACCGGCGGCGTCGGCGGCGCAAAGCTGGCCCTCGGCTTCGCCAAGGTGTTACCGCCCGAGGATGTCGTGTTCGTGGTCAACACCGGCGACGACTTCGAACATCTGGGCCTGCATATCTCGCCCGACGTGGACACCCTCACTTATACCTTGGCCGAGGTCGCCAACCCGATCGCCGGATGGGGCCGCAAGGACGAGACCTGGCGGTTCATGGACGCGCTCGAACGGTTCGGCGGCGAGACCTGGTTTCGCTTGGGCGATGCCGACCTCGCCCTGCACCTGCATCGCCGTACGCTTCTGAACGAGGGCCTGAATCTCACCGCCGCGACCAACGAGCTCGCGGGCCGGTTGGGTGTCAAACACACGATCCTGCCGATGTCCGACGATCCGGTGCGCACCCGGGTACTCACCCCTGACGGGCCATTGGCGTTCCAACACTATTTCGTGCGCGACCGCTGCGAACCGAAGGCCGTCGGCTTCGAGTTTGCAGGGGCCGAGACGGCGAGCGTCAATTCCGCGATCCGCTTCGAGTCGATCACGGCCATCGTGATCTGCCCGTCGAATCCTTTCGTCTCGGTGGACCCGATCCTCGCCGTCAAGGGCATGCGCGACGCTCTTCTCGCCACTGGTGCGCCTATCGTCGCCGTCTCGCCTATCGTTGGCGGGCGGGCGATCAAGGGGCCCACTGCGAAGATGATGCGGGAACTGGGCGTACCCACGACCACGGTGGCGGTGGCCGAACACTACGCCGGTCTCGTCAGCCACTTCGTCATCGACGAGGTGGATGCTTGCATGCAGACCGAGGTGGAAGCCCTCGGGATGGGGACTGCTGCACTCCAAACGGTGATGACCACCCTCGACGACCGTGTGGAGCTGGCGCGGTCAATCCTGGCATTAGTCCGATGACCATCAGCAGCGGCATCTGGGCCCTGGTTCCCTTCAAGGGTGCCACCGGGGCGAAGCGACGGCTCGAATCCGTTCTCGACGAGCGCGAACGGGAGAGCCTGGTGCTCGCGATGATCCGCGACGTGCTCGATACCCTGGCGCAGTGCCGCGCGTTGAGTGGAACACTGCTCGTATCCCGGGACGTCCAAGCGTTCGAACTGGCCGAGGAGTTCGGAATCGACGTGTTCGAGGATTCCGCCACGGACCTTTCCGGTGCTGTCGTTCAGTCCGGGACCTACGCCCAACGCCAACGTCAGGCCGAAGGTACCTTGTTCGTGCCCGGCGACGTGCCGTTGATCCAGCCCGAGGATGTCGTCGCCGTACTCGACGGCCACGAACAGGTGACCCTCGTACCCGACGCCAACGACATCGGCACAAACGCCGCGGTGTCATCGCCGCCCAATGCCTTCGAGTACCTGTTCGACGGCAAGAGCTTCAAACCGCACATCGCCTCGGCCCGCCGGGCCGGCATTGAACCAAGGGTTGTACGCAACACGGCCTGGGGCCTGGATGTCGACACGGTCCAGGAACTCGCTGCGGTGGCGCGACGCGCAGCCGGAACACGCACCGGCCAATTCCTCGAGTCGAGCGGCATCGCCGCACGACTGGCGAGGGCCAAGCCACAGTCGCCCTGATGCGGAGGCCCGGCAGCGCCGCCCGCGCAGATGGACTTGCTCTCGAATAGCCCCGCATAATGATTCGCTTGCACACCCCCGGTGCCCCCAAAACATGACCCTAGCCCGATTCCGCACCTTCGCCCTGTTCGTCGTCGCGCTCGCCGTCGCCGCGGTCGTCGGCGTAACGGTTTCGCCGACCTGGACGGTGGAGAAGATCCAGCTCGACACCCACACCGATGCCCAGGGCACCTACTACGTCCTTGAAGGCGACCGCGTCCATTTCAATGCCATTCCCATGGCGGACGCGGCGCTCGACCCGGTCCGGATCGCCGAGTCGGGTGAAGCACCACCCGTCGAGGAACAGTTCGTTGTGGACGAAAGCGGTGCCGAGCCCGCCTACTTCCAGTTGCTGGCACAACCCCATTGGGGTTGGTGGTCCCTGCTACCCGCCGTCGTCGCGGTCCTGCTCTGCTGGGTGACCCGCGAACCGATCACCGCACTACTAGGCGGCATCATCGCCGGTGCCCTGGTCCTCGGGCAGTACGACCTGACCGGCGACGTGCTGATCCCGCACCTCGGCACGGGCAAGGCAGCGGGGATCCTCATCCTCTACCTGTGGTTGCTTGGTGGGCTCATGGGCGTCTGGTCGCGAACGGGCGCCGCCCAGGCGTTCGCCGAGCTGATGACCAAGCACGTGGTCCGAGGCCCACGCACCGCCAAGCTCGTGGCATGGTTCCTAGGGATCATCTTCTTCCAAGGCGGTACGGTGAGCACGGTGCTGGTCGGAACCACGGTCAAGCCTCTCGCCGACAAGGAACGGGTCAGCCACGAGGAGTTGTCCTACGTAGTGGACTCCACGGCGTCACCGATCGCCTCGCAGCTCGCTTTCAACGCCTGGCCCGCGTATGTGCAGGCATTCATCTTCGTGGCCGGCGTCAGTTTCCTCGCCACCGAGTCCGACCGGATCAGCTTCTTCTTCCAAAGCGTGCCGTTCTGCTTCTACGCCATTTTCGCCGTGCTCGGCACGTTCCTGCTCTCAGTTGAGCGTCCACCATTCCTCGGCAGGCAGATGCGCGAAGCCATGGAACGCGCCCGGTCCACAGGCGAACTCGACGCACCGGGGGCGGAACCGCTAAGCGCCAAGGAACTCCAGGGCAGCAATGTACCGGAGGGCTATACGCCGAACGTGCTCGAGTTCTTCCTGCCGTTGATCACCTTGATCGGGGTCGCCATCACGACCTTCGTCGTCTTCGGCTCGCCGAACGTCCACTGGGCGTTCGGCGGCGCACTGATCCTGGCGTCGGGGATTGCGCTCGCCAAGGGCATGTCGCTCAAGAATCTCATCGCCGGCTATCACGACGGCATCAAGGGCGTGGTGCTGGGCTCGGTCATCCTGCTGCTCGCCATCACCATCGGCGGCATCAGCCAGAAGACCGGCGGCGGCATCTTCCTAGTCGAGCAACTCGGCGACAACCTGCCGTACTTCATACTGCCGGTTCTGTTCCAGGTCATGACGATGGTGATCGCATTCTCCACCGGCACGAGTTGGGGGACATACGCCGTCGCCTTCCCTCTCGCCATGCCACTCGCTTGGGCTGTCGCGAACGGCCAGGGGCTGTCGCATCCCGAACTGTTCATGACGCTGTGCTTCGCCGCGGTCATGGACGGCAGTGTCTACGGCGACCAGTGTTCGCCGATCTCCGATACCACGGTGCTGAGTTCCATGTGCACCGGCTGCGACCTGATGGACCACGTCAAGACGCAGATTCCGCAAGCCAGCGTCGCCGCCGTTCTCGCCGCCGTGTGCTGGACGGTCCTGGCATTCTTCACGGGTTGAGGGGACGACGATGGTCACTGTCTATCACGTCAAGGGCACGCGTGGCGTCCGGGTGATCTGGCTCTGCGAGGAGCTTGGGATTCCCTACGAAGTCGAGATCATCGACTTCTCGCCCCGATTCAAGAATAGCCCGGAATGGCGCAGCAAGAGCCCGACGGGCAAGGTGCCTGCCGTGACCGTCGACGGCTTCACGATGTTCGAGTCCGGCGCGGTCTGCGACTATCTGCTCGACCGATACGGCGACGGCCGACTCCAGCCTTCGCCGGGGTCGACCGACAGTGCCCTGTGCCGGCAATGGTCCTGGTTCGCCGAGGCGACCTTTGCGCGCCCCTTGGGCGAGATCGTCAACCACAACCGCGTTGCCCCGGAGGGCGGCCAGGTGGATTTCGTCATCGAGGACTGCAGGAACCGGTCGCGCATCTGCATCGCCGCGATCGAGGACGTCGTCTCGAAGTCCGACTATCTCGTCGGCAACACCTTCACGGTGGCCGACATCATGACCGGCTACTCGCTGCTGCTGGCATCCAACTTCGGCCTGCTCACCAACGACTATCCGGAAACGCTTGCATACTACGAGCGGCTGTCCCAACGGCCCGGGTTCCAGGTCGCCCGGGACTCCGGTTGAGAGATTTTGAGGGATTTCGATGAACGTCGACTTCGAGGAACAGCAGTACCTTTTCGATCTGAACGGCTACCTGGTCATCGAGGATGCGCTCATGCCCGACGAAGTCGCCGAACTCAATGCGCTGATCGACGCCCAGGATCTCCCGCCACCGCCCGAGAACTTCCCCCGATTCGGCAGCGCGGCCGGCGCGATCCGCAAGACCGGACCGGGATTCCTGCAGTGGGGCGAGCCGTTCGTCCGGCTCATGGATCACCCGCTCATCATGTCGATCCTAAGGATGCGCCTCGGCGAGTGCTTCCGCTTGGAGCGTCTCTACGGAATCTACATGCGCAAGGGATGGCCGGCCGGCAAGCTCCACGCCGACTACGGTGCCAGTTCGCCTCATGCGCCATCTCCGCCGGGCGAGTACTACACGTTCCCCAACAACCGCATGTCGTCGGGATTCGTCACCGGCAGTTGGAACCTGAACGACACCGGGCCCGGTATCGGCGGCTTCTGCGTCGTCCCGGGCAGCCACAAGGCGAACTTCCGCATTCCGAAGCACATCCACGAAGCCCACCAGGACTCGCCCTGGGTGAAAATCGTCGAAGCCCCCGCCGGCAGCCTCACCCTGTTCACGGAGGCGCTGACCCACGGCACGGCCCGTTGGCAGGGCGACCACGAACGGCGCACGTTGCTCTACAAGTACTGCGTGTCGAGCATGAGTTGGGGCGCGACCCGAGTCACGGCGCCCGAAGGCATCGATCTAACCCCGCGGCAGCAACAGTTGCTGGCCGGGCCGGGCGAACCGCTGACGCACTTCCCGTCGCTGTTCTCGGAGGAATTGGCGGCGGGTTGAGACCACCTAGGCCGGTCGGGGACGCCCGGGCAACACAGATCGTCGGGGACGGGCTTGTCCCGCCCCGCTGCCGAGGCAGCTGCGACGTTCGACACGGGCGCCCGAGGGATCGGCCCGATCTGCGTAAAGCTTGAAAAAGTGCGGCTCGACCGGAATGAACACCTACTTTTGTCGTCAAGGGGCCGGCAACTCGACAGCAGGCGGCTCAAACACATCGACATTCGCTGCGACATAACGCACGAAGAGAACGTCGGTGTCCTCGCTTTGCCTGTAGAAGATCTCCTCCAACTCGTCCACCCCGGGAATCATTTCCTCGCCCTCGCGGCGGGCATCCACAAGTTCATCCCACTCGGCAATGGTTCGCGGGTATCTGCCACCCCAATAGGTGTCCATGGCCCTTTGGAGGACCGCCGCCTTCTTGGGGGCACCAATGTCCTGCAGTGCCTTAACGCAATGCTCGGCACATTCGCCCCAGCCGTTGTAGAACATTGCGTCGATACCGCCGTTGTGTATCTGGTCAACTGCCAACCTGACCAGCACGATCATCGCAATTTCAGAACGGAGATAGGCGATGGGAACGTCGACCACCTTACGTTCGCAAAGGATCCGCCAAATCGCTAGACCCGCGTCAACAACGTCTTGATCAGCCTCGTAACGCAGCAACACATCAGGAATCCCCACGGCACGCCTCGACTGTCCCACCACGCCAGATTCTCGTTCCGTGGGAGCTCGCGTTCAAGCGCCTCGAGTCGGCCCCTGTGTCGCAGGACGCAGCCGCATAGCCGCCCAATGCCGCCGGAACGCCTCACTGCCCAACGTCGCGAATCGTCTTCGCCTCGAAGGCAATCTTGCGGTAGAACCAAAGGCCGACGCCGAGGCTCAGCATCGCGAGCACCAAGGCTGGCACCAAGGCGAACGCAGCGATTCCGATGCTCACGCCCAGGACGCCCCCCGCGACGAAACCCTTCCCGAAGCCGCGTCCGAGCAAGTTGCCCACGTCAACTCGACGGTTTAGTCCCCGCTTTGCCATGCCAATCTCTCTTCTTGCGTGACGAGTCGACCGATGGCGCACGAACCGTCGGCCAGATTCTGGACGCAATGATCTTCACTGAATCCTGAACGAAACCTGAACGTTGGACGTGGGATCGTCGCGTGCCCGCCCCGGCCCGACCAACGCCCCCTTCGCGCAACCTAGACGCAACTCACCTCAACCACGCGTGGTGGCCGAAATCCGGTGTCTGCCCTGTGTCGATCGCAACCCGCCACGTATTCAGCTCTTCGGCATCCCAGAAGATCGCGCACAGGTCGAAATAGTCGAGCACCACTTCGCGCTGCCCCATCGCCAGCAGTTCAGAGGCCAATGTCATGCTCGGGCCGAACGATCCAAGTGAGGGTGACGTGGGTACCTTGCCCGATTCCAGCAGGTGCATCTTGGCCAGCGCAACGTCACCCTCGATTAACGCGATGCGCCCGAGGATCGTGTTGCCCTTGTGCAGCAAATCGCCGTCGGGATCCTGGGGCGGGTTCGCGTCGAGCATCGCTTGCGCGTGTTGCTTGGCGAGGTCGTACCGCTTCGCCGCGAAAGCCGCCCAAGCGCGTTGCCCGAGGACACTGTGCCGCATGATGTCGTCGTCCGCGAGATCGTATGCGCGATCAAACTGTCTGAGCGCTTTAGCGGCGGCCTGCGCATCGTAGGCTCTCTCGTCGGCACGCATCGCGGCGCGCAGGTAGAGGGTACCCAACTCTTCCGCCAGCCACGGGTTTCGCGCATCGACGCGATGTGCCCGTTCGAGCAAGTCGACGGCCAAGCTGGGTTGCTTCAGTTCCACGAATCGGGCATAGCGTGCGAGAAAGACCGGATTGTCGGGCTCCCGTTCCACGTGGCGGCGCCACGCCTCAAAGCCGGCGCTGTAGGCTTCGCCCGCCGATAGACCAAAAATCCTATTGTCTCCCGTGCGGCGAAGCTCGTAGGCATAGGGCGCGTTCTCGACCAACCACACCACGTGCTTGCCGTGAGCGCGAGCCGATCCATCCAGTCGAGTCGTGTCGTAGTGCCTGACAAGCCTAGTCCGGCTGAAGATGTCGTCGGGGTCCACGACCAGCTTCGCCTCGAGTTCGGCGGCTTGCTCCTCGTCCAGTTCGTCGTCCACGACCAGGTCCACAAGCGCCGCGACGGTGTCGACGATTTCCCGTACCGACAGCTCGCCGGCCGAATGAGGTAGGCCTCGGGCGATGGCATCGAGCAAGCGCATGTGCAAAGGGTTCAGGTCCTGTTCCCGCAACGCGTCCAACCACGCCTGCATCTCTTCTGTGACGGCGACCTGTTGCGCTGTCAGATCATCGCGCAGCAGCAGCCCATCGAGGCTGGACCGCACCTGGTCGATGACGCCGGGACCCTCGTCCTGCGCTGCCCCGACGCAGGGCACGGCCAGCGCGATTGCCACCAGAACCCGGGCGAGCAGCCTGCATCTGACCGCCGTCGACGGATTTCGCCTTGCCGCGCTTCGCCGCCGCTTGGTATCACCTCGCCACACCGTTCGCCTCCCGCCGCGGGTCGCTCGACACACTACTACATGTCGTGCCGGTCACGTTCCATTCCCGGACGGATCGGGCGGGTCGTCGCGTGGCATCCCTTTCCTCCGCCAAGCATAATGCGCCCTTGGCCGCGACTCGAGACAGTATGACTACGGCGATACAAGGCACGAATGCCGCGAGCATTCTGCGTCGTGCGGAACACGGCATTGCCCCCTCCGAAACCGAAGCCATCGCCCTCGCGGATTTCGAAGACACCCGCGCACTCGCCGATGTCGCCGCGGCCCTGCGCGACCAGGGGTTCCTCAACCTCGTCACCTACTCGAAGAAGATCTTCATCCCCCTGACGCACCTTTGCCGCGACGTCTGCCACTACTGCACGTTCGCGCAGACGCCTTCAAAACTCGACAACCCTTACATGGAACTCGACGCCGTCTTGGAAGTCGCTCGTCACGGCGCGGAGATGGGCTGCAAGGAGGCGCTGTTCACCTTGGGCGAAAAGCCCGAACTCCGCTATCGGGCCGCCCGCGAGTGGCTGGCCAAGCACGGCTACACCACCACCCTCGAATACCTCCACGACGCGGCCAAGGCGGTGTTCGATGAGACGGGGCTACTGCCGCATTTGAATCCCGGCAACATGACCCCCGAGGAGATCGCGACCCTCCGGCCCGTCTCGCCGTCCATGGGAATCATGCTGGAGTCCGCTTCCGACCGGCTTACCGAGAAGGGCATGCCCCACTACGGTTCGCCCGACAAGATTCCCGCCGTGCGCCTGCAGACGCTCGCAGACGCCGGCGACGCGAGAATTCCGTTCACCACCGGCATTCTCATCGGCATCGGGGAGACCCGCCGGGAGCGCATCGAGTCGCTGCTGGCGATCCGCCGCGTTCACGAACGCTACGGGCACATCCAGGAGATCATCGTTCAGAACTTCCGCGCCAAGCCCGGCACGAAGATGCGCAGCGCCCCGGAGCCCGACCTCGACGAGTTGCTGTGGACCATTGCCGTCGCCCGCATCGTGTTCGGACCCGCGATGAGCGTTCAGGCGCCGCCCAACCTGAGCCCCGGCGTGCTGAGCCAGATCGTGGCGGCTGGCATCAACGACTGGGGCGGCGTGTCGCCGCTGACGCCGGATTTCGTAAACCCGGAAGCACCGTGGCCACACCTCGACGAACTGGCCCGGGAGACCGCCATCGCCGGCAAGGAACTGCACGAGCGGCTGACCATCTATCCCCGGTTCGCCCTAGACCCGGATACTTGGGTCGACGCCGGCCTGCGCGGCGCCGTGCTCGACAGGATCGACGGCGAGGGCCTCCCCCGGACGGACGATTGGTGTCCCGGCGACGAAACTGCGCCACCCAACGAGGTGCTCGAACGGATTGCCGCCCCGCCATTGCGCGTATCGGACGATGTCGACGTCATCTTGGACCGCGCCAATGTCGGGGAAGATCTCGCCGAAGCCGAGATCGTGCGTCTGATCCGTGCGCGGGGGGACGACTTCAACGCCGTGGTGCAGGCTGCCGACGCGCTGCGCCAAGAGCGAAACGGCGACACGGTTTCCTACGTCGTCAACCGCAACATCAACTATACGAACATCTGCTACTTCAAGTGCCAGTTCTGCGCGTTCTCGAAGGGCAAACTGGCCGAGAACCTGCGCGGTCGCCCCTACGACCTAAGCCACGACGAGATCCAACGCCGTACCCGCGAAGCCTGGGAGCGGGGCGGCACAGAAGTGTGCATGCAGGGCGGCATTCATCCGGAATACACCGGATCGACCTACGTCGATATCCTGCACGCCGTGAAGGAAGCCGTGCCCGAGATGCACATCCACGCCTTCTCACCACTGGAGGTCTGGCAAGGCGCCGCAACCGCCAATCTCCCCCTCGAGGAATACCTGCGACGCCTCAAGGAGGCGGGGCTCGGCACGCTGCCGGGCACGGCAGCCGAGATACTCGACGACGAGGTCCGCGCCGTCATCTGCCCGGACAAGATCAACACCGCGCAGTGGCTCGAAGTCATGGAGACCGCCCACCGTGTGGGTTTCCGGACCACGGCGACCATCATGTACGGCCATGTCGACCAGCCCAAGCACTGGGCCCGGCACCTGATCCGAATCCGCGACCTGCAGAAGCGAACCGGCGGGTTCACGGAGTTCGTGCCGCTGCCCTTCGTTCACATGGAGGCCCCGCTTTATCTCAAGGGCCGGGCGCGCCGGGGTCCGACATTCCGGGAGGCGATCCTCGTTCACGCCGTTGCCAGGCTGGCGCTCAACCCGCATATCACGAACATCCAGGCGAGTTGGGTGAAGATGGGGCACGACGGCGTCGTTGCCGCCCTGAATGCCGGCTGCAACGACCTCGGCGGCACCCTGATGAACGAGAGCATCACCCGCGCGGCAGGCGCCGGGCACGGCCAGGAGACGTCACCCGAACGCATGGTCGCGATGATCGAAGCCGCCGGGCGCGAGCCCCGCCAGCGCACGACCGAATACGGCGACGTGGACTCCGCCACGGCCCGGCGCGGCCTGGATGCCGACGAATTGTCGATGATCGTCAACACGCCCGCCCGAAAGTACGAGCGCAAGCGCACGCATTCGCTGGTGAAGAACGAGATTCCCGCGATCAACGTCGGCTAGTCCCGCATCCGGAACCGAAGTTGCTTGGGGTCGTAGGGGACGGGCCGAGGAGTCTGCGCCGCAGCAACGGCGCGCAAGCGCTGTTGATGGGCGCGGAGTCCTGGGGCGGTGGGGGCTGGGGCCGGACGCCGAGCCAGCGAGGCGTCTGGCGGCGTTGTCCCGTCCCGCGTCAAATCTCCGTTGCGTCTATTGCGTATTGCGGGCGACCACAAGGGTCGCCCCTACGTGAGCCGGCTCAAGCTCCACATCGCGTAGATTCGCGTGTTGCTCAGTTCGCCGTTGGTGGCACGCTCGTGTGCCCTTAGCGTCGCTTCCCACTCGAAACCGAGTCGCTCCGGAATCGCGTAGCTGCGCGCGTTTAGATCATCGACCCGGATCTCCACCCGTTCTGCGGCCAGCGACCGAAAGGCCAGCTCGGTGAGCGCGCGCGCGGCTTCCGTGGCGAAGCCGTTGCCGACGGCCCCGGTGCGCAGCCAGTAGCCGATCTCGAACCTGGGGACCGCCCAGTCCCGCGCCTTCAGACTGCAGCAGCCGACGATGCGCCGACGACTCTTGGTCACGATCACAACACTGTAGTCGTCTCCGTCCTCGGCGTTCTTGGTGGCGACCTCGCAGAACGACCGGGCCTTGCCGAGATCGTAGGGCTCAACCGCCCAAGGCATCCACTGCCGCAATTCGGGCAGCGACTCGTTGACGGCCTTGTAGAACTTCCGTGCATCCCGGGAGACGGGCAGACGCAGCAGAAGTCGCTCCGTCTCGACCTTGTCGGGGAAGCGCACCATTGAAGCCTAGTCTGCTCGAACGCGGCCGAAGGCTCCCACCCGAATCAGCCGCCGATGCCGTAATGTCGCCATCAATCGTCGGGCTGGAGTACCCCCGCTAGTCGAGCGGATCTCCGTAGATGTCGACCTCGTCGTAGCGCAGCCAGGACGGGTCGTAATCCGGGTCCCGATCGAATCCCTGGGGAATGCCCCAATCGGGTTTCACGTCCAAATCGTAGTCCGCAGGCAGATCGCCCGAGCTGCGTTTCGACAACTCGTCGTGCAGCGGCATGAGGACGCGGGAAAGCTCCGGCGGCATCGGCCCTCTACCGGAGGGCGAGGTCTGTCCCACAGGGTGCTTGCCGGTTTTCTCGTCGCGGCGAAACGCCATCTTGGAATACCGCGCCTGCTCCTCCTTGTCGGCATCCGTCATGGCGGCATTCACGGTTCTTCCAACCGGGACCACCGGCGCGTAAATTCCCTTCGTCAAGGCATCGGCGGGCTGGAGTGCGTCTGGCAGCGGACCGGCACCAACCGTCACTTCGCCGTGGTCGCAGCGAATCCAAAAGCCGCCGTGGGCGCCACCGGGGAATGCGTAGCGGGGGGTATCGGTGAACTCTTCCGCGAAGGTGTAGACGACGTTCTTGAGACCGTCCGCGTATTTCTCCGAGACCGCGCGGGTCGTCACAATGTGCCGCGCGCTGTTCACCCATTCGGGGGTCATCCACACGAAACGGGGCATCGTACGAGGTGCCATGGCGTCGTGCAGGGACCGCAGCACCGCGCCGAGCACAGGGTGTTGGGGGAAGCTGCCATGAGACTCCCACCGCGAGAGTTTCTGCAGTCGTGACTGGGCGGCGGCGACGACGTCTGGATCACTGCCGGTGAAACTGATGCGCCCGAGGTTGCTCATGACCGAGTGATCGCCCTCGATCTTCAAATCGCACGCTTCGACGCAGAGTTCGCCGACGTGGGCGGACACCTTGGCCCCGTCGAAATGGGCGTGCCAGGCTAGCGACGGGCCGGCGTGGAGATAGGCCGGCGCATTGTGGGCCACTTCGCACAGCGAGAACCGACCGAGGTCGGCCAGGCCGTCGGCGTGCCTGTCGGCGGCCGCCGCGAGGACCTCGCCCGCGGCCGCCACCCATTCCCGCGAGGCGAAGGTCAAATCCCCGATACCGTCTGCCATGGCAGCCAAGACCACCGAGTGATGGCCAGCACGCATAGACGCTCCCTCTAGCTTGCGGTCGAAACCACTAATCCTACACGGGCAGGTAGTGGTCAACGAGCAGCACGACGCACAGCAGCGCGAGATAGACGATCGAATACCTGAAGGTCGCGATCGGCGCGCGTTCCGTGCTGCCACGCAGCAATGCGATCGCGCAGCCGAGAAATCCCGCGCCAAGGATCAGCGCTCCGGATAGGTACACGAGGCCGCTCATGCCGATGAGGAAAGGCGCAACGCTCACCAGGCATAGAACGATGGTGTAGTAGAGGATCTGCCGCCGGGTGTAGGCGTCGCCATGTGTGATCGGCAGCATGGGGACGTCCACCTTCTCGTAGTCGCGCCGCCGGTCGATCGCGAGCGCCCAGAAATGCGGTGGCGTCCACACGAAAATGATCAGCAGCAGGATCAGGCCGCCCCACTCGATGGAGTTGGTCACCGCGGTCCACCCGAACAGCGGCGGCGCGGCACCGAACACGCCGCCGATGACGATGTTCTGGGACGTCGCGCGTTTGAGATAAAGGGTGTAGAGCAGCCCGTAGCCGATCCAGGACACGAGGTTCAAACCGGCCGTTAGGGGATTGACCCAGACGACAAGCACGGCCAGCCCGGCGATCCCGAGCACCGCCGCAAACACGATCCCGGCTGCCGGACTGACGCGGCCTTCCGGAATCGGCCGATTCCGGGTGCGCGCCATGCGGGCATCGATCCGGGCATCGGCGATGTGGTTCACGACGGCGGCGGAGCCTGCCACCAGGGCGATGCCGCCGAGGCCGGCCAGCACGAGGGTTAGCGGGGGCACACCAGGAGTCGCGAGCAGCATGCCGACCAAGGCGCACAGCAACATGAGCAGCACGACCCGCGGCTTGGTCAACTCCAGGTAGTCGCGCCATGTCGCCGCGCCGACGACGGCTTCGCTCATTCCCGACCTCCGCCGCCAGCGGGCGCGTCGGCTGGACCCGATGCGATAAGCTGTCGGGCTATCGACAGCACGATCAAACAGGAGGCCAGCGCATGGCGGAGTACATCCCGACTCCCGTTAAATGGGTTCGCGACCAGATCGAACTCTACGAGGGCAGCGGCGGCACGCAAGGCACCGAACTCGGCGGGCGTCCCGTCATCATCGTCACCCACCGGGGCAACCAGACGGGCGCGATCCGCAAAACCGCGTTGATGCGGGTAGAGGATGCCGGCAGCTACGTGCTGGTCGGCTCGATGGGCGGCGCACCGAAGAATCCGGTCTGGGTCTACAACCTGCGCACCCATGCCGACGTTGAAATCCGCGACAAGACCGAGGTTCACCGCATGCGGGTCCGGGAAGTGGAGGACGCCGAAGAACGGGCGCGTGTATGGGCACTTGCCGTCGAAGCCTTCCCGCCCTACGAGGAATACAAGAACAAAACCACGCGGACGATTCCCGTGTTCATTGCCGAGCCCGGCTGATCGGCGCGGCCGGCCGACATCCAACACGGGCCCAATTGGACCGCAGGCGTTCAAGCGGAAACGATCCCGACGGCACTTTCGGCGTCGACCGTCGTCGCTGCCAGGTCGTCCTCGCCGCGAACCTTGCCGACCACGAAGATCCGTAGTCGCTCCGCGTTGGCTTCATCGAGACCATCGATGCGCAGGTCGCCCGCCGCCGTCCCAGCTGTGAACACCGTTAGCCTGGCCAGGCCGAAGCGCCGCTCGATGGGTGAATTCCCGGTTTCCGCGTGCTGGACACGGTTGTAGGGGACGGCCGACACGGACCGCCAGAATACGCCTGCCTTGTAGAGAATGTCCTTGTCGCGCACCGCGTAGCCACGACGCGGAATGTCGACCACCGGCCAGTACACGGACCAAGCAAGACGTACCACAGATAGTGCCCAGAGCCACGGCAAGACCCATCCCACATCGGCGAGCTTGGGCACGTTGGCAACCACGGCGTGGGCGACCCCGATGATCGCGAAGAGGATGAGCGTACGGACGATGTTCCGCGCCTGTCGGCACCTGACGAAGCGCGCATCAAGCGCATGCCACTCGACAGCATCCGCCGACGGCAGAGCGTCGATCGGTATCTCCGGGTTGACGAACATCGGTAGGTCTTCGGGAAAGCGCGGCATTATACCGGCATCCGGATCGAACACCGCCGGTTTCGGGTGCGGGGCGACAACTGAATGCGGCGCTCGCCCGCAATCAATGCCATGCCAAGCGGCTCGAAGCCGCCATGTAGAGGATGTAGTCGCGCAGCCGCTTGGCCGTGGCGCACTCGATGTACGGCAAGGTGACGCTGCCGGTGGCGAGGTGGACGTGGACGGTGGCGAGGTTTTTGCGGCGTTGCAGCGGTGATTGGCTGACGCTCACCTGCTGCACCTTCCGAAACAGCGCGGCTTCCACGCGATAGCCAAGGAATCCCGAACGGAAGACCAGGGCATCGTCGTCGTGGAGATAGCCTCGGCGCCGCCACCGCTGGCAGGCGATAGCCGCCACAACCACGATCCAGCCTAGGCACGCGAGGCCCGCGCTGCCGAACATCGTCGTAACCACGGCTGCCGCAACGACGGCTGGCGCGACGCCCACCCAAAGCACGGGCGGCCAGATGGCGTAGGGCGAGACCGGCGCGAAACGGCTGTCACGCGGAAGCACCGTTACACGTCGACCCTCGCTACCGAACACCCGCGCCCGCAGGTCCTCGACAGTCTGGGCGCCGGCGATCGGTACCACGAGCTTTTGAACATCATCCGGCACCTCGCCTTCGGCCGGCCCGCCACTCGCCGGCAACGCTTGAACCCGGTGGCGCTGCATCCACCGCATCACCAGCCCTTGCCGCACGGTCAGCTGCTGGATCTTGCTAACGTCTACGGTCACATCCTTGCGCGTCAGCAAGCCGGCGCTGGCGCGGAACGCACTCCCTTCCTGCCTCAGTTCGTAGTCGTGATACCTGAGAAACGCCACCACGACGGACCCGAGAAGGAACACGAGCACGATGCCGAGAAACAGCGCCACCACCGTCAATACCCCAAGTAGGGGACCGAGATTGGCCAGTACGGCCAATGATTCGCTCGCAAGGTCCGCAGCCCGCTTGTAGGCGTTCTCGAATTCCGCACCGAACGCCGGCGTTAGTGCCGCTCCCAAAAGCGCGAACTGAAGAACGCGAGGGTCCGTCAGGCCGATGCGGGTCACCTCGCCGCCGTCGAGCTTTAGCAGCGTCTCGGTCCCGTCCGCGCTCGACGCCACCTGAGGCGCCGGTTGCGCGTCCAGGCGCTGGCGAAGCCGGGCCACGAACTCGGGCGTCACCGCCGGCAGATGGCCCTCGTCCCCAGCCGCCCCTGCGGTCGTGAAGCGAACCGTAACGAGCCCGAGGACGCGGTAGAGAAGCGACTGTTCGGTGCTGATTCCCTGGATGCGGTCGAAACGCATGTCGAGTTGCGTCTTCTTGAGCACGCCCTGGCGGACCAGCACACCGTTTTCCTCTACGCGGTATTGAAAAAACCAATATCTGAGCAGGGCGACGACGACAAGCGCGACCAGGCCGATCACAACACCGGCCGCGGCGATCAGGACATGCTGCTTGATCAAGATCAGCAGCCCGGCTGCGGAGGCAGCCATGTTGGCGAAGTTCTTGACAAGACCCTTGACGGTGCGGCCGAGGAAGAAGAACACCGCCAGCGGCGTGGTCCGCAACCAATCGTCAGCTTCCAAGGGACAATTTCTCCCCTACGGGGTGTTCCTTGCACGTCCGAGCCTCGCTACCGGGAATAGGAACATCCACAGGTCACGCACTCTCTGGTCCGGCGCGGTCGCTACGCTGGACGGTCGGGTTCGGGCACGGCCGCCAGCATCTTCCTCTCCATTTCCTCGGCGCTGCGCATGTCGGCGAGGTCGAGGCTGAAGTCGGGCCGGTTCGGGGCCTCGATCTTGGCAAGCAGTTCGCGAATCTCGCGTGGCGCAAGCCCCAATTCGCGGAGATCGGCGCGGCTCAGTTCCGAGACCCCGTCACGCACCGCGACGCCATCGCCCTCGGGCCTAAGCAACCTCGCCAGCGCCTGCCGTTCACCGTAGCTCAGCCGCGTGCCGAGGACGTTGTAGTCAAGCCAAGCTTCGTAGGCCAGGGGGGCGACGCGTTCGAGCATGCCCGCCATCACCCGGCCGTACTCCTGAATCTCCCATTGGGCGTGATCGTCGACGCGCAGTGTCAGGAAGTGCAACAGGTTGTGCAGGTCGATCTTCCAATACCACTGGGTATAGGTCGACAGCGGCAGGTCGATGCGGGCGATCTCCCGCGCGACATCCTCCCCCAACAGCCAACCGTAGGTGTCCGAGGCATGGTCGCGCAACTGCTGCCAGCGCTCGACGGCCGCGGCGTAGATCTCGGGCGCCGCCGGTTCGGCCTCGCGGCCTTGGTTGTTGACGCTGCTCTGGTGTGCGAAGTGCGCGTGCGGCGGTTCGTAGAAGAGCAGCGGCAGCAGGCTGTAGCGAGCGCTGTACTCGTTCACGGAAGCGGTCCGGTGCCGCACCCATTGCCTGGCGACGAACATCGGCATCGAGCAGTGGAATTTGAACTCGACCATCTCGCTCGGTGTCGTGTGGGCGTGGCGTTGGAGGTAGCGGATGAGCCCCCGGGTCTGACTGACCCGCCGGGTACCCGCACCGTAGCTGACCCGGGCGGCACGTTCGATATCGTCGTCGGTGCCCATGTAGTCGACCAGTGCCACGAAGCCGTGGTCGAGCACCGGGAAATAGCCGCCGAGAATCTCCTCGGCCCCTGGCGCAATGGGTCGCTTGGTTTGCATCGGGGACGGTTCGGAACGTGGTGGCGGGACAGTAGCATGGCGACGGTCGCCGATGCGCAACGATTGCCGACGAGCGTGGACACACCCACCGACGACACCCTGCGTTGACCGGTACAATGGCCGAGTGGCATCGGTACCGTTGTCCGTTTGCCGGTTTGCGACTCGTGGAGGCCGGTATGAATCCAATCGGACGCAGGGGATTGACGTGGGTGACGTCGTGGATCCTGCTCGCCGGATCATCGGTCGCCGCGACCGATGCTTCAGCCCAATCCCTGCCAACCATCGAACTAAGCGTCGACTCGACGACGCTGCCAGAGGATGCCGACGACTTTAACGTACGGCTGACACTGGCCAACCCGCCAACGCAGATCGGGGGCAAATACACGGGTTGCCGGGTGAGACTCGCCGCCGGCAGCGGCGCTGACGCGGCGGACGTGGAGTTCAAGAATCAAAAAAAGCTTCGAGCCACGAACAAGATACGGTGGAGCGCGGAGGCGAAGTTCGTGCGGATCGTGGACGATGCCGTTCACGAAGGCACCGAGACCCTACGTATCGAGGGTTATTGCGCGGGCAGCGTGGGCGTCGACCCGCCGCATGACGAGCTGCTCTCCACGCCGCTGTCGCTGACCATCGAGGACAACGACGTCGGTGGAGGGGATGGCGACGGCGATGGCGATGGCGACGGCGATGGGGACGGCGACGGCGATGGGGACGGCGACGGGGACGGCGACGGCGACGGGGACGGGGACGGCGACGGGGACGGCGAC
>VXYL01000065.1 GCA_009846005.1 Gammaproteobacteria bacterium | reverse complement strand
GGGGTGGGACACCCAAACATATCAACAAATGCGTTTCGTCTGCGAAGCCTCCATGAAAGAGGGGTACTTCTGCCACGATGAGATGTTTGTGTGGGGCGCATGACATGTTGGACAAGATGCCGAAGATGGTAGCTAGCCTCCGAACACGTTTTCCATATCTGTTCATCGACGAAGTCCAGGATAACAGCAAACGTCAAACGGACGTTCTGCACCGCGTGTTCATTGAAGGTGATGGACCGGTTACCCGTCAACGTTTTGGTGATTCGAATCAGGCCATCTATCAGTTCGCGGGTCAGTCTGAGAATAAAGGGATCGACTCATTCCCAATTGAGGAAATCACTACTGACATGCCTGAAAGTTTCAGGTTTGATCAGCGTATAGCAGACTTTGCGGATCCGCTGGCGGTTGATCCACAAGGTCTTCGTGGGCTGCGTTCCAGCGCGGGTGAAGGAAAACACGTAATGTTCCTCTTCGACGAGGACACGATCCGGTTCGTACTCGCCCGGTATGCGCACCATCTGACGGAAGTACTTTCCGAACCCGAGTTACGAGGAGGGCAGTTTACTGCGATAGGTGGCGTGCATCGGGCGGGGCGTGACGACCGAGTGCCCGCTAGTGTGGGTCACTACTGGACAGAATATGATCACGAAATGGGTTCAAAGTGGTTACAGCCAAAAACGTTTGTGCAGTACTTGATCGTCGGCAAGGGGATTGCACACGCTACCGGTGAAACGCAGGCAATGGTCGAGAAAGTTGCCGAGGGAGTACTACACCTCGCGCGGCTTTGCGGTGCGACGCTTCCGACACACAGGAGAAAGCGGAACCATCGTTGGGTGTTGGAGTTGCTGGCTGAGCATAGCGAGGCGTGCGAGTCTTACGTGAATCTCGTGCTCGCACTATGTGTGAATGGAACAGATTTGACTCGGGTTGGCTGGGAAGAGACATGGCGGGATGTAGTCGTACAGATTGCAGCGGCTATAACGGACGACCTAGTTGGAAACGCAAGAGCGACAGAGATCGGTCGATTTCTGACATGGAGTGAGGCCGAGGAGCCGGTTGAGAACGTGGATGAGCGGAAAGGTTCTGACAATGTCTATCGCTATTCGTCTGGTAGTGCCGCTGTGGAGGTCCGGGTTGGGTCGATTCACTCCGTCAAAGGGGAGACGCATACTGCCACTTTGGTGTTGGACACGTTTTATCGGACACATCATCTGAAAGCGCTGAAAGGATGGCTAACCGGAGAGAGATCTGGCGGTAGCGCAGAAGGCGGTGCGATGCAATCTAGGTTGAGGTTGCACTATGTGGCCATGTCCAGACCCTCCGACGTCCTCTGCTTGGCGATCAAAGAAGACGCTCTGACTTCGGCGGACATCGGAAGGGCGATTGCTCGAGGTTGGCGCGTTGGCCGGGTGACGGATGTGGGAATGGAATGGCTGGGGAACTGTGCTTCATAGACCGGCGGAGCCCCGGTAGTTCGCCACGATTCGAGCGGCTTGAGGTCAGGGTTCGGGAAGTCTGGTTCGGCGATGGATTCGAGGAGGCCTGAGCGAAAACAGCGCTGACGTTGTTTGTCGTCGGTGCAGGAAACCGAGGACTTCGGCGTACTGGCCGGTGCCGAAGTCCGGAGGCTTTGTGGGGAACCCGGGCTCGAACGCTGGTATGAAGAAGCGAATCCTGCAATCGGCATGGACGCAGAGACCTATTCCAACCAGTTGCGACGTTGAGCGTGGCTGGACGTGTCGCGGCTACACCCAACCGGTCAATCCACCCAACCCGCCGACAGGATCTCCGCCTGCTCAATCACAGTACTGGTCGCGCTCTCCTGCTTGTCGGGCGGGTACCCATACTTGCGCAGTATGCGCTTGACCAAGCGGCGTAGGTTCGCCCGAACGTTCTCCCGCAGTGTCCAGTCGATGGTGACGTTGGCGCGCACGGTATGTACAAGCTCGCGGGCGATGACGCACAGCGTCTCGTCGCCGAGCACCTGCACGGCGCTGTCGTTTGTCTCAAGGGCGTCGTAGAAGGCAAGCTCGTCGTCGGACAGGCCTAGTTGCTCGCCGCGCTCGCCGGCCTTGCGCATCTCGCGGGCGAGTTCGATCAGTTCCTCGATCACTTGGGCTGCAGCGACCGACCGGTTCTGATAGCGGCGAATGGCGACGTCCAGCATCTCCGCGAACGACCGGGCCTGAACCACGTTTCGGCGACGGCGAGCGGCAACCTCACCCTTGAGCAGCTTCTGCAGCAGTTCCACGGCCAGATTGCGGTGTTCCATGCCTCGCACCTCGGCGAGGAACTCGTCCGACAGGATGGAGATGTCGGGTTTTTGGAGTCCGGCGGCGGCGAAGATGTCGATCACGCCTTCGGGCGCCACGGCGCGGGAGATGATCTGGCGCACCGCGTTGTCGAGTTCCTCCTGCGGCCTGGTTTCGGTGGCGGCGCGCTTCGAGAGCACCGACTGGACCGCCTGAAGGAACCCGACGTCGTCCCTGATGCGTGTCGCCTCGTCGCTCGGGACGGCGAGCGCGAAGGCCCGGGACAGGTCGCGCACCGCGCCGACGAAACGGTCTTTGCCGTCCGCCTGGGCGAGGATGTGCTCCTGCGCGGCTGGCAGCAGCGCCAAGCGTTCGGTCGGCGTGCCGGTGACCCACGCGCCGAACTCGAAGCCGTGCAGGATGGCCAGACACACCTCGTGCTTCTCCAGCATGAGCGCGACCGCTTGCGCCTTGTCCACGGCGGTCTGACCAGTGCCGCCGCTCTCGGTGTAGGTGGCCAGCGCCTGCTTGAGTTCATGGGACAGACCGAGATAGTCCACGACCAAACCGCCCGGCTTGTCGCGGAACACGCGGTTGACGCGGGCGATCGCCTGCATCAGGCCGTGCCCGCGCATGGGCTTGTCCACGTACATGGTGTGCAAACTCGGCGCATCGAAGCCGGTGAGCCACATGTCGCGCACCAGCACAATGCAAAAGGGGTCGCCTGAATCGCGGAAGCGCTTCGCCAGGGCTTCCCTGCGCGGCTTGTTGCGGATGTGCGGCTGCCACCCGGCAGGGTCCGCGGCCGAGCCCGTCATGACGACCTTGATGCGGCCGCCGGCATCGTCGTGGTCGTGCCACTCAGGCCGCTGGCGGACGAGCTCGTCGTAAAGGTCGACACAGATGCGGCGGCTCATGCACACGACCATCGCCTTGCCTTCCATAGCCTCGGTGCGATCGTCGAAGTGGGCGACGATGTCCTCGGCGACGAGGCGCAATCTATCCTCGGTTCCCACGATGGCTTCGAGCTGCGCCCATCGGCTCTTGAGCCGCTCTTTGCGTTCGACCTCCTCGCCCTCGGTCGCTTCCTCGAAATCGGGATCGATGCTTGGACGCGCGGATTCGTCCAGAGCGAGCTTGGCCAAACGGCTCTCGTAGTAGATCGGCACCGTGGCCCCGTCCTCGACGGCGCGCTGGATGTCGTAGACGCTGATGTAGTCGCCGAACACGGAGCGCGTGTTGGCGTCCTGCAACTCGATGGGTGTGCCGGTGAAGCCAATGAAGGACGCGTTGGGCAGCGCATCGCGCATGTGCCGGGCGAAACCGTCGATGAAGTCGTACTGGCTGCGGTGCGCTTCGTCGGCGATCACCACGATGTTGCGGCGGTCGGACAGCAGCGGGTGACGGTCGCCCTTCTCCTCCGGAAAGAACTTCTGAATCGTGGTGAACACCACCCCGCCCGACGCGACGGCGAGCTTCGCGCGGAGGTCCGCGCGGGACGCGGCTTGAACCGGCGGCTGCCGCAGGAGGTCGCTGCATCGGGCGAAGGCGCCGAAGAGCTGATCGTCGAGGTCGGCGCGGTCGGTCAGGACGACGACGGTAGGATTGGCCATCCCGGGCTCGCGGATGATGCGTCCCGCGTAGAAGGCCATCGTCAAGCTCTTGCCCGAGCCCTGGGTGTGCCAGACGACGCCGATCCGGCGGTCGCCTGATTCTCCGCCCGGGCGGCGTCCGGACTCGTAGCGTCCCCGCTCATCGCGGATCTCGCGTTGAAGTTCCGCAGCACGCAGTGTCTCGGCGACGGCCGTCTCGACGGCGTGGAACTGATGGTAGCCCGCGACCTTCTTGGCCAGGGCTCCGCCGTCGTCCTCGAACACGATGAAGTCGCGGAACATCGCGAGGAACCGGGATTTCTCGAACACGCCCTGGATCAGCACCTGAAGCTGGGTGTAGAAGACCGGCGCGAGCTCCTGGCCGCCGATCGTTCGCCAAGGCTTGAACCACTCGTAGCCCGCAGTGAGCGTGCCGATCCGCGCCTCGAGCCCATCCGAGACCACGAGAATGGCATTGCAGGCGTAAAGCGTCGGCAGTTCCGCCTTGTATGTCTGCAACTGGTTGTACGCCGATCGCACCGTCGCGGCTTCGTCCGTCGGGTTCTTGAGTTCGATAATCGCCAGCGGCAGGCCGTTGACGAAGACAACGATGTCCGGGCGCCGCGTGTGTTGGTTCTCCTGAACGGTGAACTGGTTGACGACCCCCCAGTAATTTGCTTCGGGATCTTCGAAGTCCACCACGCGAACCTGGGCACCCCGGACGCCCTCGTCTGGATCCCGGTACTCGACACCCACACCGTCCACCAGCATGCGGTGGAAGTTGCGGTTGCGGTCTTCCAACGTCGCGCCCCCGGGCCGCATCAACTTCCGTTGCGCGTCGAGGAGAGCGTCTCGCGGAAGTGTGGGGTTGATCGCCGCGAGCGCACCTCGTAGGGGCGAATCCAATACCACATCCGCGTAGCCCTTCCGCATGCCGATGGGATCCGGTGCCATGTCCGCCCCACCAAATACGTTGTAGCCGAGCGCCCTAAACCAGTCGAGGGCGGCGTCCTCAACGATGGATTCGGTGACGATGGTCACCTCGACCGTCCCGGATTCAGTGGCTGCAAGGACTCCATTCGGCCGAGCCACGCCCCGAAGTGGTGGCACTCGGATCGGATGCGGTCCAGACCGATTTGGGTAGCGAGGCGTACACCGTGAGTCACCTTTCGATAGCCGGGTATCGCATGTTTCAGGCGTGCCGACGGATGGGTGCCGAAGCCGTCATTGACGTGTTCAGGACTGGCTGATGCATTGACCACCGACGCAAGTTCGGACTCCACCGAGTGCCATTGGGCCTCAGCCCGTGCAAACGCACCCATGTCGGACAGCAGAAGCGCCTCGAATTCGTAGGGTTGGATATGCGGTAGGAACCGCTCCTGCCGACACCCTGCCTGCTCAACGACAACACCGTGCAATGCCGCCTCGATCTGCTGGCAGCGTGCGATGGGGTCGCTGCTTCGCTCCGGTTCCGCCCGTCCTGGAAATCCGCCCGGTAGCCCATACAAGTCGAAGAACGTAGTGATATAGGTGTCGTTCCGTTCGCGCAGCACTCGACCGAGTCCGCCCACAACCCGATCTCGGCTAAGTGCGCCTCCTTTTGCGCCTGAGGACGTCGAAATCAGCCGCGCCTGCAGATAGACGGCATTGAAGGCAAGCGCCGGTTGCACCACCTCGTTGATGAACGCCTCTTCGGTCCGGCCCTCGCAGACGACCACTACATCCGTCATCTCGATGGGCTGCCGCCGACGACGTTCATCCGCCAGAGATCGCCTAGCCCGTATTCTTCGAGCCACTCGCGCAAGCGGTCCTCGTCCAGCCTATCGAACTCCGATTGCCCACTGCCGAGACCCGCCGTGATGATGTTCTTCGCCTCGAATTCACTGACCAAATCGGCCGACTGGGTCGAAACCACGATCTGACGAGACAACGAGGCTGCTTCGAGGAGTTCGGCCAATAGGACCAGAGCAAAGGGATGCAAGCCCAGCTCCGGCTCATCGATCAGAATGGGATTGGGCTGGAGTTGGGTCGGTTGGCTGAGCAGCGTAACCAAGGCGATGAACCGCAGAGTGCCGTCCGAAAGCTGTCGAGGTCCAAGCGCGTGATCTTGCCCCAAGTCTCGCCCGAACCATTCAAGTTCCACGTGCTCGCCCGGCTTCTCTCGATAGACGAAGTCGCCGAAGAACGGCGCGGCCAAGCGCACCGTCTGGACAATCTGGCGGTAGCTCTCCGGGTGACGCTCTCGAAGAAACCGCAGGAATGGTGCCAGATTCCCACCGTCGTCATGAAGGGATAGGTTGTGGCGCAAGGGCTGGGACTGCCGGATGGCGGCGTTGATCGACGTGTTGTGAAACTGGTAGACGCGCCACTCGGTCATGGCTTCAATCAGGAAACGTGCGACTGCATCCGCATCGGCCTTCTCCGGCGCTGCAAGGTTGGATTCGTAGTGGCCGCTGCCGAGTCCGTTGATGCGACCGCCAAGAATCGTCTGCTCGCGCATGAACACCATGTGGTTGCCCACCGCAGTCAGCGTCGCCCTGTAGGCTTGGTCGCCGAACGCGCACTCAACCGTAAGTTCGTCGGTGTGATTTCGGCCCCGGTGAAGAAGCGCGTCCGGCTTGTCCTCGCCGGCAACGAAGAGCTGGAGTCGGCCTGCCGCGATCGCACCCAGCATGCGGAACACGTCGAGCAGGTTCGATTTGCCGGAGCCGTTGGGACCGATAAGCACGTTCAGGGAACCGAGTTCGAACCGCTCAAGTGCTTTGATCGACTTGAACCCGCGAACGGTTAGGTGTGTGACGCCAGACACGCGATCACCGTTCGAAGGGCTGGTACGTCATGGCATCGAGATAGACGCCTCTCTCTGTTGGGAGTGCAGGTCGGCGCTTGCGGAGAATCATATGACGGCACCCGCGATGCGTTCGGCGTCCGGCACGCGGAGTTCCCCGGAGATGAGCTTGGGGAGCAGTAAATCACGTGTCTTAGCCAAGGAGATGGCCTCCCGTGCGTTGGCGACTAATCTGTCGAAGATGGGCCCGACGACGCTCGAGTAAGCGAGAAGTACCTCTGCCGATGGAATGACCACCGGAGCGGGGCGAAAAGCCCGCTTGCTGATCTCGGCGAAGGTCGAACCGCCAGAGATTCCCTTGATGTAATCCAATTGCTGCTCACACCAAAAGAGCACAAAGACATTGGGAAGTAGTCCCTCGCAAATCATCGCGATGAAGCCCTGGTTCACTGCAGTTGGGACCCCTGCAATTGCGAGATAACCAATGGGCGCTCGCGACGACATGAGCACAGTACCGACCGGCAGAAGGCCGGAGCTAATCTTGTTGACGCCGGCATCCGTTAGTTTCCTGTCCGTGTCCAACAATACCGGCGACTGCAATCCGGAGAGATCTTTCGGGGTTGCCCAATGATGCTCTCCTCCGTCCCAAAAGGCGGGCTCCTTCGTACTCGGCGTCGCGCCTCCGACAACGCGAACTTCACGACCGATCTCGGACAACCGCCATCCCATCGGCAGCCCTTCGTCGTTGAATTGGCCCGGAAACAATACGGCCACATGATGAGGTAGCCCCATATTCCGCCCCGCTGTCTTTGCCCGTACTGGCTCGAAGTCCACGAACCACGACTTGAACAGCGCCCGGGCCGTCGCCTCCAGCATCTCGTTCATCCGACGGTTCAGTTCGATCTTGTCGTCCAGCGTGCCGAGGACATAGGCGATGGCGCCCTGTTCCGAGAGGGGCGGCAGACAGAACGTGAAATCCTTAATCTGCCTAGCGCTTATGTGCGGGACAGCGGTACCTGTTTGTACGGAAGTGACGTATTGGATGAAATCACGACTACCAATGACGTAGTACAAGAAACGAGTGTTTAAACGCTTGGTACCGCGCAGTCGGGCTACTCGTTGCACGAGCAGTGCCGGAACGTCGCTACGGCCAACCCTCGCATACTTGAGGCCAGCCGCAATCCAGGGACGATCCATTGCCACGACAACATCCCCCTCCCGAAGCCAATACTCAGAATCGACTGCCGTTGCGCTTGGTGCCCATCTCTTGGCCCCGCTCCAACGGAGTGTTCCTTGTGCAACATTATCGCCTCTCAGGAGGCGCGGCGCTTCATGATCAACTGTGTACTCCTCGCTCTTAAACGGAAACCCAGTCAGCAACTCCGCGACCGCACCAAGCTGCATCCTCGGCCAATGGACTGGTTGCCGGTCAAGCGGCCAGTCTCGCGTCCCCAGCAAAACAAGATCGCGGTTGAGTTCCAGTTCCAAGTGGTCAGCCATCGGGCTGCTCGATAGTGTTAGCGGGTGCCTCCTCGACTAAGGCGGGGAAAAAAAGCAGCGTGGTTGCGGCGAGACCCTTGCCGTGGTCTTGGATTCGGATCTCTTGTACGGACCAGGCAAGTAATGCAATGCGCCGGTGGAGCAAGGTCGAGTCAATGCTCACTTCTGGTCTGCACCAAAGCCGAGCGAATTGAGATTGACGGTGATCAGGGCGTCGAGCTTCGCTCCTTCCGCCTGCTGCTGGCGTAATTCCGCAACAAGGCGCCGCATCTTGTCAGCGAACGGCTCATCATCGTCCTCCGCCGGAGGCGTGCCGACGTAGCGGCCCGGCATCAGCACATGGTCGTACCGTCGGACCTCCTCGAGCGGGGCGCTCCGGCAGTAACCCGGCTGGTCTTCGTATCCATCCGCCAACCCGCGCCAGCGGTGATAGGTGTCGGCGATCCGGGCGATGTCATTAGGAGTCAGTTCCCGATGGGTCTTGTCCACCATGTTGCCCAGTTCGCGGGCATCGATGAACAACACTTCGCCCCGCCTGCCCCGCAGGCTTCGGTCGCAGCGGTCGCGGGCAAGAAACCAGAGGCATGCCGGGATCTGTGTGGAGTAGAAGAGCTGACCCGGCAAGGCGACCATGCAGTCAACCAAGTCGGCTTCGACAAGGTTGCGCCGTATCTCGCCCTCTCCCGATTGGTTCGTCGACATGGAGCCGTTCGCAAGCACGAAGCCAGCGGTACCCGTCGGCGCGAGATGGTGGACAATGTGCTGAACCCAGGCGAAGTTGGCGTTTCCCTTTGGCGGGACGCCGTACTGCCAGCGCTGGTCGTCCGTCAGGCGGTCGCCTCCCCAGTCCTTCACGTTGAAGGGCGGGTTGGCGAGGATGAAATCCGCCTTGAGATCTGGATGTCGATCACTGTGGAAACTGTCGCCGTGGGCGATCTGGCCTTCGATGCCGCGTATAGCGAGGTTCATCCGGGCGAGACGCCAAGTGGTGTAGTTCGATTCCTGCCCCCAGATTGAGATGTCGCCGCGCGCCCGGCCACCATTTCCGTTGCCCGTGGCGTGAGCTTCGATGAACTCGACGGACTGCACGAACATGCCGGACGAGCCGCAGCACGGGTCGTACACACGGCCCGAATACGGTTCGAGCATCTCGACCAGCAACCTGACGACACAGCGGGGTGTGTAGAACTCGCCGCCCTTCTTGCCTTCGGCACCCGCGAACTGGCCGAGGAAGTACTCGTAGACCCGCCCGAGCACGTCGTTGGCGCGAGCGTCCTCGTCGCCCACGGCAATGTTGCCGACCATGTCGATCAACTGGCCGAGCCGTTGTTTGTCGAGTGCGGGGCGGGCGTAGTCCTTCGGCAGGACATCCTTGAGCGCAGGGTTGTCGCGCTCTACACACACCATCGCGTTGTCGACGGTCTGCCCGATGGTGGGCTGCCGCGCCTGGGCTCTCAGGTGCGCCCAGCGCGCCTCGGGCGGCACCCAGAAGATGGCCTCGGCGGTGTACTCGTCCGGGTCTTCCGCAGCTTCCTCGCCCCACTCCACAAGCACGGCGGCGTGGCGCTCCTCGAAGGCGTCGGAGATGTACTTCAGAAAGATGAGGCCCAGGACGACATGCTTGTACTCGGCGGCGTCCATCGAGCCGCGAAGCGCGTCCGCCATCGACCAGAGCTCGGATTCGTCGATGCCGATGGAAGAGTTGGTAGAGTCGGTCGCCGCTGTGGCACGCTGCGGTTGTCTGGCGGGCATTGCGACGGCTGTCCGTTTGTAACGTCGTAGCAATTCTACCAACGCGGCCGATGGTCGTCGCCTTGTGAGGGGCGGCGTTGCGGGCGCGGAACCTCAGGTGGTGGTGGATTTCCGTACCGGGTTGCCGCACGGTCCGTGCCGTCGTGGCCGGATGCAGATTGGAAGCCTGTGTTAGTCCAACGTGGTGCGGCTCGCGCGATCAGCGTTCAGATACACTACGAGGCTTGCGCGCTCGGGAATCGAGACGACCTCGCTGCTCGCCTACACCGTTAAGACATGCGGCACTCGCAGAGGTAGTTCATGGATTGCCGTCACAGCGAGTCGCAAGAGTGCGTCCGCTAGACGCCACAGAGATCGAGGAGAGCGATACCATCGCCTAGGGCACGCCATACAAGACCCTGACGGGGGAGGAAGCCGCGTAGGAGGCCAAGAAATGTCAGACCAAACTATCGATTTCAAAGACCCACTGTGGATGACTGCTTGGCTGGATATGGCATTGGACATGGAGAAGGACAAGCTAGAGTCTTGTCCGGTCAAACGAGACCTAATGCCAGGAGCGGAGGTGGCCCAAGGATGGGGATTCGTGGTGGCTGGATATTTTTTGGTCGAACAGTCATTCAAGGCGCTCCTACATGTACTGGAAAAGCGAGTACCGCTCAAGCACTCACTGACCATGCTGTACGAGAAAATGGATCTGGAAGACCAGGACCTGCTTCGGGAGTATTACACCGACTACAAGGCAGCTGCAGGATGGCCACAGTTCCCCTTTGGTACTTTGGACGAATTCTTGGCAAACCTCGACGGTGACCCAAACAAACAAGAGACAGACCATGTAGGTTCAATGGACTGGCGCTACTTTCCCATCGAAGAGAGCCGAAGTACGAACATGCCTACGGTGAGCATCGAGTTCTTGCACGAGATAACCTATGGGTGCATTCGCATGACCGAATTCGCGGCCAATGGGAACTTCGAGCCCTCCGAACAAACGTACAGTCACCGTTTGCGTTGGAAAAGACTGGAAAAATACAGAGATTGGCTCACGGTGCGTATGAATTCGGGAGAATGGGAAGACCTACCCGACCGTCTGGAGGTTTACTGGGGGCCAGACTACAAAGACCGTTATGATCTTCGCCTATTCAGGGGCAAGGGGGCGTGTGATTACTTCTCGGAGATCCCGGATGACTTTTGCTTGCCGATCAAGGACAAACGCAGAGAAATTGATGCGTTCGATGTGGACGCGGGGTTTCGAAGTATCGGAGTGAGCCGTCCGTTGGGGAGGTCGTCTACTGCTCGCTGCTAGCCGTGAGGTCTCGGAGGGCTTGTCCTGTAGTCGGACCAAACCCGGACGTGGAACATCGTGCGGGTAGTCCAGTTCTCGGGACTCGCTGTCGAGCGTTGCCAGTACTCGACGCTCCATCGCCGGCGCGGCCAGGAAGGTGCTCTACGCGGCGTGCCGTCCCCGGACGACTTCGGCGGAGGCGTTGTGCCCGAGTGGAAGAGTCTAAGGGTGTGCCGGTCGACAGACGACCATCCTGCATTGGGCCGCTTATTTGGTCACCCAAGAATCCCCGCCGTCGCCAAGTCGTCCTTGGCGTACAGTAGTCGTCGTGACCAAACATGACCCCACAGACCCCACGAGGTAGTCAATGACGAACGCCGCAGGAACGCCGATCATGGTCTCGCCACAGGCGAGCGCACCGCTAGCCCGCGTCCACGACTGGAACGAACGACGCCTTCAGGAACTGATCTTCGACCATCCCACCTGCCTACCCCTAGATCAGATCGAGCCCGGCATCGGGCAACTGGTCTCAGTCTGCATGGAGTTGCCGCTCGGGATTGGATCCGCCGACAACCTTTTCGTCACGCCCGAAGGCAACCTTGTCCTGGCCGAGGTGAAGCTCTGGGGCAACCCCGAAGCCCGGCGCAAGGTCGTCGCCCAAGCCTTGGAATACGCGACCGCGCTCTTCAAGCTCGACTACACGGGACTGGAAACCGCCGTGATGAAGGGGGCCTTCAACGGGGCTTCACACCCCAAGAGCCTCTACAGTCTGGTGGACGGTGCCGACAGTCCAACCGAAAGCGTTTTCGCCGATCGCGTCACGCGCAACCTGCGCGAAGGCCGTATCGTCGTATTGATCGTGGGCGACGAAATCCGCCCTGCGACAGACGAACTCGTCACCGGCCTACAAGCCCATGCGAATTTCCACTTCACGTTCGCGCTCGTCGAAATGCCCGTGTACTCGCGACCGGGCTCACTCGATGAGTTCGTCGTTGTGCCGCGTACTCTCATAAAGACCGAAACCGTGCCTAGATTCACGATTCGCACCGAGGGTGGCGCGACCGACGTCATTGACCTAGGCACAGATGAACTGGAAGCCGCTAAGCCGTCCAGACGATCGAACATCTCTTCCGAGGACTTCTTCGAGGCGATGGTTGAACGATCCCAGGAGATTCCGGCCAAGCTGAAGCGGTTTCTTGACGAGGCGGCGGACATCGATGTGCGCCCCGAGTATCTCGGCATGCTGAATCTCAAGTGGGACCAGCCCGAGGGAAACCCCGTGAATCTTGGCTGCATCAGTCCAGTTAGTGGCGAGATCCGGACCCACGCCAGCTACTGGTGGGTGGCCCGTGATCTCGCGGACGAATACAACAACCGCCTCGCCGAGTTGTTTGGTGGCAAGATCAGAAACGGTCGGACAAAGAAGGACGGCACTCCGCAACGTTGGGTAACCCGCGGAGACGGAGCGCCGTTTCGCATCGAAGACATCCTCGATCACCTATCAGACTGGATTACGGCCATCGAGACCTTCCAGGACGCCGTCCGCGAGCGTAGGCAGGACGCAGATCGGTAGTACCCACCGGTTGCGCCGCCGACTGCCGCCACCCCCAGGTCGCCAAGCAGGTTGTTCGCAAGGAGGGCGTACGGATTCGGGATGGTGTACCAGTTGACGCCCTTCTCGTTGGCTTGCTCGACGAGCAGCTCGATCGCCGCCTTGTGGTTCAGGAGCAGCGCAAGAAAGTAAATCCCCAGCAAGATTGGGGACACCTTGCCCTCGCGCGACATTGACCACCGTCGCTGCAGGACGGTCTTCCCGCGTGGCCGAATCGTCCGACTCGTTTTCGTCCAAGTTCTGGATGGCGACGCAAGGCTCGATGGCGCGGCTCAGGCGCGCCCCTCATCCGTCGCCGGTTGTCCGCCACGCAGGCGGGCCCAGAAGTCGGCCTCGGTGGTACTCCGTTGCGCCGCCGTGAGCAGCGTCTGCGGCGAGATCGTGGTTTCAGCTAGGCGCCGGTCGAAGTCTTCGGACAAGGGGATGCCGCGCAGTCGCAACGTCTCCGTCGCGGCGTAGCGGAGCGCTTTACGGCGTGCCGTTTCCTGACCCTGCTCCAGGCCGCGCGCGAATCCTGTCCGATGGCCAACGTCGTGCGAGCGGCGCATGTAGCCTGCGATCTGTGCGTCGTCCATCGGTCTGGTGCCCTCGCGGTCGCCGAGAGTCCGACCGACTCGCACTAGGCACTCGATGGTGGACGACGATATGGGCGCCTCGTTCAGCGCGGAGTGAATCTCATGCGCCCGCCAGGTGGGCAGGGCCACGCTCTCGGCACTCTCGCGGTAGTCGCCCTGGTCGAGGACGTAGATCGTGAGCCCGGGGACCACCTGGCGCGGGCGGCTTGGCGTCGGCTCGTCGGGCGTCTCCACCCAGACCTCGGGGAAACCCCAGCGAGCGTAGACCCCAAGCTTGTGGCGGCGCACGTCCGTCGTGTTGTCGACTTCGAGGACCACGTCCGCTCGGGGATCCCGGCCGATGACCGTCCTGCGCCCGCTCGGTATCCACACGCCAGGGCGCAAGTACACCGATTGATCCGGGTGCATCCCTTCAGCCGTTTGCCCGGCCACGTCCACGGTGACCATCTTCAAGGCACCGCAACACAGGATCGGCGAGCCGCGCTCCATCTCGACCCGCGTGAGAAGGCCCGGCAACCGGCCGCCCGGGATCTCGTGCACCGGCGAGCCATCGCGGCAGATCAACGCGGTGCCGCGCTCTCGGCTCCAGTACTCGACGCCGCCCTCGTAGTCGTCGAACTGCTCGAGCGTCATCGGGATGGGGACACAGCCCGGGTAGTCCGGGTCTTCCGGGCCGTCGTAGTCCTCGACGAATTCCCGCAGACGATCCTCGTCGAACCGACCGTCCGCGGTCTCGTAGCTGGGTCGGCCCGGTGCGACCGACAATGCGGTTTTCGCCATGTCCAATTCCTTTGGGGATTGCCCCAGGGACAGGTGAGACGCGAAAAAAGTATAGCGAAGTCAGTAGTTTAAAGGTAACGCACACGACTGTACGCCGACATGTCGCCAAGCCGCTGATCTCGCT
>VXYL01000073.1 GCA_009846005.1 Gammaproteobacteria bacterium | reverse complement strand
GGCCGGGAGGGGACAAGCCCCTCCCCTACGGTTGCTGTCGCCAGCGCGTTCGGGCACGAGGGTGTAGTCGACGTGCACGAGTTATGGATGCGAGACGCGCTCGTCCTCGCGCGACAGGCGGGTGCCCGGGGCGAAGTGCCGGTGGGTGCGATCGTGGTCGTCGACGGCGAGTGCGTGGGTCGCGGTCGGAACGGCCCGATCGCCGCCGTGGATCCCACCGCGCACGCGGAAATCGAGGCGTTGCGCATGGCCGCACGGGCCGTGGGGAACTACCGCCTGCCGGGTGCCGCGCTCTACGTAACCGTTGAACCCTGCGCCATGTGCGCCGGCGCCATGGTGCATGCCCGGATCGAACACCTTGTGTACGGTGCCCCGGAGCCCAAGTCGGGCGCCGTGGCGAGTACCGCACGACTGTTCGAATCAGCGGGGGTCAACCATCGCCCCGAGGTGACCGGTGGCGTGCTCGCGGACGAGTGCGCGCAACTGCTGATCGAGTTCTTCGGCGCCCGTAGGGGTTCCTGACACCGGTTAAGCAAACAGCGGCACGGCAAGCTCGACGCCGTATAATGGCGTCGCCCATGCCGCTCCGCGTCGAGATTCTGACCGGCTCCCCAGCGCTTTCTCGCGCGCGGCTCGCCGCGAAGCTAGCCGAACTGCGGCGACTCGATCCCCGTGTTGGCGCCGTATTCGCGGCGTACGTGCACTTCCTGATTCTTCGGCACGAACTGACCGGGAATGATCGGGCCACGGCCGATGCGCTTCTGACCTACGGACCCCGCCAGAACCTGCCGGAGCGGGTTGGCGAGCCGTTCTGCGTGGTTGCGCCGCGGCCGGGCACCGTTTCGCCCTGGTCCAGCAAGGCCACGGACATCTTCGAGCGCTGCGGTCTCGGTGCCGTCACCCGGGTCGAACGGGGGATTCGCTGGTACGTGCAGGGCAGCGCGGCCCGACACCTGTCCAGATGTCTGCACGACCGGATGACCGAGGCGGTTGTATTCGACGCCGACTTCTCGTCATTGACCGAGGCGACGGTGCCGCGGTCATTGAGCCGGATTCCCCTGGCCCCAGACCCGGTGGCTGCACTGGTTGCCGCCAACGAACGCCTCGGCCTCGCGCTGTCGGACGATGAGATCGACTACCTAGCGGCGGCCTACGCCGAATTCGGTCGCGACCCGACGGATGCGGAACTCGTGATGTTCGCGCAGGCCAACTCGGAGCACTGTCGGCACAAGATCTTCAACGCCACTTGGGAGGTCGGCGGCGAACGTCAGCCGAAGTCGCTGTTCGCAATGATCAAGAACACCTATCAGCGCATCAACGGTGAGGGGATCCTCTCGGCGTATTCCGACAACGCCGCCGTGATCGAAGGCACCGAGACGACGCGCTTCTTTCCGGGTGCCGACCACGTGTACCGGGCATCGAGGGCCCCGAGCCACGTGCTGATGAAGGTGGAGACCCACAACCACCCCACGGCCATCGCCCCCTACCCCGGTGCGGCCACGGGTTCCGGCGGCGAGATCCGCGACGAAGGCGCCGTGGGGCGCGGTTCCAAGCCCAAGGCGGGCCTGGTCGGTTTTACCACCAGCCACCTGGAAATCGGCTCCTCGCCGGAACCCTGGGAATTCGGTGCGGGGAAACCCGGCCGGATCGCGTCGGCGCGGGAAATCATGCTCGACGGACCCTTGGGTGCCGCCGCGTTCAACAACGAGTACGGGCGACCGTGTCTTGCGGGCTATTTTCGGACCTTCGAGGCGCGGGGCCGGGACGGGGCGGACTGGGGCTACCACAAGCCGGTGATGATCGCGGGCGGCGTCGGTGCCATCGCCGGGGACCATGTGACGGCGGCCGACGTGCCCGTCGGCTCGAAACTCCTCGTGCTCGGTGGTCCGGCCATGCTGATCGGCCTCGGCGGCGGGGCGGCGTCGAGCATGGCATCCGGCGAGAGCGACTCGGAACTCGACTTCGCGTCGGTGCAGCGCGACAACGCCGAGATGCAGCGTCGGTGCCAGGAGGTCATCGACCGGTGCTGCGCCTTGGGCGATGCCAATCCGATCCGGGTCATCCACGACGTCGGTGCCGGCGGGCTGTCCAATGCGCTGCCGGAACTGGTCAACGACGCAAACGTCGGCGGGCGTTTCGACATCCGCGCCGTCCCGAACGCCGATCCCGCCATGTCGCCGATGGAAATCTGGTGCAACGAGGCCCAGGAACGCTACGTGCTGGCGGTGGCCGCTGAGGATCTCCCGGTCTTCGAGGCCATCGCCACCCGGGAACGCTGCCCCTACGCGGTCGTCGGCGAGGCGACGGCCGAGAAACGGTTGGTCGTCGACGATTCGGAACTCGAAGCAACGCCGGTGGATATGCCGCTCACCGCGCTGCTCGGCAAGCCGCCGCGGATGAGCCGGGCGTTCGTTCCGCAGCCGCGGGCAACCGAACCCTTCGATCATCGACAGATCGATCTCGCCGATGCCATCCGGCGCGTTTTGCGGTTTCCTGCCGTCGCGAGCAAGAAGTTCCTCATCACGATTGGCGATCGGAGTATCACGGGTCTTGTCGCCCGGGACCAGATGGTCGGGCCCAACCAGGTGCCGGTGGCGGATGTGGCGGTCACGCTGGCGGATTTCGAAGGGTATCGCGGGGAAGCGATGGCGATGGGGGAGCGGAGTCCGGTCGCGGTGATCGATCCGGCTGCGGCGGCGCGATTGGCCGTTGCCGAGGCGCTCACCAACCTGGCGGCAGCGCGAATCGAGAGCCTGTCCCGCGTCGTCCTCTCGGCCAACTGGATGGCGGCCGCGGGTCACGACGGCGAGGATCAGGCCTTGTTCGAGTCGGTCCGCGCCGTGGGCGAGGAGCTTTGCCCGGCGCTGGGCATCGCGATTCCGGTCGGCAAGGACAGCCTCTCCATGAGGACGACCTGGGACGACAAGGCGGTTGTCTCGCCGGTGACGTTGAATGTCAGTGCCTTCGCACCCGTTGCGGACGTCCGCCAAACCCGAACGCCGGTACTTGGTAGGGACACCCACTGCCTGCTTCTCATCGAGCCTCGTTTCGCCCGGCGGCGACGGCTGGGCGGGAGCGTTTTGGCGCAATGCTTCGGATTCCTCGGCGACCAACCGGCGGACGTGGACGACGCCGCGGCGCTGAAACGCTTGATCGAACTCGTCGGTGAACTCGTCGATGCCGACCTGATCACCGCCTACCACGACCGATCGGACGGGGGGATGATCGCGACGCTGCTTGAGATGTCCTTCGCCGGGCGCACTCGGGGACTCGACATCGATGTGGGGGACGATCCGCTAGCGGAACTCTTCGCGGAAGAGGTGGGCGCCGTGGTGGGGGTCGCGGAACGCCATGTCGCCATTGTGCGGGCACGCGCCGGCCTTGCCGGGCTCAGATGCTCTCAGGTTGCCACGCTTCGTGACGACGCGCGCATCGTCATTTGCCAGGGGGACATCGAACTGGTCGCGTCGACCCGGGCCGACCTGGAACGAACCTGGGCATCCACCAGCCATGCGATGCAGCGCTTGCGGGACGATGCCGAGTGCGCGGACGAGGAGTTCGGGTTGATCGATGAGGCGGAGTCCGGTCTGGTCTTCAATGCGGCCTTCGACCCGGAACACGACATCGTCGCACCGTTAGTCGCCACCAGCCGTCGACCGAGAGTGGCGATCCTTCGGGAGCAGGGCGTCAACGGCCAGATCGAGATGGCCGCCGCCTTCCACCGGGCGGGCTTCGAAGCCGTGGATGTGCACATGTCCGACCTGTTCGGCCGGACCGGCTATCTCGACGAGTTCCAGGTGCTGGCGGCTTGTGGCGGTTTCTCCTATGGCGATGTGCTCGGCGGCGGTGGCGGATGGGCCAAATCCATCCTGTTCGAGTCCCGGGTCCGCGACGCCTTCGCCGCCTTCTTCGCCCGCGACACCCTCGCCCTCGGGGTCTGCAACGGCTGCCAGATGATGGCCGAACTCAAGGAGCTGATCCCAGGCGCCGACAACTGGCCGCGGTTCGTCGGCAACCGCTCCGAGCGCTTCGAGGCACGCACGGTGCAGGTGCGCGTCAATGGCGTGGACTCGCCGTGGCTCGACGGAATGGCGGACGCGCTGCTGCCGATCCCCGTGGCACACGGCGAGGGGAGGGCGGAGTTCAACGAGGGCGTTGCGGCCACGGACCTGGAGCGCACGGGACAACTGGCGCTGCAATTCGTCGATGGGAACGGTGCGCCGGCGATCCGCTATCCAACGAACCCCAACGGATCCGAACTTGGCCTAGCGGGCATCACCGCGGCATCCGGAAGGGCGCTCGTCATGATGCCGCACCCGGAACGGGTGTTCCGGGCCGTACAGAATTCCTGGGTCCATCCGTCCTGGCGTGAAGACGGGCCGTGGCTCACGCTGTTCCGGAACGCGCGCGCGGCGCTCGGTTGATGGCTTTGTTCGGCGCTCTCGGACACAATGCCTAGGACGACCGAACGCAGTAGCCGATGATCTACAGCCTGGATGACGCGAGCCTGAAAACCGACGGCGACTACTTCATCGCCGACACGGCCGTCGTCATCGGCTCGGTACGCCTAAAACACGAAGCCTCCGTGTGGTGGGGTGCCGTGTTGCGGGGCGACTTCGACACGATCACCGTGGGCGAACGCACCAATGTCCAGGACAACGCCGTCGTGCACATGGACGAGGGCTATCCGGTCACACTGGGCAACCAGGTCACCGTGGGCCACAAGGCCGTGCTGCACGGCTGCACCGTGGGCGACAACAGCCTGATCGGCATCGGTTCGGTGGTGCTGAACGACGTGATCATCGGCAACGACTGCCTGATCGGCTCCAACGCGCTGATCACGGAAGGCAAGGTGATCCCGGACCGGAGCCTTGTGCTCGGTTCCCCGGGCAAGATCATCCGCGAACTCACCGACGAGGAGGTGGAGGAGATCACCGGCTTCTCGGACCTCTACGTCAACAATTTCCGGCGCTACCAGGCAGGCTTGAAGCAGACCTCGGCATGACCAGGATCGGCACGCCACTGTCGGCCAGTGCCACCCGGGTAATGACCCTCGGGGCCGGCGAACTCGGCAAGGAGGTCATCATCGAACTGCAGCGCCTCGGCGTCGAGGTAATCGCCGTGGACCGCTATGCGAACGCGCCCGGTATGCAGGTCGCCCACCGCAGCCACGTCATCAACATGCTCGACGGCGGCGAACTCCGTCGCGTGATAGAGGCCGAAAAGCCCGACCTTGTGGTGCCCGAGATCGAGGCCATCGCCACGCCGACACTCGTGGAGATGGAAGCCGAAGGCTGGCGCATCATCCCGACGGCCCGGGCGGCGAGGCTGACCATGAACCGGGAGGGCATTCGCCGCCTGGCCGCGGAAACCCTGGGCGTTGCAACGTCCGCGTACCGGTTCGCCGCGACGGAGGAGGAGTACCGGGCCGCGGTGGACGCCATTGGCACGCCCTGCGTCGTCAAACCGGTGATGAGTTCGTCGGGCAAGGGCCAGACCACCGTGCACTCGCTTACGGATGCCATGGCGTCGTGGCACGCCGCTCGGGAAGGTGCCCGGGGCGGTGCCGACAAGGTCATCGTCGAGGGCTTCATCGACTTCGACTACGAGATCACGCTGCTTACGGTCCGACATCGCGACGGCGTCACATTCTGTGCGCCCATCGGCCATCGCCAGGAGGGCGGGGACTACCAGGAGTCCTGGCAGCCGCAACCCATGAGCGACGCGGCGCTCGGCGAATGCCAGCGCATTGCCGAGTTGGTGACCGGCGAACTGGGTGGGAGCGGTTTATTCGGTGTCGAGTTCTTCATCAAGGACGACGCGGTCTGGTTCAGCGAGGTGAGCCCGAGACCCCACGACACCGGCATGGTGACCCTCATCAGCCAGGATCTGTCGGAATTCGCCCTGCACGCACGGGCCATCTTGCGGCTGCCGGTCCCGGTCATCCGCCAATTCGGCCCGGCGGCCTCGGCGGTGATCCTGGCGCACGGCGATTCGGACCGGGTTTCGTTCGGCAACCTCGAAGACGCGCTCGCCGCGCCGGACACCCAGATCCGCTTGTTCGGCAAGCCCGAGGTCCACGGCGAGCGCCGCATGGGCGTGGGACTCGCGTTGGCGGACTCCGTCGACGCCGCCCGGGCGAAGGCCACCGCGGTGGCGACGGCGGTCGATGTCGAACTGTAGGGGACGGGCTGTCCCGTCCCGGCGCGCCCTGCGGGCGCGATCGAGAATGCGGCCGCATTCTCGGGTCATTCAATCCGAGGTTGCGGTTGGAGGCAACGGCGCGCACAACGGGCGACCGCAAGGGTCGCCTCCAGGTTCGCCTCATTCGGTGGCCAATCCGCACGGATTTGGCTATAGTCCGCTCCGCCCACGGGGCGCCATCGCCATGATGAAACGCCGAATCGACATCAACGCAACGCGACTCGCCACCGACGCGAGCCTTATTCTGCTGCTCCTGCCGGCGTAGCCGGCTATACCTCATCGAAAGGGCAATGTCCGCCCACCGTCCAAACCCCGATCACCGTCCCACGGAGGTTGCGCGATGAATCCGCAGCATCGACAGACCGTATCCGGCAGCCGCAAGGGCGCCATGCCGTTTGAAAAATACACCCCTTTCAAGCCGGTCGATCTTCCCGATCGCCACTGGCCCGGCGCGGTGCTGACCGAGCCGCCGCGCTGGTGCAGCGTGGATCTTCGGGACGGCAACCAGGCGCTGATTGATCCCATGAACGTGGACGAGAAACTGCGCATGTACGAACTCCTCCTGGAGGTGGGGTTCGTGGAGATCGAGGTAGGTTTCCCGGCAGCATCGCAGCCGGACTTCGACTTCATCCGCCGCATCATCGACAACGGCATGGTTCCGGACGGCGTGACCGTCCAGGTTCTCTGCCAAGCCCGGCCGGAACTCATCGAACGGACGGTGGAGGCCCTCGACGGCGCCCCCAGCGCGATCTTCCATCTCTACAACTCCACATCCGAACTGCAGCGTCGCGTGGTGTTCAACATGGACCGAAGCGGCATCATCGATCTTGCCGTGCAAGGCACTGCCGTGGTCAAGGAAGGCGTCAAGCAACTCGCCGGCACCGACATCCACTTCGAGTACTCGCCGGAGAGTTTCACGGGCACCGAACTCGACTTCGCCGTGGACATATGTGCGGCCGTCGCCGACGAATGGGAGGCGACCGCGGAACAGCCGATCATCGTCAACCTGCCGTCCACGGTGGAGATGGCGACCCCCAACGTCTACGCGGACCAGATCGAGTGGTTCGGCCGGCAGTTCGCCGACCGCGACCGTATCGTCATCAGCCTGCACACCCACAACGACCGGGGCACCGGGGTAGCCGCGACTGAACTCGCCCTCATGGCTGGGGCGGAGCGCGTGGAGGGTACGTTGTTCGGCAACGGGGAGCGCACCGGCAATTGCGACCTGGTCACGGTGGCGATGAACCTCTTCTCCCAGGGAGTCGACCCCGAACTCGACTTCCGCGACATGCCGCGCATCCGCCAGACCGTCGAGACCATCAACAAGCTGCCGGTGCACGAACGCCATCCTTACGCCGGCGACCTGGTGTTCACCGCTTTCTCGGGTTCCCATCAGGACGCGATCAAGAAGGGCATGGCGCGGGTCGACCGGGAGCACTGGGAGGTCCCGTATCTGCCCATCGATCCGTCGGACGTGGGTTCTTCCTACAAGGAAACGGTGCGCGTCAACAGCCAGTCCGGCAAGGGCGGGGTCGGCTTCATCCTTGAGGAACACTTCGGCGTGGCGCTTCCGCGGGAGATGCTGGTCGAGTTTTCCAAGGTCGTTCAGGCCCTGACCGAGAGCCTCGACCGAGAGGTGCGGCCGGACGAGATATTCCAAGCCCTCAAGGACGAGTACCTGGTCGACACCGGCCCGTATCGCCTAATCGACTACTACCTGAGCCGCGCCGAGGGGGACGCGCAGCACTGCACGGCGAAGCTCGAGGTTCCGGACGGCGAGGTCGCCATCGTCGGTGAAGGCTCCGGCCCCATCGAGGCGTTCGTGAACGGCATGGTGACGACGCTCAACGAGCCCCTCAACATCATCGACTACCACGAGCGGGCGATGGGAGCAGGCAAGGACGCGAGCGCGATCTGCATCGTGGCAATCGGCGATGCGGAGATCGCCAGCGAAACCGGTACCAATTGCTACGGCATCGGGATCAGCCAGAACACGATCACAGCGGCTCTGATTGCGATTGTCTCGGCGGTCAATCGGCGCTGGAAGCGCTAACTTGACGGGTCGTGCCGGGGTGGCGCTACGCGCTGCCCGGTGCGCGCGTCAGGTCTTCTGCCGCGCGGTCCAGGACGTCTTCGGCCCATTGGTTGAGGCTCATGCCAGACAGTTCGGCCGCTAGCGCGGCTTTGCGGTGCACTTCCGGCTTAACGCGAAACATCACCTGGCCGGAGAACGCCTTCTGCGGACGTTTCCCAATCTTCGCACATGTCTCGATGTAGTCTTCAACGGCCTCGTGAAATGCTTCGCGCAGGTTGGCGACGGTATCCGCGTGAAATCCGACACCATCGCGAATCCCTGCGATGCGACCGATGAAGATCCCGTCGTCATCGTCGTACTCGATTCGGGCCGAATAGCCTTTGAAGGTCATGGAGTTGGTCATGGCTTGACTCCGATGCGTTCTAGAAATTGCCTGGCTGCGCGCACTTGATAGCGCTTGGCTTCCTTGGCAGGGTGCGGTCGATGGAATGTCTCGACTTCGCCATCCCGCTCGTATCGCACCCGCGATCCACGACCTTCGACAACCCGGGCTCCCGCGGCGACCAACAAACCCTCGATGTCCGTCCATGCGATGTTCCCAGACGCCGGGTCGGCAAAGACGGCAGCAAGGGTCCTGCGCTGCTTGCTGTTCATCGGTACCGATGGTAACGCTTGCTATTTGTGCAAGCAAGCCAACGCGAACAGGGTGCGGTCGCGCCCTAATACGGTGCACGGCGGTACCAAAACGCCCGTCCAACCCGTAGCGCGTGGTGGATCGGATTGGCACGGCACTTGCTTCATCCACGGTCGACCAGAACGTGGAGGCCAGAATGGCAAACATCACGAACCGTTGCGCCGGCGCTCTCATCGCCGCTGCGCTTTGCATCATCTCGCTGACGGCGTCCGCCAAGGACGACTACCGCATCGCCTGGAGCATCTACGTCGGCTGGATGCCCTGGGGCTACGCCCAGGAGTCCGGCATCGTCGACAAGTGGGCCGAGAAGTACGGCATCACCATCGAGGTGGTGCAGTTCAACGACTACATCGAGTCAATCAACCAGTACACGGCGGGTGCGTTCGACGGCTGCACCATGACCAACATGGATGCGTTGACGATACCGGCCGCCGGCGGCGTCGACTCGACGGCGCTCATCGTTGGAGACTTCTCGAACGGCAACGACGGCATCGTACTGAAAGGCGCTGACAAGACGTTGGCCAACCTGAAGGGGCAGAACGTCAACCTCGTGGAGCTTTCAGTATCCCACTACCTGCTTGCCAGAGCGCTTGCCTCCGTGGACATGACGGAACGTGATCTCACCGTCGTAAACACGTCGGATGCCGACATCGTGGCGGCGTTCTCGACGGATGACGTGACCTCGGTGGTGACTTGGAACCCGCTGCTCGCCGAGGTCACCGGATTGCCGGACGTGAGCCCGGTGTTCGACTCGTCGATGATCCCGGGCGAGATCATCGACATGCTGGTGGTCAGCACCGAGGCCGCGCAGGACGAACGTCTTGGCAAGGCCCTGGTGGGTGCCTGGTACGAGACCATGGCGACAATGTCCGCCGAAGGCGCCGAAGCGGATGTCGCGAAAACCCAGATGGCCGTGGCATCGGGCACCGACCTCCCGGGCTACAACGCCCAACTGGCGGCGACGGAGATGTTCTACACCGCCGAGCCCGCCGTGGCGTTCGTGCGCTCGGATGCACTGCGCGAGACCATGGCGAACGTGGCGGCGTTCTCGTTCGAGCACGGACTGCTCGGGGAAGGTGCCGCGGATGCCGGGTTCATTGGCATCGAACTTCCCGGCGGCGAGGTTCTCGGCTCGAAGAGCAACGTCAAGCTGCGCTTCAGCGATCGCTACATGAAGCTGGCCGCCGACGGCGAGACCTAAGGGGCGAACCCGACACTCGAGAGGGCGCCATGCGCGTTCTCAATCGCCGCCCTGGGAATGTCGGCACCGCGGCGAGTGCGGCGATGCCGTTCGTACTGGCGCTCGTGGTCTACGTCGCCGCATCCGGCGTGCGGCTCGCGGAGAACCCGGATGACAAACTGCTGCCCAGTCTCGCCACCATAGGCGAGGCCGTCGAGCGCGTTGCGCTGGTCCCGGATCGGCGAACCGGCGACTACATCCTCTGGACCGACACCGCAGCGAGCCTCAAGCGTCTTCTCGTCGGCGTTGCCGTGGCTGCGGCGATCGGCCTCGCGGTGGGTGTCCCCAACGGGCTGCTGCCGTGGTTCGGTGCCTTCTGGTCGCCGTGGGTGCGCGCGATGTCGATGGTCCCGCCGCTGGCGGTCCTGCCGATCCTGTTCATCGTGTTCGGCATCGGCGAACTCGCCAAGGTGATGTTGATCGTGCTCGGCACGGCGCCGTTTCTTATGCGTGACATCGAGCAACGGGTTCGGGAACTGCCGCGGGAGCAACTCGTCAAGGCGCAGACCCTGGACGGGACGACATGGCAGATCGCTGTCCGCATCGTGTTACCGCAGGTCTTGCCGCGACTGCTTGACGGCGTACGGTTGTCCTTGGGCAGCGCTTGGCTGTTCCTGATCGCGGCCGAGGCCATCGCGTCAACGGATGGCCTGGGCTACCGGATCTTCCTGGTGCGCCGGTACCTGTCGATGGACGTGATCCTGCCCTACGTGGCGTGGATCACCTTGCTTGCCTTCCTGCTGGACTACGCGTTGCGCCGGCTGAACCGGCGTTGCTTCCCCTGGTACGGAGCGTGACGTGAGTCTGGTCGACGTCCGAGGCGTGTGGAAGCGGTATCCCGGCAAGACCGTGCTGGAGAATGTCCGTCTCAAGGTCGACGAGCACGAGTTCGTAACCATCGTCGGCGCCTCCGGCTGCGGCAAGACCACCTTCCTGCGCATGCTGCTCGGCGAGGTCGAGCCCTGCCAGGGCGTGATCGAAGTCGCCGGGGAGCGGCTGGTGCCGGAGCCCCGGGCGGACCGGGGCGTCGTATTCCAGCGCTATTCCGTGTTTCCGCACCTGACGGTCCTCGGCAACGTGCTGCTCGGCCTGGAATTCGCCGAGTCCCGGGTGTTCGGGCGAACCTTCGGTCGTCGCCGGGCCCGCGACGTCGAGCGCGCCGAGGCGATGCTCGACCGCGTCGGTCTGCTGTCGTCGGCATCGAACTACCCATCCGAACTCTCCGGCGGCATGCAGCAACGCCTAGCGCTGGCACAAACGTTGATCACGGAACCGAGCATCCTGCTCCTCGACGAGCCGTTCGGGGCGCTGGATCCCGGGATCCGGGCGGACATGCACGGCTTGGTGCGGGAACTGCACCAGGAACTCGGGCTCACGGTATTCATGATCACCCATGACATCTCCGAGGGATTCAGCTTGGGTTCCCGCCTGCTCGTGTTCGACAAGCCCCGCGTTGACCCGCACGAGCCCGACCTCTACGGCGCCACGATCACTTTCGACCTGCCCGTCGCGAACCACCGGGACGTTGACTCGGTGGTGGACCAACTCAACGTCACCGAAGGAGTCTGACGGTGAAAGGCAAACCCACTTCCGACGTCCTCTACCAAGATGTGCTGCCGGGCGGCAGCCATTGGTCGTTTACGGTCAATGCCGGCGTTCAACTGAGGCTCGTCGACGTAGAAGGCGGCGGCAACGCGGCCATGCTGGCCTACAACCCGGCCAATCCGCTGGAACGCTTGAACCTGCCGGATTCGCTGAAGTGCCAGCACACGTTCCGGCTCACCCGGGGGCACTGCCTGTACTCGGACATGGGGCGCATTTTCTGTTCCATCGTCGCGGACGACGTCGGCTGGCACGACGCCGCCAGCGGCACCTGCAATGCCGATCTCGTGCATCGCAAGTGGGGAGCGTTGTCGTACCAGGAAGCCCGCAACGACTACCACCGCAACGGCCGAGACTGCTTCCTGGTGGAACTCGGCAAATACGGTCTCGGCCGGCGCGATTTCGCGGCCAACGTGAACTGGTTCTCACGCGTCGACGCAGCGGCTGACGGCACCATGACGTTCGTTGCCGACCACGCCAAGCCGGGGGCGGGGGTGACGCTTCGCTTCGAGATGCCGACCCTCGTCGTGCTGCACACCTGTCCGCACCCTCTGAACCCGGCGTCGGCGTACCCGCGCCGCCCCATCGGCTACCAGTTGCGCCTGGCGCCGGAAGTCGCCGCAGACGATCCGTGCAGAGTTTCCCGGGAGGAGAACGGCCGCGGCTTTTTGAACAACTATCTCTACGCATTGGGAGGCTGACGATGCTGAAGGAAAGCCCGCTGGAGGTGGAACACGCGGCCTGGTCTGAGACGGTGGCGGCCGGCGACTACTGGATCGGCAAGATCGACGCCGGCGATGCGTTCCGCATCACCGATTTGAAGGGCAACCAAGCGGTCGACACGCTGTTCTTCAACGCCGAGAACCCCCGCGAACGCTACAGCGCCGTGGACACGATCCGCGAGCAGGGAAACCTCTACCTCACCACGGGCACTACGCTGCTGTCGGACGACGGCAACGGCATGCTCGAGATCACTGCGGACACCTGTGGTCGCCACGACACCTTGGGCGGTGCCTGCGCGGGCGAGAGCAACACGGTGCGCTACGCGCTGGACAAGAAGACCATGCATTCGTGCCGGGATAGTTGGCTGCTCGCGGTCAACACCCATGAGCAGTGGGGACTCACCAAGCGCGACATCACCCACAACATCAACTTTTTCATGAACGTGCCGGTGACGCCCGAGGGCGCGCTCACCTTCGAGGACGGCATCAGTGCGCCGGGCAAGTACGTGGAACTCGTCGCGAAGATGGACATCCTGGTGCTGATCTCCAACTGCCCGCAGCTCAACAACCCCTGCAACGCTTTCAACCCGACGCCGATCCAGATCGCGACCTGGTCGGGCGTCGGCTAGCCGGGCGCAACTTCACCAAGCACTGTGTTCAAAAAAGTCCTCATCGCCAACCGTGGCGAGATCGCGGTCCGGATTTGTCGCACGCTCGCGGCGATGGGGATCGACAGCGTCGCGGTGTACGCGGACGCGGACCGGGACTCGCTGCATGTCGAGTCGGCCGCCGAAGCCCATCCGCTCGGCGACGGCGGCGTTGCCGAGACGTACCTCGACATGGACGCCCTGCTCGGGATCGTGGCGAAGAGCGGCGCAGATGCCGTGCATCCGGGATACGGGTTCCTAAGCGAGAACGCCGAGTTCGCGGTCGCCCTGGAAGCGGACGGTATCGCCTTCATCGGACCTCGTGCAGAGCACCTGCGTCGGTTCGGGCTGAAGCACGAGGCGCGGTCGTTGGCCGAAGCGGCCGGTGTTTCCCTACTGCCGGGAAGCGGCGTTCTCGCCGACGTCGCCGACGCGGTTCGCTCGGCCGAGGCGATCGGCTACCCGGTGATGTTGAAGAGTTCCGCGGGCGGCGGTGGCATCGGCATGCATCGCTGCGACGACCGCCGCGAACTCGAAGCCCGCTACGTCGCCGTGCAACGCCTGGCTCAATCCCAGTTCGGCGATCCCAGGCTGTTCGTGGAACGCTGCCTGGTGCGGCCCCGGCACGTGGAGGTTCAGGCGTTCGGGGACGGCGAGGGCAACGTCGCGATTCTCGGGGACCGCGACTGCTCGCTGCAGCGTCGGCACCAGAAGGTCATCGAGGAATGTCCGGCGCCGGGCCTGGCCGAGCCCGTACGCCGGCGATTGCACGACGAGGCGCGGGCGCTGCTGGCGTCGGTGAACTACCTAAACGCCGGTACCGTCGAGTTTCTCTACGACCCGGACCGGGGGTCCGCCGCGTTCCTCGAGGTCAACACCCGGCTGCAGGTCGAACACGGTATCACCGAGTTGGTCTACGGCATCGACCTCGTCCGGTGGATGGTCGAGTTGGCGGCGGGCGAGCTGTCGCCGCTTGACAAGCTACTCGCCGGGCTGGTGCCGAACGGCGCCGCCATGGAAGCACGACTGTGTGCGGAGGATCCGCAGCACGATTTCCGTCCGACGCCGGGATCGGTCTCGGTGGCGCGCTTCCCGAAGCACAAGGCACGCGTCGACACCTGGATCCGCGACGGAACCGAGATTCCGCCGTTCTACGACTCGCTCCTCGCCAAGGTCATGGTTTGGGGCGAGACGCGCGAAGCGGCGCGCCGGTCCTTGGCAGACGCGCTGTCCGAGACGGTCGTTCACGGCGTCGAAACGAACCGCCAGTATCTCGGCGATGCCCTCGGCAGCGCGGATTTCGTTGCCGGGCGGCACGACACGACCACGCTCGGGAGGTTCAGGTACCGACCGTCGACCGTGGAAGTCGTCGCCGCCGGCACCCACACCACCGTGCAGTCGTATCCGGGACGGCTGGGCTACTGGGCTGTGGGCGTCCCGCCGTCGGGACCGATGGATGACGTCTCGTTCCGTCTGGGCAATCGGTTGCTGGGCAACTGCGAAGGCGCGACCGGACTCGAAATCACCGTGCAGGGCCCCACGCTCGCATTCGGCACGGATACCACGGTGCTTGTCGCCGGCATCTGCGAAGTCGTGCGCGTGCGCGGTGGCGAAGCGACGTCCGTGGCAACTTGGCAGGCCATACCGGTCGTCGCCGGGGATGAATTGCGCATCGGCCGCGTCACCGACGGCCAACGCGCGTACCTGCTCTTCGCTGGCGGTTTGGACGTGCCGGAAGTCATGGGCTCCACGGCGACCTTCACCTTGGGCGGCATCGGCGGCATGAACGGTCGGGAACTGGTGGCTGGCGACGTGCTGCGCATCGCGCCAAGGCCACCGCCTTCGACGGGTTTGGCATCGCCCGCGACCGTGCCGGCGCCAACGGCGCGGCATGTGCTGCGGGTAACGATGGGACCGCACTCTACCGAGGACTTTCTGACGCTGACGGACATCCGCGAGTTCCTGGGTGCCGAATGGACGGTGCACTACCATTCCAATCGCACCGGTGTGCGCCTGATCGGTCCGCGGCCGTCTTGGGCGCGCCCGGATGGCGGCGATGCGGGTCTGCATCCGTCCAACATCCATGACAACGCCTATGCCTTCGGCACCATCGACTTCACGGGCGACATGCCGGTCATCCTGGGGCCAGACGGTCCGAGCCTCGGTGGATTCGTCTGCCCCGCGACGGTGATCGAGGCGGATCGTTGGAAGCTTGGCCAGCTCGTCGCCGGTGACCGGGTATGGCTCTCGGCCGTCACCGAGGCCGTGGCGAGACGCCTTGGCCAACTTCAGGACGAAGCCATCGCCAGAGGCGACACGTTGTTGCTCGCCAGGCGGGTGTCAATCGGGCAGCGGGCCGATCCTGCAGTCGTCGCCGAACTCGAGGACATCCGGATTCGGCGTGCCGCCCAGGACTCGCTGCTCGTGGAATTCGGTCCGAACATCCTCGACATCGAACTGAGACTTCGTGTTCATGCCCTGGAGACCGGCATCGCCGAGGCATGCGTTGACGGTGTGCTCGAGATGACGCCGGGCATCCGTTCGTTGCTCCTCCGCTTCGATTGGCGGCGGTTTCGCGCGGTCGACATCGTCGCTCGACTTGATCCGCTCTTGAACGACGCGCTGCGCGTGCCGGCGTCGCGCATCGCCTCCCGCATCGTCCACCTCCCACTCTCCTGGGACGATCCCGCGTGCCGACAAGCCGTGGACCGCTACACGCGATCGGTGCGGGCCGACGCGCCCTGGTGCCCGGACAACATCGAGTTCATTCGCCGCATCAACGGTTTGCCGGATCATCAGGCGGTCAAGGACATCGTGTTCGACGCGGACTACCTGGTGATGGGGTTGGGCGATGTCTATCTCGGTGCGCCGGTGGCGACACCCTTAGATCCCAGTCACCGCCTGGTCACGACCAAGTACAACCCGGCTCGTACCTGGACGGCGGAGAACTCGGTGGGCATCGGTGGCGCGTATCTCTGCATCTACGGCATGGAGGGGCCGGGCGGCTACCAGTTCGTCGGCCGCACCCTGCAGGTCTGGAACCGACATCGTCGTGGTGGCGCCTTCGACGAGCATTGGCTGCTGCGTCCGTTCGACCGCATCCGCTTCCACGAAGTCGACGCCAGGCAACTTGCCGAGAAGCGCGAGGCTTTTTCCCGCGGAGCCCTCGACATAGATATCGAGCCGGGCGTATTCGACCACGAGCGGCACCGGGCATTCCTCGATGGACACCGAGCCGAGATCGAGGAGTTCGAAAAACGCCGCAAACGAGCCTTCGCGCGGGAACTCGACGACTGGCGCGCACGCGGATTGATGACCCTCGACCATGCGGTCGACGACATCGCAAGCCGTGGCGATGCCGAGGCGAATGGCGATCCGGGGGTGTTCGTCCCGAGCCCGTTGGCCGGGTCTATCTGGTCGGTGGCGGTCAAACCCGGCCAGGAGGTCAAGGCGGGGGACGTGCTGTTCGTCGTGGAATCCATGAAGGCCGAGTTCGAGGTGAAGGCCGAGCAGAGCGGCGTCATAGGCGATGTGCTCGTACGCAAGGGGCAACTCGTGCGCGCTGGCGAGGCGCTTGCGACCACCGCGTGACGGTGCCGTCCACCATTGCGGCATTGCGCGAGGCGTACCGGGACAATCGCCTCGACCCGTCGACGGTGGTCGGCGAACTTGCCCGGCGTGCCGGACAGACCGAAGACTACGCGGTGTGGATCCGCCGGCTGGATTCCGGCGAGCTTGGCCCGCATATGCACCACCTTGCCGACGTCCGGATGGAGGACGCGCCGCTTTGGGGTGTGCCGTTCGCCGTCAAGGACAATATCGACCTCGCCGGCGTTCCGACGACCGCCGGTTGTCCGGGCTTCGCCTACACGCCCGAACGCTCCGCGACCGTGGTGGAACGGCTCGTCGAGGCGGGTGCGATTCCCCTTGGGAAGACCAACATGGACCAGTTCGCCACCGGCCTGGTGGGAACGCGTTCGCCCTACGGCGCCGTGCGCAACGCCGTGTGTACCGACTACATCTCGGGCGGCAGCAGCAGCGGCTCGGCCGTGGCGGTGAAGCTCGGGCTGGCACTGTTCGCGCTCGGTACCGACACGGCGGGATCGGGACGGATACCCGCGGCATTCAACGGTCTCGTCGGATTCAAGCCGACGCTTGGCTGGTGGTCCACGCGGGGCGTGGTACCCGCCTGCCGCACCCTCGATTGCGTCTCGGTATTCACGCGCTCGGTGGCGGACGCCCGTGCCGTGGCACGCGTAGCAGGCGGGTTCGATCCCGAGGATGCGTTCTCGCGACGCTTTCATCGTCAGGACTTCGACTCGGGGCGCGTGCGCTACGGCTACTTCGATCCGCAGACGCTTCCCGACATGGACGAGGGTTTCCGACGCTGCTACGAGCGCTTTCTCGCAACGTTGCCCGGTTGCCCGGAACCCGTCGGGGCGGCGCCCTTCCTCGCAGCCGGAGAGATGCTTTACGACGGCCCGTGGGTAGCGGAACGCTACGCGGCGGTGGGGCGTTTCCTCGAAGCGCACCCGGATGCCGTCCACCCGGTCACGCGCACGGTGATTGCCGGTGGCCGAGATCCGAGTGCCGTCGAGTGTTTCCGCGCCCAGTATCGCTTGGCAAGTTTGAAACGCGAGGCCGAGGAGACACTCCGCGACGTCGATGTCCTGGTAATGCCGACCGCGCCTAGGATTTGCTCCCGCCTTGAAGTCGAACGGGATCCGTTCGGCACCAACACGAAACTCGGGACGTTTACCAACTTCGTGAATCTGCTTGATCTGTGCGCTATCGCCATTCCGGCCGGTTCAACGGCGAAGGGTCTGCCGTTCGGAATCACGCTGGCAAGCCCCGCCGGTTTCGACTTCGCCCTGCTGAACGCCGCTGCTTCCCTGTGCGGCGAAGTCGCCGACTGACCGCTACAGCGTAATGCTGCGCGTCCGGCAGTCGTCTTCGGGATTGACCTCGCAAGGCACGTCGATGCAGATTTCGAAGGTCGTGGTGCCGGCTTGCCCGGTGCCGATCCGTTGCCGTGGGAAGATCTCCTCCTCGCCGGGGTCCAACGCGGGAATGTCGATCACGACATCGTCGCCGCCGGTGAAGCGCAGTTCGCCCTCCTGCGAGCGACCCGTACCCCGGTTGATCACGCCGATCTGCGCTTCCACTGGGCCGCCGACGCCTGCGGTGTGGATCTGTATACGCGATACGTCCATGTCGGGCCCGTCTCCCAAGAGGATCTCGGCTGGCTCGGCGCAATTGTTCGATCGCACCCGCTCGCCGCGGACAATGTCGACGCACGCACCACAGTAGTAGCAGCCGTCGTCCGTCGGCGCCGTCATCTCGAAGGAGACGTCCTGCGCCGCTTCCGGATCTAGACCTCCGACCGACCCGGTACCGGCGAGGTTGTCCGTGGTCTCGTATTCGCCATCCGAAGCCAGGTAGTAGCGCACGCCCGCGCCGTGAGATCGACCGTCGCCGATATTGCGGACGGTGGCCGTGAAGGTGAAAGATGCGCCCGCATCCGGAGAGGCGCTGCTGACCGCCGCGGTGTCGACCGTCAGATCCGCGACCCGGGGGATGGCGTAGCCGTAGACCGTGTCGTCCGTGGCGTCCACGACATAGAGGCGGCCTTGGGCGGCGGCGATCCCTGCAGGCGAACGATTGTCGGGCGCCAGGCCGAACTCGACGGCGGTGTCGCGCTCGCCCGCCGTTGAATAGGCGTAGACGTGGGCATCGATCAGGTCCACCACGAACAGCCGGTTCTCGGCGAACGCCATGCCCCGGGTCGTGTCGTTGCCGCGGAATAGGTCGAAGTCACTGCCCATCTCCCGTTCCCCCGAGGCAGCATACGCGTAGACCATGCGATCGCTTGCGTCGGCGATGTAGAACCGACCATCGGCGAACGCGATCCCGTACGGGCTCTGGTTGTCGGGATCCAATGCGAATTCGACGTCGGCATTGCGTTCGCCCGATACGTTGTAGGCGTAGACCTTGTCGTCGCCCACGTCGGGCACGTAGAACGCGCCGTTGGCGTAGGCGATTGCTACGGGGCGGCGGTTGTCGGGGTGAAGGGCGATGTCCGAGCCCGCATCGCGCGCGGCGGAGGCCCGGTATGCGTAGACGTGGTGGTCTCCGGAATCCAGCACGAAGAACCTGCCGTTGCGGTAGGTGATGTCGACTGGGTTGCGGTTCCCGGCATCCAGCGCGAAACCGACCGTGGCGCCAGCGACATCCACGGGGACGGTGATCTCCAGCGTGTCGGAACAGTTGCCCTGATCGTATTCGTCCGGGAGTGCGTCGATGCAGACGCCGTAGTTGTAGAACCCTGCCCTCGGTGGTGCCGTGAGCTCATGCGTTTGCTGGTGGATCCCGCCAGCGGCGATTTCGCCTAAGGGGTCTTGGCCAACCTCGTCGTCGTTGCGGGGAATGGTCGTGTCGACGGAACGGTAGTAGCGCAATGTCGTCTTCTTGGCGCGGCGGTGGCCGGTGTTGCGCACCGTCACGTCGATGTCGAAAGCGCTGCCGGCGTCCGGCCGTTCCTGCTCGACCGAGAAGGCATCGACGATGAGATCGGGGCGGTCGCTGGGGTAGGCGAAGACCCGGCCCGGGTTGGCCACGTAGAACCTCGCGTCCACGTAGGCGATTCCCCGTGCGAGGCTGTTGCCGTCGGCCAGGTTGAAGTCGGCATCCCGGTCTCGGCCGCCGTCGATCCGGTACGCGTAGACCTTGTCGTCGAAAACATCCACCACGAAGAACCTGCCGTTGCCGTAGGCGATCCCCCGTGGCGAGGCGTTGTCGGGGACCAGGTCGAAGTCCGCATCCGGGTCGCGTTCGCCCGATGCTCGGTATGCGTAGACCTTTTTCGTCCAGGCGTCGGCGAGGAACAGGGTGTCGTTGAGATAGGCGATGCCGAGGGGTTCGCGGATGGTCGCGCTCACCTCGATGGTCTCGGCCGCCATGTGCTGGCCGTCGGTGTCGTAGACGAACACCGTGCGTGTGGCGTCTTCGTCGAGAAAGTCGTCCTCGTCGACAACGTAGAACCGGTCGGGACCGAGCGTGATGCCGGCGGGCGTTCTGTTGGCGGCTGCGAGATCGAAATCCAAGGCGGCCGCGCGTACCCCGGCGTCGTTGTAGGCGTAGACCTTGAGGTCGTCGGCGTCGACGACGTAGAAGTGACCGCTGCCGTAGGCGAGCCCGGTGGGGGAGCCATTGGCCTCGTCGAAGGGGAAGTCGCGCTCGCCGAGCGCGGGCGTTTGGACGACCCGGCCGCGCTTGACGACCTGGTTGTCGATGACGCAGCCCGCGACGGCCCTGCAGGTGAATCGATGAGCCCCGGATTCGACATAGCCGCCGTTCTCGAAAGCGATGCGCACGCCATCGGATACCGTGACCGTGGCGCCGCGTACCACCTCCGGGTCCGATTGGAGCGTCGCGATCATGGCGGTGATCTCGTAGGTGATGCTGTCGCCATCGCGCCTGGCGGGATCGAGCAGCCGCCAGTCGAGATCCGCCTCACCGTCCTCGCACCCGCTGAGGCGACCCGAGATTCGTGACTCGAACGCGATGTCGGCCATGCACGAAACGCCGTCGTCGGTCGTCAGCGACAGGGTCGCCGTGGTGGTTCCCGTGTTCGAGTAGGCGTAGCTCCCGGTCGTGGTTTCGCGAGCCCGCGTTTCGCGGTAGCGGCGCTCGGCAAGGAAGTCGATATGCCTGTTCCCGTCGTCCAGCACCAATCGCCTGCCTGCGGCGCGATCGCTGAATGCCGATCCCTCCGTGGGTGCCGTTTGCGCGGAAACGCCCGACAGGTTGGTCAGATGGCCCGTTGGGCTCGCCATCAGGTTCATGACGCCGATTGGCGCGTCGGACTCGACGACGAGCTGCCACTTCCCCGCGCCGTCGCCGAGTGCGCCGTCGAAGTCGAGACCACCGGCCTCAAGCTCGGCGGCGTCCAATATCCTCGTCCGACCCCCGGCCAGGGACAGGGTGACGCCGTCGCCCGGCGACTCGCCGTCGTCATCAACTCCCGTGATTGTCACGAGCGCGGCACCGAGGCCCGGATTCGCGAGCCGGAGTTGGCTCACCTGGGCGGTGTTGCTGCCGGGGTTGAATACCGCGAGGCGATGTCGGTACCCGGCAGCGGGCACGTCGGCGTACATCGGGCTTACGAAGCCGTCGCGCGTGTTGCGGATGTAGGCCAGCACGTCGATGTCGAGGTCGCTGGACAGCAACAGGCGCCAGTCGTTGTCGGTGCCGCCCACGCCGGACAGTCCTTTTGCGGAGTTGCCGAACTCCCAGTCGTCCGAGTTGAAATGCAGCGCCTCGCTTGCGCCGATCGGGAGCGTGACCGGATCGTGGGCCTCGTCGGAATCGACGCTGATCGCGCCGGACACGGCGGCATGGTTGATCACCCGGACGAAACCCTGCCTGTCGGCCGGGTCCGACGCGGCCGGAAACAGCGGCACGACGTGGCTTCCCGTCTCGTCAGCGACGATGGGCGCGGCCGAGGTGTTGGAGATCTCCCCGGTCGGACTGGCGAGCAGGCCGACCACCGTGAGCGGCCTGTCGCTCTGGATCGACAGACGCCATTTGCCCGCGCCGTCGCCTAGCGAACCGTCGAAGCCGGTGCCCCCGGTCTCGAGTTCCCGCGAGGATAGGGTGCGCGAAGCTCCAGCGGGAATTTCGACAACGACGTCTTCACCGGGGGTCATGCCCTGATCATCGATCCCGGTGATCGTTACCGCCGCGCCGTCGTCGCCGGGATTGATGAGGCGTAGCGAGCTCCTCTGGTTGTCGTTGTCCCCCGGATTGAAGAAGGCGACCCGGTACGAGCCGTCCTCCTCGCGTGCAACGGTTTCGTGCATGCTGGTCAGGAACCCGTTGGCGGTGCGGATGTAGGCGAGCACCTCGATGTCGAGATCGCTCTCGACCGCAATGCGCCAGTCGCCGTTCCCTGGGCCGGTGCCGGACGCAATGCCTTTTTCGTCGTTGCCGTTCTCGATGTCATCGGAGTTCAGGTGAAGCGTGGCCTTGCCCTCGATGCCGAGGTCGATTGGCTGCCAGCGGCTGCCCGCGTCGTCGATGACGTGCAGCCGAACCTCGCCGGCCCGATCGGCGTGATTGATGATGCGCACGAACCCTTGGCGATCGGGAACCGCCGCCCGGGGAAACAGCGGCACTTCGTGCATCACGGCGGTTTCGCCGTAGACGCCGATGCTGACGGTGAATGCCACGACGAACCAATGGCGATTCGGAAACCGACGACGGTCTATGATGCCCGAGCCTCGGTGACGAACGACTCGCATGGTTCGACGGCCCTTGGTGATGGCAACTGCCAACTTGGATCGAATCCTTGCGCCGTTGGTTCCGGACACGGCGAGCGCCGGCGTCATCTCGAGCGGACGACGTACGACTCCGACTCCAGTCCAAGCAGGGTGCGCCCGGCGTCCTCCATCAAGTGCGGCGCCACGGTCGCATGCTGGCGCACCACCCTGACATCACGGCTGATGCGTTCCAGCGGCTCGCCGATCCGGTTGGCGGAGGTACCGGCCGCCTCGCATAGGATTTCCACCGTTTCCACGGCCGCTCGGGCGGTGTCCGAGGCGATGATGTGGAACATCGCCCTGTCCTGGGGAGATACGTCGTCGCCGCGAAGGACGGTTTCCCAGCTTGCGGCGGTTAGATCCATGAGAGCCGCACGTGCACCCGTGAGACGGGCCTCCGCAAGGGCGATCGCACGCTGCGCGAATGGTCTGTCGCGCACGGTCCGGGTCGTGAACCGCGGTTGCTTTGAGGTTGCGAGTTCGACGAAGGCGTCGATGCCCGCGCGGGCGATGCCGATGGCAACGGCGGCCTTGTTGTAGGCCAGGCGATTGCCGAGCGGCAGGCGCAGCTGCGGCGTCGTCGCCTCGTTGCCGCCGATGGGCGCGATGATCCGGGAATCCGGCACGTAGACGTCATCGAGGCGAACGTCGTGGGAACCGGAGCCCCGAAGCCCGGCCACATGCCAGGTGTCGACGATCTCGAATTGCCCTTCGGGCACGACCGCGTAGCGATTGCCCTCGTCGAGCAGTTCATCGCCATCGTAGAGACGCACCGTGGCGCCGAAGATCTGGGCGTTGTGGATGCCGCTCGCGAACTGCCACTGGCCGGACACGCGCCAACCGTCGCCGTCCCGCTGCGCCGTGTGAACGGCCGCCGTCGAACTCGCCATGATGGTCATGGGATCGGCGATCAGTTCGGGACACCGGTCCTTGAATCCTGGGCCGATCAGCCCGAACGTCTCGATACCGATCATCAGGTTCCAGCCGGCGCTGCCGTCGGCCCGGGACGCCGCCTCGATGACGCCGATCTGGGTCATGGGATCGGCATCGGCACCGTGGATGTCCCTAGTGCCGGCAAGGCGGTAAAGACCGTGCCGGGCGAAGGCCTTGGCGACCGGCTGGGGCAGGTGGCGGATGCGCTCGGCTTCGTCGGCGTGACGGCGGATCAAGGGCGCAAGGCTCTCGGTTGCCTTGATGTGGTTCGGCGGGATCACGCCAACGAGTGTAACCCGCTGCTTCGGACGTTGGCGGGTAAGATGCGCGCATGGACGAGTCGGCAGGCAGCGACGGGGAACCGGTTGCGGACACGGAAACGACGTCCGCGCCGAACGCATGTCCCAACTGCGGTGCTCTGAAGCAGGGCAGGTTCTGCGCGGTCTGCGGCCAGAACGACCGCGACTACCTGCGGTCGTTGTTTCCGGTTCTCTACCAGGTCCTGGCGGAGACCTTCGAGGCCGACTCTCGGGTGTGGCGGACGCTGGGCGCGCTGTTCCTCCATCCGGGGTTGCTCTCCCTCGAGTTCTCGCGCAACCGCCGCGCCCGCTACCTGTCGCCGTTTCGGCTGTACCTGTTCACGAGCCTGCTGTTCTTCCTGGTGTTGTCGTTGACCGTCGACGACCGCGAACCCGGCGACGGCCCGCCCCTGATCCAAGTGGGCGCGTCGGAGGACGGCAAGGACGGCAAGGACGACGAGGACGACGAGGACGACGCTGTCGCGAATCTCGACTTCGGGGATGCCGCAGCGAATTCCGAAGCCATCGAGGTCCTGAAGCGCAGCCTGGGCGAGGAGCGAGCCCGCAAGATCGACGAGATCCTGGCACGCCCCGAATCGACGGTCTCGCGCATGCTGCTCGCCGTCAACGCGGAAGGGCTCGCGGGGGGAGACGAAGGCCTCGACCAACCGATCGACTTGTTCGTCGCCGGTCAACTCGTGGACGTGTTTCACGCCCCGACCACGGTGGTTCGCGACCGTTTCGTCGGCTATCTGCCCGTTGCCATGTTCTTCGTGCTACCGATCTATGCCCTGATGTTGAAGGTGTTGTTCATCCGGCGTCACCGCTTCTACGCCGAGCACCTCGTGTTCAGCATGCACATCCATACCATCGCGTTTGTGGTGTTCAGTGTCGCGTTGTTGACCCCGCCGCCTTGGCCCTGGGTCGACCAGATCCTTCTGTTGGCGCTGACGGGTTACTACTTCATGGCGCTCAAGCGCTTCTACGCCACGGGCGTTTTCGGGACCGTCGCGGGTTTCCTGTTCCTGACGTGGCTCTATTCGATGCTGCTCGCCGCGATGTTGCTCGGTGCGCTGGCGGCCGTCGTCGTGTTGTTCTGACCTGCAAGGCGTCGGTTGTCACGAGAAACGTGCATTCTCGAAACGCGCCCGATGGGCGTGCGGGACGGGACAAGGCGCGTCGCGACGCCCGTCTCTCAACTGCCGACCTCGCTGCGGATCGCGTCGTGGGCTCGCCCGAGCACATCGACCATCGCCTCGATGCTGCGTGCCCCGGCCTGGAAGATGGCCGTGGCGTTCAGCGCGCCCCAGCCGAAGCCCATCGCCCTGACCTCGGCGGCGCGGGCGCGGACACGGTCCAACTCGGCGTAGAAACGCTTGCCCGCTTCGTCCCGCGGCGGCACGTCGAGCATCATCTGGTAGCCGATCTCGTCGGGGTCGCGCCCTGCCGCTTCGGCGTAGGCGGCGATCTTGGCCTTACATCGTGCCGCGACGTCGGCATCGGTGATGGCGGTGGCCAGCCAGCCGTCGCCGTACTCGGCCACGCGTCTCAAGGCGCGGTCGGAATTGCCGCCGATCCAGATCGGCAGCCGGCGACCTTGGGGCGGCTTCGGCTCCATGGCCATCGCGGTGGAGGTGTAGAACCGGCCCTGGTAGTCGACGTTCTCGTCGGACCAGTACGCGCGCATGAGTTCGATGGCCTCGTCCATGCGGCGCCCGCGGGTGTGGAAGTCCTCTTCCAGGGCGTCGTATTCGGACGCCTGCCAGCCGACACCAATGCCAAGGCGGACGCGGCCACCGGATAGGGTGTCGAGCGTACTGACCTGTTTCGCGACGAGTACGGGTTGACGCTGGGGCAGCACAAGGACTTCGGTGCCGAGCCCGATGCGCTCGGTGACCGCGGCGAGATGCGACAGCGCCATCAGTGCTTCGAGGATCGGCATTTTCGGGGGGTACATGGGTGCCTCCCGGGTGGGGGTGGGGAAGCCCATGACGACATGGTCGAAGACGTCGAGCTGGTCGAAGCCGATCGCCTCGATGCTCTGCGCTAGGCGTCGAACGCCATCACCGCCTTCGCGATAGCTGACGCTCGGAAACTCGACCGATAGTTTCATGACGTTGCCTTGTGCAATGCTCTGCGGGTCCCGGACGTGAAACCGGGGTGGTGCCGCATCCGGCACCACCCCGGTGGTTTGGTGAGGGAATCAACCTCCCTCGAGATCCAGTTAAGGAGTCAGAGGGGGTTGCCCCCAACAAAAGATTGCACTGATCACCTCCTTATTCCGCCCAACACGTCGCCGGACTATACGCAGTTGATTCGTCAGTGCAAGCAATGTTTCCAACGAGTCGTACAATGACCGTCGACTCACCTGTGGACCGGTGCGATGGCGGACGTTGGAATCTGGGAACCGCAGGCGCCGCAATCACCGACCGCGCGGACACGCTCGTTGTTCGAGGATATCGGCCGCGATGTCCTTCTCGGCCTCGCGCTCTTCCTGCCCGTGCCGCTGAAGCGGCGCTTCAGCGGGGACGTGCGCGTGATCCTCGCCGCGCTCCTGGTCCTCGTCGGACTCACGTTCGTCGTCGACTACGTGGATGCAGGACGGGGCGCGGTGTTCCAGCGCTGGGGGATGTATGCACTCTGCGCCACGCTATTCGCGAAGCTCACGGTGCTCCTGATGCTTGCGATGGGTCTTGCGCGGATCGAACGACTCGCCCATCTTTTGGCGGGCGTGCTAGCGGTCGAGATCGGCGGCGTGGTGGTTTACGCTGTCGTCCATGCGTTCGAGTCGCAAATCGCCAACACGGTGCTCGCCTACGTCATCGCCGCCGTTGCGGCACGGGTCGTGTTCAGGGAGCTCGATGTGACCTGGCTTCGTCGCGCGGTTGCCGCCGCCATCGCCCTTGCGGCGCTCGCCGGCCTGGTCGCCTGCCGCGGCCCTTCGGTGCCGTTGGTGGTGACGCCCGGGCCAAAGCGGCCGCCACTCGATGTCGAGACCATCTACTACGACCAGCCACGGCTGGTCCAAACCGCTTTGGCCGACGTGCTCGCCTCGGAAGACGGCGTGCCCGAGACCTACTTCGTTGGCTTCGCTTCGAGCGCCAAGGAGGACGTCTTCGAGAACGAGGTCAAGCATATCGAGTCGCTGTTCCGGGAGCGTCTTGGCGCCGAGGGCCGAACGGCGATACTGGTCAACAGCCGGAACACGATGGACGAGTTGCCGCTTGCGAACGGTCCGAACCTCGAATCCATCCTCAAGGGGTTTGCCGGGAAGATGGGACCCGAGGATGTCCTGTTCCTGCATATGACCTCCCACGGCTCCAAGGACCACAAGTTCTCGGTCCTGTTCGAGTCGATGCGCCTCAATGATCTTTCCGCGAAACGGCTCGGCGAGATCGTCAACGGTGCGGGCCTGCCGTGGCTCGTTGTCGTGGTATCAGCCTGCTTCTCGGGGGGCTACATCGAGGACCTGAAGTCACCGCGCGCCATGGTCATTACCGCCGCCAGCGCAGACCGGACGTCGTTCGGCTGCGAAAACGGCCGGGAGTACACCTATTTCGGCGAAGCCTACTACCGGGACAGCCTGACCGACGGGGACTACCGGGCTGCGTTCGAGCGCGCGGTGCCGCTTGTTCGGGAACGCGAGGAGAGCAAGGGCTACAAGCATTCCGAGCCGCAGATTTGGCTCGGCGAAGAGATCGTCGAGAAGCTGCCGCTCGACGGCTAAAGCGCCGGACCGAGATGCCGTTCCCCAAAACGCCCCTCCAAGACACGCTCGTGTCGCATTCCGACGCGCCGAGCGTGCGCGTGGATCACATCGAGTGACTGCGCGGGACTGCTCGTCTCACCAGCCAAAATGTCGAGGTGGGAAGACGCACGCGACGGCACGCCCCGGTTTCATCTGTCCTTCCACGTTCGCAACGATGAAACCTCGCCCGGATGGTTCCACGTCAAGGACCACTACGATCTACGCTACTCCTTCGGGCTTAGCGGCGTCACCCGCGTGCCACCGTTCAGCGCCGTGCACGTCGGGCGCGTTCTCGAAGAACCGCCGAATCAAGGCCTTGCGAGGCATTCGAACGAAACGCCGAGTCGATCCGACCTTTCTTGCGTACCTTGTTCGCCCGGGATCGGATGGTGCTATGTTTGGGTGATCTACGGCGTTGCCGCTCCGATTCCGGGGCCGGTTTGTTGAGACGAACAGAGGTGTACGAATGCGTCAGGTGAGGTCCAGACCTGTAGGTGTTCGTCCCGGAAACCCGAGGCACGATGGTCGCGGCAAGGGCGGTGTCCCGGTGTTCGACGGGTTGGAGTTTCCCGGCTGCGAGCAGGTGCCCATGTCGAGCGGCCAGTACGAGGCGTCCGAGCAGCACGTCGAGTTCTGGGACGAGGCCGCCGGGGTCGCCATGATCGCCGACTCGTCCGGCCTGGGCCACGAGGAACCGCGCGGGCTGCTGGCCGGCGTCGTGGAACGGATCGCCCAGGAACGGGGCGCACGCATCGGGCGTTTCTGCGCCGTGTCGCTGCTCCGGTACGACACCCGGGGGCTTCGTCGCGCGATGGAACCTGACGAGTGCCTATACCTTTATCCGGATCGGGCGAACCTCCCCGCAGGCGGTTCCCTGATCGTTGGCGAGAGCGATCCACCCGATGTCGTCGTGGAGATCGACCACACCACGGATGTGCGTCGCGGCAAGCTCAGGGTCTACCAGTCGTGGGGGTTTCCGGAGTTGTGGGTGGAGGTGCCCGACGCCGAGCCGCCGACGCGTCGCCGGCGCCGCCTGTCCGGGTTGACGATCTATCTGCTGAATGCCGATGGCGAATACGAGGTGGCGTCGGCGAGCCGTGCGTTTCCGGGTTGGCGGGCAGACGAGATTCACGCCGTCGTGAACGAGCCGGTGATCACGGATGGTGCCAACGCGATCCTCCGGCGGGTGGGCGCGGCATTGGGCAAGCGTGACGGCACGGGGCCCGACGACGATCCGCTGCTGCGCGCGCATCGTCGAGACGGCCGGCTGGGCGAACGCGTCGAAATGGTGCGCGAGACCTTGCGGGCACGTCGTGTGGCCATGTCACCCGCGTTTCCTTCCGAATCCTGTCGCGCGGCGCTTGCCGAGGCATCGACGGCGGACATCGTGTCGGCGAGCATGGCTTGCCGGGACGCTGCCGACTTCGAGAATCTCGTTCGCGGCTGATTTTGGCGCGCCTCCGCCGGCAACGGTTTGTCTGTAAATCAACGCCTTACAGGTGTCCTCGAGCTGATTTGGAGTCCGATCCGACGTTCCCCGGGGCCTTGTCCGATCGGGATCGGACGGTGCTATGTTTGGGTGATCCGAGGTGCTGCCGTCCGGATTCCGGTACGGGTCATTGAGAACGAACAGAGGTGTACGAATGCGTCAGGTGAGGTCCAGACCTGTAGAAAATCGTCCCGGAAACCCGAGGGACGAAGGTCGTGGCGACGCCGGAGGTGTTCCGGTGCTCGACGGGCTGGAGTTTCCCGGCTGCGAGCAGGTGCCCATGTCGAGCGTCCAGTACGAGGCGTCCGAGCAGCACGTCGAGTTCTGGGACGAAGCCGCCGGAGTCGCCATGATCGCCGACTCGCCCGGCCTGGGCCACGAGGAACCGCGCGGGCTGCTGGCCGGCGTCGTGGAACGGATCGCCCAGGAACGGGGCGCACGCATCGGGCGTTTCTGCGCCGTGTCGCTGCTCCGGTACGACACCCGGGGGCTTCGTCGCGCGATGGAACCTGACGAGTGCCTATACCTTTATCCGGATCGGGCGAACCTCCCCGCAGGCGGTTCCCTGATCGTTGGCGAGAGCGATCCACCCGATGTCGTCGTGGAGATCGACCACACCACGGATGTGCGTCGCGGCAAGCTCAGGGTCTACCAGTCGTGGGGGTTTCCGGAGTTGTGGGTGGAGGTGCCCGCCGCCGAGCCGCCGACGCGTCGCCGGCGCCGCCTGTCCGGGTTGGCCATTTATCTGCTGAATGCCGATGGCGAGTACGAGCCAGCGCTGGCGAGCCGTGCGTTTCCGGGCTGGCAAGCCGACGAGATTCACGCCGCCATGAACGAGCTGGTGATCACGGAGGGCGCCGGCGCGATCCTGCGGCGGGTGGGCGCGGCATTGGGCAAGCGGGACGGCACCGGGCCCGAGGACGATCCGCTGCTGCGCGCGCATCGTCAGGAATGCCGGGCGGCAGGAAGGGCCGAAGGAAGGGTTGAAGGAAGGACCGAGGGGCGAACGGAAGGCATCGGGGAAGGCCGGTTGCGCGAACGCGTCGAAATGGTGCTCGCGACCTTGCGGGAACGTCGCGTGGCCATGTCGCCCGGGTTCCCTTGCGAATCCAGTCTCGCGGCGCTTGCCGAGGCATCGACGGCGGACATCGTGTCGGCGAGCATGGCTTGCCGGGACGACGCCGACTTCGAGGACCTCGTTCGCGGATGACTCGCATGGAACAAATCCATAATCCCTTGAATCTATTGATGAAGGTCCGTAGGGGCGACCCTTGTGGTCGCCCGCGTCTTGTGCGCCTCGTGGGCTGGCGGGACGGGACAAGCCCGTCCCCTACGGTTCCTTGAGCTGGGTCTGGGCGAGCCGTTCCAGCGCCATCAACCGAAGTTCGTCCTCGACCGGCTTGGACTCGGATAGCCCGGCCAGATTGCGCGTCTCTTGGGGATCGTCGTTGCGGTCGAAGAGAAGGTAGCACTGGCCGTCGTCGTTCAGCGCCATCTTCCAGTCCCGGGTCATCAACATGAACTCGCCGCGGATCTCGGAGGTGACGGTGTCCCGGTGCTCGCCGTTGCCGCCGAGCGCTGGACATAGCGAACGGGCGAACTGCCGGTGCGTCAGCTCGCCGCCGGCAAGTTCGGTGAGTGTTGGGCCTAAATCGCAGTTCTCGACCAGCACATCGCTGACCACGCCGCCGTTCTTCGCGGTCTCGGGGGTGCGAACGAGCATCGGCACGCGCACTGAACCGTCGAGGAAGACCATCTTGTAGATGAGGCCCCAGTCGCCGTTCAGTTCGCCGTGGTCCGACGTGAAACCGATGACGGTGTTGTCGAGTTCGCCCCGTTCCTCGATGACGGCGAGGATCTGGCCGATCTGATCGTCGATCAGGGTAACGTTGCCGGCGTAGTTGGCGCGCATGGCGGCCTCGTCGCCGGGCTCGAACGTGGGACTGCCATGTTCGATTCGATCATCTAGCCAGCCGCGCGGCCGGGGGCGGTCGTCGACGGGGCGGGCCACGGGCGCGGGCATCGCCTCCGGGTCGTACATGCTGGCGAAGGGCTCCGGGGCGTCCCAGGGCTCGTGCGGGCCGCCGAAGCTGACCCAGCAGCACCACGGCTCGTCCCGGTTGTAGTTCTCGAGATAGCGCTTCGCCTGCTGGCCGACGTAGACGTCGATGTAGTCCTCGAGCGGCAGCACCGACGGGCGAACCACATGGGGCTTGTTGGCGAACCGTTCCGCGTAGTCCTCGCGGTATGCTTCGAGCAGTCCTTTGGCTTCCCAGCCCGCCGTCATATGGCTCATCACCTGGGCACTGGCCCGGGGACCGCCGATCTCGTCGATGTCATCCAAACCATAGGCGTTCAGGAGATGCTCGCGTTCGCGCAGGTCGCCTTGGTGCGGGTGCAGGTGGGTCTTGCCGAACAGGCTAGTGCGGTAGCCGAGGTCGCGGATCGCGCGCATCCAGGTCGGGGCATCGGGCGGCATGGTGTATTGCAGGTTGTTCCAGACCGCGTTGTTGTGCGGATAGCGCCCCGTGGCGAGAGTCACCCGTGCCGGGATGCAGATGGGCGTGGTGGTGACGCACTGGGTGAAGCGCACGCCTTCGGCGGCGATCCGGTCGAGGGCCGGCGTCTCGACCCAGTCGCCGGCGCAACTCATCGCGTCCCAGCGCTGCTGGTCGGTCATCAGGAACAGTATGTTGGGATTGGTCATATCGCTACGGTACGCTAGGCAGGAAAGACAGCATCTAGGGTGGCGCGATGTCGGAGCAAATTCAACGCATGGGATCGGATGCCGGGTTCATCGCGGCGCTGGACCAAAGCGGCGGCAGCACGCCCAAGGCGCTCTCGCTCTACGGCGTCGACGAGTCGGCGTACTCGAACGACGACGAGATGTTCGACGCGGTGCACGCCATGCGGAGTCGGATCATGACCAATCCGAGGTTCGATGGGAGTCGAATCTTGGGCGCGATCCTGTTCCAGAACACCTTGGACCGCGACGTGGCCGGCATGCCCACCAGCGAGTACCTTTGGCGAAGGAAGCGCATCCTGCCGTTCCTCAAGATCGACTACGGCATGGCAGACGAAGCCGACGGCGTTCAGGTGATGAAACCGATACCGGACCTCGCGGAACGGTTGCCAGCGGCACGCGCGAAATGCGTGTTCGGCACCAAGATGCGCTCGGCTATCAAGGCGCCGAACGAAGCCGGTATCGCCCGGGTAGTCGAGCAGCAGTTCGCCTTCGCCGATGAAGTCCGCGACCACGGCCTAGTGCCGATCATCGAACCGGAGGTGGACATCCATGCCGAGGACAAGCCGGCGTGCGAGGACATCCTGCGGGACCACCTGCACAAGGGGCTCGACGACCTCAAGGGCGATGCGCCCGTCGTGTTCAAGCTGACCTTGCCCGATGAGGCGAACCACTACCGGGAGTTGTGCGGCCATCCCAAGGTGTTGCGCGTGGTTGCGCTGTCGGGCGGCTACTCGCGCCAAGTCTCGAACGAAAAACTCGCTGCCAACACCGGCGTTATCGCGAGTTTTTCCCGGGCGTTGACCGAAGGTCTCCGCGTCGACTTGGACGATGCGGCCTTCACGGCGATGCTAGACGGTGCCATCGCTTCGATCGCTGCCGCCTCCGCGACCTAGCAGCGGCGTTTTCCCGTCCCGTTTCCGTGGCAATCGGATGTTCGGCACGGGCGGCGCGCCCTGACGGGCGCGATAGGGTCGCCCCTACGGAGCCGCTGCCTCGTCGTCTTCCTCGGCTGCGTTGGCCTCCTTGGCCAGCACGCCGAGTCGCCAACCCCGAAGGCTGCCGAGGGGCAATCCGACTGTCACGTCGAACTCGAAGGTCGCGATGCGGCCGAGGTCGTCGGTGGCGGTGACGGCCACGGTCGCGTCGCCTTCGCCGGCCGCGGCGATCGTCAACACGCTACCGTCCAGCGACGCCGTCACGAGCGCGGCATCGCTCGTGACGACCGAGAACGTGAGGGTCGTGCCAGGCTCCGCCGAGAACAGGTCGCTCAATTCGAAGACCAGACTGTCGCCGATGGAGTCGATGCTCTGATCGATGATCGCATTCACGACCCCCGGTCCTTCGAACAACACGACGGCGTCCCCGGCGAAGGTCTCGATGCCTTGAAAACACGCGCCGCTGATCCCGCAGTGGGTGGGTGGGACGCGGGTTACCTCGACGACTTCCACGATGGCCTTGCCATTCTCTTCCGTCACGGTGAACGACTCGCTTGCTGTCTGTCCGGGGGCGAGGCGTATCTTGTCCTCCGAAAGCGTTCCATTGGCGACCGCGAGATCCGCCGACATGGGGAACGGCGCGCCTTCGGCCACGCTCGCCTCAAGGGTGGCCGGCCCCGGGTCCGTCAGAGCGGCGGAGTCCGTACGTACGGGGCGTACCGTCAGCGGGAATGGCGCGCCCGGGTTGTCCTGGAGATGGACCAGGGTCAGGGATTCGGTGCCTTCGAACACGCCCGCCGGGAGGGCGGTCAACTGGTTGTCGTTGACGTAGAGGCGGGACAGCGACCCTAGGCCGCTGAACCCGCCCGCCGGCAACTCCGCCAGATGATTGTCGTTGAGCGTGAGCAGGCCGAGTTTGCGGGGTCCGTCGAAGACGCCGTCCGGCAATCGGGCCAATTGGTTGCGGTCGAGGCCCAGGGCGCCGAGTTCCGTGAGGTTGTCGAATACGTCGCTCGGCAACGCGGTCAATTGGTTCTCGGCGACGTCGAGGGAGGCGAGGGCGGTCAACGAATCGAATATCCCCTCCGGCAACTCGAGGAGTTGGTTATTGTCGAGGCGTAGAACCTTCAGGGCGTGTAAGCCACCGAATACGCGCCCGGGCAACTCGGTCAACGCGTTGCCCGTGACCTCAAGGCGCTCCAACGCGGGTACGCCCTCGAACACGGCTTCAGGCATATCCGTTAGCTGGTTGCTGGCGAGTCGGAGGGTCTTGAGGCGCGACAGGCCGTCGAAGATCCTCCCGGGAAGCATCTCCAGGTCGTTGCCCGTCATCTCCATGGTCACCAGGCTGGCTAGCCCGCCGAAAAGCGCCTCCGGCAACGACGTGAACGAGCCGTCCACGATCTCGAGACGCGACAGTCCGGCGAGTCCGAGGAGGTCCCGGGGCTTGAACGAGTCGATCTTCTCGAGCTTGAGGCGGCGGATGGATGCGATGTCCAACTCGGAGACCTCGCTGCAGTCGACCCGGGGGCTCAATGCATCGCGCACGGCGGGTGTTCGATCGCACACGCCTTCCTTGATTTGTACCGTTGCTGCCGGTGCTATGCCAAGACCCCAGGCGTCGTCTTCCGTGGGTGGCTCGAGGCGGATCGTGAACGCCTCGCGCACCGGTTCGATGGCGTCGTCGTCGCTGATGCGGATGTCGAGTCTCTGGCTGGTCTCGCCGGCGGCGAAAGACAATGTGCCGTCGGTGCCGGTATGGTCGTCCGCGTCGGCGGGAGCGGTACCTGCACCGTCGCCGGGCACGATCGAATAGTCGACATTGATCGCGGTCGTTGAAGAGCGGTTCAACTCGATCGTGAACGAGGCTCTGGCGCCTTCTGCAACCGCCTCGGCTGCGGCGGCGAACGACACCACGGTTCCGACGGTCACGGTGAACGTATGGGCGCCCGTCAGCCCGTCGTCGTCCGTGGCCACCACGGTGATGGTGACAGCGCCGGCCCGGTTGGCACGCAGAACCAACCCGGTCCCGGTCAACGACGCCGCAACGACCGACGCGTCGCTGGACGACACGGTGTACGCCAATGTCTCGTCGGTGCTGTAGAAGAGGTTCGAGATGTCCAACGTCGATTCATCGTCGACTTCCATGTCCTGGTCCAGGATGCCGATCTGGACCACGGGGGCGGCGGACAGGATGAGCCAGGCGCCGCGGCCCAGTGTTCCCGCGACGAGCAGCCGGTCATCTGGATCGTAGTCGAGATCGAAAACCGGGGCGTCCGGTAGACTGGCCCCAAGGTCGTACCACTCGCCCGGCGCGGTTACCTCCATCACGTGGACGCCGCCCCGGCCGGCGACGGCGATGGCGGCTTGGGCGAAGATCTCGCCGGCGGGGATGAACTCCAGCTTCTGACGGTCCGGGTACCTGACCGGATCGTCGAGGAGGTTGCCGGTAATGTCCTGCCAGGTCTCACCGGTATCGGTGGAGGACCACACGTTTTCGGCGTCGATGACGTAGACGGTTTCGCAGGTATCCCGGTTGATGAGGATGTCCCTGGGGCTGCCGCCGGGGTAGCCGGTTTGCACGAAGTCGGGTGCGGCAAGCCGGCGAGCTCTGACGTCGATTCGCGGGCCCTGCTGGACGCCGTGGGCGACGTAGAGCAAATCGGGATCGCCGGCGCACCCGTAGGCGGTGGCTCGGACGAAGTCGAAGGGGTCGAGGTCGAAATCCAGAACGAACGATTCCTCGAACGTCTCGAACTGGTCGTAGCTCTCGTAGAGGGCGGAGGCACCGAGCACCACGCGGTTCGGATTGACCGCATTTAACTCGAACCGCTGCACGAACCGCAGGTTGGGTTCCCACTCGGACAGGCGGATCGATCCGTTCACCAGCATGGCGGGCGCCAGGAAACCGATTCGCTCGTTGTTGGCGTCATAGATGTGGCCGTTGAATCGGCGCAGGTACTGGAGGCTGAGGTAGCGTATCGACCGGCCCTCCGCCTCCCTGACATCGATCACGACATCGCCGCCGTCGGCGTGAGTCAGGGAGTCCCAGTAGAGGCTCCCGCCCGTGGTCTGGTGCGAATTGCCCACGTCCTGGTTGCCGCTGACGACTACGTTCGCCAGCGTGTCGTAGGCAACGTCGTGCATCTCGGTGACCTGGAGATTGCCGTTCAAGGAGAACCAATCCCCGGTATAGCTGCCGGGAGACGTGCGCCGGTAGATGCCACCGTCGTCGACCTGGATGAGATCTCCGTCGGCATCGAAGACCATTTCCCGGGAGTCGGCATGGGGGGCGCTGTTGCTCGCCGTGCCGCCCCCCGGGATCCCGGCGATGAACGAGCTGTGGGTCAAGTGCTTCCACTGCGGCGAAGGCACCTCGCCTGTGGCTTCAACGGAGGCGTTGCCGCGGAACAGCCGCCCCGTGTAGTCCCGGGCGCCGATGTAGTTCGGGAAAGGTGCGTCCTGGCGGTCGCCGCCGACGTACACGACGTCGGCATCCAGGGGGTCGACCCGGATCGAGAAGTGTATGTAGCCTTGGGCGCCGGCCTTGAAACGGGGGTTCAAGCCTTCGATGTCGCCATCGGACTCGGGTGTCTGAGGCAGGTCCATCTCCGTCCATGTTGCCCCCTGGTCGTCTGTGTAGCCGATGTATTGCGCTTGGCCGCCGATCATCGCCGCCAGGTAGAGTCGGCCGTCGTGGGCGACGGCCATCTCGGCATTGTTGTTGTACCAGTGGGTCATCACGGCCTGGATCGCCGCGTCGTTTGCGGAGGCATGCGACCAAGTGGCGCCACCATCGTCGCTGCGGAAAATCCCGGTGTACTGGACGGACGCATAGAAGCGATCCGCGTTCGACGGATCGTCCACCATGTCAAGGACACTACTGCTCTCGGGTAGCCCGTCGGACTCGGCAACGGCTCTCCAGGTCACGCCGCCGTCCGCGCTGCGCACCACGCCCCGGTGGCCCTCTCGGACGGTGTACCGGCTCCCGGCGACGACAAGGCGGTCGCCGTCGATCGACAAGCCCGACACGTTCATGTCGATCAGCAGCGGGTCGTCGAGCTTCGTCCAGGTGGCCCCCCCATCCTTCGTCAGGAGCAGGCCATTGCGGTCGCCGCCACTTCGAAAAAAGCTGCTGTAACGGCCGAAACCGACGAGGACGGTTTCCGGGTCGGTGCGGTCGAAGGCCATGGCGCCGATCGACATCGCGCCCATATCGTCAATCAGGGGTGTCCAGTCCGGGTCGGTTGCCGTCGCGTTGGTTGTCTTCCATACGCCGCCGTTGACGGCACCGATGTAGAGGATGTCGGCGTCGGTCGGATGCGCGAGCACGGTGTGAATGGCGCCGATCACCGCATTGTTCGGCTCGACGTTTTCGACCTGCCCGTCCAATAGGCCGCCGTTCCGGCCCGTCGCGCCCGGACCCTGGGGCAGCCAGGCGTTCGAGTTGACCGTGGGAAGCCGGCGTGTCGCGGACATCGGCGGCGGATCCGACCGGGCGGTCGGCGGCACAACGGTCTCCGCTCGCCTACGTCGGGTCGGCATCGTTTCCGCCTGGTCGAACACGTACTCCGGGGAATCCTCAGGCGGGACCGGTTCGCCCTCCGGGGCCAGGGTCCAATCGACTTCTGTGATGACGTGCGTGCCGTCCGCACCGGGTGTGATCGTGTAGCGCCCATTCGATGTGGTGACGGTTCCCGTGACCGTTTGCCCGCGCACGACGAACGTGACGATGCCGGATTCGATGCCGAGCAGACGACCCTGCAGCGCGTATCCCGATACCGCGGGTACCGATTTTTCGAAGATGACTTCGAACTCGGTGTCGTCGAAGAGGCTCAACGTTCCGGGGTCGCGGCCCGGCAACAGGAGCGCGCGACGCATCGCGGCTAGCGTTTCAAGGTCGACTCGTACGATACGGGTTCGAATCGCCCGCGCAGTCAGGCCACGCAGTTCGGTCGCTTGGGAGGCCGCGATGTCCGGTGCCGGGCCGTCGACATCCCGGAACAAGCTGTCGATCGGTTGCGCCTGCGCTGCTAAGCCCACGCCAGCAGCGGCGAAACACCCGGCGGCAAATCTACGCACCATTGCGAGCGCTTTCCCGTCTTGGAAGTATGACAACGAGCGCGGTCGGCGTCCCTAATCAAGGGGCGACGCCTGCCATGCTTTCTGTTCTTGCCCTGCGAGTCTACGATAGACGCGATGGCAACCGTCTACTTTGAGACACTCGACAACGACGTCGTGGCCGTCCAGGGCGACGTCGGCGACATCGTGATGGAATTGGCCCGTGCCGAGGGCATCGAAGGCATCGACGCCGAATGCGGCGGCGGCTGCGCCTGCGCGACGTGCCACGTGCATGTCGATTCCGACTGGATGCCGATTGTCGGGCCGCCGAGCGAGATCGAACGGGACATGCTGGAGTTCGACGGTGAAGTCGCCCCGACCAGTCGACTGTCGTGCCAGATCGAACTAACCGATGAACTGGACGGCCTGCGGGTGAAAGTCGTCGGTCGGTAGGATCCGTCCCCTACGCGATTGTTGTATCCAAGCTGTCCAACGTCTCCGTGGCCGCTCGCTCCTTGCGCTGCACGGTCCACATCTCGGCGTACTTGCCCTGCTGGGCCAGCAACTGGGCGTGGTTTCCGGTCTCGAGGACTGCGCCGTCCTCGAGCAATACGATTTGATCGGCGTCCACCACGGTGCTCAACCGGTGCGAGATGAGGAGCGTCGTATGGCGGGCGGAGACCTCGTTGATGGCGTGCATGATGGCGCGTTCCGTGACCGTGTCGAGGGACGACGTGGCCTCGTCGAAGATCAGGAACGTGGGATCCTTGAGGATCGCCCGGGCGATGGCGACGCGCTGCTTCTCGCCACCGGAGAGCTTGAGCCCACGCTCGCCCACCACGGTGTCGAATCCGTTCGGCAGGCGGTCGATGAGTTCGTCGAGACGGGCGAGAATGGCTGCCTCCTGGACATCGGCCTCGGTGGCGTCCAGCCGGCCGTAGGCGATGTTGTGGTAGAGCGTGTCGTTGAACAGCGTGACGTCCTGCGGGACCACGCCGAACGCGCCTCGGAGGCTCGCGACGTCGATCATGCGAATGTCCCTGCCGTTGACGAGGACGGCCCCCCGGTTAGGGTCGTAGAACCGGAACAGCAGCCGGGCGATGGTCGACTTGCCGCTGCCACTCGGCCCGACTAGGGCGAGGGTCTGGTGCGGCTCGATGCAGAAGTCGATGCCCGTGAGGATCTCTCGTTCGGGCTGGTAGGCGAAGGCTACGTCCCGGAACACGATGGGACCGTCGCCGGGCGGCATTGCCGCAGGCGACCGGGGTGTCACGATCTTGGGCGATGTCTCCAGGATGTCGAACATGAGCTCGACGTCGGTGAAGGCGTTCTTCAACTGCCGATAGATGGACCCGAGGGCGTTCAACGGGACGAAGACCTGAACGGCATAGCCGTTGATGGCGACCAGGCTGCCGATGCTGATGGAGCCGTCGACGACGGCCATGGCGGCGATGATCATCATGCCGAGCAGACCGATGTGAACGATGAACGACTGGCCGACGTTGAGCGCCGCCAGCGAATAGCGGTTTCTGGCCCGGGCTTTCTCCCAGATCGCGAGATCCTCGTCGTAGAAGGTGGTTTCCATGCCCTCGTTGCCGAAGGTCTTGACGGTCTCGTAGTTGATCAGGCTGTCGATGGCGCGGGTGTTGGCACGTGAGTTCGCCTCGTTGGATTCGCGGATGAAGGGCGTGCGCCAGGCCGTCACCTTGACCGTGTAGACGGCGTAGAACACCGCCGCGGCGAGAATGATGGCCGCGTAGCTCCAGTCGAAGAAGACCACCATGATCCCGGCGACGCCGAACACGCCGATGAACATGGCCAGCAGTTGGAAGGTGAGAATGCGCATTAGCGAGGTGATGGCCATGACGCCGCGGTCCATGTCCCGGCTCACGGCACCGGTGCGGCGCGCGACGTGGTATTCGAGGTCGAGGCCGAGCAGGTGGTCGAGCAGCGTCAGCGACAGACGCCGCATGGCACGGACGGTTACCGTGCCGAACACGGCCTCGCGAAGCTCGCGCAGCGCGGTTGAGCCGAAACGCACGAGCACGTACACAATCAGCAAGCCCACCGGCAACGCCACGATCTGCGCCTGTGTGGAGTCCAGGCTGTCGACGATGAGCTTTAGAAGCCACGGCACGGTGAACTGGGTCGCCTGGATCGCCGCGAGGCAGCCGAAGGCGAGGGCGAGCCGGCCCCTGAACTCGAGGAAGAACGGCGCCATCATCTTGATGGCCGTCCAATCGCGCTCGGTGAGGAACTTCTCCTCGCCGAGCAGCAAGCGCGCGAGCCCCGGGGGGCGGCGTTCGATCACCCGGTTCGGCGAAACTCGGCGACCCGCGTCGCGATATCCCCTTCTTCCCGGCATCTAGACCAGCAGCCGGTAGGGTGACTCGAGAAAGTCCCGCACCGCCGCTAGGAACTCCGCGGCCGGGGCGCCGTCGAGGACGCGGTGGTCCCATGTCAGGGACAGCCGCATCATGGCGGCTTTGACGGCCGTATCGCCCGCCCATCGAACGCCGTCGTAGATGCGTCCGACGCCGAGGATGCCGGCTTGGGGCGGATTCAGGATCGGCGTGAAGGTGTCGACGCCGTACATGCCGAGCGACGTGACCGTGAAAGTGCCGCCTTCGACGTCGGCGAGTGTCAGCTTGCCGTCGCGGGCACGCTTCGCGAGGTCGGCGGAGACACTCGCCAATTCCCTAAGCGTTTTCGAGTTCGCATCCTTGATGACCGGCACGATAAGCCCCTCCTCAAGGGCGACGGCGAGGCCGATGTGGACCGCTTCGAATCGCACCAGTGCATTGGCCTGGAGGGCGGAGTTCATGGCGGGATATCTGCCAAGCGCCTTGGTTGCCGCGGCGAGCACGAGATCGGTGTAGGTCACGCGGATGCCGTCGCCTTCCCACTCGGCGAGAAGGTCGCGACGTAGCTTGACGGCATCGTCCATGGCCACTTCCATGTCCATGGTGAGTTGGGCGGTGTCCCGCAAGCTGCCGTGCATGCGTTCGGCGATGGTTCGGCGCATGCCGGTGAGCGGCGTCGAAGATCCGGATTGGGGACCGGCTGGCGCTGTCGCCGCCGCGTCTGCCGCCGCCTGGACATCCTCCTTCGTGATGCGCCCCCTCGGGCCCGTGCCGGTGAGGTTGGCGAGGTCGATGCCGAGTTCGCCGGCGAGTTTGCGGGCAACCGGCGACGCGGCGATGCGCCCCCCGGCCCGCTTGGGTTTTGCCACCACAGGTTTTGCGGATTTGTCGTCCCCTACCGTGTCGCTCGCCACCGCGATGTCGGGTTTCGGCTTGGGCGTCGGGAGCACGTCGGGAATCACCTCGTCGTCGGCGTAGATGAAGCCGACGACGTCGCCGGGTTTGCACGTCGTTCCGGCGTCCGCCAGATGCCTCACGGTCCCGGACGTTTCGGCATCGACATCGAGGTTGACCTTTTCCGTCTCCAGCCGATACAGCATTTCCCCCGGTTCGACGCGGGCGCCGTCGGCGATGTACCACTCCTCCACCGTGCCCTCCTCCATGGTCATGCCGACCTTGACGAGGTAAATCTCCGATGGCATTGGCTTATCCTCCTTTCCTCGAGTTCGCTTGGATGCTACCGACCACCGCAACCGACGCGGGTCAGCACGCTCCTGACGTCGACGACCCACGGTCCGTCGCGCAGGGTACGGAGCGTCGCCGCCTGTCCGGGTCCGAGCACGCGTTCCCGTTCACCGTCGAGCGCGAGGACCCCGGGACCCGTCAAATGCAACGGTTCCCCCAATTCCGCCGTCCGGGTGCGCGCAAGGCCGATCGACTCGAATCGACCGGGTGCCAGCGCTGCCACGACGCGATGGGGCGAAGACGCGTCGAAGTCGATGATGAGCGCGGCGTCCGCACGTGCGGCAAGGGGGCGGGTGAATCCGCCTATCGAGGTCATGCCAACGCCTGCGGGGTCGGCGCGGGTCAACATCGCGGCGATGAGCTTGCCGGGATCGTCGAGTGCCCGGGCACCGATGAACCGGTCGGCGGTCAGCACCGCGTCGATGAGTGCGATGTCCGCCGCTTCCCTATCGATATCAACGTGGATGACCTTGGCGCGCTCTGCCACGGCCTCGAGTGGAATCCCACGACTGACCAGAAGGCCCGCGGCGGCACCCGCGGTGGTGGCCTCGCGCATAACGGGGAAGGCGTTGTTGGTGCCCGTGGACAACGGAATCAGGGGCGCATCGAGCCAGCCCTTTGCGAACGCCCGGTTGGTGCCGTCGCCGCCGAGCGTCACGACCGCGCCGGCGCCACGCAAGGCCGCGGCCGCCTGGGTGGTGTCGGCCGCGCTTCCGTTCGTCTCCACGTCCACGGCGTCGGCATCGAAGCCGAGTTCCTCTAGCGCGGATTCGACGAGGCGGTTGGCATCGGCGAGGTATCGAATCGGCGCATCGCTCATTGCCCGCAGTCCGATCAGGCAGCGCCGCACCATGGCGGATTTTTCCTGGTTGTCGAACACCGAAGCGCGCGCGGTGACGCGCCGGATGTCCTTGCCGGAGGCGGGATTCGCGACGAAGCCGACTGCGCCTCGACTTGGCATGCGGTTTTAGGCGCCGATCAGCGAGCGCGACTCGGCAACGATCTTGTCCGCGTTCGGCAGGTAGGTTTGCTCGAGGACGGCGCTGAACGGTACCGGCGAGAAAGGCGCCCCGACCCGCGAGACGGGGGCGTCGAGTTCGTCGAAAGCCAGTTCCTGGATCTGCGACGCGATTTCCCCACCGAGTCCGCCGAAACGGACGGCTTCGTGGACGACGACCGCACGATGGGTCTTCGCCACCGACTCGATTATCGTGTCCGTATCCATGGGTTGCAGGGATCGCAAGTCGATGACCTCGGCCTCGACACCGTCCTGCGCCAAGGCATCGGCGGCGGAGAGAGACTCGCTCACCATCCGGCTGTAGGTGATGATCGTGAGGTCGTCGCCCTCGCGGACCACGTTGGCCTTGCCGATCGGGACTTCGTAGGACGCCTCCGGTACGACGCCCCGGTTCGCCAGCGACATCTTGTTCATCACCGTGAACACCGGATTGTCGTCCCGCGACGCCGCGATCAGAAGACCCTTGGCGTCGTAGGGCGTGGACGGGGCGACCACCTTGAGTCCCGGCAGGTGGCAGAGCCACGCTTCGAGGCTCTGGGAGTGCTGCGCCGCCAGGTTCCGGCCGCCCCCGGACATGGTCACGACGGTGACCGGCAGCTTGGCGGAACCGCCGAACATGTAGCGCATCTTGGCCATCTGGTTGGCGATCTCGTCCATGCACTCGCCCATGAAGTCCATGAACATGATGTCGATGATGGGCCTCAGACCGGTCGCGGCGGCACCGACGCCCAACCCGACGATGCCCTCTTCCGAGATCGGGGTGTCCACCACGCGTTCCGGCCCGAACTCCTCGAGGAGCCCCCGGTAGGAGCCGAACACGCCGCCGGCGCCGCCGACGTCCTCGCCGGCGATGAAGGCATTGTCCTGTTCGATCAGTATCGTGCGTGCGCCCTCGATGATGGCGTCGACGTAGGTCAGTTCTCGTTGTTCGGCCTCGGCCATGTCTATCTCCTAGGGATCAGGCGTACACGTCGTCGAGCAGCGTGTCGGGATCGGGGGTTGGGCTCGCCTCCGCGAACTCGATGCCCGCCCGCACCTCGGCCAGCACTTCCTCGTGGATGGCTTGCGCGGAGTCCTTCGACAGCACGTCGAGTTCGGCCAGCCGTGCCTCGAACATGTGGATGGGGTCGCGCTTCTGCCACTCGGCGAGTTCCTCGTCGGTCCGGTAGGTGAGTCCCATGCCGCGCACGCCGACATGGTCGAAGAAGCGATAGGTCTTGCACTCCAGCAGCGTCGGTCCGTCGCCGGCCCTGGCGCGTTCGATGGCGGCGTCCGCAGCCTCGTAGACGGCCATGGCATCCATGCCGTCCACGACGACGCCGGGCATGCCGTAGCCGCTGGCGCGGTCGGCAACGTCCACGATGGCCTGGTGCTTGGCCTGGGGCGTGTATTCGCCGTAGCCGTTGTTTTCGCACACGAATACCACCGGCAGCTTGTAGAGCGCCGCCATGTTCGCGGCCTCGTGGAACGAGCCCTCGTTGCTGGCGCCGTCGCCGAAGAACGTCACCGCCACCCGGTCGGTGTTGCGGTACTTGGTGGAGAACGCCGCCCCGACGGCGATCGGCGGCCCGGCACCGACGATGCCGTTGGCGCCGAGCATGCCGAGGTCCATGTTGGAGATGTGCATGCTGCCGCCCTTGCCCCGGCAGTAGCCCGTAGCGCGCCCGAACAACTCCGCGAACATGCGGTCGAACTCGCCGCCCTTGGCGATCAGATGGCCATGGCCGCGGTGGGTGCTGGTGATCCAGTCCTCGTTGGACAGGTGCACCATCACCCCGGCCGCCACGGCTTCCTCGCCGACGTAGAGGTGCAGGGCGCCGGGAATCTTGCCCGCCTCGGCCATCCGGCCCGCCTCGGTCTCGAATGTCCGGATGCGCACCATCCGTCGGTGGATGTCCAGTAGGACATCGTCGCTAGGTGTGCTCACTCGCGATTCCCCTCCGCCGCTTGTCGTTTCCTTTAAGTGTACGGCATGAACGCGCTGGCTGTTGCACGGTGCCTTTCCACTGTGCCACTTTGCGATGCACTAGGTGATACAGGGAATGGGTTATGGACGAACCGGCCGTTAGCCGTGTCTACCTGCCAGCGATCTACGGTGCCCCGCAGGATTCGCCCTTGCTCGAGTGGTCCAGCGTGGTGAAACGTCTGACCGAAGCGCTGCACTACTGGATTTCGACGGCTGATCCGACCGGGGCACCCATCTCGCGCCCGGTGGACGGCAACTGGATCCAAGATGCGCTCTACTTCGGCGGGGATCCGAAGTCCCGGTGGCGTCGCAACCTCGCCGTCAACCCCAAGGCCACCGTCACGTTGGAGAACGCCGAGAGCCCGATCATCCTGGAAGGCATCGTCGAGACCACCACGCCCGACGAGGAATTGGCCGGCTTGCTCGCCGAGAGTGCCCAAGCCAAGTACGGCTGGGGATCCGTCGAGTGGTTCCAACAGGAAACCTGCGTACTTCGACCTATCCAGGCCATGACCTGGAGCGGGGTGTTCGAACACGCAACCAAGTTCTCCCTCGCTTGACCCTGGTTCAACGCTTGCCCCCATTCGCCGACGGCGTTCCGATCCGCCCAGTGTCGCGGTTGAGTCCAGAGCGGACGATGCCCCGGAACCGGGGCCTGCCATGACGCTGGGGACTAGGGCGCTCCCGTGTGGTAAACGGTTGTGTTGGACTGTCCCGTTCCCGGATGAACGTCTACCGTCATCACGTCGATGTCACGGCCCGGCGCGGCCACGGTCAAGATAGCCGACATGCGAGTGTGCCCATCGAGCTCAATCTCGTCCTGCACCCGGATCACCTCACGCGAATAGCCCGGGATCGTGCGCCCGCTGTCCCACCCCAGATCGTTTCTCCTGAGCGTGGTGTCGCCCTCGAACCTGAAGTCGTCGTCCAAGACCCAGAAACGAACGGATTGGGACCTGTGGTTCACGATCACCAACCGCTGATTATAGGCTTCATGAGTGCTCAAGTAGGGGATGTGGACCCTGCTGCCGTTGCGGGCGATTGCACCGACGCGCTTCACCGTCGCGGCATGTGGAAAGGCCGCGTCAGCCACCCCCAAGTCCAGATCGATTCGCAGTTCGTACTCGTTTTTTGTTTCGGGGTTGCCCACTAACGGGATCGGCTCGGTGTTGCCCGTCGCCGACACGCAGAAGTACCGGGTTCCGATGGCGGGTGAAACCGTTCCCGAAACGCGGTCCACGCTCGCCAGACCAACGGGAGTCGGGTCGCCCTTCGATAGGTATCCGGCACCGTCCGGGTCTTCTGCGTAGACCTCGATGACGTCGCCATCCGTTCTGCTGAACGCCAGCGGCCCGCTCGTGCAGCCCATGTCCGACGATAGCTTCCAAGGTTGCTTGTTGGAGTCGATCAGATTGCCGCCCTGACTGACTACGGCGAAGTTGCCGGGCTCGGAAACCGCAGCGACATCCAAGCCGGATACGGTCGAGGGTCCGATTGGCAAACCGCTGACAGCGTGTCTGACCGGAAACGAGAATCCCGGAACGACCACCTCGTCATGAAGTTCGGTTTCGACCTTGGCGAGAACGCCGGATTGTTTTCCACCCTTTTCGTTCAAGTGCCTGAACAACCGGAACGGCCCGCCTTCCGCCACCGTTGTCTCGACATCGGCTACCGCATAGTCGGAAGCGATCTTCACACTCACCGCGTTTCTTATGGAAATAACGGTCCGCTCGCGCGAATCGACAATGGCGTTGTTGCCCCTCGTTGCGGCCGCCAGCGAGTCGAAGATTCTTAGCCGCGCTGTCGCATCGGTTGCCTTGACAGCCAACCCCGCGACGATCGACTCATCATCCGGCGTGTGCGGATCACCGGCGCCTTCGTTCAAACTCAACTCCAGTACCGCACCCGCCGCAATGTCGTCGGGGCTCGCAACACGGAAAATGACCGAGTTGTCCAACCGACTGCCTCCATAGACGGGACGGCGGTCGGCATCGAGGCTGTCGCCTCCCGCCAGCGTGAACATCTGGTCGAGACCGGACAAACCCCTCGTCAGTACCGCGTCCCGAAAGTCCCACCGCACATAGAGCACCTCCTCCTGCGCAGGGAGGCGAATATCGGTCGTCGCTGTGAGGACGAGCATGCTGCCCGTCGCGTTCACGGTGTAGTAGCCGCCCGCGCACGTCGTTGCCCCGTGGGCGCGAATGCAACCTTCCGTGGATAGCGTTTCCTTGGCGTAGTAGAGAGGAACGGTGTAGCCGAGGGCCCCGGGCGTCAGGTCGACCTTGCGGTGTTCGGAATGGGACGACACAGCGAGCATTGATCCCAACACTCCCAAGCACAATAACGTTCTAGTAGGCGATCGTGGCGTCGTCATCTTGGTCAGTTCCTTCCTCCAAGGGCTTGCTCGCGTAACTCAACGACACGAATGGCGACCCGTGCTCCTAGGAACTCGCGGAACCAGGCTTGGAGAGCCCGCAGTTCCCCGAACTTCGGACACACGCGAAATTGGTCCTAAGCACATCAGTCGGCAAAGCCCAGGGAGAACGCGATGGCCCGGTTGAGACGCCGCACATCTGCGCCCCGGAGGCGACCGGTCCGGGTGCCGATCCGCTCGCGCCTTACGGTCGTCGGTTTGTCCGCCATGATCTGGGACATCCTCTGCAGCCCGTTCTCCTTGGACGGCTCTATGGTGACGCGGAAGTCGGGCGCGTCGGCAAGCGACGACGTCATCTGGCAGATGACGACCGATGCATGTGTAGCGGGAAACGAGTCGCTTTGGACAACCACCGCCGGCCTCGGCTTGCCATAATCACCCGCCGCCGCGACGGTTACGACATCACCGCGCCGAATGGGCATCGAATTCGGAGACCTCCTCGATCCAACCGAGCGCGTCTTCTTCGTCTCGCTGATCGAGACCGGATACGGAAGCTGCCACCCTCTCGCGCACGCTCGGCAAACGTGCATCCGGAAGAACCATTCGGACTTCACGTCGACCCGAGCGATGCTGGCGATCGCGCCAAGCTCGCATTCTCTCGTTGGCTGGCGTGGCCATGTGCGTTCTAATACTTGGGACTAGGGGCGGAACTGTAACGCGTTACAGCTAGGATCGGCAACCGGCTATCTCGAACAAACGCGGTCCCATCCGGGGCAACGCTCGAATGCGCTCGCCGACGCTGGCTCTCTGTTACCATGATCGCAATCGAAATCGCGCGGTAGGTTCGCCCATGTTCTACCGTGGCTTCGTTCGATTCCTGAGCTTGGTCGCCGGCACGTTCTACCGGCGAATCGAGGTGGTGGGCCTGGAAAACGTCCCCCCGAGTGGCGCCGTGATCTTCGCCGGCAATCACCCCAATGCGTTGATCGACGGACTGTTGCTGGCCAGCCTGGCGGATCGGTCTCCCATACACTTCCTCGGCAACGCGAGACTCTGGGGATTCCCGGTACTTTCCGGACTGCTTGAGGCGCTCGGCGCGATACCCGTCCTGCGCCGAGAAGAACACGGAGGCGACGCGGACAACCGAGCCGCTTTCGCGCGCGTGGACGACATCCTCCTCGACGGCGGATGCGTGGCGATCTTCCCCGAAGGCATCAGCCACGCCGATAGCCGACTGGTGACACTCAAGACCGGCACCGCGAGAATGGCGCTGCACGCCGCCGCGCACGGCGACAACGACGTCGCGATCGTCCCTTTTGGCTTGACCTACCTTGACCGTGACCGGTTCAGAAGCCAGGTCCTGCTGCAGTTCGCGACGCCGATCCCCATGGACGACGCGCTCCTCGAGGCCTACCAGCGAGATGAGGTGGGGACGGTGCGCCAGCTCACGGCGGAACTGCGCGAGCGAATTACCCACGTCATGCTGAGCGCCCCGGACTGGGCGACGTTGCGTTTCATTCACGCTGCTCGCCGTCTGTACAAGCCGCGTTCGACAAGACTGACGCCCGCGAGTTATGTCGACCTGAGCCGCCGCTTCGTGGAACGCTATGCGCTCTTCGCCGCAAATCCGGGCGTGCAGCGGCTGCGTGCCGAGATCGAGGCGTATCAGGCCGAGTTAGATGGCCTGGGATTGAAGGACTACCAACTCTCGCATCGTGTCAGCGCCAGCAACGCCGTTAGACGAATGGTCTGGCGCACCGCACTGGTCATCGTGCTGTTGCCGTTCGCGCTGCCGGGGGCGATCGTCCTCTTGCCGGTCGCATGGCTCGCTGCAACGGTGGGGTCGCGGTTCAGCTACGACATCGACGACATCGCCACCCTGAAGCTCGTGACGGCGGTTCCGGTGCTGTTCTCGACGTATGCGCTCCTCGCGTTCATGGCCGGAGTCGGACTCGGGTGGGTGTGGGCTGTCGTGGCACTGCTGCTGGTCCCGGTGAGTTTCTTCGCCACGCTGTTTGTCCTTGAGAAACAGGCCCAACTGCTCATCTCGATGCGCAGCCTGCTTCGCCTGGCACGCTTAAACGCCGACATCGACGCCTTGGTGACCAGGAGAGGCGAGCTGGTAGCCGCCGTAAGGACCGCGGTGGACCGCTACGCAGACCCCACCATCCGGCGGATGTTCGACGCCCGGGATTTCAGCAGCCCGGAGGCGGGCCCGTCGCGACCCGCCTCATCCAAGGGTTCGTGAATACCGCGCGTCGCCGGGAACGGCGTGCAGTGGACCGGCTAGGCTGCGTGAGGTTCGACTTCCTGTTCGATAGTTTGTCGTGTCGTCTCCTCGGCAACGTCTAGGTTGTATCGGGTCTGGAAATTGATCCAGAACTCGGCCGTCGTTCCGAAATAACGGCTCAATCGCAAGGCAGTGTTTGTTGTGATCGCCCGTCGGGCTAGCACAATGTCGTTCAATCGCGGGCGCGATACCTTGAGTGCCTTTGCCAGCTGGTACACGGTGATCTTCATCGGGACCAGGAACTCGTCGCGCAATATCTCTCCGGGGTGAATTGCCGGAAGCCGCTGTCCCGAGGTCACACCCCGAAAGTCGACTCGCCGATGGTCCACGTCCTCTCGTTTGATCGTCATGGTCGTGTCCTCCTGGTGGTAGTCACGGGGTGAGCACGACCGTCGCCATTGCCGTGGCACCCGGACTGCGGTAACCGTAGACCGTTGCGTAGTCCTCGCCGAGCAGGTTCTCGGCGCTGAGGATGAGCTTCCACTGGGGCGAGAGGGCGATGTCGAGTTTACCGCGCCAGAGGCGGTACGCGCCCAACTCGAGATCGGTGGCGGGCCAGGTCGAGAAGTCCCGGTCCAAGGCGGAACCGCTCACGGCAACACCGACGCTCGCGTGGACCGAGGGCGTGATCGCGACTCGGGCGTCGATGTTCCCGATGTGACGCGGTCGACGCAGTTCGCGAACATCGTCGGCCGTGGAGTCCACGTAGGCGTACGTTGCGCTCAAGGCGACTGGACCGAGGCGGGTATCGAGAGTCGCTTCCGCCCCCTGGCGATGACTCTCCCCGTCGATATTGCGTGCCGTGAAGCCGCCCCGGGCGACATCGAAAAAGAACCCGTCGATCTCGTCATGGAGGGTGGTGTCGAAATAAACGAGGGATGCCGTGGTAGCGCCGAGCGTGACTACGACGCCCGTCTCGAAGCCAAGCGACGTCTCCGGGGCGAGACCCGGGTTACCGATGAAGGTGTCCGGGGTAAAGCCAAAGCGCTCCGTGAAGGTCGGGTTCTTGACGCCGCGCCCGACATTGGCGAACCAGCGAGGGTTCGCGCCGATAGTGGCACCTAGGCGATAGGCAAGGGCGTCGTCGAACGCGTCGCTCGAATCCGCACGTGCCGACGCCGAGTAGCCGAAGCGACCGACCTCGACCTGGTACTCGGCAGCGATGCTCTTCCCATTGATCCGCTGCCGCTGGTTGGGATCGCCGAAGGGACTCGCGGCACCCGTTTGTCGGATGCGCTCCCGTTCCAGTTCGACGGTCACGTTGACGCGCTGCAGGTCGAATCTGAAGTTGGTGGCCAGCGTGGCCGTGTCGCGCCGGCCGACGGTGCCATCGGTGAAGGCACCGTCCGCGTATTGCCTGTTCCGGTCGCGGCTGCTGGCGAGGGTGAGCCACGACTCGATGTTGTCGGTAGTGCTGAAACGCAACGCGCCATGAACCACTTCGCTCCGGCCTTGGGCGTGCCGGTCGCCATCCGCGGGCAGGTAGCGCGGTCCGGGGGTCGGGTCGTAGTCGACGTCCGTGTCGGTGAGCCGTGCGGCGACTGACGCCTGCCAGCGATTCCAGCTGCGACCCAGGTTGACGTGCGCCGTCGTGTTGGCGAAGCCGTCGTCCTCGTCGCCCGTCGGGGCGGGGTTCGTTCCGTCGCTGACGACTCGGCCCACGGCAACCGCCGCATGTCGGTCCCCTGACACCCGGGCGAATTCGACATCGGCGTCTACGGTGCCGTGCGAGCCGGCACCGAGCGCGAGGCGGCTGGCGTCCCGGCGAGGCGTCGAATCGAGATACAGGACGCCGGCCAGTGCGTCGCTACCCCAGATCGCGCTTTGCGGGCCGGCGAGATACTCCACGCGCTGGACGCCGGCGAAATCCAGTGCCCCGAAGTTGAACTCGGAGCCGAGCGCCGGGTCGTTCAATGCCACGCCGTCGAGCAGCACCAGCAGGTGATTCGATTCGGCTCCCCGCACCCGGGCCTGGGCCAGCGAGCCACGGTGGCCGTTGGTGGATAGTGCGAGCCCCGGCAACACACGAAGCGCGTCCGCCGCATGGAAGAAAGCCTCGTCCACCTCATCGTCATCCATGACCACGACACGCTGATCCACGGTGCCGATCCGGCTCGCGGTGACGACGATTTCCTCGATCGCGAGGTCGGCCCCGAACGCGGTCCACGCGGGTATGGCGACGGACGCCAGGGGGAGGGTTCTCTTGAGCATTGGCCGATCCCGTGTTGGCAAACGTCCCAACTTAACGGGTCCCGCGCTACGCGGGTCTCGCTTTGCTCACGTTTTCGATGAACGACTCCCCAAGACCGTGAGATGTACGGCAACCGAACGGGCGAGCGCTTCCAGGTCGTAACCGCCCTCCAGCACCGAGACGATTCGCCCTTCGGCGTGGCGGTTCGCGGCGTCGGCGATGAGCCCTGTCACCCACGCGAAATCGTCTTCCGTCAGGAGGAAGTCGCCCAACGGATCGTCGGCATGCCCGTCGAAGCCGGCGGAGACCAGAATCAACTGCGGCTTGAAGTCGTCGAGCGCGGGTAGCCAGGCGTGCTCGACCGCCTTTCGAAAGTCGACGCCTCGGGTTCCCGCGGGCAACGGCGTGTTGACGATGTTTCCTCGGTCCACATCGAAGTACCGGTACGGGTAGTGGGGGTGCTGGAAACTCGAGCACACCAGAACCGACGGATTGTCCATGAAGGCCGCCACGGTGCCGTTGCCGTGGTGGACGTCGAAATCAAGGACGGCCACGCGGTCGACCCGGTCGTCGTCGAGCGCGGCCATCGCGGCGACGGCAATGCCGTTCAAGAAGCAAAAGCCCATCGCCGCGGATTCCTCGGCGTGATGCCCCGGCGGTCGTACCGCACAGAACACGCGCTGTTCCCGCTCCTTAAGGACCATCTTGACGCCATCGACGGCGGCCCCCGCGACGGCCTTGGCGGCGTCCAGGGATCGGGGTCCCATGGCGGTATCCAAGGTCACGTGGACAAGTCCCGATTCGGGTACCGCCCGATCCAGGGCATCGAGATAGGACTCGGCATGGACTCTAGCGAGTTCCGAACGCCGGGCCAAGGTCGACTCGTATACGTCGACCTCGTCGAGAATGCCACACTGCCTGAGGTGACCAAGGACCGTCGACAAACGTTCCGGGCATTCCGGATGGCCGGGATCCATCTCATGCTCCAAGCACGCGGAATGCGTGATCAGTGCGGTCACGGTGCCCTGACCAACTGGCGAAACAGGCTGTTCGCAGAGTCCAGAAGGTCCGCCGGTATCGGCGTACGTTCCGGGGCCGTTCGCTCGGCGAGTTCGAACTCAGTGAGAGCGAGATCGTCCAGCACGCTGGAACGCTTCCCTTCGCCAAGTTCGCGGCTGCGAGTCTTCCTAGCGATCAGATCCTCGATGGCGCTGACGGCATCCCCCTGCATGGCTAGGCCAGAGAGCAACTGAGGCAACGCCATCGGCACGAGGCGGTCTGGGTGTTGTCGAATCCACTTTAGCGCCAAGGCGGGACGCACGACGTAGAGGTAGCGCTTCAAGGAAACGGTGGCCCTGCCATCGATGTGGGCACGAAACTGTGCCCGACCATGATGAAGGTAGTGGTGCACCAAGGGCCGTCGGTGGGCTGTTCGTTCGGCAAGCGCCATGAGCCGGCTCTTGACACCCTCATCGACGCGGTAGGTGATAGGCGACTGCAGCCACTCCAACAGCACCGGGTTCGGTTTGAGCAACAACGACAACGCCTTCTTGATGTCCCAGCCGTTGATGTCCAGATCGTCCTCGATGGGTAGCTCGATGACATCGCGCCGCGTATCCAACGACAGGTACCAGTCGACGTCGTGGGCGTAGACGAAGCGCACGTCGAAGTCGCTGTCGGTCGAAGGGAATCCCCACGCCCTGCTGCCGGATTCGACCGCGAGGAGGATACGCACTCGGTTCGCGTGTTCGAGCTCGTCAAGGCGGTCGTTGATTGCCGCGAATACGGCAGGCGGAATGCCGCCGGGTGGAGCCCTGCTAGGTAGCCCGGGTGCGTTTTTTGGTGCTGGCGGGCTCATGTTGCCGTTGGGCTTGCCGGTGCAGTCTCGGAACAACCTATCACGTCACCCCATCGTCTGCGGCAACCAGAGCACGATGCCCGGGAACGCCAGCAAGACCGCGACGGTCAGCACGTCGGCAACGAAGAACGGGCCGATGCCGCGGAACACGTCCTGAAGCGGAATCGCCAGCGACCCGCCGTCGTCCGACCGCAGTTCCCGGGCGACGCCGGCCACGACGAAGCAGTTGAGGCCGATGGGCGGCGTGATCAAGCAGATCTCCGCCATTTTGACCACCACGATGCCGAACCAGATGGGGTCGTAGCCGAGGGCGATGACGGCGGGATAGACCACCGGCAGGGTCAGCACCAGCATGCCGATGGCATCCATGAACATGCCGAGGACGGCGTAGGCAAGCAGGATGCAGATGATGATGAGGAGCGGCGGCATGTCCAGCGTGACGACCCAGTCGGCGAACGCCTCGGGCAACCCCGCGAAACCCAGGAACCGCACGAACAGGAACACGCCCCAGATCAGCGTGAAGATCATCACCGTGAGCTTGGCGGTCTCCATGAGGGCTTCGCGCAGCCGCTTGCCCATCAACGCCGCCGCGCGGTCACGCCAGGCACGGTAGGCGTAAAGAGCGAACACCACCATCGCCCCCAGCGCCCCGGCCTCCGTGGGTGTGGCGGCACCGGAATAGAGCGCGCCGAAGATGATGCCGACCACCAGGAAGATCGGCAGCGCTCCCGGCAGACTGGCGAACCGTTGACGCCAGCTAAAGCCGTGGATCGGCTTGCCCAGGTCCGGGCGATACGTGCACATGCCGATGATGAGAGAAGCGTAGATCAGCACCGAGACGACGCCCGGCAGTAGCCCCCCGAGCAGCAGTTTGCCGACGGATTCCTCGACGATGATGGCGTAGATGACGAGGATTGCGGACGGCGGGATGAGCGATGCCAGCGTGCCGCCGGCCGCGATGACCCCGGCGGTGAGTCGCCTGCCGTAGCGAGCCTTCAACATGTCCGGAATGGCCACGCGCGAGAAAACGGCGGCCGTGGCCGTGGACGCGCCGGACACCGCCGCGAACCCGGCGCTGGCGAACACCGTCGAGACGGCGAGTCCACCCGGCACCCATCCCACCCAGCGACGCGCGGCCTCGAAGAGTTTCGTCGTGAGGCCGGCGTGGAAGGCGAGGAAGCCGATCAGAATGAAAAGCGGTAGCACGGAAAGCGGGTAGGTGACGGTCTTCGAGTGGGGGATCGTCCCCGCCACGGCGGCGGCGACGTCCCAGCCCCTGAGGGCGAGCAGACCGAGGAAGCCGGTCAACGCGGCGGCCACGTAGACCCGAACACCGATGGCCACCAGGGCGATCAGCAGAACGACGCCGCCGATGCCGATCCAGAGTTCGTCCACACCGGTCACGGCGTCGATCCCTGTTGCTCCTCGGCGAGCCGGATCTCCTCTTCGGCCTGGGCAGCGACGTCCTTGATGGTCGGCACGGCGACGGGTTCGTAGTCCGGACGGGCCACCAGTCGCAGGTATCCCGCCAACTGCACCAGCAGCCGAACCAGGAGGACGGCGAGGGCAACGGGTACTGCGAGCTTTGCCGGCCAGGTGACGAGTTCGATGTCGATGGTGCTGTCTCCGAACTCGAACGCCCGTCCGAAGTGGCGCCAGGAGTAGGGGATCAACACGCCGACGATGAACGCCGCCAACGCGGTGCCCACGGCCTCCGCGCCCCAGAGCCAACGGCCCTGCAACCGGCCGATGACCAGTTCCATGCGCACATGGCCGCCGACGCGCTGCACGAAGGCGATGGACAGGACCGCGAAGCCCACCATCGACACCTCCACGATGTCGATGTAGCCGAAGATCGGCTTATCGAACACCGTTCGAAGGAGGATCTGGGCCACGCCGAGCAGCATCAGCGCGAAAATCAGGCTGCCAGCGAAGAGGTTGAGGCCGTTTTCTAGACGGCCGAGCATCCGGTCGATGCGACCTAGCTGACGGCCGAATGTGTCGTTCACGACAGGTACCAGGCCGCGCAACGACCGTTCACAGGCAAGGGCAAGGCGATCAGCGCTCGGCCGCGAAAGCGATGATCGGCGCCTCGGCCATGAAGTCGTCCCAGAACGGATTGCCCGTCTCGGCCGGGTGCAACGAAACGTCGACCCACCGGAAATCCCGGAACCCGGCACGCTCGAACGCCTCCGCGTGTGTCGCCGGCTCGAGGTAGAAGTTGTCGAACTGGACCTGCGTCCCGTCGGCATTGATCATGGTGTAGCGGATGGCATCTCCCTCCGTGAGCGGGCGCTCCCAGGTGCGCTCCAGACCGTAGTTCCGCAACGACCTGGGTTCGGCCGAGAGGTTGTGTACATTGTTGTTCAGGCCGACCAGCCGCCCGCCCGGGAGCAGCGCGTCGTGGCAGACCCGGCAGAAACGGAGGAGTTGTTCGGGAGTCTTGGCGTAGTTGAAGAGGTACACCGCCACAACCAGGTCCACGCGCTCGCCCGGCTCGAACGCGGCGACGTCCGCCTGCACGTAGTTGCAACCGATTGGCTGCCGCCTTTCCTGCTCCTCGGCGAGTTCGATCATCGCTCGGGAGATGTCGACGCCGGTCACTTGGGAAGCACCGGCCTGCCTCAGCAGGCGCGTGTAGAAACCATCTCCGCAAGCCAGGTCCAACACGGTCTTGCCGGCCACGTCCCCCAACAGTTGGAACAGCGTGTGCCGCTCGATGTGTTCGCGAAACGGGAGCCGCTTGGACTCCTGGTACCCGCGGGCGATTGCATCGTATTCCGCCATAGAGCGTTAACGGCGCGTTAGTTCGACGTCGCGGGATAGTTCTGGCCTACGGCGGCGAAGATCGCCTCGACGAGTCCGCGGGCATCGAACCGGTCTTGGTTGTCCTCGATCCAGGCTTCGATGACGGGTTCGCCCGCCTGCGCCCGGAACTGCGCAAGCTGAGCCTCCGTGTAGCGGATTTCCTGGAGACTCTCCTTCAGCATGGGCAGGTTCTCGGCGTCGAAGTCCACGTAGGCTTGGATCTGCGCGGCGATGACGTCCTCCTTCACGTCCGCAAGCAGCTTCTTGTACTGCACCGGCAACGCCTCATAGGCCGTGATCGAGAAAACCAGGGGACAATCCGCCGTGCCGGGCGAGAGATTGCCGGTGAACCAATCGGTGACCTCGTGGATGCGGTAGGCGACGTGGGCGTAGGTGAACGGGAACGAGGCGGCGTCCATCGTGCCCTGCTGGACGCCGGTGTAGACCTCGGTTGCGGTGGAACTGGTCGGCGTGGCGCCGAGGAGCTTCATAGCCTGGCCGAGGCCGCCACCGGCGCGCACGGTCAGTCCCCGCCAGCCGTCGAGGTCCAACGGCGGCTTGCCGCGCCCGAGAATCTCGTACTGGGGAAGGAACGTGGAGGTGTACGCCATGGCATTCCAGCGGGCGAGTTCCTTCTTGACGGCGGGGTGGGCGTAGACGGCTTCGCGGACCCGCCGGTTGTCCTCCCAGGTCTCCATGGGCAGGAACGGCATGGTGAGCACCATCAGTGCGGGGTTCTTCTGGGGGTGGTAGAAGTTGGCCACCATCGCTGCCTGGAAGGCGTCGATGGCGATCCCGTCCAGGTTCTCCCGGGCCTTGGACACCGCCTCGCCATAGTGCAGCACGAACCGCCAGTTGCCGCCGGTCGCCTCCTCGATGCGGGCCGCCAAGGCGTCGACGAGCGCGGTGCCGGGTCGGGGCTTGCCCCAGAGCGAGACATCCCATTTGAGCTTGGGACCAACCACTTCGGCACCGAACGCGGTCGCCGTGACGAGTACGGCGGCCGCAAGTAGGGACGAGCGGAACACTTCTTGCCTAGTGATGTCGGCGATTGCCCGCCGCGACGAGGGGACCGGCGGCTACGAGTTTTTTACTGTGTGAGTCGACCCGCAAGTTGAGACCTTCCAAGGTGCGCGCGCCCAGTAACTGCATAACGTTACCTTCGGCGAAGACCACCTCGTCCGTCGTAAGGTTCTTCCCGACACGGATGATGGCGAAACCGATCGAACGGCTTATCTGCTGGCCGTTTGCCATGATGAACTGCTGATTCCGCTTCTCCGGTGCCACGCCGATGCTCTCAAGTGTCTCGGCGCTGATCCACGTGAGCTCGCTGCCCGTATCGACCATGACCTCTGCCACGCTAACCGACCGGGTTCGGTCCTGCTGATTCTGCAGGAGGCATCCTATGCTGAACGTTCCCATGGCCCTGTACCGTTACTGCCGGACCGTAGGGGACGGGCTTGTCCCGTCCCGGTGCTTAGGCAACCGAACCTTCGCCACGGGCGACCACAAGGGTCGCCCCTACGGGTTCCATGAAGTGTGTTCAGGGAGCCCCGGCACTGTCAAGCTCATGCGGGGTTGGTGATATGCTCCGGCGCGCTCGGGAGAGGAACCGCGCCGGGCAAACGCGGTCAACACGTTCGTCGCTTGTCGCAAGACCCCACCATGAATACCGATCACGCGCTCCATGCACCGGCGTTAGCTCAGCAACCGGTCTCGGTGACCCGAAAGATGGCCGCCTCGCTCCCCGAACTGCGTGCCGTCGCCGAGGCCAACGGACTGACGATCCACCATCTCGGTGCCGGTTATCCGAATCCGGAGGTCACCGATCCCCGGGGCTTCATCGCCCACGAGCAGGCGTACTTCGATCATTTGCGCCGGCTCGAGGGATTGAACGACCCGGCGGCGTTGCCGGAGTTCCTGCGCGAGTCCTATGCCTATACCGACACGCTCGGACCGGTCGGACCGCGAGAGTCCTTCGCCGCTGTCTACGGGAACGACTGGGGCCTCGACATGGATCCCGCCCGGCTGATCCCGACGGTGGGCGCGACGGGTGGGATCAGCTTGGTCTGCTCGTTGTTCGAGCGGCCGGGGAAACCGGTTGCCTACATCACCGATGCGCCCACCTATGCGGGGTTCCTGGCCCGTGCCGGTTTGTGTCGGCATGGGCGGATCTACAGCGTTGACTTGGATGCCGAGGGTCCGGAACCCACCGGCTTTCGCAACGCGATCCGGCGGGCACGGGCGGACGGGTTCTTCGTGCCGTTCTACTACACAGTCCCCGACGGCCACAATCCGGCCGGGTTTTCCTTCAGTGCCGAGCGGCGACGGACGGTTCTTGAAATCGCGGCGGAAGAGGGAATCCTGATCGTCGAGGATGCGCCGTACGTCTACATCAGCTACTCGGATGCCGCCGAGAGACCGCAGCCGTTTTTCGCGATGGATCCGACGCGTACGGTTCACCTGTTCACGGGATCCAAGATCGGCCTGCCCGGACCGCGCATCGGGTTCATCTACACCGAAGCGGTTGTGGAAATCGAAGGCGGCGAACGTGCCTCCTTGACCGATCTGCTGCTTACCGAAGCGAGCGCGGACATCCTGTTCCAGAACCCCTTGGCGCTCCGATCCTTCGAGTCGCTACTGGTCGACGAGTCCTTTGAGCGTCGCGAGTCGCTGTGGCCGGTGGCGGAAGGCAAACTCGCCGTCTACCGGGAGAACCGCGCCATCCTGCTCGACGGCCTCGCGGCCAAGCTCGGCGACCACGCGGACCGGTTCCGGTGGACGGTGCCCGAAGCAGGGTTCTTCAGCGTGTTCACTTTCCTGGACCAGGACATCGTCACCGACGACGACTTCGTCGCCCGCTTGGTTGCCGAGCACGGCGTTGTGGTCATCCCCATGTACGACTTCTACCCGCGGGATGCCCGGGAGCGAAATCCCAAGGCCGGCTACGACCAGCTGCGGTTGTCGTTCTGTTTCACGGAACGGGTCGGACGGGACCGCGTTGCCGACCTAACGGCAGCGGTGGCGGCGTTCGGGGACGCCGTGTTGGCGGTGACCGGTGCGGCGTAGGCGCCGCGTGGATTATTTGCTGATCTCGATCCGCGCCGCTTTCGTGCCGTCGTACCACCACCCATCGGGGAATGGAGACTTGTAGACGGCAAGATCTTCCCGTTCCGGTCGACCGAACTTATCCCAATAGACAAGGCGAAAGGGCGCAATCGCATCGAGGGGAATCTGGTAGAACCCCCAGAGTAGCACCCGATCCAAGGCACGACACACAGTTGCCATTTCCTCCAGGGTCGTCACCTTGACCGCCTTGGCGATCAGCGCGTCGACCACGGGATCCGCGATGCCGGATGCGTTGAAGCTTTGGCCCTCGGAGGCCGATTGGGAATGAAAGAAGCTGGCAAGGAAAACGATCGGCGGCGCGAGAATGTCGTTCTGGGTGATTATCGCGTCGTAGTCGAACTCCTGCCTGAGATGAACGAACTGGGCGGCCTCCACGAGCCGAATCCTACCGGTGATACCGAGCGGCTTTAGGACCCCGAGGTAGGGCAGGACGGTACGCTGATCGGCACCATCCACCGACAAGAACTCGATCTCGAAAGGCTCGCCGGCGTCGTTGACCAGCACGCCATCCTTTGTACGCCACCCGCTCTCTGCTAGGAGCGCGCGGGCCCGTTCGAGGGATTCGCGATTGCGGCCGATGCCGGTGGACCGCGGGAATTCGAAGGCCTCGGTAAAGAGCCTCTTTGGCAGTTGTTCGCGATAGGGCGCCAGCAACGCAAGCTCTCCCTCGCCGGGCAATCCTCGCGCTTCGAGGGATGGCGCCCCCGCGAAATTGCTCAACGCCCGATCGAGCAGGTCGAAGCGGAGTACGCGGTTTTCCCATTCGAAGTCCACGGCGAGGGTCAACGCTTCCCGAACCCGCGGATCCTTGAAACGTTCGCGGCGGTTGTTCAGGGCGATGACCCGATTGATACCGATTTCCTCGCGGTGGTCGAGATAGTCCATCACCAGCCAGCCTTTGTCCCGGGCGGGAATGTCATACCCTGTCGCCCAGTAGCGATCGTCCCGCTCGAGCCACGCATCGAACAATCCCTTGCGAAGTGCCTCTCGGGCGACCGTCGCATCCCGATAGACGTCGTAGCGGACCTGATCGAAGTTGAAGCGGCCCTTGTTGACGGCGATGTCTCGTCCCCAGTAGCCGGGGACCCGCTCGTAGCGGACATACCTTCCCTGCCTTACCTCCGCGACCCGGTAGGGGCCGCTGCCCAGCGGCGGTTCGAGGGAGGCCCGGGTCGGGTCCCGTCCTTCCCAGTAGTGGGCTGGCATGATCGGAAACCAACTCAAGGGGAAAACGTTGGATATTGTCAGCTCGCTGTGGAGCCGAAAGGCAATTTCGCGCTCGCTCAAGATCTCAGTGGATTGCACCCACGAGAAATATCCGCGAAACCGTATGCTGGATTGAATGAGCTCGACGGTGAACTTCACGTCCCGGGCAGTGATCGGCACACCGTCGTGCCATCGTGCCTCGGGATGCAGGCGAATGAAGAGGGTGCGCTTGTCGTCGGCAACGCCTAGTCCATCTGCCAGGGCGCCATAGAAGCTGCTCATCTCTTCGGAGCGGTACGACACCAAGGTGTCGTAGGTCCAGACCACGCCCGGTGCTGTCGCGCCTACGTCCGTGATCAGAGAAAGGGTATTGAAGTCCGTCTGCGTCGATCGGATCAACACGCCCCCCTTGGGCGCGTCAGGGCTGATGAAATCGAAGTGCGAAAAGTTCGCGGGGTATTTCAGCTCGTGGAAGAACGAGATGCCGTGTTCGTACACCGGCTCGGCGGCATGAAGAGATGCTGCGACAAGCGCCGTAGCGAGATTCAGACAGCTACGCATTGGAGAACAGCTGGCTAGCGCGTCTCGCGAGTACGCGAGCCGTTCAAGAGCAATTCGATACGTTGTTCCAAAATGCAACCCACGTGTAAACATCAAGGCCGCTCAAGGAGTCTAGCTCACCTCAGCGGACAAGGAGATTAGGCTCCGCATGGGCTCTATTGGCTGATCTCGATCCGCGCCGCTTTGGTGTCGTCGTACCACCACCCATCGGGGAACGGAGACTTGTAGACCGCCAGGTCCTCCCGTTCCGGCCGACCGAATTTGTCCCAATAGACAAGGCGGAAGGGCGCAATCGCGTCGAGGGGAATCTGGAAGAACCCCCAAAGCAGTACTCTGTCCAGGGCGCGGCAGGCGATCGCCATTTCCTCCTGGGTCGTCACCTTGATTGCGTTGGCGATCAACGCGTCGACCACGGGATCGGCGACTCCCGCCACGTTGGCGCTTTGGTGCTCGGACGCGGATTGAGAATGAAAAAAGGCGGACAGGAAAACGATCGGCGGCGTGTGGAAGTCGTTCCGGGTGAGTCTCGCGTCGTAGTCGAATTGCTCGCGGAGATTAATGTATTGCGCGGTCTCCACGAGCCTTATCCGACCGGCGATCCCAAGCACCTTCAAAGCGTCGAGGTAGGGCAGAAGGGTACGCCGATCAGCAATGTCCCTCGACAGGAATTCAATCTCGAAAGGCTCGCCAGAGCTGTTGACCAGCACACCGTCCTCAACGCGCCACCCGCTCTGTGCCAGCAGCACTCGGGCCCGTTCGAGGGCTGCGCGATTGCGGCCGACGCCGGTGGACCGCGGGAATTCGAAGACCTCGGTGAAGAGCCTCGCAGGCAGTTGCTCGCGAAAGGGCGCCAGCAACGCAAGCTCACCCTCGCCGGGCAATCCTCGCGCTTCGAATGATGGCGCCCCCGCAAAGTTGCTCAATGCCCGGTCGAGCAGGCCATGGCGGAGTACGCGGTTCTCCCACTCAAAGTCCACGGCGAGCGTCAATGCTTCCCGAACCCGCGGATCCTTGAACCGGTCGCGACGGTTGTTCAGGGCGATGACCCGATTGACACCGATTTCTTCGCGGTCGTCGAGATAGTCCAACACCAGCCAGCCTTTGTCCCGGGCGGGAATGTCATACCCTGTCGCCCAGTAGCGGTCGTCCCGTTCGAACCACGCATCGAACAATCCCTTGCGAAGTGCCTCCCGGGCGACCGTCGCATCCCGATAGACGTTGTACTGGATCTGATCGAAGTTGAAGCGGCCCTTGTTGACGGGTATGTCTCGTCCCCAGTAGTCGGGAACCCGCTCGTAACGGACATGCCGTCCCCGCTTGACGTCGGCGACCCGGTAGGGGCCGCTGCCCAGCGGCGGTTCCAGGGAGGCCCGGGTCGGGTCCCGTCCTTCCCAGTAGTGGGCCGGCATGATCGGAAACCAACTTAAGGGGACCATGTTGGATATGGTCAGCTCGCTGTCGAGCCGTAGGGCTATTTCACGCTCGCTTATGATTTCTACGGATTGCAACCACGAGAGATATCCGCGAAGCCATATGGTGGCTTGAACAAGCTCGAGAGTGAACTTCACGTCCCGGGCAGTGATCGGCACGCCGTCGTGCCACCGCGCCCGGGGATGCAGGCGAATGAAGAGGCTGCGCTTGTCGTCGGAAACGCTCAGTCCATCCGCGAGCCAGCCGTAGAAGCTGCTAATCTCTTCGGCGCGGTACGACACCAGGATGTCGTAGATCCAGGTGATGTTGGGTGCCGCCACGCCTACGTCCGAGATCAGGGACAGCGTATTGAAGTCTCGCCGCGCCGTCTGGATCAACGTGCCTCCCTTGGGCGCGTCGGGGTTGATGTAGTCGAAGTGCGAAAAATTCGCGGGATATTTCAGTTCGTGGAAGAACGAGATGCCGTGTTTGTACGTCGGTTCGACGGCATGAAGAGATGCTGTAGCGACAAGCGCCGCAGCGAGATTCAAAAAGCTACGCTTTGGAGACCAGCTGACTAGCACACCTCCGCCCACCCCGCGCCGGGTCGCGGACGCGCAAGGAACAAAGGGCCGTAGGGGACGGGCTTGTCCCGTCCCGCCCCACGGGCCACGTATGACGCAGGCGACCACAAGGGTCGCCCCTACGGCACGCCTCGTCGGTATGACGCGGAGCTTCGCTAGAACTGAGGCCGCCAGCGAATCTGTACCCCGATCTGACGTGGGTCCGTGAGCCGGCCCATCATCGGCTGACTGCCGTTCGTCGACCTCGGGAGGAATTCCTGTAGCCCAATCTTGTCGAGCACGTTCTGCACAAAACCGGAGACTGCCCATTGCTCGTCATCCGAGGTCCAGTTGGCGCGCAGGTCCCATCGCGAGTACCCGGGGATTTCCAGGGACGGAACGTTACCGAGACTCGGCCAGCGCGGGCCGGTATAGCTGTAGATGCTTAACAGCTGCAGCGAGCCCATTTCCGGAAGCGGCATGGTGTAGGACACCTGGAACGACAGCTTGTGGTGCGGCTGCTGCGGCAACTGATTGCCGGTAACATCCCGCTGGTCCGGGAGGGTGACGGTGACCATCTCCAGGGTGTTGAGGTCCTGGTAGGTCCATTCCCTCATTGGCCCCTGGGCGTCCCCGGGGATAATCGCGCCGAATGGGCCGATTTCCGAGTCGAGATAGTTGTAGAACCCGGATATGCGCCAATTGTCATCGACAAAAAACGTCGCTTCCGCTTCGGCACCCCAGATCTGGGTGTCATCGATATTGGCGGTGCTTCCCACGTACGGTTCCTCGGCGGTGATCGGTAGCACGCCGGGTGGCGGCTCAAAGGTCCCGGTGAATTGGTAGCCTTCGTAGTCGTTGTAGAACACGCCCGCCATGAGAAGCAGCCGGTCATCCGCGAACAGGCCCTTGACACCGAGCTCGTAATTGACGAGCGTCTCTTCTCCGATGATTGCCAACAGGGGGACCTCAGGCTCAGTATTCAGTGAGCCGGAGCGATAGCCGGTGGAGATACGCCCGTAGATGAGGGCATTGTCGAGTGGTGAATATTCGACGCTGATGTGGCCGATGGTTTTATCCCAGGGAAACTTGTCGAGGGGGGTGTTTTGACCCCGGATGCCAATTGGAATGCCAGCGATGCTGAGGATAAACTCGAAGATACTCTGTCCCAGAACCTTTTCATCTTCGGTGTAACGCAGACCCCCCGATACGCGCCACTGATCATTGATCTCATACTCGGCATTGGCGAAATACGCGAAGGTGTCCTGCGTGGCTTCGGTAAGGAAGGTGAAAAACTTGTGGAAACCGGGGAATGTGTTCCCAATGGGATCGATTCCTGGCCTGGGACAGAAAAAATGCTCCCGCTCCGTGGGATCTGAGGGAAGGCCAAAGACCCCCAGCGCCTGCTCGCAACTTTCGAAGCCTATAGCCTGGGCGGCTACATCGGGGTCGGTGTCGGTATACGGGGGCTGCTGTCCTACACCATATACGCCGACCCCAAAGAGCGTGCGGTTCTCGTAGGAGAACGCGCCAGCGACAAAGTTGAACGGACCGTCGTAATTGGAAGTAAGCAGCAGCTCATGAGAGGTCTCGTCGTTTTCAAAAGGGAAATCGAACTCCACGTCTAACAACTTCACCGGGGCGTCAGCCGCGATTAATGGATCGGTCGCGCTTGGCACCCTGTCGGTGTGATCAAAGTCGCGGGTCTGGAACATACGCGTCCTCGTGTCGCCATAGATATAGCGCAACGTCAACGTATCGGTGAGGTCGAAGTCGGCTCGCAGTGTGAATCGGTCGGTTTCGTTGTCAAGGCGACCGTCCAGATTGGTCGCGATCTCGTTCTTTGGATCATCGCAGGGCGCCTCAACGCCCGTTACCCTGTGGTCTGCCCCAACGGGCGCGACGTTACAGTTCGTGATCGAACGGATCGGTTTGTCGTACTGGTAGAACGCGCCTTCGGCGAAGTCCGGGTCGGTCCTGTCCGGCTCCGCCAAAGACACCTGCACGCTCGGTGCGCCGGTGTCCTCGGTGCGTTCATAACGCAAGTTCGCCTCGAAGCGGTCCGTCTTCAAGCGCAGCTGCGGCGCGATGCTGTATTGATCCGGCGCATCGTAGTCGCGGGCTGGCCCATGGTTCTTCTGCGCGCCGTCCCCCTCGAAATAGCCGCCGCTGATGCGGAAGCTGAGGTTGTCTGAAATGGGTCCCCCCCACGCGACATTGTAGCGTTGCGTGAACTGATCGGTGAATTCGGTGAGAATCTCGGCATCCCATTCATCGGTCGGCTTCTTGTGGAAGTAGCTGATCGAACCTGCGATGGAGTTGCGCCCATTCATGGTGCCCTGCGGGCCGCGGGCGACCTCGACCCGATCCATGTCGAATAGATTGGGCGCGATCCCGTAGGCGTCGACCGTGTAGACACCGTTGACGTAAACGGCGACCGCGAGGTCGGTGTGCCCTTCCCATCTCAGTTGCGAGATGATGCCCCGTATGGAGGTGCCGTGGTCGTCGCCGAATTGCAACCCCGGCACCAGTTGCTCGAGATCGGCGTTGTTGGTCATGCCGGTTTCCTCGATCATCTGTTCGCTGAACGCGGACATGGTGAGGGGAACTTCGAGGATGTTCTCTTCCCGCTTTTCGGCGGTGACGATGATCTCTTCGATGAAGGGCTCTTCTTCATCGGTTGCTTCGTCTGCCGCAAGACAGGGCGATGCAATGAGTATTGCGGTCAGTGCCGCGGCAACGCGATCAAATGGTCTGATGGACATGACGTTCCCCCTTACCCAACGATGTGGACGGAGGAACGAGGTGCGGGGTTCCCCCGCTCTACGCCGAAGCTTGCGTCGCTGGGTGGGATTGGGGGACGAAAAACGCATGCATCACGCATGCACGACCCTTCGCAAGCTGAGTCTCCCAGGCGGCGACGTCAAACTGCGGTGCCAATCACCATACCCCCCTTGACACGCTAAGGAAAGGGGCGTATGGCTTGAGTGGATCGGGAGATACACCCGAAACTGGCGCAATGCCGCGGTACCGCCCTCTTGACATGTGCGCTCGGCGCGAGTGCCCCTCCCGGCCCACCGGCCCATTGGGTCCGCGTGAAACGAGGGAGGTGCTTGAAATGTCTATCACCCACGCGAATCAATCGCTCTTCTCGCGCATCGGAACGGTGTTCGTTTCCGTGCTAATGGCCGCACCCGCGGCTGCTGAATCAGGTGAGTCAGAAACGCAGGATCGTATTATCGAGGAGATCATCGTCACCGCCGAACGGCGCGAAGAGAACATCCTCAAGGTACCGATGTCCATGACCGCCTTGAACGACACCAAGATCGAGGAACTGGGGATCCAGAACTTCATGGACTTGGAGCAGCTCGTGCCGGGATTGCAGTTCGGCGATCCCAACGGGGGGGACGGCCACGGCACCACCATGCGCGGCATGGGAACCGCCCGCGGCGGGTCCAATGCCGGCATCGACATCTCGCGCGACGAGGCGGTCGCAACCTATGTCGATGGCGTATTCACGATTGCCGACTACGGTCTGCACGCGCACCTGTTCGACCTCGAACGCGTTGAGGTGCTGCGTGGGCCCCAGGGGACGATGCGCGGCCGCAACGCCATCGCCGGCGCTATCAGCTACTACACCAAGAAACCCACCGACGAGTGGGATGCGCTGGTCATCGCGGAGGTCACCGATCAAACGACGCAGCGGGTGAACGTCGCCTTCGGTGGCCCGCTAACGGACCTCTTTAGCTTCCGCATCACCGGCGGCTACTTCGTGGGCGACGGCGCGCAGGAAAACATCGGCTTTGGCGGCGACTACGACGAGCCCGATCAACGCAGCATCTCGCCGCAGCTCAGGTTCGAAACCGATCGCCTGGAGGTGAACCTCCGTTACGGCTACGTGGAGGACACGGGTGCACCGCGCACCCATATCTCCATTTCGGATCGCGTTCGCGACGTCGAGTGCGCCGAATTCCCCGGGCTGACGTATTCCGCCCTGATCGATGGGTGCCATCCCAACAACTGGTACCTCTATGAAGGCTCCGTGCCGTCGATCGACCCCAACTGTCCGCCCAACGTGGTGGGGTTCAAGTGCGGCAAGTTGAAGAACATTACCAATGTCAACGCGCCGGGCATTCAGGACAGCCACCGCGAAACGGTAATCGCCTATGCCATGTTCGATCTAACGGAGACGCTGACGCTGCGCTACAACTTCGGTTGGGCGGACATTGTTCAAAGCAGCAGTCGCGACGCCGACAACACGAACAGAGTCAGTAGTGCGGATGACATTACCCTGGCGAGCGACGGCCTGGTGCCGTTTGAAAACGAGCGATCGCAGAAGAATTTTCCGTACAAGGAGACCTCACACGAGTTGCAGCTGTTGTCGAACTTCGACGGCCCGTTCAATTTCGTGGCCGGCGTCTTCTACTACGACGTCGAAAACGATTATGACTCGATGACAGACGCTTACAGCACGACTTTCCGCTTTCTGGAAGCCGACGAGGCGGCCCAAGCCATTGGCTTCGGCTCGTGCCAGGAGATGCTCGAGGTCTTCGGGTTTGGGGTGGATTCGAACATACCCGATCTTATTTTCACTTGTCCGTCGGGCAGCGATCACACCCAGAGTTTTGAACTCCTATCGCGGCATACGTCGGAAAACAGATCGGCGTTCTTCAGCGCTGATTACCGCATCGATGAGCGGTGGCTCGTGTCGGGCGGGCTGCGTTATTCCAAGGACACGAAAGACAGGCCCGGTTTCGATGGGTCGGTTATCCTCGATTTTGCCGGTGTACCCGTACTAGTCTTTTTCGACCTCGCCAATTTGTTCGGCCATTTGCAGCCTGGTCAAACCGTCAGTTGGAACAAGACCATCGGTCATATAGGTGTCGAGTACACGCCGGTTGACAACAGGCTGTTCTATGGCCGCCTCTCCACCGGCTACCGCGCCGGCGGGTTCAACTACGACGAAGGATCGCCGATCTACCCACCGTCACCCACCGATCCCGTCGCAGAAGAGACCAACATAAACTATGAACTGGGTGTCAAGGGAATATTCGCCGACGATCGGTTGCGGTTAACGGCGGCCGTGTACTACAGCGACATCGAGAACTACCAGATTCTCTTGACGCAGGAGGTGCCACCTGGCTTCTTGCAGCCCCACCACATCTCCCCAAATACCGAGTACACCGCCAACGTGGACGGGACGGAGCTCTCGGGCTTTGAGCTCAGCGCCGAGTATCGGCTCAGCGAGCACTGGCGCGTCGACGGCTATTACAACTACCAGGACTCCAGCCTCGGCCCACATTCGGCCGCCATCCGTGGCAATCCGGACCACGATTACCTGATTCACCATTTCGTGACCCTTGCCGGTGAGCCGGACTCGGCTCCCTATCCGGCGCCGGAGGATGTGACCGGCAATCGGCTACCCATGCAGCCGACGCACAAGGCGGCGCTCACGGTGGTGTACGAGCGAGCCCTCAACGCCGGGGGGCGGTTGCAGTTGCTCTCCACCTTGAGCTATACGAGCTCGCGTCATCCCACTATCGGTAACACCGATCTCTACAGGATGCCCGGGTACGAACGCTGGGATTTGCGCGCAACCTGGACGTCGGCGAACGATGTCTGGTCGGTGACCGGGTACGTGCAGAACGTGACCGATGAAATCGGCCTCGTGGAGTTCCTTCCCTTGGCGTACAGTGCACCCCTCGAGTCGCAGACCATGGGCAGCCTCACCGAGTCGCGGCGGATCGGGCTGCAGGTCCGCTGGCGGCCGGGGTTCTGAGCTTTGACCCTAGGTTGTCCTCGCCCGAGCGGGCGGGGGTAACCCGGGCGAGCCCCGCAATTTGCGTTCTTGCCACGCTGCTCTTGCTGGGTCCAGCGAGTCACGCCGACCCAGCGCCCGTCCCGTACCCGCGGCAGCGAAGATGTCCGCCGCGGGCGGGGACAAGCCCCGCCCCTACGACGTTTCCGCGGCGTGCCGGGCATTCCGTAGGGGACGGGCTCGTCCCGTCCCGCACGCCTCAATGCGGGCACTCGCGCCTTGCGGGCGCGCGTAGGCTCAATAATTGCCGGCCGCCGACTCGGTTTTGGAAGGTACCGGATGCGAACGACCTTCCTTGAGTTCACGAATAGATGCCAGTACTTGCAGATTGTGCAGCGAGGCCTGCTGGTCCATTTGCGGGCACTCGCGCAGGCCGGCTGCCAGACAGCGATGGATGGCCTCCGTCTGATAGATGAATCCCTGCTGGTTCGGGTAGGCGTCGGGCACATGGATGGTGTCGGGTAGAGGGTAGTCGAACCGCTGTTCGGGTGAAGGTTGATTCGCATCCGAGTAGCGAGATGGCGTACGCGGCGGTACCCGTAGCGTCAAGCGGGTAGGGCAGTGCGCCGGCTGTTCCAACGTGATACGGCCTTTGGTTCCGATGAACTCGGTCACTTCCGGGAACTCACTGGGAAAGGCGATAAACGTCAGGACGGCGAAGCGGTTGCCCTCGAATTCCAGCATGGCGCCACCGGGTCCGAAGTGCCGGCCCGCGACCTGCACTCTTGCTGGCTTCTGATCGCCAAATGCCAACGTTGCGGCTTGCGTTGTGTAGAAGGTATCGAAGTCGGCCTGAACGGTCATTACGTCGCCGATCTCACCGTCTTCGATCAGGCTTCGTGCATGCTCAACGGCGGGGAAGAAGCGCGTCCACACCCCGTCCTGCAGCATCACGTTGTTCTTGTTGGCGGCAGCATACATTTCCCGGGCATCTGTCACGTTGTTCGCCATCGCTTTTTCACACAACACGTGCTTGCCGGCATCGATGGCCATCAAACAGTGCTCCTTGTGCAATCGGTCGATAGTGCCGATGTAGATGATGTCCACATCGGCGCGAGCCAGCATTTCGGCATAGCCACCGTAGGCCTCTTCCACCCCATGCTGGGCGGCGAAAGCTCGGGCTCTGTCTCCAGATCGAGCGGCCACCGCGGCCATGGTCGCCCCCTCGCAATGACGGGATGACAAGACCCATTGGCGGGAGATCTCACCGGCGCCGATGATGCCCCAGCGCAATGGGAACGCCACATCTCGAGCCCTGGTTAGCCCCAGCCGGACATCCCTCGGCGTTTCGGGAGGCAGGACGTTCTTGTCCTCCACGCAATTGTGTCCCCAAATCAGATGTCGCTCAGTACACCAACGAAGCCACGGTCGATCAAGGGATAGTTACCTTTGGAGACCTCATTCGCACTGCCTTCTCCTCGTCGAACCACCAGCCGTCCGGGAACGGCGCTACATACATCTCCTCGGGCAGGTCAGGCCTGCCGAATTTGTTCCAGTAGACGATGCGGGTGTCCCCGAGGGCATCCAGCGGGAACTGGTAGTAGTTCCATAGCAGAACGCGATCGAGCGCGCGGCAGGCGCTCACAAACTGATCGAGGTGTGTCGCACTGAGCGCGGCCTCGACCATGGCATCGACCGCCGGGTCGTTGAGGCCGGACGCGTTGAGGTAGAGGGTCGATGAGGAATGGAAAGAGGGTCGCAAATCCCAGGAGGGCGGTACCTCGATGCCGCCGCCCACCAGAACAGCGTCGTAGTCAGCCTTGCGCCGCCGATTGTAGTAGCCGGTGCGGTCGATCATGCGGATATTCGCCTCGATGCCCAGTATCGACAGCGAATGCACGTAGGGCAGGAGAATACGCTGGTCGTCCCGCAGGAAGGACAGAAACTCGATCACGAAGGGTTCACCCGCATCGTTGACCATCACGCCGTCTACGACCCGGTAGCCCGCTTTCGCGAGGAGGACCCTCGCCCTTGACAATCCGTCACGATCGACGCCCACGCCATCCGTGCTGGGGAAGCTAAAGGGGTGGGTGAATACCTTTGCGGGCAACTGCGCGCGATGCGGTTCGAGAAGCGCTTTCTCCGCTTCTCCCGGCAATCCCGAGGAAGCGAACATGGAGTCGGCAAAGAAGCTTCTGGCCCGGGTCAATTCGCCCCCGTGCAAGGCCCGGATTTGCCACTCGAAGTCCAATGCACTGAACAGCGCCTCGCGTACGCGAAGATCGTCGAACGGTTGGCGCCGCGTATTCAGCGCCAGGCGATACCGGGAACCGCTCTGATTGCCGGACGCCAGTGTGCCCAGCACTAGCCAGCCTTGGTCGCGGGCTGGAACGTCGTAGGATTTAAGCCAGTGCCGCGAGTCGGTCTCGGTCCACACGTCGAGCAGTCCCGCGCGAAGGGCTTCGCGGGCGACCGTCGCGTCCAGGTAACGTTCGTAGCGAATGGTATCGAAGTTGAATTTTCCTCGATTCACCGGAAGATCCCTTCCCCAATAGTCCGGCACCCGCTCGTATGTGAGGTAGCGGCCTTGAGACACGCGTGTCAGCCGGTAGGGGCCGCTCTGCGGCGGCGGCGTCGTTAGCGGTTCACGCACGTCCCGGTCGCGCCAGTAATGTGCAGGCACGATGGGCGTGTAGCCGAGGATGAAGAGTTGTTTGGCAACGTCCGAGTCGGCACGAATCTCGACGGTGTGTGGATTCACGATATTGACGTCAGTAATCCAGCCGAGCGCCCCTGCCCACCCGTGGGCCATTTTGTCAGCGCGAAAGGTCTCAAACGAAAACTTGACGTCGGTTGCGGTAATCGGCCTGCCGTCGTGCCAGCGTGCCTGCGGGCGCAGCCGGAAAACGATTCGCCGGCGGTCGGCGCTCAAGGCGATCGACTCGGCGAGACTGCCGTAGTAGCCCGCGGGTTCGTCGCCTGCGCGCTCGATCAGGTGATCGTAGGACCGGTAGAATCCTGGCGGCTGGTACATCGGCGACGCGGTGTTCAAGGGGTTGAGCCAGGGCAGTACCAGCGTGCCGCCCTTCGGGGCATCCGCGTTGAGATAGCCGAAGCGGGGGAAGTCGGCCGGGTACTTCAGTTCGTAGTTGGGTATCTGCGAGACGCCGTAGCGGAACTCGAGCGGGGGCGGATCGGCAACGACTTGCGCCAGATGGTTCATCGACAGGGCGAACAGCAACAGGGTGGACTTTTTGCTGCCGGCGCGGGGTTTTTCCATGCGATAGCCCCGGATCAGCCAGTGAATGCCGGTCCGGTGGTCCCGTCAGAAGACCTTCACGTCAATTCCGGCTGCAGCGATTGCCTCCCGCTCCTCGTCCGTCCAGGGGCGGGGCGCAGGTTTGTCGCGCTTCCTTGTCGGCCCGGAGCACACAATAACGTACGCCCGACGCGGATTGTCCGTCGTGTTCGGGGCCGTATGGTGCAAGGTTCGGGAGTGGTGAAAGGTTGCGCCTCCCGGTGCAAGTGGACACGCAACGGCCTGCGACGGATCGACGTCATCCGTCACCAGTCCGTGAATCAGTGGATCGTTGTCGATGTGGCGATGCCAACGCAGGTCCTCCTTGTGCGAGCCCGGAATGAACTGCATGCAGCCGCTCTCGACCGTTGCCGCATCCAAAGGCATCCAGACGCTAACGCTGTTCAGGTAAACATCCGGATTCCAGTAGGCTTCATCCTGGTGCCAGGGGGTTTCGGCGCCGTATTGCGCCGGCTTGAAAATCATGTGTCCGCCCGCGGTGACCTTCTCGTCAACTCCAAGTAGCTGGGTACCGAGCTTTAGCGCGTTGCGGTAGTGGTTGCTCTCGCGGAGCTCCGGAATCCGCAGGTCTGGACCAAGCACCTGCGGGAGCACTTCACGCCCGGAGTGTCCCCGTGGCGCGGCGAGGTCATAGTACATACCCTTCTCCTCACCCGCCCGCTCAACAAAGAGCTGGTCGTAGATCTCCCTGAGCCACTCGACTTCCTCATCGGTGGTGATGCGTTCAATGCTGAGAAACCCGTTGTCGCGGTAAGAGGCGATCTGCTCTTCTGCAAGATCGATCTGAAAGGTAGCATCTGGTCTCATCTGTTTTCTCCGACCCCCTTCCCCCCAAAAAGCGAGCGCACCCCTTTGGGGGGTGCGCTCCTAGGCAGAGCTTTGGGCCCTTTTGGCTACAAGTTGGGTCTCCAGCGAACTTCCAGACCTACCAAACGCGGATCGGTCAGGGTGCCTTGTCTCGGTGTCCAGTGGGTGGATAGATGCAGGTACTCAATCACACCGATTTCATCGAAGACGTTTTGCACGAACAGCGTCGCGGCAATGGTTTCATCTGGAGAGGTCCAGGTACCGCGAACATCGAATCGTCCGTATGATGGCATCGTCGAGATGTCGAAGTTACTGAGGTCTGAAGCACGCTCGTCAACCCAGCTGTAGGTTCCGAGCAGCTGCAGGTGTCCCCCAATTGTACCTGTTAGCGGTGTCTCGTAGCTTGCCGTCAACGCGAACTTGTGGTTCGGCTGCAGAGGCAACTGGTTGCCAGTCATATCCGAGGGAAGAATGTACTCACTGGTGACGGTCTCACCGGTGTTGAAGTCAATGTGCTCCCAAAAATCCGTTTCCGGATTGGGATGGCCCCGAACGACCTCTTTGTGCGGACCGATCTCGGAGTCTAGATAGGCATAGAAGCCGCTCAGACGCCAGTTTTCGTCGATGTAGTAGATGAAGTCAACTTCAGCACCCCATATCTTGGTATCCTTGATGTTATTGGTGAACCGAATGATGGGGCTGGCGCTGTACTGGTCGAATAGCCCGTCGGTGATACGTTCTTGAGTCCCCCCCTGAGGCTCGATAGAGCCACTAATCTGATAGTCGTCGAAGTCGTTGAAGAAAACACCGGAAGTTAACCGAAGCCGTCCATCCATGAAGAGGCCTTTCATACCGAGCTCATAGTTGACCAACGTCTCTTCCTTGACCAATCTCGGAGGCGCATCGGACTTGGTCTGGAAATTACCCGCGCGGTACCCGGTCGAAACACGCCCGTAGATCAAACGATCCTCATCCGGGCTGTATTCCAGAGAGACGTGGCCAATTGTCGCACCCCAGCTCCGCGGATTGGGTTCTTTGTCGTCGAAATAGATTGCAAACGGGAAGGGCCCAATGAAGGCAAAGGAAAATATGGCCACGCCGCCATTCAAGTCCTGAGACTTTTCATCTTCTGTGTAGCGAAGACCGCCGGAAACCAGCCACTCATCGTTGACCTGATATTCCGCATTGACGAAGGCCGCTTGGGTTTCCGAGCTGCCAATTACCCTGAAATCCAAGAATTGCGAGTGATCGGTACCTTCTGGACATGCCCAGTAGTTTCCCGGCTGGCCCCGTTCGATCGCTTCTTCCGGCGACGAGGCGGCCCCGATGATGCTGGTAAAGAAGCCGAGGGCTTGTTGACAGCCACCGGCGTATCCGGCGGCGCGAGCGGCGTCGTCAACATTGACGTTTACCCACGGCTGGTATGGACGTAGAAGGGTACGAACCACGCACTGGTGTTCTCGTAAGTGAATGCACCGACGATGAAATTGAACTGACCATCAAGGTTTGACACCAGCTGTATCTCGTGAGAACGCTCAGTGTAGTCGTACAGCACGTGCTTCTCTTCATCGACCAACGGTACATCGGCGTCTGCAGCCCTCAACGGGTCGTCGGCGCTTGCTACTCGGTTGGTCTGGTCCTGGTCAACTTGAACGTCCGAGAAGTTGTCGGTATCGCCGAAGTTGTAGCGCAGTGTGTAATTGTCGTTCAGTTCAAAACTGAACGCGATCGTCGTTTGCTCGGCAGTACTACTACCCACGGAATTCCGGTTCACATTGAGTACGTTCTTAACATCGCCACACTCCCAGGCAGGCCTGCCAGGTGGACAGTCTGCAGGTACGGAGGGAATCGAACCGTCCCACAGGTAGAACGCGTTCAAGGACTGGGCGGGATTCGGGTTTCTGCTTTGGGGGATGCTCCTATCGACGTTTTCCAACAGGACCTGAGTTCGCGGTGAGCCATCGTCATTCAAACTGGTATAGCGCAGGTTCAGATCCATCCTATCGGTTTTGAAACGCAGCTGCGGCGCCAAGAAGGTCTGGTCCGGTGCATCGTAATCATTGCCGAAGCCTATATTTTCCTGTGCGCCATCGCCCTGGTAGTAGCTGCCGTTGATACGGAAGAGAGCGTTTTCGCTGATCGGGCCACCGAAGGCGACGCCGTAGCGCTGCGTGAACTGGTCGGTGAATTCCGTATGGACCAGAAGATCCCAGTGGTCGGTGGGTCTTTTGGAGAAATAGCTGATAGCACCGGCAATCGAATTCCGGCCGTGCAACGTGCCCTGGGGACCGCGCGCGACTTCCACCCGCTCCAGGTCGAACATATTGGGCGCAACGCCGTAGAGCCCGAGCGTGTAGACACCGTCTACATAGGTGGCGACCGCCAAGTCCGAGACCGTTTCGCCCGCGAGTCTCGTGCCAATACCGCGTATCGTCGTGCCTTGACCGGTCTGCGTGCCTTCATCTTGAAACTGCAAACCTGGAACCAGCTGCTCCAGGTCATCGTGACTGGTCATGCCGAGTTCTTCAATCATCTGATTGCTGAACGCCGTCATGGTGACCGGTACGTCGAGAAGGTTCTCCTCACGTTTCTCGGCCGTCACGACTATCACCTCAATGGGCTGCTCGCCGGACCCGGCATCGCCGGATTCGCCGGCGAAGACTCCCGGTGCCGCGAGCACGGCGGCGACGGTTGCGCCGATGCGGCGCAGTAGCGGCGTCCGACTAGGGACCGGTAGTACGTTGGTTTCGGTAGTGGCGGTCATTGGTTCACCCCTCTCAACTGTTGGCTCCACGCGTACAATCGAGATCACGCGTTGATTGGTGAGCACACCCACCAGACCCGACCCGTCGAGCAATCGTGCCAGCGCTTCCTCGATGGTGTAGCGCCCAACCACCCGGTTAGCCCTGCGGTCCTCGGCGAGTTCGAAGGGGAACAGCAGCAGGCTCTCGGTCTGCTCCGCGAGCTTCCTCAGTGCAGCTGGCGCGTCGGCTTCCCTGATGTCGATGTCGTGTCGGCGACCCTCGGCATCCCCATGGGCAAACAGGGCGACCGGGAGCGCGCACGCCGCCAGAACCCAGCGGAGTCCCCGCCACGATCCCCCGATCACAGACCGCCGGACCGCTCTCGGCGCACTCACATCGACTAGGACTGTTTGTCGTGGCAAACCCGCCAGTGCATTGACGAGGCTACGCCCGCGAATGGGCTCCACCATTGGCGTCATTCGCCGCCGCGCGAAAGCTCTACCCGGTGGTCGTCGGTACGCGACACGCGGATGCCGAAACTGGTCTCCAATACATCCAGCAGGGCATCGGTCTCGCCGGTGCGGAAGACACCCCCGATGCGCATGTCGCGGATCGCGGGATCGACGATGACCACCTCGGTGTTGGTGTAGCGACCGACCTCGTCGATCACCTCGACCAGGGTCTCGCCGGAGAACGTCAGCAATCCCTCGCGCCAGGACAGCGACCTGACAACCTCCGACGCGCTCAGGTCCCGAACCGCCTTGAGGTGGTCGCCTGGACCGTTGAACCGCACCGTCTGTCCGGCGACAAGCAGGGCGAGCGATTCCTCCATAGCCGGGAACTCCTCGATGATGCCCGCAGCCCCGACGAGCGATACGCGGTCCAGATCGACCGCGCCCTCCGACACGGTGACCTCGACATCCGTTTCCAGGATTCTGACCCGGAACGCGGTGCCGACCGCCCGGACCGCGCCCATGGCCGTATAGACGACGAAAGGCACGTCGGGGGCACGGGCCACCTCGAAGTGCGCTTCGCCCCGGCTGAGAACCACGCTGCGAAGCCGCGGCGTCACCTTCACGCGAAGTCGCGTGTCCGTGTTCAACTGCACCGTCGATCCGTCGGCGAGGGTCACCGTCTGCATCTCGCCAACGGACGTGGCGAACGCGCCCGATGCGACGTCCGGTGCCGTTTCGTGCGAATCAACCCCACGTGGTGCAAGCATGATGGCGAGGGCCAGCGCGATCGCCGCGCATCCCATGGCGAGCGCGGGCCGTGCCAGCGGGATCCGCACTCGTGCGGCAAGGCGATGCCAGAAGTGAACCCTCGAACGGCCCAGCGGAACCGCCAGTGCCGCAAGCGCGTCCATGCGTTCCCACAACAGCGCATGGCGTTCCAGGGCATCGCAATGGGCGGGGCTTCGCTTGAGCCAGGCGACGAGTTCGCGAAACTCCTGGCTGGACAGCGGCTGTTCGCCATCAAGCCGCACAAGCCACTCGCAGGCTTCCTTGTTGACCGCGTTGCGGTCGACGAAGTCGAGGACTCTACCTTTGGTCACGGTGTGTTCTTCACTTGTGCATCCGGTCGAGGTACTCGCTGCACTCTCTCACGCCCTTCGCAAGGTGTTTTTCGACTGTGCTCACCGCAATGCCCAGCCGGTTCGCGATCTCGCGATGCGACAAGGCGTAGACCTTGCGCAGCAGGAACACCCTACGGCACTGCAGTGGGAGACGGGAAACGGCTCGGCAATACTCGGCGAAAGACTCCTCGGCTTGGATCTCGGCTTCAACCTTGCAGTCGTCTAAGACCGTCAAGTCGTCCAAATCCGCCATCGACTCCGTCAATTGATTGGATTTCCTGGCGAAGTCGCTGAGTACCAGATTGCGCGCGATGGTGAACAGGAATGACCTGGGCCGCCGGACGCGCCTCGCCTTCTCGGCATTGAACGCGCGCAGGAACGCCTCCTGGGTGACGTCGTCCACGTCGTCTCGCGATGCCACGAGCCGCGAGACGAAAGCCCGCAGCGCGGACTCGTGCTCGCGGAACGCTGCCACGACGCCGGTTTCGATGGTCCTCGTTCGTCCGGCCACGACGCCTCTCCCGGGAGATTTCGGCAGCGTAACCCAAGGATCGGGGTATGGGAATCCCGTTGACTATGTGACGGTGGCCGGTGCCGTCGCCAACACCTCGCGGTACTCGTTCTGCGGTTTGATCGCCAACTGCCAGCGGACCTGGTGGACGGGCAAGCTCAGGTGTGCCCAGTCGCGGGCCGGCCCCGGGCCCGCACGATCTTGAAGACCCGCGGCGTGTTCTGCCAATAGCCCGGGGCCGCCGTCAAATCCACTACGCAACTAAAAGTTCGGTCTCCAGCGAATCTCAAGGCCGACCGTACGCGGTTCAGTCAGAGTGCCCGACGCCGGCGCCCCGCCAATGGTTGATTGATGCAGATACTCGATCACACCAATTTCATCGAAGACGTTTTGTACGAACAACGTGCCGGTCAGGGTTTCATCTGGAGACGTCCAGATCCCGCGAACATCCAATCGCCCGTATGCGGGCAACGTCGAGACGTCGAAATTGCTGAGGTCTGATGCGCGTTCGTCAACCCAGCTGTAGATCCCGAGTACCTGCAGGTGACCGCCAATTGGACCCGACAGCGGCGTCTCGTAGCTGGCGGAAACGGCGAACTTGTGGTTCGGCTGCATCGGCAACTGGTTGCCGGTCATGTCCGTGGGGAGAACATACTCGCTCGTGGTTGGCTCGCCGGTGTTGAAGTCAATGTGATTCCATGTACCCGTTTGCGGATTGGGGTGTCCCCGAACGACCTCCAGATGGGGGCCGATTTCGGAGTCGAGATAGGCATAGAAACCGCTGAGACGAACGTGCTCGTTCAAGAAGTAGATGATGTCAACCTCAGCACCCCATATCTTCGTGTCCCGGATGTTGTTCGTGAACTCGATGATGGGCGATGCGGAGAACTGGCTGAACAGCCCGTCGGTGACACGATCTCTCGAGTCCTGGGGCTCGATCGAGCCGGTAATCTGATAGTTGTCGAAATCGTTGTAGAAGACGCCGGAGGTCAAGCGAAGGCGTCCATCCATGAACATCCCTTTCATGCCCAGCTCATAGTTGATCAACGTCTCTTCCTCGACGAACGTCGGGACCGCATCCGACTTGGGGTTGAAACTGCCTGCCCGGTAGCCGGTCGAAATTCGCCCGTAGATCAGACGATCCTCATCTGGGGCGTATTCCAGGGAAACGTGGCCAATGGTCTTGTCCCAGACTCGCGGATTGGGGTCTGAATCGTCGAAGAGAATTTCAAGCGGTACGCCCCCAACGAACCCGAAACCGAATTTGGCCCAGCCACCGTTGAAATCCTGAGTCTTCAAATCTTCGGTATAGCGAAGACCGCCGGAGACGAGCCACTGCTCGTTGATCTGATAGTCACCGTTGATGAAAAAGGCGTCGGTCTCTGAGCTGCCTCTCGACTCGAAACTCAACCATTGGTTGTGGTCGTCACCTTCCGGACATCGCCAGTAGTTGCCGGGTACGCCCATCGCCTGCGCCTCTTCCGGCGTCGAGGCTGCTCCAAAGATAGCGACAAGAAAGGAAAGCGCATTCGCACAAGTACCGAAACGACTGGCCGCCGCAGCGTCTTCGGCGGACACATTTGCCCAGGCATTGGTGAAGACGAAGGAGGATACTACCCATTCCATGGCATTCTCGTAGGTATAGGCACCGAGGATATAGTTGAACTTGCCGTCCAGATTCGACACTAGGTGTAGCTCGTGAGAAGTCTCTGTGTAGCCGTACAGAACTTGATTCGACTCGTCCCTTAGCGGTACCGGTGCGTCGGAGGCGATGAGGGGGTCATCGATACTTGCCACCCGGTTGGTCATGTCGCGGTCTCTCTGCACCTGGGAAAGGTTGTCGGTGTCGCCGAAGTTGTAGCGCAGCGTGTAGTTGTCGCTAATGTCGAAACTGAAAGCGATGGACTGCCTTTCGGCGGTACTGGCGCCAACGGCGGAGCGGTTCACATTGACTTGGTTCTTGATGTCACCACACTCCCAGCCTGGCGTTCTCGGTGGACAGTCTGCGGAGATGGACGGCACCCGGCCGTTCCACAGGTAGTGCGGGTTCGTATTCCCGAGGAAATCTGTTTCCCTGGATGTGTCGTAGTTGGTCAGAAGCACCTGCGTTCGGGGAACGCCGTCGTCATTCAGCCTGGTGTAGCGCAGATTCAAGTCCATCCGATCGGTTCTGAAACGCAGCTGTGGCGCGATGTACTTCTGATCCGGTGCATCGTAGTCGTCGCCGAAGCCAATGTTTTTCTGTGCGCCATCACCCTCGTAGTAGCTACCGCCGAGTCGGAAGAGGACGTTCTCGGTGATCGGGCCACCGAAGGCAATGCCGTAGCGCTGGGTAAACTGATCGGTGTACTCGGTATGTACCAGAAGATCCCACTCGTCGGTGGGTCTCGTGGAGTAGTAGCTGATCGATCCCGCAATCGAGTTCCGGCCATTGAGTGTGCCTTGCGGACCGCGTGCGACTTCAACCCGCTCCAGGTCGAACATGTTGGGCGCATCGCCGTAGACCCCGAGCGTGTAGACACCGTCCACATAGGTGGCGACCGCCAGGTCCGGGTGGGTTTCGCCGGCGAGTCTCGTGCCGATACCGCGTATCGTCGTGCCCTGACCAGTCAGCTGGCCCTCGTCCTGGAACTGGAGCCCGGGAACGAGTTGCTCCAGGTCGTCCTGGTTGGTCATGCCGAGTTCTTCAATCATCTGAGCACTGAAGGCGGTCATGGTGACCGGTACGTCGAGCAGGTTCTCTTCACGTTTCTCGGCCGTCACGATGACTTCCTCGATGTACTGTTCGTCTTCATCGGTTGCTTCGTCTGCCGCAAGGCAAGGTGATGCAACGAGTGCTGCGGCCGCTGCCGCGGCAATCCGCTTCAATAGTGTGATGGACATAGTGATCCCCTCTAATCCAGCGATGGGACGGGGGAACAACGTGCGGGGTTCCCCCGCTTTGTGCCGTAGCTTGTGCTTGCCAAACTGCGGTAGTAAGCACTATATGCGCTAGTCCCTGGGCGGTTCAACCCGTAGGGGACTGGGGCGGCGTTGTCCCGTCCCGTTGCCGAGGGAGCCGGTACGTCCGGCGGCGACGGCGCGCCCTTTGCGGGCGACCGCAAGGGTCGCCCCTACGACGCGGATCGGCGTCGGGCGCGGTCCGTAGGGGACGGGCTTGTCCCGTCCCGTGCCGGGGAATAGCGCACGTGCCGATGCGGCCGCGTTATGGTCGCCCCTACGCAGCGGCGGCTTGTGCGGTTGCTAAGACCTCTCGGTATTCGGTTGGCGGCTTGATCGCCAACTGCCGGCGGACTTCCTCGACAGGCAAGCTCAAGTTGCGCGCCCAGTCCTCGGCAGGCAGCCAACTCGCGTGCCGCCCCGCCCGGTAGGCATGCCACACCGCCTTCACCGCGCGCGGTCCCAGATGCCGCACCGCGCGAAACGCCCCCACGACGACGATCAGACCGATGCCGCGGTTCTTCGTCTGGGCATAGGAGAAAGCCAGAGGCAAAGTTCTCCGAACGGGTCGCGCCCGTACTGCGTGACGGTGTGCCACAGATCGTGCTGGTCGCGCATCCGTTCCCCGAAACGCTTGAGATCGGGATCCTTGAAGTTGTACGCCTGAACGCCGTGTTCCATGCTCGCGGCGACGAGTCCGTCGGCGGACAGCGACTCGCCGTAGATGAAGTCGTAGTAGGTGCGCCCGAGCGTGCCGGTAGGCATGGCGGCGAGAGACTCCCGGTCGCGCAAGGTGTCGATCAGGTCGACGCGATCACGCAGCACCCGCCGTCCGACTTCCGTGGTTCGAAACCGGCGCAAGCTCCGCTTTAGCGCGGGCCGGCCCAGGGCCCGGACGATTTCGAAGACCCGAGGCGTGTCCTCCGGGTTGTCTATCAACTCGCGCAGGGCTCGCAGGGCGACCCCGAACCGCATACTCTTTAGCCAATTCGCGTCCATTGCTCGGCCTCGACCGCGTTCGGGGCGAGTCTACAACAACTTAAGGCGCACACTGACTGTTGAAGGAGGGGGAATGGCCATCCGAACCGTACTCGTTACCGGCGGTGCCCGCGGCATTGGCAAGGGCATGGCGAAGAGCTTCCTCGAAGCGGGCCACCGGGTGATGATCGCCGATCTGCCGGCAGGCGGCGATTGGCGCTACCCGCTGGGATCTGACAGCGAGATGACGAGCACGGTCGACGAGTTGTCCGTGATCGGCGAGGTACAGTGCACGCCGGTGGACGTCACGGACGGGGCGTCCTGCGAACAGGCCGTCCAATCGACCGTCGATGCCTTCGGCGGCGTGGACGTGCTGCTCAACAACGCCGGCGTCATCGACAGCGGACCCATCGAGGAATTCGGGGAAGCACAGTGGGACGGGATCTTCGCGGTCAATGTCAAAGGAGTGTTCCTAATGACCCGTGCCGCCGTGGGGAGCCTGCGGGCATCCGACGACGCCGCCATCGTCAATACGGCATCCATCGCCGGCAAGCGCGGTTCGGCCCGGCTCGCGGCCTACTGCGGCTCGAAGTGGGCGGTGATCGGCATCACCCAGTCCTTCGCCCACGAACTGGCCCCGGACGGCATCCGGGTCAACGCGCTGTGCCCCGGAATGGTGGGCACCGCCATGTGGCACGACCACCTGATGGCCAACCAGGGCGACCCCGCGTTCCAGAAGCGCACATCGGACATCATGCCCTTGGGTCGCCCGCAAACCGTTGAGGACATGGGCCAGGCGGCCGTCTACCTCGCTTCGGCGCCCAACGTCACCGGCATCGCATTGAACGTCGCTGGCGGCTACGAGATGCACTGACTCCGTTTAAACGGCGCTAACGGTTGCGGCTTGCGTTGCCGTTCGTCCTTCGTCGATCAGGAGGGCGATCCCGCCGGTCGCGAGTGCGTCGTCCTCGGTCTCCAGCAACGTTTCCCCGTCCACGGCACCGGTGATCGCGTTCCCCGAGACCGTGATTTCCATCTGATACGTCCGGTAGAACTCCACCTCCAAGGGCGCTTCGGCAAGCACCGTCGTGCCATCCAGTTCGCGAACGATCTGCACGGAACCCTTGGCATTCAGCACCAGGGCGTAGTAACGGCGCATGCCCTGTACCCGGGCCGCGATTCCCGCACGGCGTATCAGGTGCGGCGTCACATCGGCGCTCATGCGGTAGTCCTCCCAATCCCGCGCACCATGCAGGAGCAGGCCGGTGCCCCGGTTGTGGACGAGCCGAAACGACTCGCCCCACCTCGGCAGGTACTGGTCGACGCCGTTCACCCAGGCCCGGTTCCACATGCTGCCCGGAATCTGCGAAAGCTTGACCTCGGGAGCGCCGGTCCAATGCAGGCGGTCGAGGTACAGCGTACCCCCCGACGGCGCGGTAACCAGTTGAACGCCGACGGCCGCGACGGGGTAGCCACCGAGGTCGGGAATCGTCCAGGTCAGTTCGGCGCGGGCACCGGGGTCCAGGGTGGTCGGCGTATTGCGTAGCGTCATGAGCTTGTCGTCGGCATCGAACACCCGGATACAGATCGAGACCTCCGCCGCGTCGTCGACGTTCTTGGCAAGTTCCAAATTGGCCGTGACGGTCTGGCCGGGCGACAGCGTCGGGCTCGTCATCAGGCCGTAGCCGCGGCCTTCGAAGTGGCGGGCGGTCTCCAGCGAATCCACGAACGTGCTCGTGGTGGCGCGCGCGGTGGAGCCCGACGCCAGTGGATCGAAGTGGATGGCCAGGCAACGTCCGCCGCTCGGTCCTTCCCGGTTGTTGACGACGCATTGGTGACCGGTGAAGCCCTGCACCGAACCGGGAAAGGCGAAGTGGTAGCGGGCGCCGTCCTTCGGCGGCTCGAACGCCGACCCGCCAAGGCGTCGGCCAATCGAGGCGATTCGGGTGGCTTGGGTCACTGCATCGGTGACGCCGCTGCCGCTGTCGGCGCTCGGCATATAGCAGATGTCGGCGAAGGGGCCGCGCCAGTCGGGACCCGCGTCGATGCCCTCGAGCCCGTGCTGGATGCCGAGCAGGCAACCGAGGTTGCCCGAGTTGCAATCGGTGTCCCAGCCCGAGGTGTTGACGACCATCAGGGCGCGCTGGAAATCGTCGTTGCCGTGCAGCAGGCCGTGCACGATCAGGCCGTGGTTCGGCACCATGTGGCAGTTGCCGCCGTACTTGTCGTAGCCGTAGTTGGCCTTGATCTCGGCGAAGGTCTTGCGCCAGTCGTCGCCGTGCTTCGCATGCCAGTCGCGGATGTCGCCGATCATGCGATAGAGCACGCTGTCGTCGGGAATCTGGGAAACCCCAATGTCGATCAGCTTGTTGGTGTCCGACTCCACGAAGGCCGCTGCTTCCATGGCCGCCAGCACCTGGGCGCCGTAGATGGCCTCGCCGTCGTGGGAGACGCTCGCCGCGCGCCGGGCCAAGTCGGCTGCCTGGTCGGGATCGCCCGGCGACACCATGGCCCAGCCGTCGATGAAGATCTGCGCGCCGATCTGCTCGGCGACGACCTTGCCGTTCGTTTCCATGGAGCCGCTCGCCGGCGCATCGATGCCGGACACCAGGCGCATGAACGCGGTGTGCTCGGTGGAATTCCCGAGGCCCCCCCACCACAGGATGGTGCGGTTCTCGATCAGGTAGTTGAGCCACGACTGGCCGATCTGCTTAGGGCTAAGGTCCGGGTCGCAGTTGTAGTCCTCCATGGCGCGGATGAAGGTGAACGTGCCGCTGATGTCGTCGTCGGTCACGATCAGGCGCTGGTTGAGCTTGTCATGGACGTAGTAGTCGATCTCGCCGAGGCGTTCCTCGATGCGCTCGTTGGGCCAGCCCTCGAACGGGCGGCCGAGGTAGACACCGATGATCTTGCCGAGCACGCCGGCGTAGACGCGCTCCTCGTAGTCGGCTGGCAGGTTGGCGGGCATGGGCGTCTCCGTGGCGGAAAGCCAGCTAGTTTGACGGCTTGAGCAAGAAAGGGCCACATCCGTGCCGTAGGGGACGGGCTTGTCCCGTCCCGCTCAGGACTCGGCGTGGGCGACGACAAGCGTCGCCCCTACGATCTAATATGCAGTCTGCGGGGAAGGGATTTGGCTTGGTACCGGTGCAACAGACTAACGCAAGTCCGCCCTCGGATGCGTCGAAGCTGCGACCCGTCGAGAAGAAGCCGAGCATCGTTTTTGAAGCGCCGGATTTGACCTGCCCTGGCGAGACGATATCCCAAGAAGAGATCCAGTTCTTCGTGGACAACGGGTTTCTCGTCAAGAAGCGCCTGATCGAGGCCGCGGCGGTTGAGGAAGCGCTTGGTAAGACTTGGACGTATTTGAGAGACCAGGTGCCGATGGCCGGGGGGGCGACTGCGCCGTCACCCGACGACTCCTCGACTTGGGCGAGCCCCGAGTGGGCCCCGATGCCGCGGCCGGACGAGTCCGGTCCCTACCAGGGGCGGCAGCGCATCGTCTACGGGGGACACACCGTCAAGCTACACGATCTCGGCAATGCCGACTTTCTGATGGACCTGGTTCCCAACCACCCCCGAGTCCGCGCGGTGGCCAAGGTGTTGCTCGGCGACGATCTCAGACCGAGCGAACGGACCCGCGGCGTCTATGCGGTGTTCCCCAACGCCGGCGAAGTCGATACGGACGACCCCGAGCGATTGACGCGCCCCCTTGGTCCCCACACCGATCAGGTCTGCCAGCAACTCAATGCCTGCGCCTATCTCGACGATGTCCCGCCCCGTAGCGGCGGCTTTACGGTGTATCCGGGCAGCCACAAGATCATGTTCCGGGCGCATCGCTTCGAGGCGAACTGGTCGCCGCTTCCGGACTTCCGCGACGCCGTGAGACAGATTGTGGCCGAGATCGAACCGGTCGAATTCGCGGGCGAGAAGGGCGATGTCATCTTCTGGCACGGACGGACGGTCCACTCTGCGGGCGTGCATATGGGCGATTCCATCCGCTGGGCCGTCTTCGCCGACTTCACGTTGGACCGGGAAGTCCTCTCGCCCGAGGAGCACAAGCGCATCGGGCAGTTCGAGTGGTTCAAGGACGCCAAACGCTTCGCCGAAGACGCACTGGTGGGCGAGGATATGTGGGGTGGTTGGCGGTTGGGGCGCTAGATGTCTGTCTATACGAACCTTCGCATCTGGGATGGGGTTGCGGACGACTATGCAACGTTCGACTCCATTGCGGTTGAGGGCGATTCGATCGCTGCACTGGGAAACGGCTGGCAGGGCGAGGACTGTACGGGCCTGACCGTGGTTCCTGGGCTCATCGACGCCCACGTCCATATGGTTCTCGATCCGGCCATTGCGTCGCTCGAGGAGCAGTTGGCGCAGAGCCCCCGGGTGATCCGCAAGAAAACGAAGAACCGTGCGGAGGTGATGGTTCGCCACGGCATCACCACGGCCCGCGACCTCGGCGGCGGCAACTGGCTGGAGCTTGAACTCCGGGATCGAATCAACGCGGGGGAGATCCTCGGCCCGCGCCTGCTGTGTGCTGGTCAGCCCGTCACGTCCATGAAGGGCCACTGCCACTTTTGGGGCGGCGAGTCGGTCGACCTGGAAGGGGCGAAAGCAGTCATCGAACGCCAGCACGCCCACGGCGTCGATCTCATCAAGCTGATGGCCACCGGCGGCATGCAGACGCCCGACAGCCAGCCCAAGGACGCCCAGTTCGATCAGGCGACGACGACGGCCATCGTCGCGGCGGCAAACGAACTCGGTTACGACGTCGCCGCCCACTGCCACGGTACGCCGGGCATCCGTCACGCGGCGAATGCCGGGGTGCGAAGCATCGAGCATTGTTCGTGGATCGGAGCCGAGGGCAAACGCGAACCCTACGATCCAGTGGTCGCCGCTGAGATCGCCCGCCGGGGCGTGTGGGTGTCCCCGACCATCAACGCCGGTTGGGGCCGCTTCCCGGAAGAGTTCGCCGTTGCCGTGCGCGAGAACATGCGCGGAATGAAGGCGGCGGGGTGTCGGCTGGTCGCCTCCACGGATGCCGGAATCCCCAACGTTCGTCACCAGGATTTGGCCCGGGCGCTACCGGTGTTTGCGCGGCTAGCGGAGCTCGAGCCCATCGAAGTCCTAAAGTGCGCTACCAGCGAGTGCGCGGCGGCGCTCGGCCTTGCCGATGTTACCGGCGTCTTGCGCGAAGGCCTGTCCGCCGATCTACTATTCGTGCGCGGGAATCCACTCCTCGACTTGCAGACCTTGCAACAGCCCGTCAAGGTTGTGGTCCGGGGGCGGGAGGTCGAACCAGCGAAACCAGACACAGAGGAGAAGCAGCAGGCATGAGTTTTCGAGAGGAAGTCCGGGATTGGCTGGAAGACAACTGTCCACCGACGATCCGTCAGCCGGCAGGACCCGGCGAAGGCACCGGCGGCGGTCGCCGGGCCACGTACCCGAACCCGGAGGTCAAGCTCTGGCTCGACCGCATGGCCGAGAAGGGCTGGACCGCGCCCACCTGGCCCAAGGAATACGGCGGCGGTGGCCTCACCAAGCAAGAGGCGGGCGTTCTTGGCGAAGAGATGCGCCGAATCCGTGCCCGCCCCGCCCACACCGGCATGGGGCTCTCCATGATCGGTCCCGCGCTCTTGGAGTTCGGCTCCGAGGAGCAGAAACTCGAACACCTGCCGAAGATCGTCCGCGGCGACATCTGGTGGTGCCAGGGCTACAGCGAACCGGGCTCCGGCTCGGATCTCGCGAGCCTCTCGACCAAGGCCGTCGACGACGGCGACGACTTCATCGTCAACGGCTCGAAGATCTGGACCTCCAGCGCTAACTTCGCCGACTGGATGTTCTGCCTAGTGCGCACCGAGCCGGATGCGCCGAAGCACGAAGGCATCTCGTTCATCCTATTCGACATGGAAACGCCGGGCGTCAGCGTCAAGCCAATCCGGCTCATCAGCGGCGCGTCGCCGTTCTGCCAGACCTTTCTCGACAACGTTCGCGTGCCGAAGCGGAATCTCGTGGGTGAACGGGGCAAGGGCTGGACCGTCGGTAAGCGCCTGCTGCAGTAC
>VXYL01000031.1 GCA_009846005.1 Gammaproteobacteria bacterium | reverse complement strand
GATCCTGGGCGTCGGCTTCACGCTTGAGTTCAAGGCGGCGATCGGCAAACAGCGCAGACGCCGTGTCCGGCTCGCGGGCGCGTCCGGCCCGACGGGCGAGGGTCACGACACCGACTACCGCGAGCACACCCATTGCGCAGGCGGCGAGATAGACCTCCATCACGTCGTGTCCCGAAGTAGCCGCCTCGCCCTGTCGAGGTCGTCCGATGCCGTATCGCTGGCCGCGCTTCGTCGCGCTACCCGTATCAAGACGTAGATACCGACGACGAGCAGGACCACGGGCGAAAACCAGAGCAACCACGTCGACGGCTTGAACGGCGGGTCGTAGAGCACGAAGTCGCCGTAGCGTTCCTGGAGGTGGTCGCGAATGGCTTCGTTCGTGGCGCCCTCCTCCATCAGCCGGCGGACGGTGCGGCGCAGATCCACCGCGATGGGCGCGCCGGAACTCGCGATGGATTCGTTCAGGCACTTCGGGCAGCGGAAATCGGTGATCAGGCGCTGGTAGCGTTCGGCGGTCTCGGGATCGGGGAAATCGAAACCGTCGATGGCCGACGCCCCGAGGCAGGTGGCAATCGCAAGAACCATGGTGAAGCCCGCACGACGGTTCATTCCGCCTCGCCGCCCTCGACGCTTTCGGAATCGCCAAGCGCCGCGATTCTCGGGGCGAATTCGCCGTCCCATACGCTCCGGTTCACGTCGCCGACGTGTTTGTAGAGGATGACGCCGCCGGCGTCGACGAGAAAGGTCTCGGGCGCGCCGTAGACACCGAGATCGACGCCTAGGTCGCCGTTGGCATCGACGATATTGAAGTCGTAGGGATCGCCGTATTCCCTTAGCCAGGCGCGGGCCTGCGACGAGTCGTCCTTGTAGCTGATCCCGACGATGGAGAGCCCCGTCTCCCGACGGATCCTCATGAGCTCGCCGTGCTCGGCGAGGCAGGTCGGGCACCAGGTCGCCCAGACGTTCACGAGCCGGACTTGGCCGAGCAGGCTGTGCCGGGATGCCCGAGCCCCCGCCGCACCGGCCAGCAGCGGCAAGTCGAACGCGGGAAACGGTTTGTCCAAGAGCGCCGAGGGCAGGAGCTTGGGATCCCTCAGCGTGAACCCGAGGAAGAGCACCGCTGCGAGGATGCCGAAAACGGTAACCGGCAGAAACAGCTTCGCCCGGTTCATGGCGTTGCCGGCTGGGCCTCGACCGTGCGGGGCGCCGATGCGGTCGTTCGGTGCGTTCGTTTGGCCAGTCGACGATAGCGAGGGTCGGTGATCGCGAGAATGGCGCCGAAACCCATGAGCAGGGCGCCGAGCCAGACCCAGCGCACCAGCGGCTTGTCGTTGATGCGCACACCCCAAGAGCCGTCCGGCAACTGCTCGCCCAAGGTGATATAGAGGTCGCCCAGGAACCCCGGTGCGATGCCGGCCTCGGTCATGACCTGGTCGCGGGCGGGGTAGTGGCGTTTCTCCGGGTACAGCGTCACCCCGGTGTCGGTCGTGAACTCCACCCGATCCGCGGTGTAGTTCGGTCCCGCGACGCGGTCGACACGGTTCAGGCGGTAGTCGATACCGTTCAGGGTCACGCTGTCGCCGACGTCCATGCGCGCATCCACGACATGGGAGAATTCGGTGGTGATCCCGACGCCAACCAGGCTCACCGCGAATCCCATGTGGGCGATTACCATGCCGAGGTAGCTTCGCGTAATCGACCGCCATCGCTTGCGAATGTCGGTTGCATGGGTCATGGCGATCCACAGTCCGAGTCCGACTGCGAGCATCGCGCCGGCCGCGATCGCACCTCCGAGGACAAGCGGCAGCAGCACCCCCAGCGCCAGCGCGACCAGCAGCATTAGCCCCACGTTCTTGAACAGCACGACCGGTGTGCGCCGCCACCTCGACACGGGCATCACGGCCAGAACGGCCGCCAGAAGCAGCGCCAGGGGCACGAACACGCGGTTGTAGTACGGAGGGCCGATGGACGACTTCTCGCCGGCGGTCATCGCCTCGTAGGCCACCGGGTAAAGCGTGTAGATCAGGATCACGGCGAGCGCCAATACCAGCAGCATGTTGTTGCAGAGCAGCATCAGCTCGCGGGACAGACCCCAGTATTGCGCCCGGGCCCGGATTGCCGGCGCACGCAGACCGTAGAGGACCAAGGCGCCGCCGACCGCCACCACCAGGAAGGCGAGCAGATACAAACCGCGCTCGGGATCCACGGCGAACGCATGGACCGACGTCAACACGCCGGAACGCACGATGAACGCGCCGAGCAGCGACAGCGAAAACGCGGCGATGGCCAGGAATACCGTCCAGCTCTTGAACGCGCCCCGCTTCTCGGTGACGGCCAGGGAGTGGATCAGCGCCGTTCCGGCGAGCCACGGCATGAACGACGCGTTCTCGACGGGATCCCAGAACCACCAGCCGCCCCAGCCCAGTTCGTAGTACGCCCACCAGCTGCCGAGCGCGATGCCGACGGTAAGAAACGCCCACGCGACGTTCGCCCACGGCCTGGTCCAACGCGCCCAGACGGCATCCAGACGCCGGGCAAGCAAGGCGGCCACCGCGAACGCGAACGCCACGGCGAACCCGACGTACCCCAGGTAGAGCATCGGCGG
>VXYL01000085.1 GCA_009846005.1 Gammaproteobacteria bacterium | reverse complement strand
GTGACGTCCTGTCGCCAGCGAACCCCCGCCGCCACCCTGCCCCGCTGGGCGCGCGTGGCCGCCTGAGCTCCCGCTCGACTTCGGCCGCGCTCCCCCTGCGCCGTCAGCGGCGGTTCTTGCTCGCTCCGCTCGGGAGCCGTCGGCCTAGTGCGCCCTAGGCTCGGCCCCGCCCGCATCCTGTCAAAATCCGGCCAGGTCCGCGTCACTACCCGAGGTACACCACGGGCCCATGATGGCGGTGTGTGTCCCAATCCCAGCTCTCGGTGCTCGAGTCTGCGCTGCCGAAGGTGGGTGTCCTTGATTGACGCCCCCGAAGGTGGGTGTCCTTGATTGACGCGCTTGATTGACGCCCGACGCCCCCGAAGGTGGGTGTCCTTGATTGACGCCCGTGCGGTGGCCGCGCGCGCCGTAGCCGTAGGTGTACGTGACCGCGCCGTTGTGGTCGACGGTGCTCGGCCTGGCCTGCGCGTCGTAGCCCAGCACGCGCGTGTAGCTCGCGGTCAGCACCCCCGCCACGTTCACGCTCGTCGCCACGTTGTCGGGCTTGCCGTCGCTGGCGCGGTACGTGTAGGTCTGCGTGAACGCGCCGTTCGTGCGCGACGACAGCTCGCCCGTGCCGTTCGCCGCGTCCCAACGCCACGTGTTGGTCACCAGCGGCGTGCAGCCGGCGTGGCAGTCGCGCCGTTCCTTCAGGCGGTCCAGCGCGTCGTAGGCGTACTTCGTCTTCTGCGACTTGGCGTCCGTCGTCAGGGTCGGCCGGGACAGCGCGTCGTGCTCGAAGCTCCACGCGCCGAGCGACGCGTCCGTGAGGTTGGTGCGGCGGCCGAGCACGTCGTAAGCCATGCTGGCCACCTCGACGCCGTCCACCGTGACGCGGTCGAGGCTGCCCTGCGCGTCGTAGGCGTACGTCGTCGTCACCGGGTCCGTGCCGTCGAGGTCGTCCACGGTCTCCGCGGCCCGGCCCAGGACGTCGAACTTCGTCCGCTTCCTCAGCGTCGCCGACGGGTTGAACGTCTGCTCCGCGACGTCCACCGTGGTCCTGCGGTCCGAGACCTTGCCGACCGTCCACTCGGTGGCGGTGTTCGTGTTCGTGAAGTCCTCCACCGTGGTCGCGGTCTGCCCATGTCCGCCGAAGCCCGCGTGGTTGGAGGCGGCCGTCCCGCAGCCGCATGTGATCGCCAACGCGGATGTTCCCGTCTCCTCCCGGGTCGCCTGTGCCTTCCCGGCCGCCGGTCACCCGTGTAGGACGGATTCGCGTGTGTCCCGGACTCCTCTGCTTTATTGATGCTCTCCAAGGGGGCTAGCGCTTTTGGGGCAGCGGCAATTCCACGCCCTGCGCGGCAAACCAGCCGATCACGTTTCGGCAATACACCTGCCACTTCGGCTGTGTGCTGGCACACGACTCGGCAAGGTCTCCCAATAGCGTAGTTCCGTTCCGGTAGGTCTTGCGGTATTCCGCACCGTGGACGAGCAGTTCGTAGAGCAGATCAGGCCGGTCGGTACGAAGCCCTGCCACCGTGATTCCGTACGAATCCACCGCGTCGACCTCCGCGCCGCTTTCGAGGAGCATCCGCAGAGCAGTCGTCTCACCGGGCGGCGTCAGGCCATTAGCCCTGAAAAGGGGCGTTTCCCGGTCGGCCGGCACCCGCACGTTGGGGTTCCCGCCGTGTCTGAGCGCCGCCGCTAGGAACGCGGGGTCCTCTTGCGCAGCCGCCTCGTGCATGATGGTTGTCGCCTCATAGTGCGGCCCGCCGATCAGCAGGTTCGGGTCCGCGCCGTGTTCGAGCAGCCGCGTGAAGCCCTCGAGGTTTCGCCGCCGCTGCGCCCACCACAGGGCCGTGCCGTCGCTGCGGCCGAGGGCGTTGACGTCGGCGCCCGACGCGACCAGCTCGTCGATCCGATCGACCCGGCCCCGGCCGGCGGCGCGGGCCAAGGCGCGCATCTCCTCGTCGGGGAACATCCGCGCCAGCGACATGTAGTCGATGGACCAGTCCCTCAGCTCGCGGTCGTGCCTCTTCTGTCCGTCCTCCATGGCGTCGACCAGGTCGCGCAGTTCGTCGTCCGACACCTCCGCATCGCCCACCGCGCACCCGGCGACGGCGAGAAGCGCTAGTCCCGCAGCCAGCTTTTTCACGGATCGCACCCGATGCTCATCCTGCACAGCAGCTTCATTGGATGCCATCCCGCGCGCCCGAGGGAGATCTGCCTGCCGGGCACCGATGCGGCACTCAGCGCGTTGGCAAACCGGAGGACGTCGAACCTGCTGTAGTAGTGGTCGCCGTCAACTTCGCGAACTCCTCGGCTCCGCCAACGGTGGCCGGATGCAGGCCGGCGGAGTTGAAGACCGTGTAGGACGAATAGTGCCCGGTCTTGGCCGCCATCGCCATCGCCAATCCGCCGCCGAGCGAGTGCCCGGTGAAGTGCAGGTTGGTGTACGCCTTGGCCCATTTGTTGGCGATCTTTTTCGCCTCTTCGTACTGGCCGCTCGCGAAGCCGAGTCCCTGCCTGAAGTTGTGGTACCAGTCCCGGAACTCGTCGGTCCCGGCGGCGGCGATGACCGCGTCGAATCCGTTGTCGAACAGGACCAGCTTGAGCCCGGTCTTGAGCTTCCTGTAGTCCACGA
>VXYL01000048.1 GCA_009846005.1 Gammaproteobacteria bacterium | reverse complement strand
CGGGGCGCGGCGGCATGACCGTCGATTGCCGCCGCCGGCGTGGGAATTCGCTGGAGTCTCTGTGATCCGAGGCCTCCGGGGATGTCGGCAATCCGCCCTGCGAGGGGATGGTCTCCGTCGCATCACGACATGAGGACGGGCGATGCGGGGTTTTGCTGTTGGGCGCGCCGCGCCGGCTCGATGCCGTTGACCCGGTGGGTGTCCCTTCTTGCACGGTGGGTGTCCCTTCGAGCACCCGGTGGGTGTCCCTTCGAGCACCTCCCGGTGGGTGTCCTTCTAGCACCCGCTTCTTCGAGCGCCTCCCGGTGGGTGTCCCTTCTAGCACCCCCCTCCTCCTTCGAGCACCTCCCGGTGGGTGTCCCTTCTAGCACCCCGCTTCTAGCACCCGCTCTTCGAGCGCCTCCCGGTGGGTGTCCCTTCTAGCACCCCCTTCTAGCACCCGTTTCACCCTCACTTCGCGTTGGAATCGGCCTTTTGTTCACCCTCACTTCGCGTTGGACAGTACACGCGCTGGACGCCGCCGAGCTCACCGAGATATGCTGCGCCGCCCCGCGACATGCCGTCGAGGAATGCCGGTAGACTCGTTGTCCCGGCAGTGCAAGGAGTCCAACGATGCAGACGCTGCAAACGGTCCTGTTGATTCTGCTGCTCATCGATGCGGTTGCGTTGGGGGCGATCGTGCTCCTGCAGCAAGGCAAGGGCGCCGACGTCGGTGCGGCGTTCGGCTCGGGGAGCGCGAACACGGTGTTCGGTAGCGCGGGGTCCACTTCGTTCCTGACCAAGATGACGGTCTACCTGGCGATCGGGTTCTTCGTGATCGCTTTCGGTTTGGCGTATACCGCCAAGGAGATTGCAGTCGACCTACGCACCGACGGCATGTCCGACTTCTCGGTCTTCGAGGCGGAGGTCGATGCCGAAGAGTCCGGTTCGCCGCCGGCGGAGCCCGACACGGATTCCGACCTCCCCGATGTATAATCCCGCGCCCCGCCGCCCTGGGGCGGGACGTGCCGAAGTGGTGGAATTGGTAGACACGCTGCCTTGAGGGGGCAGTGGACTTGCGTCCGTGGAGGTTCGAGTCCTCTCTTCGGCACCACTCCTTGATCTACGTTTTGATCCGTCGCCATCCCAACCGACCCGTGCGTGGTATGTTGATCCGAGTGGCTCCCCAGCGCTGACGAGGTCTTGCCGCCATGCCCCTACGCCCGGTACCGGCTGAACATCGACAGACCGGCTACGCGCCGTCACCGATTCTGGACCCGCCGGAGGTGCTCGGCCTGCCGCCGCTGACGCGGGACCTCGACACCGCCAAGCAGCACCTCTCGGAGTACGGCATGTGCTTCGTGCCGGACGTGCTCGACAAGGGGGAGATCGAACGCCTTAGGACGGCACTCGACGCGCAGGCGGCGGCGGAGCGGAACCTCGGCGACCTGGCGCCACCCGGCGCACTTGGCAACAAGCAGTACGTCGCCAACATGGTCAACAAAGGACGCGTGTTCCTGGATCTAGTCGAGCGTCACGAGACCGACGAACTTGCGGGGTTCCTGCTCGGTCGCTCGTTTCTCGTGTCCAGCATCACCGGTGGCATGTTCCATGCGCCGACCACCGAGCCGCAGGCCTTGCACCGCGACCAGGGCTTCGTCCCGGCGATGGCGGAGTTCCCGGCCGCGTGCAACCTGTTCTGGCTGCTCGACGACTTCACGCCCGAGAGCGGCAGCACGCACGTCGTCCCGGGCAGCCATCGATGGCGGCCGGAGTATCAGATCAAGGCTCCGCCGCGGGAGATGTCGGTGCAGGTCGAAGCTCCGGCCGGCAGCGTGTTCGCCTGGGAGGGCCGGATCTGGCACGGCCTGGGGATCAATACCAACGGCGAGCCCCGGCGCAGCATCACGACTTACTTCTGCCTGCCGTGGATGCGCCAGCAGGAGAACTGGGGCGTGTCGTGCCTGCAGGAGGTGCTCGATGAAGCCAGCCCCAAGCTGCGCGCCCGCTTGGGGTTGCGAATCTACGGCACGTTGGGCGGGGTCAACGGGACGAGAACCGAGGCCCCGCCGGTGCAGTTTGGCAATGCCGACGTGGTGTTACCGGACTACATCATCGGCGAAGGGGGCAGTCTGCACCCGCTCAGGCGCGTGTCGCGAGACGACAAGGCCTGATCGGCCGCCGAACAGGGTGATATCTTAGGGGCGACGCTTGTCGTCGCCCGTTGGGATGTCCTTCGTGGGTCGCGGGACGGGACAAGCCCGTCCCCTACGGTGCCGTGGCGAAGTTGGGCGTTCCTGCGGGACGGGACAAGCCCGTCCCCTACGGTGCCGTTCTCCGTCGCGGGACGGGACAAGCTTTCCCCTACGGCCCGTCCCGAGACGTCGGACAAACCCATCTACCGGCAGGTTTCAGCGCTCCGCAGGGCACTTGCTGTCCCCAAGTCGCCTACCTATAATCCCGCGACCTGATGCGGGGTGGAGCAGTCTGGTAGCTCGTTGGGCTCATAACCCGAAGGTCGTAGGTTCAAATCCTGCCCCCGCTACCAAGCATGGTGGCGGTGCCGCAAGGGGCGGCGCCGCGACATGACCCGGTGCGATTGACCGGGCACTAACGGTATACGCACGCCGCGTCAGCGAGATGGGGCGTGCCTGATCGGTTCGGATGGGCATTGCTGCCCATTTTTTGTGTGTGAACGAGAGGAACTGCGCAGGCGAAGGCCATGACGCGGAAGGAACGGGACTTGGAAGCGCTGTTGACGCCGACTGTGCGCGCGCTCGGCTGCGAGATCTGGGGGATCGAATACCGGCCCCGGGGCCGCAACTCGATGCTGAAACTCTATATCGATTCGCCTGAGGGAGTCGGCATCGATGACTGCGAACGGGTGAGCCGGCAGGTCAGTGCGCTGCTCGACGTCGAGGATCCCATCGTGCACTCGTACCGCCTGGAGGTGTCGTCGCCCGGCATCGACCGGGTGTTGTTCCGCCGCGAGCAGTACCTTGCCAACGTCGGCGAGCAAGTTGACGTGCGGCTCGCGTTTCCGTTCGACGGCCGTCGCCGCCTGGCCGGTCGCCTAGCCGGCGTCGAGGGGGAGGACATCGTCGTCGAGCTGGCGGAGGATGAGGAGGTCGTGCTGCCGCTGCAACAGATTCAACGTACCCGTCTTGTATTCGAAGGGCTCTCCGGCTAGGCCGTGCCGGTGAAGCAAGACGACTCGGGATTGAGGGAATCGCAATGGCGGAGATGAACAAAGAAGTGCTGATGGTGGTGGAGTCCGTCTCCCACGAGAAGGGCGTCTCCAAGGACGTGATCTTCGAAGCCATCGAACAGGCCTTGGCCACGGCGACCCAGAAGAAGTACCGCGAGAACGCGAGGTTTGCGGTGAGCATCGACCGCGAGTCCGGCAGCTACGAGACGTTCCGGATATGGGAGGTGATCGATCCCGACCGGGAACTCGAGGAGGGCGAAGAGCCGAACCCGGATGCGGAGCTGACTCCGGAAGAGGCGGCGGAGAAGGATCCGTCCCTCGGCATTGGCGACTTCTACCGGATTCCCGTGGAGTCGGTTGAGTTCGGCCGTATCGCGGCGCAGACCGCCAAGCAGGTCATCGTGCAGAAGGTGCGGGAAGCCGAACGTGCCCGGGTCATCGCCATGTACGAGCCGCGTGTTAGCGAGTTGGTTAGCGGGTCGGTCAAGAAGACTTCGCGCGACAGCGTTATCGTGGATCTTGGCAACAACGCGGAAGCGATTCTCACCCGCGAGAACCTGATCCCCCGGGACAGCTTCCGTATCGGCGACCGAATTCGCGCGTTGCTGGTGGAAGTCCGCCCCGACCAGCGCAGTCCGCAGCTTGTGCTCACCCGAACGACGCCGCAGGTGCTCATCGAGCTGTTCAAGATCGAGGTGCCGGAGATCGCCGAGGACGTCATCGAGATCCGCGCCGCAGCGCGGGATCCGGGCTCCAGGGCTAAGATCGCCGTCAAGACCAACGACGGTCGCATCGATGCCGTGGGTGCCTGTGTCGGCATGCGCGGCTCGCGCGTACAGGCCGTGTCCGGCGAACTGGCCGGGGAGAAGATCGACGTCGTGCTATGGGACGAGGATCCGGCGATTCTCGCGGTCAACGCGATGTCGCCTGCGGACGTCAAGTCCATCTTCAAGGACGAGGACACCCACACGATGACAATCGCGGTCGAGGAAGACAATCTCGCCCAGGCCATCGGTCGCGGTGGCCAGAACGTACGCTTGGCCACCGAGTTGACGGGCTGGAACCTCAAGGTGATGGACGAGGAGGAAGCCGCCCGCAAGCAGGAGGAGGAGTCGCGCGGCTACGTCGAGTACTTCATGAAGGTGCTCGAGGCAAACGAAGACGTGGCCACGGTGCTCGTCGAAGAGGGCTTCACGGACATCGAAGAGGTCGCCTACGTACCCATCGAGGAGTTGACGAACATCGAGGACTTCGACCGGGAACTCGTCGACGACCTCCGAAACCGCGCCCGGGACGCCCTGTTGGAGATGGAGATCTCCGGGGAAGCGCCCGGCACGCCGGCTGCCGACCTCTTGGAGATGGAGGGCATGGACAACCCGCTTGCCTTCAAGCTCGCTGCCGCGGGCGTCGTGACGATGGAGGATCTCGCCGAGTTGTCCATCGCGGATCTACAGGAGATCAACGACGAGGTCGACGAGGAACGCGCCGCCGAACTCATCATGACCGCCCGCGCCCCCTGGTTCGAGGAGCAGGAGCCGGAGGAAGCCCCGGTGGGAGACGCGCATGGTTGACGTCACCGTAGGCCAACTCGCGTCGACGCTGAAGCGGCCCTCCGACGACCTGCTGAAACTCATGCAGCAGGCGGGGCTTCCGCACGAGCGGGACGACGAAATCGTCTCGGACGATCAGAAGACGCAGCTTTTGAGTTTCGTTCGCCGTCGGCAGACGGACCGGGCGGAACAACAGAAGCAGATCACTGTACGCCGCCGCAACGTCAGCACGCTTAGGACGGGCAAGGGCGGTCGCGGCACGGCCGTCAAGGTGGAGACCCGCAAGAAGAAGGTGTTCGTCCGGCGGCCGGCGCCTCCCACCGAAGCCGGTGAATCGTTGGCTCGAGCACCTGCCGCACCCACTCAAGCCCAGATTGAAGCGGAACGAATCCGCGAAGAGGACACCAGGCGCAAGGCCGCCGAAGAGGAAGCGCGCCGTCAGGAGGCGCAGCGCAAGGCCGAGGAGGAAGAGCGTCGACAGGCCGAGGTGGCGGCCAAGGCCAAGGCGGAGGCAGAAGCCCGGGAAGCCGCGCAGAGACGTGCCGAGGCCACTCCCGAAGCCGTCGCGCGGGCGGCGGCGGAAGCCGCGGCCAGGGCGCAGGCGGAGGCGCGCGCGGCGGAGAGCGGCAATCGTCGGGCGCCTGGAAGGGCGGGCGCGCGTCACCGCGATCGCGCCACGCGGGAAGACGACTTCGGCGATGGCAGGGTTCGCCGCCGCGAATTGTCGCTGAAGAGCGAATCGCGTCGGACCAAGCGTCGTCATCTCAACCTCGAGAAGCAAGGCGGTGAATTCGAGAAACCGCAGGAGGTCATCGTCCGGGAGGTGGAGATCGGCGAGATGGCCACCGTCGGCGAGTTGGCGCAACGCATGAGCATCAAGGCCGGCGAGGCGATCAAGACCCTGATGGGCATGGGCGTCATGGCCACGATCAACCAGGTTCTCGATCAGGACACCGCCGTCCTGCTCGTCGAGGAGATGGGCCACAAGGTCAAGCTTGTCGCCGAAGACGAAGTGGAGCTGGATCTCGAGAAGTCGTTGCAGGTGGAAGGCGAACGCCATCCCCGCCCGCCCGTGGTCACCGTCATGGGCCACGTCGATCATGGCAAGACCTCGCTGCTCGACTACATTCGCCATACCCGCGTGGTGGCCGGCGAGGCCGGGGGCATCACCCAGCACATCGGCGCCTACAACGTCGCGACCGAGCACGGCGAGATCACGTTCATCGATACGCCGGGCCATGCCGCCTTCACGGCCATGCGTGCCCGGGGCGCCAAGTCCACGGACGTGGTGATCCTGGTCGTGGCTGCGGACGACGGCGTGATGCCGCAGACGGAGGAAGCCGTCCAGCACGCGCAGGCGGCCGAAGTCCCGCTCGTGGTCGCGGTCAACAAGATGGACTTGGAGGGCGCCGACCCGGAACGGGTGAAGAACGAACTGAGCGCCGTTGGCGTGATTCCGGAAGACTGGGGAGGCACCGTCCAGTTCGTGGAGGTCTCGGCTGAGACCGGCGTTGGCATCGATGCGTTGCTGGAAGCGGTGACGCTGCAAGCCGAACTCCTGGAACTCACCGCTGTGCCGGAGGCACCGGGCCAGGGCGTGGTAATCGAGTCGCGCTTGGATCGCGGACGCGGACCCGTGGCCACGTTGCTGGTGCAGAACGGAACGCTGAAACGCGGCGACGTCATTGTTGCCGGCGAGTGCTTCGGGCGGGTCAGGGCTTTGACCAACGAACGCGGCGAAAGTGTCGCCGCGGCGCCGCCATCGGCGCCGGTGGAGATGCTCGGCCTGAACGGTACGCCCGAGGCCGGTGACGAGTTTTCTGCGGTCACCGGCGAGCGTCAGGCGCGCGAGGTGGCGGACTTCCGGGCCGGGCGTAGCCAGGCGCAACGCCATGCCAGCCAGAAGGTGGCATCGTTCGAGAGCATGTTCGCGAGCTTGGGCCAGGGCGAGAAGCGAGTGCTCAAGCTCATCGTAAAGGCGGACGTGCGCGGCTCCCTCGAGGCCATCACGAAGGCCTGTTCGGACATCGGCAACGACGAGGTCTCCGTGAACGTCCTGGCATCCGGCGTGGGGGGCATCACCGAATCGGACGCCAACATGGCGATGACCTACGGTGCCGCCATATTCGGTTTCAATACCCGTGCCGACCGTGCCGCCAAGGTCATCATCGAACGCGAATCCATCGACCTGCGCTACTACAGCGTCATCTACCAGCTGCTCGACGACATCAAGGCGATTCTCGAGGGCATGCTTGCGCCGGAAGTCCGCGAGGAAATTCTCGGCGTGGCCGAGGTGCGCGAGGTGTTCCACTCGCCGCGGTTCGGCCAGATTGCGGGCTGCATGGTCACCGATGGCACGGTGGCGCGGAACCGGAGCATCCGCGTGCTGCGCGACAACGTCGTCATCTTCGAGGGCGAACTGGAGTCCCTGCGCCGCATCAAGGACGATGTCACCGAGGTGCGCAACGGTCTCGAGTGCGGAATCGGGGTGCGCAACTACAACGACGTGCGCGTCGGCGACCTGATCGAAGTGTACGAGTCCACGACCGTGGCAAGGGCGCTCGGCGTCGAGTCGCCGCAACCGCAGGAGCCAGCGATGGCAGCGTCAGAAACGGCTGTATGACGCCCGACCGCGCCGAACGCATCGCCGACTACATACGTGCGGAACTCGCAACGGTCGTGCAACGGGAAATGCGCGATCCCCGCGTTTCGTTGCTGTCGGTGACCGATACGCAAGTCAGCCGCGACTTCGCGGTTGCCGATGTCTACGTGTCCTCGGTGGCGGCGACGGACGAGGCGGCGCAGCAGGAGTTGGTGTCCGTGCTGAACAAGGCTGCGGGGTTTCTGCGCTCTGCGGTTGCCAAGCGGCAAGGATGGCGGAAGACACCCAAGCTGCGTTTCCACTACGACGACCTGCCCGAGCGGGGCGCGCGCATCGGAGCGCTCATCGATCAAGCCGTGCGCGCAGACCAGGGCAACCAACGGGCGAGGAGCGCGCGGGATGAGCCGTAGGCGGCGCGGCCGCGACGTCAACGGCGTCGTTGTACTCGACAAGCCCCGCGGAATGAGTTCCAACGATGCGGTGCAACGCGTCAAGCGGATGTACTCGGCGCGCAAGGTTGGCCATACCGGCAGCCTGGATCCTCTCGCCACGGGCGTATTGCCGTTGTGTCTCGGTGATGCCACCAAGTTCTCGCAGTATCTGTTGACCTCCGACAAGACCTATGTGGCCACCCTGCGCCTCGGCGTGTCCACGGACAGTGGCGATTCGGATGGCCGGATACTCGAGCAACGCGCCGTGGGCGATATGCCCCGTGAACGCATCGAAGAAGCGCTCGATGACTTTCGCGGCGATATCGAACAGGTGCCGTCGATGTTCTCGGCGGTGAAGCACCAGGGCAAGCCGCTCTACAAGCTGGCCCGACAGGGCATCGAGATCGAGCGCGAGGCAAGGCCCGTCACCATCTACCGCAACGAGATCGTCGACTTCACCGATGACCGACTCACGCTTGAAGTCCATTGCAGCAAGGGCACCTACGTGCGCACGATTGCACACGACTTGGGCGAGCAGCTAGGTTGCGGCGCCCATGTCGAGGCGCTGCGTCGTACGACTGCGGGGCCGTACCGGGAAGACGACCTCGTCACCTTCGACGAGATGTCCCGAATGGCGGAACTCGGTCGGCTCGACGAGGCGCTGCAGCCGGTGGCGACAGCCGTTGGCCAATGGCCGACGGTGGAACTCGCCGGCGCGCCGGCTTTCTACCTCAAGCAGGGACAACCTGTGTTGGTGCCCCACGCACCAACGGAAGGCTGGGTTCGGTTGTACGAACAGGAGAACAACGACGGTCGCTTCATCGGCGTTGGCGAAATCTTGGGCGACGGCCGTGTCGCTCCAAGGCGGCTGATCGTCTAATGGACCACCCACCTAGGGACAACTGCACATATGCGCGGTGCCCTCGGATTTTTAAAGGCATATTGGAGAAGTGAAATGGCTTTGACAGCCGAAACGAAAAAAAAGATAGTCGAAGACTATCGACTAGGCGACGACGACACCGGATCACCGGAAGTACAGGTGGCGTTGCTGACCTATAATATCAACTCGCTCCAGGAGCATTTTCGGGCCCACGGCAAGGATCACCATTCCCGCCGGGGTCTGATTCGCATGATTAACCAACGTCGCAAGCTCTTGGATTATTTGAAAGGAAAAGACCAGCAACGGTACTCGTCGCTGATCGCCCGTTTGGGTTTGCGCCGATGATGCGACCGCTTCGCGGTCGGTAGGAGAATCCGCTTACGCGAATTCTCTTGGCCGAAGTCAAGCTGGCACAACAAACAGAGGAAAGGAGAAGTAAATTGAATCCAGCAAGAAAAGAATTCCAATTCGGCGACCATCGAGTCGTCCTCGAAACCAACAAGATTGCAAAGCAGGCGACGGGAAGCGTCGTGGCAACCATGGGTGACACCGTCGTTCTGTGCACGGTTGTCGCCAACCGCAGTCCGAATCCGGGGCAGGACTTTTTCCCGCTCACCGTGAACTACCAGGAGAAGTCCTACGCGGCCGGCAAGATTCCCGGCGGTTTCCTGCGTCGGGAGGGACGACCCTCGGACAAGGAGACGCTGACCTCGCGATTGATAGACCGGCCGATCCGACCGTTGTTCCCCGATGGTTTCATGAATGCGGTGCAGGTCATCGCAACGGTCATGTCGGTCGACAGGGATATGGATCCGGACGTGATCTCGTTGATCGGATCCTCTGCGGCGCTAGCGGTATCGGGCATCCCGTTCAACGGGCCGATCGGGGCGGCGCGGGTTGGCTACTCGGAAGGCCGCTACCTGTTGAATCCGGGATACGAGGAGTTGTCCGGGTCGGCGCTCAATATGGTGGTGGCGGGAACGGAGTCGGCCGTGTTGATGGTCGAATCGGAAGCCAAGGAACTATCGGAGGACCAGATGCTCGGCGGCGTGCTGTTCGCGCACCAGGAGATGCAGATCGCCATTGCCGCCATTGGTGAACTCGCTGCCGAAGCGGGCAAACCGAGGTGGGAATTCGAACCGCCGGCGGTCGATGCCGGATTGACCGAGAAGGTCGACGCATCGTGTCGGGAAGATCTTGCGGCCGCCTACCGAACCACCGACAAGCAGGAGCGCCAGGCAAAAGTCCGCGCGGCGCGCGACTCGGTCTTGGAGCGGTGCGGGGGCGAGGACGGCGAGTTCGCCGCCGACGACATCGTCGAGGCGTTCTACAAGCTCGAGAAAAACCTCGTGCGCGAGAGCGTGCTGGCGGGCGAGCCGAGAATCGACGGTCGCGACAACAAGACGGTCCGGCCAATCAGCGTCGAGGTGGGGATGCTTCCCAAAACCCACGGTTCGGCCCTGTTCCAACGAGGCGAGACCCAGGCCATCGTCGTGGCGACACTCGGCACGCTGCGTGACGCGAAGCTGGTCGAGACGCTGGAGGGGACCTTCAAGGACCACTTCATGCTGCACTACAACTTCCCGCCCTACAGCGTCGGCGAGGAAGGGTTCCTAGGTGCCCCGAAACGTCGCGAAATCGGTCACGGCAACCTCGCCCGGCGGGGCATAACGGCATGCCTGCCGTCCGAGGAGGACTTTCCCTACACCGTTCGCGTCGTCTCGGAGATCACCGAGAGCAACGGGTCGAGTTCCATGGCGAGCGTCTGCGGCAGTTCGCTCGCCCTAATGGACGCCGGCGTGCCCATGCGGGCGCCCGTGGCGGGTGTCGCCATGGGCCTGGTGAAGGAAGGCGATAGGTTCGCCGTGCTGACCGACATCCTCGGCGACGAGGATCACCTCGGCGACATGGACTTCAAGGTCGCCGGAACTGCCCAAGGTGTCACCGCGCTGCAGATGGACATCAAGATCGACGGCATCACGGAAGAGATCATGGAGACCGCCCTCGAGCAAGCGCTCGAAGCGCGGGTTCACATTCTTGGCGAAATGAACAAGGTCATATCCAAGTCGCGGGACACTGTCTCCGACAATGCACCGTCGATGGTCGTCCTCAAGGTGGATCCCGAGAAGATCCGCGACATTATCGGCAAGGGAGGCGCGACGATCCGCTCTATCACCGATGAAACCGGCGCGGAAGTGGACGTCGAGGACGACGGCACGGTCCGCATCTACGCGGAGGACGGCGCATCCAAGGACGCCGCCGTCGCCCGGATAGAGGAGATCACGGCCGAGGCGGAGGTGGGTCGCATCTACCAGGGACGGGTCGAACGGATCGTCGACTTCGGGGCTTTTGTCAACATCCTCCCCGGCAAGGACGGCCTGCTGCACATCTCGCAGATCGCCGAAGAGCGCGTCGAGAAGGTCACCGACTACCTGGAAGAAGGCCAGGAGGTGGAAGTCGTCTGCCTCGACACCGATCAGCGTGGCCGCATCAAGCTGTCCATGAAAGAAGTGCAGAACTACGCCGCGGCGGACTAACTAACGCTCGCCGGGGGCGGTGCGCGCACCTGCAGGGGACGCGGATCGTAGGGGACGGGCTTGTCCCGTCCCGGAGCGCCCGTTACCGTCGCGGGCGACCACAAGGGTCGCCCCTACGGATCCGGCCAGGACCGTCCGTAGGGGACGGGCTTGTCCCGTCCCGTTTCACATGGATCGGTCCACGCGCAGGGTGTGAGCGATCCTCGTGAGATCCACCCAGTCGTGCCACTGGGATCCCGTGAGATACAGCGTGATTCGGCCATTGATGTCGCCGCCGACGCTGATAGCGAGCGTTCGCAATCCCCCCTGCGACTCGGCGTGGTACCAGTCGACGGTGACCTCGTCTGCTACGACTCCGTCGTGTAGCATCGTCGTGCCGACGGCAAATGTGGGATCGGGCGTTTCTTCGCCGGAAGGCTTCGGTTTGGCCCCCTTGCCTTTCCCGACGGCAATCGATGCGATATGGGTGGCCGCCAACTGCACGACGTCGGTGGGCGAATCGGGGGTCACGACGATGTCCATGCGCGGCAGGCCGTACGGGGACGACACGCTGAACAGGCTATCCGTGCCGGCGACGACCGTGATGTACGACGCGGGGTAGAGCACCGACACGCTGTGCGTCTTGTTCTCGAACACACGCAGATTCCAGTCCGGCACGTCCGGTTCGGGAAGCAGGTCGCGGACAACGCGGAATCCGATGCCGTCGAACAGGATGTCGGGCGGGTCGTCGCTGCGATCGGCCGACCGCAGGCTCGGCAGGTCGTAGCCCCAGGAACCGCCGCGGATGCTGTACGCACCGCAATCGTCCTTGACCAGCGGCGTGCCGTCAGTTGGTACATTGGCGTAGCTCGGCTCGTAGCAGTCGGCCAGCCATTCCCATACGTTGCCGGTCATGTCGTGCACCCCGAATGCGTTCGGCTTGAACTGCCCGACCGGGGCCATGTCCGCGAAACCGTCGCTGCAAGCCGTGGTGACCAGTTCGGGCGAGACCGCGTTGCGGGACTCATCCGGGACGTTGCCGTACTCGCACAAGAGTTCCGGGTCGTCGCCGAAGTGGTATGCCGTATCGCTGCCGGCCCGCAGCGCGTATTCGAACTCGGCCTCCGTCGGAAGTCGGTACGTACCGCCGGTGCGCAAGCCGAGCCAGTGCACGTAGGCGTTCGCCGCGTGCCAGTCGATGCACGCCGCCGGGAAGTCGCCGCGGAACTCCCGTCCGAGGTTTTTCCAGGTGCCCGCCTGTTCGGCAGTCCAGATGCCGTCCCCGTCCGGGTCGGAGATGCACCCGCCCGGCATTTCGTAGCCGGAGTCCTCGACGAACCGCGAGAACTGGTCGTTCGTCACCTCGAAAACCCCAAGTGCGAATGCAGGGACCGAGACCTTGACGCGTTTCCCGCCCGGACCTTCGAGATCGTCTTCGTCGTGATTGCGCGAGTCGAGGTCGCGTCCGGGTTCGTCTTGGGGGGACCCGCGCATGAAGTGACCGCCGGGAACCACCACCATCTCCGGGCAGCTCGAACAGTCCTTGAATCGAGCGGGACCGGCGTCCGTCTGTGCCTGGACCGGAACGGTCAGCAGGACTAGTGCGGCAACGGTGCGCGCCGCGTTCAGCGTAACGGCCATCAATCGCCACGGTTTGCGATTAGGTCGTCTACCACGCCGGGATCGGCCAAGGTTGACGTATCCCCTAGATCGTCGACCTCGCCAGCGGCGATCTTGCGCAGGATCCGGCGCATGATCTTGCCCGACCGCGTCTTCGGCAGGCCGGGCGCCAACTGGATCACGTCGGGTCTGGCGATGGGCCCGATCTCCGTACGCACCTGTTGGACGAGCTCGTCGATGAGTGCATCGCCTTCGTTGACGCCGGCCATGAGGGTCACGAAGGCGTAGATTCCCTCGCCCTTGATCGCGTGCGGAAATCCGACTACGGCGGCTTCCGCGACGGCGGCGTGAAGAACCAGCGCGCTCTCCACCTCCGCCGTGCCGAGTCGGTGGCCGGAGATGTTCATCACATCGTCCACCCGACCGGTGATCCAGTAGTAGCCGTCGGCATCCCGACGTGCGCCGTCGCCGGTGAAGTAGAACCCGGGATAGGTCGCGTAGTAGGTGTCCACAACCCGCTGGTGGTCGCCGTAGACGGTGCGAATCTGCCCGGGCCAAGGGGCGGTGATGACGAGATTCCCGGACGCCTCCATCTCCTCGATGACATTGCCGTCGGGGTCCACCAGGGCGGGTTGGACTCCGAAGAACGGTCGTGTCGCAGAGCCCGGTTTCAGATCCGTGGCGCCGGGTAGCGGGGTGATCATGATGCCGCCGGTTTCGGTTTGCCACCAGGTATCCACCACGGGACAGCGGCGATCGCCGACCACGCCGTGGTACCACTCCCAGGCCTCCGGATTGATCGGTTCGCCAACCGTCCCGAGGACTCGAAGACTGTCGCGCGACGTACACGTGACGTATTCGTCGCCTTGACCCATAAGTTGGCGGATGGCGGTGGGCGCGGTGTAGAAGATGTTGACCTGGTGCTTGTCCACAACCTGCCAGAACCGCGAAGCATCCGGGTAGGTCGGCACGCCTTCAAACATCAGAGTCGTGGCTCCGTTGGCGAGAGGACCGTAGACGATGTAGGTATGGCCGGTCACCCAGCCGACGTCGGCGGTGCACCAGTAGATGTCGCCGTCGTGGTAGTCGAAGACGTACTTGTGGGTCACGGCGGCGTGGAGCAGGTAGCCGCCGGTGCTGTGTTGCACGCCCTTCGGTTTGCCCGTCGATCCGGAGGTGTAGAGGATGAACAACGGATCTTCGGCATCCATCACGACGGGTTCGAAGGTCGTCGACTGGCCGTCGAGGAGTTCGTCGTACCAGACGTCGCGACCGTGCTGCCAGGATACGTCGGCGCCGGTGCGTCGTACGGTAAGCACCGTGTGGACATCGGGGCAGTCGGCCAATGCCAATTCCGCATTCTCCTTGAGCGGGACCGTGCGTCCGCCGCGCACGCCCTCGTCGGCGGTGATGAGCGTGCGGCAGTCCGAATCGAGGATGCGGTCCTTCAGGGACTGGGGCGAGAACCCGCCGAAGACCACCGAATGGACTGCGCCGATCCGCGCACACGCAAGCATGGCGTAGGCGGCCTCCGGGATCATCGGCATGTAGATGCACACCCGGTCGCCCCTGCCCACGCCTCGGCTTGACAGTGCGTTGGCGAGCCTGCAGACGGCGTCGGACAGTTCCTGGTAGGTGATGGTGGTCGCCGAGTCCGGCTCGTCCCCTTCCCAGATGATGGCCGGCTGCGATGCGCGGTGGGGCAGGTGCCGGTCGACGCAATTCGCACAGGCGTTGAGCGTCGCGCCCTTGAACCAGCTGACCCGGCCGTTCGGGAAGTCGTGGGAGGAGACCTCGGTCCAGTCGCTGTACCAGTCGACGAATTCGTGGGCGCGATCGCTCCAGAACGACCCCGGATCCGCAACGGACTGCCCGTACATCTCGAGGTAGCGCTCGTTGTCGATGTGGCTTCTCTCGCGAATGCCGTCTTCAACGGGATAGATGTTCGCCATTAACGTGCCCTTCTCATCTGGGTAAGCAACCCGGCCGTGGATGCGTCGTGCCGTGCGCCGCGACCGCCGACCTTCGCGAGTTCGTCGTGGATCGGTCCCGCGAGTTCCTTGCCAAGCTCCACGCCCCATTGGTCGAAGGCGTTAATTTGCCAGATCGCGCCGAGGCAGAACACCTTGTGCTCGTAGAGAGCCAGCAGCGCGCCGAGGGACCGGGGACTCAATTCGTCGAGTAGCAGCGTGGTGCTCGGATGCCCCCCGGGGATCGACCGGTGCGCCGCCAATGGGCCGTCGGGCACCCGTCCTTCCAACATGGCCTTGCTCTGCGCCAGGCAGTTGGCGATCAGCCAGTCGTGATGATCCTTGAGGTCGTGGCCAGCGCGGGCGACGGCGACGAAGTCGGCGCTGAATGCCCGCGTGCCCTGGAGCAGAAGCTGGTGAAAGGCGTGCTGGCCGTTGGTTTCCTCGCCGCCCCACACCACGGGCGCGGTGTGCGTGCGGACGGATTCCCCGTCGCGGCGAACGGATTTGCCGTTGCTCTCCATCTCGAGTTGCTGAAGGTAGCTTGGCAGGAGCCGTAGCCGGCGACCATAGGGGAGTACCGCGTGCGTGGCCGCACCGTGAAAGTTCGTATTCCAAATCGCGAGGAGCGCCAGAAGCACGGGGATGTTGTTCGCGAGCGGGGTTTCGCGGAAGTGCTCATCGACCATGTGCGCGCCGGCGAGGAGGTCTTCGAAACCACCCCGACCGAGTGCGATTGCGATGGGCAGACCGGCCGCGGACCAAAGCG
>VXYL01000088.1 GCA_009846005.1 Gammaproteobacteria bacterium | reverse complement strand
ACGTGGAACGCATCGAACAGTGCGGGCGGCGGGTGGTCGTCACCAGCAGCGGCATCATTCACGACTACGGCCCGAACAGCACGCTGGGCGAGAATACCAACGACACCGAGGGCTCCGTGGTCTTCAGGATCGGCGGCAAACCCTATTGCCCTCGAACATCGGCCAGCATGATCTGGAACCAGGGGGTTCTCGAATTCCATGTGTTCGGCTGGGGGCCGGTGGTGGTGCGGCGCTACCTCGACGGCGAACAGCTCGTGTGGGAATACGCCGACGGCAGCGTCACGCGCATGGATCGCATCTGCACGTTCCCGGAAAGGGAAAGAGTTCCGCGACCCAGGTGAGCCGGTCGCCCCGACGGTGCGGCGCCCTATCCCGGACGGCGCCCTATCCCGGACAGCGCCCTATCCCGGACACACGCGGAACCCGTCCTACGGCTGGCGTGGCGGAAGCCCTACGGCTATTTGAGGCGATCGCCTACGTGGGTTTCGGCGATCTGCTCAAGACACCGGCGTCGGCGCCCACTACCGTGGCGTCATGCACGATCCGATCTACAGGCGTCTGTTCGCGTTCCCGCGCATGGTGCGCGATCTCCTAGGGGCCGTCGGCAATCCCGACTGGCTTGGCGACGTCGACCTGAACACGCTCGAGAAGCTGCCCGCCGAGCATGTCGGAGACAGCGGCCAGCAGCGCTGCGGCGACGCCATCTGGCGGGCCTGCTTCCGCAACGGCTGGCTGTACCTGCTGGTGCTGCTAGAGTTCCAGTCGCGCAGCGACACCCGCATGGCGTTGCGCAACCTGGAATACACGGCGCTGCTTTACCGGGAGCTGGACCGTCGCGGCGAACTCGGAACACCCGGCCGGTGGCCACCGGTGCTGCCCGTCGTGCTTTACAACGGGGACGCGCCGTGGACGGCGGCGCTGGAGATGCGCGACCTCGTCGCGCCCGTGCCCGCGGTGCTGTCGCCCTGCCAGCCGTCGCAGCGCTCGCTGCTGCTTGACGAGCGCCGCGTCGCGGTGGACGATCTGCCGTCGAACAACCTCATGCGGGCGGTCGTAGGGTTCGAGCAGAGTCGGACGCCGGTCGAACTCGCACGAGTCGCCGAGGCACTGCGGGATTGGCTGTCGCCGCAGGACTCGAATCTCGGTCGCGCCTTTGCGGCGTGGGTGCGGCAATTGGTGGCCCGGTTCAGCCCCGGGCAAGCCGGGCAGGAACTGGGCGAAACCCTGGAGGAAGCGACGATGACGTTGGTAGAACGGGTTGCACAGTGGCCCGAACAGTGGCGCCGGGAAGGCGTGGCCGAAGGACGCCGGGAAGGACGCCGCGAGGCCGTGGCGGGACAGCGCGCCTTGCTGTGCCGAGTCGCCGCGACGCGATTCGGCGAAGCGGTCGGCGAACGGGTCGAACGGCTGCTCGGCGACACCGATGACTGGGAGAGACTGTCGGCGGCCGCGGAACTGATCGCCGCCGCCCAGAACGAGGTGGATCTCATCGACGCCGTGTCCGACATTGTTCGAAGACCCGGCTGACTGGACTCCGGCACACCCGCTAGATCGGCGCCGCAGGGGGCTGGGGCGTCCACAGGAATCGACGACCGCACGCCCCGGCTGTTGGATCAGGAAGGTTGCACGAGGCCACCCCACGCGTCGGCAGACGATGACCGGGCTTGCCGCCGACCGAACAATCGTGCGAACGTCAACGCAACAGGTTGGGGGAACCGGGTATGCCGTTTGCCATCCTCATTGTTGCACTCGTCTGCCTCGCGGCCGCTAGCGCCGCAGGCCAAGGCCGTCCCCAGGCATTCGAACGCCTTTACCGACAGCACTGCGCCGTCTGCCACGGCGACCGCTTCCAAGGCACGGCCCAGGGCAACCCGCTCGTCGGCGCGCCGCTGGTCCGGGGCGAAGGCGTGGAGGCCATCGCCAAGAGCATCGCCGAGGGCGCGACGGATTTGGGCATGCCCGCTTGGTCGGAGACCCTCGGCGAAGCACAGATCCGCAGTCTGGCCATCCTCATCGCCGAGGAACGCGCCAATGCGACGTTCGCCGATTTTCGGATGGCGCCACCGCTCGAACTGCCCGACGGGGTGATCCTGACCGAACGCCACGGCTACCGCCTGACCAAGGTGATCGGCGACCTCGAGCCCCTGCCCTACGCCATCGCGCCGCTGCCGGACGGTCGCATCCTGCTCACGGAGAAGATGCGCGGCCTCACCGTCGTATCGGCCGACGGCACGCAGTCGGATCTCGTCTCCGGCGCCCCGGTGGGCAACCGGCAAGCCTTCCGAATGGGCCCGCTGCAATACGGGCTCGGTTGGATTCTCGACGTGGCAACGCACCCGGACTACGCGGAAAACGGCTGGATCTACTTGAGCTTCGGCGACCGCTGCACGGACTGCGGCTTCCGTCCGAAGTCCATGGTCAAGCTCATCCGCGGAAGGCTGAAGGACGGCGTATGGGTCGACGAGGAAACCGTCTACCAAGCCGACCCCGATCATTACAACCCCGCCACCGACATGGCGGCGGGCGGCCGCATCGCGTTCGACCGGGCCGGGCACGTCTTCCTGAGTCTCGGCATGAAGGGCCCTTACGAAGGAATCCAGGATCTCGGCGTACCGCACGGCAAGATTCACCGCCTGCACGACGATGGCCGGATCCCCGAAGACAATCCGTTCACGGATGCCCCCAACAAGCTGCCGAGTATCTGGACCTACGGACACCGCAGCGTCCACGGCCTTGAGGTCGACCTTCGAACCGGCGAGCTATGGGGCACCGAGATGGGCCCCCGTGGCGGCGACGAGATCAACCTGCTGCGGCCCGGCGAAAACTTCGGTTGGCCGCTGACCTCGAAGGGCGTGCACTACAACGGTCGGCCCGTGGACGGCGCCGGGCTCGGCGTCGAATTCGATCCCGCCGACCTCGTCGAGCCGGTGGTCGATTTCACCCCGTCGGTCGCGGTGTCGAGCTTCGTGTTCTACGAGGGCGAGGCGTTTCCCGCATGGCGCGGACACATGCTGGTCGGGAGCTTGAAGGGCAGCGACCTCTACCGGTTCAGGATGCAGGACGGTGCGGTCGCCGAGCGCGAGACGGTGATCGAGGATCTTGCCCGCATTCGGGACATCGAGGTCGGACCCAGCGGCCGGATCTTCATCCTGCTCGAGCACGAGGCCGGCAGTTTGATCGTGCGCATGGACCCGGCGGAGTCCTCGACCGGCGCATGAACCGACGATTACAGCCAACGCCCACCAACTAGAGGAACATCAAAGATGACAGCCATCGCCGGTCCACAGGACGGACCCGTCGCCGTAACGGGCGCCTCGGGGTTCATTGGATCCCACACTGTGAAGAACCTAGTCGAGGCCGGCTACGACGTCCGTGCCTGCCTGCGCGATGCCACCCGCGAAGACAAGACCGCGTACCTCAAAGCCATGCACGATGCCGGGCCCGGGACGGTTTCGCTCCACTCCTGCGATCTCATGAAGGCGAGCGAAGGGGCGTACGACGACGCCTTCGCCGGGTGTTCCGCCGTATTCCACGTGGCCGCCGACATCGGTACCGACCCGGCCTACGGACGACCGAGCCCCGAGGCCATGTACGAGAGCCTGGTGACCCAGACCGCAGGCGTGCTGGAGTCCGCCAGGAAGACGGGCACGGTGCGCCGGGTCATCTACACCTCCTCCACCGCCGCAGTCATGGGCCGGGGCGGCCCGGACCGGCCGGTGGACTACGAGTACACGGAGAACGACTGGTCCGGCGGCAGCTACGAGACCTTGGACGATCGCTATACCTTCACCAATGCCGAGGGCGAGGTGGTGAAGGCCTGGACGGTGCAGCGCTCGTCCTACGCCAAGGGCAAGGTCGACGCCGAGCGCATGGGCTTCGAATTCGGCGCCGAACACGGCATCGACGTGATCGCCCACTGCCCCTGCCACGTCCTCGGTCCGTTGCTCGGCCCGCCGCACCACACGGTGTGGCAGCGCCGCATCGGGATATTCCTCTCGGGCGGGACCGACTTTCCCGAGCAGGGCATGAATTGGAACATCATTGACGTGCGGGACATCGCCGAAGCGCAGCGGCTGATGGCCGAGAGCAACGTCGCCACGAACGGCTCGCGCTACATGATGGTGGCCACGGACGAGTCCGGCGAGCCGACGATGCGGGAACTCCTGGACTTGCTCGCCGAGTTGTACCCCGATATCGATGTGGCCGGCGACTACGAGCCGCTGCCTTCCGACACCCGACTGCGCGCAAAGTGCCGCAAGGCCATCGAGGAACTCGGTCTCAAGACCCACGACGTACGCGACACGCTGCGCGACACCGGCAACTCGTTGATCGAGCTCGGCGTCATCGAACCGGCCTGGAAGAACCGGCCGTAGGGGACGGGCCCAGGAGTCTGCGCCGCAGCAAGGGCGCGCAAGCGCCGTTGATGGGCGCGGAGTCCTAGGGCGGTGGGGGCTGGGGCCAGACGGCGAGTGCGCGCCCTGCGGGCGCGTTCGAGCGGTCTGGCGGCGTTGTCCCGTCCCGCGCCGTTCGAACCGAGGCCTTTTCTGTCGCGAACGCGGGCGAGGGCGCGCCCTTTCGGGCGCGATAGCCTCGCCCCTACGGGGCCTTCGTCGCCCGCGGGGCCTCGTGAAAAACTGTGCTCAACTGTGCAGATGGGCCGTTCTCAAGAACGCTAGCCGGAACGAAGCGCCGCGACGACAGGCAATCGCGCCGCGCGAAGCGCCGGGAGCAGTCCACCGATCATCCCTACAAGCAGCGCGCTCGTGAGCCCGATGAGTAGCAGGCGCGGCGTCACCGCGAACTCGAACCCGATTTGCGACATGCTTCCCACACTCAAGGTGGAACTGGTGAACCCGTCGTAAAGCAGATACACGGCTGCACCACCGAGGAGGCCGCCAACGAGGGCGAGCAGCGACGCCTCGACCATCACCGAGACCACGACCGGGACGTTCGAGAAGCCCAGCGATCTCAACGTGCCGATCTCTACCGAACGTGCGCCTACCGACGAATACATGGTATTGACCGCCGCGACCACTGCGCCAAGGCCCATGATCGCACCGATCAGGTAGGCGAAAGACTCCAACATGCCGGTGCTGGCTTGCGACTGCCGGGCGTAGAAATTGCGTTCGGAGACGAGATCCGCGCGCAACCGGGGTTCCTGTCCGATGCGCGCGCTGACGGCCGCAGCATCGCTGTCCGCGTCGAGCAACGCCCGGGCGTTGCTGACCACGCCGTCGCGTCTGAACGCGGCCTGAGCGGTCGGCAGGTCCATCCATATTTCGGAATCATGCGCCCGACCTGCCGCGTCGAAGCGCCCCACCACGTCCCACGATCTGTTGCGAAAGCTCACTCTTCTGCCGAGGTCGAGCCCTGCGTAGGTGTCGCCCGCGTTCACCCCCACGACCAGTTCGTTCCTTCCGGACTGAAACCACCGGCCTGCCAGGAGCTTCAGTTCCGGTCGTATTTCCAAAGCCGCAGCTTCGACCCCTCGGGCCACGGCAACGCCGGGTCTACCCGTCTCTCGGGTGACGAGGTCGACCACGACCACCAGTTCGCCGCTGACCGTCCCGATCCCGTCGACGCCTCTCAGCACATTGACTTCCGCGACCGACAACCAGCCGGTGATCTCGTCCGCCGTGCCGCTGCGCATCACGAGCACGCGGTTCGGGTGGCTCGTCTCCTGCAATGCGGTCTTTATGCCTTCGGACATCGAGAGCAATGCGACGACCACGGCGACAACGCCGGCGATGCCGACGACGACGATGGAGGACGCGCCCTTGCGCGAGGAAATATTGCGCAAGTTCATTGCCGTGACCTTGAATGTCTGCCGGAACATCGGCCTATCCCTCCCTCAACGCCTCGACGATCGTGAGGCGCTTTGCAGCCACCGCGGGGTACGCCCCAACCGTCAATCCCAGCAATGAAGCCAAACCCAGCGCATACGCACCGGTCCAGCCGCTCATATCAAAGCTGCCGATCATCCCGCCGAGAGTCGCTGTGAAGACGGGTTGCAAGAGCAATGCAATCCCTACGCCGACCACTCCTCCGCCCACGCAGAGCGCCACCGCCTCGGCCAGCACCAATGTCGCGACCGAACGGTCCGAAAAACCCAGCGTTTTCATGACGGCCAGCTCCGGCACGCGTTCGGCGAATGCCTGCGCGGCCGTGTTGCCCGTCAATAGGATGATCGTGAAGAAGACGGCCATCAGGATCATGCTGCTGATCATTCCGACATCGCCGACTTGGCTCGCGAACTGGCGGCGGTACTCGTCCTCTGTGGTAGTCCTCGTGGGATCCGAGGAGTTCTCGAACATGCTGTCGATCATGCGGATGGTGTCATCGACCGCCTTCGGATCGGCCACCCGGCCGACCAGCCACCCGACTTGGTCCTTGGCCCAGCCGACAACGGCTTCGTTGAAATAGTCGTAGTTGATCAGCAGAAGCTGCCCGCCCGCATACTCGAAGGTCCCGGCGATCTCGAACTGCCATGTCCACGATCCATCTTCCAAGGGAAAGATGTCCTGCACGATGTGGATCGCGTCCCCGAGCTTCCAGCCGTACTGTGCCGCGAGCGCTTCGGATGCCACTGCGGAAACCCGGATGTTCCTGAATCGACTGAGCGTTTCAGCAGCGACTGCCTGCTCCCTGAAGACGTCGAAGTAGCTCTCCGGATCGACCGGATAGGTAGCGAAGGTGTTTCGGGGCTCCATGTAGTAGCCGCCAAACCAGCTCATGTTCGTTACCTGTTCAATTTCGTCCAGCGAGCGGATCTGGCGGACGTAGGAAACCGGCAGGTTGTCCGTCATGGAGTACTTCGAATCGATGACAATCCTATCCAAGCCCTGAAGCGACACCCCGCCGGAAAAGGCCTCCGAGACGGCTTTGAGGAGCATGAACAACAGGAACGCGATAGCCAGGGATACGAACGTGAGGGACGTTCGCATCGGTTTCCGGAGCAGGTTGGCCCCTAACAGCGTCAGCAGCCTCACGCCACCGACCTGGCGTCCTCGGAACCCGCATCCGCTCGGTGGACAGGCGCCACCAGCTTCCCCTTGTCCATGTGCAGCGTCACCACCGCATGGTCAGCCGCCCTGGGGTCATGGGTCACCATGACGATCGTCTTCCCCAAGTCCCGATTGAGCGTCTGGAGCAGCGCCAGGATCTCGTCGGCCGTCTCCCGGTCCAGGTCGCCGGTCGGCTCGTCGCAGACCAGCAAACGCGGATCGGAAACCAGTGCCCGCGCGATGGCGACCCGCTGTTGCTGTCCACCGGAGAGTTCCCCCGGCTTGTGCCTTCCCCGATCGACCAATCCGACGATGTCCAACGCCAAGGCGGCGTTCCGGCGCCGCTCCGACCGGGACAGACCGGTGAGCAGCAACGGCAGTTCCACGTTGCGCTCGGCGGTCAGCACCGGCATCAGGTTGTAGAACTGGAACACGAAGCCGACGGACCCGGCCCGCCAACGGGCAAGGCACCGGGCACTGACGGCGTCCAGCCGCAGACCGTCGACTTCGATCTCGCCCGATGTCGGCGAGTCGAGACCACCGATCAGATTGAGCAAGGTCGTCTTTCCCGAACCGGAGGGTCCCATCAACGCAACGAACGCGCCGTCCTCCACGGACAAGTCCACGTTGCGCAAAACCCGAATACTCTCCGCCCCGCGAACGTAGTCCTTGCAGACGTTCGCACACCTGATCAGCTCACTCATCCCTCGATCCTCGTTATCTCGTTGGTTGCGCCGGCAGTGGTTGAACCAGCTTTGCGAAGTGGAGCGTCAGGCAAGAGCGGGTGCGAATCTCCCCAAAAACTCCTCAGAGATGTCCAATTTCAGAAAATTGGGCGGTTTTGCAGAAAGTGGGAAGCTCTTGGGTCTCTGCAGGACGTCGTGGACGCGCCGTTACCTACATGGGCGTCGAGGCGGACGTCGATTGGTGCCTGCGGCGTCGCGTGACCGAAGTCTCACCCGATGCGCGACCAAATGGGTCAGCGACGTCAACCGTCGGGACCGCCCAGGGTTCGGGCGCGAAACGTCGACGGGGTTTCGCCAACATACTCCCGGAACGCGCGATTGAACGTGTTGATCGACTGGTACCCCACCGTCAGCGCTATCGTCAGAATCGGCGTCCGAACCTGGCCGGGGTCGGCCAGCATCGCGCAGGCCTCGCGGAGGCGATAGTGATGCAGGAAGGCATTGAAGTTGCGGAAACCCAGCTCTTCGTGGATGAGCTTTCTCAGGCGGTACTCGGGAAGCCCCAGTTCATCTGCCAGCGATCGTATCGAGAGCTTGGGGCGCCGGTAGACATGGTCGGCGTCCAGAAGCCGGACAAGCATGTCGACCGGCCCTTTCGACTCGGCCCCGCCCTCGCTGACCGCCTCTGCCCACAGGGGCTCTCGCGATCCCACGTCGTTTGCCGCCGCCCCGGGGTCGTCTACACGTAGCTGAAAAAGGTGGGTGCCGTCCCTGGACAGCGTGCGCACGAGCACGACGAAGACAACCAGCGTGTGGATGCCAATCAAGGACATGTGCACGTAGTAGTTCTCGATCTCGCTCGTAGGTATGACGATCCGCTGCAGCAGACCCGCCAACAGCATGACGACGCCAACGACCAGCAGAAACAGGAACCGAACGCCGCGCCGCGCTTCGATCAAGTCCGGTTTCCACTCGGCGACGATCCAGAATATCGCCCAGCCGGCGAAGACCGATTGCAGCAACGTCGGCACGATCTCCGTCAACAGCCGCTCGGCCGGGAAGCCCTGGCCGACCACGAAGTGGATCGGCTCTTCCAAGAACAACTGGATGACGAACAGGGCAAGCAGCGTTTTCGGCAGCCGCTTGCCGTCACGCAGCATCGAATGGCTCAGGAACAGGAACACGCCCGGAGCGACATTGCGCCCCAGATTTAGGATCGACTCGGCAAGGGGAGACAGGGTGATGCGAAAGGGCTCCGCGATCCAGTATCCGTACTGATATCGACCTAGCACGACATGGCAGATGGCCGCTAGGCAGAGCACCCCTAGGAGCTGCGCATTGGCGTTCCTTGGCAGAAGCCACAGATACTGAATGCCGATGAGCGCCATCGCGAACACCGCGAAGGCGTCCATGGCCAGAAACACGAAGTCGACTGACACCGTTGCGTTAGGCTCCGCCAAGGTGGCCGCGAGCGAAACACATCAGAGCCATCGAGTTCAATCTGGGCGCATCAAGGCCGCGCCGGCCGCATCGCGATCACCGGGGTCGTGTGGGCTGGCAGACGGGCCGAGCTCGCCGGGCCGTCACCCCAAAACCAGCGCTGGGCGTTTCCGCCGAGCAGCGAATCCCCTATGCTCGCGCAAAGGAACGCAACCGTTTAGGGGATGGGCGCGGAACATGATCGCGAAGAGATTTTTGCTGGCCGGCACATTGCTCGCCCTGACGGGTGCCGCGTGGGCCGCGGGTTTCGTGGATTCCTGGGGTCCGGCGGTGGGCTCGACCGCGCCGGCCATCGAGGCCGAGGACCAGGACGGCGCGGTGCGCGACCTGGCATCGCTCAGCGGCGAACGCGGCGTTTTGTTGGTGCTGAGCCGCTCCGCCGACTGGTGACCCTTCTGCAAGGCCCAGTTGGTTCAACTGGAAAAACACCGTAGCGAGTTCGAAGCCCTCGGCGTGAACATCGCCGCCATGACCTACGACAGCCTCGACATACTCAAGGAGTTCCACGACGAGAGGGATCTCGGCTTTCCGCTCCTACGCGATGTCGACGGGAAGCATGTGAACGCGTTCGACGTGCCGGACGAGGACCTCGGCCGCGGCATTCCGTTGCCTGGGATTCTCTGGCTGGCGCCGGACGGACGCGTCAACGCGAAGTTCGCGGTACGCGGGTATCGCACGCGTCCGCCGATCTCGGACCTCTTGGATGCCGTCGGCGCAGCGCCGGGATCCTGACCGGAACGCGCGGTGCCCGCCGCATTGCTCGTCGTCATCCTCGCCTCAGCGACGCTCTATCTCCTAGTGCTGATAGGGAGCGGCGTGTACGGGGCGACCCGCAAGGAGGGCAGCCGAGACCTGTTCCGTTCCGATGCCGTGAAGGTCGTCACCGTCGCGCTCGTCGCGGTGCTCGGGGTCCTGCCCACCGAAATGCTTGGCTTCCTCTTGATGGCGCTGCTGCGGGAGTACCTCGATGTCACGGCGTACCTGTTCTTCGTGGTCACGGGGCCCGTGGTCGGGGCGATGGCGGCCATTCAGGCATTCGCGTTGTCGCGGATATACCGGCCGCGGCCAGTGCTTCTCGCGGCAGTCTACCTGGGCGTCTACGCGGCCACGTACGCCTTCTGGCTGTCCCGGATCTTCAACCCGGCTGGCGACCTCGTCCGCTACGTCGCGGTCGTTCTTATCGTCGGCGGGATCGTTATGGCGCTCTTCGCCTGGTTCGCCTGGCGTCGCCCCGGATGAGCAGCGCGCGCCTAGCAGTATCGAGAAACCACTGACTGGAAAATGACCGCATGAAAGACCCCCGTTCACCGTCCGCCTTCAAAGGCAAGATCGGTCGCACGCTCGCCGAGTCGGAACCGCACTTCGAGCGGCGGCGCCACCCGGGTTCCGACTCGCCGAATGTCGTGATCGTGCTGCTCGACGACGTCGGTTTCGCGCAGTTCGGCTGCTACGGCTCCGACATCGATACCCGCCATATCGACACGCTGGCCGCCAACGGATTGAAGTTCACGAACTTCCACGTCACCCCGTTGTGCTCCCCGACCCGGGCGTCACTACTGACCGGGCGATCCCAGCACGCCGTCGGGATGCGCACGATCTCGAACTTCACCACAGGATTCCCGAACCAGCTTGGGCACATCTCGAACGATGCCGGGACGATCGCCGAGGTGCTCCGCGCCGAGGGCTACGTAACCCTCTGCACCGGCAAGTGGCACCTGGCACCGACCAGCGATACATCCGCCGCCGGTCCGTTCGACCAATGGCCGCTGGGCCGCGGTTTCGATCGCTTCTACGGGTTTCTGGAAGGTGAGACGGATCAGTTTCACCCCGAGCTTGTCGTCGACAACCACCACATGGACCCGCCGGGGACTCCCGACGAGGGCTATCACCTGAGTGAGGACCTCGTCGATCAGATGCTGAAGTTGATCAACGAGAACCGGTCCATTCGCCCCGACCGCCCGTTCTTTGCCTACCTGCCGTTCGGAGCGACCCACGCCCCGCACCAGGCACCTCGGGCCTATCTGGACAGGTACCGCAGCCGCTACGACGCCGGTTGGGATGACGCTCGCGAGCGCTGGTACGAGCGTCAACTCCAACTCGGCGTCATCACGGGGCAAACCACGCTGGCACCGCACAATCCCGGGGTGAGACCCTGGGTTGAGCTCTCCGGTAACGAGAAGCTGCTCGCTTGCCGGCTCCAGGAGGCGTTCGCGGCGTTCCTAGATCACACCGACGACCAGATCGGCCGGCTGGTCGAGGGTCTTCGATCCATGGACGAGCTGGACAACACCATCCTGGTGGTCATGGCGGACAACGGCGCGTCCCAAGAGGGCGGTCCCTACGGCGTGCTGCACGAGATGAAGTACTTCAACGGAATCGTCGAGTCGCCGGACGAAGCCGTGGCGCGAATCGACGAGATCGGCGGCCCGCGCAGCCACACCAACTACCCCTGGGGCTGGGCACAGTGCGGCAACACGCCGTTTCGGTGGTACAAGCAGAACACCCACGAAGGCGGCGTCCACGTTCCCATGATCCTGCACTGGCCGCGGGGCATCGACGAGGCCCAGCGGGGAACCCTGCGCCATCAGTTCATCAATGTCGCCGACGTGGTGCCGACGCTCTACGAACTGCTCGGCTTGTCGCCGCCGGCGGTGCTCGGCGGTCGCACCCAGCTTCCCGTCACCGGGCACTCATTCGCGTCCGTGCTCACCGACCCCGACGCCGCCGCGACTAACCGACTCCAGTACTTCGAGAACGCCGGCTCGCGAGGACTCGTGGTCGAGCGCGATGGACGCTGGTGGAAGGCCGTCACCCGCCACGTCGGAGGGACGCCCTTCGACGAGGACCGATGGGAACTCTACGACCTAGATGCCGACCCTTCGGAGTGCAACGATCTCGCCGAGACGGAGCCTACCCGGCTCGCGACCCTGATCGATCTGTGGTGGTCCGAAGCCGAACGTCATGGCGTGCTGCCGCTCGACGACCGCATGCGGCAGCTGTTCCGGCGGCGGCTCAACGACCAGTCGCCGCATCGCACCGACCGGCGCTACCGCTACCGCCCGCCGATGTCGCCGATTCCGACCGCCGCCTCGCCGTTACCGGGCGGTTCCGCCTGGGACCTGCGAGCCCGCATCACCCGCCAAGGTGGCGAAGAGGGCACCCTCTTCGCACTCGGAAACGCGAACGCTGGCCTCTCCGTTTTCATCCAGGCCGATCGCCTCGTACTCGACTACAACGCGTTCGGCGACCACTCGGTGGTCGAATCCACGGTGCCCGTCCCCGCCGGCGACGCCATCGTCTCCGTCCACCTGCGTCGCACGCCCGGATCGCCAGGTGGTACCGCAACACTCGCCATCGACGGCGAACCCTGCGCCGACGCCGAGATTCCTTACATGATGTTCGCCGTCAGCTCCGTCGGGGCCAGCATCGGCGAAGACTACGGACTGGCCGTGTCGGAACGCTACGAGGCGCCCTTCGCGTTCACGGGCACGTTGCATGAGATCGACGTCGAACTCGGCAGCTCCAGCAATGCGCTCCTCGCCGCGCAGGCACGGGCCGAGATGGCACGCCAGTAGCGTCACAACGAACGAGCTATCGCCGCCGTCGGTCCATCCCGGTCCGCAAGCTCGCGTGGGTGAGGCATCTCGGGCTGGCCGCGGGCACCTCGGAATCCGGCCCCGTGGAGCGGGTTCGACCCGCGGGCATGATGGCCGTTCCCGATGGTGCCTATGGCCGCTTCGTCGAACTCCAGGGAGGCGACGTGGGGCTTCTGTAGCGTGCGCCATTCCCGCAGAAGGACACCTTGTCAGATCCGCTGGCGGCACGGCGGTGGGGTGCGGCTGCATCTGCAGCCATGATCGGACACATGAACCCGCGCATTCAATACTCAGGGTAGTCCTGGTGCAGTCTGGTAGGTATGCCACCCTCCTGGTACACCTTGAGTTTCGTCTCGTTCACCTTGGCCAGCAGATGATCGAAGTAGTCCCCTAGGAAGCGGTCGCGCACGCCCGAAAGTCCCGGTTCCTCAACCAGGTTGAAGAGCTCCTGCGGATCGTCCGCCATGTCGTACAGTTCCAGGGGCTTTCGCGTCAGCGAGTCGATGGTCATCTTGTAGCGCTCGGTCCGCGCCATGGAGTACAGGTTCACCTCGCTGAAGACGACGTCCTTGCCGCGCTCTGCATCGCTCGCGTCGGAACCGGCCTCGATCTTCGGACGCAACGAAAGGCCATGGTCGACTTCAAGGGGGTCGGCACCGGCAGCGTCAAGCAGGGTAGCGCAGATGTCGTAGTGGTCCGTCAGGTCGGGCGCCGTCCATGACTCGGTTCCGCCAGGCGGTCTCACGATCAGCGGTATGTTGAGCGCGCCCTCGTAGAACACCGACTTCTGGGCAAGCCGGTGATCGCCGAGCATTTCGCCGTGGTCGGAGGTATAGACGATCCACGTGTCCGCCATCCGGCCCGTATCCCGCAAAGCCTGAAGGACGACGCCGATCACATGGTCGTCGAACGCGACCTTTGCGTAGTAGTGACTCGTGAACGTCCGGCTCTGGGACTCGGTCATGTCCTTTAAGCCCCGCCGCGAGAACATCGTTCTGATCTGGGGAGAAACGGGTTCGGCCGGCGGTTCCATGATCGCCCGGGGCATTTCCTCTGGGTCGAACATGTCCCGGTATCTCGCCGGCGCGTCGAACGGGGGATGCGGCCCCATCAGGCAGACCTGGAGGTAGAACGGCCTGTCGTCGGCATAGCTTCGAATCCATTCCGACGCCGTGTTGGCGATATAGGCGTCGATGTGCTCACCCTCTTCGAGGAGGTTGGGCAGGTGTTCCCACGGGCGCAGGAAACCCGTGCTCTGCCCCAGCCTGAAGTTGCGCGCGCAGTCCTCGTAGACCTGCAGCTTCCCTCTCTCGGCCAGGAAGTCCGTGTAGTAGCAGCGGTGGGTGGCCGAGGGGATGGTGTCCTTGGTCTCGTGGGCGAACTCGTATCCCCAGTCGTGCAATCCCGATGCATGGTCGCGCGTGTGGCCGTCGTCGGCCTGGTACAGCCGGAAATGGGTCTTGCCGATCACGGCAGTGCAGTAACCGGCATCCCGGATGTTCCTCACATGGCTCGGCCCGTGGCGATCGGCCTCGGTACGATTCCCCCAGGCGCCGTGCTCGTTGACGTACATGCCCGTAATCAACGAGGCCCGCGCGGGCATGCACAGGGGTGAGTTCGTGTTGCAGTTTCGGAAGATGACGCCTTCGGCGGCCAAGCCGTCCAGGTTGGGCGTTCGAACTACAGGGTTTCCAACACAACCAAGCGCGTCGCCCCGATGCTGGTCCGAGAAGATCAGGACGATGTTGGGTCTATGCTGCACAGTGCGAATCTCCCTAGCCAGTTCTCGTCCGTGAAAGCTCGCTGAGGTGAGCCTGTCCGCACGGGCCGACCCGACCACCGCGATCATGGGCGGTCTAGTCTTCCAAGTCTTCCGCTGGCAGCGCTTTGCGGCACGGTATTTCAAATGGCTACTTGGCGCCCGACATCGAACCCCTGGGCGGCGGCATCGACAGGTTAAACCCGGCCATGAACCCGGTCCTTCGGTCCGACTCCCGCGACGACGATGCGAAATCGAAGGAGTACGTGAAGGTCACATCGTCGGTCCTGACCGACGCGCCGAACCAGCTCGGTGGCGATGTCGTAGTTCTTGAGGCCACGGTAGCGGACATCGGCGTCGGCCGCGAGCAGGGCCGACGCGCGCCGGAAATGGGCGAGCGCGGCATCCGGACGCTTCGGATCGAACCGGGCACGCGCCGTCTCGACAAGCACGGCGATGAGTTCCGGGCTGCCGGCCCCGTAGGCCTCCTCCATCGCCTCGATCTTGTTCCGGAGGATCCTGGCCGCCTTCTTGTACTCGGCATCGTCGTTGAGCAGCTCCGCATAGTTGATCGCGAGTTTCGCCGCGTTGGCGCTGTTCCGGCCGTAGAGCCTCGATCCGAGCCGGTAGGCTTCCTCGGCGGACGCCCTGGCCTCGGCTGTCCTGCCAGCCGCGACATGTTGCCGGTAGGCCTCGTATGCCGTACGGAAGTCTTCCTCCTGGTCGGCGGAAGCCGCTTGGCAAAGACCGGCGAGCAGCAGCACACCCAAGATTCGCCGCGCCATTGCCTTCCCTCTCGCCTCGACAGCTAGGCTGAACCGAACGAACCGGCTAATCAAGCGTTGGAAAGCAGTCTCCCGTGCCATGCCGCCGAGGCACTGAACCGCCGCGAGTCTCGTGGGTCGCCACGTCGGGCTCGACCGTGTCGTACACGGGTGGCAACGACGTTGGGCGGACGACCTCCCTAGGTGGATTGCGAAAAGGAACGGGCGCGACCAGCGAATCCCGATCATCCACCGTGAGCGCTCTCAAGCGATACCCGTCTGGACACTTGAGCGCATGGCCGCTCCCCGCCTTCACGGTGCGGCCCAAGACAGGAGAGGCAGGGCCACGACGTGGTCGTGGCCCTAGTTGCTGTCTACTGAAGCTGCGGACGCCAGCGAAGCTGGACCCCTATCTGACGCGGCTCCGTCAGTGCGCCGATGAGATCGATCGCGATGGACTCGGCGATGCCGATCTTGTCGAGAATGTTCTGGACGTACACCGCTGCCGTCCATTGCCCGTCATTGGACTCCCAGATCGCGCGCGCATCCCAGCGCGTGTAGGCCGGGACCTTGGCGCGTTCGATGTTGCCCGAGCGCTGCGGCCAGCGCTCGCCCGTGTAGCTGACGGTGGACAGCACGTGCAGCGAGCCGTCGAGGACTTGCCTTGGCTCACGGTACGACAGCGTCGCGGCCAGCTTGTGGTTCGGCATCTGGGGCAGTTCCTCGCCGCCGTGGTTGCGCGGAATCGGCACTTCGTTGAAGGCGATGAAGTCGTCCGCCGTGCCGAATTCGCCGTCTGGCCCCGGCGACCGGGGGTTCGTGTATTGGTAGAGCTCGGTTTGCTGGTTCGGGTCGGCGCGCACCACGGTCGAGTGGTCGCCCAGTTCGGAGGCAAGCCAGTTGTAGTAGCCCGACACCCGCCAACTCTCGTTGATGAGGTACACCCACTCCACCTCGATGCCGCGGATGCTGGTGTCGTCCTGCACGTTGATCGTCTGTTCGGCGAGCGGCGACCGACGCGTGGGCTCCAGCAACCGCGACGGGATGGGCTGGTTGGCGGTCAGCTGGTAGTTGTCGAATACCTGCCAGAAGGCACCGCTGGTGATCTGCAGGCGGTTGTCCATGAACAACCCCTTCATGCCGATCTCGTAGTTGACCAGCGTCTCCTCGTCGAAGCTCTCCCGAATATCCGAGCCCGCGAAGTTGAAGCCGCCCGCCCGATAGCCGGTGGAGATGCGGCCGTAGAACATCCTGTTCTCGATGGGCGTGTATTCGACGCTGACGTGACCGATCGTCGCATCCCACGACACCGGCTGGAACGTGCCGTTCAGCAGCGTGAAGGCCACCGGCACGCCGGTGCCGAAGAAGTCGCCGACGAACAGTCCGCCCGCGACGTTGCCCTCGGGCACGTTGCCGGACTGGGCTTCGAGATCCGGCGGCACGAGATTGATGCGCCTCTTCTCGTCCTCGGTGCTGCGCAGTCCACCGGCGACGCTCCACTGGTCGTTGAGCCGGTACTCCGCGTTGACGAAGTAGGCCGTGGTTTCCGACGTCGTCGCGCTGAAGAACGCGGACTGCTTGGTGTGATCGCTGCCCACCGGGCATTCGACGCCGAGACCGAACGCTGTCCGAGTCTCGGGGTCGCCGAACGTCGGCAGGAAGAAATCGTCCAGATAGGAGGCGCAGCTCGTCACTTCGTAGAAGCCGAAGATCGGCGAGGCCGCGACGGCCGCGTCGTCGGCCGAGACAAAGCGGATCGGACTCGCGAAATCCAAGCCGCCCTGTTCGAAATATGTCTCGTTCTCGTAGGTGTAGACGCCGGCCACGAAGTTGAACGGTCCGTCGAGGTTGGAGATGAGCTGCAGTTCGTGCGAGGACTCGTCGTTCGTGAAGATGTGATCCGTCCGTTGGTCGCCGAAGGACGCGCCGGAAGCACGCCACGTCTCGATGTCAGCGCCCGACAGGTCCGCGGGGACGGACGGGTCGTCGGCGGACCCGACGCGGCTGGTGCCGTCGCCGTCCTGGCCGGCGGCGGTTCGGGTATCCGATTGCCCGTAGGTGTAGCGAAGCGTCAATCCGCCGCTCACCTGCCAGTCCGCATTGAGGATGTAGCGGTCGGTTTCGCTCGTCTGGCTCGCGCCGCTGTTGGTGTCGATGGCGTTGCGTAGATCGTCGCAGTGGAAAGTGCCGTCGATGGGTACCGGCCGGAAGCCGATGATGCGGATCGGGTTTGCGCAGTCCGTGATGGACGGAATCTCGCGGTCGTAGAGATACCATTGCCCCGCGAGATCCGGGTTGTTGCGGTCGCGTTCGCCGAAGGCCACCAGCTGCTCCTCCGTGCCGTCGTCCTGCACATTCAGACGCCTGAGATTCAAGTCGACGATGTCGTTGCGGAATCGGATCTGCCCTGAGAGCGTCGTCAGATCCGGGGCGCCGAGGTCGTCGCCGGGACCGACGTTCTCCTGGGTGCCGTCGCCGGTGTGCGTGCCAGCATTGATTCGGAAGGCCACGTTGTCGTTCATGGGGCCGCCGAAGGCGACGTTCAGGCGCTGCGACGTCTGATCGGTCAGTTCCGCGAGCACGTCCGCGTCCCAGTCGAAGGCTGGGCGCTTGCTGTGGAAGTGAATGGCGCCGGCGATGGAGTTCCGACCATTCAACGTGCCCTGCGGGCCGCGCGCCACCTCAACGCGCTCGACGTCGAACAGGTTCGGCGCCAGCCCGAAGGTGTCGACGGTGTAGACGCCGTCGACGTAGACGGCCACGGCCAAGTCCGAGTGCAGCTCGCGCGCACTCTGCGTGCCGATGCCGCGAATGGTGATGCCCTGGCCGTCGCTCCGTTGCTGCAGGGGCGCGGACCCAAGCTGCAACCCCGGCACCATCTGCTCGAGATCGAGGGCATTGGTCATGCCGAGCTCCTCGATCATCTGTTCGCTGAACGCCGTCAGCGTCAACGGTACCTTGAGCGCACTCTCCTCGCGCTTTTCGGCGGTGACGATGATCTCCTCGATATAGGCCTCGTCGCGGGCGTCTTCCGCCGCGGCGACTGCCGAACAGACGCCCGCAGCCAGCCCCAGTAGCGCCGATGTAAGGCAACCGCCTGGCCTCTGCCCCGTATCGGTTGCGTGGAGGTCGTTCCTCCCCAATTCGTTCCTAGTTGCATCCCACATGTGTCCCCCTCTGTACGGCTGCACTTGCGTTGCTCTACGTCGCTCCAACTCCATTTGATAAGTTGCAGCTGCAAGCGTACCACTCAGCGCCGGTCGCGGCTCGGTGTCAGGACGTGAACGCACCGACGTTACCCATCTGGAATACGCCTAGTAGCCCAACCGATGGCTGTCAAATCCAAAGGCGCGACAGGCGACCCGGCACCGAGGGCCGGTTCCGAAAGCGTGGCTATGACGAGCGTCAGGCGTCGGCCGCGACATTGACACGCGACCCGTGCGCACATAACCTGTGTCCAAATGAACGTCACGTTATCCATCAACGATCAGGTCGTGGCCGAAGCACGGCGAATCGCCTCGACGCGCGGCACGAGCCTCAATCAGTTGATTCGCGACTACCTCCAGCAACTGACGCGCGCGGACGATCTGGACGAGGTCATCGCCGGAATCAAACAACGCTGGTCCGAAGAGAACTACCGCTCCGCCGGGGCGTGGACGCGCGAAGAGCTGCATGAGCGATCGGGAGTTCCTTGACACGAACGTGCTGATCTACGCGCATGACCGGCGGGATCCACGAAAGCGCGTTCTTGCACAGGACTTGGTATTGCGCCTGCTCGCCGAGCGGTGCGGCGTATTGTCAATCCAAGTGCTCCAGGAGTTCTTCGCCGCAGCGACCCGCAAACTGGGCATGCCAAGCGAAACGGCGCGGTACCATGTGTCCTCGTATGCCCGATTTGACGTGGTTTCACTTTCCGTACCGGACGTGACGGCGGCAATCGACCTGCACCGGCTTCACCACTTTTCCATATGGGACGCGTTGATCGTGCGCGCGGCGTTGAACGGCGCTTGCGCAACGCTGCACAGCGAAGATTTGCAGGACGGTAAAGCGATAGAGACGTTGACGGTGCGCAACCCGTTCGCAAGCCGCGAAACGCCGTAGTACGTCAGGTGAGTCTCCCGAACCTTTTCGGAGCGCAGCCCGCGCCGACGGTGGTCCAGGAACGCGCCTACACGTCACCCCGCCGGTATACGCCCTAGCCGTCCAAGAGCGATCCCAACCGTCTCACCAAATCCAGCCTGCACGTAGCGGGGCAAGCCCCGCCACTACGGCGTTTCGCCGGGGGCGGACCCGATACGGCGCAGGAAGTCGGCCTCGTCGCGGCAGACCAGCGCGGCACCGATCAGGTCCCGCACCGGGGTCGCGGCGACAAGCGTGGCGCTGGCGGCGAGTTTCTTGGAGATGGCGATGTCGCGGGTGGCCAGGGTCTCCGTCAGCATTTCGAAGCGGCCTTTCGCAACGCCTCTCTCAATGCCTGTCTCAATGCCTGTCTCAATGCCTTCCTCGACGCCTTCCCGGCGGCTCTGCTCACGCTCGACGCGCATGAACAGATCGTCGTCGGTGACCGTGCCGCCGCGCTCGCCGAGCAGCCGACCCACGCGTCGCAGCACGCCGACCGTCGGCGCGGAGAGGGCCCTTTCGTTGATCGCGGCGTGGATCTCCGTCGCCGTCCAGGTGGGAAACGCACGGCTCTCGGGAACCTCTTCATAGCCGGAAGGGCCCAGGATGCGAACGGTGAGCCCCGGTCTCTTGTTCGGCCGACTCGGTGCCCGGTTTTCCGGCACTTCCACCCAGAGTTCGGGAAAACCCCACTCCCGGTAGAGTCCCATCTTGCGCGGCCGGACGTCCGTGGTCAGATCGACCTCGAGCACGACGTCCGGCAGGTCGTCGTGGCCGACCTCGACAGCGTGCCCGAGCGGCCGGGCCGAGCCCGGATGCAGGTAGAGGATCTGGTCGGCCTGCATGATGCGGTGCCTTTCGCCCTGGGCGTCGCGGACGAGCAGATCCCCGCTTCCGTACGATTCGATCTGCGCACCCCGCACCTCAGCGATCCGTTCGGTCAGACGCGCAAGACGCTGCCCCGGCAGCTCGTGATAGACACTGGTCGGCTCCCGCGCCGTCCAGGCGATCTCCGTGTCGGCATCCCAGTATTCGATGCGGCCCTCGTAGTCCGCGATCTCCTCCCGGGCAATGCGGATCGGACGGCAGCCCGGAAAGCCGTGGGCGGCACCCTCGTCGTGCCCGGATTGCACATCGACCCGCGCGTTCGACAGTTCGCGGCGCGGATCGGCCAAAGCCCCGCCTGTCCTCCGTGCCCCGCGAACCGTCGCCCGGCGGCCCCGGTCTCCACCTTCGACTACCTCGGCCATGCCCTCCTCCGCAAACGTGGCGCCACAAGGCCCATACAACTCGGTCCAAGACGACCGGCGTTCGAACGATTGCGATTACAGCAGGACAATGCCAATAAAGTCAATAAAAACAATTACTTCGTACACTTCTGCACGAGCCGATCACTGTATTCTGCGCCGTCCTTCGCGTTGAACGGAACGCTGGCCACCATCGGTTTTGCGGAACCGTTACTCGTGGATGGTGATCGGATTCGCCATGCCCATTTCCCGCTTCCAGTGTTCGATCCGCCCACGGAAATCGGCCACCAGTTCGGGGTTCCGGTCCACCAGATTGTGTTCGGCACGGCGGTCGACCGTGACGTCGTAGAGGATCTCCTCGCCGGTGTCCGCGTACCACAGGTAGTGCCAGCGGTGGGTGCGGACGTAGTAACCCTCGGCGCGCTGTCCCATGGGCGTGGTCGGGGAGCGTCGGTTGTCGGTGTAACCCACCAGGTGGGATCGTTCCGGCAGTTCGCCGCCGTCGATAAGCGGCTGCAGCGAGTAGCCCGGCAGCCCCGACGGAATCTCGACGCCCGCGAAGTCGAGGACGGTGGGCACGATGTCCATGGTGGAGACCAGGCTCGACGTGTTGAACGAGCGGTGAATCCTTCCTTGCCAGTAGAAGATGATCGGCGAGCGGAACGACTGGTCGTACATGCCGTTCTTGCCCAACGGGCCGCCGTTGCCGAGCAGGCTGTCGTTGTAGATCGTGGAGTCCTCGCGCTGCTTGTATTCGACGTGGGCGTCCTGCTCCCAGCCGTTGTCGCTCACGAAGACGAACAGCGTGTCCTCCATGAGCCCGCGGCTCTCGATGTGGTCGAGCAGGCGGCCGACGCCGTCGTCCCACCAGGTCAGGTTGGCGTAGTAGAGCTTGGCGGATTCGGCAATGTCCTTGTCCTGGTAGTACTTGCGGTAGGTATAGGGCGCGTCGAAGGGCACGTGCGGCAGGGACGGGGCGAACCAGACGAGAAACGGCACCCCTTGGTGCCGGTCGATGAAGTCGAACACCGGGTCCATGGTCTTGCGGACCAGGTCCATGCCCTTGCCCCCCATCAACTCCTCGAAGAAACCGTCGCCGCCGTAGGTTGACATGTCCCAGCCGGTGCTCATGCCTTCGGTGAAGTGGCCGTTCTCGTAGGTGTTCTCCCACCACTTACCCCCCTGCCAGCTCACGTAGCCGGCGTCGCCCAAGAGTTTCGGGAGGGTGTCGAATTCGCGCATCGCGGCGGCCGTCTCGATGGTGTCCCAGCGCCGCTTCGCCGCGTCGTCGAAGGCGGCGTAGCCGGGATTGTCGCGGCGGCGGCGGTCGAGTATTTCCGCCTTGCGGTGAACGTACTGGACCGGATGCAGCCCGGTGATCAGCGTGCGCAACGAGGGCCGGCAGTACGACGCGGTGACATGGCCGTGGGAAAACGTCATCCCGCCTGCGGCGAGTGCGTCCATCGATGGCGTGACGACGTTGTCGTCGCCCATGAAGCCGTAATAGGGGTAGCCGTGATCGTCGCCGATTAGCAGGACGATGTTGGGCGGTCGCTCCGCGAATGCGGTACCGGCGATCAGCGCCACGACGCCTAGGCAGTTTCGGACGGTCGGTTTCACTTGCTGTTCCGTTCTCCGTTGCGTTGGTTCCGACACGGGGCGCGGAACGGGACAAGCCCGTCCTACGGCCTGAGGCCAGGCCGGCGGATGTTACCGGCCCGGATCCCTGCGCCACTACGCGTCATCGAGCACGAGCAGGGCATCGTCCAGGATCTTCGGTTCGCCCGGTTCGCCGCCGCCGAAGAACCATTGGCTGGGCTCGGGTCTTATGTCGACGTAGTCCCCCTCGGCCGAGGACGACCAAGTGGTGACGTAGATCCGGGTATCAGCCCAGTCCTCGACGCCCAGAAGTGCGCCGCGGTAGAAGAACGTGATGGTGCGGGCTTCCTTGTCCGCCGTGACCTCGGGCGATACGCCGAGCTTCTCCCCCTGGCGCTGGGCACTGCTGCCCGCCGCGCGGTAGGTGTAGCTGCTCCACCCCCGCGCGACATGGGCCAAGTCCCAGGCCATCGAGTCCGGGACCGTGGCATCGAGTAGCGGCAGGACTGTCGAACCATCCTGGCCGGCCAAGTCGAAGAACGTGGTCACCATGACATTGTCGAAGCCGAAAGGCGGCAGCCACGGCGTGGTGATCTCGGCCATGGTGAGTGTCAATTCCAGGTTCCGGCCCGCCGCCCGCGCTTGCGCGGACAAGATCTCGCGTTGCTGACCGCTCTCGGGCTGCTGTGGAATCAGATAGCGCCCCGCGGGGCCGTGGGCATCGTCCGGTGCATCCTCGATGGCGGCCGATAGCTCGGAGTCCGTCACCCGGGTCGTGTAGGCGATCCGCGGCGAGAGTTCGTTCGCTTGTGCCGAGTAGACCTCGAGGTGGTTGTTCTCCTCGCCCAGGTCGCGGACCGGCACGTCGATCCGCCAGCGGCCCTCGGCGTCGGCGACGAAGTCGACTCCGCGATCGACATTGCCGTTCACGATGAGGCGAAGGGGCGCTCCGCCCTCGGCGACCCGGCCCGACAGCTCGAAGTCCGCGTCGAAAACGGCCCCCTCGATGGCCTCGGCATCGACGGCAATGCCCAGTACGGTTGGCGTTTTCGTCTCGCCCGCCACTTGATCGGTGGGCTCAAGCACCGCGATCCCACGCGCCGGCAGCCGGACACTCAAACGGCCGTCGGAATCGGCGACGGCATCGCCATCCCAGCGTTCGGCGAGCAACGGCCGTAGCCGCGTATGGGGCACCAGCCCTGCATCTAGGCGGTGCACCAGGATGCCGTGGTCGGCGGTGTTGATCAGCACGATTGCGGTGTCGTCCCCGAGTTCGCGGCGGTAGGCGAGCAGTCCCGGGCCGCTGGACTCGGACGCCATGACCTTGAGGCTGCCTCGCCTCAGCACTGCAAGGTCGTGGCGCAAGGATATCAATCGCTTGAGGTAGCGGAAATACGCCGAATGCTCGTCGAACGAGCCCTCGGCATTGCGGTATCCGCCCGCGAACATCGCCTGGCGCGCCTCCACGAGCCCTTGTTCGGTGCCCTGGTAGATGATCGGGATGCCCGGAATCGTGAACACCACGGCCAACGCCTGCCTGAGCGCGGCCGGCGGAGCGGTGGACAGGAACCTCGCCGTGTCGTGGTTGTCCACGAAGTTGGGTATCACGAACGGATCCCGGTAGGTTTCCACGAAGGCCGAGAGGCGGTACGCGAGAGCCGCCGCCTCCATGCCCTCGGCGAGGCCCCGGCGAATGCCATGGTAGAGCGGATAGCCGAGCATGGAGTTCGGGCCAAGCTGTCCGTCTTGCTCCAGGTAGCCCGCGACCCGCCGCTCGCCGGCGTCCTCGTAGGGCTCGGAGACCGCGGTCGCCTCGCCAACGGTCAGGAAGTGCTCCTTGCCCAGTTGGCGCGCGTAGGCGTAGATCCCGTCGTTGTCGCGCAGGAAGCGGTTCCAGAACGAAAACGGCACCAGGCTGGTCGTGTCCATCCGGAAGGCGTCGACGCCGAATTCTTCGATCCAGTTCTTGTAGATGTCCTTGAACGCCGCAATCACCCGGGGGTTCTCGGTGTTCAAGTCGCCGACGTGCCCAAGCGAGTAGTAGTGCTCCTGGTGCGGGTCGGCGAAGTCCTGTATCCCGGGCGTCCAGTGGTAAATGTCGGCGGCGGCGTGCTCGGGGTTCAGCCGGTCGATCAGGTTGAAGGGGTACTGGGTCGGCCCGGGTTGGTGGGAGTCCGGCTCCAGGAGGCGGAAGTTCTTCGCCGTGTCCTCGGGGTCGTATTCGCCGTCGTAGATGAAGAAGTTGCCCACGTGGTTGGCGATGACGTCCTTGACCAGGTACATGCCCCGGCAATGCAGTTCGTGGGACAGCCGCTTGTAGTCCTCGACCGTGCCGAAGTGGGGATCGATCTCCTGAAAATGGGTCGGCCAGTAGCCGTGCCATCCCGTCGCCTGGTACGGCGTGCTCCACCACTGGTTGGCGAACACGGGCGAGACCCATACCGCAGTAACGCCTAATTCCTGGAGGTAGTCGAGTCGATCGACGATGCCCTTGAGGTCGCCACCGCTGAAATGCGTCGGCAATCTCGGGTCGTATTCGCCGAAACCGTGATCGTTGTTCGTAGGATCACCGTCCTGAAAACGATCCACGAATGCCATGTAGACGACTTGATCGCGCCAGTCCGGCGAAGGTACGTGCAGCAGCAGCCCATCGTCCGAGGCGCAGATTTCGGCCTCGGGGGACGCTGGCCGAGATCCTCCCGCCGTGTCCGTGCCGGCGCCGGCGGTGTCCTCCCGGCGAGAACCCTCCGAACAGGCGGCGAGCACGAAAGCCGCTGCGGCAAGTAAGGCCTTTCCCATCAATGGTCAGAATGGCACAGCCCCTCGCGAAGTTCCAAAGTCACGCGCCATGAATACGATTGCAACGCTCTTGCCCCTGCGCCGGGACGCCCACGATGCGAAGCTTCGACCGGCGGCGAAAACGCGATGTCGCGACTCCCTCGTCGGTGTGCAACCATCCGCCGTTTGAGATCGAGGAACCCAACTTGCCCCTTCTTCCCCACCACTGCACCGTCGCCGCACTCTACACGTACCCGGTGAAGAGCTGTCGCGGCACGGCCGTCGAGTCGGCCAGGATCTCTCCCACGGGAATCGAAGGCGACCGCCAACTCATGGTTCTTGCCCAGGGCAGGTTCGTCAACCAGGTGCGCTTGCCGAAACTGGCGACGGTCGCCACGCGACGGATCGACCCGACGACGATCGCGTTCCACACCGTCGGCGGCGCACCCTTCGTCCACTCGGTAGCCGCGGATGGCGCGGGGACCACGGTCTCCTACTACGGCAACAGCGTGCCCGTCGTCGATCAGGGCGACGCGGTTGCGGCGTGGATCTCCGAGGCCGTGGGAGCGGAACTCCGCGTAGCGGCCTTAAAGGCCGCCTTTCGCCGCTCGGTCCCGCTCGCCGAGTTCGCCGTGGTCGACGGTATCGACCAGTCGCGTTTCGTCGACGTGGCTCCCATCCTCATGACCAACACGGCTTCGCTGGCCGACCTGAATGCCCGCCTCGAAACGCCGGTACCCATGACCCGGTTCCGACCCAACATCGTCATCGACGGCTTGGACGCCTTCGGCGAAGACTCGGTCTCGGACATGCGCCACGGCGAGGTGCGACTCGTCCGGGCTACGCACTGCGAACGCTGCGCGGTGACCTGTAACGACCAGGAGACCGGCCAGCGCTCCGCCGAACCCCTGCGGACCCTGCGTTCCTACCGCCATCGCGAGAACGGCTACGCCGGTGGTGTGCTGTTCGGTGCCTACATGGGCGTTGAAGGCACCGCCACGATCTGCGTCGGCGACACCTTTGCCGTCGGGGCTCCTGCCGACGACCCGTAATCCCGTCGCTTCGGCATCCGGGGACATCCGCCGCGCCGTTCCGGCGTTTTAGGTGCGCCCTCAGCATCCTCATGAATACGATTGCAGCGCTATTGCCCTTTAGGCCATTGCCCATAGACTCAAACGGTTAACGCGAGGAAGCGCGGAGGGGATGAACCGCAACGCCATCGAGGAGACGGACAAGACCGTGCACGGCAGCGAAGGTGTTCGCCCAGGCGAAGGCCTTCGCGGTAACGAAGGAGCGTGGTGGCGCCACGTCGTCATCTACCAGGTCTACCCACGCAGCTTCTTCGACAGCACGGGCAACGGCACCGGCGACCTGCCGGGAATTGCCCGGAAGATGGACTACATCCATTCGCTGGGCGTCGACGCCATCTGGATCTCGCCGTTCTTCAAGTCGCCAATGAAGGACTTCGGCTACGACGTCAGCGACTACCGGGCGGTCGATCCGCTGTTCGGGTCCCTCGACGACTTCGACGTCCTCCTCGAGGAAGCCCACGGGCGCGGTCTGAAGGTCATCATCGACCAGGTGATGAGCCACACGTCCGATCAGCACCCCTGGTTTCTCGAAAGCCGCGACGGTCGCCAAAACGACAAGGCGGACTGGTACGTCTGGGCCGACGCCCGATCCGACGGCGGTCCGCCCAACAACTGGCTGGCCGTGTTCGGGGGCAGCGCCTGGGAGTGGGAGCCGCGCCGCCGCCAGTACTACCTGCACAATTTCCTGGCCAGTCAGCCGGACCTCAATTGCCGCAATCCCGACGTGCGCCGCGCCGGATTGGACAACCTCGAGTTCTGGCTCGAACGCGGCGTCGACGGAATTCGCCTGGATGCCGTCAATTTCTGCATGCACGACCCCGAACTGCGCGACAACCCGGCGAAACCCGCCGTCGAGAACGAGTTCCTGGGCAGCGGACAAGCGCAGACGCCCTATGCGATGCAGGAGCATGTCTTCGACCACACGCACCGCGACAATCTCCGCTATTTGGAGGACATCCGCAGCCTGCTGGATCGGTATGAAGCAGTCGCCCTGGGCGAGGTCGGCTCGGAACGCTCGCTCAATGTGATCGGCGAATACACCCAGGGCGATCACCGGCTGCACATGGCCTACAGCTTCGACCTCATGGGCCCGGACAACTCCGCGAACCACATCAAGCGGACCATGGACGCCATCGCCAGCGAGGTTCGCGACGGCTGGTGCTGTCTCGCCATCGGCAATCACGACGTGCAACGCGTCGCCAGTCGCTGGACCGGCGACCGTCCCGACCCCGACGCCGCGAAGCTCTTTGCCATCCTGCTCCTAAGTCTGCGTGGCGCGGTTTGCCTCTACCAAGGAGACGAACTCGGGCTGCCGGAGGCCGACGTGCCCTTCGAGGCGCTCAAGGATCCCTACGGGATCAATTTCTGGCCCGCCTACAAGGGCCGGGACGGGTGCCGCACGCCAATGCCCTGGCATGCCGAGGCGCCGAACGCCGGGTTCACCAGCGCCACGCCGTGGCTGCCGGTCGATGCTCGCCATTTCGACCTGTCGGTCGACCGCCAGCGGGGGAATCCCGATTCCGTCTACGAATGCGTCCGCGCCTTCCTGCACTTCCGCAAGTACCAACCGGCCCTGCTGTACGGCGACCTAGAGTTTCTGCCGCTTAAGCACAACGTGCTGAGCTTCGTCCGTTCAACTGCTGAGCAGTCCCTTTTCATGAGCTTCAATCTCGACGGGACCGAATGTTCCATCCCGCTACAGGCATTGGGCCTAGATGGGTCGCGACTCGCCGTGATCGACAACCCCGCAGCCCGACAGGGCAGAATCGAAGGCGAGTCGCTGGTGCTGGCGGGGCATTCGGTGCTGATCGCCGACACTTCCTAAACAGCCGAAAGAGGTGGCAAGCTAGCCCGAGAAGGGCCTGCGGAACGGGACGAACCCGTCGTGTTCCTTACGCTTCGCCGTGCACGCAAAGGCGAATGAATACGTATGCAATCCGGCTAATCGCCTGCCCAGCCGCCCTATAATGGTGCGCTTAAGGGGAATTCCGGATCGGAGAACGCCATGGCATTTCGCAAGGGGGCCGGTGCGGCCCGTGTTCGAATCCTCATGCTCGGCACATTGGCGTGCATCGGCATGCCAGCGACCGCCCAGGACGATCCGACCGAGGACGACGACATCGAGGTGGTCGTGGTCACCGCCAAGTTCCAGCGCAGTCTCGCAAGCGCCATCACCCAGAAACAGCTTGCGGATACCCAGATCGAAGCCATTGGTATCGAGGACATAGGCGTCCTCCCGGCGGTCTCGATCGCCGACGCGATTGCGACCTTACCCGGAATCGCCGGTGCCCGGACGGATGACGGCACCATCAGCCAACTCTCGGTGCGAGGCACCACGGATTTGGCCATCGGCCTGTTGAACGGTCGCGAGCAGGTCACCGTCGCAACAACCCGCAACGTCGAATACGGGCTCTGCCCGCCGGGCGTCATGTCCTCGGTGCAGGTCCACAAGACGCCGAGGGCAAGTCTGCCGGAGGGCGGACTGTCGGGCGTGATCAACATGAACACCATCCGGCCCCTCGACTTCAACGAGCGTTCCATCACGATCAACGCCGAGATGGCGAGCTACGCGCTGGCCGACGACGTGATCGGCGGCGACGACTTCGGCGGCCAGGGAAGCATCACCTTCATCGAACAGCTGTCCGACGAGTTGGGCGTCGCCGTGGCGGCGGCCTACGCCAGCGAACTGCTCGGCCGGCACGGCGATGTGACACCGTTCGACTGGCAGCCGTTTGCCGGGGGATTCGGTGCACCCGCCGACGTGGACGGCGATGGCGTCTTCGGCGAGGCCGTCGTGCCCGCCGGTTTCAACATCGCAGCCGCAGGCGGGGTGGAGGACCGCGGCAGTCTGTTCGGCGCGTTGCAATGGAAGACGGACAATGTCGAGGCATACGCCGACCTTCTGATGTCCAACCGCGGTCAGGACTTCGAGAACTACGGCGTCAACTTCATCGGTCTGACCGGTCGATCATGGGGCCTCGTCAACCCGGTGGTCACCGTCCGCGAAGAAGCCACCACCGCCGACGGCGTCCCCTACGACGAGTACGGCCAAGCGACCATCACCGTGCCCGGAACCAACGCCAGCGGGTTCGGCAGCGGCGGCAGTTCGTCGTACAACCAGCTCACCGTCATTGACCAAGACATCCTCAGCACCGGGGTGAACCTGAAGGTCTACAGCGGCGCCTGGACGCTCGAAGGCGACGTGAGCTACTCGGCGGCGGAGCATTTCTTCGACGGCGTCTGGGCCACCGTGCACGGCGCACCGTCGGGCGGGTTCGGCGGCCCCGTGTTCACGTTGACCTACTCCGCGCTGGGCGACACGCCGACCCTGTCCGTAGCAGAAAACCTGCTCGATCCCGCCATCTGGGTGCCGCGCCAGTACGAGCTGAACGATTTCGGCAACGACGACCAGCAAACGGCACTCCGCGCGGCGGCGAGCCGGGATCTGAACGACACGGGCCTGACGACGCTTTCGTTCGGCGTGCGCTTCCTTACCCGCGAGAAGAACTACGAGCGCATCGAGAACCGGTTCACCTCTGCCTACGTGCCGGACGACCCCACCGATGTGCTCGACAACACGTTCGTCCGAGGCACCATCGCTACCGATAACGGGCCGTCGTTCCTGGCCTGGGACGTCGGACGGCTGGAGAGTCGTTTCTCGCAGAGAATCCCCCAAAGCGATGCCGCCTTGCCGCAGCCGCTTGCCCGGAACACCCAGTTGCTGGAATCCGGGGCCATCGAGGAGGACAGCCTCGCCGCCTACGTTCAATTGGACTTCGACTCCACATGGGCCGACATGCCGCTGCACGCCAACCTCGGTCTGCGCTACGTCAGCACCGATCTCGTCGCGCCTGGCTGGACGACCCCCCAACGCGAAGCCGTGGCCGCGATGCGGATCACGCCCGGCCACGACTACACGCAGGTCCTGCCCAGCCTCAACGTGGCGTTCGAGATCTCGGAGACCCGCAAACTGCGCCTCGGCCTAAGTCGCGTCATGAACCGTGCGCCCCTCGACGACATGCGTTCGTCGGAAGCGATCTTCATCAGCGGGTTCGGGGCCAACGGCAACGCCGGCAATCCCATGCTGCAGCCCACCGTTGCCAACCAGCTCTCGGTGTCCTACGAGTGGTACCCGGCTGAGGCGACCTCATTCGTCATCGCCGCCTACAACCTGGACCTCGACAGCTTCATCGGCACGGACTTCGTGGTGAAGCCCGTCATCGACGTGGGCAACAATCCTGTCAATGTCACGTTCCAGACGAACGCCAACGGCGACGGCGGCTATATCCGCGGGTACGAGTTCGCCGTCAATACGACCTTCGGCTTCGTCAACGCCGCGCTGGACTCGGTCGGAACGAGCTTCAACTACGCATACACGGATTCCGACGTGCTGCCCGTCGCGCCGGCAGGACAGGGTGTCGCCCTGACCGGCCTGTCGGAGAGGGTCTGGAACCTCGCATTGTGGTGGGTTGGCGGCAACATCGAGGCGCGGGTCGGCTGGGACTTCCGCAGCGAATACGTCGAGCCGAACGTGTTCGGCAATTTCCTGCACGTCGACGAGACCCTCTTGACCAGCTTCCAGGTCTCCTACGACGTCAACGAGGACCTGCGGGTCGGCGTGTTCGGGAGAAACGTCGGGGACGAGGTGCGCCGCAAGTACACCTTCAACATTCCCGACCGCACGGAGTTCAACAACTACTACCGCACGACCTACGGGGTGAAGGTCTTCTACCAACTGTAGGGGACGGGCTTGTCCCGTCCCGCATGCACGTTGTGCCCACGCCGCCTCAGTGCGAATCCGGGCGACCACAAGGGTCCAGCGGGCGACCACAAGGGTCGCCCCTACGGGCCTGCGAACCGTAGGGGACGGGCTTGTCCCGTCCCGGCGATAGGGTCGCCCCTACAGGCATTCGCATTCGTTGGGTTTACGGTCCTACTAACAGCCTGCGGCGGCGGGTCCGGTGGGGGTTCGACCCCGCCACCGGTCGAGCCGCCAACGCCGCCTCCCCCGCCGCCGCCACCTGACGACACGACCTTGTTCGTGGATGGGACGGATGCCTCGGGAATCGACTTCACCGTCGGCTACGAGGAGCCGATGCGGAACCACGAGGTGCCGTACATCCTGCCGAGCGGCGCGGCGGCAGGCGACTATGACAACGACGGCGACATCGACCTCGCCATCGTGCGCGGCGATGGCCTGACTAATCTCCTCTATCGCAACCTAGGCAACCTCGTATTCGAGGATGTCGCCACCGAGGCCGGTGTAGCGCTGACGAAATCCGCCACCGAGAACTACCGCCATGGTTCACCCGCACTCGCCGATCTCGACGGCGACGGGGATCTCGATCTCCTCCTCCCGGGGCTGGAAAGCGACCCCACGATGGTCTTCGCCAACAACGGCGACGGAACCTTCACCGACGTGTCCGAGGGGTCCGGACTCGACCTCATGCATTCCGCCTACACGCTGTCGCCGGCGTTCGGCGACTACGATCTCGACGGCGACCTCGACCTGCTGTTCGGGCATTGGGGCACCCCGAGGGACTTGCTCGGCTGGCCGGGGGACACCGAACACCTGTGGCGCAACGACAGCGACGGCGACGGGATCCGGTTCGAAAGCGTCAGCGTGGCAACCGGCCTCGTCCCCTCGGTTGTCGTCAACCAGGATCCGCTGGTAACGCAGTTGAACTTCGACAACACGTTCACGCCGACCTTCGCGCGCATCAACGACGACGTGTACCCCGACATCCTCATGGTCGCGGACTTCAACGCCACCCAGGTGTTCATGAACAACACCGACGGCACGTTCAGCAACGTCACCGACTACGCCGTGATCATCGACGGCAACGGCATGGGTTCGGCGGTCGGCGACTACGACGGCGACGGCGATCTCGACTGGTTCGTGAGCAGCATTCGCGCCATCGGCGACGACGTGCCGACGAACATATCGCGGATCGGCAATCGCCTCTACCGGAACGACGACGGGACGTTTGTCGATGTGACCGACGAGTCCGGCGTCGCCGACGGCGGCTGGGGTTGGGGTAGCTGTTTCCTGGACTTCGAGAACGACGGCGACCTGGACATCTACCACACCAACGGCTGGCACGAATTCGAGGAATACGGCGGATTCAACCGGGACTCATCGAGGGCTTTCGTTTCCAGCGGCGCCGGGATCTTCGTGGACAGGGCGGCGGAACTCGGGCTCAACGACGCCGAGCAAGGCCGTGGCATTGTCTGCGCCGACTTCGACAACGACGGCGACACCGACATCCTGCTGCTGCACATGCACGACGACAACGCCGCGACGCTGTGGGTGAACGAAGCCACGCACAACTACCTCCGCGTTCGGCTCCGTGGGGCGGCACCGAATACGCAAGGTGTTGGCGCAAGGGTGGTCGCCACCTTTGCCGGAGAAGATCACCTGCGCGAGGTCACCTTGGGAAGCAATTTCGCGTCCCACAATCCCACCGTCCAGCTATTTGGACTGGGGTCGACCGCCGAGGTCGAGATGTTGACCGTCGATTGGCCCGATGGCGAGCAAACCGTCCTCCACGCATTAGCCGCCAACCAGGAGGTGGTTGTCGATCACCCGGCGCGCTGACCCGCGCTGGGAAAACGCATGGGCGACTCCGAGCACCGCCGGAACGCCGTTAAGCCGGAAAGCCCCTTGCCGCGCGTCAGCGATCTCGTTCGGCCAGCTGCGCCTCCAATTCGGCGAGCCACCGCTCTGCCGCTTGGGCCCGCGCCGCCTCCTCCTCGGCTCGCGCGGCTTCCTCGTGGCCCCAATGCCGGGCGATTGAGGACGTGCGAGGAACACGGCTCGTAGGGGAAGGGCTTGTCCCGTCCCGTTGCCAAGGACGCCCGTACATCAGGCGCGGGCGACCGCGCGCCCTGACGGGCGCGATAGGGTCGTCCCTACGGGTTCATGCAACCAATGCGGGCGGCGCGGTTCCTCCCCATCGCTCCGGCGTATCCATCGCGTGGTCGTAGACGTTCCGCCCACCCTTCAAGAACTCCACGGCGAGGTTGAAGCGTTCGCCGGTCTGGGAATGGAACACCGGTGCCGACACGTATTGCGTCAGGTAGACGCGACGCATGTCCCTCGTGGTATTCGCGCCACTGCGATGCAGGTTGTAGCTCGAAAACGCGACGATGCTGCCTGCGGGCACATCGAGGGCAACGCCCGGATCGTCGCCGGTGTAGCCGACTAGATCGTGGGAGACGGCGTTCCTCGTGTGGGTGATGATCCTGCCCTTGGTACCTGCGCGGGAATGCGGCAGCAGGTAGACCGTGCCGTTGGTCTCGTCCACGTCGTCCAAGGCGCACCAGCACGTCAAATACGGCTCGTGCACCGTCTCGGGATCCATGAACTTGACGTAGCCGGAGTCTTGGTGCCAGGAGAATCTCATACCCTGTTCCGCACCCTTGACAACCCACTGTTCGTTGAAGAGATAGGCATCGTCGCCAAGCGTGGCACCGCATACGTCGGCCATGAGATCGCCGTAGACGTAACGCCAGAGACGCTCGCTGAAGCGGTAGCGGTTGTTGACGAAGTAGCGCTTGCCGCGAAAGGTCAGCGCTTCGCTGGCGACGAGACCCGCATCGATGCGCGCGTCCATGTAGCCGAGGAAATAGGAACACTCCTCGCGCAACATCCGCAGCATATCCTCGGGAACGACGCCTTTGAGAACCATGTAGCCCTCGTCGGCGTAGAGTTGTCTGTCCTCGTCCGAGACGAGTCCGGCAGATGGGGTCGCCACGGACGTCGCTCCTTGGGTCTCCTCGACTCCCCCCATTTACGGCGGTTGTCGCGCGGCCGTCAACACCATGACCGCGCCGAGCGATGTAACATCGCGGCTTGCCAAGAGCGCAGAGATTCTATGCTTGCGCGGCCACCCATCGAGGTCTTCCACGCGACGCCATGACCATCCGGAGTGGCGATTGCCTTTCCCGAACCTATCGGTTGTCGTCCAAACAGGTGCAGCGCTATCGCCGGGACGGCCATGTCTTTCTCCCGCAACTGCTACCTAGGGATTCCATCACCCCGTACCGCGAGGCGATCGTCGCCACCGCCGACCGCCACAGCCGGGAAATGCGACCGTTGGAGGACCGCGACACCTACGGCAAAGCGTTCCTGCAGATCTTCAACCTTTGGACCCTCGACGAGACAGTCCGTCGCTTCGTACAGGCGCCATGCTTCGCCGAGGTGGCCGCGCGCCTGCTCGGCGTCGAAAGGGTCCGCCTCTACCACGACCAGGCCCTGTTCAAGGAGGCCGGCGGCGGCATCACGCCGTGGCATCAGGACCAGTACTACTGGCCTTTGGATACCGAGCACACCATCACATTGTGGATGCCCCTCGTGGACATCGAAGAGAATATGGGCATGATGCAGTTCGCCTCCCGTGCCCACCGGCTCGGCTACATCACCAACAAGGGCATCTCGGACGACTCCGAGGCCTTCTACGAACGCTTCGTCACGGACAAGGGCCTCGACATCTCGGAGGTGCGCACGGCGCGTGCCGGTGACGCGAGTTTCCACGCCGGCTGGGCGCTGCATCGCGCGCCGCCGAACCAGTCGCGCGTCCGCCGCGAAGTGATGACGGTGATCTACTTCGCGGACGGAGCACGGATTACCGACCCTGTGCGTCCGGAGGCCCGGGGCGACCTGCGGGCCTGGTTGGGAGACCTTCCGCCGGGTGCCCCGGCGGCCACTATCTTGAATCCCATCGTGTGGACGGGGCCCCCGACCATCTAACGGGACGCTCTGACGGACGACGCAGGATTGCCAACGGCCCCCTTTCGCAGCGAGCCCGACCGCCGTCACCGCACGGGGAGCGGGTTGGCTACCGGCAAGTCCGGGAATCGTGAGAAGTCGCGGTCCGCAGACCAGAGCGCCCGGGCGCGCTCGTGGAACACGTTTCGGGCCGGTTAGGGCTGCCCCTAGTAGAGGTCGACCGCCGTCTGACGCCGCGCGAACCGCCTCGCCGTGCGCGTCGCCGACTCGCTGTTGTTGCTGCGTCTTGCCCCGGTCGTGAAACGGGCGAGACCGACCACAAGCTGGTGCGAGGCCGGGTGCTCGCGGCACGTCTCGGTCTCGTCGTAGACCACGCGCAGGGTGTCGAGGATGTCCCAGCCGGTGTCGTGCTTTAGCAGCGCAAGCGCGATTTCGTTCAGCAGTTCGCTCCCCGGGTGGCCGGCCGCCAAGTGCTTCGCGACCAACGGGCCGACATCGTTGACGCGGATCGACTCGATGGCGTCGACGATGGCCACGCGTTCGACCTCTGCATCCGCAGATCCCGACCCGGCGCGTTCGTCCAACTTCGCAAGCGATAGGGGACGGTTCGGGATATTCAGCCATCGGTCGCCGTAGAACTGCCACGCGGCGTGGTAGACGGCCTTTGCCGCCGACGCGTAGCCTGCATAGCGATGCACGCCCCGAATCACCGACCCCGTCTGCATCTCCGCGCCGAGATCCCACCAGCCCGGATTGAAGCTGACCGGCGTGCGCGCCATGCGGTCCGCGGCGAGCATGACCATGGTGTCGGCGATGCGGCTGACGTGGACGCCCGATTGCAGCGCAGCGGTGACGGCACCGAACACCGTACCGAGTTCGCCCGAGAGCAGCGCTTCCCCGAACGCGTCTTCGTCGAACTCGGCCGAACCGTTGGGCTCGGTCAGGTTGTCGACGTCGGACTGCACGCCAGCGAAAGCCTCGATGGCTTCCCGCCGGACGCCGTCCGGGGTACCGCGATGGCGGCCGAGGATCTTGGCGACGAGGTTGCAGACAAGCTGCTCGGCGACCTCCCAACCGAATTCGTCGAGCACCTCGGCGAGCCGCACGAGATGCAGGATGTTGAAGCCGAAGCCGATGAAGTGCGGCGCGAGCACGCACTCGAAGGCCAACGGCAGAATGCGGTCGTCGCAGCCGCCTAGGGCACGGGCCGTCACCAGGCACTTCTCGATGCCCTCCCCGTCGCGGTCCCGGGAGAACATGCGCACCCAGTCGGCGAGCTTTTCCCAGCTTATCGGGGGCGGCAGGGGTTGCCGGTCCGGGCGGTCGCCGGCGCGGCCGGATGCGCCCTTGGCCGCCATCATCAGCGGAATCAGGCGGTCGTCCGGCGGCAGGCGCCGGGCGACGCGGATGCCGTTGGCGACCCGGGCCAGACGCCAACTGCCATTGGCATCGTGCTCCGTGGCGATGTGCTTGCCGAGGTGGGTTACGAGCAGTCGGAGGGTCTCGTCTTCCGAGACGCCCTGGGCGAGCATAATGGCGACGGCCTTGGAAAGCACCCAGTTGTCCCGAGACAGCAGCCCTTCCTTCAGCAACAGGTAGTGAGCGCCGGTGCGCCTCGACGCGACGCCCGCGACCTTGACGTGAATGTCAGCGCCGCGAACCTCCACGGGAAACGTGTCGAGATCGTCGCAGCCGCCGGTGAAACAGCCGCCGCCAGCCATCGCGTAGCTCCAGCCGTGCCAGTCGCATTGCAGCACGCCGTTCCTGGCCCGCCCGCGGATCAGCGGGTAGCCCATGTGCGGGCATTGGTTGTCGGTGGCGTAGATGCTCCCTTCGTGGTTGAAGAGGGCCACGCTGCGATCCTCGACCCGCACCGCGACGGCCTTGCCGGGCGGAACCTCGGCCACGTTGGCGACCCGCACGAAACCGTCTTGCGTACTCATCTTCCTACCCTCCCCTACTCGAACATCTCGACGGTGGTCCGGCCCTGGGCGAAGCGCATCGCAGTCACGGCCGCGGAGCGGCCGTCGGAGTTGGACCGCACGTCCGTCGCATAGCGCGCCAGACCAACAAGCAACTGCGCCCTCGCCGGGTGCCCGGCACCGAGTTTCGGGTCTGTGCCGGTCACATTGCCCCATTCGTCGAACACCGTGCGCAGGGTCGGCAGGATCTCGTGGCCCGTGTCGTCCTGCAGGATGGTGCGGCCCACGTCGTGCAGTAGTCGGTCCCCGGAAAAGCCAGCCTGGACGTAGCCCGCAACCCGGGCGCCCGCAGCTTCGACATCGAGTGTGTGCATCGCGTCGAGGACCGCAGCGGCCGCCGCGTCTTCGTTTGCCGCCGGCGGCGGCTGGGGTTGCAACGGTTCGCCCAAGGGGCGGTGGTCGATGTTGATCCAGCGGTCTGCGAAGACGTGCCAAGCGGCATGGAACAGCCCCCGTGCCGCGACAGCCGCGCCGCCGTGCCTGTTGAGCGCGCGCAGCGACGACGCGAGGTTCAGTTCCCGGGTCAGGTTCGGCCAGCCCGCGTCGACGGCGACCGGCGTTCGCGCCATCCGGTCCGCCGCGAGCAGCACGAAGGTCGTGATCAGGCGTTCCATGGATGCGCCCGTGGTCGCACTTGCCAAGGCATCAAACGAACGGTGGATGTCCACGCTCGTAACCGCCGACGCCAGGACGCCCTCGTCGAATGCCCCGTCGTCCGGGGCGGCGCCTTCGATGCCGGGTAGCAGCTCCCGCATCCGCGCCACGGCGTCGCGGCGGAAGCGCTCGGGCTCCTGGCGCGGTTGCCCGATCAGCTTGGCACCGAGATTGAAAATCAGTTCGCCCGACTGGTCCCAGCCAAAGAGATCTTGGAGTTCGGCCAGGTAGGCCAGCGAGATCAGGCTGTCGCCGAAGTCGAGGAAGTGCGGTTCGACAGCGCACTCCAGCAACAGCGGCAGGATCTTGTCGCCGTCACCCTCGGTCCAAGCGGTGTAGAGGCATCGCTCGATCCGGTTCCCCATACGGTCGCGGGCGAAGTTCCTCACCCAGCGCGCCGTACGTTCCCAGTCGTAGGGCGGGGGCATCGGCACGTTCTCGTTGCGCTCGGCGGCTGGACCCGCTGCGGAACGCGCCGCGATGGCCAGCGCGATCAGGCGATCCTCGCCCTCGTAGCGCTGGCCGACCTTGAGTCCGTTGATGAGGCGCGATACGTCGTCGCCGGCGTCGAGGTCGTGGGAGCTCGCAATGTGCCGGCCCACGTGACGCATGATGAGCTCGACGATGTCGGCCTCGGGCACCCCGCCGTGAAGGAGTTGGGCGATCGCCTTCGACATCGTCCACCGGTCGTCGCCGAGCAGACCTTCCCACAGCAGCCGAAGCCGGGCTTCGCGCCGGTCGTCCGGTTCCGCCTCGACTCGGATCCACACGGCGTCGTCCCGGACGTCCGTCTCGAACACCCGGACGTCATCGCACTGGGAGTGGAAACAGCCGCCGCCGCTGAGATCGAAGCTGCGGCCGTGCCAGTCGCAGGTGACGATGCCGTTCTTGACCAGCCCCCGTACCAGCGGGAACCCCATGTGCGGGCACTGGTTGTCGGTGGCGTGATAGGCACCATCGGTGAAAAACAGGGCGATCGTTCGGCCATCCGGCGCGGCAACGGCCAACGCCTCGCCATCGGCCAGATCCCCGCAGGCCGCTGCGCGGACCCAGGATGCGGTATTCGTCATTTGTGTACTCCCGACCGATCACGAATGCTCACACATCCGAGGCGTGACCGTCGACCCGGGATCGCGGTGTTCGGTGATCCGGCGTTGGAGCGACCCAATCGCTCCCCGGGGGCGCGGGACTACGGAGGTCTCTGACCGGGTTTGAGACCCAGAAGCTCGCGTGTCGCGTCCGACCGCTCCGCCGTGATCGCCACCTGCTTGGGCGTGACGCCGTTGGCATCCACGAGGTCAGGATTGGCGCCGCGTTCGAGCAGCCACGCGACCACGTCCGGAAAGTCGTTCCGGACGGCCATGTGCAACAGGCTCGTGGGCTCGACGTCGCGCCAGGGGTACAACGCGTCGATCCGATCCCCCAGCTCCTCCTCGAGTCGGTCAAGCAATTTGAAATGCGCGAGGTGCAGCGGGTTGTACTTGGCGCCACGGTCCATCAGCACGGTCGCCGTGGCGGCCACGCGAACACCTTGCCCCGTGCTCCATTCGAGTGGCGTGCGGTCCCTGGCCAGCGCGTTGGGGTCCGCGCCCGCTTCCAGCAGCAGCCGGGCGACGCCCACGTTGTCGTGGTTGGCCGCGATGTGCAGGGGTCTGCCACCCGACGACCATGCATAGCCGCCGAAGCCCTCGATGTCGGCGCCGTTTTCGACCAGTAGCCGCGCGATAGCGACGTTGTCGGTACGGAGTTCGGGCGTCCACCGCACCCAGGGATCCATGTTGCGCGTAAGAAAGGTGGCGCCGGTGCTCGGCGAGTCTTCGGTGTAGTAGCGAACCTTGGCGAGCTCGGGGTTGTCCTTGAGCATCGTCTGGACGGTCGCCAGATCGACACGGTCGATCGCCATCAGGAGGGCCAGGCGCTCGGAGATCGTGTCCGCCGCGAACGTCTCGTGCTCTTCGCCGCCGTCTAGGGTGAACTCGGCGAGCGCGACGTTGGCCAGCGCCGCCTTGAGGGCCACGCCGTCCGCACCGTAGGGCGGGTAGTACTCCGCCAGAAACGGCGTGATGGCGAGATCACGGTACGCCTCACCAGCCACCTTGGTGCGGTCGCGGCCGGCACCCCGGATCTCGATGTTGGAAATCAGCGTGAGCGGATGGGTGTAGACGCCGGGATCGAGGCGGATGGTGTCGCCATCGTTGGCGGCTGTGAGCGCGGCCTGGATCGTTTCGTGTTGTCTGCCCGGTCCCACGCGGTGGGCGCTACCAAGGTCCGCAATGACGAAGTTCTGGACGACGTCTTCGTCGACCGCGATCTCGGCCGCCTGCTGCTCGTACCCCTTCGCCGTGACATCGACACGGTATCCGCCCGGATGCACGTCTGCCTCGTAGCTGCCGTCGGCGCCGGCAATCACCACGTAGGTGACGCCGTCACGCTGCAGCGCGACGTGGGCGTAGTCGACGGGCTCGCGCGTGTCCACGTCTACGACCGTGCCTGAGAGCCGTCGAATGGGCTCGCGCTTCCCGCCGGTGTTAATGGCAGCCAAGGGGGCGACGTGGCTCTCAGGGTTGATGTCGCGCGGTAGTGCTTCCGACTCGATCACAAGCGATCGCAGCCGACCGGCGCCAGCGTCGAATGGCGTGCCATCGGCGGACTCCGTCCAAAGGGCCATGGCGGTCAGCGTGCGGTTCGGCCCGATGTCCTTGATGACGTTCGGCTTCATCGCCAGCGTCCCGTTGACGTCGGGGTGCACGGTGGCGTCGGCGCGCTGACCCGCAGCGGCGATGAAACTGCTACCCCCCGACGCCGTGTACAACTGAAAGACATCGCCGCGCCGCGCCAGGGTGATCGTCTCCGCGGTGCCCGTGACGTCCCGCAAATCGACGTAATAGGACCAATACCCCTGTCCGACGAGGGCGAAAGGACGGTTCCCGGGCTCCGGCGCACCGATAATGCCGTCGAACCCCATGATGAGATAAGCGCCGCCATGCACCTGGCCGCGGTCGAACTGCAGGTAGACGCCGAAACGCTGCCCCGAGCGGTTCGTGTGAGACCGAAGCCGCGTGCTCTCGGGATCGAGCGTCAGCGCCAAGGTGAAGTCGTTGGCCCCGATCGCCTCGACGAGTTCGGGGTGGATGTCGCCGTCGAGTTCCGGGAAGAAATCGGGCCACGTATCGCTGTAGCCGGTCGGCCCGATGCTGTGGTCCGAGAAGTCCCGGTAGGGGTTGTCGCCGTTGACGATCTGGAAGCCGGTGTCGTAGAGCACGAGGCTGTCGCGGCGGAAACCGGCATTGATCGGCTCGGCGTCGTTGGCACCGGTGAATACGGCGCGGCCAGCCTCTACCGACGACGTGCACGAGAGGGTCAGATACAGCGCTGTCGCGACGACTCTCGCGTTGCTTCGCATTGCGATTTCGAAAACTCGCTTCTGCTACTGTCGCGCATTTCGCGCCCCGATGCCACCTCAGCGTCTGGCACTACTGGCGTACGAGGACGGAATCGCGCGGAACGGCTAACGGGCACACACGCCGTATCGTGTAGGCTTCGCGGCGAGCGACATGCGTCGCGAAGCACCGCGGACCGTCGAGACAAGGTTCGACGCGGGCGCCAACGAGGTACCCCCATGGCCACTACGACATCTGTTGCACGCAGGATTCAGGCGAGTCGCCGCCTCTTGAGGGACGGGGCGACAACCGACGACGTCGAGCGGGCGAGGGGCCGGATTGACGGGGTGTTCTCCGCCTACCCGGGGATCGTCGCACAACGCAGCCGGGCACAGGTGCAGGCCGACGGGTTCATCGTGACCTGCGTCTTCAGGAGGGGCGATCTCGGGCGCGCGGCTGCGTTGGCCGTCGACTTCATCGCAGGCCGGGTCGGTGCGTCGGTCGCGACGGACGCCAACACCACGCGGATTCGATGTTCCGCCACGCAGTTCGTGCAGTTCCAAAACTCCCTCTACTACGCCTCGGAACTGCAGGTTGGGCACCGTCCGAATGCCGCGCTGTCGGAGCCCCCGTTGCCGACGTTGCTCGGCCGAGCATTGGGCGCGTTCGCGCATCACTACGATTCAGCGCGCGGCGAAGACCGCTCAATCCCGCAGCTCGCCGTTTGGGCCAACGCCTTGCGCACCATCGATGCCGACGGAACGGATCAACGCGAACTCGGTCGTCGGGCAGTGATCTCGAAGCGCGTGGCAGAGGTCGCGGTCAGCCGGCTCGAAAGGCGCGGTCGGGTCTCGGTCGAGGCGAAGTCGGTCCCCGGTAGGCGCGGTAAGGCGAGGATCGTGTACCTAACGCCGGATGGCAGGGCGGCGCGGAATGCCGCTGCCCGTCTGGTGGACACCGTGCAGGAGGATTGGCGGCAGCGTTTCGGCAACGACGGCATCGTTCGGCTCCGCGAGGCAATGTCGTCCCTCGTCGACCGGCTCCCGGTCGAGCTGCCGCATTACGTCACCGGCTACGGGGCGGGCGACCCCAGCGTCACGGGCGGTGACTACGTGCTTGAAGATCCTGGGCCACCCCGGATTCCCGCCCACGGCCAGGACTGGCCAGTCGTCATCCGGGAACCAGGCAGCACAGCCGCGGACTTGCCAATGCCGGCGTTGTTGTCACAGGTTCTCGCGGCATTCGCCATCGACTACGAGCGCGAGCGCCTGGGGCACTTGTCGGTGGTGTCGAACTTTCTGCGGCTCGTCGGCGACGAAGGCGTCACGTTGGAGCGCGCGCAAGCGCTCGGCGGGGTCTCCGGCAACGGCAAGACCCTGCACGAACGGCATCTCGACGTCGTCGTCGAGCCCGGCCGCGCGCGCGACAAGGGCCGCCGCGTCTACCTGACGCCGAAGAGCCGGCGGATGCGCGATGCCTATCCGCACCTAGTCACGGAAATCGAACAAAGATGGTGCGAGGAGTACCGCGATGCCGTCGGCGCGATGCGGTCGGCGCTCAACGCAATGGGCGAGCAGTTCGATGACGGCCTACCCGACTACCCCGACACGAACGGCTGGATGCATCGGCTCTGGTTCGACTGACACTGCTACGCACGAAACGACAAGACTAGCGAGATGCCATGCCCCTTCTACACCGCCCCCAGTCCCCAAGCCGTCCGCGACGAGGCGAAACGGATCGCCGAGAGCCAGGCCGCCTGGTCCGAAGAAATCGTCGAGCTGATCCGGAACCTGGACGAGTACTCCGGGCGTTCTGCGCTTGAGATCCGCTTAAGCCGCGTCTCGCGGGCCCAGGTCCAGCACGCGTTGGCCCTGGAATACGGCGCATCCGACTGGCAGGACCTCCTGCACCTGTGCGAGACGATGGAGCACGACGACTTCACGCAGATCCGCAACCGCGCACAGTTCCTCGTGGAAGACCACTCGCAACGCCATCCGGTCGCAGCGGTGCGACTGCGGAAGGCGCTGCCGGAACTCGCCGGCAAGTCGGACCGCGAGGTTTTCGATGCAGCGATCACGCTCGCGGATGCCCAGCGGACGATCGCGAAGGAATACGGATTCGGCTCGTGGCGAGCCCTGCGCGAGTTCGTTCGGAGCCATCCCGCGACCGACGGATTCCTGAACACGCCGGACGCGGTGCCGCCGGATGTCGCCGCGATGGTCGACGCCGTCGATGCCGGGGACGCCGAGAGGCTCAAGCCGCTCATCGAGGCGAACCCGTCGCTGGTCCACGCCCGGGTCGCCAGCGACATCACCTGCGGCGACACGGTGCTGCATCGCGCGGATCCCCGGGCGACCAACGGAGCGCGGATGACGAAGGGCCACCTCACGGTCGCCCAACTGCTCATCGACAACGGCATCGACATCAACGCCATGGGCGGGTGCGGCGACTCCTGCTTCACGCCGCCCATCGACGCGTCGTCCTGGATCGGCAATCAACGCATGGCCGCCCTGCTGCTAGAGAACGGCGCAGACCCCAATCGCGCCTATTGGACGATGGCGAAGCCCGTCCGGACGGCGGCGAACCACAAGGGCAAGGCCATCTTCAGGATGCTGCTGAAGGCCGGTGCCGACTACACCTTGTACGAAACCGTTGCGCTCGGCTTCCTGAAGCTGACGCGGGATCTGCTCAAGGAGGACGCACAAGGGATCAACGAGACCGACGACGGCGCCTTGCCGATCGTCCAGGCCGCGCAGGATGTGAAGATGACGCGGCTCCTGCTGCAATTCGGCGCCGACCCCAACGGGCAGGACTCCCGGGGCGTGACGGCGCTCATGGAAGCGTCGCAGGCGGGCGCCAAGGATGTCGTCGAGGCGCTGCTCGGGGGTGGCGCCGAGCCGGACATCTTCTTCGCTATCGCCTCGCGGGATCGGGAGGCGGTCGATCGGATGCTCGCGGCCGACCCGGACTGCCACAAGTCCGAGGCCGTGACGCCGGTTATCCTGGCGGCGGCATCGGGCGACGTGGCAATCGTCGAGAGCTTGCTCAAGGCCGGCGCGGACCCGAACGAGGCGCAGCACCGGTGGATGCAGGACTCGCCGTTGGTGACGGGCGTGTCGCATCGCCACGAACACCTGGTGCCGCTCCTCTTGGAATACGGCGCGGACGTCAACCCGCCCAAGGCGTTCAAGTGGAACATCCCGTTGACGGCGGCGGTGCGCTGGGGCAACTACGCGGGCGTGGAGATGCTGCTCGCGGCCGGCGCGAACCCGAGCATCGCCAGCGACTCGGGCGGAATCGGCAATCCGCTCGGCTGGACCGCCTTCGTCGGGGATCTGCGATGCGCCAAGTTGCTCGTGGACGCGGGCGCGGACAAGGCGGCACGCTGCCTGGCGCTGATCGGGGCTGCGCACCACGGGCGTTTGTCGATCATCGAGTTGCTCGGCACCCTCGACACGGACTTGCACCATGCGCATCCGGGCGGCAATGCGATGCATCGGGCGCGGGCGAACAAGCATGCCGGAGCCCTCAAGCTGCTCGTCGAACTGGACGAGATCCACCAACTGCCCATGGGGAGGCGAGACGACATCCTTAGGCCCCGCGCGGAGTTTCTGCACGCGCTGCTCTGCGATGACGGCGAGGCGCTCGATGCGCTGATCGCCAAGCACCCGGCGTTGGTCGACCGCGATCTGGTTCGGAATGAACTGTTCCACCACGCAACGGGCAACCTCCAGGGCAAGCCGGACCTAAGACCCTTGCTTGCCGCGGTGGACGTGCTGGTGAAACATGGCGTGCCGTGGACGATTCAGAGCGCGGTCGCCTGCGACCGCATCGAGGAGATCGACCGGCTCGCGAACCGGCCCGAGACACTCCGTCAAGGTCTCCACACGGCCGCCAAGTTCAACAACGTACAAGCGATGAAGTTCCTGCTCGATGCGGGCGCTGACATCGACGCGAAAGAGGGTGGCTGGGGTACGGCGTTGCACGAAGCCGCCCGCTACCGGGCGTTGGAGGCCGCTGAGTGCCTGATCGAACGGGGCGCGAAGGTGAACGCAACGGACCAGTACGCCAACACGCCGCGGGCGTTCTGCCGTCCCGGAACCGAGCGGAGCGACGCCCTATGCGATCTTCTGGATTCGCATGGCGCAACCGCGTAACGTCGATGGCCACCGGCAGTCCAGAGACGGTGGCCGACATGTATCGGGACTATGTCAACGCGGACGTGCAAGTACGCCGGTTCTACCGGCAGAACCACGAGCGCCAGACACTTGAATTCGCCCGCGCGAAACGAGCGCACTACGGAGCCTTGAACACCACCCGGATGGGAATCTGGGAAGCGTGCGAGACGCTCGACAGCCTGGTCGACGAGAGCGACCCGGATACTGGCCTCTCCCAGATCGAACACTGTCTGCAGACCGCCGAGGGCATCCGTCGAGACGGTCACCCGGACTGGTTCGTCCTCGCCGGACTCGTGCACGACCTGGGCAAGATTCTGTGCGTGTTCGGCGAGCCGCAGTGGGCCGTGACCGGCGACACGTTCGTCGTGGGCTGTGCGTTCCGCGACGCCATCGTCTATCCCGAGTACTTCGCCGAGAACCCCGACGCTCGGGATTCCCGCTACAACACGCCGCTCGGAATCTACGAACTCGGCTGCGGCCTCGACAATGTCACCCTGTCCTGGGGTCACGACGAATACATGTACCTCGTCGCGCGCGACTACCTGCCGGAACCGGCGCTCGCGATGATCCGCTACCACAGCTTCTACCCGGGTCATTCCACGGATGCCTACCGCGAGCTGTTGGGGCCAGACGACGAGGACCGGCTGGAGTGGGTCCGGCGATTCAACCGCTACGATCTCTACACCAAGCACGACGCGCCGCCGGACGTCGCGGCGTTGCGTCCCTTCTACGAGGAGCTCATCGGTCGGTACTTCCCGGCAGAGATCGCTTGGTAACTCGCTAGGGGCGACTCGTATCGCGCCCTGGGCGCTTCGGGACGGGACAAGCCCGTCCCCTACGGGGCACGCCAGCGGTCAAGGATGACCGCTAGGATGATCACGGCACCCGTGATGACGCGCTTCGTCGGTTCCGTGATTCCGATCTGCGCGAGGCCGATCTGGAGTACTGACACGATCAGCACGCCGACGAAGGCGCCGATGACCGACCCTCGTCCGCCCATGAGGCTGGTGCCGCCGATCACTGCCGCCGCGATTGCGGAAAGCTCCAGGCCGATGCCCGCGTTCGGGTCCGCGGACCCCAGGTAGGCGGCGTTCATCAGACCGCCGAGTCCCGCGAGCAGGCCCGAGATGACCAACACCGTGCATCGGATTCGTCTCGGATCGATCCCGGACGTTTCGGCCGCGCTTTCGTTGCTGCCGACGGCGACGATCTGGCGTCCGAAGATCGTCGATCGCAGCAGGAACTCGAATGCCACGACCAGCGTCAACGCCACCAGGATTGACGCCGAAACGCCACTCCCTCCCCAAGGGATCGCAAAGGCCTGGATCTTTGCGCCGATGTAGACCGTCTGGGAATCGGTGACGAGATACGCAAGGCCCCTCGCCACCTCCAGCATCCCCAACGTGACGATAAAAATCGGCAGGCGCAGGTAGGCGCCAAGGCCGCCGTTCGCGAGGCCAGCCAATGCGCCCGCCAGAATGCCGAGACAGGCGGCCAACGGAAGCGGCAGTCCAAAAAGTGAGATTCCCACTCCAATTACGCCAGCGCTTAACGCAACGACGGACCCGACCGATAGGTCGATTCCGCCACTGATCAGAACGAGCGTCATGCCGATCGATACGACGGTGAGCGCCGGCAATTGGTTGAATAGCGTCGAGAGCGTCGTCAGCGAGAGAAAGCTCTCGGAGATCACGCCAAAGAAAGCCACGATCGCCAACAACGAGACGAAGATAAGATTTTCTTCGAGAATTCGGAATGCCCGGTTGCCCGTTTCGGTCGCGAGATGCCTCCGTTCGAGGGTCATTCAGGGCACGGCGACGGACGCGGGCTCGTCTTCGCGAGCATATTCGCTGAAAGCCGCCGCGAGGATTTCCTGCTGGCTCCAATTGCTCCGGAGCAACTCGGCGACGAGTTTCCGATTCGACAGGACGAGGATTCTGTCGCAAAGACTCTGCAACTCCTCCAATTCGCTGGACACGGCGATGATCGTGATCCCTGTATCGCGCAGTCGGACAAGCTCCTCGTGGATCGCGAGTTTGGCAGCTACGTCGACACCCCGGGTGGGCTCATCGAGCAGCAACAGTCCCGACCCGCAGTGCAGCCATCGGGCCAACATCGACTTCTGCTGGTTCCCGCCGCTGAGTTCGCGCATTTTCTGATGGACGCCGTTGCTCCGGACCCGCAGCGCGTCGATCAACTTCCCCACCGTGCTAGCTTCCTTCGAACGAATCAATCTTCCGGTTCGATCCGAGATCCCCCCGAGTCCCGCGATGGTCACATTGAACGCAAGCGTTTGATCCCGGAAAACGCCGTCCTTGGAGCGGTCTTCGGCGACCAGGCCGATCCCGCACTTGATGGCTTGGCGGGGATTTCGCACTTCAGTAATCCGGCCGTCCTCGTGGATCTTGACGGACCCGGAAAGCCGCTTGTCCAGTCCGAAGACCGCGCCTAAGAGTTCCGTTCGACCCGATCCGGCGAGCCCGGCGATTCCCAGTATTTCGCCGCGTTGGCAGTTGAAGCTGATGGGGTGCGGGAGCCTCGACGTTCGCAGGCCCCGGACGGAAAGGTGTGGCGGCGCGGAACTCTCGGTCGGTCGCGGCAGCGCGTCGAAGTCCGCATCCGCGCCAGCCATCTCCCGGATCAGGGCCTTCTCGGACAGTGCGCCGCACTCCTCGGTTAGTCTGACCTTGCCGTCGCGCAGCACCGACACGCGGTCGCAGACGCTCAAGACATCTCCCAAGCGGTGGGAGATGTAGATCACGCTAACGCCGTCGCTGGCCTTGTCACGCAGGATGCCATGGAGTCTTTCCGCTTGCGGGGCGGTCAAGGCGGAGGTCGGTTCGTCCAGCACCAGGACCTTCGCATCGGTTGCCAGCGTCTTCGCGATCTCGACAAGCTGTTTCTCGGCAAGGCTCAACTTACCGACGCGGGAGCGGGGATTCGCACTCTCGAGCCCGACTAGGTCGAGCAGCGTCGAGGTCTTCTCGTGTGCGGATTTACGCCTGACCCGTGCCCAGGACGAAGTCGATATGTGCAGCAGGATGTTCTCGGCGATGGACAAATCGTCGACGAGACTCAGTTCCTGCGCACAAATGGCAACGCCCGCGCCAAGCGAGTCGGCCGTGTTGGCGGGCCGGTAGGGCTGGCCGTCGAGAAGCAGCGATCCGGCGTCCGCATCTTCGAGACCGACAATGATCTTCGCGAACGTCGTTTTTCCAGCCCCGTTCTCGCCAACCAATCCGTGGATGCAGCCCGGAGGAATCTCCAAGTCGACATCCCGCAGCACGGGAGCGGCAAACGACTTGCAGATTCCCTTGGCGACAATCCTCAAGGTTGGGAAGGACAACGGTCCATCACTGCGTAGTCGACTGTTCGTTCTGATCCTCGAGGTCAGGGCGCGAAATGACAACAAGCGGGGTCTCGCGGTCCACGAGTTCCGACGTACCCTCAATCATGTCGAGAGCCAACTCGATGCCGTTGACGGCAAACTGGTCGCCGTACTGCTCGACAGTGGCCAGGATCCGACCGTCCTTCAGCAGTGGGTGAACCGCCGAGATATTGTCGAAGCCGACGATCGCGACGTCGTGGTCCAAGTCGGCAAAGGACACCGCGGATGCGGCGCCCAAGGCCATGTTGTCGTTGGCCGCGAGAATCAACTGCGTCTCCGGGTGACGAACGAGAATCGCCGCGGTCACCTCGGCCGCCTTGGTCTGGTCCCATGCCGCGCTTTGCTTCGTAACGAGGTTGGCCCCACTGGCCGTGACCGCGTCTTCAAACCCCATGCGCCGCTCGATTGCGTTCTGCGCGGTGGTGACACCTTCGAGGATGACAACGTTCGCGCCTTCGGGGAGTTGCCCCAGGGCGAACGCGGCGGCCTCCCTGGCGCCCTTGCGGTTGTCTGGACCGATGAACGGAATCACCAGGTCGTACTCGGCCAGCACATCGGAATCGAGCCGGTTGTCGATATTCACGACGTGAATCCCGCCCTTCTGAGCGCGTGCAAGCGCCGGGACCAAGGCCTTCGAGTCCGCGGGAGCGATCACGATCGCATCGACGCCCACGCCGATCATCTGATCCACCAGCGCGACCTGCTGCGCCAAGTCGCTCTCGTTCTTGATGCCGTTTACGATGAGTTCGTATTCGGCTTGGTGTTGCTCTTGATGATCTTCGGCGGCTGCCGCCATGGTCACGAAGAATTCGTTGGCTAGCGATTTCATGATGAGCGCAACCTTGGGTTTCGCCTCGTCGGTACGTCCCTCGTCACCCTCCTCCGGACTACAGCCGACGACGGCAAGCAGGGATGTCGCTAGCGCGACCAAGGCGGATTTCTTGGCGTAGCCTCGTGCAGGCGTCCTTCTCACTTGATCCCTCCTAGACAGTTAACCCAAAGGTGCCCTTTGCGGGCGACCGCAAGGGTCGAGAGCGGGCGACCACAAGGGTCGAGAGCGGGCGACCACAAGGGTCGCCCCTACGGGACCAACGGTATCAGCCACTGATCGCCTTTGACCTCGCCCTTGATCTCGTCCACAACGACGCGATCGACGATTTCCGCGCCTGCAGCAGCCATGTCCGGGAAGTTGTCGATGCCATCCGGCACCGGGAATCCCGTCCGGGTTCGATGAATGTGGTAGCGATCCGAAAACTCCTGGCCGAACGCCGCTTCGACGCCCTGCTTGCCAATCATGAATCCCAGCAAGCCGCCCCAGGTTGCCGCCGGGTTGTCGGAATCCCATCCGGCAAGCACGGCGATCTTGACGGTTTCCTGATAGTCGCCCTCGCCGAAGAATAGGCTGACCATGCTGGCGGCGAAATTGATCCCCGACGCGATGGGATTGCGCGGCGCCTTGTCGTAGCCGTCTTTCTGTTCCACCTGGTAGCGCCTGTAGACATCGTCCCGAGCCTCCTCCCAAGGCACGCCCGCTTCATAGCGGCCTTTGACGAAGTCGTACATCTTCGCTGTGGTCGATTCATCGGGTAGATGGGATCTCGCGTGCGCGGCCAACGCGTGGACCTGCGCCTTTCTCGGGGCGGCCGGGTCTGCGGCGGCGGCAAGCGCGTGCATGATCACGTAGAACTCCGACGCCAGAGCCGCCTCGGCGCTGGCGGTCGTCCGGATCGGCAGGTGCGCGATCTCAAGCGCGATGTCCGGTCGACCCGGGGCATACAGGCCGAAGATCTCCGTCGTCAGCTGCGCGTCGATCATCTCGTAGTGCTGGTTGTTGGCCGGATCGCTCGTTGCCGGCGGGACCATGCCGGCGAGCATCAAATCGTGCGCACGCTGGTTGGAAACCCACAGGAAGTTCTCGCCCTTTGGAGCCTTCTTCTCGTCGTATATGTGCGTAGTCCATCCGTCTCGGATCTGCTCGGGAGTCAACCGGGTCGCGGCGTTGTTCGTGAGCAGGTACTGGTACATATACTCGATGTCCGTATCGTCATCGGCGCCCCAGATTTCATCGGGCCCCTGGCGAACCCAGTCAATTGTCTTTTCCCAGGTCCTGCCACTCCAACGCTTCGATTCAACCGTCGTTCCCCAATCCTCGCGCGTGTAGAAAACGCCCCGGTCGCCTTCGCCACCGATCTTGTCCATTTCCGTGAGGATGCCCGTCCAATTGGCGATGCATTGGCCCAGCCAGAAGCCGTGCAGCTTTTCCAAGTATTCCGACCGGGAAACGGTCAACACGTCGGCCTGGGCCATCATCGTCCCGCAGAGCGCCATGATCGTCAGGGCAAAGAAGCGTCGTCGCATGTAGCCATTCCGTTGCGGGGATTGCCCGGCATTATGTCACGCCTCGGCGAGGCGCAATGCAGAGGGGATGGCTCTCCCGGCGAACCCGGCATAACGTTGACGGCTAGGAAGTCCGCTCGAAGAAGATGCGAGCGCCGCACACAGTCGTGGGATCCCGATCCTCGGTTGCGTGCAATACAAGCGCGTAGAGCCCCTCGCGGTCATCGAGAAAGCTCGCAACCTCGCAGGCAAAGGAACGAGCCGCGTCAATCGGGGTCACGAATTCGATGACGCCACCAGTCGGGGGTCTGCAGATGAACGCGCGAACGCCGCGCACGGCGTCTTCGCGCTCTGGATCGCATGCAAGCCCGAATCCGGCTTGGTAGACCCTGCGTGCGTGGCCCAGGTCGCGGACCGCGACGGCCACTCGCATGATCCCGGAAAGACCGCTCGTGCTCGGTGCCGTCACCCCGGAGAACGAGTTCACCGGGTAGACGCGGATCAGAACGCCGTGCGTCGAATTAGGATGCACGTCTCGACCGCTGGCACCGGCCATGAGGGGAAGCACGTTCAAACCGCGGTCGGCGAAAACCTTTGCTTCCTCGTCGGGGTCGGGGGCTTCCAGCATCAGCGCAAATAGACCCTCGCCGCGCCGCTCTAGGAAGCGCCACAGACTCTGCGACAAGGGCGCTTTGGGATTGGCGGGCGACATCAGTTCGATGTTGCTGCCGCCCTCCGGCACACACATTGCGAGCCTGGCACCGAGGCTCTCGACGCTGCCGGGTGACATGTCGACTACGGGCATGCCGAACTCGGTCCGGAGCCTGTCGACGCACGCGTCGAAGTCGTGTGTCGCGATGGCAATGCGCGGCATTCCTGTGATCATGGGTCAATCCCCTCGCCGTCGGATCAATGGCTAGCCGAGCCACGTCCCTCGGAGTCTACGCCGACTTGGGTATGATCTTGCTGCGATGAAGGGCGGGGATACATTCGACGAGCGTGCCGTTCGCTTTGCGCAACCGGCCGCCCACTACTTCATGGTCGTCGCACCCGATGGCCGCTTTCTCGGTGCCGACGAGGACGGTGCAATCCATGTCACGGAAACCATCTCGGACGACCTGATGTGGCGTCTGCGGGGCACGCGCCTCGAACACGAAGGGTCGTCGGTGGCAATGGAGTGCGCGGCAGCGGACGAAGGCCGTTTCACGCTAACGCGCGGTGGAACGCCGTTGGATGCGAACGGCCATCCCGGTTCCACTGCCGCCGAGTTCTCCATTGTGCGAGGGCCCGAGCAGTTGCCGACGGCCTACCTGGCACACCTCAAAGCCCACGGTTGGACATGCCTCGCGGCGATCCTGCCGCCGGACATCACCGACTCCCTGCAACGCATCGCCTGCACCGACGCCTACTCGCAGCGGACGCCCGACCGTTCCCGACGCCAGATCAGTCAAGGCAGCGCGTTGGCCAAGACGGCCGTGGAGCCGATCTCGGTGTGGCTGGCGCGGCAATACATGCAAACCGACGACATCCGCTTAGCCCACGCGCCCGGCATCGGCGTGATGACGCCTGACGACGGCCAACGCACCGTGCAGGGCTGGCACTCAGACTATCCCTATCATTGGGGAATCAACGCCGACGGCAAAGTGCCGACGCCAAGCGGCGACACCGTAATGGGCGTGCAGCGGATCATCTGCGTATCCGAGTTCACCAAGCACCGCGGTGCGACGGCTTTCAAGCTCGGCTCCCATGCCCTCGACCGGGGGCCGCCGGAGGACTGGGGCGTTGCCGCCGCAGCCTACCGCCCGGGCTACCGCGCCGAGAACGGCCTACCCTACAACGGGCCCGACGCCGATGTGATCGAGGCGCCGGCCGGAAGCATGATCCTCTTCGACACCCGGACGTGGCACCGCGCCGGCATCAATCGTAGCGATGCGAAACGCGCCGCGATCCTCACGGACTTAACGCCCGCGTACATCGTGCCCTATTCGGACACGACGCCGGACTACCGCGCCCTCGTCGAGAGCGAGGCCTACGACGCGCTCAACGAACGCGAACGACAGGAGTGGGAGCGGTTGATGATCCATCGCTTCTTGGGACCCGCCGGGCCGCGTTCGGTCATCGGTACCGACCAGGAGCTGACGGAGCGTATCCCGCGCCGGTGAATCCGCATCACCGGCCCTTGTCGCAGTTGGCCTTGACGGCGGCCTCGGCACTCCTACAACGGCGCGAGTCGGGGTCGCGCGGGCAATACCGGCGCACCCGCTTGCGGGCGTTCTCGCAGGCGCGCTCCTGCTTGGCGGCCGTCCTCGCCATGGCAGCCAACAGTCTCTCCAGCCGTTTGCCCTCGTCCTTGGCCAGCACGGCGGCACCGTCGCCTGCGGTAAGTGGGCGGCGTGCGTAGATGACATCCGCGACGGCGGTGCGCGAACCCACGGCCGAGACGGCAAGGTAGCCAACGACGGGGGTGTCGCTCTCGGATTCGCCACCGCTCTGGATCGGGGCAACGACCTTCAGTTGGTCCCCGACCGAAAGGAAAGACTCGCCGTAGTTGAGGGTCACCCCCGTGTCTGCCACCCGGAGGAGTCTCATCGGGAACAACGCCAGTGTCAGCTTGCGGGCGACCTCCAGCGCCACGCCGTCAAGCGCTGCCTCCAAGGCGCGCCATTTTCGGCTGCGGTTCGCGTACTGGCACGGGTCGCTGTAATCCGCACCGGGCGGATAAACGACCTCGACGGGCTCGCGATGAGTCACTCTCGCGCTGAACGCGGTGTCCCCTGTCCCGATGGCGACAATCCCGACATCAAGCCGCACGGCAGCCGTACATTCGGAACCGGAACGCAATACCCGCAAGAGCGTTCCCAAGGGAGACAACTTGCTGGCAACGCTGGCCCTCGCCCGACCGGTGAGCACATAGTCGACTCCGCTCGCCTCGCGGAATGCTTGATCGCCGCGGCCAATATCGGCGAGAGAGATATCCGAGGCTTCGAGGACGGCGGCGAGTTCCTTCCTCTTCAACGTCGTGAACGCGGGCATCTCTGCGAGCGCCGACTCGATGGCGACTCGCACGGTCGGCCCCGGCAGCAGCGCACTTCCCGACTCAACCTCCGCCACCGCAATGACCCGCACGTGCTCCTGGCCCGCTACCGGCCACACGTGCAGCGCCGTGCCGACGAGGCATGTCGCAACGGTGCGTCTCATGGCCACGCCGCCAAGTCCGTGAGCGCCGTCTGGGCCATGAGGAACGCCTCGTCCTCCGACCGCACGCGGTTCTGCATGCGGGCGAACGCGGTCAAACCAAGGTCGTTACCGCTCTGGCCGGGATCGGACTGGAGGTGGCCCCACATGTGCTCGATGACGTTTCTAAAATCTCCCGGCCTCGGCGGCCGTCGAAGCCAGGACACCAATTCCAGGGCGAGTTCGTCGAACCGGTCCCGACCCCGCAGGCCGCTGACACGCCTGCCGAGTTCCCGGTAGGCCACCTGGCTGCGAGCCATCACCGAGTACTTGTGGTGGCTCCAGAGTTCATGAGACGTGCGGGGCAAGGCGATTCGTCCGGGTTGTTTGCCTCGGTACTTCTCGGCCAACAGCGCGAACTGCCGACCAGGGTTGTCGATGAACGTATCGGGCCACTCGCCGGGCGATGATCGAAGTCGCACGGGCGTTCGATCGCGGTAGCCGCGAAACGCCATCTCCGCCGCCAGTAGGCGGTGCCGCTGGCGAAGCGCCCAGCCCCGCTGTCGCCAGCGCTTCGTCTCGGGATGGTTCGAGTAGCCCCGTTTCGCTTGCAGCATGATCGAGACCACGCCGTGCAACTCGCGATGTTCGCCGAGCAGACTCTCGCGGTTCAAGAAGCCGGGATGAACGTCCCAGATGCGCACGAACGGAACCGTGCCGCGCAGTTGGCTAATCCCAGCGATCCCAACGCATGGTTTCCCGAACCGGCATCCGGGTAACGGGACCGAAGTTACCCATCGGATAGCCCACCGGGACCAGGCAGAACGCCTCCATGTCGTCCGGAAGCCCCAGGATCTCCCGGGCCGCCGCGCGGTTCGCCAGCCCGAGGGTGGTCGGTGCCGCGCCGAGACCGAGGGCTCGTGCCGCCAACAGGAGGTTCTGTACGGCGGGCCAGATCGATCCGCCGCCCATGGCCTGGCCCTGGCGTACCGGCTGACCGAATTGGTAGCAGGCGATCACGAGCGCGGGGATGTCCTGCATGTGCTCCGCCTGCCACAACACCGCCGCCAGCATGCGCTGTCGCTTGCCGGCGCTTTGGTGAGGCAGCGCAGCCGCGCGCCCGCCGCCCGGCGCGATGTAGGACTCGACGGCGGTTTTGTTCAACGCCGCGAGCTTGGCCCGCTGTTCCGGGTCGCGTACCACGATCCAGCGCGCTCCCTGGGCATTGGACCCGGTGGGTGCCTGGTTGGCGGCGTCGATGAGTTTGAGAAGGAGTTCTTCCGGGACCGGGTCGGGCTTCAGCCGGCGCATCGCCCGGCAGTTGTACATCGTCTCGAAGACGCCCATTTCATCGGCCATGGCCGATCCTCCCTCCTTACATCGAAGTCCCGGAACATACCACGCTGGCCTCAGCCGGCGCGTTTCACGAACCGATCAGCATTGACGATGAACGTGTTCCAGGGCTGGGTCGGTTTGGTGCGCTCCGCATCCTCGAACTCCCGGGCGAGTACCCAAACCGTGTGCAATACGCCATCATGCAAACGACCCGTGAAGTTGGAGATCGAGTGCAGATTGTCGACGTCGTCCGCAAAGTCGACGGCGAAGGCCAGCAATTCGCCGTTGACGGTGCCGCGAACCGGGTAGCCGCGGTTCCGGACCGCGCGGCCTTTGGTGGATAGGAAGGTTCCCTGGAACGCGCCGTTCTCGACCGGACCGATTCTCAGCACGGAACCGTTCTGGTTCTCCCACTCGCCACTCAAGCCCATCGCCGGTCGATTCCGCAGTCAGTAGTCCCATCCGATATGGGGCTGCGGCAACCGCAGGGCACGATCGAGGTCGGCGAGAAGGCTCGGTTCCCCATTGAGGTCATCGGTACGCGCCAGGACGGAGGGGCTCCTTACGCCCAGCCAAACACGGGTGAAGGCACCCACCGAAGCGCGCAGGGTCGGCAACGACGCTGCCCTACCACCGCGCGCAGAGGACTGCTCGCCCAAGGTGACCACATAGTCGCCCGCCACGCCCCGCCAGTTGCACCCCGCCTCCACGTGTTCGGCGATGGGATCGCTGAGCTCCAGATTGAACGCGACGTCGTCGGTCTCCAGGTGGGTCTTGGCGAGGCACTTCGGAACATCCAGCATCCGGGCCTGCCACCATGCGTGGGTGCGGTGGGAACCCGCGTATTTCGAGCCATCGCTCAAGCGCCGGTTGCGGAACGGTGTCTCGAGGATGTCCTGGAACTGGATGTCCGCCGGCTCCTCCATACCCACGACCGCCACCTGGTCGCCGAGCGAACGGATCAATGCAAGGAGTTCAAGCAGTTGCTCCGGCGTTCGGTACGCGTACCACCAGATTAGGTAGGGTCCGTGTTCGCCTTCGGTCCGTCCCCAGATGAAGTGCGACAGCGTGCCGCCGTCGTAGTAGCCGAGCCCGATGGGATTGCGCGTGAACGCCAGTTCGCCGCGGATGATCTCGGGCGTGTGCAATACGCAACCCCCGTGGCCGCGCCGACGTTCGTGCATGGCGTGGTGGACATCGCGCCAGTGGTCCTTGGTGAGACGCTTCGGCGGTCGGAAACGCCGGTCGACCGTCAGTGTCGCCGGATCGAACTTGACGATCCGCGAGTAGGCCCCGCTACCGAATCCTAGCCGGTTATAAAAGCCTTGCTCGAACATGCCGAGGCTGGCCACCTCGCTGCCCGATTCCGCGCGTTGGGCAATGGCGGCGGCGGTGACCCGTTTGGCGGCCCCGAGCTTGCGGGCCACGCGGCTGGTCGTGACGCCGGTGACGACGGCGAGATCGAGATCGGTTTCGAGGTGCCGGATGGCCCCGAGCGAGGTCGTCGCCGCACACTCGGCCTCCCCGTCCAAGCAGAACACGACCCCCTCGTAGACCGCGCGCGCGAGTTCCTCATGGGCCTTTGTATCGTCCTCCGACTCGAGCCAGCCCACCTCGCGGTAGATCCGATCCACCGCCTCGAAGTCGCGCTCGTGGTCGTAGTCCCGGACTTCGATGTCCATTACCGGGCCTTGGCCTCCCGCCGGCGTGCATGCAGCACCGGCTCGGTATAGCCGTTCGGCAACTCGCGCCCCTTGAACACGAGATCGCACGCCGCCTGGAAGGCAATGCTCGAGTCGAAATCGGGGGCCATGTTCCGGTAGTCCGGATCGTCCGCGTTCTGGCGGTCGACGACAGCGGCCATGCGTTCCATGGTGGCACGGACCACGCCTTCTTCGACGATGCCGTGATGCAGCCAGTTGGCGATGTGCTGGCTGGAGATCCGGCAGGTCGCGCGGTCCTCCATCAGACCCACGTCGTTGATGTCGGGAACCTTCGAGCAGCCGATGCCCTGATCGATCCACCGCACGACGTAGCCCAGGATGCCCTGCGCGTTGTTGTCGAGTTCGCGCTGGATGTCCGCCGAGGCGAGGTTCTCGCCGGCGAGCAGCGGAATGGTCAATATGTCGTCGACGCTTGCCCTCGCGCGGGTTGCCAACTCGTCCTGCCGCGCCGCGACATCGACGCGGTGGTAGTGCAGCGCGTGGAGCGTCGCCGCCGTGGGCGACGGCACCCAGGCGCAGTCGGCACCTGCCGTGGGATGGTTGGCCTTGGTCTCGAGCATCTCCAGCATCTCGTCGGGCTTGGGCCACATGCCTTTGCCGATCTGCGCGCGTCCCGGAAAGCCCGTGGCGAGGCCCGCGTCGACGTTGGCGTCCTCGTAGGCGAGGATCCATATCTCCTGTTTCATCGGCTCCTTCCGCACCATGGCGCCGGCTTTCATGCTGGTGTGGATCTCGTCGCCGGTGCGATCCAGGAATCCCGTGTTGATGAAGACGATCCGCTCCCGGGCCGCGCGGATGCACTCGCGGAGGTTCAGACTGGTCCGGCGTTCCTCGTCCATGACGCCGACCTTCACCGTGTTGCGGGCGAGCCCGAGGAGGTCCTCGACACGGTCGAACAGTTCGCAGGTGAACGCCGTTTCCTCGGGGCCGTGCATCTTGGGCTTGACGATGTAGACGCTGCCGGTGCGGCTGTTGCGTACCTTGCTTAAGTCCTTCAAGTCATGAACGGCGCAGAGACTCGTGACGACGGCGTCGAGGATGCCTTCGAAGATCTCGTTGCCGTCGGCATCGAGAATGGCGTCGTTGGTCATGAGGTGGCCGACATTGCGTACCAGGAGCAGGCTGCGCCCCGGCAGGGTCAGTTCGCTCCCGTCCGTGGCGGTATACGACCGGTCACCCACCAACGTGCGGTGGACGGTCTCGCCGCCTTTCTCGAACGTCTCCTCGAGCCCGCCGGTCATCAGGCCCAGCCAATTGCGGTAGACGAGGGTCTTGTCCTCGGCGTCCACGGCGGCCACGGAGTCTTCGCAGTCCTGGATGGTCGTAATGGCGGACTCGAGCACCACGTCCTTGACCCCCGCGGGATGTGCGGCACCGACATCGTGCGACCGGTCGATCTGGATCTCGACGTGCAAGCCGTTGTGGCGCAGGAGCACGGCGGCGGGCTCGCCGGATCCTGCACCGACGAAGCCGACGAACTGCCCGGCATCCGCCAAGGTCGCGCTGCCGGCCTTCGTGTTGGCCCGCAGGGCGTAGCCACCGCCGTCGCCGACAATCTCGTAGGCCGTGACATCCGCGTGGCTTGCGCCGTCGAGGGGCACCACGGCATCGAGTTCCCGGGCGGCCCGTGCGATCACCAACTCGCCACGCGCCGGGTTGTAGGCGGTGCCTTTCTCCCGCCCCGGGGATTCGGGAATGATGTCCGTACCGTAGAACGCGTCGTAGAGGCTGCCCCAGCGCGCATTGGCGGCATTCAGCGCGAAGCGGGCGTTCATGACCGGCACGACAAGCTGCGGCCCGGCGGTATTGGCGATCTCGGCATCGACGTTCGCCGTCGCAATCTCGAAGTCGTCCCCTTCCGGCACCAGATAGCCGATCTCGGCGAGGAACGCCTTGTACGACGCCGGGTCGTGGCGCTGGCCGCGCCGTTCGACATGCCAGGCGTCGATCTTCGCCTGGAGTTCGTCGCGCTTAGCGAGCAGGGCGCGGTTCTTCGGGGCCAGATCGCCGACGATGGTGCTGAATCCGGACCAGAACGCATCGGCATCGACGCCCGTTCCGGGCAGGGCCTCAGCATTGATGAAATCGTCCAGTTCCCTCGCCACCCTGAGTCCGTGGCGGTCGACTCTCTCGGTCATATTGCCTCCCTGTGCAGCCGGAGAATGGTAACTGCTTCGGGAAGCAATTCCAGCGCGAAGTGGTCGCGTTTCGACCCACGGCAACTTGACGCCGAGAATTGCTTGATCCAACCTGATGTCTCATAATTCAGCCCAATTCAGGGCTTCAACATGAGTCTTCGCTGTGCCAGCGACCAATCTGGTTCAAGAGACGATCACAGACGACGGCTACATCGCGCCGAAAGCACTGGCTCGCGTACTTCGCGTCACGCAGACCGAGCTTTCGAACATCACGGGACTACGTCGTGAAGCGGTCTCGAAGCGCCTCCGCATACGAAGCCTCAGCACCCAGAAGCGCCTTCGCGAAACCGTGGAAATCCTGAACCGCGTCTCGGACTGGTGCGGCGGACCGGTACAGGCCTTGGCGTGGTTTCGGTCACAACCGCTGCCGTCGTTCGGCGATCTTACGGCGGAGGATCTTCTAAAGGCGGGACGCGCCGATGCACTTAGAGCCTACCTCCGGCGCGTCGCCGAGGGTGGATACGCTTGACGGAGACTCCATGGACCCACTTCATCGGACGCACCTACCGGGCTCACAATCCGCGTTGGGCAGGCGATCCGTTGAGTGGCGAGGGCGCCGCTCGCCACGGTGGGCGGTTCAATCGAGAGGGCACGCCGACGCTCTATATGTCCCTTGACCCAATGACCGCGTGGTCCGAGGCACAGCAGGCTTTCGTGTTCAAACCTCAACCGATGACTCTGGTCGCGTACGACGTCGACTGCGCAAGGGTGGCCGACCTCAGACGAGGCCACGTTCTTTCGACACTTAAGATAGCGGCAGAGGACTTAGCATGCGCGTGGGAAGACCTGTCTGACCAAGGCCACACCCCGCCCACGTGGCGACTGGCCGACCGTCTCATCGGCGAAGGTGCCCACGGTGCGATAGCCCCTAGCCAAGCACCGGGGTCGCGTCCGGACGCAGCCAACTTGGTGCTCTGGAGTCGCCACGACGAGTGCCGAGTCGAACTGATCGACGACTTCGGACGGTTGCCCTGCTGACCCATGAACGACAAGAAGCACACCCACTTCCGTCCGGAACCGCCCAAGTCCGAGGACACCCAACCCGGCGAGACGGTCGCACCGCTGCGTTACCGGCTCCTGGCCATCCTCTACGACGCCCTGATCATCCTAGCGATCTGGGTGTTCACCATCGTGGCGCTGGTGACACTGGTCGGCGACGCGGTGTTGGGTGCCTGGGTCCAGACGCTGCTGTTCCTCGAGATGTACGGTTTCCTGGCGTTCTTCTGGTGTCGGCGCGGCCAGACGATTGGCATGCTGGCGTGGCACCTTCGGATCCGCTCGGATGGTCCTTTCACGCCGACACAAGCGCTCGGCCGGTTCATCGGCGGCATGGCGAGCTTCGCGACCCTGGGCCTGGGATTCATCTGGATGTGGTTCGACCGCGATCGCATGACCTGGTCTGACCGGCTGTCCGGCAGTATCGTCGTCCGAGTACGCGACTAGCCGAACTTCACGAAGCCACGCGGCGCACCAGCATGACGCCGGCAATCCAGGTGACAGCGACCGGGACCATCATCGCGAGCCAGGACGGGATGGAGAACACCACACTCATCGGTCCGAACACGTCCACCAGGTACTTGAACGCCAGTCCCACCGCAATGCCCGCGCCGAGCCGGGCGCCGAGTCCCGCCTCGCGCAACGGTCCCGTCACGAACGCCAAGGCCACCAGCACGAGGCCGAGTACGGCCAACGGTTGCAGCGCCTTGCTCCAGAACGACACCTCATAGCGGGTCGGGTCGAGTCCTTCCCGCGTCATGTAGTCGATCTGGAAACGAAGGTCCGCGAACGAGAGCTTGCTGGGATCGAACAGCGCTTTCGCACTCAGGAGTTCGGGGTTCGCGTGTATGCGCCAAGGCATCTCGGTGTACTGATGGACACTTGAGCCCTGGGCGTCGATGCGCGTCTCGGCCACGTTCTCGAGCAGCCAGTAGCCACCGTCGCCGACGTAGCGCGCGCGATCGGCGCGGCGGCTTCGGGTCATGCGGCCATCCTGGAACTCGTACTGGCGGATTCCGATCAGTTCGCCGTTGTCGTCGAAGCCTCCGACGTTGGTGATCAACGGGCCCTCCCGGTACCAGGCCGAGGAGACGATCCGCCCGTCGCCGTCGCCGCGTTGCACGCTGAGCTTGAGCGAGCCTGCCGCGGTTTCGCCCGCCGAGGCGACGAGTTCGCCAAGCACCTGGTTCACGCCGATAAGGATCAGCACTGGGATGCTCGCCGCGCCGAACAGCCGCGCCATTGACGTCCCGGCACCGCGTAGCACGGTGAGTTCGCTACGACTCGCCAGCACGCCGAGTCCCACGAGCGCACCGATGAACACGCCGTATGGCATGAGGTCGTAGAGTTGCCGCGGCGTGCTGAACAGGACGTATTGCAGGGCGTGGGTCTTCGTATAGCCCGGTGTGATGTCGCGGAACTCGTCGAGCAGCGTGAACATGGTCAGGAGGGTGAGCAGGCAGGCGATCACCACCGCCGCCGATTTCAGGATCGTGACCGCGATGTAGCGGTCCATCTGTCCGCCAATCATGGTCGAAAGGGCCAGAGACGACCTGCCGGACGCGTCCCGCTCTGAATCAACCACACGGCGACCGCGAGCATGACCGCATGCACGAACCACAGACCGACGAAGCGGGGCACGACCCCTTCGGCGATGCCATCCTGCGCAAACACCAAAGCGAGATAGTAGGCGACGAAGAGCGCGACCCCGGGCACCGTTCGGGCGAACCGGCCCGAGCGCGGCTGGGGTCTGGCCATGCCGAACGCGGCGAGGGCGGCGATGACCGTCATCAACGGCCAGGCAATCCGGCCGTGCAGTTCGGCCGCCTGCTTCGGGTCATTGGTGTCGAGATCCCGGGACCGGAAACTGCGGGCATCAACGAGCGGCATCGGCGCCGCCCGCTCCAGGCGTTGTCCCAGCCTCTCGAACTCGACCACCCGGTAGCCGGCCTCGCCGGGGCGACCCTCGTAGCGCACACCGTTGCGCAACTCCAGGAACCGGCTTTGGGTGACGGGATGACGGTGCTGGCGGCCGCTATCGGCCCAGATCGTGACCTCGACCGGACCTTGGCGTTCCGCGAGAAACACCCCCTCCAAGCGATTCGTCGCGCGGTCCACCGACTGGGCGTAGCTGACCCGGCGCCCGCTGTCGTGGGTGTGGAAGGCGCCGGGGACAAGCGCATCGAGTTCGCTGTCGACGAGCTGTTCGAGGGACAGGTTGGCGTAGAGCTTGCGCGCCTCGGGCGTCACGACCAACGAGAACACGGCCACCGCCGCCGCGACCGGGAGGACAACGCCCAATAGCCAGCGCAGGAAACGGCCCGGGCTCGCGCCCGCCGTCGCCAGGACCGCGTACTCGCGCTCGGCATGCAGGCGTCCGAATGTCAGCAGCAAGGCGAGGAACAACGCGAACGGCGCGGTCACCTGCACGAACTCGGGAATCCGCAGGGCGAGCAACAGCCATAACGCCTCGGCGGTGAAACGGCCGTCTGCGGCCCCCTGCAGGAATCCGATGAAGCGGGCGCTCAAGCCAATGATCAAGAGCAAGGCGAACACGCCAAGAAACACGAGTGTGAGTTCCCGCGCCACGTAGCGGGCGGCGACATGCCCCGGTGATGATCTCAACTGCGCGGTTGCTACTGTCACATGACTATTCCGCTAGAATGCTGCGGGCGAACGGGGGGATCGATTATGCGGTATGCATCGAGAACGGGGAACGCGGCCTCGGTGGCGACCGACTGTCTTGTCGTGCCTCGCAGAACCGCACCGGACGTCGCCGCCGCGATGGGCGTCAGCGAGCAGGTCGACCTGGTGCTCAGCGGCACGAAGGGCAAGTCGGGCGGCGTTGCCCGGGTGTTCCTCAAGGGACGACCTTCGCGCCTGTTGATCGTCGGTGCCGACGACAAGGACGCCGACGAGGCAACGAGAGCTGCGGCGTTCCGGCGGGACGCGAAAGCCATGGCATCGGCCGTCGCCGCCCTCGACGTGGCCGACGCGACCGTGTGCCTGGACGACTTCGACGCCGGCGGCGCGGATGCCTATTGGAAGACCCGAACGATGCTTGCCGCGGTGTCCCACACCAGCTATCGGTTCACGCCCTACAAGTCCACCAAGGAAAAAGACGCCAAGCTTCGTCGGGTCGGCATATTGTCCCGCCAGCGCGCCAAGACGCGCCGCGCCGTCGACCATGCGCAGGCACTCGACGACGGGCTCGCCCTAGCCAAGGATCTCGGCAACCAGCCACCGAATGTCTGCAATCCCACCTTTCTCGCCCGTGCAGCGCGCACGCTCTCGCGAGGTGCGGCCAACGTGACGACCACCGTGCTGGACGAGAAGAAGATGTCCGAACTGGGCATGGGCGCGTTCCTTTCAGTGACCCGGGGAAGCGCCACCCCGGCCAAGTTGATCATCGTCAGCTACAAGGGCGGCAATCGGGGCGACAAGCCCGTGGTTCTTCTCGGCAAGGGCATCACCTTCGATACGGGGGGCATCAGCATCAAGCCCTCGGCGAGCATGGAGGAGATGAAATGGGACATGTGCGGCGCGGCCAGCGTGCTCGGCGCGATGAAAGCCGCGATCACCGCCGAGCTTCCCATCAACCTGATCGCCATGGCCGCCGCGGCCGAAAACATGCCCGGAGGCAGGGCATCCCGACCCAGCGACATCGTCACCACGATGTCGGGTAAGACGGTCGAGATCATCAACACCGATGCAGAAGGCCGGCTGGTGCTCTGCGACGCGCTTACCTACGCGAAACGCTTCAAACCCGCTGCCGTGGTCGACATCGCCACGTTGACCGGTGCGCAGGTGGTGGCACTGGGGTCCCACGCCAGCGCCCTGTACGCCAACGACGATGGGCTCGCCAACGCCCTCGCGTCCGCCGGCGACGAGGCCGGCGACCGCATGTGGAGGATGCCGCTCTGGGACGACTACCAGAACGCCTTGGACAGCGGCTTCGCAGACATGAAGAACGTCGGCGGCGGACGGGCCGCCGGCTCGATCGTCGCCGCCTGCTTCCTGTCCCGGTTCGCCAAGGATTTCCCCTGGGCGCACCTCGATATCGCGGGCAGTGCCTACGTCTCGGGGAAGGGCTCCACCGGTCGGCCCCTGCCCGCTCTCTTCGAATACCTGGTCAACGCGGCCTCCTAGCACTCCATGACGCGAATCGACTTCTACATCCTGCCGGACGTCGACGAGATCGCCCGGCATCGGTTCACCTGCCGCCTCGCGCACCGGGCCGCAACGAGCGGCAAGCGCGTGCATATCCGCACGACGGACAGCGCCGTAGACGACCTCGACGGTCTGCTCTGGGAGTACCCCACGCAGCACTTCCTGCCTCACGCCCGGCTTGCCGATGCCGGGCCGGAACCGGTGACCATCGGCACCGAAGACGAAGAACCGACCCACGACGAAGTCCTGATCAACCTCGGGGCCGACATTCCCGGATTCTTCAATCGATTCGAACGGGTTTCGGAAATCGTACTCGCCAACCAACGCGCGACGGGAAGGGAGCAATACAGGCGCTACCGAGAGGGCGGCTATCCGCTGTTCCACCACGAACTGGACAACTGGGAATAGCGTCATTCCCGTGTGCGCAATCGGTTTCGGCCTTGCCACGGCGGCCGGTAACGTGGCGTCGGCACGCCGCCCGCGGACAACAACGTGAACAAACACGATGGACATTAAAGGCAGCTTCGATCCCGCGACGATCGAGGCCGGCCTCTACGAGGCGTGGGAACGTGAGGGGCACTTCGCGCCCCGTGGCAACGGGGCACCGTATTGCATCGTCATCCCGCCGCCGAATATCACCGACCGGTTGCATATCGGTCATGCCTTCCAGCACACGTTGATGGACGCACTCATGCGCTATCACCGGATGAACGGCCGACGCGCGTTGTGGCAGACCGGCACCGATCACGCGCAGATTGCGACGCAAATGGTCGTCGAGCGCCAACTGCTCGAGAAAGGCATCAAGCTCGAAGATATCGGCCGCCAGGGATTCATCGACAAGGTCTGGGATTGGAAGCGGACCACCGGCGGCAACATTTCCCGGCAGATTCGCCGGATGGGATCGTCCGTGGACTGGAGCCGCGAGCGCTTCACGATGGACGAGGGGTTCTCAAAGGCCGTGATCGAAGTCTTCGTCCGGCTCTACGATGAAGGCTTGCTCTACCGGGGCAAGCGGCTGGTCAACTGGGACCCGGTTCTCATGACCTCGATCTCCGATCTCGAGGTGGACAACAACGAGGAGGCGGGCCACCTGTGGCACTTCCGCTACCCGTTGGCGGACGGCGCCCGGACGTCGGACGGGCTCGATCACCTGGTCGTCGCCACCACCCGTCCCGAGACCATGCTCGGCGACACCGCGGTTGCGGTGCACACTGACGACGAACGCTATCGATCCCTAGTGGGCAAGTCGGTGTTACTCCCTCTCGCGGGGCGGCGCATTCCGGTGATCGCGGACGACCACGTGGACCCCGAGTTCGGCTCCGGCTGCGTCAAGATCACCCCGGCCCACGACTTCGACGACAACGCAATCGGCACCCGGCATGGCCTCGAGATGGTCAACATCTTCGAGGCCGACGCCACGATCAACGACAACGCGCCGCCAAGCTACCGCGGCCTCGACCGGTTCGAGGCACGCCAACGGGTCGTGGACGACATGCGATCAGCCGGCCTCCTGGCGCGGGTTGAGGAACACTCCATGACTATCCCCCGGGGCGACCGCTCGGAGGCGATCATCGAGCCTTGGCTCACGGACCAGTGGTTTGTCAAGATCAAGCCACTCGCCGAGCCTGCGATCAAGGCGGTGGAAGACGGCGATGTCGAGTTCGTGCCCAAGCAGTACGAGAACATGTACTTCTCGTGGATGCGCGAGCTCGAGGACTGGTGCATCAGCCGCCAACAGTGGTGGGGTCACCAGATTCCCGCCTGGTACGACGAGTCGGGCAACATCCACGTCGGTCGGACCGAAGCCGAAGCTCGGAGCCGTGCCGGGCTCGGCGACGACGTGCCCTTGAGACAGGACGGAGATGTCCTCGACACCTGGTTCTCCTCCGCGCTGTGGACGTTCGGTACGCTCGGCTGGCCGGAGCGGACGCCGGAACTCGCGACCTACCACCCCACCGACGTGCTCGTTACCGGCTACGACATCATTTTCTTCTGGGTCGCGCGAATGGTCATGATGACCTTGAAGTTCACCGGCGAGGTACCGTTTAAGAAGGTCCACATCCACGGCATGGTGCGCGACGCCGAGGGGGCCAAGATGTCCAAGACCCGGGGCAACGGCCTGGACCCGATGGACATCATCGACGGCATCACCACCGACGGTCTCGTCGCCAAACGCACGGCCAACATGACCCAGCCGCGAATGGCCGAGGCGATCGAAGCACGCACCCGCCGAGAATACCCGAATGGCATTCCGGCCTACGGGACGGATGCACTTCGCTTTGCGTTCTGCGCGATGGCATCCCAGGGCCGGGATCTCGCCTTCGATCTGAAACGCATCGAGGGGTACCGCAACTTCTGCAACAAGCTCTGGAACGCCACGCGGTTCGTACTCGGACACGTCGAGGATCCGGCCGAACTCGACGGGCCGGTCAGAGAAACACCCGCCGACCGATGGATTCGTTCCAAGTCGCGCCACCTCATCGACACGGCCCACCGGTCCATCGCCAACTACCGATTCGACCTATACGCCAACGCGGTCTACGAATTCGCCTGGCACGAGTACTGCGACTGGTATGTCGAGTTGACGAAACCGGTTCTGTTCGACGCTGCCAACCAACCCAAGGCGGCAAGAGCGGCGAAGAGGACGTTGCTCGAGGTTCTCGAACTCCTGCTGCGGGCGGCGCATCCCATCGTACCGTTCATTACCGAGACCCTTTGGCTGCGCATCGCGCCGTTGCTGGGTTCGCCGGGCAACACGATCATGCACCAACCGTTTCCCCGGGCCGATGAACAACCGAAGGATGTGGACGCCGAGGACACCGTCGAGTGGCTGAAGGCCGTGGTCACTGCCGTTCGCAACGTGCGCGGCGAGTTGAACGTCCCGCCGCGCCGGACGATCGATCTGCTGCTGCAGGCGGGCGGAGCGGAAGATCGGCGCCGGCTCGACGAATGCGAGTCGCTGCTCTGCCGTTTGGCTCGGGTCGAGGCCGTGCGCTGGCTAGACGACAACGCCAAGCCGCCACCGGTCGCCGTACAGGTCATCGCCAGCGGCAATGCCGACGAGCCGTCAAGCACGGCCCTGAAGGCGATGGTGCCGATGGCTGACCTGATCGATGCCGATGCCGAACGCGCACGTCTCAACAAGGCGATCGATACGGCCGAGAAGGATCTGAGGCGCGTCGAGGGAAAACTCGCCAACGAGAACTTCGTCGCCAAGGCGCCAACCGCGGTGGTCGCCAAGGAGCGCAACAAGCACGACCGACTGCTCGGCGAACTCGGCGCGCTGAAGGATCAACTGTCTCGCCTCGACGGGCAATAAAGGTGGTGGAATGAACGACGAACTGAGAATCTTCGCGGGACGATCCAACCCGGCCCTGACCGACGAGATCTGCCAGTGCCTCGACATCAAGCGCAGCAGTCTGACCATCTCGCGGTTCTCCAACGACAACCTGTCGGTGCAGATCGACGAGAACGTGCGCGAGCGCGACACCTTCGTGGTCCAGGCCCTCACCGAACCGGCCAGCGACCGGATACTCGAACTGCTCATCACCCTCGATGCCCTGCGCAGCGCGTCGGCGCGCCGCATCACCGCCGTGATTCCCTATTTCTCCTATGCCCGCTCCGACAAGAAGGACGCACCGCGCATCTCCATCGCCGGGCGGCTGATCGCCGATCTTCTGCGCACCGCCGGCGCTCATCGCGTGTTGACCATGGATCTGCACGCCGAGCAGGTGCATGGGTTCTTCAACATTCCCGTGGACCACCTAACCGCGATACCCCTCGCCGCCGCCCACATCCGCGATACCTGCGACATGGCCAACGCGGTGATCGTCGCCACCGATGCCGGCGGCGCCAAGCGCGCCGGCAAGTTCGCGACACGCCTGGACCTGCCACTCGCCATCATCGACAAGCGCCGGGTCAGCGACACCGAGGTCCGCCAGGGACACGTCGTCGGCGATGTCGTCGACAAGGACGCCATCGTGTTCGAGGACGAGATCTCCACCGGCGGCACGCTGGTGGAGACGGCGCGCACGTTGGACGCAGCCGGGGTACGACGGGTGTTGGCGGCCGCCACCCACGGCGTACTCGTCGGCAACGCCATCGACAACCTCCGCGACTCGCCCATCGAGGCGCTGACCGTCACCAATACCGTCGACGTCGCGCCGGAGAAAAGGCTCGACAAGATGACGGTGCTGTCGGTGGCACCGCTTATGGCCGAGGCCATCCGGCGGATCCACACGGGCGAGAGCGTCGGCGCGTTGTTCGCTTGAGCCACACCTCGATAGAGGAGCGCGTAGGGGACGGGCTTGTCCCGTTCCCGGGGCAACGACAACGTCCGGCGCAGGGCGGGACGCGCCCTCTAGGACGCGATAGCCCCGCCCCTACGGCGTTTTCAAGGTATTCAATGGCTTGCGGATCGTTCGGCGGGGCGACCACAGCGGTTCGCAGCCGTTTGCGACGACCGCCTCGGCGGCGAGCGCCAGGCCTGGCACGGCCACGAGTGCCTCCCCGTCGTAGAGCAGCGGCCACTCCGCACGCCGCCAAGGCGGCACATGCGCTTCCTGGAACAGCGCTTTGACGGCCTTAGTGCAATCCCGCCCGAGGGGTCGAATGCGTTCGCCGCCCCGACGTCGACCAATCGAGAGCGACCTACCCACGGGCAATCCCGGCGCCGCGGGCTGCCAGTGCAAAATGCCATCGGGCATCTCGACGTCGTCGCCCACCACGACGGCAATCGGTTTTGGCGTAGACTCGCCCGGGTCCGCCACGATGTGCCAAGCGTCGCCGTAGCGGCAAGCCCACGTCCCGGGAGCGACGAGGACACGGGGATTGCGGTCTTCGGCGGCGAGGCTCTGGCGCCGAATCTCGGCGATGGTCCTTGAGGGCGTTGGGAGACCTGCTGCCAAGAGCCACGCCTCGGTTCCGCGATCGCTGGCCTCGCCAACTGGCAACGGTCGCAGACACGCGACCGCAGCGCGCCTCGGCGCCGACAGGCGCATGAGGGCACCGGGATGGCGTTCCTCGAGTCGCCGCAAGACGCCGTGTCGAATGGCATTGCGGTCTAAGCCGAGATCGGAATTGGCGGGATCCTCGATCCAGCGAAGGCCGTGCCGGCGTGCATAGTCGTAGACTTGCTCGCGGCGGACGCCCATCAACGGTCGAACCAACCAGCCTGCTCCCAACCGGCGTTCGGTGGGCATGCCGCCCGGTTCACGCCCCGTGAGCAATTGCCATACCCGGGTTTCCGCCTGATCGTCGGCGTGATGCCCGAGCGCAAGCAGATCGTCCGCGGCAAGCAGTTCACCGAAGACCGCATAACGCGCCGCGCGGGCCGCTTGTTCACGGTTGCCACGGGAGTCCACACGGATGGATCGCGACTCGAACTGCACGCCGAATTCCCGCGCCACCGTCGCGCAGTGCTGGACCCAATCCGATGCCGAGGGATCGAGACCATGATTGATGTGGATCGCCACGGTGCCAGGAACCGTGCGCAAGGCGTGCAGTAGCACGGTGGAGTCGACGCCACCGCTGAACGCGACCCACAAACATCCGGCGGGGCCTCTCCCACCGAGGAAAGCGTCTAGAACTCGGGTCTGAAGAAGAGCCCGCTCGACGCAGTCGTCAGGAACCATAGCCCAAGGCGACGGCGTCGTCGCCGAAGGCGTCGCGCAACTCCCCGAGCAGGGCGTCCGTGGCGTCGACTCGCCAAGCATCCCCCAAGACCACGCACCCCAAAGCACTCGCCCCGGAATAGTCAATCGCCACCGAGCAGCCCTCTGTGTTGCGATGGCGGCCAAGGATCGTCTTCAAGTCGGCGACTGTGTCGGTATTGATCGCTTGCCCGACGACACTCAGTACGATCCTGCCGGCATGGCGCTTACGTGCTTCGTCCAGGGTCATCACCCGTTCCGCGCGCAGCTTGTGACCCTGGGTGAACTCGTCGCTTTGTACCGTGCCTTCGATCACCAGGATGGCGTGCTTCTCCAGCTTGGCGCGGTAGCGGTCGTAGACCTCGCCGAACAGGTTCGCTTCGATGCGGCCACTCTTGTCGTCGAGTTCCACGAACCCCATCGCGCCGCGCCTTCCCCGCCGGGTGCGATTGGACACGACTACGCCAGCGGCGGTCTGATTGGTGTCGGCGGGCCGAAGCGCAGCAATCGGCGTGCGACAGAACCGACGGAGTTCCGCCAGGTGCTCATCCACGGGGTGCCCGGTCAGGAACAGTCCGAGCGTCTCCCGTTCGCCTTCCAGGCGGTCGTGCTTAGACAGCGATCTGACCGTGCGCCCATTGGTGATCTTCGACGGTTTCGGGACGCCGCCGAACATGTCGTCGATGGCCAGTTCCGCGTTCCGAGCCGACTGCTCCGCGCCCTGCACCGCGTCGGGCAGTTCGTCGAGCAGCCGCGCTCGAGTCGAGTCGATGGTTTCGCCCGGCGCGGAGAAGCAGTCCATGGCGCCGGCGCGGATGAGAGCCTCGAGGAGCCGCTTGTTGACACGCCGTGGATCCACGCGCATACAGAAGTCGTCGAGATCCCGGAACGGACCCGCGCGGGTGCGTTCCCGAACGAGGGTTTCCACGGGGCCGGCACCGACGCCGCGTACTGCGCCCAGACCATAGCGGATGCCCCCGTCGGCGGCTCGGAAGCGAAACCCGCTGCGATTCACATCGGGCGACAACACCTCGAGCTCCATGCGTCGAACCTCGTCAACGAGCGGCACGACCTTCTCGATCTTGTCCATGTCCGCCGAAAGAACCGCCGCCATGAAATGCGCCGGGTAGTGCGCCTTGAGGTACGCCGTGCGGAAGGCCAGCAGGGCGTATCCGGCGGCATGCGCCTTGTTGAAGGCGTACCCCGCGAACTTCTCCACCTGATCGAAGATGTCGTTGGCGATGCGTGCATCGACGCCTTCCTTCGTCGTCCCGGCAAGGAACGTGGCACGCATCTCGGCCATTTCCTCGGGCTTCTTCTTGGCCATCGCGCGGCGCAGCAAGTCCGCTTCGCCGAGGGTGAACCCGGCGAGGAGCTGGGCCATGGTCATCACCTGTTCCTGGTACAGCATGACCCCGTATGTGCTGTACAAGGCACCCTCCAAGCGGGGATGCGGATAGCGGACGGGCTTGCGGCCGTGCTTGCGCTCCACGTAGTCGTCCACCGCCCCCGACTGCAGCGGCCCGGGACGAAACAGGGCGACCAGGGCGATGATGTCCTCGATGGAGTCAGGTTTGAGCCTGGCCACCAACTCCTTCATTCCCGCCGATTCGAGCTGGAATACCGCCGTCGTATGGGCGGTCTTCATGAACTCGAATGTCTTTTCGTCGTTGAGCGGCATCGTCTCGATGTCGAGAGCTTCCTCGCCCCGTTCGTGCCGTTCCGTGTTGATGGCCGCCATCGCCCAATCGATGATCGTCAATGTCCGCAAGCCCAGGAAGTCGAACTTGACGAGGCCGGCCTCCTCGACATCGTAGAGGTCGAACTGGGATACCACCGTGCCGCCCGAATGATCGGCGTATAGCGGCACGAAGTCGGTCAGCGTTGTCGGCGAAATCACCACGCCGCCTGCGTGCTTGCCGACGTTTCGTACCGTGCCTTCCAGCTTGTAGGCCATGTCCATGATTTCCTGCGCGTCGTCGTTGCGCGCGATGAAATCGGCAAGTTCCTGCTCCTGATCGACGGCCTTCGACAGGGTCATGCCAACCTCGGCGGGGATCATTTTCGACAAGCGGTCGGCGAGCCCGAACGGCTTGTCCTGAACCCGCGCCACGTCGCGGACCACCGCCCGCGCGGCCATCGTGCCGAACGTCGCAATCTGGCTGACGGCGTCGTGCCCGTAGAGGTCGGCGACGTGGGCCAGCGCTTCGCCCCGGCGTTCCATGCACACGTCAATGTCGAAATCCGGCAGCGATACGCGCTCCGGATTCAACAGACGCTCGAACAGAAGGTCGTACTCGAGAGGATCAAGTTCCGTGATGCCGAGGCAGAAAGCGACCAGTGACGCGGTGCCGGAACCCCGGCATCCCACCGGCACGGCATTGGCACGCGCCCAAGTCACGAACTCTTCCACGATCAGGAAGTAGCCCGCGAACCCCATCTCGGTGATGATCCCGAGTTCGTAGTCGAGACGTTCTTCGTAGCGACGCCGGTCGGTTTCGTGTGCCGACCCGGCAAGGTCCTCAAGATGCCTCTCAAGGCCTTCGCGGGCTCTCGCTCTGAGCAGTGATTCCGATGTCGTGCCCGTGCCGATCGGCGGCTCCGGCAAGCGAGGCTCGCCAAGGACAAGCTCCAGGCTGCATCGCTTGGCGAGTTCCACCGTGTTCGCCAGGGCTTCCGGAACGTCTCGGAACAACTCGTACATCTCGGTCGGCGTGCGCAGGTACTGCTCGACGCTGTGGTGGCGTTCACGTCGTGGATCGTTGAGAACACGGCCTTCCTGGATGCAAACACGGGTTTCGTGCGCCTCGAAGTCATCCGGCGCCAGGAACCGGACCTCGTTGCAGGCCACGACGGGCACTCCCACAGCCCCGGCCAATTCGACGGCGTCGGCAACGAACCGATCCTCGCCTTCCCGTCCGGTACGGGCGACTTCGAGATAGACCCCATCCCCGAATGCCCTCTGCCAGTCAGCGAGACGCCGCTCGGCAGATGCGGCGTCGTCGGCACCGATCGCGACGCCGACATCGCTCGCTGCCCCGAGCAGCACGACCAACCCGTCGGCGGCGGCGAGCACCGCCGGGCGTACAACCCGACCGTGCGCCACGGGGTGGCGACCGCCCAGTCCCACGGAGGACGTATCGGCTGGCGAAGCCGTGTACGCAGTAGACACCAGGCCGAGCAGATTGTCGTAGCCCGTCTTCGACGCCACGAGCAAACGGCACCGGCAGACGCCGCCGTCACCGTCCTCGTAGTCGAGTTCCACGCCGGCGATAGGTTTCACGCCCGCTTCCCGACAGGCCTTGTAGAACTTCACGAGGCCGAACAGGTTGCCGCGGTCGGTCAGGGCGACCGCGGGCATGCCGAGTTCGGCAACCCTTGAGGCTAGGTCCTTGACCTTGACCAGCCCGTCGGACAGCGAGAATTCACTGTGTACCCCGAGATGGACGAACTCCCCCACGTCGACTTCGTCGCCGGTCTGATAGCGTGGATGCGGCGTAGCACCCGCGTCGTCGCCGCTCGCGGAATCGCTGCGCTCGGCCTGCGCCGCCTCGGGCGTTTCGATTTCCTCGACCTCGCTCAATGCGCTGCCTTCCTCAACTTCGCGCCTTGCCCATCGGGATGGGACAAGCCGTCCCCTACGGTCGTGGCCCGTCTCCGGACCTACCCTGCCTAGAACAGGGTTGGCTGCACACCCGCTTCGCCTACGGGCGCAAAGGACCGCCGGTGCAGCGGCGTCGGCCCTAGCTTCCTGAGTGCCGCGAGATGCACGGCCGTTGCATAACCCTTGTGACACTCGAACCCATAACCCGGGAAGTGCGCGGCGGCTGCAACCATCTCCGCGTCTCTCGCCACTTTGGCGATGATGGACGCCGCGCTGATGGCCGGTACCTTGGCATCGCCACCAATCACGGTCACGGTTGCGCAACCGTCGATCGACGGCGCGATGTTGCCGTCGATGTAGGCGACGCGAACATCTGCGGCGAGCGCATCGACGGCGCGCCGCATCGCGACCAATGTCGCTCGCAGGATGTTGATGCGGTCGATTTCGACAACCTCCGCGCGACCAAGCGCCCAAGCCGTGGCGCGGTCGCGGATTGCGACCGCCAGTTCCTCGCGTTGATGGGGCGTGAGTTCCTTGGAGTCCTTGAGGCCCTTGATCCTTCGAGCGGGATCAAGGATCACCGCGCCAGCCACCACCGGCCCCGCCAGCGGACCGCGCCCGACTTCGTCGACGCCGGCGACCTCGATGCCGTTGGCGCCTGCGTCAGGTTCGCCGAACAGATCCCGCATCGCCCCTCCGTGGACATCTGGCCACGATTGTAAAGACAGCGCCGATCGTTGTCGCTTGCCAAACTGGAAAAAACCCGCGCTGGTCGTGAGATTCACGACCGCGTCCGGGGCGAGGTTGCGCAGGAACTGCCTCGAACCGTCGAACGGCAACCCATCGGGAACTCCCTCGGTACGGATTCGTGCGTTCAGACTGCGCAGTGCTCCGGCAAGTCGGTCGAGATTCGCTTCATCAGACGCAGGTGTGCTATCGGCAAATCAACGGTCGACGAGCGATAGCACAACGTCGGCCGCCTTGCCCGCACCCCCTTGGCGTAGCTCGTCATGCCAACGGGCGCAGCAACGCAAGTAGCTGTCGTCTTGTTGGGACCGTTCGTACTGCTCGACGAGCGCTTTCGCCAAACGGGCCGGTTGGGCGTCCTCCTGCAGCAGTTCCGGAACCAACTCGCGTCCGGCAAGGATGTTCGGCAATGCCACGTAGGCGGACTTCTGAAGCCGCCGGACGACCCAGGCGGTCAGATTCCCCAATCGGTAGGTCACCACCATCGGGCGACGCAGCAGCAGCGTCTCAAGCGTAGCGGTCCCGGACTTCGCCAGCACGAGGTCAGCAGCGGCAATCGCGGTCCGGGAATGGCCGTGGATCACCCTCACGTCGACGGTCCGTCCCACCTGGCGCGCGGCCACCGTGTCGGCAACCCGGTCATGGACCTGGCGGGTGGGTGTCGGCAGGACGAAGAGCGGGTCATCGAACGCATCGAGAAGCAACAAGGCGGTGTCCAGAAACAGCCCGCCGAGGAAGTCGATCTCCGAAGCGCGGCTGCCCGGTAGCAGGGTTATCACGAACCGGTCATCGGCAAGGCCGAGAACGCCCCGGGCGCGAGCCCTGCCATCCTCGGTGCCGTCCTCAGGCGTGATGTCGTCGGCCAGCGGATGACCGACGAAAACGGCTCTGCCGCCGCGTTCGTCGTATAGCGGCGGCTCGAAGGGGAACAGCGCGAGTACCACGTCCGCCGCTTTCGCGATGCGCTTGACCCGGCCTTGGCGCCAGAAATACACCGACGGGCTGACGTAGTGGGCCGTGGGGATACCGCGCGCTCGGACCCGGCGCTCCATCATCAGGTTGAACACATTGAAATCGACGCCGACGACGGCATCCACCTGTTCGCTGACGAAGTGTCGGCACAACCGGCGCAGCAGCCGAATCAGGCTGGGCAGACGCAGCAAGGGATCCTTGAAGCCGTTGACCGCAAGGTCGTCAAGCGGCGCCATGCTCCGCAACCCATGGCCCAACATGGTGTCGCCGCCCACGCCGCTGAACTCGGTGTCCGGCACGCGCTCCCGAATCGCGGCCATCAAGCGGCCACCGAGGATGTCGCCCGACGCCTCGCCGGCGACGATCCCTATCTTGAGCGTTCGCGCCATCGTCGACGCTACCGTGGCGGGTTCGGCCAGGCGTTCACGATGGCCAATCAGTCGGGCAAACTGAACGCGAAGTACTCCGACCCCGACGGCGGCCCCATGCGGGCACCCCCTGCGGCGATCACCACGTACTGTTTGCCATCCACGCTGTAGACGGCGGGCGTCGAGAATCCCGCCGCCGTGAGATCCGCATCCCAGAGGATCTCGCCGTTGTCCGAGTCGTAGGCACGGATCTTCCGGTCCGGCGTTGCGGCGATGAATATCAGACCGGACGCCGTGACCACCGGTCCCCCGTAGCTGACGGCGCCGAATCCCAGATCCGGGTGCGATGGATAGTTGCCGAACGGCACGCGCCAGACCGTCTCGCCGGTCGCCAGGTCGATGGAGTTGAGCGTCCCCCACGGTGGCGTGTTGCCGGGCAGTTGCTCGTGATCGCGCAGATACACGTAGCAGCAATGGGCGTAGCCGACCTCCTTGGTAGGTTCGTCCTTGACGCGTTTGGGATTCACGATATAGCCGCGCACGCGTTCGCGCTCGAGGTCCGAGAGGTGGGCGAAGCCAGGCATGCGACCACTACCCTCCTCGATGACCTGGCCGACATCCTGGTAGCTCATCCGCTCTAGGATTCCATTGAGTTCGGGCCCGGTCTCGGTGCCCTCGAGTTCCATGCCGTGGCAGCTTCCGCAGTGGGCCGCGTAGGTCCCGGATGCGCTGAATCCCGCCGGAATCTCGGTAAGATTCAGGATGCCGGCCACGTCGTTGGAGTTGACGATCAGCCGGTTGGTGGCCGGCTCGAAAGCCGAACCGCCCCACTCCGCGCCACCGTCGTACCACGGGTAGAACAACACGGTTCCCACGCGGGGCGGTGCCCACTTGCGCAGATCCCAGTCCTTTATCTTTTCGCGGACGCTTGCCGCGGCTTCCTCGCTGCGATCGGTGATCTCGAACTCCTGACGGCTGATGGTCACCGTGGAAACCGGCTGCAGAGGCGCCGGCATCTCCCCGGGAAGCGTACTCGGCAGCGTGGACTCGTACTCGATGGGATACATCAACTCGCCGGTCTCGCGGTCGAAAGCGTAGAGATGTCCCGACTTCGTGGTGAGTGCCACGGCATCGATGGTCCTGCCGTCGCGCACGAGTTGCACCAGGGTCGGCGGGGACGGGTTGTCGCGGTCCCACAGGTCGTGACGGATCACCTGGTAGTGCCAGATCCGCTCCCCGGTCCGGGCGTTGATGGCGACAAGCGAATTCGCAAACAGGTTGTCGCCCAAGCGGTTGGCGCCGTAGAAATCCGGTGTCGCGGAGCCCGTCGGCGCGAACAGGATTCCGCGTTGCGCGTCGAGGGCCATGCCGGTCCAGACGTTGGCGCCACCGGCCTTCTCGAGGGCGCCCGGCGCCCACGTTTCGGCACCTGGATCACCAGGCTTCGGAATCGTGTCGAACTGCCAGACCAGGCTACCGTCAACGGCGCTGAAGGCACGCACGGATCCTGGGAAGGAGTCTGCGTTCTCGGTGGTGGTGAACCCCAGGATAAGCTTGTCTTCGAAGACCACACCGGGGGCCGTCACCGAGAGATAGCCGGTACGCTCCACCTCCTTCGGCGTGACGTCGACGCTTCCCCCGGCGCCGAAAGTCTCGACCGGGATCCCGTCGGCGGCGTTCAGTGCAAGGAGCACCTTGCCGGCATTGTAGAAGATGCGCCGGTCTTCCCCTCTCGCCCAATACATCAAGCCCCGCTGCGCGCCACGCAGATCCGGGTCGAAGCGCCAAAGCTCCTCGCCGGTGGCGGCGTTCAGCGCAAAAGCCACGAGTTGCGGCGACAGGCCGTACAGCACGCCATCGACGACTAGCGGACTGGTGTACATCGTGCCCGCGGGCTCACCGGAGCGATACGCCCAGGCTTGAACAAGCTGCCCGACGTTGTTGCGAGTGATCTGGGTGAGCGGCGAGTAGTGTTGGCGGCCGGAGTCGCCGAGGTAGACGGCCCAGTCGACGTTCCCGTCCGGTGGCGATGTGGGGGGTGGCGCGCAGGCGGCGGCAATCAGGATCAGGACGGCCGGGACAACCCGGTGGACATAGTGCATGTGTTTCCCCCTTGTTGCGTTCCGACCGTAAGGAAAATCACGGTGCCGCGCAAACCGGTCCCTGCAATGGGGCGGAGCGCGGGTCGCCGCGCCGTGCCGGGGGCGTTGGGGTCCAGCGGGCGACCGGCGCCCCTGGTCGGCGCGATTGGTCGCCCCTACAACCGGCGCCGTTCTCGGATGATGCCGTGATCCGACTTCTCGATGGAGTCGACGAAGCAACGCACCTCCGCATGGGCCTCGGCTGGTTCCTGCAGTTCGTCCAGGGCTTCCTTCAAGGTCAGGCCGCGCCGATAGACCGTGTTGTAGGCGTCCTGTAGCGCTTTCTTGACGTTCTCTTCGAGGCCCAAGCGCCGCAGGCGTTCGATGTTCAGACCCACCGCGCCCGCCGGGTTGCCGTCCGCCGCGACGTAGGCCGGCACATCCTTGGTAACCAGCGACATCGCGCTCACGAACGAATACGGCCCGATGCTGCGGAACTGCGGGACACCGACGTAGCCGGAGAGCACCGCCTCGTCGCCGACAGTCACATGTCCGGCGACCGAGGCATTGTTGGCCATGACGATGCGGTCACCGAGCACGCAATCGTGGCCAATGTGGACATAGGCCATGAACAGGTTGTTGTTGCCGACCACGGTGCGGCTTCGATCCGTGGCGAGGCCCCGGTGGATGGTCACGCCTTCCCGGATCACGTTGTTGTCGCCGATGGCGAGCGTGGTCGGCTCACCTTTGTAGGCGAACGCCGGGGAACCCTCGCCGACCGTCGAAAACTGGAAGATCCTGTTCCCACGACCGAGCACTGTCGGTCCCCGCAACACCACGTGAGCGCCGATCTCGCAGTCGTCGCCCACGACGACATCCGGCCCGATGCTCGACCAAGGCCCCACCACGACGTTGTTGCCCAGTTCGGCCCTCGGATCGACGATGGCACGCTCGTCGATGAGCCGAGCCGACTTCCGCTCTACGCACATCAACGTGACCGAGCAAGCGAGCTCGCCGTCGACCAGCGCTTTGCAGTCGAACTTCATGAACTGGCGCCGTTCGCTCAGGATGGCACCGTGCAGTTCCAGCACATCCCCCGGCCGAACCGGTCGTTTGAAACGGGCGTCGTCGACGCCGGCCAGGTAGTGCAGGTAGCCATCCGACGGCCGGCGGCCGCGGCTCTGGAACGCAAGGATGCAGCAAAGCTGCGCCAGGGCCTCGACAACGAGTACGCCGGGCATGATGGGATTGCCAGGGAAATGCCCCTGCAGGTACGGCTCATTGGCGGAGACGTTTTTACGGCCGGCGATTCGTTCCCCCGGGACCAGTTCATCCACGCGGTCGACCAGTAGGAACGGATACCGGTGCGGCAGAAACTGGAGGATCTCGTCTATATCGAGTGACATTGTCTTTCTTGTCCGTCGGGGAACACCGTAGCGCAAGCCAACTCTGGATGCCGTTGGTGTGCGTTCACTTGTCGATCCGGAGCGCAAGGCGGGACGGGACAAGCCCGTCCCCTACGCGCGACGTTCCTGCTCGAGACGCGCCAAGCGCTTGGCGAGGTCGTCAAGCTCCGCGAACCGCACTGCGTTGCGCCGCCACCGCTGCACCGTATTATGCAAGAGGCTGCCCGCGTAGACACCCGGCGTGTCGATGGACCGGCTTATCGTGGTGACCGACGCAACCTGCACGTTGTCGCAGATCGTGACGGGGCGGTCGCCCGCCACGCCCGCGCCGCCAGCGAACACGCAGTGTCGGCCGATCTTGGTGCTGCCGACGATTCCGACCCGGCCACAGATCAAGGTGTGCTCGCCGATGTCGCAGTTGTGGCCGATCTGCACCTGATTGTCGATCTTGACGCCGTCCCGCAGGACCGTATTCGTGATGGCACCGCGGTCGATGGTCGAACACGCGCCGACGACCACGTCGTCGCCCAGGGTCACGCCGCCAAGCTGGGCAATGGTCACCCAGCGACCGCGCTCGTCGGGGGCGAAGCCGAAGCCGTCGGCACCGATCACGGCACCGCTGTGGATCACGCAACGCTCGCCGAGGGTTACGCCGTGGTAGAGGGTGGCGTTGGGGTGGACGACAGAATCGGCGCCGATACGGGTCCCGGCGCCTACCCGGGAACCGGCACCGATCTCGACCCTCGGGCCCAGAACAACATCGGCAGCGATAGAAGCGTTCGCGCCGACGGCGACGGTAGGGTCGAGTTGCGCCGTCGGATCCACGCTGGCCGTAACGTCGACACCCGCACGAAGGCGCGGTGCGTCGTCGAATTGCTGCGAAACCAAGGCAAACGCGAGGTAAGGGTCCGGCACCACGACCGCAACGACGGGACAGTCGTCCACATCGGCACTGCGCAACAGCACCGCCGATGCCTTGGTTTCCGGCAGGAACCGCCGATAGGCTGCACTGGAAAGGTGCGTAATCTGGCCGGGCGTCGCCGTGTCGATAGGACCCAAGCCGGTGATCTCGATGTCGCCGTCGCCGCGCACATCGACGTCGCCTGATATCGCGGCGTTGATGTCCGCCGCAATGTCGGTGACGGTCGGCACGACAGGCGTTTGGATCCCCAAACGCGCCGGATCAGCCGCTAGCCGTCCGCCTGGGCCTGCTGCTCGGCGTAGCGCTCGTTGAGCTTCTCGGTGACCTTCGCCGTAATGTCGTGTTTCATGTTCGCGAACAAAAGGGTCTGCCGGGCGAGGACGAAGTCGTAGCGTTCGATTTCGATGAGATCGTTGACGACGGCGTTGAACTTGGGGGTCATCTCCTGAATGAACTCCTGCTGCCGGTCGGTGGCATCCTTCTGCAGTTTCTTGCCGACGAATTCGAGGTCGATCCCCTTGTTCTCGATCTCTTTCGTTACGTCGCCGAGTTCCTTCTCCGACATCACGTCGCGCTCGTCGACCACTCGCTGCTGGAGCGCTTCAATGTCCGTCTGAAGCTGCTGGATATTGGCCCGTTCGTCGGCGAACTCCGCCTCCAGCGAATCACGAAAAGACTTGTACTCCTCACTCAAGCCGATTGCCGCATCCGCGTTTACCACCGCGATCTTCAGCTGTGCAACCGCGTCTTCTGCCACGGCGGTCGCCGCAAAGAACCCGAGCAACACGGCAAATGTCATCAACCTCATCGATCAAACCCCTAATCCGGTTCCATATACGTCGTACCCGCGGTTCGCGGCGCGGCGCATTATACCCGCGTTGCCTAGTCAGGACGCCCGACCCGTAGGAAAGCGCGGGCTTCCCCTAGAACGAATACCCCAATTCGAAGGCGAAGCGTTCGACCTCGTCACCCGGCTTGTCGTTGAGCGGCAACGCCAACGCGAAGCTCATCGGTCCCATCGCCGAGAGCCAGGTGACGCCAACGCCGGTCGTGACGCGGATCTCCTCGGCATCGAAGCCCAGGCATTCGGTACTGGTCTCGGGACACTCGGTATTGAAGACGTTTCCGGCATCGAAAAAGTACGCCGATCGTACGCCGCGCAGACGATCCCCGAACGGCAGCGGAAAGATGAACTCCGCCGAAGCCTCGACAAGCAGGTTGCCGCCGAACGGTCTGCCCCGCTGCGAGAAGTACCCGACATCCTCGATGCGCGGGCCCAAGCTGCTCTTCTCATAGCCCCTCACCGAGCCGAAACCGCCGGCGTAGAAATGTTCGTAGAACGGGTAGGTTTCCGTGTCCCCGTACACGCCCCCGTAGCCTATCTCGCTACGAAGCCCCACCGCGAAGCGACGCCCGATGGGGAAATAGCGCTCGCCGGAAAGCGTCAATCGATAGAACTCCAGATCGCTGCCGGGCACCGCGACCAGGCCGCCTAGCCGGTACCGACCACCCGCGGTTGGAAACAGGCCGTGGTTCAAGGTGGTCTTCGACCAGTGGCCCAGCGCCTTGACGTTGAGAAACTCATCGCCCGAGGCTGCGATGAAGTCGGAGATCTCGGAGGACGTGAACAAGCCGGTACCAAGGCTCGTCTGTTCCACCAGTGCCCCGAATTGCAGGCGCTGCTCCTCCCCGACCGGGAAATCGAAGTTGATTCCGGCCCCGTAGGAGTCTGTCGAGAACCGGGCGACGTTGATGGCGTGGAAGTTCGTCTCGCGGGCATAGACGTTGTAGCCCCGGCTGATCCCGTCCACGGTGTAATAGGGGTCGTGGAAATCAAAGCTGGCCGCCTTCTGGTAGTCGCTCCAACTGATGGACGCCCCGAGCCGGTTGCCCGTGCCGGCGACATTCTCCTGGCGGAACCCCAGCGACAGCATGAGCCCAGGACCTTCCGCGTACGCCAATTGGGCATTGATATTGCCGGTAGGCACCTCTTCGACGGTGAAGTCGACATCGACCTGATCGTCCGTAGCCGGAACGGGAGTCGTTTCGACATTGACCGACTCCGGTTCGAAGTAGCCGAGCTGGTCGAGTCGGACCTTGGACCGGTCGATGGCCTGCGTGGAAGCCCAGCCGCCTTCGATCTGGCGCATTTCGCGGCGCATCACATCGTCCCGTGTCACCGAATTTCCGGCAAAGCTGATACGGCGCACATAGGCGCGCTTGCCCGCATCGACCACGAACCGGACATCGACGACACCGTTCTCCTTGACCTCCGGCACACCCGTCGCGTTGGCGAACGTATATCCCGCGTTGCCGAACGCGTTGACGATGCGTTCCTCGGTCGCCGTCACGAGGGCTCGATTGAACACATCGCCCTCCCTGACCAGGAACAGCCGGTTCACCAAGTCGGGGTCGACATCCGACAGTTCGCCAACGAGTTGCACGTCGTCGACGACGTAGCGGTCGCCTTCCTGGACATTGACGGTGACGTACACCGAGCTCTTGTCGGGCGTCACGCTGACCTGTACGGAGCGCGCCGTGAACTCCACGTAGCCCCTGTCCTGGTAGTAGGACTCCAAGGTCTCTAGATCGCCCTGGACCTTTTCCTTCGAATACTTGTCGTTGCCCTGGATGAACGAGAACAGCGTCGGGTGGCTGAGCTCAAGCTGCGCGAGCAGTTCCTGCTGGCTGAACACGGTATTGCCCACGATGTTGATGTGGCGGACGCCCGAACTCTGGCCTTCCTCAATGTCGATCCTGATCTGGACGCGGTTGCGCGGCAGACTCGCGGACCGGGCGTTGATCGTCGCGTCGTAGCGCCCCTGGGCGAAGTACGTCCGTTCGAGTTCGATGCTGATGCGCTCCAGCGTCGCCTGCTTGAAGATCTCGCCTTCCCGCAGACCCGCCTCTGCAAGGCTCTCGAGGAGGCTCTCCGTCTTGATCGCCTTGTTGCCGTCGATCTCAATGCTCTCGATCGCCGGCCGCTCCACGACGCGAACGATGAGCACGCCACCGTCGCGGGACAGCGTGACGTCGTCGAAGTACCCCGACTTGAACAGGCCTCGGATGACTTCCCGGACCGTGACCGCGTCCATGGTGTCGCCGACATTGACGGGCAGGATGTTGAACACCGTACCTGCGGAGACCCGCTGCAGACCCTGCAACTGGATGTCGGTCACGACGAAACGTTCGCCGACCTGCGCTTCCTGGGCTTGGCAAACCGAAACGGCGAGGGCCCCGGCGAGAATCGCCACCAAGAACCTGGTCATTGCTTCCCCCCTCTGCCCTGCGGCGAGTCTCGTCTTTGACCTCGCATCATGTGATTGGTTCCTCCACGCCGCGCCGTCAACCCGGCAACCAGCGGGCGATGTCGACGTAGAACACGAACAACATGAGCCCCACCACGATCGCCAGCCCGATCTGCGCCCCCACGGCCTGGGCGCGCATCGACACCGGTTTGCTGCGCACGATTTCGACCACCGAGTACACCACGTGACCCCCGTCGAGTATCGGAATGGGCACGAGGTTGATGATGCCAAGACTGATCGACAGGAGTGCCAGAATCCACAGGAACCGGTCGAACCCAGCCCGGGCACTGTCGCCGGTCACCTTGCCGATGGTGATGGGCCCGGCCAAATTGGTGGCGGGCACATCCAAGGTCAACATCTTGCCCAGCAATTCGACGGTCAGCACGGTCTTCGCGTAGGTCTCGCTCGCAGCGCGTCCAAGGGCTTCGATCCCCCCGTAGCGCACCAGCCGGGTCGGCGTGTCCAGCCAGGCACCGGCATAGCCGTGCTCGGTGCCGTCCTCGGCAATCCGTTGCGCAGGCGTCATGCGGATGTTCGTCTCCCCGCCACCGCGTTGCACCGTGACGACGATCGTCCGTCCCGCACTGGTCCGGACGCGGCCGACGAATTCCGTCCAAAGCGATATCGGTTCGCCGTCAATCCCGACGATCCTGTCGCCTCGACGAAGCCCCCCGCGCTGTGCGGCCTCCCCTTCGACGATGCCGCCGATGACGGCCAATCGCTCTCGGCCGATACCCAGTGCGGCGATCGTGTCCGGATCCTGCACGGTGCCCAGCCAATCCTCGATCCCGATGCTTCGGATCACGGGCGTGTCGTCGCGTTTCGCCCGGATTTCGATTGTGCCGGTGTCCCCCAGCCGACTGGCCAGCGCCAGCCCGATGTCCGTCCAGGCCGGCGTATCGACACCGTCCACGGCGACGATCTCGTCGCCTGGGAGGAGCCCCGCCTGTTCCGCCGGGCTCTCCGCGGCAACGCTCCCGACAATCGGTACGACCGATGAAACACCCATGACGGAGAGCAGCCAGAACACCAGGAACGCCAGTACGAAGTTCGCTGCCGGCCCGGCAAGCGCGACCGCAATTCGCCACCAGGGCGAGAGTACGTCATAGGACTTCGCGGAGACCCGAGGCACATGCGCCGCCGCATCGGCGTCGCGCCGGTCGTACATCCGCACGTAGCCACCCAGCGGGACTGCGGCAACGCAGAATTCCGTACCGCGTCGATCGTAGAAGGACCACACCGGCTTTCCGAACCCTACGGAGAATCGCACCACGTGCAATCCGGCCCACCGCGCCACCAGGAAGTGACCCAACTCGTGGGAGGTCACGAGTACGATCAGCGTCACCAAAAGAAAGAAGGCGTAGTAAAGGTAGTCCACGGCTGGTTTCGACGGCTACTGCACGCCCGTGCCGGGCGCGTCGCGCTCTGGATTCCTTGAACGTCGGGCACCGTTGTCACTCGGGTCGAACTTTGATGCCGTCTGGGGATCTTTCACTTACTTGGTCCGAGTGCCCCTCGCCCGCGCGCGTGGGCGGTAGTGGGCGCATTCTCCCACCTAGACCTGAGAATTGCGACTCGACGACAGCGGGCTGCGAGCCGCCAAGCTACGGCGACAAGAACACCGGTGCCAGGACCGCGAACACCGGCGCCGTCGCAATGACCGAGTCGATGCGATCCAGAACGCCGCCGTGGCCGGGCAGTAGGCCGCCTGAGTCCTTCACACCGCGGGCGCGCTTGAAAGCGCTCTCGAACAAGTCCCCTGTCACCGACGCCAACAACAAGACCGCGGTCAGCCCAAGCCATCGAGGCATCGACGCCGCCAGGTCACCGCCGAAGTACGCCGCGCCCACGACTCCCCAGGCAAGGATCGCGATAGCACCGCCGATGGCACCTTCCCAGGTCTTTGCAGGGCTCACCTGCGGCGCAAGCCTGCGGCGGCCGAACCGCCGACCCGCAAAGTACGCGCCGATGTCCGCAGCGGCGGCTGCGGCCAAGAGCCAGATCAAGAGCCCCGGGCCGTCCGGCGCCTGCGCCACCTGCACGAGCGCCAGCCATGCGACGGGCAGAGCCACGATGCCGGCGACGATCATCGCCGGCTTGCACAGCAACACCGAGCGACTCCGCGGATACGTCAAAACCGCGCCAAGCGCAAGAATCCAGAATCCCGCACCGCCGCCGAGCGCCGTGGAGGCGGCCGACGGCCAATCCTCGAGGGCAACCCAGAGCACGGCCGCGGCGCCCGACACGGCGATTGCGTACGCCAGCCAACCGGAGCGCGTGACAATGCCCGCCAACTTCGCCCACTCGCGTGCGGCAAGCAGGCACAGGAGCAGCAAGAACGCCGCGAGGTACGGCACGGGCAGATACACGATGGCCGAGACAATGACGACCGCCAGCGCCAGGCCTGAGGCGACGCGAAGTCTGAGCGGCGTCACGAGGCGCCGGCGCGCTCCTGCATCCGTCGTCCGTAGCGACGCTGCCTGGACGCGAAATCAGCGAACGCGCGACCGAGCCGCTCCTCGTCGAAGTCCGGCCAGTGGTCGTCGCAGAAGTAAAACTCGGTATAAGCGAAATCCCAGAGCAGGAAGTTGCTGAGGCGACGTTCGCCACCGGTTCGAATGCAAAGATCGGGCGGCGGAAGGCCGGCAAGCGAAAGGAATCGTCCGAAGTGCTCTTCGGTGATCTCGTCCGGGTCGACGCCACCGTCCCGGACCGCGCGCGCCAAGGCACGCGCAGCCTGGCCGATATCCCAACGTCCGCCGAAGTTGACAGCGATCGTCAGGTGCAACCGGCCGTTGGCCGCCGTCGCGTTCTCGGCCCGATCCATCAAATGCTGTAGATCGGCGGGGAACCTCGATCTCTCGCCCACGAAACGCAAACGCACGTGTTTGCTGTTCAGCTCGTGCACATCGTCGGTGAGCACACCGCGCATGAGGTCGAGCAACAACCTCACCTCACGCCTCGGCCGCTGCCAGTTCTCGGTGCTGAACGCGAACAGGGTGAGGAACTCCACGCCGCGATCGGCACATGCCTGGGCGACGGTCTTCAGATTCTTCGCCCCTGCCCGGTGTCCCGCCGCCCCGGGCAGGTGCCGCGCGCGTGCCCATCGGTGATTCCCATCCATGACGATGGCGAGATGACGGGGCGGTGGTTCGAGGGCAACCCGGGTCGGGGAGCTGTCAATCAACTTGAGCCGGGGTTCGGGCATTCTCGCGCTGCGGTGTTCTTGAGGATTCGCCAACCGTGACTCTAATCGCTTGCCACGGCGCACGCGCCTCGGCCGTTGCGTCATTTTTTCGCAATCGATTGCGCGCGCGACTTGCGTGGACGAATCCGCAATTCTGTTGAATAGAAGGCAAATCGTAGGGGCGAACCTAACGTGCCCGTCAGGGCACGCCGTCGCCCGTGCCTGATGTACCGGCGCCCTTTGGCAACGGGACGGGACAACGCCACGATAGGCGTTAGAAGGCGATGAGATCGGATTCCTTTTCCGCCAGCGCCGCGTCGACACGGCCGATGTGGGCGTCGGTGATGCGCTGGATGTCCTCCTCCGACCGGTGCCCCTCGTCTTCGGTGGCTTCCTTTTCGCGCACGAGTTCGCGCACGTCGCCAATGGCGTCCCGGCGAATGTTGCGAATTGCGATGCGGGCGTTCTCCGCCTCGTGGCGCGCCTGGCGGATCAGGTCGCGGCGGTTCTCTTCGGTTAGCGGCGGCAGCGGCAAACGAATGACGTCACCGCCGCTCGCAGGTGTCAGGCCCAGGTCGCTCTTGAGGATCGCCTTTTCGATCTCGGGAACCATGCGTTTCTCCCACGGCGCCACGACCAGCGTGCGAGCCTCCTCCACCATGATGTTCGCAACCTGGTTGATGGGGGTCGGATTGCCGTAGTAGTCCACCTCCACCCCGGACAGGATCGCCGGATTGGCGCGCCCCGTGCGGATTCGCGAGAACGCCGTGGCCAGCGCGTCCAAGGATTTGTCCATCCGCTCCGTGGCGTCCTCTTGGAACTCCTCGATCATCGACACCCGGCGTCGCCCCTATCAAGCGTTCAATCAGGAAATCCGGGTGCCAACCTTCGCACCGCAGACAATCCGCGTCAACGTACCGGGCCGGGTCGCATCGCAGACCACGACCGGCATGCCGTGCTCGCGGCATAGGGTGATGGCGGTGAGGTCCATCACCTCCAAGCGCCGGTCCAGCACCTCCATGTAGGTCAGTTCGTCGAACCGCTCGGCTGCGGAATCCATCAGCGGGTCCGCGCTATAGACGCCGTCCACCTTCGTCGCCTTGACGATCAAGTCGGCGCCGGTCTCGATCCCCCGGAGGCATGCCGCGGTATCGGTGGTGAACAGCGGGTTGCCGGTGCCTCCGGCGTGCAGCACAACCGTACCCGCCTGCAGATGGCCGAGCGTCTCGTGTACCGAATAGCCCTCGGCCACAGTGGGAATCGCGTGCGAGCCGAGCACAACCGCCGGCGTTCCGAGCGCGACGAGCGCATCCCGGAAGGCCAGCGCGTTGATGAGCGTCGCCAGCATCCCCATGTGGTCGCCGGTTACGCGGCCGACGCCGACCGCCCCAAGACCGGCATCGCCCGCGCCCCGGAACAGGTTCCCGCCGCCTATCACCAAGGACAGCTGCGCGTGGTTCGCCGCAGCCGCGACCTCGCTAGCGGTCGCGCTGAGCGTCGTTGGATCGATCCCGAATCGCGCGTCGCCAGCAAGCGCCTCCCCGGAGAGCTTGACCACCACGCGGGACAACATCGGCGATGCGCGCTGTCGAATGGCTTGCTGGACCGCAGATGCCTCGGCTGGGCTCTATTCGATGCCTTCGCCGACCTCGAAGCGCTCGAACGCCATACACGTCGCGCCGGCTTCCTTGAGAAGATCCCCGACCTTGGTGGAGGCATCCTTGACGAACGGTTGTTCGACGAGGCTCGACTCGGCCAGGAACTTGCGGATGCGGCCCGTCACGATGCCATCGGCGATGCGGTCAAGAACCGCGGTCGGCATGGGCTTCTTCGACTGCTGTTGTTTCTTCGCGACCTCGTCGGCCGCCTGCTCCAAGTAGATCGCCCGCTCCTTCTCAACCGCGTCGGCGGGAACTTCCTCGGGCGCCACCACCAACGGCCGCATGGCCGTCACGTGCATGGCGAGGTCCCGGGCCAGCACGCTGTCGCCACCGTCGAGGCAGACCAGTGCGCCCTTCTTCCGATCTTGGTGCAGGTAGCCCGCGACGACGCCGCCCGATGCGTCGAGACACGCGGCGCGGCGCACGTTGACGTTTTCGCCGATCTCCTGGACTAGGGCCTGACGCTCGCCTTCCAAGGCCGCCGCGATACCGTCCGCACCCTGGTCGAGCACGTGCGAAACCGCGCGCTCCACGAAATCCGCGAACTTGCCGCTACGGGCCGCGAAGTCCGTCTCCACGTTGATCTCGACCAAGGCACCGCAGTCACCGTCCAGGGCGAGCCCGAGGAGCCCTTCCGCGGCCGTCCGATCGGCCTTCTTCTCGGCCTTGGCGCCGCTTTGCAGACGCACGATCTCGACGGCCCGGTCCATGTCCCAGTCGGCCTCCGCCAGCGCCTTCTTGCAGTCGCCGAAGCCGACCCCGGTACGCTCGCGCAACTCCTTGATCATCGCGGTGTTCACGATGCCGACTCCTCAGGCGCTTCTTCGACGAGTTCGACGAACTCATCCGCGTCGTCGCCGGGCCCGCGCTCGCGTCCTTCGGCGATGGCGTCCGCAACCGCCGTCACGAACAACCTCACGGCGCGGATGGCATCGTCGTTGCCGGGGATGATGAAGTCCACCCCCTCCGGGTCGCTGTTGGTATCGACGACGCCGATCACCGGTATGCCCAGCTTGTTGGCTTCGGTGACGGCGATCCGCTCGTGGTTGACGTCGACCACGAACAAGGCGTCCGGCAGACCGCCCATCTCCTTGATGCCGCCGAGGGACCGGGTCAGCTTGTCCATCAGGCGGTGTTTCTGAAGCGCTTCCTTCTTGGTCAGCATCTCGAACTTCCCCGCCGCGGCATCGGCCTCGAGGTCGGTCAGTCGGCGTATCGACTGGCGTATGGTCTTGTAGTTGGTGAGCGTGCCGCCCAGCCAACGCCGGTCGATGTAAGGCATCCCCACGCGTTGTGCCTGCTCGCGAATGACCTTGGACGCCGCCCGCTTGGTGCCGACGAACAGGATCTTGTGGCGGCGCGCGGCAAGGCGCCGAACCTCGGCGAGCGCAGCTTCCAGCGCCGGAACCGTGGCTTCCAGGTTGATGATGTGGATTCTGTTCCGAGAGCCGAAGATGTGCTCCGCCATCTTCGGGTTCCAGAAGCGCTTCTGATGGCCGAAATGCACACCTGCGGCCAGCATGTCGCGCATGCTGATAGTTGCCATGCGTTGTCTCCGGGTTAACTTAGTCGCGCCGCGTCAGCCATCGGATCCGTCGCCTCGGGGCGACCACCCGCCAATGGCATTCAAGCGACCGGCGTCATCGTTTTCGCCGGACCCTTCACGGCCCGGCGCGGGCGCTTTATACCACAAGTGCCCCGCATGGTTTCTAGGCGAGCGGTTCAGTCGAACCTGGCGGGATCCCCAATCACACCCGCTTCGCGCAGCCGCGTAAGCTCGCATTCGTCGAGACCCAACTCGGCACTCAGCACCTCGTCGGTGTGTTGCCCCAACCTCGGGGGTGGCGTGATCTCGACCTCGGAGTCCGACAGCCGCGGCGCGAAACCCAGAAACGGCACCTTGCCGTGGACCGGTAGATCCAGTTCGTGCACGAAGCCGCGGGACTTCAAGTGCTTGTCATGGTGCAATTCCGCGGTATCGAGGCACGCCGAACACGGCACGCCGGCACCGGCAATCGTCTCCATGGCTTCGATCTTCGTGCGCTGACCTGTCCAGTTGCCGATCTCCTCATACAAGGCCGCACCGTTCTCGATGCGTCCCCGGGTGGTCTCGAAGCGCGGATCGATGAGCAGGTCGCCACGGTCCATCGCCGCGCAAAGAGCATCCCAATGCCCTTGGTTGACCGGCATCAGGTAGATGTAGTCGTTGGGACCAAACGGTTTGCAGGCGTAGATGTTCACCGGCGGCAAACCGCCGGCGTTGCCGCTACGCCCGGTCGCGCGGGTACCCCACGCCGAACCGAGGAATGCCCGCGTGCGGACGTAGTAGGCCATCGCCTCCTGCATCGACAGTTCGATCTGTTGGCCCTTGCCGGTGCGCAGGCGTTGCACGTACGCCGCCAGTATCGCCATCGCCGCCTGAACACCCGTGCCGGAGTCCCCGGTCGTCGGACCCGGCATCATCGGCGGACCGTCGGCTTCGCCGGTAATCGAGAATGCGCCGGCCGCAGCCTGGGCGATCATATCCATGGATCGGAACCCCGCGTACGGGCCGCTGGCGCCGAAACCCTTGATCCGGGCGTAGATCAATCCGGGGTGGACGGCTGACAGCGCATCGAAACCAATATCCAAGCGTTCCGTCACGCCCGGACCGTAGTTCTCCACGTACACATCGAACCTCGGCACGAGCGCAAGAAACAGCTTCCGGCCCGCCGGTTTCCGCAAGTCCAGGGCAAGGCTGCGCTTGTTGGCGTTCCAGGCACAGAAGTACGCGGAGTAGTCCTTGTTCGCCGACCGACCGACGCCGCGGCCCGGATCGCCGTACTCGGGCGCTTCAATCTTCACCACGTCGGCACCGAGCCACGCCAACGCCTGGGTGCACGAGGTTCCTGCCTCGTACTGCGTCATGTCGAGTATCCTCACGCCGTCCAATGCAGGCATGGCGCCTCCTGATCGTGGGTAGGCGCTAGTGAACACGGACTGCCGCCGACAATCAATCGCCGGCGACGGGCAAGTCGATTCCCGGCGGAAGCCAGCGGGACCGCGGTAACCGGACCCAAACAAGGGGTTGAACGAATTCTGGCGAGCTCAGGACTCGGGTTGTGTCGACCGGAGTTGCCCACCCTTCGCCCACGGCGCCTCGGGTTTTCTCGGGGACCGGCGCCGTGGACGAAGCGTGGACAACTCCGCCAAACGGCTTGGCCTGC
>VXYL01000038.1 GCA_009846005.1 Gammaproteobacteria bacterium | reverse complement strand
ACAGGTTGGCGTTGGCTCGCTGCGAGGGCGACCCGGTTGGCGGATCGGGTGGGGGATCGGGAGGCGGGGTGATCATCCCGACCTGCCCGGCAGGCCAGCACTCCCACGATGGGGGGTGCCATGCGGACCACGTGTGCGGCGACGACGAGATCGGCGGCGGCGACGAGGACTGCGAGGGGTGCGGCGAGGGGCAAGTCCCCAACGAGGACGGAACCGCCTGCCAGTCCTGCCCGGACGGGGAATCGGCCACCCCGGGCCACTGCCAATACACGCCCTGCGGACAGACCGCAACCGACGCAGCCGCCGGCTTGGCATTGGGGAGTGTTCCCCCGGAGCCAGGAGAGCGAGCCACCCTGTTCTATTGCCGCAACAACGAGATCCACAACACCGGTTGGTCTTACTCGACCGGAAGTAACGCGTGCAGGGTCTCTTCTCTGCCTGCATGGCCGCATCACGCATCCTGCTGGACAGGCGGATCGAGAGCAATCGGTTGCAAGCTTTCGATTGCCCACACTCACCCTTCTTCAAGATGCCGCAGGACTCTGGCGTAAGATGTCACAATGAGACCATCACGACTGCGTACCGTGCCTTTGAGTGGAACCTCTTCGGCATGGATTTCAGCCAAGGCGATATCGACGGCGCGAACAAGGACAGCGTGGATGCGCATATGGCGGTGCCTAACCGGTCCTGCATGAAGGCGTACCGCGGTGGCCCACCCACCGATGTGGATGTGTTCTCTGGCATGTGCAAGGCACCGAACCCTCCTTAGCCAACCGAGAACCCTCCTTAGCCAACCGAGACGAAGAACAGCCGAGCGAGAAGAGGCGACGTTAGAATGAACCGAGATAGGCGACGCTAAAATGAACAACGTACCAAACCAACTATCGATTGTCGGCGCAGCCATACTCTGTGCGACGGCGACGTGGACGAGCTCAGGACCCACGCCGGTCATGGCCGACTACCACATCCAGTGCGAACTGCGTTTGGATGCCACCGCCTGCGCCGCGCTGGCCGACCGGCTCGAGGCCTTGGAATCGCCCGGCCCCGAGGATCGTCTGGCGTTGCTCTGGGCGCGTCGGTCGCTTGCAGGCCTGCGCGGCGAAGCCGTCCCGAAGGGCGACTTCTGCGCGGGCGTGACGACCCTCGCCGCCGACCATCCGGACTACACGGACGCACTCCACAACGTCGCCTTGTTCTGCACCGCCGACCTCGTCGAATCCACGGCGCTCCTAGTGCGCGCACTTCAAACCGAACCCGGCAACTACGGCGCCCTCTCTTCCTTGGTTTCCCGGGTCCACGGCCCCGCCGGCGGCGGGTTCGCCGATCTGGGGGTCGCCCCTGAAGATCTTGAGAAGCACCGGGAAGCCCTCTACGAAGCCGCCCTAATTCGGGCGAAACGGAAGGCCTCGGCCTATCCGCGAGATTTCGGATCCCGGTATGTCTGGCAGGAGCTGTTCGTCGCGGCGCGCTACATGATCGCCGAAGCGCAGCGGGTTGGAGACCCGGACGCTGCGGCGGCTGTGGGGGCCAGGGTCCTTAGGGACGCGGGCCTCGACGCGCTCGACTTCGACGGGGTGGGAGAGTGCAGCGGCGACGGCTGGTCCGACTGCCAGCGCGGCAGCCGGGGCGACAACCTGGCCTTGGCTTGCCAACCCCTCCTGTACGAGGACCTCGGTCTGGAGGAGGTCTGCCTGTCGGCCGTCGAGAAGCTGGCGGCATCGGCTTCCGCAGACGGCTTGACCATCCCTCACGATGTCCTCCACGCCGTCGAATCCGCCACCCATGAATTGCGGCGCGTCGCCTGCGCTGCCACACAGGGTATAGGTCCCGCCGGATTGCTCGTCCTCTCGGGCGACGAATGCCGGGGCGCCGAAGCGACAGAGACCGCCTCTGTGGCCCGTCTTCGCGCGGTCCTCGAGCACCACGCCGGCGCTTGGTCGTCGGAGCACTACCGCGTCCACGCAAATGGTTTCCTAGGCGACGACAGACGGCTCGACGGCCTGCGCGCCGCGGTGCGCGCCCACCCGGAGAACGAGCAAGCGCGATGCGAACTAGCCACCGCCCTTGCGGCGCGGGGGGCTTCCGCTGAGGCGACCGCCCTCGGCGGAGACCCCGAGTGCCTCGAGCGCCGCGATTTCGCGTGGGGAGACACTGTCCAGGATCCTCAGGATCCTCGGACACACGCGATTTCGTTCCCACGTCTGTAGGAGATTCCCCTAGGTCGACGTCTGTCCAGGATCCTCGGACACACGCGATTTCGTTCCCACGTCTGTAGGAGATTCCCCTAGGTCGACGTCAAATGGGCCGACCCCATCCCCGCAGGCCGTGGCCGTAGCGACGTTGCCGCCTGTGGAAATTGAGGTCGGCACGCACACAGGTGCGGACCCCAGGTCGAACCGGTAGGTCTAGGAAGGGATCGGTTGAAATCGGGTGACCCGCCGCCTCGGTGGCGTCAGGCGGGCAGGGGAGTCTCCCGGAGCTGCATGGCCCGGTCGGCGATCCAGTGCCGCAGTGCGGCCTCGCTGCCGTACGCGCGCTGCCGCTTGCGGAGCGCCATCGTCCGCGCCAGCCACCGCCCGACCCGGTCCGGGGCATTGCCGGGATCCGCGTTCTCCGCCCCGGCCATGGCGCGGACGAGTTCGATGTACTGCGCCAGGGTGACGTGGGGTCGCGGCCGTCCGGTCGGCCGCCTGCGGCGGTCCGCGGGGTCCGCCTCGGCCTCCGGCGACGTCTTGGCGGGCGTCCCGTCGGCCGCGTCGGTCTCCGCCTCGCATGCATGTCCGGGATCCGGCCCCTCGACGTCGCCGTCCGGCTGGCGCTCGCACGAGGCTTCCTGCGGGACGGGCGTCTCCGTCGACGCGGCGACGGACGGTCCGGCCGCGGGGACCAGATCTAGCGGCGCTTCCGCCGGATTACCGTCGAGGCCGGACAGCACCGGTCGCAGGTAGTCCTCCAGGGCTTCGGCACTGTTCTCCAGCAGGCGGTCGCAGATGGACGTGTCGCGGATCTCCTCGATGCGCGTCGCCAGCTCCGCCCGCACCGGGTTGAGGTCGACGTACGCCATGGCGGCGACCAGCGCCTCCTCGGTCAAGAGCGCGCCCGAGTAGAAGCGCTGCTCGAAGAAGTGGCCGGTGCGGTCGTCCTCGAGGTTGGCGCGCCGGGCGACGGGTTGCTTGAGGTGCTTCATGAAGCAATCAACCTCTCTCGGGAAGCTGCGCCCTGCTGCATAGCGGAGCTTATCTGTTTGATAAATTGCTGTTTTTGTTACTAATATAGTAAACTTGGGACGATCCGAGTCGTGCCGGATCGAAGCGGAACGCAAGCGTATTGTTGTAATCATTTGTTGTAATCAAGACACCGGAGGCGTAGGATGACTGCCTCTCCTCGACGACATGGAGGCGGCGCTGAAACTCAACGCCAAGGCCATCCCGAACCTGCCCGCGGGCCGTCACGGCGACGGGCACGGACTCTATCTCATGGTGCAGAAGCGCGGCACGCGCTCGTGGACGCAGGTCGTGCGCGTAGGCGGCAGGCGCCTGGACCTGGGGCTGGGCGCATACCCGGACGTGACGCTGAAGGAGGCCCGCCGCCTCGCGACTAACAACCGCGCCCTCGCGAAGGGCGGCTTCGACCCGCGGCACGGGACGGGCGGCGCGCTGACGTTCGCCGAGGCGAACGACGAGTACCTGCGCTGGAAGCGCTTTCCTCCGCCGGTGGCGAACAACCGGCTGTCGAACCAGCGCTACCGGTGGGACTACACGATGCGCAAGCACGTCCTTCCCCGGATAGGGACCGTGGCGGTGGCGGAGGTGACCGTGGGGCAGGCGGCGGCCATCGCTTCGGCGATGATCGACACGCCCTCGGCGGCGAAGTTCGCGCTGTCGTGCATCGAGCGCGTCTGCCAGTGGGCGATCGACAGCGGCCAGCGGGAGATGGCGAACCCGGCAAGCGGGCCGAAGCGGCAGATCGACGTGCCGCCGCCGACCCACGCGAGGTTCCTGCCGGCGGAGGAGCTCGCCGGCGAGCTGGCCAAGCTGGACGCCTCGGGCTGCTCGGAGGCGGTGAAGCTGGCGGTCCGGTTCACGGCGCTGACCGCCAAGCGGCTGTGCGAGGTGCGCCGGGCGACGTGGACGGAGATCGACCTGGAGGCGCGGACGTGGACGATCCCCGGACGCCCGAACGCCAAGATCAAGGAGGACCACGTCGAGCCGCTGTCGGACGCGGCGATGCAGGTGCTGCATCGCGCGCTCGAACTGCCGCGGTCGCACGGCGTGGTCTTCACCAACCCGTCGTCGGGGGACGGCGTGATGCCGGACTCGACGATCCGGCGGGCGATGCAGCGGGCGGGCGTCGCGATGTCGCCGCACGGGTTTCGCTCGACGTTCCGCACGTGGGCGCAGGAGCGCGGCGAGAACTGGGAGGCGGCGGAGATCAGCCTGAGCCACCGGGTCGGCGGCTCGGTGGTCGCAAGCTACGCGCGGTCGGACATGCTGGAGATGCGACGCGTGCTGATGGAGCGATACGCGTGCGCACTCGGAATGTGGCAACCAGACTCGAGGGGGCCGTGCTGGTGAGCCGCTGTTCAGTACCACCTCCTCGCCGACGGCGCCTGGTGGGAGGTCACTCTCGAATTCGACGCGGGGATCAGCTCGCCGGATGGACTGCCTCCTGCCGACGCGGTGCTTGCTCCCGGCCTCGCGTCGTTGCCGCCTCGCGACTCTACGGTGTCGACGGGGTGTATGCGGCCAGCAAGCGGCAGCTGTCCGGGCGCGACGCGGCGCGGCTAGGCCCGAGGAAGGTCCTCGAACGACCTTCGCCGGCGCGAGAGCCTTAGTCCGGCGGACGCCACTTGCAGGGTTCTTCCCCGATTATCCGGCCTCAGGCGGGTTCCGCCTCGCTCTTCGCCAAGCACTCGCGCAGCTGCCAGTAATCGGCGGCGGGCACGACCGGCTCTCCGCCAGCGCCACGCGCGGTCGACCCAGCGGGCGTCAGGTTCACTCGCGAGTTGGCCGCCGCCCGGGGCGGGCGTCATCTTTTCCTCGAGCCATGCGCCCACGTCCGCGGTGCGCCAGCCGACGCAGCGGAGCGACAGTCTGGACGCGGTCGGGGAACTCGCCGCGTTCGAGCAGCCGGTAGATGGTCGCCTTGGACAGACCGGTAACCTAGCAGACCGTAGGCAGCCGGTAGATTTCAATTGGGGGCATATGGCCTCCGTCAACAGTTCGGGCGTATCCCAAGCCCCCCGCAACGCAACACGCGTCAGAATTTGCCGCCGCGTCGCCAAACGAGGCTAGCGGGACCAGGACTGCAGGGGGGTACGTCTCCCCTCCGGGTCGCGGCGAAAAGCAAGTCCGCGCGAAACGCCGCGTCAAGTCCGAATGCGGTACAAGAAGAGACGAAATCATGCGGGGAATCGTGTTCCCGTTACGCCGTGTCTTCTTTCCGCCAACTTCCGACTACCGTCTTGCCGACCGTGCCGCGCCCGCGTTTCAAGGCGTCCAGGGCGATCCCTGGGCAGAGGAATGGGAAAATCGCCGACATGATGACCATGAAGACGATTGCCGCATAGCGCCGATGGGCGGATCTGAGTGGGTCGGTGGACAGGGATGCAATGATGGCGACCAGGGCGACGCCGAAGCATTGCCGCCCCGGAGCTTGCACCGGTGTCGCGTCGGACGCATGCTACCCGCTGTCCGAGGGCCACGGAGGTCCAAACTCGATGCGACACATTTCCGCCGCAAAGGCGCTGTTGTCGCTGGTGCTCGCTACCGCGTTGATCGCAGAACTGGCGTACGCCGCCACGGCCGAGCCGGGCTCCGACGCAACGTCTAACGCGACGGGGATCGAGTTCGACCGGCTCGTCGCCGAATTCGAGTTGCGGATCGAGCAGAGAGAACTAAGGAGAGCCGTCGAGGCGTTCGCCGAGATGCAGCGCGTGGCCTCCGGGTCCATACCCCACGAACTGTGGTACCAGCATGCGGTGGCATGCCATGAAGCGGGCTTGCTCGACGCGGCGCTGGAGTCTGCCAACCAATACGTCTTGGTCGCCGGCCGCGAAGGCGAACACTACCGTCAAGCGCTCCGGCTGTCGGTTCTGATCCGCGACAGGTTGGAGGAAGCCGAACGCGAACGACAGGCGGCGGAGCGCGAGAGGGCACAGGAGCTAGCGTTCCTGGAGGCGCTGGAGTTGAAGGCGCGAACGCAACAGAAACAGGCCGTCGATCTACCGCAAGACCTGATGAAGGGCGGCGGCGCGGCACCCTCGATGGTCCGGTTGCCAGAGGGAAGGGTCTGCCGCGAGCCCCGCGAGGGAGGCAACTGCCTCATGACCGACGTGCCCGCGTTTGCCATCTCGAAGCACGCCGTCACGGTGGAGGAATTCCGCCGTTTCGTGCGGGCGACGCGTTACAGGACGACCTCTGAGAACCGAAGGACGGGTTGCTACGAATCGAGAGAAGTCGTTCTCTGGCCGGGCGACGAGGGCTACGAGCGGTCGCAACGCGAGTTCTATCGGCGGACATGGAAGACCGTTTCGGCAGAGCAGACGGATCGGCATCCCGTGGTCTGCGTCAGTTTCGCGGACGCGAACCGCTACGCAGCGTGGCTGAGCGACCAGACGGGCCGACGCTACACGGTGCCGGGCCAGGTGCAGTGGCAGTGGGCTTTCATTGCGGGCACGACGATCGGTCACCTGGAGCTTCACCCATCGAAGTATTGGAGAGCCTTCCACGACTGGGGCCATCAGAAGCCGCAGTACTGGCGATGTCTGGACCGTGCGGAGGACGTCGGGTCGTACCGCCTGAAGGGACCCGTAGGATCATCGTGCCCGCCGAATCCGGTGGGGATCCTGTTCGAGGGGGGATTGTGGGAGTGGAACGGGGATGAGGGATGGAATCACGGTCCGGGCCCTCAGACCCGTAGGATTCGGGTGGACCTCGGCTTCCGAGTGGCGAGGAATTCATAGGAATCGCCTGATGCTTTCATCCGCAGGGACAAGCGATGGGGGACGTTCCGATCACCGAAAAAACGGGCTTCGCACAGTGGCGTCTGTCGACATGACGCCGGTAAAACCCTCCGACCATTTGGTGCCAATGGCGTGCAATGTTGACGTTGAGTGACCTGTTAGAACTTGCAGCGAACCGATCCGATTCCTGGTTCGACCTATGGCAGCTGTACTTCGTGATGACGTCGACGGTTCTGTTGACGGTCAGCGCTACGCCTACGCCTGTGAGCAAACGGACAGCTACGGTGTTGTGCGGGCTGATCGGCCTAGCATTCTTCGGCTTTTGGACCGCCTTCTGGTCTGCATACGAGGCGCGCGTGGCGATTGCCTCGGCGGTCGAGGCCGTTGCGGGAGGCCACCCCGGGCAAGAGCATCGAGGTCTTGCCGAAGAGATCTCGCGAACGCTGGGTCCGACCTGGTGCAGGGAAGCGTGGATCGCGAGCTATTCCATGTATTCGCTAGCGGTGCTTGGGCTGACCTGGTACATACCGTCTCGCCGAAGGAAGGCAATGAGAGACTGCTAGGGGCTGTCGAACGGTCTTCCGGGTAAGCTCCGCGGCAAGACTACAGCGCGGCAGGGGGCGTGGGGGCGTACGATCCACTGGTCCGAGGCAAACAGCAATCAACGAATTGATTTACCGGAAATAGGTGCTGATGCGCAAGACGATTACTGCTTCGGTTAGTGGCATCGCCGTGCGGTATAGGGCGGCCCTTTCGTGGCTCATGGGACAACGTGGTTCGGGCTTGATGGGATCGTGCGGCCTTGGAGAGACTTGAAGCACTTGGGAAGCGAGGGTCGGCGGCTAGACCTTGGACCCGGACCCGCCATTGATGCGACTGCTGGTGACCTTTCGAGGCGGGCAAGCCCGACCCTGGCTCAAGACGTGCTCTTGATATGGTGTGGATTCTTTTTTGTTGGGAGACCTGAAGCATGACTCTACTTGATTGGTCAGCCGAGGCCTGGGCCGCCGGAATCGCGTTCCTCGCGATGGTTGTGTCATCGTGTTTCGCGACTGTAGCGATCATGGCGACGCGGAGAGGGGTAGCGGTTCAACGGTTTCAGGCCAGGCAGGAAATACGAAGCACAGCAAGGGCCTGGGGCAACCAAGTCCTCGAGGTTCTGCAGGAAGGAATCACCCACTGTTTCCTCTACAAAGAGGAACCGAAAGGAGGCTGCGCAAAGCGTGAGTTCACCTTGCTGGTGGGCAAGGTGTCCGAACTCATTGATCGAGGCAGGTGGCACTTCGAGAACGACAGGGAGAGTGGTTTTGGCAGGTGGAAGGAAGGTGCATACCAAGGCCTCGCACCGGAGACAATCAGCATACTCAAGAGGGTTCACGGCGACTTGGTGGGTGCGGCCGTTAACCCACCTGAGAGGGATTGCTGTTGGGACCACCTGAGAGACAAGCTCACCGGCGCGAAGCGGGCTTTCGTGAGTGAGGTTCAGGACTTCGTTCAGCCCTCTCAGTCCTTGCGGGAAGTTGGGAAGTAGTGCTAACCGGGGGGTTCCGCTGCTGAAAGGCGATGACGGGCCGTTCTCTGTGGCTACGTGGGGCGGCCCCCGTCACTACCGCCCAACGGCAGGAGCTTAGCGCTCTAGGCGGCGTTCCGGTAGTGACGGGGCGGAAAATAGCGTCGCGGCCAGTGGCGGCTAGCATTTCGATAAGAGAAAAGTTGGTCGTGACGCGGTGGTAGAGTGCCCGGCATCACTTTGTCGCCACAGGCGCGTTGCCTTGGCGATGCCCTTCAGTAATGCAATGATCGCGTTTCGCCAGATCGATAGCGCATCAACCATTTGCCGTGTCTCTGGCCATCCACCATCTCTCCTTCCGAGACAGCACCTTCGTCAAATCCTCTATGCCGAATCACCCAATAGCCCTCCTGCTTGCCATGCAGGATTTGGCCCTCACCAACATGCTGGACCTTCAGCGACGGCGCGAGCCGGCGCTCCATCCACCAACTCCAGGTCAATGTGCCTTTCCCCACCGCGAGATCATCCGTGCAAGTTCCCGACCATGTAACAGATTCCTTTGCGTTCAATTGAGGATTCCAAACGTAGCAACCTGGGGAGTTGGCAATCTCCATCCAGCATGCCGAACCGTCGCCCTCAGAGTTGATGTCGCAGACGTTCGCCGGATCGATCGAATTTGGGATGGCGGCCGGTTCGCCTAGTATCACTTTCCGCACGTCGAACTCTTCTGCAACCATTTCGGTCTCATCCGTTGTTGCGGGCTTCAGCAGATCGCGCCCTAGACGATGGAAGCGCGCCTGACGTCATGCCCGGGGAATTGGCCATAGTCGACTTCGACTTCGCACACGTATTCTGCTTTCCAGCCACCAATCGAGCCTTCCTCGCTGTCGTAGTAGTTCGAATCCCTCGCGGTGGGTTTCCATGCGACCCACTTCCCGCCTTCGATCTCGATGGTGATGATCGCGGCCTCGTTAGCGGGAATGCCGCAGACTACTTGTCCCCGCATGTCGGCCAACGCCGACGAGGCGGCGAAGATGGCGAACGAAACGAGCATAGCTTCCGTGGTCTTCGATTTCATCGTGGTTGGGTCCGTGGGTGCCGGGTCGTCGCAGTGTGTCATTGTCGATTGAACTTCGGGTCTCTGGGGTTGGGCCTGAAAGCTAGCACACGCCGTCTTGAAGAGTTGGCCTGGACAGGTTCGGGAGGACGGAATCACAGCGGGGTCGCAGATGCGTGAACCGTTGGTGGGCTGAGATCGAGTTGACGCGAGACAACGAGACTACCATCTGTGTTCGGTGTCGTCGCTCTCAATGGAAGCGGAGCCCAAGGCGCAGCTTTGCTAAGTGCCCCGTCACTACCCTTGTTCGATATTGCCGGAAGGTTGCGACAACGAGCCGGCGGAGCGTTGCTGGGTTGGAATCCGGTAGTGACGGGGCGCAAAAACAGCCTCCAGGGCAGTGGCGGCAAGCGTTTCGGTAAGAAGATAGTTGGTGCCGGCGTGGTGACGCTCTGCTAGAGTGCCCCGCGTCAATTGGTCGCCAAGTGCGACGTTGCCGGGACGGAAGAGCCCGGCGTGACGGCGTCACCCAAGGTGACGACCCAGTGCCATGCTGCAACGCTGCAGCGTAGGCGGTCGACGCATCGCAGGGCACGGTCCGCCATATCCGCGGTAGCGCGCGGATGGGGGCGGCACCACCAACGGCCAGGAAGCCGCATGGCGCGGAAAGACGCGCAATGCCGGGAAACCGGCGCAGCGGCGAACGGTCGTGGTGCGACGCATCGCGCGGGACGGGGAGAACCCCGTCGTGCCCGAGACGGGCAGCGCGCGGCGCGGCGCGTGCCGAACAAGGCTGGCGGGCCAGATGTCGCAAGACACGCCGCGGCCGCCGCAGGAGACGGCAAGGGAATACGCGTCGACGGGCATTGCCGCACCAGAGTGCGGGGTCCGGACACCCTGGCGGGTGCCGGGTCGCCCATTAGAACTCAACGAACGACGTCCGCTCCCGGCCGCGATTCGCGGCCGCGGGGCGCGGCCGATGCGGCAACGTCGCACTCATCCAGAGACTCCCGCGAATGACCTTGCGCTTTCGGCCACGCAATGGCTTTGCCATTTCCGTAGGTGGCATTTACCAATTTGGCAAGAACGCCGTCGTTGACGCCCGCGGACGCCCTCTCTAGCTTCGGAACCGGAATCGCAAACCTTGCCCGGGACGAGATCCGAACCGATGCGCGAACTGCACTTCGACCTGCTGCGGCTGCTGGACGACGACCGGCGGGGCTCGCACGCCTCGCGGCGCGCTCGTCGATACGTCCTGTCGCAGGCGGCGGAGACGCTGCACGGACTCGGCTACCGGGGCCTGCGGGTGCGCGGGTTCAAGGGCCGGCACGTCGATGCGCTGGTGGCCGAATGGCGGCGCCAGGGCCTGTCGGACGGCACGGTCAAGAACCGCCTGGCGCACGTGCGCTGGCTGGCGCGGAGGATCGGCAAGCCCGGCATCGTACGCAGGGACAACGCGAGCTACGGGATCGGCCGGCGGTGCGCGACCTGAACTGGGACCTGGTCCAACTGCAGCGGCGGGCCGGAGACGACGGCTCGCACGCAACGCGCCGGGACCGCTCCTACGCGCTGGCGCGGATGGCGGACGCGCTGCACGAGGCTGGCTACCGCGGCCTGCGGGCGAAGGGGCTCAAGGGCAAGCACGTCGAAGCGCTCGTTCACCACTGGCGCGCCGGGCGGGTCTCGGACGCCACCATCATGAACCGCATGGCGCACCTCCGCTGGTGGGCGGAGCGGGTCGGCAAGGGCAACCTGGTGAAGACGAACGCCGACTACGGCATCCGTCCGCGCAGCCACGTCTCCGACGGCACGAAGCGCCGCGACCTCGACGCGGCGAAGTTGGCGCGGGTGGAAGATCCCCATGTCCGCATGGCGCTGCGCCTGCAGGCGGCGTTCGGGCTGCGCCGCGAGGAGGCGGTCAAGTTCACCCCCGCGCGCGAGGACCGGGGCGACCGCATCCACATCAAGGGCTCGACGGCCAAGGGTGGCCGCCCGCGCGAGGTGCCGGTGCTGACGGACGGCCAGAGGAAGGTCCTCGACGAGGCGCGGCGACTGGCCGGCGGCGGCGCGCTGATCCCGCCCGGCCGCAACTACGCCGAACAGAGGAAGGTCTACGAGGACGAGACGCGGCGAGCCGGTCTCCCCCGCAACCACGGCCTGCGCCACGCGTATGCCCTCGACAGGTACGAGGTGCTGACCGGCTGGAAGGCGCCCGCCGCGGGCGGGCCGGCATCGGGCACCCTGACCGAGGCGCGGCGGCGCATCGACCGGGCGGCCCGGCTGACCGTCGCGGCCGAGCTCGGCCACTCGAGGCGCGAGATTTCGCGAACATACTTGGGGGCCTGAGGCGTACCCCCGGAATCCGCACCGACGTCGGCGCGCCGCCCGGCTGTTGACTTGGCTCGCGCCCGCCGCTACGTTCGATCGTGCTTGAACCGACAGATGCACCCGCTGCGCCGGGTTTCCTGTCGAATACAACAGCCGAACCCCGGCGGGGAGTCGCTCTCTCCGCCCCGGCGAATAGGCGGGGTACTTCACATCTGTGCGGTTCAAGCATGGCCCGGCACCGGCGCGGTGCCGGCGGTGCTCCCTGCGGAGCGGCGGTGCAACCCCGGGGAAGACTTGAGGATCCTCGACGATCTGGACATCGGCGGCGGCAGCCGCGCGTTCGCCGTGGAGCTGGAACTCGGCGACGAGGCCGGCGATGCGGAGCTGCGGGAACGGTGGGTGTCCGGCGCGGGCGCGGACGGGTACCGCGTGCCGCACGCGCTGGTGCTTTACGGCGACGGGAAGGTGGAGCCGGCGGCGCTGCGGGCGGCCCTGGAGCGCTTCAACGAACGGCCCGACGGCGACGGCTGGCGGTGGACCGTGGAGGCGCTGGCCATGCACCTGCTGGACGACCTGTGCGGGATCGCGCTGGCGGACCGCCGCGCCCCGCCGCCGTCCGGGAGCCACGGCGAGACCTGAACCCGCTCCATCGCCGTAGTTGCCGCCAGGCGAAGGCCGGAACGGGGAGCTGTGTTGACGTGCGTAAGGGTTCCTTTTGGCAGGGAGTGGGAGCGAAGGAAGGCAGTCCGATGCGAGGGGGTGCGGCCGACGGCGCGACGACCGGAGCCGCCGCGCCTCGACCGCGGAGGACGGATCAGTACCTGCGGTGCAACCGGCCGTTGCACGGCGACCAGCGCCAATCCTGCTTGGCCTTGGGCTCCGGATCCGGAAGCGGCGACCAGTACGCGGCGGACGGCACCGCCTTCGGCCTCGCGTTCCAGGGCGAGAGACCGCAGGCCAGATCGCTCGTCCGGTGCGCGGTCTCGGGCCTGGCCGCGAACTCGTCGACCGCCGCCGCGTCGATGGCGTCCCGGCGCTTCCGCGCGCGCTCGACGCCGCGGTCCTCGCGGCACCGCGGACAGAGGAAGTCGCCCTCGGCCCGCTTGCGGTAGGCGCAGCGCCGGCAGCCGCCCTGGGCGACGAAAAAGGCTCTCCGGCGACGACACGACCGGGCGCGGCGGTCGAGGCAGCGCTGGCAGGCCTTCGCGAACGCGCCGTTCGTCTTGACGGCGACCGGGCGATGGCAGCGCTTGTGCGAGCACTGCGGCCGCGCTTCGGGGCGTTCGGCGGGGAGCAGGAAGCCCGGTGGGAGCTGGCCGCTCCACTGGGCGATGAGAAGTCCGAGGTCCATTGGTTTCTCCGTTCGGGTGTTGCGACGCGGAGTGCGTCGGTGCCTGGACGGCGGCACGCGCGCGCAGGGCGGTCACCCCGCGTGAGCGGGGTCGGAGCGAAGCGGAGAACCGTCCCGGTTGACCGCCCGAGCACGCGTGGCACGCTGGGTCCGCAACGACGGACACGGCCGTTGTCGCGCTTGTCCGGCACCGTCGGAGCGGCCGCCCCGAGCGGAATGTCCCGTGCGGTTCAGCGCGGATTCGGTGCCGTCGTCGCGGCGGACGGCGGCAGGCCGGTCGTCGATTCCGGGAAACGGCGGTCGCGGTGGCTGTGGACATCCGGCAGGGCCGCCACTGCGGTCGCGGCGGCATCACCCGCCCGGAGGGCGGAAGCGCCAGCGATCGTTACCCGAATGGGCCGAGACCGCCCCGCGGGCTCGGTTCGCCGCAGACGCGACTTGGCGTGGAAGGCTGTCGGTTCTCAGTGAGAGCGGCGAATAGAGCGCGGGCCGTAGGCGGCGCCCCGAACAGGCGAATGATCAAACCCAAGGCTCGAACTGAACCTGCAACTTGGGCGCGGAACACAGTATGCCTTGGCGAGCATTCGGCCTAGGTGGTAGCAGCGATGAACCGGAACGAGAGGCTGCGCCAGCAGTGCGAACGTCTAGGTCGCGAACCAGGACGCCGTCCATTACGCCCAGACGCGCGCCTGCTACGGCCGCGAAGTCGCCGACGCGATCTTCCACGAGCTCCAGGCAGAAGACGGCGACCACGCCCACATCACGCGCCGCGAACACAACCGGCTTGTGCAATGGAATGGCAGCGGCGAACGCCGCGGCATCGTGAAGAACATCGTGGAAGGAGCGCTCGCGGACGGGGTCGCGTGAACGCTGGATCGCAGCCTGGTGGCGCACGCCGAACACGAAGAATAAGTTCGGACGCTGTAGCGAAGCACTAACGGGGTAATGGGCGGTACTAACCTCTGTCCTTGGCCTCGGTCCCTCTCGGGAATCCTCCTGCCGAATCGCGGTCCCCTTGGTTTCGACAACGCCCCGGGTCAGCGGCCGCATTCGTCCCGATGTGGTTGACGTTCAAACTACGAAAGTGACCCGAGATTTCAAACTAGGGCACTACCCGCGAAGGTCGGTGGCTCACTGCGGCATGCGCGTTGTTCTCGGTCGGACGCACTTACCGTGGCGGTAAGGACGCGGCTGTCGAGCGCCGCCGGCGTGCGGTGGTACGATCGACGCGCTTGATTTGCCGGCATGGCCGGCGTGGCCGCCCCTGGAGGCGGCGTTTGAGCAAGGTGCCGCCCTCCGGGGCGGCGTGTCTCCCGCTGGGGATCCGATCCCCGCGGGAGAGGTTCGCTGGCGGGAATCCGCATGGAGGAAAGCCAGTGGAAACGGAAGAGAAAGGCCCAGAGCTGGAGGTCGAACGGATCGTGGCGGAGACCGCAAAACTGCGAACGGAGGCAAGGCGGATGAGATTGGGCAACGTGCTGGACACGTTCAGGCTCGTTCTCACCGCGGTGGCCGCCGCGGCGGCAGTGGTGGTCGCCCTCGAACAGATCGGCCTGATAGGAGGTGCGTGATGTTGCAACGGTACGAACGGGTATCGGAGAACTTCCGCATGGAGCGCACGTGGTGGATGGTCCTGAAATACGGCGTCGGCCTGACGCTCCTCGGGATCGTTCCCACCGTCATCGTGTTCTGGCTCTGGATACTCTGACGGGGGTAGCGGCTCCTTCCTTCGGGGAGGGCCGCCGCCCATTTCCTTCCGCGGGCAGTCGAAGCGCGATCGCAGTTCCCGGGGAGGCGGCCCGGAACCGAAGCAGCGGGCGCCGCCGAAAGACAGCGGGAGCCGGCGGCGCTACACTTCGACGAACCGATCGCAGCAGGAACGCCCGCCATGGAAGGGGCCGAAGAGCTCGCCGCCCCGCGCATCCGGGAGCGCTCGGAGAAGCCGGCGCGGGCGCCCTGGAGGTACCGTTGCCGCCTGACCGGGCGCAACGTGGTGATCGATGTCGACGCGTTCAGTGTCGCGGAGGCGGCGTCGCTGGCTGCAGCGCACTGGGGCGTCGAGTCCGGAGAGGTGGCCGTGGACGGTCAGAGGCGGCGGTGGATGCGCTGGACCGGTCGCAGCACGCACGACGCGGTTGGCCGCCGTCTGGCGGTTGACCGGCAGTGGTGGTACGGCACCAAGCTCGCCGTCGTGATCCTGATCGCTGTCGCTGCGGCCTGGCTGGTCCACATGGCGGTTCCGTAGTGTGGCAACGGCACGAATACCTCAGCGGATCGACGAAGGTGGACCGCGACTGGTGGATCGTCGCCAAGCTGGTGGCGCTCACGGCGGCGTGCGCGTTGGTCTCGGCTGGCGTGTTCGGGCTGTTGTAGAACCGGACAACCGGAATTTGCGGCACGCGAGACGTCGCATCGCGTCTATGTGTTGGGCTGGCCGACTATGGCAGAGGCAGGACGATTACGCCTACATCATCCAGAATGATCGTGGAAATCTAAACTGCGGCGACTAGGACGCCGTAAGGCAGCTTCGGACTCTAGTGGAAGGGAACGAGGCGGTGGACTCCCGGCTCAGGTATCGCCACGAGGCGTACGGCTGCGGCTGAGTCGGATCTTCGCGCCACGGCATGGCAAGGGGGGGGGGGTGGTGGCTGCGAGTGACGCCAGTCGGTCGCGAACAGGTAGGTGTGCGGACTGGCGTCCCGGGCAACCGGTCGCGAGCGAGGGGTTGGAAAAATGACCGAACTGTCGATGATCGGGATTAGGCAGGTGGAGGCGGCGGGGGACGTGGATCCAGCCTACCGGACGGCGGCAGAAGGAGGCTGAGATGGGTCTTGGGCGGCTGCTGGGCGCGGTTCTCGGCGGCGGGCTTAAGGGCTTCGCGGGGGAGACAATGGTGGCCGCGGGCGCAATGCTCGCACTGCCGTCCGCTACCTACGTCAGGTTCCACGACGTGATGCTGCCGACCCTTGACGGAACGACGCAGATCGACCACGTCGTCGTTTCGCGGTTATGCGTCTTCGTTGTGGTAACGAAGAACATGGCGGGATGGATTTTCGGTGCC
>VXYL01000079.1 GCA_009846005.1 Gammaproteobacteria bacterium | reverse complement strand
GCGGGCGCCCGCCGAAGGCGAAGGTGGAGGAGGCCGCGCCGAAGCGCCGCGGGCGTCCGCCGAAGGCGACCACTGTACCGGCCGCGCCGAAACGTCGCGGTCGGCCACCAAGAAAGGTGGCTCCGACGAACGGAAGGAAGCGTGCAGTCTCGCCGGCAACCGTGCGTGCCGAGCGCGCGGCGGAGCGAGCGGTTTCAGTTCTCAGGAGTGAACGCCGAGTCCTGGCCGAGGCCAAGGAAGCGAATGTAGTCGCCCGTACCAAGGCACGCCAGACGCGCGCCAAGACGGACAAGGCCGTCGCGAAACGCGCCCGCGAGAGAATCAAGCGGGTGACGATGCGGGTCGCCAAGGCTCGTGAGAAAGCCCGAGCGGCGAAGACCCGGGCTGCCGAGCTCAAGTCCCGGGATCGCTTGAATGCTCAGGTGCGTTCAATCGAAGTCAAGCTCGAACAGGCGAATGCGGCGGCGCAGGCGCGGATCGATGCGCGCGTCGAACGGGCGACGGCGACTTTCGCAAAGCGCAAACGCGCGGAAGTGGTTCGTATCGAAGCGCGCAAGGCGAACAAGCGTGCCCGCCTTGCCGATCAAGCCATTGCGGACTTGAAAAGCGGAAAGAAAAAGCGACGCAAACGTCAAGCCTCGACGCGCTCGTAGGGGACGCCCTTGTGGCGTCCCGTCGCCGAGGCAACACACCCCGTCGTGCCTAGCTGTGCATCAGATGCGCACCCTCGTCCGGCAACAGGATCACGTCGACGGACTCCCCATCCTCGATGTCCTTCTTGTCTTCGTCCACGACCATTAGGCAATTCGCACCGGCGAACGTTGCCAGACGATTGGAGCCTTGATCGCCGGTTGGGGTGACGACGAGACGACCATCGGATGATCGTAGCGTCCCCCGCAGATATTCGCGACGCCCGAGCGAATGTCTAACCCTGGCGTGCACGGTGGCGGTCAGAGTAAGGGGAGGTGTTGGTTCGTGACCTCCCAATCGGTCGATCGTCGGTGCTACAAAAAGCAGGTAGGTCACGATCGCGGAAACGGGATTGCCCGGCAGACCGAAAAACAACGCGGGTCCGACTCGGCCGACCGCAAGGGGCTTCCCAGGCTTGAGTGCGATCTTCCAGAACTCGATCCGTCCGATCCTATCGACCGCTTCCTTGACGTAATCGGCATCGCCCACCGAGACGCCACCGCTTGTGACGAGCAGATCGGTGTTTTTGCACGCCTTCTCGAGCGAATTCGCGATCACCTGCGGATCGTCGGCGATGCAACCCAGATCGAACGTCTCCACGGCCTTTTCGCGCAGCAGCGATGTGATGGCGAATCGGTTCGAGTCGTATACCTGACCCGGTCCTAACGCGCGCCCTCGTTCAACCAACTCGTCGCCGGTCGAGAACACGCCGACGCGGATCCGGCGGGAAACGGTGACCTCCTCGATCCCGCACGCTGCGAACCAGGCCAGATGAAAGTGGGACAGGCGGGTTCCGCGGCAACAGAGTTCCGCGCCCTGCCGCACGTCGTGGCCGCGGTGGCGCACGTGTTGGTCGTGGTGGACGGGCGGGGCGGTGATCATCGTGGCACCTTGGCGAACCGCGTCTTCCTGTAGAACCACCGCGTTCGCGCCCTCGGGCATCGCCGCCCCCGTGAACACGCGAATGGTGTCCCCAGGTGACAAGGAACTCGCGGACGGCCGACCGGCAAGGCTCTCGCCGATGACGTCGAAGCGCTTCTCGTCTGCGTGGTCCAAGCCCGTTGCGTCGACCGCGTATCCGTCCATCGCCGACGCGTCGAAGGGAGGAAGGTCGATCGGCGCGTTTACGTGTTTGGCGGTGATGCGGCCGATTGCGGCATCGATGGCGATGCGCTCCGTTCCATCCACGGGTCGAACGAGATGACCGAGTTTCCGAAATGCCAGGTCAACGTTTAGCATGGCCTTCATGGACGATGCCCCAAACCTGCTGGCAATCGAGACCACGACACAGACCTGTTCCGCAGCATTGGCTCTGAGCGGGCATTGGTTCGAGGATACGCGCTTCGCACCCCGCCTGCACAATCGTCACCTTCTCGGCATGATCGACGGCCTCTTGAGCGCTGCCTGCGTAGGTCCGAGCGCAGTGCAGGTGATTGCATTCAGCGCCGGTCCGGGCTCATTCACGGGCGTTCGCATCGGTGCGGCGGTTGCACAAGGACTCGCCGTGGGTATTGGGGCGCGGGTTGTCCGGATCGCCAGTTCGGCCGTTGCCGCGGAGTGCCTGCGTCGTGCGACGCCCCGTCGCGGCAGCGTCGCGTTGTCGCGGACGTCGCGACGTGGTTGGTCCTACGTCGCCCGCTACCAGTTGCTCGACGATGGAGTCCGTTGTCTTGAGTTCGACGAACTGGTGCGCGATGACGATGTCGACGAGGGCGCCGTCAACGCAGGTCGCATCGTGATGAACGCGCGGGTCGTTGCCGAGGTCGCCCTCGCCAACGCGGATGGTGCCGCGGAACCTGCAATGGCGGTACCGTTCTACGTGGAGGGCGATAGTCCTTGGCGGCCGACGGCATGACGCCGATGCAACTGCCGGATGTCCGGCGGCGTGTCCGCCAGGGTCGGCGTCTCGCGCTCGCCCGAGCCTGCGATGCGGGTCCGGGATTGCGCGTTCACGACGCACTCGCGGGATGGGGTACTGACGGCTTGGTGCTTGCTGCGTTGGGATGCCGCGTTCATCTCAGCGAACGGAACTGCCACGTGCACGAGATTCTCGATGCCCGGTTGCGCGCCGAGTCGGCCCGGCAGCCCACCCACCGCCCGGGTGCGATCAGTTGGGCGCTCGAAGACGCCCGCGACCGTTGGCGGGAGGACAGCCAATTCGACGTCGTCTATCTCGATCCCATGTTCGGCGAGCATCCCAAGACGGCGTTGCCGGCGAAACCGATGCAAGTGCTCGCCGAACTCGTGGGCGAAATGTCCTTTGGCGAGGTCGCGGAGCTAATCGACCGAGCGCGTCGTGTTGCGGCCTCCCGTGTGGTCGTGAAACGCCGGGCGAGTGCGGCAGCGCTTGGTCAACCGGATTGGCACATTCGTGCCCGAAGCGTGCGTTTCGATGTCTACTCGCCGCTGCCGCGCTGCTCGAGAGCCTGACGAAGTTCCACGGCGACCACGTTGCGGCCTGCGCGCAATACGTTGCCAATGCGGTCATCGAAGGTCAGCCGTCCCGCGTCGTCCGGCGTCAGGACCTCGTTCTTGGTTAGGTGGGCGAGGAACGCCGAGAACAGTCGAGTGTCGGCGAACTCCGGCGAGTCGAGTCCGTACAACTTCGAGAACCTCGCCGCCGTCGTGCGGCATTCGAGCAAGAGCGCGTCTTGATCGAGTACGCCGGAGCCTGCACGGTGCAACAACGCGAGGGTAATGTAGAAGCGTTCGAGCACCGGCATGACGGCGTTGGCGAGAAGCCGAAGTTGGTAGCGGCTTGTGGGATTCGTCGGTGCGGATACGGTGCCGCGGCGCAGCGTGATGACATCGACACCTTGCAGGCGGTCGAGCCAATCGCCGAACGGATCCGGACCGAGACTTGAAAGCTCCCGGGCGATGTAGGGGTAGATGGCATCGAAGAGGCGCCGCAGGATCACCCGGCGAATGGTCCGCCGGTTCACCACCAGGCAAGCAATGAGCGCGGGTGCGGCGATCGTGTGCAGGACATTGTTCCGATACCAGGTCATGAGTACGGCGGTTACGGGGTCGTGCCCCATGATGTCGCCTGCCTCGGCGGTGACGCGTTCCCGATCCAGAAGCCCCAGGTCTTCGACATGTCGGACGATTTCGTCCACGGACGCCCCGGTCACAGCGAAGCCGTCGTATCCCGCGGCCCCCTCGACGAGTTCACGACACAGCTCGATATGGGTCTTGAGCGTTGTCTCGTCGATGAATTGGCGGGGCATCGAAAGTGTCGCAAGCGCAACGAGGTTCACGCCGTTGACGTAGGCACAGGCGTTGACGCCGCCGAGTATCTTCTCGCCTAGCAGCCGCGCCGGCTGGGCGTCGGCATTGGTCCCATGCACGGCGAGAAACTCGGCAAGTTCGATGGGCTTGCCGAACCTGACCTGGACGGTGCCGAACGACTCCCGGATAAGGCGCAGGCTTCGAAACAGACTGCCGAGGGTTTCCCGGGGCTTCGCGCTGCCGCGCAACTCGGCAAGATATGCATTTGCCTCGATGACCCTTTCGTAGCCGAAGTAGACCGGCACGAAGGCGAGCGGCCGCGGCAGGCCGCGCCGATGCGCGTCGATGGTCATGCGCAGCATCCCGGTGTGCGCCGGCAGCAGACGCCCGGTGCGGGACCGACCGCCCTCGACGAAATACTCCACCGCGTGGCCGCGCCGGAACATCTGGTAGAGGTACTCCGAGAACACCGCCGTGTATACGGCGTCGCCGCCGAACCGGCGCTGCATGAAGAACGCACCGCCGCCGCGCAGAATTCGGCCGACGATGGGTAGGTCGAGATTGTCCCCGGCGGCGATGTGGGGAAGCATGAAGCCCCGATGGAACAGGACGTACGACAGCAGAAGGTAGTCGAGGTGGGATCGGTGGCACGGCGTGTAGACCAATGTATGGGTCTCGGCGAGGTGCTCGAACTTCTCGATGCCGGCGACCCGCACGCCTTCGTAGATGCGATGCCACAGCCAAGTGAGCAACCGATCCAGGAATCGGATCACGGGATAGGACATGTCGGAGGCGATGCTGTACGCAGCCCGTCGCGCGGCACGTTCTACGCGGGCTTGCGGCGTGCCGGCCGTGACCGTCCCCCGAATCGCGTCGGACACCTGGGCACTCGCGAGGATCTGTCCCACGAGCGTGCGTCGGTGGGAAAGGTCGGGACCGAGGGCGGCGACCATCTGGTTTCGGAATTTCACCCGCAGCAACCGCGCCGTGCGTCGCGTCGCAAGGTCTTCGGAACCGCTTGCCCGGACGATTTCGCGCCAGCCCATGGGCTCGCCGAACTGTACGAGGATGTCGGCCCGGTTGAAGATCAGGATCAGGAACCGGCGCAGCCTGGAGGACATGGCCCACCCTTCCGAGAACAGCGACCGAACCCAGGACTTGTCCTTGTTCGCGGCCCGTCCCCAGAAGATGGACACCGGGACCAGCGACAGCGTCGCATCCGGGCGGTCGCCGAGCTTGGCCTCGAGGCGGCGCATGCGCGCCGAGGTCGTGCGCATGGTGTGGCGCCTGCGCCAGCCCGCAGGCCGGTTCAGGAAGAAGAACCGGCGCGCCTCGTCGAATGCATCGATGGAAGAGAGGGGCGACGGCAATCCGTGTTCGCTGGCGACGAGGTCGAGGAGGACGATGTCGGCGAGCGACCGATGGGCCAAGGCGTAGACGATCTCCGGCCCGTTGTATCCATCGAGGGTCGTGACGTTTACCGTGGGGCGGGCAAGCAGGCGGACGAAACGGCGCGCCAAGGCGTAGTTGAAGCGTCTTGCTGCCGGGAGCATAGCTAGGCCGTCCCGGAATCTTGCCCGACCGCAGTTATTCGTTCCGACCGGTGTCGAAGAGGTCGTTCATGTCGGCCGGGTCCGCGCTGCCCTGTACCGAGTATATTCCTTTGTATCGTTCACCTGCGGCGAGTTGCGCGGCTTCGCCCGAGAGCAGGATGGTGGGGCGCAGGAACATCAGCAGGTACCGCTTGGTCTGGGTTTCGCTGGTCGAGCGGAACGCGCGGCCGACGACGGGAATATCGCCGAGCAGCGGAACCTTGCTCGTCGAACGCACGTCGTCGTCCTTGATAAGTCCGCCGAGAAGGATGATCTGTCGGTCTTCGGCCAACACCGTTGTGTCGAGTTTGCGCTCGTTCGTGACCACATCCGCGAACTGACCCCCCAACCCGGGCGCCACGGCGCCCACGGTCAGCGAGATCGTCATGCGGATAGACGAGTCCTCATGGATATGTGGCGTGACTTGCAACGTGACTCCGACGGGTTGGCGGTCGATGGTCTGGAACGGATTGCTCGCACCGTCCGAGGTTGTGGTGAAGGATCCCGTTCGGAACGGGATCACCTGGCCTGCAGTATTCGTCGCTTCCTGGTTGTCTAGAGTCAGGACACTGGGCGTGGAGAGGAGGTCCGCCCGCCCGTCGGTCTCGAGCACGTTGATGATTGCGCCGAACGAGATGCCATCCCGGTCGAGCTTGAGTGCGGCCAGGGTGGGGGAGGTGGCAGCCCCTACCACGGCGGCGGGGTCGATCTGGTTGTTGTTGCCGAGGCGGGACAGCATTGCGCCGACGATGCCGTTCAACGTCGTCGTCATGATCGGTACCGACGTGCCGCGCGCATCGACGGCACCGGCTTCGACACCGGCCGTGTCTAGGACGTCGATGGAGATTTCCACGACCGCCGCTTCGATCAGCACCTGCGCCCGACGCACGTCGAGTTCCGCGACGATCGCGAGCAGTTCCTTCATCGTCGCGGGATCGGCCCGGACGACCAACGCGTTGAGCGACTCGTCGGCTTGGATGCTGATTGCCTGGCCTTCGTCGGTGGTGACGCTCACCAGATTGCGCAGCAACTCGGCCACCGCAACCGCGTCGCCATGGTTGAGGCGGATGACGCGGGCCGTGCCGGTCGTGGTTTCCTGCACGTCAAGCTTGTCGATGAGCCGTAGCGCATCCGCGATGGGTTCAAGCTTCCCTTTCAGAATCAATGCATTGTTGCGTTCGTTGGCGACGATCTGCACGGCTTGCGGTCCCTTGGCGCCACGACCGAGCTGGTCTGGTGCGATCTCCTCCAGGATGGTAGCCACCGTCCCTACCCAGGCATGCTCGAGCTCGCGGTGCACGATCTCGTCCTCGTCCACCACGTCGGTCTGTTTGATCAGGTTGGTCAGCCGCGAGATGTTGCTTGCGAAGTCGGCGAGGATCAGGACGTTGGGATTCTCGATGGCAGCCACGTGCGCCGCCTGGGGCATCAAGGGTCTGATCGTCTTGACCACTTCGGATGCCTCGACATGGGACAGCGGGATGACGCGGGTGACGAGCTGGCTCGACGCCGCGTCGTCCAAACCGACGGGGTCGGCGCCGCTCTGCTTGACCGTGGTGTTCTGGAGCACTTCCACGACGCCATTGTTTTCGACGGCGCCGAGGTTGTGCACCTTCAGAACCGTGAGGAACAGCTCGTAGACGCCGTCCGGATCGAGTTCGGTGTTCGAGAAGACCGTGACCTTGGCGTTCTGCTGGCGGGGGTCCAGGATGATCGTCTTGCCGGTCATCTCGGCAACCTGGTTGACGAACTCCTGCATGGGCATATCGGCACCGTTGACCACCCACGTGGTCTGGGCGATAGACGTTCCGGCGCAAACGGTCGCGACTAACAACACCGACGCGGCGGCGTGACGGGCAACACCCCCAAGTCGGCGCCCGCAACGCTGCGATGGTGCACGCCGGCGCGTTCGTCTCAACGGGTACTTCGCTCGTCTGCTGGTGGTCATCATCCTCTCAAAGACGTTGGGTCACGACGAATCGTTGTCTGGCGGGCGTGGGGCTCGATGGCAAACCGAAGCTAGTCCAGCGACAGGCTGAACTTGATTCGCTGCTCGCCGCGCTGTAACTGGATCTCCACGGAGCGGCCGGCGAGAATCTGCTCGAGTTGGTGCCGATCCTGTTCCGGGTTCCCCACGGGTCTGCCGTTGAGGCTCAACAGCCTGTCCCCGGGTTCGAGCCCGGCATCGTTGTCGGCGAAGGTGCCCAGCACGTAGCCGCCTCGTTCGGAGGGCGTAAGGCCCAGCGACTCGATGAACTTCCGGGGATCGCGGTCGATCTCGTCGCGGTGCTTGGCAAGCGTCCTCGCAATCAGGCTGCGGGGGTTCCGCTTTGCGGCGGACGACGCCGTTTGGCGGCGTGACGAGGATTCCGCACGATCGGCGTTCGAGCGTCGCGCACCGGTGCCGGGCCGGATGATCTGGTCTTCGCGCTTGAAGCTCAGGTTCTCGCGCACGCCGCCGCGGCTGACGACGACGCGGTCGCGGTAAACCTCCTCGAGACGGGCGCTGCCGGGGAGGCGGTCTGCGACCGCGTAGAGTTTTGGGTTGTTGCGGCGTTGGGAGATCAGTGCGGTGGACGCATCCGCCTTGTCGGCAACGAACACGCCGTGCAGGACCAGCGAGAGCTTCGTCTCGTTCAGGGTCTCGGTCCGCGGCGCTGCGTCGCTGCCGGGTTCCCCGAAAAGGTGCATTGCCGCGATTCGGTCTATGGAGATGTCGGCGCCGCGTGGTGTCGCGGTATCGGGCGGTGCCTCTACTGGTAAGGGTTCGGGTCCCACGGTGAAGAACAGGAACGTCCAATACAATGTCGCCACGAGTCCTAGGACCACGCCCGCTAGGGCGACCACGTGCGAGACCCTGTGCGTCAAGAACCTGGGGATGTCGACCACGCCTGCCCCTGCTAGCCTGGATGAGCGGCTGCCATGTGCGCCGAGCCTCTTGCCGCCAAGCCAACGCCCCGATTGGCCCGCGCGCGCGGCGGAATATCGCGGCTAGCTCCGGCCGCGCGCCCTAGGGGGCGCGTTAGGGTCGCCTCTGCGCCTGTACAAGGCATTGTATCAACCCCCGGAAACGGCAACATCGGCGATACCCGGTTCGAACAGGCGCTCGGAGACGGTAACCACCGCGGCATCGTCACCGCCCCCACTGCGCCACGGCGCCCCCGCGAGCGCCGTCAACCGCGCCGTCACGTCGATGTGAGCCCATCCATCGGCGTCCAGTCGGATACGGAGCAGTCGCAGCGAATCCTCGGCGGTGACCACTTCCAGAACGGGTTGTCCCGTGTCGCCGAGGAAGGTGCCCACCATTGCGGGCAACACGACGTCGCGGGTCTCGCCGGACAGCCGGTAGAGGGCGCGACCGCCCGACCAGCGCAGCGTTCCGGCGGCGGCGACCCCGGCGGCGTCGAGACGAACGTCGAGGTTGTCGACTTCGAACATGCCGTCTAGGGAAATGTGGTACTGCGCAAGGAAGCGGTTCACGGCAAGCGCATCGATGATCCCGATAGCGGCGAACTCGGCCGTGCCTGCGCCCACGGCCGCTTTACCCGATACCGTGTAGTCGCGGTGCGCTATCTGCCAATCCGTTCCCAATTGCAGGTCAAGAAGCAGCTTCGGCAGCATCGACCATGTCGCGCGGCCGAGATCCTGGCCGCGATACGTAACGTCCGCTTCGCCACGGAACAGCCGTCCCTCGGCCGCGCCGATTGTCAAACCGTCGACGCGGTCGGTCGCCAGTTTCACCGCCCGGGCCGGCATCAAGGCAACGCCGAGGACAAGCAGCGCGGCGACCCCGAGGAGCGCGACGAGTATCTTGATGGTCTTGCTGAGCACGGTTTGGCGAACAGTGATGCCCGACGGGTCTCGCGTGGCGTCAAGTCATGCATGAGATCAACACTACATTGACGGCATAGACGCCTCGAACGTTGACTCGCCGGTCCTGTGTGCGTTTTGCGCGGCTAGAATCGACACCTGCGAAAGGCGACCCAATCTCAGCGCCAGTGATCATCTCGTCCAGGCACAGATTCGTCTACGTTGGGATTCCCCGCACGGCATCCAAGTCGATGAACGAGTGGTTGATGCAGTACTACGGTGGCGAGTGGCATGGTGGACACCACGACTATCGCGGCATTCCGGACCACGCCCGATCATTCCTTGTCTTCACGGTTGTGCGGAACCCGTATGACCGCGCCGTGAGCGGATATTTCGGTCGGCATTGGGGTGATCGCCCGCGACGCACGGACCTGCGGGTAGCGGTCGAGCCTCCAACGACGAAGGACATCGACGACCTCATCAAACGGGGGCAGACCGAAGACGCGAAACCGGTTCCCTACCGCGATTTCATTGAAGGCGCCGGGGTTTCGCTCCTCCTTTATTTCGAACGTCTACCCGAGTGCCTGCTCCAGTTGCCGTTCGTGCGTCCATCCTCGGTCGCTTCGTTTCCGCACGTGCTCGAACGCGGCATCAGGCCGCCAGGCGGTTTTGAGGACTTCTTCAACGATCGCTACGAGGAGTTCGTCTGGAACGCGCACCGCGACGATTTCGTCGTCGCCGGATACGAGCGTTACAACCCGGGGCTTGCGGACCGGTCGATGGCGGCGAAATGGCTTCGGGCATGACCAGGACACGCGCCTAGCCCAACAGCACGCGCTCGAGAATCGTCTCGTAGATGCGACTCAAGGGTGCCAGGTCGGCGAGCGCCACGCGCTCGTCGACTTGGTGGATGGTCGCGTTGACCGGCCCGAGTTCCACCACCTCCGCGCCCGTGGGCGCGATGAAGCGACCATCCGACGTGCCGCCGGAGGTGGAGGTCCGGGTCTCAAGACCCGTGACATGGGCAACCGCCCCCCGCACCGCGTCGATAAGCCTGCCGCCCTTGGTGATGAACGGCATGCCCGAAAGACGCCAGTCGAATTCGGTGTCGGCGCCGGCGCTTTCGAAGGCCCGTTCCACCGCCGCCTTCAAGGCGTCGGGGGATTGCTGCGGATTGAAACGGAAGTTGAACGCGCACTCGAACTGTCCGGGTATGACGTTGCTTGCCCCGGTGCCGGCGCGCACGTTCGACACCTGGAAGCTCGTCGGCGGGAAGTCGGCGTCGCCTTCGTCCCACGTCGCGTCGATCAGCGTTCCCAACGCCCGGACAGCTAGATGAATCGGATTGACGGCCTGGTCGGGGTAGGCGACATGGCCTTGTATTCCTTTCACCGTCGCGGTGCCGCCGAGCGAACCGCGGCGTCCGACGCGAATCACGTCGCCGACCCGGACGGACGAGGACGGCTCGCCCACGACGCAGTAGTCGATGCCGACGCTTCGCCGCGCCAATTCCTCGACGACGCGTACCGTGCCGTCCACCGCGTCGGCCTCTTCGTCGCTGGTGACCAGGAACGCCAGGGAACCGGGATGACGGGGGTGGTTGGCGACGAATCGTTCGGCGGCGACGACCATCGCGGCCAAACTCGATTTCATGTCGGCGGCGCCGCGACCGTGCAGACAGCCGTCGCGAACGGTGGGTTCGAAGGGCGGCGACGACCACGCGTCCACCGGCCCGCTCGGCACGACGTCGGTGTGGCCGGCAAGTACCAACGTCGGTTCGGGGGCTGCGCCGCCGCTGCGGTGGACCGCCCAGAAGTTGTCGACGTCCCCAAAGCGCATCCGCTCCGCCGCGAAGCCGGCACCCTCGAGGCGCTCGATCAACACTTCCTGGCACCCCGCGTCGTCGGGCGAAACCGATGCGCGCGCCACGAGCGCTTGGGTGAGCGCCAACACCTCGTCGGTGAGCCCGCTACAGGGGCGCGAGCTATCCGAAGTCATGAGTCTTCGCGAAGTCGGCGAGTCGCCGGGCGGCGGCGAGGCAATCGGGCAATGGCGCGACCAGGGCGATGCGGACGCGGCCCTCGCCGGGGTTGACCCCGTCCTGGGTACGGGCGAGGTAGCTGCCCGGCAGGACGGTGATGCTCTCGTGCTGGTAGAGGGCGGCGGCGAAGGTCTCGTCGTCTACCGGCACCGTTGGCCACAGGTAGAACGCGGCGGCGGGCATGGAGACCTCCAGTGCTTCGCGGAGCACGGGGAACACGGCATCGAACTTGGCGCGGTACAAGGCGCGATTCGCGACAACGTGCGTCTCGTCGTTCCAGGCCAGTTCACTCGCTTGGGCGACGTGCGCGGACATGGCGCAGCCGTGGTAGGTCCGGTAATCGTAGTATCGGGCGATGATGTCCGGGTCGCCCGCCACGAAACCCGAACGCAGACCGGGCACGTTGGATCGCTTCGACAGGCTGTTGAAGACGACGCAGTTGCGGAGCCCCAAGCCGGCGTTGAGGGCGGCCTGCAGCAACCCGACGGGCGGCTCGTCTTCGTCCCGGTAGATCTCCGAGTAGCATTCGTCGGATGCAATCACGAAGTCGAACTCGCGGGCTTTCCTGATGAGATCGGCGAGCGTGTGCTCGGCAATGACCTGGCCGCTCGGATTGCCGGGGTTGCACACGTATACGAGTTCGACGCGCGGCCAGACGCTTGCAGGCAGGGCCTCGAAGTCGGGTAGGCCGGTTGCTGGAACGTAGTAGGGCGTCGCCCCGCGCAGGAACGCTGCACCTTCGTAGATCTGGTAGAACGGGTTGGGCATCAGCACGGTCGCCCCGGGTTTGCCGGAGAGCACGGCCTGGCCGAAAGAGAACAGCGCCTCCCGGGTGCCGCTGACCGGCAGCACCTCCGCGGCCGGGTCGAGTTCCGCGCCGAACCGCCGGTCGACCCATCGAGAGATCGCGGTGCGCAGACGCAAGCTGCCGCGGGTCGGCGGGTAGGTTCCGAGACCGTGCTTGATCGCGTCGCCAGCCGCGAGCGCGGCAACTAGGAAATCCGGCGCGTCGTGTTTCGGTTCCCCCAGCGACAGGGCTACCGGTTCCCGGGACGGATTCGGCGATAGACCGTCGAGGAGCGCATTCAAGCGCTCGAATGGGTAGGGCTTGAGCTGGTCAAGATGCGGATTCATCGGGTTGCCGGAACCCGTGGCGCCGTACTGGTTTGCCCCGAATGGCCGCGGGCGATCTCGGCGTCGAGCGTCGAGCGGATTGTCTCCGTGACCGCGTGAATCAGACCGGGGTGGGTGATCGGATGCTGTGCACGATTGGTGATTTCGAACACGTCCTCGACCCGTTCTCCCAGCGTCGTGATGCGGGCGCGGCGCACGCTGATGCCGAGTTTCTCGAACAGGCCCCCCAACGTGGCCAGCAAGCCCGGTCGATCCGAGGCAACCACGCGCAGGGTGGAGGTCCGGCCGCCGGGCTCGGTGGCCAGCGCGACTTCGGTCGGCATGACGAAATGCTTGAGTTGGCGCGACACGTGGCGCAAGGTCTGAATGCCGCTGTCGCCGTGCATCGCCCGGGTCAGCGACGCCGCGAGTTCGGCGCGCTTGTCGTCGGCCACCGGGGCGCCGTCGCCATCCAGGACGATGTACGAGTTGAAGCAGACCCCCGACGTCCGGGTTGCGATACGCGCCGCAGCCACCCGAAGGTTGGCGGCGTCGATGGCGCGAACGCTGTCCGCGAACAGGTTGTCTCGGTCCCGGGCGTACAGGAAGACCTCCGTCGCCCCTTCGGCGCTGGTCTCGTCGGCGACGTCGAGCACGGCCACCAGCGGGCCGGTGTCGACATCGTAGTCGTCGATGGCGCGCGTGATCGCGACCACTTGGCCCGGCGAATGGTGTACGAAGAAGTCGTCGTCCGGGTCGTCCCACAGCGCCCTTGCCCGGGCCGCGTCGATGCCGTGGCTGGCCAGTTCGCGAATGGCGGCCTCGCGGCACGCGGCGGCGCGTTCCCGGAGTGCGTCGAGCCCTTCTTCGAGTTGACGGCGGGTATTCTGATAAAGCTGGCCCAGCAGCGTTGCCCGCCAGCCATTCCAGAGTGTCGGGTTCGTGGCGTTGATGTCCGCGACGGTCAGTGCGTACAGGTAGTCGAGCCGGTTCTCGTTGCCGACACGGCGCGCGAACTCGCGCACCACATCCGGATCGTGGATGTCCTGGCGTTGGGCTGTGGCGGACATCGTCAGGTGCGCGCGTACCAGCCATTCGACGAGGGCCGTGTCTTCCTCGGCCAAGCCGTGCCGGCGGCAGAATTGCACGACGTCCGCGGCCCCGAGATCGGAGTGGTCGCCGCCGCGCCCCTTGCCGATGTCGTGGAACAGGCCTGCGACGTAGAGCAGTTCGATCTTCGGCAGTCTGCGCGCCACGCGCGCCGCCAACGGGAACTTCTCGGCCGCCGAGCGGAATAGCAGGCGGCGCATCTGGCGGATGACCATCATGGTATGGGCATCCACGGTATAGATGTGGAACAAGTCGTGCTGCATTTGGCCGACTACCTGCCCGAACTCCGGAATGTAGCGCCCGAGCACGCCGTAGCGGCGCATTCGGGTGAGCTGACTGACCAGTGTGTAGGGCGCTCGGAGGAGGTCCATGAAGTAGGCGGTGACTTCGGGATCGTTGCGGAACCTCAAGTCGATGAGATCGAGGTGGTCGCGTACCAGCCGGATGGTGGATGCACGGACGCCCGCGATGTCGTTGCGGTTCGCCATGATCACGAACATCTCCATGATGGACGCTGGCCGCGTCTTGAAGACGTTGTCGCGGCTGGCCTCGATGTAGTGATTGTGGATGTGGAAACGGTCGTTGACGCGTTCGATCTTGGGCCGCTCGCCCGCGCGCAGAATGGCCTCGTCGAAATGCTGTAGGAGGATGTCGTTGACCTCCCGGAGCAGCAGCACGTGTCGATAGTAATCGTGCATGAACTGCTCGACGCCCAGTTGGGCGTCGGTGTCGCGGTAGCCGAAGCGCTTGGCGAGTTCCCGCTGGTAGTCGAACAGCAGTCGGTCCTCCTTTCGTTTGGCGATCAGATGCAGGCCGAAACGGACCCGCCAGATGAACCGGCGGCCCTCGGCGAGCCAACGCGCCTCCAGCGGCGTCAGAAAGCCGGCGTCCACCAGTTCAGCCAGGTCCCGGGACCGGTGGTCGTGCTGGGTGATCCACAGGATGGTCTGGATGTCGCGCAATCCGCCCGGCGATCCCTTCAGGTTGGGTTCCAGGTCGTAGTCGACGTTGTCGTATTGGCGATGGCGCTCCTCCTGCTCTGCCTGCTTGGCGCGGAAGAAGCGCTTGCGCGGCCAAATGGACTTGCGCGCTAGGACCTTGGTGAGCTTGTCCGTCAAAAGATGCGAACCGGCCAGCCGCCGGCGCTCCATCATGGTCGTGTACACCACGACGTCCCGGGCGGCCTCGCGCCTGCAGTCGGCGAGCGTTCGAACGCTGTGGCCAATGTCGAGCTTCAAGTCCCACAACAGCCGCACGAAGGCCGCGATGTCGTCCCGAACGGCGCTCGGTTTCCTGGCGAGAATGAGCAGGTCGATATCGGAGTGGGGGTGCAGCTCGCCCCGTCCGTAGCCGCCCACAGCAAGCAGGGCGAGGTTGTCGTTGCGCTCGAACCAGTGCTGCCAGATCTCCGCCAGGAACGCGTCGATGAATCGCGCCCGCTCCGTGACAAGGACGTCGATGTCGTCGCCGGCCCAGAACTCGTCCGCTAGTGCTCGATCGGCCCGGGCGATCCGGCGGCGCAGTTCGGCCGTGTCGAGGCGGCTGTCGACCGCCGCGTCGGCCTTCGGCGGCGCTCCAGAGAGACTCTCGGAATGGTCGGCTTGCATGCCCGCGGGCTAGACCGCCTCCTCGGCGCGACGCGTCAAGACTTCCGCACCGTCTTCGGTAACCAGCACGGTGTGCTCCCATTGTGCGGAGAGCTTGTGGTCCTTCGTCACGACGGTCCATTGGTCGGGGAGCAGCTTCACGTGTCGCTTGCCGGCGTTGATCATGGGCTCGATGGTGAACGTCATGCCCGGTTCGAGCGCGACGCCGCGGCCCGGCTGGCCGTAGTGGAGGATCTGGGGTTCGTCATGGAACCGGCGGCCGATGCCATGCCCCCCGAACTCGCGGACCACCGAGAAACGGTTGGCATGGGCGAGGGTCTGGATGGCATAGCCGATGTCGCCGACGTGCGCACCGGGCCGGATCTGCCCGATGCCTTCGTAGAGGCACGCTTGGGTGACATCGACCAAGCGTTTGGCCAACACGCTCGGTTTGCCGATGAAGAACATCTTGCTGGTGTCGCCGTGGAAGCCGTCCTTGATGACGGTTACGTCAAGATTCATCACGTCGCCCCGTTTCAGAACCTTCTTCGGCGACGGAATGCCGTGGCAGACGACATGGTTGACCGACGTGCAGATCGACTTCGGGAACGGTGGCTGATCCCTCCCGAAGGTGTAGTTGAGTGGCGCCGGAATGCAGTCGAGTTCGTTGACGATGAAGTCGTGGCAGATGCGGTCGAGGTCTTCGGTGGTAGCGCCGGGTTCGACATGTTCGCCAATCATTTCAAGTACGCTCGCGGCCAGCCGGCCAACGATGCGCATCTTGTCGATCTCCTCGGGCGAATGTGTGTGAACGGGCATAGCCGCGAAGTATGGGCCAAGGGACCGCGTGACGCATCCGGCGCGTTCAGAACATCGCCCATTTCAGTTCGGTGCCGAATTGTGCTCTGTCGCCGTGAACCGTCGGGGAGTGGCTGTCGGAACCATCGCCCATTCACACTGGACCGGTGTTCGCCCTTGTGCAGATGACCGCGAGCGCCGTCTGGACGGAATCGCCCCATTCAATCCGGGGCGGCGTCGCGTTTTCCACCCCTCGCCCACGCCTCGGTTGATTCGGGACCGGCGCCGTGGACGAAGCATGGAGAACGCGCCGCCTCCGGCGCGCTTTCGAAGGCGGCAACCGGATCGCGACGGCGGCGTCCGGGGAAACATCGCCCAATCAAACGGGCGGTGGAGTGCTCGGCTGGCGGTGCCGGAGGAGGGTGCCAGAAGGAACATCGCCCGTTTCATTTCCGTGCCGAGTTGCGTTTTCCACCCTTCGCCCACCGCGCCTCGGTTGTTTCCGG
>VXYL01000034.1 GCA_009846005.1 Gammaproteobacteria bacterium | reverse complement strand
GCCACGGATGGTCGCTCGTCAATGCTTCTCCCATGGCCGTCGCCTGCCTGGTGCCCCCGCAAGGGCACGCGGCGGTTCGACGCTACGTCGACGCCGTCCTTGAGGACGGTCGGCACTGGGTGTCGGAAGCGAGCTTCGAGGGCCGACCGGCGCTCCGCGCTTGCGTCACGAATGGAAGAACCAGCGAGCGCGACATTGACTCGCTCGCCGAATTCCTGGCCTCGGTTCGGGTCTGATCGCGACCTCCGCGCGAGGTTCAGCAAGGCCCGCGAAGTGGTGGGGTTCGGCAACCCGCATGGGGGTTCAGCGTGCGCGCAGGTGCGTCGTCGTCATGTCGATCAGGAGGCGGCCCGTCGAACTCCGGACGAGGGTCCGCACGACAATGACCCTCCTTCCCCTCTGGACGGTCGTCGACCGGGCGGTCAGTTCGCCATCGCGTTCGTTGCCGAGCAGAACCGTGTGCAGGCCAACCGCTAGGGGGAAGCCCTCGCCGTTCTCCCCCACGCTGCCCGGATCGCCGACCGCACATACCGTCGCCGCGACATCGGCCAACCAGATCAAGGCGCCGGCGTGCACCGTGCCGAACGCATTCCTTGCCGCGTCGGTGACAGCCATTTTGGCGACTACCAAGTCCGGTTCCCGGCTCTCGACGGTGAGCTCGACCCCGCCCGACCAGCGGTCTTCGGCAAGGCGTTCATTGACGTTCACAGGCTTCTTTCTCCCCTTGTTCCAGGCGGCATCTCCCAGCCCCGGGCGGCGAGGGCCGACACGGCTTCGGACCCGAGCACACTCGCACGGGAGGCAACGCTCGTCGCTCCGTTTCTTGCTGCGGCATTCGAGATATGGCGGTCACCGCAACGCCGCAGGCGGTCTCTGGTTTATGCGTCGCAAGGGACCCGATTGGCGAAGAGGCCTCGTGGCCGGGTGCGATCCGACGCCTCCCACAGGACGACTAGCGCTTCGGGCGCAGCCTCATCGTAGATCCGCTTGCCGAACGAGGTTCCTAGCACCCGGTGACCCTTCAGCTGGCCCGGCCGGCAGCCGGTAGCGTGCTTCTAATGGCAACCCGGCACGGCCACGAATTCGTCGAGTATCTTGCCTTGTCACGCCGGCTCGCGCCTCGATGGCGTTCCCGAAGGGCGCCCAAGAGCTCCGTCTGCGCGGACCTGCTGATGTTGATGTTGCCCGCCGATCGGTCTCGATCCGTGGTCGCTGTCGGGGCTTGTCGGCCTGCGGCCGCTGTCGCTGCGGGACAACGGTGTGACGAACCTAGCCGGCCTCGCCGACCTCCGACTGCTGGAGGAGCTGGACATCGGCGGCAACCGGGTGGCGCACGCGACGTCGCTCCGGCGCCTGTCCCACCTAGCCGAGCGCGCCCGGCCTGTGACGGATGCTCGCCCACCCGGCGGCCGGTGCGGTGAGCGGCTGCGGTTGAGCGGGGGGAGGGAGCGCGTTGTTCGGCAGGGAAACCTTCATCGCGCGCGCCGACGACGACGGGGTGGCTCCGCACGTCGCGCGCGGGGACTTCGCGTGGGTGGACCCCGACGAGCCGGCGAATCCGGGGCGCCTGGTCGCGGCGTGGTCGGACGGGCCGGGTTCGGCGACGCTAGTGCGGTCGGTAAACAACACGAGTCCGCGATCTTTCGATTGTTGACGCCGCGCATTCCTCATCGCCACTCGTCGCGCAGTTTACGTTGGTACTCAACCCCATCGATACCTCGATTCCGCCACATCCCGAAGTACGAGCCCCGCTCGGTCGAGTGCCGGGCTTTCAGGTAGTCCGCGACTGCCCGCCGCACAGCCTCGGCACGGGAGATCCGTTCTTGTTCGCAAAGGTCCGCGAGGCCGGCAATCTGCTCTTCGGGAAGGTCCACTATCGTCCGCATGGTCAGAGTGATGTCGCTGAATGATGACGCCCACCCTACGATAGGCTCCCGGACCGCTTCAAGTTCCATCGGCGGCATAGACGTGTCGGCGCAGAACATCTCCTGCGAGGGGTGGGATCGCTCCACCTACGATTGCAACCAAGACTTGGCCGAGGGTTTCCGGCGCATGCTGGAGACCTCCATTATCAAGGCGGGCAAGATGGACGTGATGGAACGCGGCCAGCTCACCCAGATCCTTGAGGAACAGGGCTTGGCCGCCTCCGGCCTAACCGCCGCTGGCGGCGGCCTTGGAGGGCTGACTGGCGTTGACTATCTCGTCATCGGCAGCGTCACCCGTTTCGGGGCAACCGAAGACCAGACTTCCGTTTCAACTTCATCCGGCGTCGGCTCCCTGCTGGGACGCCGGGGCCGTCAGGCGGCTGGCGGCGGCTTGAGCACGAGCAAGCTATCCGTTTCCATGGGGGTGGACCTTAAGGTCACGGATGTCGCAAGTGGCCGCATCGTCGTGGCCGACGAAGTTTCAGGTACGGTCGAGACCGGTTCGGCCTTCTCCGTCGGGGGTGTGCAGCAGTCCTCGGGCAGTGCCGACCCCTTCGCTGACGTTCAGCGCGTCGTTGCCACTCGCATAGCCGAGGCCATCGTCACGTCCCGCATCCCGGTCAAGGTCATTGGCGTTCAGGGGGACGGCGTGCTCGTGCTCAACTATGGCGACGTGTTCTTTGGCGTGGGCGACGTGCTTGCGGCGTATTCGGTGGGCGAGTCCTTTGTCGATCCCGACACCGGAGAGGTTCTGGGCAGCGACGAACAGCTGATTGGGCAGGTCGAGATCGTTTCCACGACCTCCAAACTCTCAAGAGCGAGACCGCTGGACGATCAGGCCTACGTTGCCGGAGCCGTCCTACGTCGTATTCCAAAGGAGGCGACAGAGTCCTCATCCAAGCGGAAGAAATCTGGCTCTGCATGGTGATCGTCGCTCATAGGAGTAGCCTCCCAAACGCTACTGAGCAACGCTCGTC
>VXYL01000064.1 GCA_009846005.1 Gammaproteobacteria bacterium | reverse complement strand
TCCGGGTCCTTGGTGAGCAGCAGCCGGATCAACTGCGTCGCCTCCTCCAACCGGTCGCTGCGTTCCCGCAACGACGGAAAGTCCCAGCCGTAGGCGGTGTGTTCCTGTTCGTACCAGGCGGCGCCCAATCCCAGTTCCACCCGACCGCCCGATATGTGGTCGAGGGTGGTCGCGATCTTTGCCAGGAGCGCCGGGTTACGGTAGGTGTTTCCGGTGGCGAGAATACCGAGGCGTACCCGTTCGGTGACCATCGCCACCGCCGTGAGCAGCGTCCAGCCCTCCATGGCCCACCCATGTCCACCGCGCCCGGGCGGCATGAAATGATCGGAGAGCCATAGGCTGTGCCAGCGGCCCGCTTCCACCGTCTTCGCCACGGCGGCAACGTCGGACCACCGTGTGTTGTATTGACTCATCTGTAGGCCGAATATCATGGCGACTCCTTTGTGTGGTTTGTTGTTTCGATCCCTTTTGACTCAAGGCGATCCGTCGGGGTGGCAGACGCGGTCGAAGTCCTCCCAGTAGTCGGCGTAGGTCTTCGCCACGCAGCCCGCACCGTGGATCACGCAGCCGCCGACCTTGCTCGCAACGACGGACAGCGCCATCGCCATGCGGTGATCTTCGTAGGTGTCGAAGCCCGCGGGACGCAGGGCGTCGGCGGGGTGAATGGTCATCGCCGCATCGAACTCCTCGACGCGTACGCCGGCCTTGCGCAACTCGTTGGCGCCGCAGGCGATTCGGTCGCACTCCTTCACGCGCAGCGTGGCGAGTCCCGTGATGTGCGTGGGCGTTGGCAGAAACGGCGCCATCGCCATGAGGGTCGGCGCGGCGTCCGGCATGTCCACCATGTCCGCGTCGCCGACCGGCCGGGGTGATGCCGGACCGTTGATCGTGACCCGATCCACCCGACGCGAGACCTCGGCGCCCATCCGTTCGCAGAGCCCGAGGAAAGCGTAGTCGCCTTGACGGGTGGAGTCGCCAAGGTTGGTGAGGGTGATGCGCCCACCGTGGAGGGTTGCCAGGGCGGCGTGATAGGTCGCGGCGGAGGCGTCGCCTTCGATCAGGATCTCCCCACCCTGGTACGTTCCCGGTGACACGATCACGGTGCTGTCGTCGGGCGTCTGCACGCGAACGCCCCGTTTCGCCATTTCCGTCGTTGTGACGCCTATGTAGGAGGCACTCGTCCGCGCGCCTTTCAAGGCGATGGTCAGACCGGCTGGCAACCCCGGGGCCGACAGCATGAGTCCCGAGAGATACTGGCTGGTGACGTCGGTGGCGAGGGTGGTCTTGGCGAGCGGGGAGGCGGGGCCGGTGACGGCGATCGGCAAGCGACCCTCGTTCGACTCGATCTTGCACCCAATGATCCGAAGCGCCTCAAGCAGATCGGCGTTCGGGCGCTGGTGGAGTTGCCGGTGGCCGGTGAATCGCGTGGTCGACGTGCGCAAGGCGGCATGGGCCAGAAGCAGGCGCAGGGATACGCCGCTCATGCCCAGATCGAGAACCGCATCGGACGCGAACGGCACGGACGGCGGCGTCAGCCACGCGGACTTGCCTTCGCGCTCGACGCCGACGCCGAGCCGTTGCAGGGCCTCGAACATGGTGTCGACATCGTCGCAGTGGGGTATGCCGTCGAGCTGTGTCGAGCCATCGGCGAGTGCGGACATGAGCAAGTGCCGCAGGGCGATGGACTTGCTGCCGGGCAGAGTGACATCAGCCGCGAAGGGACTCGCGATGCGCGGAATCGTGCGCAGGTCAGTCATGGCTGGGGACTCGAGGCGGACCGGCGGCTAGGCTGCCGTCACCGGCTGGGCCGCCTTGGGTAGCTTTGAGTCGCGCTTCTTGCCGGGACCCTTCCGGAACTTGTGGCGCAACGTATACCAACTGGGATAGGGGATCGTCCGGGCATCCTTCTTCGAGGTCCAGAAACGTACCACACGGCCGTCCGATAGCCGCAGTGCCTTTGCGACGTCCTTGTTGGACAGCCCCTTGCTGTCCATCCACTGGCGTAGTTCCTGAGGTGTCGGCGGGTACTTCTGCATCGTCCGTCTCCGCGTAGGTTCCGAATGCTACCAAAACGGCCTCGCCGTGAGCATCGCGCCGGTCGTCGCAAGCCGGACCGCTACCATGGGGCAGGAGGCGAACTGCTACAATCGCTCGCCTTCATCAGTTGGCACATTCGGAGAGGGGAGCATGGCGGAAGCCGTCGCCGCAGACTTGGAAGCGGACCTGAACAATCTCGTCATGAGCGAGGAAGTGGAGCCGTTGTATGCAGCGGTCAGGAAGTTCATCGCCGAGGACGTCGAACCCAATACACCGGCGTATTTCGACGCCGCGTTTGAACACGGCGACCGCTGGAGCCTGTCGCCGCGCCAGGAGGACATCCTGGGAAGCCTGAAGGGTAAGGCCAAGGCCAACGGGCTATGGAACTTCTTCCTGCCGGACGCCGAAACAGGCGAGGGCCTTAAGAACCTGGACTACGCCTACATCGCGGCCGAACTCGGCAAGAATCCCATTGCCTCCGAGTGCCTGAACTGCAGTGCGCCGGATACGGGCAACATGGAGGTGCTGGAACGCTACGGCACACCGGAGCAGAAGGAGAAGTGGCTGAAGCCACTCCTCGCGGGCGAGATCCGCTCCGCCTACGCGATGACGGAACCCAACCTGGCGTCCTCCGACGCGAAACAGATCGCGACGCAGGCGCGCCTGGACGGGGACGAATGGGTGCTCAACGGCGAGAAGTTCTACATCTCCGGGGCCGGCGACAAGCGCTGCAAGATCATGATCACGATGGTGCAGACCAATCCTGCCGCGCCGCCGCACCGCCAGCAGTCGCAGATCCTCGTCCCGACGGACAACCCGGGCGTCGAGATCATCGAGCCGATGACCGTATTCGGGCGGGACGACGCGCCGCATGGTCACATGCACCTGAAGTTCAACGATGCCCGGGTACCGAAGGCGAACATCCTGCTCGGCGAGGGCCGCGGTTTCGAGATTTCCCAGGGTCGGCTGGGACCTGGACGCATCCACCACTGCATGCGCTCGGTGGGGCAGGCGGAGCGCGCCCTGGACCTGATGGTACGCCGCGGGATGTCGCGGGAGGCTTTCGGCAAGCCCCTGGTGCAGCTCGGCAAGAACCTGGAACTCGTCTCCCGGGCCCGCATCGAGATCGAGGCCATGCGCCTCATGGTCCTGAAGGCCGCCAAGGCCATGGACGTGCTCGGCAACCGCGAAGCACGGGTTTGGGTGCACATGTGCAAGGCGATGATTCCGGAGCGCACCTGCCAGATCATCGACCAGGCCATCCAGATGCACGGTGCGGCCGGCGTCTCGCAGTGGACGCCGCTCGCTGGCATGTACACGGGCCAGCGGACGCTCCGGATCGCCGACGGGCCCGACGAAGTGCACCACCTGGTGGTCGGTCGCGCGGAGCTGCGCAGGTACGACGAGAACTTCGGCCGCTCGTGAGGCGGACTTGGTAGGAGCGACGATGCGAAGGTCCATCATCTTCTGCAACGCGGCATCCGCCCCCAGCTTCGCGACGTGATGGGTTCGCGTGCGCTCGAATGCGCACAAGTTCACGAAGACGAGCGGGCGTCCTAGAGCGGAATACCGGAGGTGGTTATGTCGTCTCAGGACTCGTGGGCAGGGCGTCTCGCGATGGCAGCGCTGGTCGCCATACCCGTAGGCGCGGACGAGTTGGAAGAGGTCGTCGTACGCGCCGAAGCCTCGGTGGTGCCGAGCCAAGGCGGCATCGGCAGCATCGCGGTGGTCGACACCGAGGCGATCGAGCTAACCCGCGCGAACCACGTCCACGAGCTATTGGTGCGTGTGCCTGGGGTGTGGATCTCCCGCGGATCGGGCCACGAGCATTTGACGGCCATTCGCTCGGGGGTGCTCACCGGCGCGGGCGCCTGCGGGGAGTTCCTGCTGTTGGAGAACGGCATCCCCATCCGACCCGCCGGATTCTGCAACGTCAACAATCTGTTCGAAGTAAGTACGGAGCAGGCGGCTGCCGTGGAGGTCGTGCGAGGTCCCGGCAGCGCCCTGTTCGGCGGCAACGCGTTGCACGGCGTCATCAATACGGTTACCGCCACGTCGGCGCAAGACTCGAGCGTTAGCTTCGAGGCCGGACCTTACGACTACACCCAGGCGCGCTTCCAAGGCGGCGGCGACCAATGGAACATCAGTGCCTTGTCGACGTCGTCGGGCGGCTATCGCGACCACACGGGGTACGGCCAGCAGAAGGCCTACCTGGGCGTCGTCGGGAAGGCGGGGGACTGGAACGTCACGAGTACCGTGTCGGCGACCCTCCTGAACCAGGAAACCGGTGGATTCGTACGGGGCTTCCGTGCCTACGATTCGTCCGCGCGGACATCCAATCCGAACCCGGAGGCGTATCGGGATGCCTGGTCGACGCGAGCCGCGAGCGTCTGGCGGCGGACGCTCGCCAACGGGTCTGCCGTGACCGTGACGCCGTACGCGCGGCGCTCCTCGATGGCGTTCCTGCAGCACTTCCTGCCTGGACAGCCCTTGGAGAAGAACGCCCAGTCGAGTGGCGGCGTCGCGCTGCGCTTCGACGGCGGCGAAACTCGGCGGTGGGCCGCCGGGGCCGTGGCCGAACTGTTCGCGGCTTCGCTCTCGGAACGCCAGGATGGGCCAACGCGGGGGTCGGCGTTTCTCATGGCGACCCGACCCGCTGGCACGCACTACGATTTCGACGTGGCTGGTGCGACGTTGGCGGCGTACGGCGACCTGGGGCTGGATCTCGCGCCGGATGTCGAACTCGTGGCGAGCGCCCGAGTCGAGCGCAATAGCTACGAATACGACAACCATCACCTGGTCGGCAATAGCCGTGACGATGGTACGCCGTGCGGCTTTGGCGGTTGCCTGTATACGCGTCCCGCCGATCGCGACGACGCGTACTCGAATGTCGCGGGCCGATTGGGCGTCCAATGGTCGACGGAACCCGGCACAGTGGTCTACGCGGTGGCGGGCCTCGGTTTCCGCCCGCCGCAAACTACGGAGCTCTACCGCCTGCAGAGCGGACAAACGGTTGCCGATCTGGACAGCGAAAACCTACGGTCACTGGAAGCAGGCGGACGCGGGTCCGTAGGACCATTGGATTTTGACGTCGCCGTCTACGTCGAGACCACCCGGAACCTGATTTTCCGCGACGCCAACGGCTTCAATGTCAGCGACGGCGCAACCGATGCCACGGGCATCGAGGCCGACCTCGCCTGGAGTACCGGGCGGCATACCTTGGAACTGGCAGCGTCCTTGGGCCGCCATCGCTACGCGTTTACGCGGGCCGCCGGCCGCGGCGAGCGCATCGTTGACGGCAACGATGTCGATACGGCGCCACGGTGGCTTGGCAGCGCCCACTGGCGGTGGTCGGGTGCGATGCTCACGTCGGAGTTCGAGATCGCCTACATCGGGTCGCACTTCATCAACGCCGCCAACACGGCCCGGTACGGCGGCCACGCGCTCCTCAATTGGCGGGGCGACTGGGATGTGACTCCCCGCCTGCGTCTGTTTGCGCGCCTGCTCAACGCGCTCGATACGGCGTATGCGGATCGCGCCGACTTCGCGTTCGGCAGCTACCGGTACTTTCCGGGGATGCCGCGACAGGTGTACCTGGGCGTCTCGGTGCGGTTCGTGCGCCCGTAGGGGACGGGCTTGTCCCGTCCCGTTGTTCAGGAAGCCGACGCATCCGCCACGGGTTACAAGGGTCGCCAGTGCGGCCTTTGCAGGTAACGGGTTGCGGATTGCTCCGTGGGCTCAGTCGTCGAGAGAGCTCAGGTAACGCCCGAGTAGGTCGGGGTGGAGATCCTTTAGCGCCCGACGATGGTCGAGATCCTCACGGTCGCTCGTGCCCCGCCGCAGCGCGACGAGATGGTCGAAGGCGCGTTCCGGACCGGTGGTGCCGCCGCACGGCCCCATCGTCCTGGCAATCCCGGGAGTCCCGGTCAGCAGCCACGCCGGAAACCAGGGCGGCGTGATTGGCGGGTCCAGGTTTTGCGCATCTACCCAGGCACGCAACAGGGAGGAATTGGGAAAGGTCGAGGACTCCACGCATTCGGTGAAGTGGGCCGGGAAGTGCCAGCACAATGTGAACCACGAACGCATCGCTTCCCGGTATTCGGCAAGCCGCCACCGGGCTAGGGCGAGCCAGGTGTGCAGCAACGGCTCGGATTCCCAGTTCTGCACTTCGAGGACGGTGCGCTTTACGCTCGACCAATCGAGGCCGTTCAGGTAGGCCCAGCTTGCATGCCCCTTGGCGTCCCGCGCCACGAACGCGACGCCCTCCAGGGCCCGGCCGACATCGCGCCACAGCGGGCTCAGGAAGTCGCGTGCGCCGGCCCGGAGAAGTGCCGACGCGGCCGGCAGCCACCGGGACTCGATCACATCCAGTCGTTGCCGGGCGTCCTCGGGTTGGTGGAGGGGCGCCGCCTGCAGCGCGTCGATCAGCGCGCCGGCGTGGTCTATGGCCCAGTGCTCGGCGTCGAGCGAAGCCAGTTGGCGAAGCTTGTCTCCGCAGGCAGCGGCGTCCCGTGCCGTAATCGCCTCGATGAGCTGGTTCTGAACCTGCGCCTGGGCGCCGTCGAGAAACAGGTCCGGCTGTGCCCGGTCCACATCACGTCGATACTCAACATGAAGCAGGTTGTCGAACTCCCGATTCGTCGATGCCTTGAGCTCCACACCCGCGTGCTTGTCGGTGCCGATGAGCGCCGCCGCCTCGGCCTCGAGATGCAGGCCCCTGACCCACGTGTCGGCCTCCTCGAGCAGTGTCCGCGCTTCCGCCACACCATTGCGGAGCACGGCGTCGAGGGTCCGGCGGTCGCCACGTCGCCAAGCACGGTAGTCGTCATAGCCGAGGCGGTTGGTGGCAAGGAGCAGTTCGACGGGCGAGTAAAAGCCATGCGTGGACAGTTGCTGCTGGATCGCGGCCTGCACTTCGTCGGCAATGGCCGATGGTGGCGTCGACTCGCGAGTCCTGGTCATGTCCGCCGAGAGACCATCAGCGTGACCTCCTGGGTCAAGACAACATTGCCGTCGTTGTCGGTCACCGTGTCTGCCAGCGCGACAATACCCGCGTCTGGGCGACTTGCGGACACGCGCTTGCCGATACAGCGCGTCTCGTAGGTCAATGTCGTACCGGCGCGTGCCGGACTGGGAAGCCGCAGCTTGTCCTTGCCGAGCATTGCGAGAACCTGGATCCCATCGTCGTGACGCGCGAACAGCAGCGTCACGATGGCGAACAGATGGGCCGATGACGCGATCAGCGTACCGAACGGGGAGCGTTCGGCAACGGCGGCATCGATGTGTACCGGGCGCGGATCCCAGGTCTCGGCGAAGGCGACGATGTTGCTGGCGTTGAGTTGCCAACTGCCGACCACCGAACGGTAGTCATCGGGAATGTCGTCGAAGTACAGCACCCCGTCGCTAACTTGCCGCGATAGGCAGGTCCTCCCGGCGGCTGAGGCCCAGGTCGGCGAACATTTCCATGTCGTCGTCGAAACTGGGGTTGGGCGTGGTGAGCAGTTGATCCCCGCAGAATATCGATCCTGCGCCCGCCATGAAGCAGAGCGCCTGCGCCTCGTCGCTGAGTTCTGTACGGCCGGCGGACAACCGGATTACGGATTCGGGCATCAGGATGCGGGCCACGGCGATGCAGCGGGCGAGTTCAAGCGGCGTAAGCGGTTCAACGCCATGCAGGGGTGTGCCCTCGACCTGCACCAGGTTGTTGATCGGTACCGACTCGGGGTGTTCGTCTAGGTTCGCGAGTTGCTGCAGCAATCCGGCGCGGTCTTCCCGGGTCTCGCCCATGCCAACGATGCCCCCGCAGCAGACGTTGATGCCCGCGTCGCGAACATTCGCCAACGTATCCAGCCGGTCCTGGTAGCGCCGCGAGGTGATGATCTTCGTGTAGTAGCCGGGGGACGTATCGAGGTTGTGGTTGTAGTAGTCGAGACCTGCCGCGGCGAGCGTCTGCGCTTGGGACGCTGTCAACATACCCAGCGTGGCGCAGGTCTCCATGCCGAGATCCTTCACGGCTTCGATCAACTCGCCGACCTTTTTGGCCTGGGAATTGGTCGGGTTTCGCCACGCGGCGCCCATGCAGAACCGTGTCGCGCCGGCGTCCCGGGCCTTCCGGGCGGCATCCACGACATCGTCCACGGCCAGCAGGTTGTGGGCGTCGAGCCCGGTGTCGTAGTGCACGCTCTGCGGGCAGTACTTGCAGTCTTCGGGGCAGCCGCCGGTCTTGATGCTGAGCAATGTGCTGATCTGGACTTCGTTCGCCGGGTGATACCGACGGTGGACGGATTGCGCCCGAAACAGCAGGTCGTTCAACGGCTGCTCGAAGAGACCGAGGATCTCCTCGAGTTCCCAGTCGTGCCTGATATGCTGATCGGTCAAGCTGGTGCCCCAAGAACCCCACGACATTGGGCATCCTACCAGCCGGGGCCCCGATGTGCAGGCAACAAGGCCGTAGCGGACGGGCTTGTTCCCTCCTGGCGCGCTCTTCGGCAAGCCCCGGATTGTGCCGCTGTATCGGTCTGGTAAGGTTTTGGTAACGTTTATGCAAGGTTTCGACACGGTTATGAGTCGGTTTCAGTTCCAATCGACGTGGCGCAGGGTCACAGTCCGCCATCAATCGCGTACCTGCGGGGGCGTGCAGATGGGTAGTTGGGCACCGGGCTTGATCTTGGCGCTGCTCGCCACGGCGGCACTGGCCGACGAACCGCCGGTCATGGTGCTCGATGGCGACGTTTCGGCACTCTACGCCAACGGCGACTTCGTGGTTTGGAATCCGACACGCGGCGGTCGGGGATCCATGATGAGCGCCGCCGCGCCCGTGCGGAAACCGGGCGACAAACCACCGTCCATCGAGTCGACTCTCGATGTGGTGGCCAAGGCATCCATTGGTCCGGACGGCAAGTTCTCCTTGGAAGCGGACGTGGACGATCCCCGGCGTGTGTATTTCTACGTGCTCAATGCGGTCAGCCCCGAGGGACACCGCATGGCGCCGGTCAAGGGCAACGGTTTCATCCTTGAACCGGGGCAACTCACGCTCACGATGTCCGAGCGCGGGCGCTTCGTGATCGAAGGTGCCGCGTACAACGACGCGGTCTACAACACGTGGCGTCTGTCCGACGACTACAAGGCCGCGGAAGTCGATCAGGCGCGGCTGTACACGCCGGTGGACGGCGAGTCGGAGGAAGACAAGCGACGCCGGCTGGATTTGGCGGCCGAGGCGCAGCAGCGGGTGCTGAACCTGGAATCGGAAGGGCGCGCCCACATCGCCACAACTCACCCGGACCCGGTGGTACGACGGCTGACCATCGAGACGACGTGGCTTTCAGGCCCTTGGATGCTCGATGCGTTGCGTGGGCTGGCGGAGATGACGCCGGATGATGCCTGGGTGCTGGAACGCCTTGCGAGCGCCGAGGCCAGCGCCGCCAAGCGCGCCGAGGAGCGCAAACGGTTCGCCATCGGGGCGGACATCCGGGACTTCACGGCCGACACCCTTGAAGGCGAGGCCGTGCAACTGGCCGATGTGCGGGCCGACAGCCGCCTCGTGCTGCTGGAGTTCTGGGCATCCTGGTGCGGGCCGTGCCGCGTCGAGATTCCGCACATGAAGGAAGCCTACGACCGGTACCGGGAAAAGGGCTTCGAGATCGTGTCGTTCACCATCGACGACGACCGGGAAGCTTGGGAGGAGGCGTCCGCGGAAGAGGAACTCCCCTGGATCAACCTCGGGATGGGTCCAGAAGCCGACGCCCCCGTGGCGTACAACGTCACCGGCGTCCCGAAGAACTACCTAGTTGACTCGCGCTCCGGCGACATCGTCGCCAAGGATCTGCGCGGTCACAAGCTCGACGAAAAACTGGAGGAGCTCTTAGACTGAACAGAACCGGGGCATTGCCACACGCTTGGCTCCGGGACGTTCGGAACACGTAATCTGATATTCTGCCTTAAAACAACCCGGCATAAGCATATAAGGGGACGATGCAATGCTACTACTCAAACCACTGACGCTACCGCGTCACACACCGCAGTCGCCATGGCGACGGCTGCCGTTCCTCGCGGGATGGCCGATCGCCCTCGTGGTCTCCTTCGCAACCGCTTTCGCCGTCGCCCAGGAAGACGATGACGACGATGAGGAGACAACCGAGGCGACCGAACTCGAGGATGCCCCGGTCATACCGGCGACGGACGTCGAGGTGGTCGTGGTCACCGGCAGCCGGCTGGCCCGGGAGCCGTCGGAGCTATCCCGCGACGTGATCGTCCTGGACGAGGACGCCATCATCGCCTCAGGCGAGCTGACGTTGCCGCGATTGCTGCGGCAGCTGCCCCAGAACATCAACGCCACCAACGAGACCATCGGTTCGGGCCTGAACGGAACCAAGAACTTCACCGGCGCCTCGACGGTAAACCTGCGTGGTTTGGGAAGCGAGTCGACGTTGATCCTGATCGACGGTCGGCGCATTGGCTACAGCGGGCTCTTGGGTGGCGTCACGGACATCTCGACGATCCCGCTGTCGATGGTCGAACGCGTCGAGATCATCACCGACGGCGCGTCGGCCATCTACGGGTCCGACGCCGTCGGGGGCGTGGTGAACGTCATCACGAAGAAGGACTACTCCGGGGTTGACGTCAAGCTCGATTACGGGCGGCCCCACAAGCCCGGCTACGACGAGAGCCGGGCGAGCATCTCGGCCGGCTGGTCGTGGGGCGACATCCGCATGCGCGGCGGCTACGAGTATTTCTACGATTCGGGACTCGACGCGTCTAAGCGAGAAACCGAGGTGCACCGCAACCGGGTTGACCGCAACAACCAGAAGGGCGGGTTGGCGGGACCGCAGATGCGCGTCTTCACCTACTTCTTCGACGACTCCTGCGATGACGCGAAGGCGGTCGTCTACGTGCTGAACGGCATGGTCATCACCCGCGCGGAATACGCGGCCCTGGATGAGGATCAGAAGCGGCGCGCGGTATGCCATTCGGACGTTACCCTGCCGGCCGGGTTCCGGTCCGGCAACGACCTGAACAGCATCGAGATCTTCGGGGCGCCGCAATGGGGCGAAGACGCGGAGTTCGGCTACAGCCTGCGGCCCGAGCAGACCCATCATGCCATCAACATCGGCGGCGACTACAACCTCAACGAGAGCCTCGCCCTGCACGGCAACCTTCGCTACGCGCAGAAGGACACCACCTCGGACAGCGGCTTGAACTCGATCAGCAGTTGGGTCCATGCCGGCAACCCGTTCAATCCGTTCGGACACCGGGTGACGATGCGGGGGCAGATTCTGAACGCGCCGCCGCGGCAATTCGCCTCCGAGAAGGAGGATCTGGGAATCCTGCTGGGCGTGAACGGCGAGTTCGGCGACACCGGTTGGAGTTGGCAGGCCGAGTTCAGCAGGAGCGAGGAAACCAGCGACGCCGACCGGATCAACATACTGGACACGGCCACTATTGCCGTCGGTCTGGATAGCGACGGCGTAACCGAGGTCCTGCTTACCAACTTGAGCGGCGTGTCGGAGGAGGAGTGCAACGCCGCGCTATCGGAGTACGGCGGCGTGCGCGTCGTCTATACGCCGCCGCGCGGCTTCTTCGGCTCAAGCTGTCGTGTATATGGCGCACCGCCGGATCCCATCGATCCGTTCGGGGATCTGTCGGGCTATGTGTCGCCCGTGCTGGGCACGTCCGCGACCAACGAACAGATGCAGTTCGAAGCCGTGGCACGCGGCGAGCTGTTCGACCTTGGGTCCGGTCCGGTCGGCGTTGCCGTCGGCGTTGAGCTTCGCCAGGACGTCATCGACACGATGTCCGAGTTCCCGAATCCCGGGTTCGGCAGGTGCAGCGAGGTGGGTTGTCCCAGTTCGGTTGTTGGTGCCGACTCGTTCAACACCAGGATCAGCCGGGATACCCAGGCGGCATTTTTCGAAGGGGCCATTCCCTTGGTCCGTGAGCACACGGCCAACGTGGCGGTACAGCATCTGACCTTGACGTTTTCCGGTCGCTACGACTCCTATTCCAACGTCGAAGTCGACTACCGGCAAACGGCAACCGGCGAGGCGGGCACCGACAACCCGCAGGATCCCGGGGCGGAGTTCACCTGGAGCGTGGGGCTTGCCTACCAGCCCACCGACAAGGTCCGGGTCAAAGCGGATACTCGGACCGCCTTCGTGGCACCCCAGTTGAATCAGCTGATCCGGCGCACGCAGGAGCGCCAACCTGCCGGGGCGTTCCGGGGCCTGTACTTCATCAAGCCGGACTCGATGGGCCGCACGCAGACCCACAACAACGTCTTCAACAACGTCGGCGGGAACGACAAGCTCATACCGGAAACGGCGGAGTCGTATAGCTTCTCCATGGAATGGATGCCTCTCGAGGGACTTTCCGTGCTGGCGGGGTACAGCGATACGCTGTTCGAAGACCGGATCGCCTACTTCAGTTCGCTGACCGGCATCGATCCGGACAACCTGCCGTCGAACGTCGTGTACTACCCGGAAGAGGACATCTACATCAAGGACGAGCGTTACATCAACGTGAGCAGCGTCGAGCGAGCCGGGCTGGACCTCGAGCTGGGCTACGAACTGCCGACGGACTCCGGCATGTTCTCGCTCACGGTAAGGCGTTCCTACACGAGCAAGTTCAAGGTCCAGGTTGATGCCATGAGCGGCGAGGCCCAGAGCCTCCTCAAGGTCAGGGACGACGTCACCGCCAGCCGCGACGCGCTGTTGTCCCCGGTCCCGGCGCATTCGACCTATGCGCAACTGACCTGGTCGCGCGGCGGCCTCTCCTTCAGCGTCGATGCACAGGGTTCGGGCGCCACGAGCATCGTGCGCTTGGGCAGCACGGACGGTTACATCTACACGACCGAGCCAGCGACGATCGTGGACATGGTCGCGGTGTACGATTTCGAACAGGGCGCGTGGTTCAATGCGCCGTGGACGGCCGGCCTCCGCGCGACCTTGACGGTCAACAACGTGACGGACGCGTTCGCCCGCAACTCGCTCACCGACCGCGGGGAGCTCCTGGCAAGGAATCCGGGCCACACCGAGGTCAACGTGATCAACCCGGCCTACGAGTGGACGCAAGGCCGGGCGTTCCGGCTTTCGGTGAGCAAGTCGTTCAGCCTATAGCGCCGAGGCGTGCGTTCCATGATCACCGCCCGTCCCGCGAAGTCGGGGCGGGCGTTTTCTTTTCCGACGACAGGAGTGCCAATGCTAGGACGCCAACTTGTGTTCTTTGTGACCGGGGTGGTGATTTCGACTTGTGCCGCCGGTGCGGAGTTCAGGATCGTCGGGGACTTCGGCGACGCCATCCAAGAGGGTGAGGCCGTGCTCACGCGCTCCACGGCCGTACTCGGATCGAGCACCGAGGTTGCACGCGTTCCCATTGTCGACGGGCGGTTTGTGCTCGCCGGCGACGTGACCGACGATATGGGACGGGTGTCCCTGTCGGCGAGGGATCCAGACGGCAACGCCAAGGGCAGCGTGCAGTTCATCCTTGAACCGGGCGAGATTCGCATCGGCTACGGGAGTCGCGTGGCGGGGCTGACGGTAGACGGCGGGCACTACAACCAACGCGTGATCGACGTCTGGCGGAACACCGAGGAATACCGCAACCTGCTCGACGACTACGGGGAGGTGATGGCGGCGAAGGCGGACCTCGAGGAGGGGCCCGAGAAGGACGCGCTCACGGAAGAAGCCATACGGATCTACAACCAACTCAACGGGATTCGCCGGGATGCCCTTCGCGCCATCGCCGAGTCGGACGACGATCCTCTGGCCAGTCTCTTCGCCATCGAGATGGGCGGGCTCGGCGGTACAGCTGCGCTCAATCGGTTGGATCAACTGCAGGCGAGCGCCGATCTGCCGACGACCGTCGACGCGCTGCGATCACGCACGGAGACCGGCATTCGCATGTCGGAGACCGCGAAGACGATCGAGGTGGGAGTGAAGGTCAAGGATTTCTCGGCCGTTGGCCTTGATGGAGAGCGTTATCGTCTAGGGAACACCCTCGCCGAGAACGACGTCGTGCTGATCGAGTTCTGGGCATCCTGGTGCGGCCCGTGCCGGGCCGAGGTGCCAACCTTGAAGGCTGCCTTGGAGCAGTACGACGACCGTGGTTTCGGCATCTATGCCTTCTCGTTGGACGACAACCGCGAGGATTGGGAGGACGCCTCGGTCGAAGACGGCATCAGTTGGGTGAACACCTGCGACTTCCAGGCCTACGACAGCCCGATCCCGGCGCAGTTCGGCGTTCTCGCCATCCCCATGAACGTCCTGGTCGATACCGAGGGCGTGATTCTTGCCAAGAACGTGCGCGGCGAGGGATTGCTCGAAAAACTGGCGGAACTGCTCGGAGCCTGACAAGGCGGGACGGGACGAGCGTCCCCTACGGGTCTCGCCCTTGCCGTAGCAGTGTTTCCAGTTCCGCAATCCTCGTTGCGGCAGCCTCGACCTCGCCCCGTGCCGCTTCGGCGTTTGCTTCGGCCGCCTTGCGCATCTCCTCTGACTCGGTGTAGTCGGGAATGATCTCGCCGGTCGCCAAGTCGCGGAACCGGAAGTCCCCGTCGTTGTCGAGCAGTTCCACCCCGAGCACATCACTTACAAGGGTACCGTGGCGTGACGGCGGGATCGGTTCGTACACGCTTGACGCGTTCAGACGCATCCCGATCACCGGATCCGGGAGCTTGTCGATCACATCGAGGATCCAGAACTCCTTCACACCGAGATCCTGATACAGATCCGGCTTGACGTGCACGTCCCTGCGCCAAGTCCGCTCGCAGAGCACCTCCGCAGCGAAATCCGGCACTTTCGGCTCCTGCCACAGCTTGTACGACAGCCGGTGGTGTGGCGATGCGCCGAAGACGACCATGAGATCGGGCACGACGACGGCCGCGCGATTGCCTTCTTCGAAATGAAAAGCGAGGTCCGTCGCTGCGTAGACATCGTCCCGGTGCCGGTAGCGGGCGCGCATGGTCGACCCTAGGTAGGCCCGCAAACGGGCGTGGTAGTCGTTTTCCGCCATCGCGTTGTCGTCGTGAAGATACCCGTCGTCGTCACAGGCGACAGGAGGCACGGGCCGGTACAACGCGGCGGCGTGCACGACGGCTGACGAGAGTTCCGAACCTAGTGTCGACCGCGACGTTTCGGGCTGCCGGGAGAGCGGTTTGCGCTGCATCATCGGAAAGTACCACAGCGTTTTTCCGGGTGCTTACTGAGCATAGCATCCCTGAGACACGCACCGCGTACACAGCGACATCGACCATTGGCGGTGTGCGATTTGGCTGAAATTCTCGCGTAGCGGAAGGTTCCACCTCGGGGTCCGGGCCGCCGGCGTGCAGGGGGGGATGGGCTTGTCCCGTCCCGCTGCCAACGAGATCGCGCGTCCGGTGCAGGCGACCGCGCACCCTTCGGATGCGACCGCGCACCCCCTTCGGGCGCGACCGCGGGAGTCAGAGATCCGGGTGGTCGATCTCCACGGTCTGGCCTTGTTGGACGTCGGCCGTGGAGGTCCGTCGCCCATCGGGCCACTCCACTTCGAGCGTGTCGACTTGGGTCGCATCGTCCAGACCGAAAATCTGCACGGTGGGGTTCTGCGACGTGAAGTTGCTGCCGATGTGAATCTCCCGCAGCTGCTCGGTCCCGTCGACCGTCGCGCGGATCCGGGCGCCGGCCGCTTCGGTGTTCGGGGGCAGGCCGTTCAGCTTCACTCTCAGGTAGTTCCTCGGCGGTGTGTCGTTGCGCCAGAAGGTTGCCGAGTTCACTTCGTTCAGATGCGCCAGGAAGATGTCGACGTCGCCGTCGTTGTCGAAGTCGGCGCAGACGATGCCGTGGCCGATCTCGGTGTCGAGGAGGCCCGCCTCCAGGGCTGCCTCCCTGAACGTGCCGTCGCCGTGGGCGTGGAAAAAACGGCTCTCGTCGACATGGAAGTTGCTTGGCTCGAAAGGCTCGAGCCAGCCGTTGGTGTGGTAGATGTCGAGGTTGCCGTCGTTGTCGAAGTCGGCGAAGCACGAACCCCAGCCCCAGCCGCCGTCATGAACGCCGGCCACCTCGGTGACGTCGGCAAATTGCCCGCCGTGGTTGTTGTAGAGCCGGTTTCCGAGTTCGAACGTCTGACGGCCGAGGGTGTCGGGAACGGCCCAGATGGAGCTTACGAACCAGTCGAGATCGCCGTCGCCGTCGTAGTCGCCGACCGCCGATCCCATGCCGTTTCGGTCGACGATCACGTTCGGGTCCGTTTCGTTGACGAATGTGCCGTCGCCGTTGTTGACGAAGTAGCGGGAAGTCAGGAAGTCGGCCGCGATCACGAGGTCGGGATAGCGGTCGTCGGTGATGCGGGCGAAGGTGGGCGTAAACGTGTAGTCGAAGTCGCCGCCGTGGGACGAACCGACCGGGTCGCGTTCGATGATCTCCTCGGCGATGCCGGACACGAGGCTGACGTCGGTGAACCGAATCCCCGCATCGGTCGTGTCGTTCCGCCAAAGGTGCTCGGTGTTGACGCTCGCGCCGGCTTCCCGGGGCGTGCCCCAATGGGTCAGGAACATGTCGAGGTCGCCGTCGAGATCGTAGTCGCCGAAGCCGGCGGAGAGCGTGTGCTTGGAGGCGATGGTGTCGACACCCGATCCGGGCGTCACGTCGGTGAAAGTGCCGTCGCCGTTGTTTTCGAAAAGGAACGACGGGTCGTGTTCGATACCGCCGACGAAGAGGTCGAGGTCGCCATCACCGTCCATGTCGGCGAACGCCGGACCGCTGTGGCGGTAGTTCTCGCCGTTCGTCTTGGTGTATGCGACGCCGGCCTCGTGCGACATGTCCCGGAAGACATTGTTCCCGAGGTTTCGGTAGAGGAGGTTGTTGCCTATGTCGCCACGCAATACGAACAGGTCTTCCAGGCCGTCGCCGTCATAGTCGCCGGCCGCCGCGCCGCCGCCGAATTCCTCGGTTTCCGAATTCACCGTCGGGTTCACATAGGCGTGCCGGTAGC
>VXYL01000032.1 GCA_009846005.1 Gammaproteobacteria bacterium | reverse complement strand
CCGTGGTCCTGCCGGCGGATCCGCTGCGGTCCGTCTGCACCGTGCCGCCGCCGGGTCGGGTGACGATCTCCTGCGTGAAGAACGCGTCGTACGCGTAGCTCGTGCACTTGTCCGACCCGCTGCACGACGGCGCGGCGTCCGTGGAGAAGTACGGCGGCGAGACGTGCTTCGGACGGCCCAGCGGATCGTACTGGCGGAACTGCCGCCGCCAGCCCTTCGCGGCGTCCAGCGCCTGCACCTCGGTCATGATCTCGCGGCCGAGGACGTCGAGGTACGCAACGCGGGTCGGGGCCGTCTGCGTCGTGCCGTCTCGCCGGGCGCCGCGCGCGTCACCGTGCGGTCCGAGACCTTGCCGACCGTCCACTCGGTGGCGGTGTTCGTGTTCGTGAAGTCCTCCACCGTGGTCGCGGTCTGCCCATGTCCGCCGAAGCCCGCGTGGTTGGAGGCGGCCGTCCCGCAGCCGCATGTGATCGCCAACGCGGATGTTCCCGTCTCCTTCGGGTCGCCTGTGCCCCTCCGGCCCGCCACCCGTGTAGGACGGATTCGTGTGTGTCCGTGACTCCTCCCCCGCGGCCCAGGACGTCGAGGTACGCCGCCCGCGTCGGCGCGTTCCGGGTCGTGCCGTGCGTCGGGTGACGGTGACCTTGACGGCCTCCTTGAACTGCACCTCGGCGTCGTCGTACGCCACCGAGGTCGGGTTCAGCGCGCCGTGCGCGTCCCCGACGGCGTAGGCGACGGGTGGCTTTCCCTTATTGATGCCCCTTTATTTGATGCCCTTATTGATGCCCCCATGCCGTCGAGGCCCATTGGTAGTAGGGATTGGGGCTGAAGAACTAGGGCGTCGGGTCGCGTCCGCCGGCGGCTACGCGCTGCACGATCTTGACGTACAACACCGTCCGGCCGTGCCTGAACGCCCTGCGGCTCACCGGTGCCGGAGGTCATCGAACTAGGTGTCGTGATTGATGCCCCCCGACGGTGGGTGTCCCTTATTGATGCCCCCAGCTCTCGGTGCTCGAGTCTGCGCTGCCGAAGGTGGGTGTCCTTGATTGACGCCCCGGATTCCTCATAGCGTCTCGCGTGGCGGCGCAGCATATCCCGGAGAACTCTGCGGCGTCCAGCCTGAGCCTTGTCCAACGCGGCATGATCCTGAACGCGAAGCGCGGTTCCAACGCAAAGTGAGCCTGAAGTCGGCGAGTCGGGGATCATAGGGAGATAACGGTGACACTTCAGACCGAACGTATCCGGACCCTCGAGCAGATGGCCGCCTTCGTCGAGGCGAACGAGCCTGTAGATTTCCAACCCGCAGACCTGGACGGTGCCTACGCCTTCATGGCGCGGACGCTGACGCGGCTCGGCTACCGCACTCTGGACAAGCCCTAGAAGGCGCTGGTGAACCCGCTATCTGGGGAAGGCCAAGTTCACGCGGCTCATCCGCCAACACCGCGACACGGCGCGGGCGGTCGACCGCCGCGACGGCAACGAGGGCCGGCCCTTCCCGCGCGTCTACACGCCGGCCGACGTCCGGCTGCTGGCGCAGGTGGACGCCGACCTCGGTCAGCTGTCGGGGCTCGCGCCACGCGTCAATGACCGGTCGAAACAACTCAGAGATGTCCCCTTTTGGTTTCCTAGGTTGCAGCCGTTAGGTTTCGCGATCATACGCTGGCAACGGGCTGCGACGGGACGGCATTTCTTGGCGCGAAGGTCCACCGCTTTGTGCGTGTCCGGCCTACGGCACGTGCTCGGGCACCTCCACGTTCTTCGAACGCAGCCAGTCGCGCACCTTGGCGCAGTAGGTCTTCCTGTACGGTTCCGACCGCGTGCAGAAACGCGCGAATTCCCCGAGGAGCGTCTTGCCGTTGCGCTGCGCTCTGTTGTAGTCCGCGCCCCGGAGGAGCAGTACGAAAAGCAGGTCGGGCCGGCCGGCGCGAAGCTGCGCCACCGTGAATCCGTACGAATCCACCGCGTCGACCTCTGCGCCGTTTTCGAGGAGCATCCGCAGAGCAGTCGTCTCGCCGGGCGGCGTCAGGCCATTAGCCCTGAAAAGGGGCGTTTCCCCGTCGGCCGGCACCCGCACGTTGGGGTTCCCGCCGTGCCTGAGCGCCGCCGCTAGGAACCCAGGATCCTCTTTCGCTGCCGCCTCGTGCATGATCGTCGTGGCCTCGTAGTGCGGCCCGCCGATCAGCAGGTTCGGGTCCGCGCCGTGTTCGAGCAGCCGAGTGAAGCCCTCGAGGTTTAGCCGACGTAACGCCCACCATAGCGCCGTACCGTCGCTGCGACCGAGGGCGTCGACATCGGCGCCCGCCGCGACCAACTCGTCAATCCGTCCGACCCTGCCGCGACCGGCGGCGCGGGCCAGGGCGCGCAGATTCTCGTCAGGGAACATCCGCGCGAGCGACATGTAGTCGATCGACCAGTCCCTCAGCTCGCGGTCGTGCCTTTTCTGCCCGCCCTCCATGGCGTCCGCCAGGTCGCGAAGTTCGTCGTCCGATACCTGCGCATCGCCGACCGCGCAGCCAGCGACGGCTAGAAGCACCAATCCCGCACTCAATACATTCACGGATCGCATCCTATGCTCATCCTGCACAGCAGCTTCATCGGATGCCATCCCGCTCGCCCGAGGGAGATCTGCCTGCCTGGGACTGATGCGGCTGTCAGCGCGTTGGTAAACCGCAGCACGTCGAATCTGCTGTGGTAGTGGTCGCCGCTCAACTTCGCGAACTCCTCGGCTCCGCCGACGGTCGCCGGATGCAGGCCGGCGGAGTTGAAGACCGTGTAGGCCGAATAGTGCCCGGTTTCGGCCGCCATCGCCATCGCCAACCCGCCGCCCAGCGAGTGCCCCGTGAAATGCAGGGTCGTGTACGGCTCGGCCCATCTGGTGGCGATCTTTTTTGCCTCTTCGTACTGGCCGCTCCCGAAGCCGAGTCCCTGACTGAAGTTGTGGAACCAGTCCCGGAATTCGTCGGTCCCGGCTGCGGCGATGACCGCGTCGGACCCGTTGTCGAACAGGACCAGCTTGAGCCCGGTCTTGAGCTTCCTGTAGTCCACGA
>VXYL01000072.1 GCA_009846005.1 Gammaproteobacteria bacterium | reverse complement strand
GGATCGGATCGACGCGGTCCGAACCGCCGCCGCACGCGGCGAGGACGGGGAACACGATGGCTGAGATTCCACCGACTGCGTATGGTCGGTAGGTCATCCAGTGCATCGAACCGGCCCCGTCGCTACGACCGCTCGACCATCAAACTGGAGTCAACGGTGTCGCACAAATGCGGCACCGACCGCCGGAAGTCAATCATGTTCGTCGAACGGATTCAGGTGCGCTACGCCGATCCTCGAAAAAAGCTTTTGGTCTCTCGACACCACTACCAAGTCTCTCTCGAGAGCCGTGGCGGCGATCAATCCATCCACCGCAGGAACGGGGTCGGGCGTGCCGAGTTTGCCCCATCGCTCCGCGATGCTTTGGTCGACCGCGATGATCCGGTCGCCGAACTCGACCAACGTTCGCACCAGCCAGTTCTCCAATGTTTGGGCCGTGGTTGGATCTCTCCTTCGTACCCGTTCAACACCTCGGCGCAGTTCACCTACAGTGAGCACGCTTAGGTAGAAATCCTCACGCCGATACCTGCGAAACCACGCAACCACCGATTGATTCGCCCGATCACGTTTGCGTAGTTCCGACACGACGTTCGTGTCCAGGAGAAAGCTCATAGGTCAACATCGCGCGGCGGCGAAGGGTCGCGTTCGAAATCGGCGTCGTCGCCGACATCGGGCATGGCCAGCAGGTGTTCCACAAATGCATCATACGTCTCGTGGCCGTCGGCGCTCAGTCGCGAGCGATCGGCCTCGCGTTTCGCCTCGGCGGCGTCCAAAGCCTTCGACAGGGCCGAATCAACCGTGTCCTGTAGCGGTTCGGCCCAGGTCTTCAGCCGCTGGATCGTCTGTTCGGAAACCCGGATCACTGGCATCGGCCGCCTCTGTTACATCGTAACAATGTACGCAAAGTAACCACGGCTCCAGCGCATGTCAACACTTCGAGCCATGCCCCTTCACGGCGGGCCTCGTCTATGGCTGGCAAGCCCTCCCGATGCGGCGGTCTTCCACTACAACAAGCCGATCTTGTAATAGGAATTCACGGTGTCGCGCAAGGTGTCGTCGATCGCGTAGGGCTTGAGTCCAAGCTCCTGCATCGCAAGGAAAGCGAACGCCCGTTGCGTGTCCGAGGTCGGCTCGGCGGGCTTGCCGTCGTCCATGGGCTCGCCGCCCACCTCGGCAACGCCCGGGAAGAGTTCCATGAGACGCTCGCGCATCTGCCAGGTGAACAGGATGCCGTCGAGCTCGCTGGCGCCGATGATGTAGCGGGAACCGTTGCCCGCGACCGTGCTTTCGATGCACAGCCGATGGGCGCGTGCCACGTCCCGGACATCGCAGTTGGTCCACTGCATGCGGCCCCCGGGGGTCTTGCCGTAGGGATTCCCCTTCATCATCTCCTTGATCCAATACTGGAAGCTCTGCACCTGGTCGTGGTTCTCGCACATCACCGGACCGATGACGTAGGCCGGCATGATGCCCATGGCCTCGAAGGTGCCCTCCCGCTCGGCGGTCTCGTAGAGCAGGCGCTCGCTGGCGCACTTCGACATCTTGTAGGCGATGCCCCGGTTCTTCGGGATGTTCTCGACCGTCCAGGCACCACCGTAGGCGTCCGGATGTTCGTCGGCCCAGTCGCGCTCGGTGAACACGTAGCCGTCTTCGCAAGGGTAGGTCACGGCGGCGAAGGAACTGGTGAACACGAAGCGCTTGACGGTTCCCGCCTTCAACGTCGAGTCGATGATCGGCTGCGTCTGGGTGAAGCAGCCGTCGTAGGTCTCTTGCGGCGTCTCCCGGTTGTAGCCGAGCGGCGCGGCGGTGTGGATCACGGCCGCGCAACCGGCGAAGGCGTTGTCGTAGCTGCCTTCCTGGAACAGGTCGGCCTCGAACAGTTCGACCTCGCCGCGCAGACTGCCGTCGTTCATGGCCAGGAGATGGTCCACCTTGGCGGGGTTGGCGACGTCGCGCACGCACGCCCGAACCCGGTAGCCCTGGGCCGCGAGGTCGTGAACCACCCAGGAGCCGATGTATCCGCTGGCACCGGTGACTGCGACGGGTCCGGAGGCGGGAGATATGGCAGGCATGGTTTTTCCCCTTGGCGGATATTGGTGCGAACGATCAATCAGCCGTCATTGCAATTGCCCCGTCAAGCGTTCTGCAACTCGACGAAGCGCCGGTAAGGGCTGTCGGGGTTCGCCATCAGTTCGTCGTGCTCGCCGATGTCGGCGATTCGGCCTTGTTCAAGGAAGACGATTCGATCCGCCCGCCGAATGGTCGACAGGCGGTGGGCGATGACGATCACCAGCCGGTCCTGCCGAGCGCTCAACAGGGCCTGAACGAGGGCGTTTTCGGTCTGCGGGTCCAGGGCGGCGGTGGGCTCGTCGAGGATGAGAATCTTCGTGTCTCGGACGAGTCCCCGGGCGATGGAGAGACGTTGCTGCTGGCCCACCGAGAGCGTATCCCCCGACCGGCCGAGTACGGTGTCAATGCCGTCGGGGAGTTGCTCGATGAACTCCGTGCATCCCGCCGTTTCAAGTGCCGCCGCCATCTCCGACTCGGTGGCGGCGGGGTTGGCGATCCTTAAGTTGTCGCGGATGGACTCGGAGAACAGCTGATGTTCCTGGAACACATAGGCCACCTGGTCGCGCAGGGAGTCGAGGGATACGTCATTAAGGTCACTGCCATCGGCGAGGACCCGCCCACGGGTGGGTCGCAGGAACGCCGGAACGAGATAGGCCAGACTGGTCTTCCCAGCGCCGGTGGGGCCGACCAAGGCGACGAGTTCGCCGATCTCAAGACGCAGGTTGATGTCGCGTAGCGCTTGCCGGCCATCGGGGTACACGAAGTCGACGTTCTCCATGCGCAAGCCCTGCCGGATGGGACGCAAGCGTTCGCCCCGGTAGCGTTCCTCGTCGGATTCGTGGTCGATGAAGAAGAACACCCGACGGGCCGGCGCGATGCGGTCCTGGATGTTGATCCACAAGTCTCCCACCGCCGAAGCCGTGGCTGCGATGGACATGTAGAGGCCGAACAGTGCCACGAAATCGCCGACGGTCAGAACCTCCTCAATCACCTGGTCGCTGACGAGGATGGCAATCACCATGGCAACAAGCGCACTGGCGCCGTTGATGAGGAACTCCATCAACGCATAGGTCAAGAGGTTGATCCGGCCCCGCCAGAATGCGTGCGCACTGCGCTCGGCGAAACGCTCCTTTTCGCGCCGCATGCCGCTCAAGGATTGCACGGCGCCGATGTTGGCCATGGTCTCTTCCATGGAGTTTGTGGTGGCGGCCCCCGCCGCACGGGCGTTGTGCACCGTCCGGCGCATCAGGCGGGCGACGGGAAAGGTGACGGTGAAGACCACCGGCAGCATGATCCATGCAATCCAGATCAGTTCGGGAGCCACGTCGCTATAGGTGTATTCGAGTTGGTAGAGGGTGATGGCGTAGCCGACGACCGTGAAGAACGGATACATGGTGGCGCTCCCGACCATGCCCCAAGCGATCACCGAGTCGTACAAGACCCGGTAGAGCGAATCCCCCACGCGGTTCTCGTCGATCGTGGTCATCGGCGAATGTGTCAGCCGCTCGAACAGCCGGGTGCGCAAGGCGTTGCCGAGACGCTGGTTGAGCCGGACACTTAGCCAGTACTCGACGAGGCCGACAATCCCGCCCGAGTTGGACCAGGCCTCGGAGAGTTCGTTCTCCGCGCTCGACGCCGGGTCGCTGCCGCCGAAGGTTCCCGCGGAATGGCCATCCTCTCCCGCGCGCGTGCCGATCAGGATCAGGCCGATGGCGTAGATCGTTGTCAGCGTAAGCATGACCTCCATCGGGCCCATGCCCTCGAGGAAGCGGATCAGAGGCATCATGTGCGGCGGAAAGCGGGCGCCTTCGGCAACGACTTCCTCTTGCATCAGAACGTTGTCGGTGATGATCTTGCCGAACCAGGCGAGGAAGAGCCCCGGGACGATCATCGCGATGTTGAAGGCGAACTTCGCCGTGAAGAGTCCCGGTACGTAGGCGATGAGTTTGAGGCCGCGCCATACGACCACCAGCGCGTTGGCGTGACTGATCTCGGGTCCGCTGTCGATGCGGTCGTCGAATCGTTCCCCGGCCTTGAACCCGCTCACGAGCGTCCGCCGCTGAGTCGTGTCGACCGTCGTGTCGACGGATCGCGAACCCCGGCCGGCATTTGCCTCGCTCACATGTCCTCCTGGAGATTCCGCGCAGCGGTCGCGTTACCGACAGTCTCCGCCTGCACGAACTGGCGGTATCGCCCGTTCGGCCGAGCCATGAGTTCGTCGTGGCTGCCAATCTCGGCAACGGTCCCGTGTTCGAGTAACGCGATCCGGTCCGCTCCCCTGATGGTCGACAGGCGATGGGTGATGAGCAGCACGATCTTGTCCGCGCCCCACTCCCCGAGGTTGGCCAACACCCGGTGCTCCGTTTCGGCGTCCAGCGAGGCGGTGGGTTCATCGAGGATGAGGATGGGCGTGTCGCGGATCACCGCCCGGGCGATGGTCAAGCGCTGGCGTTGCCCCGAGGAGAGCTTGCTGCCGCGTTCGCCGAGTTCGGTGTCAAAGCCAGCCTCCATCTCGCGGATGAACTCGTCGGCACAGGCGATCCGCGCGGCCTCCTCGATCTGATCCCGGGATGCGCCCGTTGCATAGCCGATGTTGTCGGCCACCTTGCCGGTGAACAGCACGTTCTTCTGCAAGGCGATGGCGCAGTTCGACCGCAAGTCGTCGATGCGCAGGTCGCGAAGGTCGACGTCGTTGACGAGCACCGCGCCGCGGTCGGGATCGTAGAGGCGCAGAAGCAGCGACATCAGGGTCGACTTGCCCGAACCGGTGGCGCCGACGACGGCCGTGATCTTGCCCGCTTCGGCGGTCAACTCGACATCGGTCAGCACGGGTTGGTCCGGCTCGTAGGCGAAGTTGACGCCCTGCCAGGTCACGCTTGCGACGGGGTGCGGGTACGGTATCGGCGAGGGATGCTCGACGATCTCGGGTTCGAGATCGAGGAAGTAGAACGCCCGCTCGAGGCCGATGAAGAGATCCTGGATCATGCACCAGACCCGGACCATGCCGTAGCCGGTTCCCAAGGATGCGCCGAGCCTTTCGCTGGCGGCCTGGAACGCACCGAGGTTCCACAGCGTAAAGCCCAGGAAGGCGGCGGCCCATGCGCCGAGCAGGGTCGGGCGGGCCTCGATGACCCAGCCGGCCATCACGTACTCGAGCACGATCACCGCCGCGCCGCCGAATAACATCACCAGGGTTGACAGCACCACCATTTCGAAACGCAGCAGAAGCGCGGCATCGAGGGCGCGGTTGGAGTCCACATCGAAACGCTCGAGCATGAGCCGCTCCGCGCGGCTGGCCTTGACGACCTTGAGCGCGGCGAACGTTTCCTGAAGCCGCGATGTCAGGTTGCTGCCCGCGACCCGGCTGGCCACCGAACGCCGTCGAATGCGCGGCGTGAAAACGACGGTGAGCGCGACCGCCGGCACCGCGACGAGGGCGACGCCGAGCAGCAACAGCGCGTCGAAGGCCGTGACGAAGGTCAGCGCAATGACCAGCGTGTAGACCATCGTGACGGGATTGATGATCGCCTCGCGCAGCAGGTTCACGATCTGCGCGCTGTCCTGGATGATCCGGTAGATCGCGTCCCCGGAACGCGAGTCGCTGTGGAAGCGCAGCGACAGGTGTTCCAGACGCTCGATCATGGTGACCCGGAGGTACTGGCTGACGTTCTGCCATACCCAGGCGCCGTAGTAGCGCAGCACCGTGAAGAGCAGTAGGCCGAATGCGCCCATGGCAATGAACCAGATCAGCATTCGGGTGCGGACGGTCCTGCGCTGGTCATCGGTCAAGCCCGCGTCCGCAGTCGCATCGTCCGAATCCACGGGCTCGACGACGTAGGTGTCGTCGAGGCCTAGGAGAAATGCCTGCATGGGCTGGACCTTGCCCCCGATCAGCACCTTGTTGGTGAAGAGGTCCGTGCCGAGGGTCGTCGCGAAAGCAACCACGGCGCCCATCGCGAAACCGAGGGATAGGATCACGATGATGTGCCACATCATTGGCCGCATGAAAGGCAGCGCCTTCCAGGCGATGCGGCCCATGCGTCTGAGGCCCAAGTCGGGGGTTTGGGTTGGGTCGGCAAGAGCCCGAGAGAGATCGCGGGGGGTCGTTGTGTTAGCCAAGTCGGTCAAGCGAGGAACCCAATACCGTAGGGGGCGGGGCTATCGCGCCCGATAGGGCGCGCCCCCGCCCGTTTACACGAGCCCGCTACGTGGACTGGCCCCCCCATCGGACGACCACGAGGGTCGAGCGGGCGACCGCGCGCCCTTGCGGGCGCGTTAGGGTCGCCCCTACGCGTTCTTCCGAACGGCACGGGACGCCGCAAGGGCGTCCCCTACAGCTGCGGCCGCCAGCGTACCTGCAGGCCGACCTGGCGTGGCTCGGTCAACACGCCTTGCGCATATCCCTCCTGGGCGTTGAACGCCCAGTCGGGTCGAAACCCGGGCACGTATTCGACGAAACCGATTTCGTCCAAGGCGTTCTGCACGTACAGCGTCGCCGACCATTGCTCGTTGACGGAGGTCCAGGCGGCGCGCAGGTCGAGCCGGTCGTAGGCGGGCATGCGGTTGGACTCGGCGTTCTGGACCAACGCGTAGCGGTCGCCGGTGTAGCTCCACGTACCCAGCAGTTGCACCTGCCCGTCGACACCCACGACATCGAGGTCGTGGGCGACGGTCACGGCCGCTTTGTGCTTGGCCTGCTGCGGCAGCTTGCCGTCCTTCAAGTTTCTCGGCTTGATGTAGGGGCCGGTCACCTCCTCCCCTGTCTCCCAGTCAAGGTAGGTCCACATGCCAATCTGTGGGTCGGGATCGTCCTGCACGACCGTTGAGAACTCGCCGAGCGTGGAGTCCAGGTAGGCGTAGTAGCCGCTGACCCGCGTACGGTCGTTCAGGAAGTACGTCCACTCGACGTCCACACCGTAGATGGCGGTACCGTCGACGTTGGTGGTGAATTCGACCAGCGGACTTGAAGAGAATGACTCGATCGCCTGCGGATAGCCCGCTTCCGCCGCGTCCATGATGGCGTTGATCTGGAAGCCGTCGTAGTCGTTGTAGTAGCCGCCCGCCGTGAGCAGCAGCCGGTCATCGAAGAAGAGTCCCTTGAGGCCTGCTTCGTAGTTGACGACCGTCTCCTCTTCGATGGGAGGGAAGATGCCTGCGGTCTGGGACGGCAGTCCCCCGGCCCGGTAGCCCGTCGAGATGCGCCCGTAGAGAAGGGTCTTCTCATCGGGCCGGTATTCGACGTTGCCGTTGTAGATGATCGCGTCCCACTCCTGGATCCGGCCGACGCAATCGATCACGCAGTCGGTGGCCGCCTGGCGGGCACGTTCGGCAAAGGCCTGGTTCCAGAAGTTCAACAACGGCACGAACTGGCCCTCGGCGGCGCACGTGGGGTGGCCCGGCGGGCAGGACTGGGCGTAGCCGAAGTCCGAACCGTCCACCTGGATGTTCTCGTCGCGGGTGTAGCGCAGACCGCCTGACAGTGTCCACTGGTCGTCGAGGGCGTAGTCGATGCTGGCGAAGACGGCCTGGGTTTCCTGGATGCTCTCGTTGGCGGACCCGCCGGTGGTCGTGAAGTCGGTCTGACCGGCGGGCGGGCAGAGAATCTGGCGACCCTCGGCGAGCGACTCGGCGAAAGGCCCTTCCGGATCCGCCAACTGGGGCGCGACGATCTGGTTGTGGTAGTCCTGGCAGTCGGCGAATCCGAGAGCCTGGGCTTTCTCGTCGGCCGAGCCGAATCGCCATGAGTGGCCGAAGCCCTGGAACGCGTCGCTCCAGTGGGTCGCGCCTTCGTAGTCGTACGCCCCGACGATGAAGTTGAGCGGTCCTTCGAAGTTCGACAGGACCTGGATCTCGTGGGAGGTCTCGTCGTTGCTGTAGGGGAAGGCCGTGCGCCCGTCGCTCGTGCCCCAGGGGAAGAGACCCTGGCACTCCTCCAAGGACCGCGAATCCAGGCAGTCCTGCGGGACGTTGTCGTCGCCGGGAATCCGATCCGTGCGGTCGCTGTCGTGGGAACTCCATTCGTCGAGCCGCGTCGTGCCGTAGGAATACCTCAAGACCAGCCCGGGCGTGAGATCGTAGTCCGCGACCACCGACCAGCCTTCGCGGTAGGTGTCCTCGACGGCCGGCCGGTTGGCCACGACCTTGTTCTCGATCTCGTCGCAACGGTTCGCGGGCGTGTTCTTGCCGCACTTCGCCACGGCCGGATTGGGTTGGTCGTAGAGGAAGAACGCGAAGTTGTTCATTTCCTCGTTGCAGATGAAGAGCGGGTCGTTGGGATCCCTCGAACGCGGATCCAAGGGGTCACGCCAAGAGAAGCAGACGGTGTTCGAGTCACGGGGCGGATCGCGCAGCATGAGCGGGACGCGTGTCGAACCCGTGTCCTCGAAGGTGTTGTAGGCAAGGTGCACGTCTATCCGGTCGACATGGAAGCGCAGTTGCTGGCGGATTCCCCAGGACTGGGGCGCGTCGTTGTCGGGCCCCGTACCCACGTTCTCCTGGGCACCCTGGCCGTCGTGGTACGTGGCGGTGGTCCGGAAGCTCAGGTAGTCGGTCAGCGGACCGCCGCCCGCGACGCCGTAGCGCTGGCTGAACTGGTCCGTGTACTCCACCACGGTGTTGAGGTCCCAGTCGTCCGTGGGTCGGATGGAGTGAACGGAGATCGCGCCCGCAATGGAGTTCCGTCCATGTAGCGTACCTTGCGGGCCCCGCGCCACCTCCACGCGTTCGACGTCGAACAACCCGTCGACGATTGCGGACTGGCTCGTGTGGTAGACCCCGTCCACGTAGGTCGCGACGGCCATATTGCCCTGCAACTCGCCTGCGCTGCGGTTGCCCATGCCCCGGATCACCGTCCCCGACCCCTTCCGGCTGTGGGTCTCGCCGAACTGCAGGCCCGGCACGAGTTGCTCCAAGTCGTCCGTTCGGGTCAGGCCGAGTTCCTCGATCATCTGTTCGTTGAACCCGGTGATCGTCATCGGCACGTCGAGAATGTTCTCCTCGCGCTTCTCGGCGGTGACGATGATGACTTCGATGCGTCGGTCGTCGTCATCATCATCGGGAGTCTGGGCGAGTGCCGTGATCGACGGCAGGGCAAGTCCAAGTGCAGCGAGCGCTGCGGTCGCTTGCTTCAGGAATCCGAACATAGGTGTCCCCCCTGTCGTTCGCCGATCCCACCTTTTAACCTAGCACAGGCTCTCATCCACAGCCACGAAGTCCAGCATGAAACTCGTGCATGGTCGCGCCTTTGGCGCCGGGCAAACAGGCACGACAACGGGATCGTAGGGGACCGGGCTCGTCCCGGCGCGTCCTGCGGGCGCGATCGAGAATGCTGCCGCATTCTCGTGCCAGCGTACCAGCGCAGTCGAAACTCGAAGAGGGGCGCCTTGCAGGCGCTATAGCGTCGCCCCTGTACGATTCCCCTCCTGAACGCCACTTGAACCCTTCAAGGAAATCCCCTCCGGCGTTGTTCATGTTTGATCTTCCTCGAGTACTTGACCCGAGCCGAACCGCAACGCCACGACGGCACCGGCTTCGAAATCCCCGAACAGCTCGACCTCACCGGTTGGCCAGCGGACGCGAACACCTCCAATACCCTCGTGTTGGGCAAGGCCAAAGTGCACCTGCGGATCGTTGGCGGCGAGATAGCTACCCGCCGTCTGTACGCGGCGTTGACGCGGTTTACCCCCGACCGTCCCCGACACGAGGGCGCCGTGGGCGTCGCGGCCCGATGCGGTGAGGACGCGAAACCGAACCCAGTTGCCGCGTTCGGCGACCCGGTTCATGAGCAGGTAGGCCGGGCCGTCCTTGTTGACGACGAGCAGGTCGATTCCGCCGTCATCGTCGACATCGCCAATGGCAACGCCCCGGCTGGTATGGACAAGGCGTTCCAGCGTGACACCGTCGGGCTCGACGAGTTCGAACCGGCCGTCGACGTGTTCGTAGAGCACGTTGGGCTCAGCGAACACATCGTCTCGGTCCTCCAGTTCCGGCGTGTGGTCGACGCGACCGTTGGCTTCGAACAGGTCCAGGTCACCGTCGTTGTCCAAGTCGGTTAAGGCCACGCCGAAACGAGTGTACCGCCGGCTCGTCACGCCAAGCCCCACGGCACTCGTGCGATCAACGAAATGATCGCTCTCGTTGCGGAAGTAGGAATCGGTCTGCTTCTCCATGTTCATGACCAGGATGTCGGGGTCGCCGTCGTCGTCGAGATCCTCCGCCGCGACACCCATCCCGGCCTTGGCGGTACCGTGGTCGTCCAGCGCGCAGCCCCTGAGGAATGCCTCGTCCACGAATCGGGGATCGCCCCCGGGTGGCGTTCGGTTCATCCACAACTGGTTGACCATGCTGTCGTTCGCCACGAATACGTCGATGCGCCCGTCGCCGTCGAAGTCGGACCCGACGATACCCAATCCCGCGCCGAACGCGGTTCCGAGTCCCGCCGCTAACGACATCTCGGTGAACGTGCCGTCGCCGTCATTGCGGTACAGACGATCCGGCACGGCATCCGCGTCGGTAGGCCCGCAGTAGGTGCGGGTGTTCACCGCGTAGCACTCCTTCGCGGTGGCGAGCGTCCAGGCGACATAGTTGACGACGAACAGATCAAGGTCGTCGTCCTGGTCGAGATCGAGAAATGCGGCAGCGGTTCCCCAGCCGGCGTCCCCCACGCCGGCAAATGCCGTCACGTCCGAGAAGCGACCGTTACCGTCGTTGCGGAGCAACGTATTGCGACCGAGATTGGTGACGTAAAGGTCGACATCACCGTCATTGTCGTAGTCTCCGGTGGTCACACCCATCCCATAGCCCCGGTCCCGGGCCCCGTCGTCCGGCGCGGCTGTGAAGAACCCCCTGCCGTCGTTCAGGAACAGCCTGTTGGCGTTGCTCCGCTCGCCGCGATCTTCCACGCGCCCGCTTTGCACGAGGTAAGCGTCGAGATCGCCGTCGCCGTCGACATCCGCCAACGCGGCACCCCCGCCCATGATCTCGGGGAACAGGTAGCGACCATCGAAGCCGGACCGGTGTTGGAAGTCGAGCCCCCTAAGCGCTGCTTCGTCCTCGAACCAGACGGTCCCGTGCATGGCGTGCGGCGCTTCGTCCTGTTCCGGGCAACCTGTCAACGCGATCAAGCAAACCCCGACAACGAGTGTCGTCCATCCCGGTGGTGTTCCCCTCACAAACGCCTGCCGGTTCCGTAGCGGAGTTCCACGGACTCGCCTGCATCGAAGTCGCCGAACCCCTCCGTCTCGCCCGTTGGCCACTGCACTTCAACGTCGGCCACGCGTCTGGCCTGTCCCAAGCCGAAGTGAACCCGGGGGTCGTGGGACGCCAGGTAGCTGGTCGCGGTCTGCACCTCGCGCCGCTTTCGTTCCTCGCCGACGGTGGCCCACACCGTCGCGCCGATGGCGTCGCTGCCGTGACGGTTGACGACGCGGAACCGCACCCAGTTCCCTGATTCGCCTGGGCGGTTCATGAGCAGATAAGCGGGCGCGTCCTTGTTGACGACCACGAGATCGATGCCGCCATCGTCGTCGACATCGCCCATGGCAACGCCGCGGCTGGTGTGCACCAGGATCTCCGAAGTGCCGCCTTCCGGCGAGACAACCTCGAAGATGCCCCCGTCCCGGCGATAGAGTACGTTCGGCTCGGCAAACGGATCCTCGCCTTCGAACTCGGGCGAGTGGTCGATCCGGCCGTTGCTCTGGTACATGTCGAGATCGCCGTCGTTGTCGAAGTCCGCCAGCGCGATCCCGAAGCGCGTGAAACGCCGGCTCGATACGCCGAGCCCGATGCGGCTGGTCGAGTCGACGAAGTGGGTGCGGGCGTTGCGATAGAACGAGTCGGTTTGGCGTTCCAGGTTGACCACGAGGATGTCGATGGCGCCGTCGTCGTCGAAGTCGGCGGCGCCCACGCCCATGCCGGCCTTGGCGAAACCGTGGTCGTCCATGGCGCAACCCCAGAGCATGGCTTCGTCCCGAAACCGTAGTCCGCCATCGGCCGGCGTTTCGTTCAACCACAGCTGGTTCGGCATGCCGTCGTTGGCAACGAACACGTCCATACGACCATCCTCGTTGAAGTCCGCGCCGGCGATCCCCAAGCCGTTGCCGAACGCGGTGTTGAGTCCGGCGCTCTCGGACACGTCGGTGAAGGTGCCGTCGCCATTGTTCCGATAAAGCCGATCCGCAGTCGCATCGTCGGCCGTGGGGCCGCAATAGGTGCGTATACAGTCCTGCGCGGAGGCCGCAGACCAGTTCAGGTAGTTCACGACGAACAGATCCAGATCGTCGTCCCGGTCGAGATCCAGGAACGCGGCCGCGGTCCCCCACGCCGGATCCCCGACGCCCGCTGCCGCCGTGACGTCCTCGAAACGCCCGCTGCCATCGTTGCGAAGCAGGACGTTGGCGCCCCAGTTGGTTACGAAGAGGTCCGTGTCGCCGTCGTTGTCGTAGTCGCCGGCGATCACACCCATCCCGTACCCCGTGTCCGCGGCTTCGCCGGGATCGGACGCCAACGCGAAATGTCCCCGGCCATCGTTCAGGTGGAGTTCGTTTCCGGGCGAGTCCTCGCCGCCGGTCAGGCTTCCGCCTTGCACTAGGTAGGCGTCCAGATCGCCGTCGCCGTCCACATCCGCGAGCGCAACCCCGCCGCCCATGATTTCGGGGGTCCAATACCGGCCTTGGGCACCGGAGACGTGCCCGAAGGCGAGGCCTCGCGCGGCCGCCTCGTCGTCAAACCAAGCCGAGTCGCCTTCCGGCGTATTCGAACACCCGAACATCAGCGAAGCCGCCGAGGCGGCTATCGCGAAATGACTGTGGGCATCCAGGGGAGGTCGGCTCGACCACCGACGGATTGATCCACGACCGCGTCGAGCTCGGCGCGCAAACGTCCGTCGACCGGCGGCGCGAAGCGCGCTGCCTCCGCAATCACCGACCGCGACACGAAGCACCGCTGCGGCGGCACTCCGCGCAGCACGGCCAGCTGCACCCCGTTTGTGGTGACGACCACCACCTCGTTGCCCGCCTTCACCTCGCGGAGTATCGCGCCCGCGTCGTGGCGGAGTTCCCGCTCGGTGATAGTCCTGCTCACAGCCCAACCGACCGGACGCGCGAAACGTACAGTTCGGGGACAGGGTAGTTTCCGATGAGTCCATCCCCACGCAGCTTGCGCCGCAGTTTCCCAATACTCTCGAGTTCTCGACACGCCTGGCTGATGGGCTGTTGCTTCGAGGCCCCCCCATCTAGCGCATCTACAATTTCCCTGTCGGTCTTTCCTGGATGACGAATGGCAAAAAAGACGATGCGTTCCTTCCGAGTCAACTCGTCCACGACCTTGAGGATCTTGCCACGCCCCAAAGGGCTTGCCCCACCCAATAGTTCGAACTCGACCCCGGACAGCTTTCCGGTCTCGTCTGGCTTTGCCAACAACTCAAGCCGAACGTAGTCGCTGGTACGACCGCCTTGAGACTGGAGCAGTAAGCTCGCGGAGCCTAGGTCGCTACGCTCCGGAAAGCGGGCTACGCTGCTGAACGGCACGCCACGTTTCATCACGGCGCCGGTCGGGGCTTCCATCGCCGTGAACGTACCGAGTGCCGCATGCGCGCCCGGACTCCTCATTGCAAGTACTCCATTGCTTCGACAATCCGCACGTCTGCCAGATCGCACCCGAGAATATAGGTCGCCTCGCCAATGCCATCAATCGTGCCCGGCGGAGGACACGCATGGGCAACTACCACGACCTGCTGCGTTCGAATGCACCGCGTCACTTTTCTCTCAATCACAACATCACCGCAATATCACAGCCCCGACGCCTCCAGTCGATCCAACCAAGCGCGGGCGCTGCGGGCATCCTGGGCCTGCGTACCAAGCGCATCGGCCTTGGCCAAGGCCTCGCGCGCGTCGTCGAAGCGGCGCAGTTCGCCGTAGCTCCGCGCCATGTGGATGTACGCCTTGGTGAATGCCGGGTCCACCTCGATGGCCTGCCCGAAGCGCTCGATCGCCGGTTGCCAGCGTTCGAAGTTGCTCTCGATCACGCCGGCGAAGTAGAACACCTCCGGATCCCGCGCATCGTGACGGACCGCCGTGTCCAGCGCCGCGAGCGCTTCCTCGTAACGGCCCGTGCGCATCAGCACGACGCCCTTGCGTTCGTGGGCGACGCTGAAGGTGGGGTGGATCTCGATGGCCCGATCGAGAAAGTCGAGGGCTCTCCCGGTGTCGCCGAGATCGTCGTAGGCGCCCGCGAGGTTGAGGTGCAGCGGGTAGTACTCCGGCGCTAATTCCACAGCCAGCTCCAATACAGCCAAGGATTTGTCGGCATCCCCGGTTTGGGAGTAGGCGACGGCGAGTAGGTTCAGGAGCGTCGCGTGCGCCGGGAAGTCGATGACCAGTTCCTCGAGAATCGGCAGGGCTTCGGCTGCGTCCCCCGACGCGACCAGCGATTCGGCCTGGAGCATGCGTCCGCCAAAGCCGGCGATGAACGGCGTCCTGCGGTCGAGCACCGGATCCACCCAAGTGAGTTGCCGGGCTTCCCGGCCCTTGCTGAGGGCAAGACGTGCATCGTCAAGCCGTCCGAGATCACGAAGGGCTCGGCCAAGCAGGCGGAACACCAGTGGGTGATCGAGTGTCTCGGACAACGGCTCGAGCAGTTCCAGGGCCGCCGGGGCGTCACCTCGACGGAGATGAACGCGCGACTGGCCGACAACGGCCGGGGCACCGGCCCCTAGATCATCAGCCCTCGAGAACGAGGTTTCCGCTTCCTCGACGCGGTCCACGTCAAGCAGCCAATAGCCGCGCCAGAGCCACGCCGGCGCGTAGTCCGGATCGATCTGGAGAGCCCGATCCATCCGTTCGAGGGCTTCGTCGAAGTGTGCCTGTTGCTGCAGGAGGATGGCCTGCAGGTAGGGCCATTCGAAGGCATCGCCGTCGAGCGCATCGGCCTGGGCGTAGCTTTCGAGCGCCGCGGCGTCGTAGCCGTTGGCTTCGTAGGCGAGGCCGAGAGTGCCGCGGTGGCTACCCGAATGCGGATTCGCCCGGGCCGCTTCGATGTGTTCCCGCAACACCCTCACCACGTTGGCGTCGGATGAATCGAGACCGACTGCGATGGGATCGGCAACGGTGGATCCCCTATTGCTCGGGTCGTCGCGATTGCCACCGTCCCCGCATCCCTGTAGGAACGCGACAACGAGCATCGCGAGCATACGCGTGCCGTATCGCACCGCAGGGGGCGGGCTTGTCCCGTCCCGTTCCGGAAACAGACGCAATGCGCGGCGCGGGCGGGGGCGCGCCCTCTCGGGCGCGTTAGCCCCGCCCCTACGCACCGCCATCGGAAGCCTGGTCGCACCACTCACGCAGCGCCTGGCGGTCTTCGGCCCATACGTCGGTGTGGTGGTAGTCCTTGAACGGCGGGGGCATGTTGAGATCGCCCAAGGGCATCGTGAAGCGGTTGTCGCAGGCCGGACGGTGGCAGGTCGTGCAGACGTTGTTCGGGAGTTCGGCGCTCACCGGCTGCGAGAACTCGTCGCCCAGCACGTAGTACGGCGGTCGTGGATTGGCGGGGCCGGCGATTATCGGCACGAGCGGCTCCTCGGGATTGTCGGGATCCTTCAGCAGGTCGACCCACGGCGAGTGAATGAACGGGTCGGCTTGGTGGCAACCCTGGCACTGGTCCTTCGCCACGATGGCCGGCGCCTGCCAATAGGCCTCGTAGCCGGGATCGTTCGAGCCGGGATGGGTCGCGGTGTTGGCAACGTTGTGACTCATGTGGAAGAAGCAGGTCGCGCCGGTCGTTCGGTTGTAGCCGATCAATCCCAGCCCGCCATCCCGGCAGAAGGCTAGGTAGATCACCTCTTCACGGGGGCTGCCGTCGTGGTGCGTGCCCGGGTAGCGGGCGACGCCGTTGCCCTGTTGGCAGGTGCCGCTGAGCGCATCCGGCACGTCGCAGGCCTTGGGCTGCTCGGTGGGCCACGATGGCCGGTTCCTCGTCCACGGAATCTCGACCCCGTCGACGCTGACCGGGACCACCTGCGCGTCCGAGCAGGAGGCGCGCGGGATCGGACCGAGATATTGGGCGCACATCTGGGCGTGAAAGAGTGCGGTTCCCGGCTTCGCCGTAGGGACCGGTGCGTCCGGGTCGGGCGTCGGCCAGTCGGCGGCGCAAGCGAGCGCCCCTGACATCGCGATCATGCCACCGATGAGTCGCCGCAGCATGGGGCCTCCAGTACGAACGCGCGAACCCCATTCTGTCGCCGCCAGTGCGCCTGTCAAACGGGTGGTCAAGCCACACCCCGTTCTAAGGCAGATATTCGCCCGAGAGAGTCTCGGCATCGCCTTCCCGACCGACCGACCGGTACTGCGTTGCGAGCCTCGCCGCCAGTTCCCGCGTGTCGCCGTGGTCGCTTCCCAAGACCGTGACCGAGACCGGCAACGCGCGTTCGTAAAGGGGAATCGACCGAGCGGAATCCCCGCTTGCCGCGTAGACATGCGCGAGGTCTCGAAGGCTCTCGAGCAGGCGCGGATGATCGGGCTCAAGCACCTTCTCGCGGATGGCGAGTGTCCGGTTGAACATCGTCGCGGCCTCCTCGTAGCGGCCCTGGTCGCGGTAGAGGGCACCCAGACGACGCAGGCCCAGGGCTAGCTGCGGGTGATCGGCTCCTAGTGCCGCTTCGCGAATCGAGACCGCCCGTTCGAGCAGTGGTTCGATCGCATCCGATCGTTTGAGGTCGCGATTGATGTCCGCCAACGTCTCGAGACGGGCCGCGAGGTTCGGATGGTATTCACCCAATACGGCACCGGCGATGGCCAGTGCGCGACGGTAGAGCGACTCGGCTTCCGCGGGTCGACCCAGACGGCGCACGACGCCGGCAATGCTGTCGAGGTCCAAGGCGACTTGCCGATGTTCGGTGCCTAGCGCGGCCTCGTCGATGGCAAGAGCCTGTCTGAACAGCGGCTCGGCTGCCTCCAAGCGATCCTGGGCCACGTAGACATCGGCCAGGTTCCTTAAGTCCAGGGCAAGGTCGGCGTGATCGGCACCGAGCGTCGCCTTGTCGATCGCCAAGACGCGTTCGAACAGCGGCGCCGCCTCCTCGTACCGGCCCTGGATTCCATGGATTACGGCCAGCGCGTTGAGCGTCCGGCCCACCTGGGGGTGATCGGGCCCGAACACTTTCTCCTGTACGGCGAGCGCTTTCGCGAACGACGCCTCGGCGTCATCGAGACGGCTGCGGGCCTGGTAGACGCGGGCCAGGTTGTACGCCACCGCGGCGACCGCCGGGTGTGCGGTGCCGTGGGTTTTCTCCGCGATGGCGATGGCGCGCTCGAAGATGGGCTCCGCTTCGTCGAAGCGGCCCTGGGCATCGTAGAGCGAGCCCAGGTTGTTGAGGGTCTGTCCGACGATCCCGTGGTCCTCGCCGACGATCACTTCCCAAGTGGCGACCGACCGCAGGAACGCGCGTTCCGAATCGTCGAGGCGACCGGCTTCGCGGTAGAGGAACGCCAGGTTGGCCAGGGTCTCGGCGAAGCGGGCGTCCCGTTCGCCGAACGCCTCCGCCTCGGCGAGCGCCAACTCGGTTCGTGAGACCGCCTCGGCATGATCGCCCTCTCGAAAGGCGGCGAGGCCGGCATCGCGGTGTTGCCGCCAATCCGCTTCGCCGCCTGCCACCGATCCAGCCAGGCACCAGCCGCCAAAGAGCAACAGTGCGCGTATTCGAGGCATTCATACCCGGCTAGCTTCGTCGTCACTAACGTAGCCGGGCACCGAAATCGAGTCAAACCGCACGGTCTTCGCAGGCCCTACGGCATGAAACGGCTGACCTCCCTCGACTACCATATGGCGCACCGCACCCCACGACAGGTTGGCCATGCCAAGCAACGCCAAACGACCCGTCATCGACCTGTCGGGCAATACCCTCGAGGAGATCGTCGAGATGCTTGCCCAACCGCATCGGCGCAAGGCGGCGGTCCGCAAGCTGATGGCAGCCGGGCGGGAGGGAACCCCGGTAGTACGGGCAGGCTTGAGACACGACGACCCCGAGGTGCGCGTCGCGTGCTGCCGGGTCCTCGACCATTTCATGGACGAGGAGGCACTGCCGGAGCTGATCGCCAACGTCGATCACGGGCACTCCGGTGTGCGTAGTGCAGCGATCCATGCCCTCGCCTGCGAGCGTTGCAAGGAAGGCACCTGCCTCCCCGGCGAAGACGACGTGGTGCCGATGGTGGTCGACGCCCTGCTGCACGATGACGACCGCGGCGTGCGGCAGCAGGCGGCGGGCCTGCTCGGACCGGCCGTTCTGCGCAACCAAGCCGCTCAAGCGGCGATCGCCCATGCGCATGCGCACGACCCCCATCCTGCCGTGCGCAAGGTCGCAGGCTGGTGGGTGCCGGGCGGCTCTCGCTACCGAAAGCTCACTCGGCGACTGGGAATGGGTTGAGCGGGCGACCACAAGGGTTGAGCGGGCGACCACAAGGTTGAGCGGGCGACCACAAGGTTGAGCGGGCGACCACAAGGGTCGCCCCTACGGATACACTGCCTAACGACGTTACGATTGCGGGGGACCGATGGAACACGACCGGCTATTCGACGGCGAGATCAAGCGCACGGTGGACGAGTCCAGGGCGTCCTGGACACCGACAGCCTCCGAACTCGAGCGGAGACCGAACATCGTCATGATCGTGCTCGACGATGTGGGCTATTCCCAGCTCGGCTGCTACGGCTCCGATATCGAGACGCCGGCGCTTGATAGCCTCGCCGCCGACGGCCTCCGCTACGCCAACTTCCACGTCACGCCCCTGTGTTCGCCGACCCGCACGTGCCTGTTGACGGGCCGCAACCACCACAGCGTGGGGATGAGTCGGGTCGCGGAGATGGCCAACGGGTTCCCCAACACCCGGGGCTTCGTGTCGAGGGAGGCGGCGAACATCGCCGAAATGCTCCGGCCCCATGGCTACCAGACGCTCGCCTCCGGCAAGTGGCATCTGGCGTCGATCAACGAAACCAGCCCCGCCGGTTCGTACGACCATTGGCCGCTGCAGCGGGGTTTCGACCGTTTCTACGGGTTCCTGGCGGGTGAGACCAACCAATGGAATCCCGAGCTGATTCTCGGCAACGAGCGCATCGAGCAGCCCGTCGGCGAGGACTACCACCTGTCGGAGGGGATCGTCGACACGGCGTGCATGTGGCTTCGGCAACTGGTCTCCGCCGCACCCGACAAGCCGTTCTTCCTCTACGTGGCTTTCGCAGCCGGGCACTCGCCCCACCATGTGCCGCGTGCCTTCGCCGACAAGTATCGCGGTTGGTTCGACGACGGCTGGGACGCGGCGCGGGAGCGGATCCTGGCCCGGCAGAAGGCATCGGGTCTACTGCCCCACGACCAGCGACTGGCACCCCGCAATCCCGGCGTGCAGGTCTGGGACGAGTTGGATGCCGACGAGAAACGCCTGGCCGCCCGGTTCGAGGAGGTCTTCGCCGGGTTCCTCGACCACACCGACGTGCAGATCCAGCGCCTGTTCGACCAGATCGACGCTATCGGCAAGCGCGACGACACCATCGTGCTCGCCATCTCCGACAACGGCGCGAGTTCCGAAGGAGGTCCCCACGGCACCTACGACCACCAACGGTCCAGGAACGGCTTCGGCAGCAGCGTCGAGGAGAACCTGGCACGGCTCGACGACATGGGCGGCCCGCTCACCTACAACCACTACCCCTTCGGCTGGGCCATGGCCGGCAACACGCCGTTCAAGCGCTACAAGGCGAATACCTATGCCGGCGGCGTGCGCGCACCGCTCCTGGTTCGGTGGCCCGAGGGCATCCAAGCCAAGGGCGAAACGCGCAGGCAGTTCTACCACGTGGTCGACGTCACCCCGACGTTGATGGATCTCCTTGGCGTACCGGTGCCAAGCCACGTCAACGGCGTCGAGCAGATGCCGTTCCACGGTACCTCGATGGCCCACACCCTGAACGACAACGACGCGGATACGCACAAGACCGTCCAGTACTTCGAGACGATCGGCCAACGCGCCATTTGGCACGAGGGATGGAAGGCCGTCACCTTCCACCACCGGGGCACGAGTTTCGACGACGACGTCTGGGAGCTCTACCACCTCGACGTGGACCTGGCGGAGCTCGACAACCTCGCCGATGAGCATCCCGACAAGCTCAAGGCGCTCGTCGATCTCTGGTGGAGCGAGGCGGAACGCTACGGGGTCTTGCCGCTGGACGACATGACCGGCAGGCGCGGCATCGGGTGGTGGCCGGAACCGGGCAACCGCTGGGTGCTCTACCAGGACGCCGTGCTACCGCATTTCTTCCGGGCCGGACCGAGGGTGCGGGGCGTCTCGCATCGCATCACCGCGCGGATCGAGCGGTCGTCCACGAACGCCCAGGGCACGATCATCGCCGACGGCGGCCGCTTCGGTGGGTGGAGCGTGTTCATCCTCGGCAACCGTCTGCACTACACGACGAACAACTTCGGCGAGCGCTGTCGCGTGTCGTCGCCGGTGGCCATTCCCCCCGGGGCCGCAACGGTCCGCGCCGATGTCGTGAGAACGGGCACCAACGAGGGCCGGGTGCGGTTCTTCGTCGACGACGAGCCGGCAGGCGGCGGCGTATTGGCGCCGTTCCGCTACCACAACTTCGTCAACGAGCCCCTGGACGTAGGTCGCGACAGTCAAACGCCGGTGGACGACGCCTACGAGTCGCCATTCGTCTTCGATGGCCGGATCGTCGATGTGGTGATCGAGGCGTTCGGCACCGAAGTGGTCGACCAGGAGACTCTGCTCGAGGAACTGATGGCAACACAGTAGCCCGATGAGATCGTCGATACCCGTAGCGGGCGTAGCAGCGCTTGTCCTGTCGATCGGTTGTGGACCCTCGGAGCAGCACGAGGATTGGTTCGTCGACGTCGCCCCGGAACTCGGGCTCCTCTTCGACCACACGTCAGGTGTGCGCGGTGAGTTCCTGTTGCCAGAGATAATGGGATCCGGCCTCGCATTGTTCGACTACGACGGCGACGGCGACCTCGACGTGTATCTCGTGAACGCCGATGGCGAGGCCGCCTCCGGCAACCGGTTGTTCCGCCAGGATGCCGATGGCACTTTCCACGATGCGACGAGAGATTCCGGGACCGGTGACACCGGCTACGGCATGGGTGCGGCCGTCGGCGACATCGACAACGACGGCGACCTCGACCTCCTAGTCACCAACGACGGCCCCAACCGGCTGTACCGGAATAACGCCGATGGCACCTTCTCGGACATTACGGCAAGCGCCGGCATCGAGGGAGCCCGCTGGTCCACGTCGGCGGCGTTCTGCGACATCGACGACGACGGGCTGCTCGATCTGTACATCGCGAACTACGTCACCAACGAACCGCCCTACGCCTGCGCGAGCGGCACCGGCGAGCCGGACTACTGCGGCCCCAGCGCCTACCGGGGCGTGCCAGACCGCTTGTACCGGAACAACGGCGCCGGGTTTGTCGATATCAGTGTCACCAGCGGGATCGCGCAAACGGCACGCAACGGCCTAGGGGTGGTCTGCTTCGACTTCGACGGCGATGGCCAGGACGACTTCCTCGTCGCCAACGACGGCCAACGCAATCAACTCTGGATGAACGAGGGCGGCGGCACCTTCGTCGACAGGGGCGTGCGGTTCGGCGTCGCCACGAACATCGAAGGCGACACCGAGGCCAGCATGGGGATCGCCCTGGGCGACGTCGACGGCGACCTGGGGCTGGACGCGCTCATGACCCATTTGGGCGGCGAGACCAATACGCTCTACCTCGCCGACCCGATGGGCATGCTCCTCGACGCCTCGGCGTTGTCCGGTGTCGGTTTTCCGAGCGTCGCCGACACCGGTTTCGGTGTGGCGCTGGCCGACCTGGACCAGGACGTGGACCTCGACCTCGCCGTCGCCAACGGCCGGGTCCAGCGCGGTGCCGATTCGACGGCCCGCCCGGGCGGCGAGGCGGTCGTAGACGCCTTCCGGCGACTCTACGCCGAACCGAATCTGCTCATGGTGAACAACGGCCGGGGCTGGTTCGACGAGCATTGCGAGCAGGCCCCCGCTTTCTGCGCCACTTCCGAAGTGAGTCGTGGCCTGCTCACTGCGGACGTGGATGGCGATGGCGACCTCGACATCCTTCTCACCAATGCCAACGGGCCTGCGCGCCTGTACCGGAACGACGTTCCCGACAAGGGGAACTGGCTCAAACTACGCGTCGCCGATCCGGTTCTGAACCGAGATGCCATCGGCGCCACGGTGCGCGTCCGTTTCGGGGACATCTGGCAGGCCAGGCCGGTGGTTCATGCCACCAGCTACCTGTCGAGCGCGGACGCGCAAGTGCATTTCGGATTGGGGCCGGCGGATGCCGTCGACGAGATCGAGGTGATCTGGCCCAACGGGGTGCGCGAGCGGTTCCCTGGAGTCCCAGGAAACCGCTCGACCGTGATCCGCAAAGGCACGGGACAAGGGGACGGCGATTGAGCATGGCTTTCGGGATGGCCAGCCTCGTCGCGCTCGCTTTCGCACTGTCCGGGTGTGCGGAACGTGCGTCGGACCCCGCTATCCCCCGCGTCGAAACCAGCGGCATGGAGGCACCCGTCCGCGTCCTGATCGATGCCGTCACCCGCAATCTGGCGAGCAACCGCCACTCCGCCAACGCCTGGGGGAGACTCGGCCGGGTCTACCACGCCCACGAGCTCTACACCCCAGCGCTCGCCTGCTATCGCCAGGCGATGCGGCTCGACGCCGACGACTTTCGCTGGCCCTACCTGGCGGCACACGCCGCTTCGGAAGTCGACAAGAACGCGGCGGCAACCCTTTTCGAGCAGGCAAGCGCCCTTGCTCCCCGAAACGCAACGGTTCTCGTCGCGCAGGGCGACCTGCTCGCGCAATTGGGTCGTCGTGACGGCGCCCGTGCGGCATATCTCGGCGCCTTGGCAGCCGATGATCGCTCTAGCTTTGCGCGGGTCGGATTGGCGAGGGGCGCGCTTGTCGAGGGCGACCTGCCCCGAGCGCGATCCCTGCTCGAACGTGCCGCCGAACTGGCACCCGACGACGGCAGCATCTATCCCCTGCTGACCCGAGTCCTGGTTCGGCTTGGCGAGTCCGAACTGGCGGCGCGGACCGAATGGCTCGCCAAGGTCTACGACACCCCGCTCACTCCCCGCGATCCGCCCCTCGACGCCATGCGGCGGCTGGCCGCGAATTCGCACGCCCTCGCCTCGGCCGGGCGAATCCTCGCCCAACGCGGCGACCTGCTCGCGGCCGAAGTGCAGTTGCGCAAGGTACTCGCGATCCGCCCGGGCACGCCGCTGGAAACCGGCAATCTCGCCACCGTGCTGTCACGACAAGGCCGGCACGCGGAGGCGATGGAGTTCTTCGCGCAAGGACTCGCCGGGAATCCGGACGACGTCGTTCTGTTGAGCCACCAGGGATTGACGCAGATGCTGATGGGCGACGTCGAAGCCGCAGAGGTCTCCCTCGAGCGCGCCGTGACCCTCGATCCGTCCTATCCGCAAGGCCAGTTCAATCTCGGCGTGCTTCGATTCGGCCAAGGCAGGCACCGGGACGCGATCGCTCTCTTTGAACGGACGCTGACCCTCAACTCGGGCTTTGCCGACGCCTATCTCAACCTCGGCAGCACCTACGCGGCCCTCGAGGAATACGAGGCGGCTGTCGACCCATGGGAGCGGCTGAGGCAGATTCAGCCGAACAACCCGTCGCTCATCTACAACATTGCGTTGGCCAAAGCCCGGCTCGGCAGGCTGGACGAAGCCAGGGCCGACTACCAACACGCACTGGCCCTCGATCCGAGGAACGTCGCAAGCCGCCAGGAGCTCGATCGCATCCTGGCCAAACAACGCCTTGACTGAGTTCGTTGGCGCACGCCTTCGGTCATCGCGGGAGCTCGCAATGGCGTCCCCCACGAGCCGCTTCGCCGCGGGAGCTCCTACGCCGTCGCCTCCTTCCGGGCCAACAGGCCCGCCAGCCGGCGCGACACGGACTGCGGCGACCCCGTACGCCGGGCCAGCAGCGCGTAGAACGACGGCACGATGAACAGTGTCAGGAAAGTCGCGAGCGATACGCCGGAGAAGACCACGACGCCGAGCACCGTGCGGCTCTCCGAACCCGCGCCCGTTGCGAGGATCAGCGGGATGGAACCCATCACCGTGGAGATCGTGGTCATGACCACCGGCCGCAGACGAATGCCCGACGCTTCGATGATCGCTTCCTCGAACGAGCGGCCCGCATCGCGCATCTGGTTGATGAACTCGACGATCAGAACCCCGTTCTTGGCCGCGATTCCAATCAGCATGATGATGCCAATCTGGCTGAAGATGTTGATCGAGAGTCCCGTCAGGTAGAGGCCGAGCAACGCGCCCGCCACCGCCAACGGCACCGTGACCAGAATCACTATCGGGTGTACGAAGCTCTCGAACTGCGCGGCCAGGACCAGGAAGACGATGAGCAACGCCAGGCCGAACGTGAACATGAGACTGCCGCTCGCCTCCTTGTACTCCAGGGACTCGCCCTGATAGTCGATCCGCGCCCGGTCCGGGAACGATTCGCGAACGACCCGTTCGAGGAACGCCAATGCCTCGCCCAGGGCCGCGCCCGGTGCCAGGCTCGCCGAGATCGTCACGGCTCGTAGCCGGTTGTAGCGGTTCAGGGAACCGGGCGCCGCCTGTTCATCGACATGAATCAGGTTGGCGAGCGGGACCAGTTCGCCCGTGGCGTCCGATCGCACGTAGATGTTCGCGAGGTCCTGGGCGGACGCGCGTTGGTCGTCACGTGCCTGAAGGATGACGTCGTACTCCTCGCCGTCCTTCACGTAGGTGGTGATCCGCTGTTCGCTCATCATCGTCGAGAGCGTCCGGCCGATGTTCTGGACCGATACGCCGAGCGCCGCCGCGCGGTTCTTGTCGATTCGCACGACCGCCTGGGGTTGGGTTTCCTTCAAGTCGCTGTCGATGCGCTGAAGGCCCGGGAACTCGCGCGACCGTTCGAAGATGACGTCCCGCCACTCGGCGAGGGTGTCGTAGTCGGGACCGCCGAGAACGAACTGCACGGGTTGGCCGCCGCCCATGCGCGACAGGCCCGAACGCACGAACGCGAAGGCACGCACGTCGGGGATGCTCTGCCACGCCGCGTTGACACGGGCCGCCGCGTCCTTGGTGCTGATATCGCGCTCTCCCCAGGGCTTCATGACCACCATGATCACGCCGCTGTTGGACGCGTTGCCGCCCCAACCGGGAACCGCCATCACCACGACCTCGGCGAGGCCCTCATCGATCATTTGCCTGGCCGGAAGCTCGAGTTTCAGGGCTTCTCCCTTCATGCGCTCGATGCCCATTCCCTCCGGCCCCGAGAACATCGCCATGAACGCGCCCTGGTCTTCCTCCGGGACGTATTCCCGCGGCACGGCCTCGAGTAGGAAATAGGCGGCGGCGAGCGTACCGCCCGCTGCCAGCACAGCCACCCAGCCGTGCCGGATGAGCACGCGCAATACGCCGATGTAGCCCTGTCTAAGCCGGGAGAAGCCGCCGTCGATCCACCGCGTCAGCCGGTTTTCGCGGCCCGAGGCACGCAGGAACTTGGAGCACATCACCGGCGTCAGCGAAAGCGCGAGGACACTCGAAAACACCACCGCCGCCGCGATGGTCACCGCCAGCTCACCGAAGATGACGCCGATGTTGTCGGTCAGGAACATGATCGGCGTGAACACGGCCACCAGTACCGCCGTTGTCGCGATCACGGCGAAACCGACCTGGCGCGTGCCGTTGTACGCGGCGACCAGCGGCGTCTCGCCCTCCTCGATGCGACGATGGATGTTCTCCAGCACGACGATGGCGTCGTCCACCACGAGTCCGATGGACAAAACGAGCGCCAAGAGGGTGATCAGGTTCACGGTGAAACCGAATGCCGCCAGGGCGACGAACGCCGAGACCAGGCACACCGGGATCGTGACCGCCGGTATCGCCATGGTCCGGAACGACCCCAGGAACACCAGGATGACCAGGCTTACCAGCACGGTGGTGATGGCGATGGTGCGGTAGACCGAGTTGATGGCGGCACGGATGAACACCGAGTCGTCGGATCCCGTGGTGACCCGCATGTGCTCCGGGATCGCGTCGTTGACCTTGTCGATCTCGGCCTTGACCTGCTCCAGCGTCTCGAGCGTATTCGCCGTCGATTGCTTGATGATGCCGATGCTCACGGTCGGCAGGCCGTTTGCCCGGTAGATCGAGCGGTGATCCATGGGCGCTACCTCGACGGTCGAGACCTCGCCCAAGCGCACCAGGTGACCGTCCTCGCCCCGGGTGATCACCAACTCCCGGAAGTCCTCGGCGGACTCGTAGCCGCGCGCGAGTCGCACCGTGAGTTCCCGGTCGACGGTCTCGATGCGCCCGGCGGGGAGTTCCAGGTTCTCGCGGCGTAGCGCTGCTTCGACGTCGGTTACCGTGAGGTTCCGGGCCGCGAGCGCCAGCCGGTCTACCCAGATCCGCATTGCCGGACGGGCGCCGTAGACACCGGCGTCGGCGACGCCGGGGATCGCTGCGAAACGATCGGCGATGTAGCGCTCGGTGTAGTCGGTGAGTTCCATCCGGTTCAACACCGAACTCACCACGTTGATGTACATGGCCGGACGCGCATCGGAGTCCTGTTTGCGGATCTCCGGCGGGCGCACGTCCTCCGGTAGCCAGCGCACGACCCGCGAGACCCGGTCGCGGACGTCGTTCGCGGCCGCGTCGATGTCGCGGTCGAGGTCGAACTCCAGGTTGATGCGCGAGCCGCCGTCGGTGCTCGACGAGCGCATCGACTTGACGCCTTCGATGCCGCTGATCTGGTCCTCGATCACCGTCGTGACCCGGCTCTCAACCACGTCGGAGGACGCTCCCGGGTACGTGGTGCTGATCGAAATGACCGGCGGCGTCACGTCCGGGTATTCCCGCAGCGGCAGCAGATTGAAGGACAGGATGCCGAAAGCCAGCAGCGCCAAGCTGATGACCGTCGCGAATACCGGTCGCTTGACGGATGTATCGGACAGCCACATGAGTTACTTGCTCACTCGGCAGCGGCGGCGCCGGCGATCCGCACGGGGCCGCCGCTTCGGACCTTCATGACCCCCTCCGTGATGACCTGTTGTCCCGCGGTCAACCCGGAGAGCGCCTCAGCCCAGCCGTCGCGGCGGATTCCCAGTTCGATCATGCTCATCGTCGCCTGGCCGTCCGCAACCGTGTACACGAAGGTCTCCATGCCGCGCTGCAGCAATGCAGTCTCCGGGACCATGAGCGCGTCCCGGCTCGCGGTGGTGAGCTTCACCGTCATCAACATCCCCGGTCGCAGCAACGCATCCGGGTTGTCGATGAGGGCACGTACGGGTACCGCCCTGGTTACCGGGTTGACGCGCGAACCCACCGTCCGGACCGACGCGTCGAAGGACCGTCCCGGGAAGGCCGCGCTGGCGGCCGTCAGCCCGAGCCCGGCGTGGACCGCTCCCAGGTACACCTCCGGCAACGCGAAGTCGAGCTTGATGACCGAGATGTCGTCCAAGGTCGTGATGGGCGTTCCCGGGGTGATGAGCGTACCGGCGCTGACCTCGCGGAATCCCAGCAAGCCGGTGAAAGGCGCCCGGATCAGACGATCATCCAAACGCGCGATGATGGCCTGGTAGCGGGCCCGGGCACCGGACAGCCGGGCTTGCGCCTCGTCGACGTCGGAAACCGGGATGCTCTGCTGATCGAGTAGGTTCTTCAGTCGGTCGTACTGGGTCTGGGCATCCTGCTTGCTGGCTTGTGCCTCCTGCAGCAACGCGGTCTGCTCCTCGTTGGTGAGTTCGACCAGGACGTCTCCCTCATGGACAAAGTCCCCGTCTTCGAAGCGCACTTGGCGGATCGAGTCCGTGACCTTTGCGGTGATCGTCACCGACTCGTTGGCTTGGGTCGTGCCGACTGCCTCCACGATGTCGGCGATGGCGCGGACCGTAGCGGTGCCGGTGACCACCAGGGGCGGGCCGCCAAATCCGCGCGGGGATGAACCCGCAGCCCCGTCATCGCCGCAACCCGCGATAATGAGCAGTATCAATGCCCAGCAAATTGCCCCGCGCACGCCAAACCTCCGCATCCACGCCCGCCTATGGTACGCCGATATCGACCTCGACTTGGGCGACGCCCCAACGCCCCTCCTTCGGCAACGCGGCCAAGCGCTCGACCGCCGCGTAGAAGGCGGGCCAATCGGCCCCAACCTCGTTGAACAACCGTTCGAAGTTGTGCTTCGAGTCCTCGTAGGTGCCCACCAGGGCCAGGCGCGCATTGTTGAACGGCCGAGCGAAGGCGTTGTCGTAGCGCCCGCGTCCCAGCCGCTCGACGTTGCGCGAATAGCTTGAACGCATCGCCGCGAACAGTTCGCCCTTGAGCTGACGCTTGGCGGCGTCGGAAACGGGCTCGCGGTAGAGATCCGCCAAGCGGCCGCGCCAGTCGCTCAAGAAACGCGCATAGGCCTTGGCGGCCTCGAGGCGGTCGCGGTATCGCGCCGTGTCGCCACCGTGCGCCTGGAGATAGGCGATTGCCCCTTCGTTCCCGACGAAACTGGCAAAGCCCTCGTTGAACTCCGAGTCGCCCGACACATACACCACGCTGTGCGCCAGTTCGTGGAAGATGAGATCGGCAAGCGACGCCTCGTCGTAGTGGACGAAACTGGACAAGATCGGGTCGTCGAACCAGCCGAGCGTCGAGTAGGCGGTCACCGGGTACAGGTAGACATCGTGTTCCGCAGAGAGCCGGTTGGCTTCGCGCTCGGCGGCGCGCCGGTTGAAGAAGCCGCGATACACCGCACAGCCGATCAGCGGATAGCAGCGTTCAAGCGGGCGGATCGCGAATTCGGGTGCCGCCACCACGTTCCAGATTGGCACGCCTTCAAGTTCCACGTAGCTGCCATAGCGGCCGTCGACGGGCAGCCGCAACTCGTCCTCGGCAAAGCGCAACAAGCGTGACACCAGTTGGAGTTGTCGAACCAAGGCCGGATCCGTGCCCGGCGCATCGATCAACGCATGGGCGTCCCGCCGCGCCAACAGCAACGACGCCTGTCCGGTCACGGCCTGCGTGTAGAACTGCACGTTGGCGCAGCCACCGAGCGCCACGGCGCAACACAGCACCCACGCCCTGGCGAAGCGATGATAGGTGACGGGCTTGTCCCGTCCCGCGCCCCCGGAATTGCCAGGAGCAGACGAACAACCGCCGGCTCGTTTACGTGTCACCACGGTGAGCGCACAATCGCCAATTCGAGTTCGAAGCCGTGACAGGCCGGCAATGGTCGACCCGATTCGAGGAACCTTGGCGTTTGCGTTCATCGCCGCGAGCAGCGTGTTCTGGTGCACGCTCATATTCTGCCTCGGCCTCGTCCGACCGTTGTTCCCGAGGCAGCGACGGATTCCGCTGGGGACCGCGATGGTGCGGGCGATGGCGGGTTGGGTGCGGTGTGCGGGGTGGATGCTTAAGGCGCTGCGCATCACCCGCATCCACGAGACGAACAACGAGCAATCCGCGACTCGGACGCTGCGCCCCGATGCCTGGTACCTGGTGGTCTCCAACCACCAGACCTGGGCCGACATCCTGATCCTCGTAGTCACCCTCCACGGTCGCATTCCACAGTTCAAGTTCTTCACCAAACGGGAACTCATCTGGGTGCCGTTCATCGGGCCAGCCATGTGGTTCCTCGAGTTCCCCTACGTTCGGCGCTACAGCCGCGCGCAGCTTGAAGCCAATCCAGCATTGCGGGAACGCGACCGGCAGGCGACGCTCAACGCCTGCGTCGGCTTCCGTCAGCGCCCGACCAGCGTCCTGGTGTTCCTGGAGGGAACCCGATTCACCTTGGCCAAACGCGATGCCCAGGGATCACCCTACCGATCATTGCTGAACCCCAGGACCGGGGGCTTTGGCATGGTTCTCGAAAACATGGCGGACCGGTTGGAGGCCGTCGTCGATGTCACCATAGGCTATCCCGGCGGGGCACCGCCGTTCTGGGACTTCCTATGCGGTCGCAGTCCGGACGTGGAGATCGACATCCGCGCGCTACCTTTGCCCCCCGTCGACCGTGATGCCGTCAACGCCTGGGTCAACCGGCTTTGGGAAGAGAAGGACGCTCGCCTTCGTTGAGACAACCGCGGACGGGATGCGCTAGTGCCGAACGAGATCAGGGCGCGCCGAGGCGGAGGTCGTTGACGTTGCGCTGGAGTTCGGCGATCTGGCTGTTGACTTGCGCCCGGTGGGCATCGATGGCGGCGATGTCCGACTTGATCTTGGCCACGTCAGCCGCCAACGAAGCCTCCAGCCGGGACGCCATCTGGTAGGCGGAATTCGCCCGATCCACCACGTTCCGCATCTGTGTGATGGCGTCCTGCAGTTGGAGGTCGATTTGGCTCACGCGGGTGGCGACATCCTGTTGGCCGGCAACGGCGGTCTCCAACGCCGAGACCTCGCCCTGGACTCCCTTGATGCTTCGTTCCGCGCTGTTGACCTCCGTCCGAAGCGCCTTGTTCGCATTCTCCAGGGCCCGAATCGCGTCCCGATGTTTGAAATAGTTGTCCCAGAGCTTGCGCACCTCGGTAATCCAGTCGTCCATCGTCGCGCTGATGTCCGTGTCCGAACTGGCCATCGTTTCGTCGGTCATCCGCAGCCGTTCTTCCAACGTTCCAATGCGATTCGTTGCTGCCACAAGCGCGGCCTCGCCACGAACGATGCGTTGTTGCTGCTCGAAGATGACCCAGCCTCCGCCGAGTACGGCGGCCACAACGACAACGAGAACGGCGTTGACGAATAGCAAGCCCGACGAGCCGCCTCGGCTGCGCCCGCGCCCGCTCCGTGGGCGCCGTGGACGCTCCGGATCGGCAGCGATGGTAGGCAGGGAATCGTTTGCCACCGGGCTGTCCCCGCTGATCGGCTAGGAAGCCGACAGATTATCTCGGCATTCGCCGAGTCTCAACGACAACCGATGTGCGCAACAACGGGGAACCCGCGTCTTCGCGGGCTCCCCGCCTAGGTCAGAGCGTGGCGACGACAGCCATGACGACGGTGAGCACGAGGCTCGAGGTGATAACACCCTTCACGGTCGTCAGGACCATGGTCTTGCCCCAGATCGCGTTCGCTTCGATGGCCGCAATGATCACCAGGCCGATGACGAGACCCCAGGGGGATGCCGGCGCGCCGGTGTCCACGTCGAACGCCGAGCGGATGAATTCCGAATGGGAGCCCATCAGGAACAGCATGGGCGCCGAGAAGAAGGTGTTGGTGCGCGATGCCAGGAGCGCCTTGGCCGCGGATCCCGCCGCGTTGGGGTCCGCTTCGCCGCCGTCGCGCACGGATTCGTTGGACGCGATGACCACCTTCTGGTTCGGCCAGATGATTCCCCAGACGTTGAGGAACATCAGCGTCGCCATGGTCGCGGCGAGAATGATGTCCACCGTCCAGCTACCCGTGTGGAAGATGACAAGCAGGAGCACGACGCCGGTGAGGAACGTCATCAACGCGCCATAGCGGAACCACCACAAGGCGCTGGGAACGAGCTTCGTGAAGGCGTCGACCTTCGCCTCGTCGGACGCGGCGGCCATGTAGCCGCCCTGGACGAAGTTGAAGTAGTACAGCAAGCCGATCCAGGTGATGCCGAACAGGTAGTGTCCCCAACGGAACAGGTAGGTAACGAGGTCCATCAAGTCCATCTAGCTCTCCCCCAAGTTGGCTTCTTGTTGCTTCGATCATAGCAACAAAAACCCCGCCGGTGGCGGGGTCCTGTCGGTCGTGCGGCTGTGCTAGTTGGCCAGCGACCGGAATCGACGCTTGGGCCGCCCAACGGATTTCGCGTAGCGGAATCCTTAGGCGACCGCGAAGCGGTCGCGTTACATCATGCCGCCCATGTCGGGCATGCCGCCGCCGCCCGGTGCCGGCGGCGGGTTGTCCTCCGGCATCTCGCTCACCATCGCCTCCGTGGTGATCATCAGGCCGCCCACCGAAGCCGCAGCCTGCAGCGCCGTGCGGGTCACCTTGGCCGGATCCGGAATGCCGAGCTCGATCATATCGCCGTACTCGCCGGTGGATCCGTCGTAGCCGTGGTTGCCGTCGAGGCTGCGCACCTTGTCGTAGACCACGGCCGGCTCGTCGCCGGCGTTCTCGGCGATCTGCCGCAGAGGCGTCGCCATGGAGCGGAGCGCAATCTGGATGCCGACGTTCTGATCCTCGTTGGCGCCCTTCAAGCCCTCGATGGCCTGCAGCGCCCGTACCAGCGCGACGCCGCCGCCGGGAACGATGCCTTCCTCCACCGCAGCGCGGGTGGAATGCAGGGCGTCCTCGGTGCGAGCCTGCTTCTCCTTCATCTCGACCTCGGTAGCCGCGCCCACCTTGATGACGGCAACGCCACCGGCGAGCTTGGCCAGGCGCTCCTGGAGCTTCTCGCGGTCGTAGTCGGATGTGGTCTCCTCGATCTCGGCGCGGATCTGCTTGATGCGCCCCTCGATGTCGGCCTTGTCACCCGCACCATCGACGATCGTGGTGTTCTCCTTGCTGGACGAGACCTTCTTGGCGGTGCCTAGGTCGTCGAGCGACGCGCCTTCGAGGGTGAGGCCCACTTCCTCGGAGATCACCGTGCCGCCGGTCAGGATCGCGATGTCCTGCAGCATGGCCTTGCGGCGGTCGCCGAAGCCCGGTGCCTTGGCGGCGGCGATCTTGACGATGCCGCGCATGTTGTTGACCACCAGGGTCGCCAGGGCTTCGCCTTCGATGTCCTCGGCGATCACCATCAGCGGCCGGCCGGCCTTGGCGACGTTCTCGAGGATCGGCAGCATGTCGCGGATGTTGGAGATCTTCTTGTCGCAAAGAAGCACGTACGGCTCGTCCAACTCGGCGGACATGGAGTCCTGATTGTTGATGAAGTACGGCGACAGGTAGCCGCGGTCGAACTGCATGCCTTCAACGACTTCCAGCTCGTTCTCGAGCCCGCTGCCCTGCTCGACGGTGATGACGCCTTCCTTGCCCACCTTGTCCATGGCGTCGGCGATCACGTCGCCGATTTCCGTGTCGTTGTTGGCGGAAACCGTCCCGACCTGCGCGATGGACGTGGAGTCCTCGCACGGGGTCGCCATCTTTTCGATCTCGGCGACCGCTGCGGTCACGGCCCTGTCGATGCCGCGCTTCAGGTCCATCGGGTTCATGCCCGCGGCCACCGACTTCAGCCCTTCGGCGAGCATCGACTGCGCCAGCACGGTCGCCGTGGTGGTGCCGTCGCCGGCCTCGTCGGAGGTCTTGGAAGCGACTTCCTTGACCATCTGCGCACCCATGTTCTCGAACTTGTCCTTGAGTTCGATCTCCTTAGCGACGGAGACGCCGTCCTTGGTCACCGTGGGGGCGCCGAAGGACTTGTCGAGCACGACGTTGCGCCCTTTCGGTCCCAGGGTCACCTTGACGGCATTCGACAGCGTATTGACGCCGCTCAGCAAGCGCCCGCGCGCGTCGTCCCCAAACTGTACTTCCTTAGCACTCATGTGAGTTCCTCCTCGTGTTCGCCGCCAATCAGCCTTCGAGCACGCCGAAGATCTCGTTTTCCTGGAGGATCAAGAGTTCCTCCCCGTCGATCTTCACCGTGCTTCCGGCGTACTGGCCAAAAATGATCTTGTCGCCAACGCTGACATCCGGCGCACGCCGGCTGCCGTCGTCGTCAACCTTGCCCGGGCCAACCGCGAGGATTTCGCCTTGCGAAGGCTTCTCCGAAGCGGTATCGGGCAACACAATGCCGCCGGCGGACATGGCGTCCTCCTCGATGCGGCGCACGACCACGCGGTCGTGGAGCGGTCGGATATTCATGACTAGCTCTCTCCCAAAATGCTGTTCATACCCCAGTCCGATGTCGTGGATTAGCACTCTCGAAGCGAGAGTGCTAATCCGTGCGGCGCTATGATAGGGGCGGATTCACAAGATTCAACCCCTGTGCCAAGAGAAATTCGTCGTTGGAACCGCGGCGCGGGCGACGGCGCGCCCCCAACGCCAACGCACAAGCGCCGGTGGAACGTCGTAGGGGACGGGCTTGTCCCGTCCCGGAGCAGGTTCAGACCCTAGGCAGTGCTTCCCGGGCCCGCAGCAACCCCCGCCACTTCGTCGTCGACGGGGGGGCCGATATTCTCGTTGTTGGCCGTTCGCCCGGATGCCAGGCGGTCCTCAACCATGACTTCGTGGAGGTGTCGAATGCGCGCGCTGCCCGTACGCACGAACAGGAACGGCAACAGCGAATGCACAAGGCACGCCATGCCGCCAAGGAGCATCGCAACGGCGAAACCCGCCGCCTTGAACATGTGCTCCCAATAGGACTCACCAACTTCGTCGAGGTGGTCGGTGAGAAACGACATCTGGAACGCCCCCGGCGGGATCGGACGATGTCAACCTACCCGATGCCGAAGCGAAGCGCCTTGAGCATATTTCCTAAAAGCATGACCTTTGAAGCATATCGTCTAAGCGGCGCCGAACCGACGGGCAAACAGCCTCGCACCAAGATCGAGAATCTCCGCACTGTCCTTCACGCCGGCAACCAGATTGGCCGGAATGGCGTCCAGTCCGTTGTGTGCGCCACTGATAGCGCCCGCGATTGCGGCAACGGTGTCCACGTCGCCGCCGACACGCAAGGCACGATCTATCGTCACCATGTAGTCGTCCGGCGACTTCAGGAACACGTACAGCGCCGCCAACACCGTCGGTTCGACCAGCGCCGGGACGCCGAAGCCGCGGCCCTTGGCCCGTCCTTCGCCTGCAACGAGCGCCTCCAAGGCCACCGTCTCGGTACGCGGCAGCCACTCGTCGAGCCCACGAAGGCGACTCGCGAATCCCGGGCTCCTGTCGGCCACCGAACCGTGCACCGCATCGAGGAAGCTCACGGTCTCGATCTCTGTTGACGTCGCCCCGTACGCAACCGCCGTCGCGATGGCAATGGCACCGTCCACGGCCAACGGGTGGCGATGGGTGACGAAGCTCGCCAGTTCCACGTCGCGCGCGAGTTGGTCCGCATTGCCGCAATGCCAAAGCCCGACGGGGGCGATGCGCATGGCGGCTCCGTTCAACGGCAGATCGTCGGTCGCCGCCGCGTCCTGCCAGCGGACGCCCTCCATCAGCCGCTTGACCGCCCGATGCGCAACCGGGCCGGCACCGACGATCTCGTTGGAATCCCAGAGCTTGACGAACTCCTCCGCAATATCCGCCGGGTCCACCTGTCCACAAGTCAGCAGGCTCTTGACGATGGCCAAGGTGAGTTGGGTGTCGTCGGTGTATTGGCCCCGGGGGAACTCGACCTCCTTCCTGTGCCGGTATGGACGGTAATCCTCCGCGATGCCCTGCATGGTGGCGATTCGCTCCCGCGACCTCCCTTCCAGCGGCGCACCCAGGGCATCGCCCACCGCACACCCCAGCAGCGCGCCCACGAACTGGTCCTCTCGGGGTCTTGTCATACCTGCTTGCCGCTAGCGAGTCGCTTACGCGATGCTAACCGCTTCGCGACAAAACTTGCCACGGCCAAAGGGAGCCCAAGCCCATGAACGTGCTCTTCGTGTTCTCGGACCAACAGCGCTACACCGCCCTGGGTGCCAACGGCAACCCGGTGGTCCGAACCCCCAACCTCGACCGGATGGCGGCCGAGGGAATGGTCTGCGACAACATGTTCTCCAATCACCCGCTGTGCTCGCCGTTCAGGGCCATCCTGCTGACCGGGCGGTACGGCTGGCGCAACGGCGTGATCTGCAACGAGTACGAGCCCTTCCGAGACATTCCCACGTTGCCCAGCGTGCTCCGGTCGGCGGGTTACCACACCGGGCATATCGGCGTGTGGCACCTGGGTGTCCCGCCCTATCTTCCGGAGAATCGCTATGGTCTCGACTACTTGGCCGCGGTGGAGGGGGTCGGCGGAAACTACTTCGACCAGCGTTACTTCGAGAATGAACGGGGGCCCGACCGCCACGAGGGTTGGTCGCCCGTGGTCGAAACGGACCTGGCAATCAGTTTTCTCGAGACCCACGCGGCAAAGCAACAGGCTGATCCCTTCGCGCTCTTCGTCTCCTGGCGCCCGCCGCACTGGCCGTACCCGCAGTATCCGGACGAATACGGCCTCTACGATCCCGCCGACGTCGACCTGCCGGGCAACGTACCGCCGCAGATGGCCGACTTCGCCCGGCGCGAAATCGCCGACTACTACGGCTGCTGCACGGGACTCGACGCGCAGATGGGGAGGCTGTTGGATGCCCTGGACCGCCTCGGGCTCGCCGACGACACGATCGTCTGCTACTCCTCCGACCACGGCGACCATCTCTCCAGTCACGGCTACGGCAAGCCCAAGGACATCTGGATGCACCCGTCGATGCGGGCTTCGAAGGCCACGCCGTACGACGAGTCCGCACACATCCCGTTCCTGGTCCGTTGGCCGGGCGCCACGTCGCCCGGCTCCCGGACGTCCGCCTTCATGGGCGCAATAGACATCGTTCCGAGCCTGCTCGGCGCCTGCGGGGTAGCCGCCCCGGATGGATTGCAGGGTCGAGACGTTTCCGGTGTATGGCGCGGCGAGTCGCCACCGGATGACACCGAGCTCACCCCCGGTGGCAGCGACTCCGTGTTCCTGATGAACATGGGCAACGGCTGGCCCAATCGGAAGGCATGGGTCGGTCGCTGGCGAGGCGTGAGAACCGAGCGCTATACCTACGCCCGTTGGTTCGAAAACGAACGCGGGCCCTGGCTGTTCGACCGTGAGTCCGATCCCTTGGAGACCCGGAACATCGCCGAGGCGCCGGAAGCCCGTGGCGCGGTGGAAGAGATGGAATCCCGGCTTCACCGCTGGATGGAGGGCACGGGCGATCCCTTCGAATACGGCCGACGCGGGCCACGGGGCTTCCTCGAGGTGGGGCAGCGCTGGGCCGACCCGGTTCGATACAAGGACTGGAGCCCTGCGTGACGTCGCCGAGCGCCGATCCCACCCCGGAAGAACGCATCTGGCAGGTCGTCGCGGACATTCCGTTCGGCAACGTGGCGAGCTATGGCCAGGTGGCGGAATTGGCGGGACTACCGCGGGGCGCCCGACGGGTCGGGCGGTGCCTTTCCCGGCTACCCGCCGGAACCCGGCTGCCCTGGCACCGAGTCGTCAACGCGTCCGGGGGAATCTCGCTTCCCGGCAATGCGGGCTTACGCCAGCGCCAACGGCTGCTCGAAGAAGGCGTCGCCTTCGACGGCGACCGGGTCAAGCTGTGTTGTTGTCGGTGGTCCGTTTAGGCAACCGGCGCGAGCGGCCACAAGGGCCGTCCCTACGGGACGTCTAAAGGCGGGTCGCTAGTCTCGGAAATTGGTGAACTGTAGCGGGACGCCGTAGTCGCCGTCCTTGAGCTTGGCGATGATGGCCTGGAGGTCGTCCCGCTTCTTCCCAGTCACGCGGACCTGGTCGCCCTGAATCTGTGACTGAACCTTGAGTTTGGCGTCCTTCACGGTCTTGACGATCTTCTTGCTAGCGTCACGGTCGATGCCGCGCTTTAGGCCGAACGGCTGCCGCTTCTGCTTGCCCGATGCCTCCAGCGGCCGGGCGTCGAGGCAACCGATGTCCACCGAACGCCGGGTCATTTTGTCCTTCAGGATGTCGACGAGCTGGTTGACCTGGAACTCCTCCTGCGCCCACACGGTGACGACCTCGCCGTCCAGCGTGAAGCCGGCGTCGACACCCCGAAAGTCGAATCGTGTCCGGAGTTCCCGCGACGACTGATCCACGGCGTTGCGCACCTCTTGCAGGTCCACTTCGGAAACCACGTCGAAGGCAGGCATAATCAATCCTCTACCGGGGGAGACGGTCGGCTGGACGAACCCAACTCGTCCTCGAAATTACATGAACGAGCGTTCACGCCGCAACCGAATCGACCGCGTGACCACGCGCGGCGGCGATGCCGGCGAGACCTCGCTGGCGGACGGCCGGCGCTACCCGAAGCACCATCCGCGGATCGAGTTGGTCGGTGCACTCGACGAAGCGACGAGCTTCCTCGGGCTGCTCGCCGAAGAGACGGATTCACCCACCGCCGAGAAACTGCGCGTAGTCCAGTCGAGGCTCTTCGACCTTGGTGCCCTGGCAGCTACGGGACGGTCCGCCGCCGACTGGTGCGCACTCGCCAAGGACGTGGAACGGGATACGGCGGCCCTCAACGAGCGACTGGAACCCCTGCGTGAATTCGTACTGCCCGGCGGCGGCCGGGCCGCGGCCACGGCGCACGTGGCCAGGACGGTCATCCGGCGCGCGGAACGTGCCTGGTGGCGGGCGGCTGCGGATACCGCGGAGCTCGCCGGCAACGACGGCGGGATGTTCCTCAATCGACTGGCGGACTATCTGTTCGTGTTGGCGCGCACACTTGCTCGGATCGAGGTTCTCTGGGAGCCGCTGGGCGAGCCCGGCAAGCGATAGGGGTCGGCGGCGGAACCCGCGCCGGGATCCGAGGGGGGGCTACAGCGCCAATCGCCGGAAGTCGCTTAGCAGCTTTCCTAGGTCGACGACGAACCGCCCCGCCTCCGCGCCGTTGATCGCCCGGTGGTCGTAAGAGACCGAAACCGGCAGGATCTTGCGGGGAACAAACGTCGCACCGTCCCAAACCGGGCGGGTATCGAGCCGAGCCACGCCGAGAATCGCGACTTCCGGCGCGTTGACGATTGGCGTGAAGCCCGTGCCCCCGACGGCACCCAAGCTCGAAATGGTAAAGCTGCCGCCTTGCATTTCGTCGGGTTTCAGTTTCTTCGATCGTGCTGCTTCCGACAGGCGCGCAATTTCCACGGCCAATTCGTAGACGCCCTTGCCGTCCGCATCCCGCACCACGGGCACGACCAAGCCATCCTCGGTATCGACGGCGAAACCGACATGGTGATAGCGCTTGAGAATCAGCGACGTCACACCCGGGTCGAGCGAGGCGTTGAACTGCGGGTGCTTTTCGAGGGCGCGCACGCAGGCTTTCATGATGAAGGGCAGCGGCGTCAGTTTGACGCCTTCTGCTGCGGCTTCGTCCTTGAGCGAGGCGCGGAACGCCTCCAGGTCAGTCACGTCGAAGTCGTCGTGCTGCGTGACATGCACCACGTGCTGCCAGCTTCGATGCAGGTTGGCAGCACCCCGGGCACGAATACGCGACAGCGGCACGACGTCGATCTGGCCGAAACGGGAGAAGTCGACGGCCTCCATCGGTGCGATGGCGAGTCCCGCCGTCGCCGGCGAGGCAAGCGTGCGCTTGACGAATGACTTCACGTCGTCCTTCACGATGCGGCCCCGTGCACCCGAACCGTTGACCGTTGCCAGGTCGACGCCAAGTTCCCGGGCCAGACGCCGTACGGCGGGCCCGGCATAGACCTTGGCGGTCGTGGTCACCGTTTCCGGGGGCGTCTCGATGGCTGTCGCGGCGGGGGGCACAAGTTCGACGGGCTGAGCTTCCGGCGGCGATGTGGACACGGGAACTGCCGGGGGGAAATCCACGATCCGCTCCGCTTCCAGCACCACCAGCAACGAGGCTTCTTCGACATCGTCGCCTTCGCCGACCGCGACCTCGACCACCGTGCCCGCGAACGGCGACGGGATCTCCATTGAGGCCTTCTCGGACTCGACGACGACCAAGAGATCGTCCACGGCCACCCCCTGCCCCTCGGCCACCGCAACCTCGATGACCGATACGTTCTCCGCTTCGCCGACGTCCGGCAGGCGGATCTCCACGCGTTCCGTTGCAGTGACGGGGGGCGCTCCGTCGGCGGTCGGCGGTTGCACCTCCTCCGTCGCGACTGGCTCCGTCGGCGTCGCTTCGATCGCGTCCGGTTCGCCGTTGGAAATCTCCTCCATGCGAAGGATCGCGTCGCCTGCGTTCACCACATCGCCCAACGCCACGAGGATCTCGTCCACGGTTCCCGCGAACGGTGCGGGTACTTCCATCGACGCCTTGTCCGACTCGATGACGATGAGCACGTCGTTCGCCGCGACGGCATCCCCGGGATCAACGCAGATCTCGATGACCTCCACGTCCTCGGCATCGCCGATGTCCGGGATCGTCACGTCCATCAGGCGAGTCTCGGGTTGGCCTTGTCCGCCGCGATGCCGAGGTCGGCCATGGCGCGGGCCACTTCGGAGGCGGCGATGACCTGGCGATCCTGGAGTTCGCGAAGGGCCGCCAAGGTGACGAAACGTTCGTCCACTTCGAAAAAATCCCGAAGCTTGGCGCGGGTATCGCTGCGCCCGAAGCCGTCGGTACCCAGCACCCGGTACGACGGCGCGGCGAAGTGGCCCCGAATGGCCTCGGCATGGGCCTTCACGTAGTCCGTCGAGGCGATCACCGGCCAGTCGCCGTCCAGGCACTCCGCCACATGGCTGCGACGCGGTTCCTCGGCGGGGTGGAGCAGGTTCCAGCGGGCGACATCGGCGCCGTTTCGGGCGAGTTCGGTGAAACTCGTCACGCTGTAGACCTCGCTTGACACGCCGTACTCCTCGCGCAGCCGTCGCGCGGCCTTCTGCACTTCGCGCAGGATCGTGCCGCTGCCGAGGAGGCGTACCTTCTTCGATCGGCTGCGGCCGTGGCTCTCGAGCCGGTAGATACCGTTGAGGATGCCCTGCTCCACCCCCTTCGGCATCGCCGGCTGCGGGTAGTTCTCGTTCATCACGGTGATGTAGTAGAAGACCCGCTCCCGGTCCGCGACCATGCGCTTCAAACCGTCGTGGACGATCACCGCGAGTTCGTAGCCGTAGCAGGGATCGTAGGCGATGCAGTTGGGGATCGCGCCGGCCATCAGGTGGCTGTGACCGTCCTGGTGTTGCAGGCCCTCGCCGTTCAGCGTGGTCCGGCCGGCGGTCGCGCCAAGCAGGAAACCGCGGGATTGCATATCCCCCGCCGCCCAAGCGAGGTCGCCGACGCGCTGGAACCCGAACATGGAGTAGAAGATGTAAAACGGAATCAAGGTGTAGCGGTGCGTGCTGTAGGAGGTGGCAGCGGCCAGCCATGCGGCGAAGGATCCCGCCTCGTTGATCCCTTCCTCCAATACTTGCCCGTCCTTCGACTCCCGGTAGGAGGCGATCTCGCCGTGGTCCTCCGGTTCGTACAACTGCCCTTCCGACGAATAGATGCCCAGTTGCCGGAACATGCCCTCCATGCCGAAGGTGCGGGCCTCGTCGGGGATGATCGGCACGATGCGCTTGCCGATGGACTTGTCGCGGACCAGCGTCGACAGGATCCGCACGAAGCCCATCGTCGTGGACACCGCCCGCTCGCCGGTACCCTTCAGCTGCGCGTCGAAGGCGTCCAGCGGCGGCACCTCGATGGCCTGTTCGTCCGTCATCCGCATCGGGATGGGTCCGCCCAGGCTCGACCGCTGGCGTTTGAGGTAGAGCGTCTCAGGTGCGTCCGGCGGCGGCCGGTAGTACGGCACGTCCTTCAGCTCCTCGTCCGTGAGCGGCACGGCGAAGCGGTCGCGGAAGTGCTTCAGGTCGTCGAATTCGAGCTTCTTGACCTGGTGGGTGGTGTTCTCCGCCTCGCCGGCATCGCCCATGCCGTAGCCCTTGACCGTCTTGGCGAGGATCACCGTCGGCTCGCCCGTGTGGTGCACCGCTGCGTGGTAGGCGGCGTAGACCTTGAACGGATCGTGCCCGCCACGGTTCAGGCGCATGATGTCGTCGTCGGAGAGGTTTTCCACCAGCTTCTTGAGTTCGGCGTGCGCGCCGAAGAAGTGCTCGCGGGTGTACGCGCCCCCCTTGGCCTTGTAGTTCTGGTATTCGCCGTCCACGGCTTCGTTCATACGCTGCTGCATGAGGCCCCGGGTGTCGTTGGCGAAGAGCGGGTCCCACAACCGTCCCCAGACCACCTTGATCACGTTCCAGCCAGCGCCGCGGAACGCGCCTTCCAGTTCCTGGATGATCTTGCCGTTGCCGCGCACTGGGCCGTCCAGGCGCTGCAGGTTGCAGTTCACGACGAAGATCAGGTTGTCGAGTTTTTCGCGTCCCGCGAGTCCCAGGGCGCCCAGCGACTCGGGTTCGTCGCACTCGCCGTCGCCCAGGAACGCCCAGACCTTGCGATCGCCCATGGGGATGAGACCGCGGCTGTCCAGGTATTTCATGATGTGCGCCTGGTAGATCGCCTGAATGGGTCCCAAGCCCATGGACACGGTGGGGAACTGCCAGTAGTCCGGCATCAGCCAGGGGTGTGGATACGAGGACAAGCCTTGGCCATCGACCTCCTGGCGGAACGAATCCAGGGCCGCCTCGTCGAGCCGCCCCTCGAGGAACGACCGCGCGTAGATGCCGGGCGAGCTATGGCCCTGGAAGTAGATCAGGTCCCCCGCCTGCTCGTCGGTGGGGCCCCGGAAGAAATAGTTGTAGCCGACGTCGTAGAGCGTGGCCGCGGAGGCGAAGGTCGAAATGTGGCCGCCGAGGTCGCCGCTCTTGCGGTTGGCGCGCACCACCATCGCCAGGGCGTTCCAGCGGATCAGCGAGCGGATGCGGCGCTCCATGAACAGATCCCCGGGCATGAACGCCTCGTGGTTCGCGGGGATGGTGTTCCGGTACGGCGTGGTGATGGTGTACGGCAACCGCGCCCCGGTCTGGGTGAGGCGGGACGACAACCGTTCGAGGAGGAAATTGGCCCGGTCGATGCCGGCGCTGTCGAGCACGTACTCCAGTGCTTCGAGCCACTCGCCTGTCTCCTCGGGATCCGGGTCTTGGCCGTTGGTGCCTAACGAACCGTCGAGACGCTGCCCATCGAGCGTCCGTGTCGGCGACTGTTCCCTGGGGTCGGCCATCGGGCGGTCCTTCTAACGGGTTCGGATTATAGGACGATTGCGGGCCCACCGACGCAGGCGGCAGGGGCCGTAGGGGCGAGGCTTGTCCTCGCCCGCGTTCCTGCAACGAACAGCCTCGTTTCGATCGGCGCGGGACGGGACAAGCCCGTCCCCTACGGCTAGTCGTACTTAGCCCACATCCGATAACGGCCACAACCGACATGCACCTAGGACACCGCTTGTATCGCCATGTTCTGCCGTTACCACCCTTGTCCGACCTTCGTGTGAGAATCCGTAGCCACCCATGCGCCGGGCGACGTCTTCCGCCAATCCTTCGATATTGGACAATCCGCCGCCGAGAACGATCACATCCGGATCCAGAACGTTGACGATCTGCGCAAGCGACCGGGCAAGCATCGTCTTGTAGAGATCGACGCTTGGCGCGTCCGGGGGAATCCGCTCCGCACTCAGCCGTTCTCCACCGAGTTCGCGATGCGTTGCGGCGAGACCGGGCCCCGATAGGAACGTCTCCACGCAGTTGAGGCGACCGCAATAGCACGGTCGATCCTTGAGGCCGGCCTCGATGCGCTTCGTCGCGGGGTCCGAGCGCAGGTACGGCAATGGCGTGTGTCCCCACTCCCCGGCCACGGCGTTGGCCCCGGCAAGCAATTGCCCGTCAACGACGATCCCGCCGCCGACGCCCGTGCCGAGGATGACCCCGAACACCACCCGTGCCCCTTTCCCGGCACCGGCCAGCGCTTCCGACAGGACCAGGCAGTTGGCGTCGTTGGCCATTCGTACGCGCCCGTCCAAGGCGGCGTTCAGATCGTCGAGCAGCGGCCTGCCGTTCAGCCAGGTCGAATTGCAGTTCTTCATGGTCCGTGTCGACTCGACCCAAGCACCGGGCGCGCCGATGCCAATCGAGGGCCGATCATCGCAAGCCGCATCGATGCGGGCCACGAGGTCGGCGAGTAGCGTCACCGTCTCTTCGTAGTTCCGCGGCGTTGCCACGCGTTCTCGGGAGACGACCCGCCCGGCACGATCTAGGAGCACGGCTTCGATCTTCGTCCCGCCGAGGTCGATGCCGATGCGCAATCCCCCGCTCACCGCCCGAGCGCCCGGTAGAGCCGCGGCCAGTCGAACGCCGGCCCGGGATCCGTCTTGCGACCCGGCGCGATTTCCGAATGGCCGACCACGTCAGCAAGCGATAGACGCGGATAGTGGCGCAGGAGCACGGTGAGGACGTCGACCAGCTTGTCGTACTGGAGTTTGGTGTAGGGCCGGTCATCCGTGCCTTCGAGTTCGATACCGATCGAATAGTCGTTGCAGCGCTCGCGGCCCCGGTGACTCGAGACGCCCGCGTGCCAAGCGCAGCGGTCGAACGGCACGAACTGGGACACGTCGGCGCGGCGGGAGATGAGGAGGTGGCTCGATACACGCACGCCCTCGAGATCCGCGAGCGACGGATCCACTGCGGTGTCGAGGGTATTGGTGAACAACGCCTCGACCCGTCCCGTCCCGAACTTCCCCGGCGGCAGCGAGATGCCGTGGATCACGACGAGGGAGATGTCCTCGGGATCCGGACGCGCGCTGGCGTTCGGCGAGGGCATTCGCCTGGCGCCCCGCAGCCAATGATCGACCGTGACGGTGTACATATACTCGCCAATATGGAACCCGACGCCGACACGGTCAAACGCAACGTCGCGGCGGCGCTCGCCGAGGATGTCGGCAGCGGCGATGTCAGCGCCGAGCTGATCGACGCAGCGGTGCATGCCCGCGCTCGCATCGTGACCCGCGAGCCGGGCGTATTCTGCGGGCGGGCATGGGCCGAGGAGACGTGTAGACAGGTTGATCCGGCTATTCGTCTCGACTGGCGTGTCGACGACGGTGCGCAGATGAAGAAGGACGACGTGTTGGTCGATCTCGAAGGGCCGGCCCGCGGCCTGCTGACGGCAGAACGCACGGTATTGAACTTCCTGCAACTGCTCTCGGGCACGGCAACACGGACGCGGCGTTTCGTCGATGCCGTCGTTGGGACGAAAGCCGTGATCCTGGATACGCGCAAGACTCTTCCGGGGCTACGTGTTGCACAGAAGTACGCCGTGAGGATCGGGGGCGGTCAGAACCACCGCATGGGCCTCTACGACGCGTTACTGCTCAAGGAAAACCACATCGTCGCGGCTGGGGGAATCGCCGCCGCAGTGTGTGAGGCGCGCAGTCGGCACCCCTGCATGGCAGTCGAGGTGGAGGTGGAAGACCAACGCGAACTCGCAGAGGCCATCGCTGCGGGCGTGGATCGGATCCTGCTGGACAACCTCTCGATCAACGACCTGCACGCCGCTGTTGCGGCGACTGCGGGGCGAGTGCCGTTGGAGGCTTCCGGTGGGATCACCTTCGACAACGTTGCCGAGGTCGCGCGTACCGGCGTGGACTACGTCTCGGTGGGGGAGTTGACAAAGAACGTTTCGCCGCTCGACCTCTCGGTGCGGTTCGTTGGGGATTGAGGACGGCAACACACATCGCAGAGCTCGATGTGCCAGCGTTCCTCGTTGGATACGCAACTAGAGATCAGTTGAGCAGTTCGACAATGTCGCGCAGGTTGTCGGAGAAGCTCGGGTTCATGGTGAACAGGAGCTTTCGCCCGCGTTGGGTAGTCCCGGCTAGGAACTCTAGCCGCGCCAGTTCGTCAAGATCCTTCCTCGCCGTGTGGTAGCTCACGTTGTTGGATCGTCTGTGCGCATCGATGGTGTAGACGGTCTCAGGGTGTTTGACCATGTGGGCGAGAAGCGCCTTTTGCCTATGATTGAGGTACTGGGCAAGATTCCCTTCGCGGAACATGCGCTCAAGCCGCCTTGTCTCCTTGAGCTTGCGAACAAGGTAGATGTGCAGGTCGTCGATGCACTGTTTGATGATACGAAGGTTGTAGTTCAGGAAGTAGGTCACATCGTTGTCGTCGCTCTCCGAGTAGAGATAAGCCCTTCCGTAGCTCGCGTAGGACTTACGGATGAATCGGGAGATCGAGATGAACTCCATGAGCCAGTATTCAGACCTAGCCATTGACCAATAGAAGAGAGCGCGGGCGGTTCGGCCATTGCCGTCAACAAACGGGTGGTCGTACCCGATCATGAAGTGCAACAGTATTGCCCTGACGACAGGATGGATGAAGTGTTCCTCGTCTTTCGTGTTCGCAAACGCGAGGAGTTGAGCTAGCCGCGTGCCGAGTTCCTCGGCAGCCGGCGGCGTGTGGATGATGTTGTCCTCCATGTCCACGACGTGAACCGCGTCCCCAGGTCGCCGAAACCGGCCCACCGACGAAGTCCGCAACGTCTTCTCAGTTAGGATCCGTTGCAGTTCGAGGAGCATGGCCTCAGTAAGGTCTTCACCACTGTTGTCTCTGATGAACTCCATCGCGTGGTAGTTGTTTACGATCATCTGTTCACTGGTATCGCGCGGTGATCGGCCGGTTCTCAACATCTCCTTCGCTACGACGCGGGTCGTAGCCGCACCTTCCAGTTGACTTGACGTGATTGCTTCTTCCACCAAGGACCGCATGACGTAACGCTCACGGGTGCCCTTGTTCGCCATGGCTGCGGCCGGCACTTCAATGTGTCCACTCGCTCGCTGGTCGATCTGGTGGAGTTGGTGGTACAAGCTTGGGTATTCGGTGAACGAAAACGGCCCCCCCAGTTTGTCAACGAACGGAAGCGGGTGCCTGACCGCGGCGCGCGATAGCTTCGTCGCAGCCCACCACTCCGCGTTCGTAAAGCCCTCGGGCGCAATCTTGAATCGCATGCGATCCCAATGCAGGTATTCGTTGCGTGGCATTCGGCCAATGCCCGATGCCATGATCGCCATGAGCCGATCCGGCTTGATCGACGTGACCAGATCACCGTAGTCGGGTGGGGACTTGGGGAGACGCACAATTCCGTTCGCGGGCTTGTATTGGACAATGTGAGACACATTGTCCAATACACCACAAAGGTCGGTCAATCCTGCTTCGGTTCGGCGAGCTATCAGAGTGGTGCCGCAGGGGTATCGGACAATGTGAGACGTCCTATCCAATACACTACAAAATGGTGCCGGAAGGCGGACTTGAACCGCCGACCTACTGATTACGAATCAGTTGCTCTGCCGACTGAGCTATTCCGGCACTGATCCGGGAATGATCGGGCGCGAAGCTTACCGGGTTGCGCCTGTTACGCCAACAGCGGCGAGGTCTACTTGACTCGAGAGTCGGCTTCAACACAACGCCTCGCGAGTCGTAGGTAGGTATCTCAACCGATCCGCAACTGCATCCCCAACGCGCGCGCGATGCGCATAACCGTCGCGAACGTCGGGTTGCCGTTCTCGGATAGCGCCTTGTATAGGCCCTCCCGGCTCATCCCGACCTCGCGGGCGAGTCCAGCCATGTTCCCGGCCCGTGCCACGTCGTTAAGGGCGGCGCGGATCAAACTGCCGTCGCCTGGATCCTCATCGGCGCAAGCCTGCACATATAGCCGCGCATCCTCGTGAGTGTGGAGGTGTTTTGCGGCGTCCCATCGGGAGAAAGTCTCGGTTATGTCTGCCTCCAATCCTTGGCAAGCTGCCCGGCACGTTCGATGTCGCGCGCTTGGCTACCCTTGTCACCACCGCTCAGCAAGACGATAGTGGTCCCATCGCGCAGGCAATAGATGCGGTAGCCCGGACCGTAATGCACGCGAATTTCAAAGACTCCAGAACTCACTGGCTTCACATCTCCCAGATTGCCGAGGGATGCGTTACGCAAACGCGCGTTAATTCGTGCCACTGCCGCGCGGTCCCGAAGGCTACCAATCCAGCGCCTAAAGGTCGCGCTTTCGATGACATACAATTCCGCAGAATGTAATCTCTGGTTCACAGTTCGGTCAAGCACAAGGCCGGCTGACAGAGAACACGCCACCTACCCGCAAGGTCTTCCCCCGGGAAACACCCGACAGATCGTCCGGCCGGCCGAGTCGGTCGCCCTCGCCATCCAGTTCTCGCCCCCGTTCGCGGTCACTTCGTAGACGACGCCGTCGTCGCGCGACGGCTTCCAGTCGATGGCGGTGGTCAGGGTGGCGATGCCGTTCGCGGCGTCGTAGCGGCCAGCGCCGTAGGTGGCCGTGCGGAGCTTGTAGTCCTCCTGGAAGACCTCGATGGTCGTGACTTGCCTCACCAGCGCGGCGTCCCGCGCCGTGGCGACGTAGTCCCGGTATACGGGAACCGCGATCGCGGCCACGACGGCGATGACGGCCAGGGCGATCAGGAGTTCGAGCAGCGAAAACCCCGCCGCCAGTCGGCCTCTGATTCCAACGCCGCGTCGCGCCGCCATCAAACGTCGGCCCAGGCGATGCTCTGGGTTTCGACGGCGGCGAAATCACCGTACGCCGGCCGCGTCAGCGTGACCACGACGTCATCCGTGGCGAACGTTCCGGTAGTCGACACGCCCACGACGCCTCCCGCGTCGCTGTGGGCGGCCGCGTAGGCGTCAGTACCGTCGGGCGCTTTCCCGCCATCGCCGTTCAATGCCAGGATCCAGGCCGCGTTGGTGTAGTCGGCGTCGGCCTGTGCGGCGTTGAGGGTGCCGATCGCGATTTCCGTGCGCAGGCGTCGGAACTCCGACTCGATGAACCGGACTCCCTGCCTGTAGTGCGTGCTGATCCTCGTCATGTTCGAGCTCTCGACATAGCTTCTGTAGGCGGGAATCGCCGCCGCCGCCAGTACGCCGATGATTGCCACCGCGATCATCAGTTCGATGAGTGAAAAACCGTGTTGTTTTCTCAGTCGCATTGCTCTCGCAGCCCTCCGACAAACCAAGTGCGTTGTTGGAATCGAACATACGTCGTGAAATCACCGTGGAAGTCGGCGCGGGCGGATTTCCTACAGGAGAAAACGCCAATTCCCGACAACCCCGTAGGAGATCTGCCGGTTCGCGGGAGACGCCCAACGGATAAAGTCCTAGGCGTCCTGGCAAGGCACTCCTAGTGCAAAGCCCATGCAGTCCGACGGGCAGAATAACGATGGTGGCGGCGACGCCGCTGTTCTCGACGCACTGGCGGCCACGTCCGCCGAGTTCGGCGTACCGCTTCTGGACCTTTCCGCTTTCGATCATGCCTCGATACCGAGTGGCCTGCTCGACGAGGAGATCATCCGCCGATACCGCGTGCTGCCGTTGCGACGTCGCGGCGGTCGACTATCCATTGCCATTGCGGACCCAGCGGATCTCGCGCAACTCGACGAGATCAAGTTCCATGCCGGGACGGATATCGAGGGCGTCCTGGTCCAGAGAGCGGCGCTCGGCGTTGCCATCGAGCGCTACTGCGCCGGGAAAGGTGACCGGGAACTGGCCGAATTGGCGGATGACGACACTCACCAGGTCGCCGCCTCGTTCGGCACCTCCGAGCGAGCCGTGGACGAGGCGCCGATCGTCAAGTACGTGCACGACGTGCTCGCCGACGCGGTGGCGGCCGGCGCCTCGGACATCCACTTCGAGCCGTACGAGAACGCCTACCGAATACGCATTCGGGTCAACGGAATCCTGCGCGAGGCGAGCCGCCCGCCACCGAGCGTCGGGCCGAGATTGGCGGCTCGCCTCAAGGTCATGTCCGATCTGGACGTGACCGAGCGGCGCGTGCCCCAGGATGGCCGTATCAAGTTCAGCCTCGCCAGCGGCGGCGCGCATGACACGGTGGACTTCCGGGTCAGTTCGCTGCCCACCATGCACGGCGAGAAAATGGTGCTGCGCATCCTCGACCAGTCCTCAGCACGGCTCGACGTCGACGAACTGGGCATGGAGGACGACCAGAGAGACCGCTACCTCGGCGCGCTCGACCAGCCGCAAGGGATGATCCTCGTCACCGGACCCACCGGCAGCGGCAAGACAGTGAGCCTCTACGCCGGTTTGAAGCGGCTCAACAACGAACAACGCAACATCGCCACGGCGGAGGATCCGGTCGAGATCAACATCGAAGGGATCAACCAGGTGCAGGTGAATAGCCGCGTGGGTCTGGATTTCGCGACGGCGCTGCGGGCGTTCCTGCGCCAAGATCCCGATGTGGTCATGGTCGGCGAAATCCGCGACCGGGACACGGCCGACACGGCCGTGAAGGCAGCCCAGACGGGCCACCTCGTGCTGTCCACGCTGCACACCAATTCCGCGGCGGCGACCTTGGGGCGCCTCCGCGCGATGGGCGTACCCGCATTCAACGTCGCGACATCGGTGACCCTAATCGTTGCGCAAAGACTGGCGCGGGTGCTGTGTCCGGCATGTCGACGACCGTTTCCATTGTCGGCAGAGGTACTGCTCGACGAGGGGTTCGGAGAAGGCGACGTGGATGCGGGCATCGAGACCTTCGATGCGTTCGACGACGGTTGCCATCGCTGCGACCACGGCTACAAGGGACGCACGGGCATCTACGAAGTGGTAGCGCTCACGCCGGCATTGCAGCGGCTCATCCTCGACGATGCCAGCGCCCTCGAACTCGCCGCGGCGGCCCGAACGAGCGGTTTCATCGATCTGCGGCGCGCGGGATTGAGCAAGGTGAAGCGCGGGATCACCAGCCTGCGCGAAATCAACCGAGTAACCGCTCGCGGGGAATCGTGACCGACGCCGTTACATACGTCTGGACGGGAGTCGATCGACTGGGTCGAAACACCACGGGCGAACTGGTCGCCGACTCGCCCAAGGCCATACGCGCCACGCTCCGCCGACGGGGCATCTCGCCGCGACGCGTTCGTCGCAAGCGTGCTCCGGAAGCAACCGGGTGGCGGAGGACGAGACGCGTCAAATCGGATGACGTCGCGATCTTCAGCCGTCAGATGGCGACCATGCTGCGGGCGGGTGTTCCCCTGGTTCATGCGTTCGAGATAGTCGCAAAGAGTGCACGAAGCCCGAAACTGGTGGCCGTGATCGAGACCGTTCGCCAAGACACCGCCGAGGGTGCGCCGCTCACGTCCGCCCTGGCGAAATTCCCGGCCGTGTTCGACGACCTTTACGTCAACCTGGTCGGAGTGGGCGAACAGTCGGGTGCCCTGGAGGCCATGTTGGAGCGTATCGCGACCTACCAGGAGCGGACCCAGTCGACGAGGCGCAAGCTCGCGAAGGCCATGACGTATCCCGCCGTGGTCATCGCGACGGCCGCGATAGTCACCGTGCTGTTGTTGATTCACGTCGTCCCGCAATTCGAAACCGTGTTCGCCAGCGTCGGTGCCGACCTACCCGGGTTCACGCGTCTCGTGATCGGGATCTCCGACGGACTGCGCGAGAAATGGCCTATCCTGCTTGCCCTCGGAACCCTCGTCGTCCTCGGATTCGCGATGGCGCATCGTCGGTCGCGGCGTTTCCGGAACCTGAGGGATCGTTGCGTGATCAAATCGCCGATCGCCGGGAATGTCATCGTCAAGGCGGCCGTGGCGCGCTTCGCCCGCACCCTAGCTACGTCCGTGGCGGCCGGCATGCCGCTCGTGGAAGCGTTGCGCGCGGTGATGGGCTCCACGGGCAACGTCGTATACGCCCAGGCAATCCGCCGCGTCTGCGACGAAGTCGCCGCCGGTCAGCCGCTCGCCGCGTCGATGCGCGACTGTCGCGTGTTCCCGGACATGATCGTGCAGATGGTCGCCATCGGCGAGGAGTCCGGTAGCCTCGACGACATGCTGGCGCGCTCTGCCACGCACTTCGAAGCGCAATTGGACGCGGCTGTCGACCGCCTGACGGCGCTGGTCGAGCCATTGCTGATGGGAATCCTCGGAATCGTCGTCGGCGGCCTCGTGGTCGCCATGTATCTGCCGGTGTTCCAACTGGGTACCGCGTTCGGCGGCTGAAGCACAGTCGAGAACTCCCGAAGCAAGCAGGCTGCGGATACAATGCCCTATCGCGTCCGCCAGGGCGCGCGCCCTCGCCCCAGAGATCGAGACCATCGACCTTTTCCTCACACTGCCTTGGACCCCCGTCGTACTCGCATCCCTGGCCGGGCTGTGCGTGGGCAGTTTTCTGAACGTCGTGATCGACCGTCTTCCGATCATGCTCCGACGCCAATGGCGGATCCATGCATTGGAGACCCTGTACATCGAGCCGCCGCCCGCTTCGCGGTTCAATCTCGCCACACCGCGGTCCCATTGTCGTGCCTGCGGTCGTGTGGTGAAGGCCATGCACAACATCCCCGTCGTCAGTTGGATTGTGCTGCGCGGGCGCTGTGCGAAGTGCCGCGCACCCATCCCGGTACGGCTGCCGGCCGTGGAACTCGCGGGCGCGCTGCTCGCCATGGCGGTGATCGCCGTGTGGGGCTTTCATTGGATCGCCCTGGCCTACTACGTCTTCCTTGCGGTGCTCTTGACAGCGGCTTTGATCGACGCCGAAACCACGCTGCTTCCCGATCAACTCACCTTGCCGCTGCTTTGGATCGGACTGCTGGCCGCCGCCGTGTTCGAGGCAACACCGACGCTCTTCGATGCCATGGCCGGAGCGGCAACAGGCTACCTGTCGCTGTGGCTCGTGTACTGGGCGTTCCGCCTCGTAACCCGTCGCGAGGGCATGGGCTACGGAGACTTCAAGCTCATGGCTGCAATCGGGGCGTGGCTCGGCTGGCAAACGGCACCGGCGGTCATTCTGATCGCCGCGGTACTCGGACTCGCCTACGCCTTGGTGAGAATCCTGCGCCGAACCGCCACCCGGGGAACACCGATCCCGTTCGGACCCTTCCTGGCCGTCGCCGCGACCGCCGTGTTGTTCGCGTCCACGCGGAACATCCCATTCGTCGTCGTTCCATGAAACAGACGCCCTTGGTCGTCGGCATCGCGGGCGGAATCGGCAGCGGCAAGACCGCGGTTTCGGACCAGTTCCGCTCGCTTGGCGTCGAGATCGCCGACGCGGACGTCGCCTCCCGCCGGGTGGTCGAACCGGGCCAACCAGCGCTCGAGACGATCGCCCACCGGTTCGGCGCCGACGTGCTCCTCGGCGATGGCACCTTGAACCGAGCCTTCCTGCGTGAACGGGTTTTCCAGAACGCTGGCGAACGCCGGTGGCTGGAGTCGCTTCTCCATCCCCTCATCAACCAATGGATCCGGGACGTGCTTGCCGGCGCGCCGTCTCCCTACGCGATTCTCGTCAATCCGCTGATGCGCCAGCGCGATCCCCGCGCCGATCGCATTCTGGTCGTGGACGTAGCCGAGGCGACGCAGATCAGGCGCGCGGTGGCCCGGGACGGCGTCGCGGAGTCCCAGGTCAGGGCAATCCTCGCGAGCCAGATCGACCGGCGCTCGCGGCTACGCCTCGCCGACGACGTCATCAGCAACGACGGCAGCCTGGAGGATCTCCACCGCGCGGTGGACAGGCTCCATGAGTGCTACCTGAAAGCCGCTATGAACAGTTGAAGCCGGTAGAAGCGACCCTAACCGGCCCGACAGGGCGCGCGGTCGCCAGCGCCGGACGTGTCGTGTGAGGTCGGCGGGACGGGACAATCCCGTCCCTACGTTCGATATTCCGCGTTGATGCGGATGTACTCGTAGGAAAGATCGGTGGTCCACACCGTCTCGGAGACATCGCCCTGTCCCAAGGTGACGCGCACCGTGAACTCGTCCTTGGCCATCACCGCAGCACCCGCCGCTTCCGTGTATTCCTCCGCGACGAGGCCCCCGCGGGCCACACAGACGTCGTCCAGGTAGAGACCGACAGTGTCCGGGTCGAGGCCGGGCACGCCGGCACGGCCAATCGCCATGCAGAACCTTCCCCAATTGGGATCGCCCGCGAAGATGGCGGTCTTGACCAAGGGCGAATGGGCGATCGTGTAGGCGATGGCCAGGCAGTCCGCACTGCGCCGCCCCTCTTCGACCCGAACGGTGACGAACTTGGTCGCGCCCTCGCCGTCCCGGGCCGTGCGCTGGGCGAGATCCACGGCCAGCGGCTTCAACGCTTCGAGTAGCTCGCCATATCGGGGGTCGCCGCGGCACATCACCGGCGTGCCACCCGCGCGCCCGGTTGCCATCACCACGAACGCGTCGTTGGTGGACGTATCGCCGTCAACCGTCACGCGATTGAGGCCGCCGTCGGCCAGATCCTGTGCCAGGTTCTGAACGGCCTCCACGGAGACCGCGGCATCGGTACCGAGGAATGCCAGCATGGTCGCCATGTCAGGACGAATCATGCCCGAACCCTTGACCATGCCCGTGGCACGGATGGGATGGCCCCCAACCATGCCCGTAGCCGAAACCGCCTTTGGCGCGGTATCTGTCGTCATGATCGCCCGTGCGGCATCCGCCCACCCATCCGGCCGGGCGATCCCAACCGCCGCGTCGATCCCCCGGCGCATGGCGTCCATGTCCAGGAACTCGCCGATCACCCCGGTGGAAAAGGGCAGCACTTCGGTGTCCTTAACGCCGACCCGCGACGCCAAGTGCTCGCAGGTCGACCGGGCGTCCGCGAGGCCGCGCTCCCCGGTGGCGGCGTTGGCGTTGCCGCTGTTAACCACCAGCGCCCGCGCCGTGCCGACACGTTCGCGGGCGACGACTACCGGTGCCGCCTGGAACGCGCTCGCCGTAAACACGCCGCCGACCGTGCTGCCGGCGTCGAGAAGAGCAACCGCCAAATCGAGGCGATCACTGTATTTGACGCCGGCTTCGGCGGATCCCAAGCGGATTCCGTCGATGGACAGCAGTTCGCCCATCGGCGGCAGATTGACGGCCATTCTTCAGTCCTTGAGATTGGAGTCGCGGTTGGACCGGCGAGCGCCCTAGGCTGCCTGGCCGCAGCAGCGCTTGTATTTCTTGCCGGACCCGCAGGGGCACAGTTCGTTGCGCCCAATCTTGCGTTCCGATCGCACGAAAGTCTCGACACGCGCCGGCTGGCCCTGCGCCCGCCGTCGTTGCGGCGACGCCCCGTTGTCCCGTAGACCGTCTCCCGAACTGCCTGCAGAGTCGGCGTGGCTGTAGCTCATGGTCCGGGACGCCTGCAGTCGGCGCTGTCGTTCCGCCTCCTCGATCTCCGAGTCATTGCGGATCTGGACCCGCGAAAGCAGTCGGATCACGTCGCGGTTGATGCTTGCTTGAAGGTCCTGGAACAGCAGGAACGACTCGCGCTTGTACTCCTGCTTGGGTCGCTTCTGGGCGTAGGCGCGTAGATGGATGCCCTGGCGCAGGTCGTCCATGGTCGCCAAGTGCTCCTTCCACTTCTGGTCGAGCACCTGCAGCATGAGCTGTCTCTCGATCATGCGCATGTCGTGGATGCCGGCCCGCTTCCACTCTTCTTCCTTGGCCTTGTACTCCTCGTCCACCGACGCGACGATGCGATCCCGCACACCTTCCTCGGTGAGCGCATCGTCCTCGTCGAGCCACTTGCGGATCGTCTGCACGGAGTTGAATTCCGTCGCCAGGGCCTGTTCGAGACCGTCTACGTCCCATTGATCCTCGATGCTCTCCGGCGGGATGTACTCGCTCACCAAGTCGTCGATGACGCCTTCGCGAATCTCGGTGATGGCGTCCGCGATGTCGTCGCCGTCCATCAGTTCGTTGCGTTGTTCGTAGATGTAGTGGCGCTGGTCGTTGGCGACGTCGTCGTATTCGAGGAGTTCCTTGCGGGCATCGAAGTTGCGCCCTTCGACGCGGCGCTGGGCCTTCTCGATGGAGTTGTTCACCATGCGGTGTTCGATGGCTTCGCCGTGCTCGAGCCCCAGGGACTGCATGAAGCCGCGCAGTCGGTCGGACGCAAAGATGCGCATCAGGTCGTCTTCCATGGACAGGAAGAAACGGGACGAACCGGGGTCTCCCTGTCGCCCGGCGCGGCCGCGCAACTGGTTGTCGATGCGCCTCGACTCGTGTCGTTCGGTGCCGACGATGTGCAGGCCGCCGGCATCGATTACGGCTTGGTGGCGTTCCTGCCAGGCGGTCTTGATCGGCTCCACCTGCTCGTCCGTCCTGTCTTCGCCGAGCGCCGCGACCTCGGCTTCCCAGTTGCCGCCGAGCACGATGTCGGTACCGCGGCCTGCCATGTTGGTGGCGATGGTCACGACCCGCGGACGCCCGGCCTGGGCGACGATCTCGGCTTCGCGTTCGTGCTGCTTGGCGTTCAACACGCTGTGCCTGATCTTGCGCTGGTTGAGTTCCTTGGAAAGGCGTTCCGAGGACTCGATGGACGCCGTGCCCACGAGCACGGGTTGGCCGCGTTCGGTCACCTCCTCGATCTCCTCGACGATGGCGTCGTACTTCTCGTCGATGGTGAGGTAGATCTGGTCGTTGCGGTCATCGCGGACCATCGGCATGTGGGTGGGGATGATCACCACCTCGAGGCCGTAGATCTGCTTGAACTCCGTCGCCTCGGTGTCCGCGGTACCGGTCATCCCGGCGAGCTTTCCGTACAGGCGGAAGTAGTTCTGCAGCGTGGTGGAGGCGACGGTCTGGTTCTCGCGGCGGATCTGCAGGCGTTCCTTGGCCTCGATGGCCTGGTGGATGCCGTCCCGCCAGGTTCGCCCGGGCAGGGCGCGACCGGTGTGTTCGTCGACGATGACCACTTCGCCGTCCTGCACCATGTAGTGCACGTCGCGCTGGAACAGGAAGTGGGCCTTCAAGGCGGCGTGGACGTGGTGCAGCAGGCCGAGATTGGCGGCCGCGTAGAGCGTGTCGTGCTCGTCGAGAAGGCCTAGGCGTTTCAGTTCCTTCTCGACGAATTCGTGACCCCGCTCGGTGAGCTCGACCTGGCGGTTCTTCTCGTCGACGAAGAAGTCGCCGGTCTCCTCCGGTTCCGGTTCGTTGCCAGCGAGCACCGCCGGCAGACCGCGTTCGATCTTCTCCTGGCGCTGCAGTTTCGGGGCCAGCTTGTCGATCTTCATGTAGAGATCAGTGCTCGCCTCGGCGGGGCCCGAAATTATGAGCGGCGTCCGTGCCTCGTCGATGAGGATCGAGTCCACCTCGTCCACGATGGCGAAGTCGAGGGTGCGCTGGGAGCGGTCCTCCTTGGTGAACACCATGTTGTCGCGCAGGTAGTCGAAGCCGAACTCGCTGTTGGTGCCGTAGGTGACGTCGGCGCGGTAGGCAGCCTGCTTGCTGTCCCGGTCCTGATTGTTCTGCAGGACGCCCACTGTCATGCCCAGCGCGTCGTAGATGGGACCCATCCAGGCGGCATCCCGGCGCGCCAGGTAGTCGTTGACGGTGACGATGTGGACGGCCGCGCCCCCCAGGGCGTTGAGATAGGCCGGCAGCGTCGCGACCAGGGTCTTGCCCTCGCCGGTGCGCATCTCCGCGATATTGCCCTCGTGCAGGGTGATGCCGCCGATCAACTGCACATCGTAGGGGCGCTCGCCGCGAAAACGCCGGGATGCTTCCCGAACCGCCGCGAATGCCTCCGGAAGGATGTCGCCCAGAGATTCACCGGCGGCGAGCCGCTCCCTGAACGCCGGGGTTTTGTCCGCTAGCTCGGTGTCCGACAAGGCCTGCATGGCGGGCTCAAGGGCGTTGATGCGCTGCACCACCCGGCCCATGCGCTTGAGTTCGCGGGCATTGCTGCTGCCGAAGACCTTACGGACGACGTTGGCAATCATTCGATGCGATGTCGGTGCTTCGTTGGGGCGGGCATTCTACTCCGATGTGTCGACTACCGCCTGCGGAACCCGCGGAAGAGGCCAAACCAGCGTAGAACGCGTAGGGAGGACCCTAACGCGCCCGTCAGGGCGCGCGGTCGCCCACGCCCGGCATGCCTGCCCTCCGAACCGCGGGCGGGGACAAGCCCCGCCCCTACGAACCGAGGCGGCGAGGCCGAATTCCGTGAGCTAGCCCTTGACGCAGACGACCTGCTTCAAGGTGTGCACGACGTCGACCAAGGAGGTCTGCGCCGCCATCACCGCGTCGATGTCCTTGTAGGCACCCGGCGTCTCGTCGATCACGCCTTCGTCCTGGCGGCATTCGACCCCCATCGTCGCGTCGCGGTGGTTCGCGAGGGTGAACGACCGCCGTGCGTCGCCCCGGGACATGACCCGCCCCGCGCCGTGCGAACAGGAATCGAACGAATCCTTGTTGCCCTTGCCTGCAACAATGTACGAGCGTGCGCCCATCGAGCCGGGAATGATGCCCAGGTCCCCCTTCCGCGCCCGGACCGCGCCCTTGCGGGTCACCCAAACGCTCTTCTTGAAGTGGTCTTCCCGGGCGACGTAGTTGTGGTGGCAGTTGACGGCTTCTTCCGTGCGCTGGAATGACCGGACGACCTTGCGCAATGCGCCGAGCACACGTTCCATCATCGCCTCGCGATTCGCAAAGGCGAACTTCTGCGCCCAGGAGACCGCCCGGACGTAGTCCTTGAAATGCGACGAGCCTTCGACCAGGTAGGCAAGGTCCTTGTCCGGCAGGTTGATGAAGTAACGGCGCATGTCCTCCTTGGCCTGCTCGATGTAGAAGCGGCCAATGGCGTTGCCGATACCCCGGGAACCTGAATGGAGCATCGCCCAGACCCGGTCCTCCTCGTCCAGGCAGATCTCGATGAAGTGGTTGCCCGTACCCAATGTGCCCAGATGAAGTTGGGCGCGCCGAGCGGGTCGCGTCAAACGGGGAGCACGCGCTACGACCTCGTCGAGTCCACCCTGCAACGGCAACCAGTCCGCCGCCAACTCGGCGGGCGGTTCTTCCCAAGATCCCTTGTCCCGTCCACGGCCCGGCGTCCGCCCGTGCGGTACCCTGCGCTCGATTTCTGTGCGCAGTCCGCCGAGGTTGTCGGGGAGGTCGGCCGCCATGAGCGAAGTCCGCACCGCCATCACCCCGCAGCCGATGTCAACACCGACCGCTGCGGGCACGATCGCGCCCGAAGTGGGGATCACAGAGCCCACCGTCGCACCGATGCCCCAATGCACGTCCGGCATCACGGCGACATGCCGGTGTACGAACGGCAAGCGCGCGACGTTCTGTACCTGGTTCCAGGCCTGCTCCTCCACGGGCACGCCCTTCGTCCAGGACTTGATGGGTGCGCCACCGGGTGTCGCCGAATAGACGTAGCCCGTCCCTTGGTCGGTCGATGCGTTCATGCCCAGCTGTCCGTGGGAAACGGGGCGCGCATCATACGCCCGGCACCGGTCCGATTTCGATTGTCCGGGGACACGGCTCGGCGTAGCATCGCGCTAACCTCCGACCGCCGATTTGATGGACGAGAACTTCCGTCCGCTGGACGCCAGTCTGCGTCGCAAACTACGCGACATCGTTCGCATCGTGCCCCGCGTTTACAGCTTCCTGTGGCAAGTCACGCCGGGCTATTTCGCGATCAGCTGCGCGATCATGGTCGTCACCGCCCTCATTCCGGCGGCGATCATCTACATGACCAAGGTGATCGTCGACGGCGTCGTCGAGGCCGCGTCGGGCGGGAGCCATTGGACGGACCTGGTGACGCCGGTTGCCGTCGTCTTCGGGCTGTGGCTCGTCGAGACGCTGCTCGGCACCGTGTCCAACATGGTCCAGAGCATGCTGAGCGAACGGGTCCAGTTCGCCGCCCGAGAACGCATCGTCGCAAAAGCCGGCTCGCTGGACATCGCGTTCTACGAGAACCCGAAGTTCTACGACCAGCTCCGCCATGCCCAGGACCAGCTCTACCAGGTCACGGGGATCGTCTGGTCGTCCATCGGACTCGTTCGATCCGGCGTCGGCCTGACCGCAATGGCGGGCCTGCTGACGATACTGCACCCCTTCGCGATCGTCGTTCTTTTCGTCACGGTGCTGCCGAGCCTGCTGATGCAGGGCTTCTTCGCGCGCCTGTGGTTCGACTTCGACACCCAATGGGTGCGGAACTACCGGATGCTCGACTACCTGCAGCGGCTGCTGACGTCACGGGACAGCGCCAAGGAGGTTCGGATCTTCACGCTGAAGGACGCGCTGGTCGGCCGGTTCAGGCGCTTTCGCGAGACCCAGCTTCGCGCCTACCTGCGGATGCAGTTTCGCTCGATGCGCGTGAGGACGGGACTCGACATCGTGTCCCTGGCCGGCGTGGCGTCGATCTGGGCCTATGCCGTCTACCAAGCGGCACTCGCGCGGATCACGGTCGGCGACCTGACCCTGGTGTTCAACGCCGCGCAGCAGGCCCGCAGCCAACTCAACGCCTTGGTGGGTTCCGGCGGGCAGGTCTACGAACAGGCGCTCTTCGCGACGCGCTTCTTCGACCTGCTCGACATGGATCCCGCGTCGGTGGAGGCCGCGCTCGCGCCGCCGCCCCCGACCCCGGCGCCGACGCCAAAACGCTTGACGCAGGGCATTGAGTTCCGCAACGTCTCGTTCAAGTATCCGGGTACGGACAAGTGGATTCTGCGGGGCGTGTCGTTCGACGTTCCGGCACGCTCCAAGGTCGCCATCGTGGGCGAGAACGGCGCCGGCAAGACGACGCTGGTGAAGCTTCTTGCCCGGCTCTATGACCCCGTGGAGGGCGAGGTCCTATTCGACGGGCGCGACCTGCGCGAGTACGACCTGGGCCACGTGCGTCGAGATGTCGCCGTGGTGTTCCAGGACTTTTTTCGCTACGACCTCTCGGCCGCCGACAACGTGGGATTCGGGGAGATCCGTGCCCTCGACGACCGCGATCGGATCCAGGCGGCTGCGAAGCAGGCCGGTGCCCACGACATCATCGAAGCGCTTCCCAAGGGCTACGACACCGTGCTCGGCCGGACCTTCGACGAAGGCGTGGACCTGTCCGGCGGCGAGTGGCAGCACCTGGCGATCTCGCGCGCGTTCCTAAGCGATGCGCAGATCCTCATCCTGGACGAGCCCACCGCCGCGCTCGACGCCTTTCGGGAACACCGCCTCTACGAACAGGTCGCCGAACTGTCGGCCAACAAGACCGTCGTGTTCATCTCCCACCGGTTTTCCACCGTGCGCATGGCGGATCTCATCGTGGTGGTGGAAGATGGCGAGGTGACCGAGTTGGGCGATCACGAAACCCTGATCAGACACAACGGCAAGTACGCCGCCATGTTCAACACGCAGGCGGCACGCTACCGCTAAGGGATTCCATGGCCCGGCGAGTCGTCAAGGAGCTGCTTACCGAACGGCGCCGGCCGCGCAACGTGCTTGAGCGACTGGTCAAGCACGCCGCATTGCGCGAATCGTGGACCGAACAGTTGCGCGCCGTGCTGCCCCCCGCCATCGCACCGCATTGCAGCGTTGCCAACGTCAAGGGGGGCCGACTGACGATTCACGTCGTGGACTCGTCCTGGGCGACGCGGCTGCGGTTCGAGTTGCCGAAGGTAGAGCCGGCGCTACGCTCGCTGGGCGACTTCGCGGACGTCACCGAGATCCGAATCCGCACGGGTGCGCTCTAGGAAATACTGGCAACGGGACGGGACAAGCCCGTCCCCTACGATCCGTGTTCCCTGCACGTCCCCAGCCTGGGGGTCATTCCGGTTCGCCGAAACGGTCGGCCACGAGGGCGGTAATCGCCGCAAAGGCCTCCTCCTCGTCTTCGCCGCTGCAGGTGAGTTGCAGCGTGGTCCCGCAGACGGCCTCGAGCATCATCACCGCCATGATTCGCTTCGCGTCGGCGGTCTGGCCGCCGGGTTTGGCCAGTTCGACACGCGATGCGAACGTCTTGCTGAGGTTGACGAGCTTCGATGCGGCGCGGGCATGCAGGCCGAGCTTGTTGACGACGTCGATGGGACCTGTCTTCACGTTCTACTCCCGCTGCGACATGGCAAGTTGGCGTTGCAGGGTGTCGAAAAGGCCCTGGTCGGAGGGTGCCCGACGCAATGACGCAAGGTTTCCGGGATCATCGAAAGCACGTGCAAGCGCCCCCAGGATCTCAAGGTGGATACGCTGTTCGTGCAGCGGCACCGCCAGCACGAACAGCAGGTCAACCAGCTCATCGTCCGGCGCATCGAAGTCGATGCCCCGCTCAGTCTTTAGAAAACAGGCAACCGGCGCTTCGCAGCGGTCGAAGCGGCAATGGGGAATCGCGACGCCCTCGCCGAGGCCGGTGGACCCAAGACGCTCCCGGGCCAACAGACCTTCGAGGAGGCGGCGGGGTTCGATCTCGGGAAACGCCTCGGCGAGGCACTGGCAGGCCTGTTCGAGAACGCCCTTCTTCGACCGGGCTTGTACGCCCACGTGGGTGCAGGCCGGGGAGAGAATGGTCTCGAACTCGATCACGGGTGAAACGCGGGCAGGCTCACCGCATGCCCCATTGGACTAGACGCGGTGGTTGGTGAGCTTTTCCTTGTGTCGGATGAGCTGCCGGTCGAGCTTGTCGGACAACGCGTCGATGGCCTTGTAGAGATCGTCGGAAGCTGCATCGGCAAATATCTCGTGCCCTGCACCCGCATGCACAACCGCTTCCGCATTCTGCCTGAGCTTATCCACCGCGAGCACGACGCGGACGTTCGTGATGTGATCGTAGTGGCGCTCGAGGCGCGTGATCTTGGTGGTGACGTAGTCCTTCAAGGCGGGGGTGACGGCGAGGTGGCGTCCGGTAATGCTCAACTGCATGTAGCGTCCCTTTTTGTGAGCGAGGTCCCTACCGCGGATTCTATCGACTTAGCGGGGTGGGTGTCGCTCACTCGCAACTGAAATCGGCTCATCAAGCGGCTGGCCCCAATGCGCCCCGAATCGCTCGCGCGCGACTTCGTCCGCGCCGAGGTCCCGCGCCGCCACCATGTCGCCCGAGCGCACCCGGTAGGCACCGGCATCGCCGGCCCCCAAGGGCGTGGCGTCGGCACGGACATCCTCTACCGCACGGAACATGAGCTCCCGGAATCGGACCACGCCGAGGTCCGTCTGGCAGAGCAGTTCGCGCGTGCGATCAGCGATCGGTCCTTGGCTGTCGGCGATGGCCTGGTCCTGCTCCGAGATGCCGGAGATGCCGGTGAAGCTCGCCGTCCTCTGCTGTTTCCGGTCGAGGAGATAGTCGTTCTCGCGGCGGCGGATGGGCACGAAGTCGTCGTCCACCTCCGCGAATATGCCCGAACCGCCAGCGAGGCGCGCGCGCTCGCGTTCCTCGATAGGTCGATCCGGGTGCCAGGCGTAGCAGAAGATCCAGCAGGAGGTGTCGTCGATGGGCACCCAGGTGTTGGCGAGCGCGGTGTCCTCGGGAAAGTTACCCGGCGTGAGCGAGTGATTCGGCATCAGGAACTGGGTCATGCGCCAGTACAGTTGATCCTCGTCCGCGGTCCGCGCCGCGCAGAGCAGCATGCCGGCGGCGTGATTCAACAGGGTGAAACGCGGAGCACCGTCCTCGATCAGCCAGCGCAGGCGCTTGAGCCTCGGCGGCTCGACGGCGTCGCCAGACGCCGACAAGTCGCGACCGACCTGGTGCAGCCCGACCTTGCGACCCTCGTTGATGCCTGCATGCAGGTACGAGAAGTGCGCCGTGTCGAGGCCACCCTCGCAGGCCTGCGCCCAATTGCACTGCTGGTATTTCTTGCCGACGAAACGGTGCGTCGCCGGCACTGCGGCAAACTCGAAGTCGGGGACTGGCGGCGCATCCGCAGCTTCGCCGAAGTGCGCCCATACCACTTCGCCAGCTTCGACCGTCCTGAGCGCTCGAATCGCGGCCTTCGGTTTCAGGCGTTCGGCGACCGCGGTCGTCGCGTTGGGGATGTCCACGCATTGGCCGTCGGTGTCGAACTTCCAGCCGTGGTAGGCGCAGCGCAGGCCGCAGGCTTCGTTGCGACCGAAGAACAGGTTGGCGCCGCGATGCGGGCAGCGAGGCTCGACAATGCCGACCCGACCCACCGAGTCCCGGAACGCGACGAAGTCCTCCCCGAGGAGCTTGACCCGTACCGGCGGACAGTCCGGCCCGGGCAACTCCCGCGACAGGAGCGCCGGCATCCAATAGCGCCGAAAGACATCTCCCATCGGGGTTCCGGGCCCCGTCCGCGTGAGCGTCTGGTTCTGTTCGGCCGTCAACATGGGTGTTCCTCGATCAGGCGCGGCGACTTCTCGTATGATGGTCGCGCAAGGAGCAATTTGCCATGACGGATCTCTTCGATCGCTTCCAGGTTATCGATGTCGACACGCATCTGACGGAGCCGCCCGACGTGTGGACGGCGCGGGTTTCGGCCAAGTGGGGCGACAAGGTGCCGCATATCGAACGTCGCGACGGCGAAGACGCCTGGGTGATCGGGGATCAGGTGGTGTTCAAGCCGGGGTTCGTCTCAATGGCGGGTTTCGATGGCACGGTCCCCGAGCATCCCGCCACCTACGAGGACATCCCGAGGGCGTGCTTCGACGCCCAATCGCGCCTGGACCACATGGATCGCAACGGCATCTACGCCCAGGTGCTCTATCCGAACGTCGGCGGCTTCGGGTCGCAGACGTTTCTTCGACTCAAGGAACCTGCCCTGATGCGGGCGTGCGTGAACGCCTACAACGACTTCATGGTCGAGTGGGCAGGCACCGACCCGAACCGGCTCATCCCGGTGATGGCACTGCCATTCTGGGATCTCGACGCGTGCGTCGAAGAGCTTCAGCGCAGCGCTGGCAACGGCCATCGGGCAGTGCTGTTCCCGAGTCAACCCCACGACTTCGGCCAACCCGCGCTTTCGCATACCCACTGGGATCCGCTTTGGGCGGCAGCGCAGGACGCCAAGCTCCCTATCAGCTTTCACATCGGCGGTCAGGATCTCTCCGGACTCGCCAAGGACCGCGGTGACATCGGCACCAAGGCGAACTTCGCACGCATGTCGTCGCTGTCGTTCATCGAGAACTGCAAGGGGCTCGCGGAGCTCATCTTCGGCGGCATATGCCACCGCTTTCCCAAACTCGACTTCGTGTCGGTGGAGAGCGGTGCCGGCTGGATTCCAGCGCTCCTCGAGGCGTTCGACTGGCAGTGGCGCAACGGCGGCGTCGCCAAGGAGCATCCGGAGTACGAGCTTCTGCCGAGCGAGTACTTCCGGCGCCAGGTCTACGCGTGCTTCTGGTTCGAACGGGACATGATCGGGCGCGCCCTGGACCTCTACCCCGACAACATTCTCTACGAGACCGACTTCCCGCACCCCACGTCGATGTCGCCGGGTCCGGCGACGCCCGCTCTGCCGCCCCGGCTATACGCCGCCTCCGCACTTGGATCGCTGCCCGAGGCGACGCTCGCCAAGGTGCTGCACGACAACGCGGCCCGGGTCTACCACATCCACTGAGCGGAAGACCCGTTGGCCTCTGGGCCCGGCATCGGCGAACTCAACGAGCGGTCCCTGCACCGTGCCTTGAAGGCGCACTACGCCGTACCCGGAAGCCTGACCGAACAAGCCATCGGCGGCTACGTGGCCGACATCGTCATCGACGACCGCATCGTCGAGATCCACACCGGCTCGTTCTGGCCGCTGAAACGCAAGCTGCCACGGCTACTCGAACAGCACCGGGTGACGCTGGTCCATCCCATCGCCCGGGACCGCTACATCGTCAAACCCACGGCGGACGGCAAGGGCATCATGAGCCGCCGGATGTCGCCGAAACACGGTTCGGTGTTCGCGATCTTCGCAGCGCTCGCCAGCATCCCGACGCTGCTCGCGCACCCGAATCTGACACTGGAGGTGGTGATTACCGTGGAGGAAGAGGTGCGCGTACCCGACGAACGCCGCAACCGCCGCCGAGGCGGTTGGACCGCCGTCGATCGGCACCTGGTGGAGATCGTCCAGATTCACCGAATCGAGCACATGGCCAGCCTCTTCGCGATGCTCGACGCCGAGCTTGCCCTCGAGTTCACAACCGCTGACTTAGCGAACGCCATGCAGTCGTCCCGCCGCCTCGGCCAGCAGGCGGCGTTCTGCTTCCGGAAGGCGAGCTTGACCGAGATCTGCCGGAAGGATGGCAATGCACTGGTCTATCGACGCAAGGGAATGGCATGCGGAGAATGGGACCCTAATATCCGCAAATAAGTTGATGTTTAACGATCTAATCTCTTGAAAATAGCTGAGAATTGGCCAACAATCTCCGCGAATTCGTGGAGAACGGACCAATGTACCTATGGGAACGGCCCGGTTGGCCGGGCCTCACCTGGGATGAACACGAACTTCACGCGCTGAACGCCCAAACGTGCCGGGACCAGGGTCGGCTCCTAGGCCGGATGGCCGGTTTGGGCTTCCGGTTGCGGGAACAAGCCCATCTGGAGACCGCTGTCGAGGATGTGGTCAAGAGCAGTGCCATTGAAGGCGAGCGCTTGGACGCCGCACAAGTCAGATCATTCGTCGCGCGACGATTGGGTGGTGTGAACCCGGACACCGCAGTGTCGCCGCAACGCCATGTCGAGGGAATCGTCGAGATGATGCTCGACGCCACCGTCAACCATCGCCGGCCGCTGACCAGCGAACGTCTGTTCGCCTGGCACGCCGCCCTGTTTCCGACCGGACGAAGCGGCATGAAGGCGATTCGCGTCGGGACTTGGCGCGACGATGCTCACGGGCCGATGCAGGTCGTCTCTGGACCCATTGGCCGTAAACGAGTCCACTACCAAGCACCGCCCGCCGCGCGGGTCGCCAGCGAAATGGACCAGTTTCTCCACTGGTTCGAACAACCGGGCAGGGATCCGGTGCTGACTGCCGGGCTCGCACACCTGTGGTTCTTGACCATCCACCCCTTCGACGACGGCAACGGCCGCATCGCCCGGGCGATCTCCGACCTGGCCCTCGCGCGTTCAGAAAACACCCTGCGACGCTACTACAGCCTCTCCGGCCAGATCGAGAGGGAGCGGGACGACTACTACGCGAATCTCGAGTGGTCGCAGAAGGGCGATGTCGACGTCACCCGCTGGCTGAACTGGTTTCTGCAGTGCCTGCAGCGGGCCATCGCAAGCGCCGACAGCCTGCTCGGCGCCGTGCTGGCGAAAGCACGGTTCTGGGAGCAGTTCGCCGGCGAGCCGTTCAACGCGCGCCAAGTCAAGGTTCTGAACCGGGTTCTCGACGGTTTGGACGGCAAGCTCAACTCGTCGAGATGGGCAAGAATGGCGAAGTGTTCACAGGACACCGCTACCCGCGACATCAACGACCTGCTGTCGCGTGGCGTGCTGCACAAGGGACCCGGTGGCGGTCGGAGCACCAGCTATCAGCTTGTGCTTCCAGGGGAGAACACTGCAACAAACCCGTAGGGCGACCCTCGTGGTCGCCCGCTCCTGGCGTAACGACGTGCGGCAACGGGACGGGACGAGCCCGTCACCTGCGGTTAGGTGCCCCGCAATCGCGGATCCAGGGCATCCCGCAGGCCGTCGCCGATGTAGTTCACCGACAGCACCGTCAGCGAGATAGCGAGTCCCGGCCAGATCACCCGCGCCGGCGTGATGGAGATGAAGTTCGCGCCGTCGAACAGCAGGCGGCCCCAGGTCGGGAAGTCGGGCGGGAAGCCTAGCCCCAAGAACGACAGCGCCGACTCCGTGATGATGGCGTTGGCGATACCGAGCGTCGCCGAGACCATGATCGGGCTCATCACGTTCGGCAGCACGTGGCGGGCGACGATGCGCCGTTCCCGGGTGCCGATGCTGCGCGCTGCGGTGACGAACTCGCGTTCCTTGATGGCCAGTACTTCGCCGCGCACGATCCTCGCGGTCTGCATCCAGCTCGTGATGCCGATCACGAACACGATGAGCAGGAAGATTCCGGTCTCCGGACCCAACGCGGCGCGCAGCGTGTCGCGGAACAGCATGATGATGACGAGCAGCAACGGCAAGAGCGGCAGCGCCAGGAAGAGATCCGTGCTGCGCATGAGCAGGCCGTCCAGGCGCTTGAAGTAGCCGGCCAGGACCCCGACTCCGGTGCCGAGCACCAGCGACAGCAGCATCGCCGTGAATCCGACCGCCAACGAGATCCGTCCTCCCGCGAGCATCTGCGCGAGCATGTCGCGTCCTAGGTTGTCGGTTCCTAAGGGGTGGGACCAAGACACCGGCGCGTTGCGTGCCTGGATGTCTAGGTACTGGGGATCAATGCCGTGCAGGAACGGACCGAGGAGCACCGCCAGCACGATGAAGGCGAACACGGCAACGCCTACCAAGGCACCGGTGTGGTTGCGGAATGCCAGCCACACGTCCATCCACAGCGAGCGGTGCTCGTGCAGGGGCGCATCTTGGTACGTTTGCTCGGCCATCGCTAGTCGTACCGGATCCGCGGATCGAGGATGCCGTAGAGCACATCGGCGATCAGGTTGAAGCCGACGATCAGCACCGCGAACAGGAAGGTCAGCGTCTGCACCATGGGGATGTCGGCGCCCTGGATGGCGACGATCAGCAGTTGCCCGAGGCCGTTCACGCGGAAGATCTGCTCGGTGATGATCGCACCGCCGAAGATGGTCGGAATGCCCAGCGCAATCATCGTCACCACCGGGATCATGCTGTTGCGAAGCACATGGACGAGGAGTACGGCGCGCTCCCGCATCCCCTTGGCCCGGGCCGTGCGCACGTAGTCGAGATTCAGGTTGTCGAGCACGGACGAGCGCATGAAGCGGCTCAGCTGGGCGGCGTTGTAGAACGCCAGCACCATCACCGGCATGATGATCTGCTTGATCTGCACCCAGAAACTCGCCAGGTCGGTGACGCGATGCGTGGTGTCGTAGATCGACGGCAGCCACTCCAACATCACGCTGAACAGGATGATGGCGACCAGGCCGGTGAAGAAGGTCGGCACGGAGAATCCCACCATGGACACGAACGTGCCCACCTGATCGAACCAGGAGTACTGCCGATAGGCCGAGACGATCCCAATGGGCAGCGCGATCAGTATGCCGACCACGTACGACAGCCCCACCACCCACAACGTCTGCGGCATCCGCTCGGCGATGATGTCCACCACGGGACTCCGCGTTGCGTACGAGATCACCCGGGTCCGCGAGTCGGAGTCACCGATCTCGACGTCGAAGGCTCTCTCGATCAGGTTCAAGGGCTCGTTCACGAAGAACTGCTCCATCCACTTCGCGTAGCGGATCGGAAACGCCTCGTCGAGGCCCAGGGATTCGCGGATCTGCGCCCGTGTCTCCGGCGGGATGGTGAGCGGCAACTGGCCCGTTGGGTCGCTGGGCGCCAGGTCGAGCAGGGCGAAGATCGCGAAGCTGATCGCAATGAGCGTCGGCACCGCGAACAGCAGCCGGCGGGTGATGTAGCGGATCATCGCCTCACCCTGGCAGGAACCTCGTCGGGGTCCCCCTTAACGGTGCCAGTCCTCGATGTTCCATAGCTCCGAGTCCCACGGGTTCATGCGGACGCCCTTCAAGGACTTCGCGCGTGCGGAAGTCGACGCCCGCCAGATCAGCGGGATGAGGAAGTGGTTCTGGACGACGATGTCGTTCATGCGCTTCGCGGTCGCGAAGCGCTGCTCCCCGTAGGGCGTCACCGCCAGCTCTTCGACCAAGGCGTCGAACTCGGCAGAACAGCCGCGGGACATGTTCGTGCCGAGCCACTGGTTGTCCGGTCCCGGCGCCTCTTCGCAGACCCATGCGGCCATGTAGAACTCCGGGTCCGTGCCCTGGAAGTTGCTCGTGTACATCTCCACGTCGGCGTAGAACTTCTGGTAGGTGTCTGGACTCGCCGGATCGCCGCCGAAGAACACGCCGCCGTCGATGTTGCGCAGTTCGGTTTCGACGCCGATCTGCTGCCACATCTGCTTGATCAGCGCCTGGGTGCCCTGGCGTACCGAGTTGGTGGAAGTCTGGTAGAGGATCGACAGCCGGACACCGTCCTTGGCGCGTACGCCATCGGCACCGGGCACCCAGCCCGCCTCGTCGAGAAGGCGTTTGGCCTCCTCGGGGTCCGGCTCCCTACAGCCTTCGTTGGCCGTCGAGGCGTACACGGGTGGCGCTGGCACGATGTTGCAGGTCACGCGACCGGTCCGCCCGTAGCCCGCCTCGACCAGCAACTGCCGGTCGATGGCCAGCGACAACGCCCGACGCACCTGCGGATCGGAGAGGAACGGGTGCGGATTGGTGCCGTCGAGAAGCAGCGAGCGGCGCTCCGGCCCCAAGCTGGAATCCGCATTCGTCTGGTTGATCACCAGGCGTTCCACGTTGGTGCCGAACCCCATGACGATCTCGCCCTTACCCGCGGCCAGCATCTGCTCGAGGATCTCGGGCTCCACCTGTAGATTCCAGGCGTAGTCGTACTCGCCGGTCTCGAGCACCGCACGGGCCGAGGACGCGGCATCGCCGCCGCCTTTCAACGTCACGGTCTTCATCCAGGGCTTTCCGGGCTCGCGGTAGCGTTCGTTGGCGGAGAAGCTGATCACGTCGTTGGCGCGGAACTCGTCCACCTTGAACGGTCCCGTACCGATGGGGCCGAAGTTCTCCGTCGTGCACTCCGGCGCCCGGAGGCCCGTGCAGTCCTTGAACTGCTCGGCCTGGATGATCGGCGTGACGGCACCGACGAACGGACCATAGGGAACTGGCTTGGCCACGCTGAACGTCACCCGCACCGTATGGTCGTCCAAGGCTTCGAACCCATCGACGTCGGTGAACGACGCATCGGCGCTGCAGCCGACCTCTTCGTGGAGACAGTATTCGCCGGTGAACACCACATCACGGGCCGTGAACGGCGTACCGTCCGCCCACACCACATCCTGCTTGAGCCGCCAAGTGATGCTGAGCATGTCGTCGGCGACGCCGCCGTTCTCCCGGGTCGGAATTTCGGCGGCCAACACGGGGACCATCGCGCCGCTGTCGTCGTAGTTGGCCAACGGCTCGAGCACGAGCGACGCCGCCTCGATCTCCTTCGTGCCGCCCGACAGGTACGGGTTCATGGTCGACACCGCCTGCCAGTAGAGGATGTTGACGTGCCGGTTCTCGACCGGTTCGGGGACGACGAATTCCTCCACGATCTCGTCCGGACCGCACCCCGCAACCATCGCCGCAGTCAGGGTGATCGTCACAACCCGGTTGTACGGCATGGCGAGGGTTTTTCGTGGGCGGTGCATGGAAGTCATCCTGGTTCTCCTGTTCTCATGACGGCGGACGTTCTCACGCGTCGCCCGCATGGTGACATGCAACTCGGTGGCCCGGCCGCAACTCCCGCCATTCGGGCTCGCGAACCGAACACTCGGGCGTCGCCACCGGACAGCGTGTGTTGAATCGGCAGCCCGGCGGCGGATCGGCCGGGCTCGGTACGTCGCCGGTCAAGATGATTCGCTCACGGACGGCCTCGAGTTCCGGATCGTGGACCGGGGCCGCGGACATCAGGGCTCGCGTGTAGGGATGCAGAGGCTCGCGGTAGAGTTCATCGCTCGGGGCGAGTTCCACGATCTTGCCGAGATACATCACGGCGACCCGGTCGGCGATGTGGCGGACCATGGCGAGGTCGTGGGAAATGAAGAGATAGGTAAGCCCGAGCCGGTCCTGCAGGTCCTGCAGGAGGTTGACCACCTGGGCCTGGATCGAGACGTCCAGCGCGGCGATCGGTTCGTCGCAGACGATGAACTCGGGTTCGAGGGCGAGCGCCCGGGCGATGCCGATGCGTTGCCGCTGGCCACCGGAGAACTCGTGCGGGTAGCGGTTTGCGAAGCGAGCGCTCAAACCCACTGCGTTCAACAGTTCGTCGACGCGTTCGTCAAGCGCCCTGCCCTTCGCCACACCGTGTTCGACCAACGGCTCGCCGACGATGCTGCCGACGGTCATGCGTGGATTGAGACTGTCCTGGGGATCCTGGAAGACCATCTGCATGCTCTGGCGCAACCGGCGCAGCGACTCGCCGCGCACACTGCCGATGTCTTCGCCGCGAAACGCGATGCGCCCGGCCGTTGGATCGTAGAGGCGCAGGATCACGCGGCCCGCCGTGGACTTGCCGCAGCCGCTCTCGCCCACCAACCCCAGCGTCTCGCGTTCATGGATCTGGAAATCCACCCCGTCCACGGCGCGCACGCTACCCACCTGGCGCCGGAACACCCCGCGCATGATCGGGAAGTGCTTGGCCAGGTTCTCGACTTCAACCAGCACGGGAGTCGCGCTATCGGAATGCACGGGGGCATTCGTCACCGCCGGTTCAGTCGACACGGGGCGTTCCGCGATCCACGTCGAAGAAGCACGCGACCTCGTGGCCCTCGCCAACCGTCTGCAACGCCGGGTTCTCGCGTTGACAGCGATCGAAGGCATGCTCGCAGCGCGGCGCAAAAGGACATGACGCCGGCGCTTGAAGGAGACTGGGCGGATGGCCGGGAATGCTCGCCAAGCGCCCGGCAGTTTCTCCCTCGGCATCGGTCGACGGCAGCGTACGCAACAGGCCACGGGTATAGGGATGTTTCGGACGCGCATAGAGCGACTTGACGTCGCCCCGCTCGACCACTTGGCCGCCGTACATCACCATGACGCGATCCGCGAGACCCGCCACGACGCCGAGATCGTGGGTGATCCAGATGATCGACATGCCGAGTTCGCGGCGCAGTCGCTTCACCACGTCGAGAATCTGCGCCTGTATGGTCACATCGAGGGCCGTGGTCGGTTCGTCGGCAATCAGCACCTTGGGATTGCACGCCAGCGCGATGGCGATCATCACCCGTTGCCGCATGCCCCCCGAGAACTGGTGCGGAAAGTCGCTCAAGCGCCGTGTAGCCTCGGGGATGCCCACCAGGTCCAGCAACTGGGCGGCGCGTTCCCGGGCGGCGGCCTTGTCCATGCCGAGATGTACGCGCAGGGGCTCCGTCAACTGGTAGCCCACGGTGAGCACGGGGTTCAGCGACGTCATCGGATCCTGGAATATGAACCCCACCCGGGCGCCCCGCACCTCCCGGAGCCGATCCGCGTCGAGCGCCATCAGATCCTCGCCCTCGAGCCGCGCGGAGCCCGAGGCGATCTCCGCCGGCGGTGTGGGCAGCAGCCTTAAGAGCGACAGCATGGTCACGCTCTTTCCCGAACCGCTCTCGCCGACCACGCCAAGGACTTCGCCCTCTCCTAGCTCGAAGCCGATGCCGTTCACCGCGTGCACGACGCCTTCCTGGGTGTGGAACCGGGTTTGGACGTCCTCGACAGCTAGAACGGCTGCGGGAGCTGCGCTCAACGCGACCTCCACGCACGCGGCGCGGTCGCCTGGTCGGAGAATCCGTCCGCGCACCAGCTCGGGATGTTGATCTCGGCGGCCATTGGCATCTGCCTGTGGAATGTTCCCCGTCGCGGCGGGCGTCCATTCGGTGTACTGAAGCGTACCGAGTTCCACCCCTTCGTGCATGAAAACGCCCCATCGCCGGTCGCCGCATTGCGCGACGCTCTAACAAGGCCTTGTGGTAGGTTCGCCCGAGCGGTAAGCACCGGATGCCTTCTTCTGGGTGCCGCGAACAAATCAACAGAGGAGTTCGTCCCATCGCCGGAAACGCGCATCGAGACTGGTTTGCTCTGCTGCTCCTTGCCGTGACGCTAGCCGCACACTCCAATGAAACACCCGTGCCCAACGAACCGAAACGGATCATCCTCGATACGGACATGACATTCGACGTGGACGACGTCGGTGCCTTGGCGGTGCTCCATGCGTTGGCTGACGACGGTCGCGCGAGAATCCTCGCCGTGAACTACAACGAGGTCCACGAGAGCGGCGCTGGTGCAATCGACGCGATTAACACCTGGTACGGCCGCGGCGGCATACCCGTTGGCGTGTACCGGGGCGAGCTTTCCGACCCCGATTCATCGCGCTACCTCGATCGCGTCGCAGACTTCCCCCACCGCCTGACCGCAGACGACGCGCCCGACGCATTGGACGTCTACCGGCGTGTGTTGAACGATCAGCCGGACGGATCGGTGACCATCGTCAGCGTGGGCTTTCTCAACAACCTCGCGGACCTGCTCCGCGCCGAGGCCGATCTCGTGGCGAGCAAGGTGGAGAAACTCGTGGTCATGGGCGGCCGCCACAACGACGGCTTCAACCTGGTCCGCCATGGCCTCGTGGACACAACCCAAGAGGTGATCGAGAACTGGCCGACGCCGCTGGCCATCTCGGACTACGGCGGGCGCGTGCGCACCGGTTCGACGCTTGCCGACACGCCGGTCGACAACCCCGTCCGGGAGGCCTACTTCCGCTGGTTCAACGGCGCCTTCGAGGGACGATCAAGCTGGGACCAGGTTGCCGTCCTCTACGCCGTCTACGGGGCGGGGGACTGGTTTGAGGATGTCGCAAGCGGCACGGGAAGCCTGCGCAACGGGTATTCCTGGCAATTGAAGTCCGGTTGGAGAACCTACGTCGGCCCAAAGCGGACCGAGCACGAGTTCGTGGGCTTGATCGAACGGTTGATGGTCGAGCCACGGAGCAACTGACGTGCGGCAAACGCCGGCCGCGCCCGGTGCCACCTAAAGTCACGGACGCTCGCGCGAGTACACATAGGCGCGCTCGCGCAGCGCCTCGGCGTCGATGGAACCGTGGCGGCATTCCACGACGTCCGGTTTGGCGAGCACGTAGTATGTCCACTGCCGCCCTGCTCGCCATCCGTCTCGGGGCGGCGTGTCTTGGCCGACCCTCAATGTCAGGTGTTCGTCGTCCGGCAGAGACTTGAGCATCGCGTAGTCGCACACGGCCTGAATCAGGGCACCGTCTACATCGTCCCCAGAGGATTCCTTCACCGGTTGGACCAAGAGACTCCGCAAGCGCTGAATCTCCGCATCGATGTCGGCCTGCAGTTCCCTCTCCCTCACATTCAAAGCGCTGATCTCCCGTTCGATCGGTCCGCTATCGTCCGGGTCGAACTCGTCGCTCTCACTCGCATCGCGCAACTCAACGTGCCAATCCTGGTACAACTTACGGTGCTTTTCCCGCGTCTCGTCTAGCTCGTCGGCGAGAATCTTGAGCGCCGCGAGGTCGTCCGGTGGCAAGGAGGCGAAAGGGATGGGCAAGCCGGTCTCGCCCGTCTGCGCCATCATCGTGAACAACGCATCCGGGAGATCCTGCACAGTCGGCCTTCGGCGGAGATGGAGCGAGACCAGGATTCCCTGCCGAGCGAGATATTCCGACTCGATCGTGCCGACACGCGTCTGGAACCAGGGCTGCATGTGCCTATCCACATAGTCCAGCAATGCCCCCGGGGCACCGTCAGGGAAAGGCGGTCCAGACATGGGGGTCTCGCTCTCTAGCGCCGCCCCGAGGATCCGTTCGAGGACAGCCATCTCATCGACCAGCGCCGCCAGGTTTTCCGGCTCCCGGGCCTGGCCACCGACCGCGAGGGTTGCGGCAACGAACAATAGTGACTTCATGGGTTTCCTCCTGCCAGTAGCGCGCCTACTCAACGCGCTCGGCAACCTTGCTAACGAGCTGCTGATCGGTAGACGTAGGCGCGGTGTCGTAGCTCCTCGGCATCGATGGCGCCCTGCCGGCATTCGACAATGTCCGGCTTGGCAAGCACGTAGTAGGTCGCCTGAGACCCCGTTTGCGCTAACTCTCGTGGCGACTTGACTTGGTTCACCTTCAACGTCAGGTGTTCGCCGTCCGGCAGCGACTTGAGCACCGCATAGTCGCACACCGCCTGCAAAAGGGCGCTGTGCATGTCGTCGGTCGATACATCCTGTGCCGGGTCCACCAGAAGCCTCCGCAACCGATCGATCTCGTCGTCGATGTCGGACTGCAACTCCCCTCCTCTATCCTGCAACGCACTGATCTCCTGTCGGACCCTATCTCCCACGTGAGTCGGCTTTTTGCCTTCGCTGGCCCGACGCAATACAAGGTGATGATCTCGCGTCAATTCGCCATGTTTCAGTCGCGTCTCGTCTAGTTCGTCGACCAGCCGCTTGAGTCCCGCGAAATCGTCAGGTTTGAGGGAGCCGACCTTTCCCTTCCAGCCGGTCCCGGCCTTCCGCGCTAGAGTCGTGATCAACGAATTCGTGAGGCTGCGTACCGAAGGCATGCCACCCAGCTGAAGCGAAACCAGGATTCCCTGCCGAGCCAGATACTCCGCCCTGATGGTGCGCACCCGCTCCTGCAACCAACGCTCCATGTGCACGCGTGTCTGGCCGTCTAGCGCCTGCAAGTCATGGCGGGAACCAACTAATCCAGCTATCTTGCTTCTGATTGCTTCGCCAAGCACCCGTTCGAGGACAGCCATCTCTTCGACCAGCGCCCCTAGGTTTTCCGGCTCCCGTGCCTGCGCACCGGCCGCGAACACCACAGCAAGAAAAAAGAACGTCTTCATGGCATGTCCTCCTGTCCGTAGCTCGCCAATTCAACGCGTTGGGCAAGGCTGTCCAAACGCCTCTTGTCGGCCAGCTGCTGGGTGATGACGTAGCGTATGCTGTCCTCGGTGTCCGTGGCTTGCCGGTCGATGACGCCGAGCAGGAGCACCGCCAACGCCTCGATCTCCTCGCGCCGCTGGGTATCGTGTGCAGCGAGCATGGCTTCCACCATGGGTGACAGGCTCTCCTCGTCGAACCAATCCACCGGCTGCAACTGACCGGGTTCGTCGAACGCGACGCCTGGATCCTCCCACACGATTGGCGGCACCTGATCTCCGCGCTCGAAGTACACCATCGTCGCGAGCGCCAGCGCCGCGATGCTGGCCGCCAGCGGCAGCCAACGCTCCAGCCACGGACGTTGGCCGATCCGTGCCGGACGCCAAGGCGGGACCTTTTCGTCGCACCACGATGTCGCGAGGCCGCGCCAGCTACGCAGCGTGGCGAGGTCGGCACGGCAGTCGGGACAGTCCGCAAGGTGTCGGCGCAGGCTCGTGGCGGTCTCGTCGTCGAGCGTGCCATCGTCGAAATCGATCAGTCTGGGTCCAGCATCCTTACAAAGCATCCTTGAGCTCCTTGTGTTGGCGCAGTTTGCGCAACGCGCCGTAGAGACGCGTCTTCGCCGTATTCGGCGAAATGCCGAGCTGGCCGGCGATGTCGTCGAAGGTGAACTCCTGAAAGAACTTCAACTCGACGACGTGGCGCTGCTCCGCCGGCAGTCGGGCCAAGGCCATGGCGATCGGCCGGTTGGCATCAGCGCGCGACTCGGCCTCGACCGACTCGCCGTCGACGCCATCCCATGCCGTCTCGTCCAAGGGTACGGCCACACGGCGTCTGCGCAGGTAGTCCGTGCATCGGTACGCGGCGATGCGGAACAGCCAAGCCGCGAAGGCGCCGTCGCCCCGGTAGCCCGGCAGGTTGCGCAAGACGCCCACGAACACCTCCTGCATCAGGTCCAGCGCATCGTCCGGGTGGCCGATCATCCGCAGCGCGTAGTTGTAGATGCGCTGCTGGTAGCGGCCCACGAGCTTCGTCCAGGCGCTGTCCGATCCCGCCAAGGCACGCCTTACCAAGGCTTCGTCGGAAGCGTCACTTCGCATCGGTGCTGCCCGGAGAGTTCATTCAGTCTGTCGAGGTAGCGGCCCGGAAAGTTTGCCCACGTGGCGTGCTCGTAGGAACAGCCCTGCCACCATCCCGATCAAACCACGCGATGTTGTCGCCCGAACGGCGAACGGATAGGCTCCCGGCACGGAACCGTAGCGGCGAACCCGAGTTGCTGAGAGGCTTTCGCTGGACATTTCTCGCCTTTCGTTGGCGGGCCCGTTGCTGCTGGCCACACGGGCCGGGGCTCAGGTTGGCGCACCGGCTAACGGGGTCGGCGGCGATGCTCCTTGGCGCGGCGGCTGCCGTCGCGATCGAGCCGGATCCGTACACCCATCGCGACATGGATTTGGCTGACAGCCTCGACATCCTGGACGCGAAGGTGAACGATGCTCTGGACCGCGTCGCCGCGTCTTGGGACCGGGGCGAGAACGAGTGGGCGTTCGTGACCGCCGTATACGCGAAGCTCGGCAGCTTCCACTGGGTCGACCCCCTGGAGCGGTGGGCGATGGACGCGCCGGCGGTGGACAAGCTGCCGACCACGCGCCGCGACACCGTGTTCGCCAAGGTGCCGCTTATTCGCGCCCAAATGGCGCGCATCGGGCTCGCGCCCACGATCAACGTCAACGGCGTCTACATCGGCACGGACAAGATCGGCCACTTCATCTCCCAAGGGCGCAAGTTCTACCGGCGCGTCCAGCGCCACGGCTCGGAAGAACGCGCCGCACGTCTGACAGCCGCATGGGAATGGCTGATCTGGGGAAGGCTGATGTCCGGGATCTACTCAAACGCCGACCTCGTCGCCAACTACGAGGGGTACCGGTTCTTCCGCGGGCTATTTCATGGTGGAAGCGTGGCCGGAAAAGGACCCATTTTTCGCTGGCAATCGGGCCAACCGATACGGCAGCGGACATTCACCTGGGCCGATCACGTCAACCCGCTGTGGGACGAGATGCTCAACCCTGCCAGCTACTTTGCGGCGCTCGTGCCCTACCTGCAACGTCGCATGACGAGACTGTGCGACGACTTCGCCCGGCGCCCGGAACGCTACCGAATCGAACAATTCGATGCCCTGAACGAACGCTACCGCTTGCTCGGCATGCGCGACAACGAGGCCCTGCGTCCGACGCCGTACTTGTCGACGCATTGCCCAGGCGTCGGCGAACCGGGCAAGCACGCCGCGTCCCGTGACGTTGGCGTCGGAACTTGGACCAAATCCGGGTAGGCCGACCCAAGTGAACAAGGAGCGACCTACCGATGACAGCTGCCAACGAGTTCGAAATCCGCTACCGGTGCGAACGGCTCATTTACCGGTTCCTGCGGGTACTGGAGGGCGAGCAAGCCCAAACTGCCGATCTCTTCACCGAGGACGGCCAAGCATTCAAGCATGTTGGACGGGAATCGATCCGCGAACACTTCGCCGGGATCGAGGCGGTCGATGACAACGTCAACGTGAACCTGTGCAGCAATCTGTTGATCGATGTCGATGACGAAGATCACGCCAAGGCCACAAACTACGTTACGCACTACGTTGCAGCTCGCGAAAGCCAAGACTTGACCGACCCCGAAGGCACCCGAGTCGGCGGCGAGCTCGATACGCCGAGGTCGATCACCCGATGGTCTTGGGAGTTCAGGCATGTCGATGGCGAATGGTTAATCTCGAAGTTGCAATGGCCGGAGCCGGTGCTCCTTCGAAAGGACGTGATCGACGATCTCTAGCGGGAACGGGCCAGCATCGTGGCCCGGGAGGTCTCCACGACGAGCCGCAACACCCGGCACGTGCGAGAAGAAGCCGAAGTCCATGGAGGTTCGATGGCCCAGCCGAAGCGCCAAACCCGTGTCGAACAGCGAGTCCACAGGTCGGTAGTGGTCTAGTTTGAATTTGCGGCGTCTCCCGAAAAGTGGGAGACTCGGTGTAACGATACTGCAACCGCTTGGTTAACGCGACTAAGGAGTCACCCATGCCGAAGCGCCCCCGCGACATGAACCAACTCGCCAAGATGGTGGTGGACATGACCACCGGGCAGATTCCCAACGATTCGCACGACGCGCCCACTGGCCGCGCCAAGGGCGGTCATGCCCGCGCCGCGAAGCTCACGCCGGAGCGACGGCGCGAGATCGCCATGCAGGGCGTCGAGGCGAGACGCAGGAAGGCCGCGAACGGGGCGGCGTGATACGCTCAAGGCGGGCGGGAGGGAACGCGGCCCCCCCCCCCCGAAGTCCGGCCCAATTGGGCCAAGGACACCATTTGGATTGGTGACAACCTCGACGTGATGCGGGGGCTCAACTCCGCAACGTTCGATCTGATCTACCTAGATCCGCCGTTCAACTCGAACCATGACTATGCCGCTCCCATCGGGAGCAAGGCCGCTGGTGCGGCGTTCAAAGATACCTGGTGCTTGGATGAGGTTAATCTCGCGTGGCATGGCGAGATCAAGCACGACTTCCCCGGTGTGTACTCCCTGATGACCGCCACCCGCGAGATTCACGGCGACTCCATGATGAGCTATCTCATCTACATGGCCGTTCGGATCATCGAATTGAGGCGTCTCCTAAAGCCCGCTGGCACCGTCTACCTCCACTGTGATTGGAATGCCAGTCACTACCTCAAGGTGCTGATGGACTCGATATTCGGGAAGGCGAGCTTCCGCAATGAGATTGTGTGGTGCTATGCCGGTGGCGGCGCGCCAAAGCGCGATTTCCCACGCAAGCATGACGTGTTGCTTAGGTATTCTCCATCGGATGGCCGATGCTTCAACGCGGACGCGGTTCGCGTTCCCTACGCTTCGGAGTACAAGGCGACGGTGTTCACCGACAAGGCCAGCCGCGCCCCCGGAAGGGTCTACACAAGGCACCCAGATGGCAAGATCGTCGAGGATTGGTGGACTGGCATCAGCCGCCCCTACGGCGATGAGCGGTGCGACTACCCCACGCAAAAGCCACTGGAACTGTTGGATCGCGTGATTCTCGCCAGCAGCAACCAAGGCGACTTGATACTCGACCCGTTTTGCGGGTGCGCGACGACCTGCATATCGGCCAATATGCTCGGTCGCCGTTGGGTTGGAATCGACATAGCGCCGAGGGCTGCCGATCTGGTAAGGGATCGAATGCTCAAGGAATGCAGGATGATGTTCGACGGCGTCGAACGTGACGACGTGCCGAGCAGAACCGACCTTGGCGAAGTCATCCCGTACAACGACCTCCGCAACAAGCAGCGTCTGTACGGCGAGCAGGGCGGCTACTGCAACGGGTGCGAAGACCACTTTGCGCCCCGTCACTTCCACGTTGATCACATAATCCCGCGAGCGAAAGGCGGCACGGATCACATCAGCAACCTCCAGTTGCTTTGCGGCCATTGCAACTCCGTCAAGGGCGACCGGCCGCAGGAATACCTGCTAGCCTGCCTCACCGACAAGGGATGGATCAAGCGAAAGATGGCCGCATAATGTCCTAATTATACTTGCATTTGCCGTGATTGCAGGTACAATATGGACACTATGAATACGCTGCCAACCCACAAGAAAGTCCTCATTCTCAAGTGCCTCACCGAAGGCATGAGCGTCCGCGCAACCGCCCGGATCGCGGACGTTTCGAGGGTCACCGCAACCAAGCTGTTGGTGGACGCCGCCAAGGTGTGCGCCGACTATCAGGACCGGACGCTGCGCGACCTCAAGTGCAACCGGATTCAGGTTGACGAGGCGTGGTGCTTCATCTACGCCAAGCAAAAGAACGTCGCCCGCGCCAAGTCCGCGCCCCGCGAAGCCGGGGACGTGTGGACATGGGTTGCCATCGACGCCGATACCAAGCTGGTGCCGGCATGGCGGGTAGGCGACCGTTCGGGCATGACGGCCATCGACCTCATGGACGATCTCCGCTCCCGGCTCCGCAATCGCGTCCAACTCACCACGGACGGCCATCGGGCCTACCTGGAAGCCGTGGAGGGTGCCTTCGGCGGCGACGTGGACTACGCCATGCTGATCAAGCTCTACGGCGCCACGCCGGGCAACAGCCAGCCGGAGACGCGCTACAGCCCCGGCGAGTGCATCGGCATCGAGAAACACCGGATCGAGGGCAACCCCGATCCGCGCCACGTCAGCACGTCCTACGTCGAACGCCAGAACCTCACCATGCGAATGTCGATGCGCCGATTCACGCGGCTGACAAACGCATTCTCCAAGAAGCTCGAAAACCACGCCCACGCCGTGGCGCTTCACTACATGGTGTACAACTTCTGCCGCATCCACCAATCGCTGCGCGTCACCCCCGCGATGGCCGCTGGCGTCACTGACCGCCTTTGGGAGATCGGGGACATTGTTCGCATGGTGGAGGAAGCCGCGCCGAAGCCGGGACCACGCGGCCCGTACAAGAAGCGGGCCAGCAATTCAAACTAGGCCACTACCCACAGGTCGGTTCGGGGCGCGTTTGACCAAGCGTGTGCTAGGTTGTCAGGCCAGCCAGCAGTTCGGCACATTTCAGGGCGTCCCTCCACGGCTCGCCACTTGAACCGGTAGGCCATGCCGCCAATACGGCGCGGGGAATCGCAGCCCCCACGATTCGATCTCGTTCGAAGCCCAGCTCCTCGGACATCTGGTCGACACGCCTTCTTAGCGTGCCGACCGGATTGTCAGTCCCAAACAAGCGGTTATACAGAAAGGGACCGACGTCGTACGCCGGGTCACCAACAACGCCCTTGGGGTCGATCGCGAGCCAAGGAGCACGCTCGGCAGACAGGAGGTTGTCGTGGTGCAGGTCCCCGTGGAGCAGTACCGGTTCGTCCTTTGCCGACGCCAAGTCCCGGAGCAGACCCTCAGCCCGGCTCATCAACGTCCTCGGAACCGGACCACGCTCGTTCGTCAAGCCGGTTCGAAGCCACTCGACACCGCCTTCAAACTCGGACATCGGCACGAAGGCGTGTCTTCGAGGGACGGGATGCCAAAGGCTCCGCATCACGGTTGCCGTTGCCGACGTGGCTTCCTCGTCACTAGTCACATTGGAAAGCGCGCTACCGGGCCTTACGCTCTCGAGCATCATCGCCCCGTTTGTCGGATCAGCCTTCAGCAGCCTCGCTGCTCCCTGACCGCCATACACCCGGAGAGCGTCCAGTTCCCTCACGAATTCGGCACCTGGAACCCCCAATTTCACCACGACCTCCCCGAGATCCACATGGCTGGCCCGAGCAACGAAATTGAAGGAAGAGTCAAGACGTTCTCGTACGCGGAGCGACCAGCGACGTTCCAGCGACGCAACTTGATCCTCTAGCGTGCCCACCCGCTCGGCGTGGTCCTTCATTTCGGAACGCAACTCGTGAGCCGTCGTTCAGTACACCCAGTCGGGTGTCCGGCCGTTCCTGACCAGTGCGGTCCATTCCGCCGACTCGTTGGAGGGCCGGAACTTTGACCAGAGCTCGAAGTATGCCAGCACGACATCCGTCTCACCGCGTTCCAGCAGTTCCGCCGCGAGGCTGTTCGGGCCTGCAAGTCGTAGGCATCAAGCTCGACGCGCCTCTCCAGCACTTCGGCCCCTTCGGCGGTGAGTCACATGACCCTCCGGACGCTCCGTTCCGTTGCGTTGGCATCGGCGAGCGGCAGCCCATCATACCCAAGGGTCAAGCGCCGAGATCGTGACGCCCACGACCGGCCGGCTCACCGCCCATTCACGACGTTGACGCCGCGCCTTACGATCCGCCGGAATCCTCTCGGCCGCCGTTCTCGATCAGCACCAGCGGTGCCCCGTCGCCGCGCCGGCGCACTGCGTTCTTGTGCGAGGCACCGGCGTCGAGCACGAGCCAGCGCAGGGCCGTCAGCCGTGCAAGCAGCGAGAAGTCCGGGACGGGATTGCCGGAAACACGAAGCCACACGAGCTGCGGTAGGTCGCCGAGCACCGAGGCGTCCCGCAGCCGGTTGCCCGCAACGTCCAGCCGCCGCAGCGACCGCACGTCCCGAAGCACAGCCGCATCCGCCACCCGGTTGTTCCAGAGACCGAGGTGGGCCAGATTCGCCAAGCCCCACAGCGGCACCAGGTCCGAGACCCGGTTGCCGTCGAGCAGCAGCACCTCGAGACGACGCAGTTCCGATAGCGGCCGCAGGTCGGCCACCTGGTTGCCCGACAGGTCCAGGCGGCGCAACGCCGTCATCCCGGCAAGGGGCGACACGTCGGAGACCACGTTGCCCGACAGGTCGAGCACCCGCAGGTGCTGCAAATTCGCCAGCGCCGAAACGTCGCCCACGGCGTTGTCGCGCAGATCGAGCACCTCGAGGCCCGCCATCGCCGCCAGCGGCCAGAGATCGTCGACGTGGTTGCCAGCGAGGTCAAGCATTTCCAGGTCCGCCAGTCGCGCCAGCCACGACACGTGGGACATTCCCTTCGCCCCGAGGTCGAGAACCTCGACCTTCGCCGCACTCCACGATCCGGTCTCCGACGGCGGGGCGAGGCGCACGATGTCCTCTCCTGCAACGTCGTCCAGGTCCACAGGTCGCGCATGCCGGACCGACCGGCCGGTCAGCGCCGGCGCCGGGTTGTACGACCCGTCCTGTAGCGGGCGCATCGCCCCAGACAGGTAGCTGACTGACACGTTCTCCGAACCCTCGACCGGCCGCCAAAGGGCCAGCACGACCTGGCCACCTTCCACGGCGACCGACTCAACGGGAATCGCCACCGCGCCGGCCGCCGGTCCCGCCGCGACCACGAAGTCGCCCGGCGACGGCACCGAGCCGCGGTCCAGTTCCCGGTCGTAGCGCAGCGTGAGCACGGCACCGGACACCGTCGCACTCGCGATCGACATGCCGGACGCCGTCCCGCACGAGACGCCCACGTCCTCCGAATGGCCACAATTGTGCACGCCCCAGCCCCCGAACAAACAGTCCGCCAGCCGCGACTCGTTACCGGTGCATCCCACGTCGTCCATCCAGATCGTCCCCGAACCCGCGCCGAACGCCGCATTGCGATGCGCCTCGCCGCCCCCGAGGCCGAGCTGCCGGCAGACCACCGCCGCGTCGTCCGAGACGAACCGGTCGTCGCAAACCGTGCCCCACTGGCCGTCGTGGTGGATCTCCACGCGGCCTTGCGCCGCCGTGCTGCCGCCGACGAGACGCACGTCGCCTTCGTCAACCCCGCCCGCTGCATTCGTACGCCCCGACGCCTCCGGCGACGGTCCCTCGACCGTCGCGGACGCCGACGTCGACAGGGGACGGCCGTCCGGCGTGCAGATCGCCCCTGCGGCATCGCAACCACCGGGGGTCGCCGGGAGCCTCACCGTCACGTCGCCGTCGCCGGAAGGACCGATCCTCAGTATCCACCGGTCGAAGGCACCGGGGTCCACCCGGCGTCCGCCCCTGACCGTGCCGCCGGTCACCTGCAGGGCGTTGCGGATCGCCCGGTTCTTGTCGAACGACTCGCTGCCGTCGAACACCGCCTCGGAGAACGCGAGCTCGAGCGTGAACACGCTCGATCCGTCATGCGCCTCGGGAACGTTCTCGAACCAAGCGGTGAGCGTCGCTTGCGCCGCATTCGTGCGGCCCTCGCCGGTCGCCGACCACCCGCTCGCGCCGTCCGCGTTTCTGGCCAGCACCTGCACCTGGTACGCCGTGTCCGCCGACAACCCCGTGATGGTCGCCGCCGTCGCAGCGCCCTCGTGTGCCCAGTCCGAATACACGCCGTCCCCGGACCCGTAGCGAAGGTCGTAGTCGGTCACCGCCGGGCGCCCGGCATTCGCCGGCGCGCTCCAGGACACCGACAGCGACGTGCTCGAGGCGCCCGAGACCGACGGTGCCGGCGGGGCGACCGGCGGCTCGCCGACATCCGTCACCGTGACCGTCACCGGGATCGAGGTAGCGCCACCGTTGTCGTCGGCGGCACTCACCGTCAGAGACCGGGTCGGGCCCGCTTCGTGGTCGAGCATGACGGCGGTAGTCAGCTGACCGGTCGACGCGTCGATCGCGAATTTGGCCGCGTCCGCGCCCGCTAGCGAGTACGCCAGGCCGTTGCCGACGGCATCCGTCGCCGCAACGGCGGTGCCCACCGCCGTACCGGTCACGGCGTTCTCGGCGACCGCCCTCGACGCGCTCGCGCCATCCTCGAACGCCGGCGTCGACGGGCAAGCTGCGGACCCCTCGCGCAGGCACACCGTTTCCGATCCGCCGATCGGCAACCTCGTCTCGTAGGCGGCGGCATTTAGGGAAGGAGCGTTGGCGTCCAGCCACGTCTGGTTCCAGGTGAAGGTGTTTGAACTACGGGTGGCGTCGTCGAGTGGCAGGACCTCGCCCGCCCACTGAAGCACGAGGCCGCCGAAGCTGAGCCCGCCGTTGCGGGTCCGAAACGTCACGCCGACTGAAGAGGCAACGACGATCTGCACGCGCCGCGTGAAGCCGGCGTACTCGAACGCATCGTCCTCCAGCGCGCCCACGTCGGGGTTGGGCAGGCTCGAGAATCCCCGGCCCGAGGAGTTTCCAACGGTCAGTGTCGTGGTCCAGACCCAAGGTGCCGCACGCGTCACGGTCACGCTGTACGTCCGCGTAGCGATGCCGTCCTCGGCCGTCACCTTCACCTTGATCGTGTTCGCGCCCACGGCCAGCGTCGTGTCCAGGGCCGCGGTGGCTGCATCGTCGTCGGCCAGCGCAGTCTCGTCCGCGGCCAGATAGGCGAGTGTCGCGTTTACGTCGCTGGCGGTCGCGGTCAACGTCAATCCCGTCACACCGTTCCCGACCCCCGCCGTGTACGACATCGTCTCGGGCGCAAAACTCTCGTTGAACGATACGGCATTGCCATCGCGATCCGTCAGGGTCAGTACCGCAAGCGATGCGTCCGTCGACGGCAGCGTGGCCGCAATCCAGACCCGCCCGGCCGCCTCGAGTTCGTCCTCGTCGCGGATCGCGCCCGTGTCCGGAACCTCGTACGTCAGCCCCAACACCTCGCCGGTCGGCGTCTCGGACAGCGTCAGTGTCACGTCGCGGCCGCCTACTGCCACGCTCGCGACTTCGGCCGATCGGTACCCTGGCTTCAACACCACCGCGAAAGCACTTGGAGGCGGTACCGAACCGGCGTCGAGCGTTTCGTCGTGGACCAGCGTGACGCTCGCGCCCGAGACGTCGAGGCGCACCAGCGACGGCGCCGGATTGCCGGCCCGGAGCTCGGTCACGGTCCTCTCGACCTTGTCCGCGAATGCCGCGTTCTCCTCCTCGCCATAGACAACAGGCGGGTAGTCTGGAATGTCGTCGGATGCCTCCGCGTCCCGGGCGAACTGCGCGTGGTTGGCGAGGCGCGCCCGCAGTTCCGCCACCTTGGCCGTCTCGCTCGAGGCCAGGTTGGTCTCCTCGTACGGATCAAGAGCGATGTCGTAGAGCTCCGGCGCGTCGGTGGTCCAGCCGTAGTAGTCGATTCCCTCCTCGATGAGCTTCCAGTCGCCCTCGCGGATCACGTCGAGCGAGTGCACCACCACGTCGCGCGGGCTTGCCGCGCCGTCGGCGATCGCCGCCCAGGCATCCATGCCGTCGAGCGCCAACCCGGCACCGGCGTCCGCCCCCGCGAGCCCGGCGAAGGTCGGAAACAGGTCCACCGCATGCAGCAGCGCCGCGCTCTCCGAACCCGCCGCGATCCTGCCGGGCCAGCGCAGCACGGCCGGAACCCGGATGCCGCCCTCGTGGTACTCCGACTTCTTGCCTCGGTACGGAGCGTTCCAGCCCGCCGTGCTCGTGCCGCCGTTGTCGTTCAGGAACATCACCAGCGTGTCGTCGAGTACGCCCTTAGCCTCCAAGGCGTCCATGACCTGGCCGATCGCGACATCCATGACGGCGAGCTGGGCGCGCTGCTTGGGGTTGTCGAGGTGGCTGTAGCGGTCGATGTACTCCTGCGGCGCATCGTTCGGGTTGTGGACGGCGTTGAACGGCAGATACAGGAAGAACGGATGGGTCGGATCGTGACGGTCTATGAGCTGCACCGCCTCCTCGGCCAACAACTCCGTCGAATACCCCGCCTCGACCACCGGACGCCCGTTGCGGTGCCAGTCCAAGGCCAAGTCCCGGCTCCGGCCCCGATGGTGCGAGAAGGAATCGATTTCCGCCCCGTAGAGCCCGTAGTGGTGGTCGAATCCGCGCTGGAGCGGCAGGTGCTTCCGCTGCCATTGGCCGAGGTGCCACTTCCCGACCAGCCAGGTCGCATAGCCCGCGTCGCGCAGGGCTTCCGCCAGGGTGCGCTCGTCGACGCGCATGCCCATGCTCGTCCTGCCGTTGAAACGGTCCCCCGTGCCGTTCTTCCAGGAGTACCGTCCGGTGAGCAGCGCGCCCCGCGTCGCGGTGCATACCGGCGCGACGTAGAACTGGGTGAGCCTGATGCCCTCTTCGGCGATTCGATCGATGCTCGGGGTCGCCACCTCGTCGCCGCCATTGAATCCGGGCTGTCCCCAACCCATGTCGTCGGAGAGGAAGAGGACGATGTTGGGCGTGGTGTCGCCGCCGTCACCCGACTGTGCCGATACCTCGTTCGCCTGGGCTGCCGCCACCATGAGCACCAGGCCAGCAAGCAGTCCTGGCGTGCCCAACCGGCGGTAGCGCCGATGCAACAAGAAGATTCCGCCCTACCGCCCGCCGGACGCCTTGCCGCCCGTCGTCTCGCCGAGCAGCAGCGGCCCCCGGTTGCCGTCGGGCAAGGGCGCCGCATCCGCGCGGGATGACACGGCGTCGAGCATCAGCCAGCGCACGCCCGTCAGTCGCCCGAGCGGGGAGAAGTCCGAGATCGGATTCCCCGAGAGACGCAGCCACGCGAGCTTCGGCAGGTCGCCGAGCGCCGAGACGTCCCGCAACCGGTTCCCGGCGAGGTCCAGCCGGCGGAGCGACCGCACGTCTCGCAGCAGGGCCGCGTCCGCCACGAGGTTGCCTTCTAGGCCGAGGTGGGCGAGGCGCGGCAGGCCCCACAGCGGCACCAGGTTCGCGACCTGGTTGCGGTCGAGCAGCAGCACCTCAAGGCGGCGCAGTTCCGATAGCGGCCGGAGGTCGGTCACGCCATTTCCCGACAGGTCGAGGCGGCGCAGGGCCGTCAGCCCGGCAAGGGGCGAGAGGTCCGAGACCGCGTTGCCCGACAGGTCGAGCAGGCGCAAGTGCGGGAGACCGGCCAGCGGCGAAACGTCGCCCACGGCGTTGTCGCGCAGGTCGAGGACCTCGAGGCCCGCCATCGCCGCCAGCGGCCAGAGATCGTCGACGCGGTTGCCGCCGAGGTCGAGCACTTCTACATCTCCCAGTCCCCCCAGCGAGGACACGTCGGCCAGACCGCTCGCCGAGAGGTCGAGAACCTCGACCTTCCCGGCGCTCCGCGATCCGGTCCCCGGCGGGGTGGGCGGCATGGTTTCCCGGTCCGCCAGCCGGGCATGCCGGACCGGCCTGTCGGTCAGCGAAGGGACCGGGTTGTACGAGGCGTCCTGCAACGGGTGCATCGCCGCGGGCAGGTAGCTGACGGACACGTCCTCCGACCCCTCGACCGGTCGCGACAGCGTCAGCACGGTCTCCCGGCCGACAACCCCGACCGACTCGACTGGCACGACGACGTCCCCCGACGGACCGGCCGCGATCACGAAGTCGCCCGGCGACGGCACGGAGCCGCCGTCCAGTACCCGGTCGTAGCGTAGCGTCAGCAGCGCCCCGGACACCGTCGCGTTGGCGAGCGACATGCCCGACGCCGACCCGCACGACACCCCGACGTCCTCCGAGTGGCGGCAGTTGTGCACGCCCCAGCCCGGGAACGAACAGTCCGCCAGGCGCGTTTCGCTGCCCGCGCACTGCACGTCGTCCATCCAGATCGTCTTCGTCCCCTCGCCGAACGCCGCCCGCCGGTGCGCCTCGCCGCCGGTGTAGCCGAGCTGCCGGCACACCACCGACGCGTCATCCGAGGTGAACCGGTCGTCGCACACCGTGCCCCAGGCACCCTCGTGGTGAACCTCCACCGTGCCTTCCTGCAGCGTTGCGCCGCCCACGAGGCGCACGTCACCCTCGGCGCCACCGTCCGCCGTCTCCGACGACGGTCCCTCGATCGTCGCCGAAATCGGGATCGACAACGGTCGGCCGTCCGGCGTGCAGATCGCGGTCGCGCTTTCGCAGCCGCCGGTCGTCGCCGGTAGTCTCACCGTCACGTCGCCGTCGCCGGAAGGCCCGATCCTCAGTATCCATCGGTCGTAGGCGCCGGGGTCTGACCTGCGTCCGCCCCTAACCGTGCCGCCGCTCACCTGGAGGGCGTCCCGGATCGCCCGGTTCTTGTCGAACGACTCGCTGCCGTCGAACACCGCCTCGGAGAACGCGAGCTCGAGCCTGAACACACTCGACCCATCGTGCTCGTCGGGGACGTTCTCGAACGAGCCCGTGAGCGGCACCTCGTCCGCCACATTCGTGCGCCCCGCGCCCGTCGCCGACCACCCGCTGGCGCCTTCCGCGTTCCTGGCCAGCACCTGTACCTGGTACGCCGTGTCGGCCGACAGCCCCGTAATCGTCGCCGAGGTCGCCGTTCCCGCGTGCGTCCAGTCCGCGAAGACGCCGTTCGCGCCGGCCCGGTACCGGACGTCGTAGCCGGTCAGCGGGGGCCGCCCGGCGTTCGTCGGCGCGCTCCAGGACACCGACACCGAAGAACTGGACGTCCCCGTCACCGTCGGGGCTGTTGGCGCGTGCGGCGGTTCGTCGACGTCCGCCACCGCGACCGTCACCGGGATCGTCGCGTTGCCGCCGTTGCCGTCCGACACGCTCACCGTCACCGAGCGGCTCGCGCCCGCCTCGTGGTCCAGCGCCGCAGCCGTCCGCAGCTGCCCCGTCGTCCCGTCGATGGAAAAGTCCGCGGCATCCGTGCCGGCGAGGTCGTAGGTCAGCGTGTCGCCGTCGTCATCCGTCGCCGACACCGGCGCACCGACCGCCGTTCCCGCCGTGGCGTTCTCCGCCACCGAGCGCGCCGCACTGGCTCCGTCGTCGAACTCGGGCTCGTGGTTCGACACCAGCGTCCCGACGAACGCCGATGAACAGGACTGTCGTTCGTCGCGCAGGCACACCGGCGTCGTGTCGCCGGTGGGCAATGTCGTCTCGTAGTTGGCGGCGTCCAGCGCGGATGCGTTGGCGTCGAGCCACGTCTGGTCCCACGTGAAGGTGTTGGAACTACGAGTGGCGTCGTCGAGCGGCAGGACCTCGCCCGCCCACTCCAACACGAGGCCGCCGAACGTGTCCCCGCCGTTGCGGGTGCGAAACGTCACGCCGCCTGAAGAGGCAGCGACGATCTGCACGCGCCGCGTAAGGCCGGCGTGCTCGAACGTGTCGTCCTCCAGGGCACCCACGTCGGGGTTGAGCAGGCTCGAGAAGCCCAGGCCGGTGGCGTCCCCACCCACGGTCATGGTCGTGGACAAGAGCGGCGCGACGGCGCCGCGGCCGACGGTCACGGTGTAGGCTCCGACGGTCAGGCCGTCCGCCGCCGTCACCTTCACCTTGATCGTGTTGACGCCGAGGTCCAAGTTGACCTGGAAGCCAGCCGCATTGCCGTCCGCGTCGGTCAGCGCCGAGTCGGTGCCGTCGACGTATGACATCGTGGCGTCGTCGTCGCTCTTGGTCGCGGCGACCGCGATCCGGGCCACGCCACTGGCCACGCTCGCGGTGTAGTCGGTCGTCGTCGCGCTGAATGCCGGGTCGAGTTCGATGGCGGTTTCGGTGCCGCCGTCGTCCCAGGTCAGGCTCAGACCGCTCAGGGTGGCGTCGCTGGAGGGAACCACGGCGTCGCCGTTGATCTCAAGCAAGGGCACGCGGTGATCTGTGTACCAGTCCCTGTCCGAGGTATGCACAAGTCGATCCGCGTCCATGCTCCACCCTGGCGCGACGCTGTTGAGAAAATCCGACGACGTCACTGAGATTTTGCAGCCCTTGCTAGTGTCCGAAGCATCCGAATCAATCACCACGAAATACCTCGTGCTTGCCTCAAGCGTGGCGCTCGAAGGCGCTTCGAATGTCCTGACACCGATCCCATTCGGCGCCCGGCCCAGGGAATGGATGCTCTCTCGCGGAAGGCCTCCCGCTGTGCTGTCGAAGATTCTGACTCTCAACCGGGCACCGGACTGAGTCTGCGTAACGATGATCTTCACTGACGTCAGCGCGTAACCCGCCTCATGGTCACCCGTTTCAAAACCCTGCGCGAAGGTGAACCTGTCTTTCGTGCCGATGAATCGGCCTTGACTGAGGGGTTCATCCAGATTGCCGATGAGCGCATGGGGAGAACCCAGCAGTTCCGCCCGCGTGATCGCCAACGTGTAGGTCCTGGTGGTGGTTCCGTCCGCAGCCGTTACCTTCACCTGGATTCTGTTGTCGCCGATCGCGAGATCGACCTGGAACCCCTCCTTTTCGGCATCGGCGTCGGACAGCAGCTGATCGCTACCATCGAGGTAGGCTACGGTGGCGCCGTCAGCATTGCTCGCAGTGCCTTCGATGGTGATCTGATCAACCAACGAGGCTGCGGTTGAGGTGTAGGACGTCATCGACGGACTGAAAGTCGGAGATAGGTTTGTCGTAAATCGCTTGATCCCGTCATCGATCGACAGGGCGCTCAAGGTCGCGTCGGTGGATTGGGTAACGGCCGCGCCGTTGATCTCGATGAGCGGAACCGCGCTATGGGTGGTCCAAGACAGCGACTCCGCGTTCCCGGCGGCATGCCGATCCGTGTTCAGGCTCCAGCCGGACGCCGCGCTGGTGAGGGACTCCGACTCCGTGCCCGAAACTTCATAGTCGTTTCCGTCTCCCGAGGCCGTTGAGTCGAACATCACGAAGTACCGGGTGCCGTTCTCGAGCGTGGCGCTCGCCGGCGGCGTGAACGTCGCCGTCCCGTCGGAGATGGCAGGGTTGGTCAGCGTGTACAGGCTGTAGAACGGATTTCCGTTGCTTCTGGCGTTGAAGATCCTGACCCGGACGCCGTCCGAAGCCGCGGCGTCGGAGAGAACGGCCTTGACCGACGTGAGGTTGTAGCCACGCTCGTTGCTGCCGGTCTGGAATCGAATCGCCTGCACGAACTTGCTGCCGCCCGTCGAGCCGACGGTCAGACTGGCATCGGCGCTCTCACTCAGATTGCCGACCAGCACCTCGGCATGGGCCGTGCCAAACAAGACAACGCCGAGCGACAAAGCCAGAGCGGCCCGCGGAAAAGGCTGGACCCGTCGCCGGAAAAAGATCCGGGCGTCCTGGCTACGCTTCACCCGTCCGACCGCCCTGTGGTCGCCCCGGCGTCGAGCATCAGCCAGCGCAGTGCCGTCAGCCGGCCGAGCGAGACCGGGTCGGCGATCGGGCTGCCGGGGATGCGCAACCACACGAGCTTCGGCAGGTCGCCGATCATCGAGACGTCCCGCAAGGCGTTCCCCGCGAGGTTCAGCCGCCGCAGCGACCGCGCCTCCCGGAGCGGCGCGGCGTCCGCCACCCGGTTGTCTCCCAGGCCGAGGTGGGCGAGGTGCGACAGGCCCCACAGCGGCACCAGGTCCGCGACCCGGTTGCTGTCGAGCAGCAGCACCTCAAGGCGGCGCAGTTCCGACAGCGGCCGGAGATCGGTCACGCGGTTGCCCGACAGGTCGAGGCGGCGCAGGGCCGTCAGCCCGGTAAGCGGCGAGATGTCCGAAACCGCGTTGCCCGACAGATCGAGCACGCGCAGGTGCGTGAGACTGGCCAGCGGCGAGAGGTCCCCCACGGCGTTGGCGCGAAGGTCGAGCACCTCGAGGCCGGTCATCGCCGCCAGCGGCCAGAGATCGTCGACGCCGTTGCCGCCGAGGTCCAGCACTTCAATGTCGTTCAGTCCCGCGAGCGCGGACAAGTCGACCAGGTTGTGCGACGACAGATCAAGTACCTCGACCTTGCCCGCGCCCCACGATCCGTGCGCCAGCAGAAACTCGGCCGGCACATCCTCTGGCGCCGCCGACGCAGTCGGCAGAATCACGGGGTCGAGCGTTTCGGAGCCGACCGCTGCGACCTCCGTCCGCGCGTGCTCGACCGCCCGGTCGGTCAGTTCCGGTGCCGGGTTGAACGATCCATCCTGCAGCGGGTGCATCGGCGCCGGCAGGTAGCTGACTGATACCTTCTCCGATGAGTCGAACACCCGCGACAGCGTCAACACCGCCGCGCCGTCGACCACGGCGACCGATTCGACGGGGGCCGCCGCGCTGGCGGGCGACGAACCCACCGCGACCACGAAGTCGCCCGGCGACGGCACCGAGCCGCCGTTGAGCCCCCGGTCAAAGCGCAGCGTCAGCACCGACCCCGACACAGTCGCCCGGTTGAGCGAGTTGCTCGACGCCGCCCCGCACGATACGCCGACGTCCTCCGAGTGCCGGCAGTTGTGCAGGCCCCAGCCCGCGAACGGGCAGTCCGCCAGCCGCGACTCCGTGCCCGCGCAGCGCACGTCGTCCATCCAGATCGTTCCCGTGCCCGCACCGAACGCGGCCCGGGCGCGCACCTCGCCGCCCGTGTAGCCGAGCTGCCGGCACACCACCTCCGCGTCCTCCGAGACGAAGCGGTCGTCGCACACCGTGCCCCACTCACTGTTGTGGTAGATCTCCACGCGGCCTTCCTGCTCCGTGCTGCCACCCACCAGGCGCACATCGCCCTCGGCGGCACCGTCCGCCGCGTCCGTGCGGCCGGACGCCGCTGGCGACCAGTCGCCCGTGCCCTCGGCGTTCGACGCCCGCACCCGCACCTGGTAGGCCGTGTCGGCCGTGAGGCTCTCGATGCGTTTCGTGGTCGCCGTGCCCGCGTGAGAGGCGTTTTGCCAGTTGCCGCCCGTCTCGCGGTAGTGCACGTCGTAGTCCGTGATCGCCGCGCCGTTATCGGCAGGCACCGTCCACCACGCCTCGAGCCACGTCGTCCCGGTCGTCAGCGTCGGTGCCGACGGCGCGTCCGGCGCTTCGGCCGCCGCGTCTGTACGCCTCGTCGCGGAGGGCGACCAGTCGCCCGTGCCCTCGGCGTTCGACGCCCGCACCCGCACCTGGTAGGCCGTGTCGGCCGTGAGGCTCTCGATGCGTTTCGTGGTCGCCGTGCCCGCGTGAGAGGCGTTTTGCCAGTTGCCGCCCGTCTCGCGGTAGTGCACGTCGTAGTCCGTGATCGCCGCGCCGTTGTCCGCCGGTGCCGCCCAGGACGCCTCGATCCACGTTTCGCCGGCCGTCAGTGTTGGCGCCGACGGCGCGTCCGGCGCTTCGGCCGCCGCGTCCGTACGTCCGGACGCCGCCGGCGACCAGTCGCCCGCGCCCTCGGCGTTCGACGCCCGCACCCGCACCTGGTAGGCCGTGTCGGCCGAGAGGCCCTCGATGCGCTTCGTGGTGCCCGTGCCGACGTGGTCCGCGTCCTGCCAGCTGCCGCCCGTCTCGCGGTAGTACACGTCGTAGCCGCTGATCGCCGCGCCGTTGTCCGCCGGCGCCGACCACGATGCCTCCAGCCACGTCTCGCCGACCGTCAGCGTCGGTGCCGCCGGCGCGTCGGGCACGTCTGCCGTCGGCCCCTCGATCGTCGCCGACGCAGGCATCAACAGCGGACGACCGTCCGGCGTACATATCGCCCCCACGGAACCGCAGCCGCCGGTCGTCGCCGGGAGGCGCACCGTCACGTCGCCGTCGCCGGAGGGCCTGATCCTCAGTATCCATTGGTCGTACACGTTGGGGTGGGCCCGGCGTCTGCCCGCGACGGTCCCGCCAGTCACCTGGAGGGCATCCTGGATCGCCTGGTTCCTGTCGAACGACTCGCTTCCGTCGAACACCGCTTCCGAGAACACGAGCTCGAGCGTGAACACGCTCGCCCCGTCGTGGGCATCCGGCGCGTTCTGGAACCAGGCGGTGAGCGTCGCCGCCGTGTCGTTGGTCACCGCGAGGTCCGTGAAGTCGGCGACCTCATTGCCGTTCGCGTCCTTGAGCCGGTTGTCCGTGCCCGTGGCGGGCCTGACGTAGCTCACCTTGACGTCCGCGTCGGTAGAGACCACGGCCGTCGCGAGCGTGAGGGTTACTGCGGCGCCGTTGATTGTGGGAGAGCCGGTGAGCGCCACCGTCGCCTCCGAGCCCCCAGACGGGGTCTTCTTCACCGCGAACGCGCCGATCGCGAGGTTCGCGGCGGCGGCGAGGGCTTCATCGAAGGCGATCACGAGGCTCGCGCCATTCACGGTCGCGCTGTCGGCTGTCGGCGCGGTCGTGTCGCCCGCCGCCCGGGTCACCACCACCGCGTAGGTCCGGATGGTCTCGCCGTCGCTCGCCGCCACCTTGGCCTTGATCGTGTTCGCGCCAATGTTGAGATTGACCTGGAAGCCAGTCGCATTGCCGTCCGCGTCGGTGAGCGCCGAGTCGGCACCGTCGAAGTAGTCCACCCGGGCGCCGCTGTCGCTCTTGGTCGCGTCGATGGTGATCCGGTCCACGCCATGGGCCACGGCCGCGGTGTAGGAGGTCGTCGCCACGTCGAATGGCGGGTCGAGCACGATGTCGGTTGCGGTGCCGGCGTCGTCCCAGGTGAGTCCGAGACCGCTCAGGGTCGCGTCGCTGGAGGGCACCACGGCATAGCCGCTTACATCGACAAACGGGACCTCGTCCGCCGTCGTCCAGACCCCCGAATTCCGGATCCCGGTATGCCGATAGTTGTTCATGCTCCAGCCGTCCGCTACCTTGCTGATATCGTCCGACTTCGTCCCCCAGACCTTGTAGTACCTATAGAGTTGCGAGAATTTTG
>VXYL01000023.1 GCA_009846005.1 Gammaproteobacteria bacterium | reverse complement strand
CCGTGATCTCGTTCGCACCAACCGCGAGATCGACCTGGTGGCCTGCCGCAGCGTCATCGGCGTCCGTCGGCATGATCACCGCGTCGGCGCCGGCGTTGGCCGTGGTCGCCGTGACCGTGATCTGCGCCACCGAGTTCGGCGCGCTCGCTGTGTACGCTGTCACGTCGCTCGCGAACGTCGGAGCCAGGCTCACGTCGTTGCTCAGCATCAGGTCGCTCAGCGTCGCGTCCGAAGACGGCACCACGACGGCCGCGAAGTCGTCGATGGACGTGGTCGCGCCCGGACCCACGTTCACGCGCTGGTTCGTCGGGGTGAAGTTGAAGCCGGCCTTCGACGCCTCGACATCGTAGGTGCCGAAGGGCACGAAGAGTCTGTAGGAGCCCGTCTCGCCCGTAGTGGCGCTATCGGCGGCCGCTGATCCACCCACTGCCATTGCCTTCACCTTCACGCCGTCCATCGGCCGGCCGTTATTCGACACCCTGCCGGTGATCGTGGCCTTCATGAAGCCGGTGAAGCTGATTCCCGAAATCGACGATCCCTCAAGTGCTCCAACGTCGATCGAAGCCGGAGTGAAGGACATGTCGGACTTCGTCACGGAGATGCCCACGGTCGAGCCGGCGGGCTGTGCCACCACGGTGGCCGAGTAGGAACCGTCGCTGCCCGTGAGCAGGCCGGTCCTGGCACTCACACCCAGCGGGTTGGTCGCGCCGGCGCCGTAGTCCACCCAGACCCGCGCGCCCGCCACCGCATCACCGGTGCCGGCGGCCGTGACCCTACCGGCGATCGTCGCGGTCTTCGTGGCGCCTTCGAGTTCGACGTTGACCATTTCTGGAGCGTTCGCCGCGAAGGGCCGGATGGTTCTCGAGAAGTTGTGGCCCGTGTGGGTGATCTCCACGAAGATCCGGTTGGCGTAGGTGACGTTGCTGATCCGGCGCGTCTGCGACGCGAAGCCTCCGGCGGTGTAGCGGCCGGCCGCATCGGTCGTGGCCGTCACGCCGTTGACGTTCACGGTCACGCCCGCCACCGGGAAGCCGTCCTCGCCGGTCACCCGGCCGTAGGCGAACCCCGTCGTCGGCGTCACGTCGATCTGGACGTCGCCCGCGAGCGGGTTGAAGCTGTTGCCGAGGGCGACGTTGGTGCCTGGCGCCCCCACTCTGGCCACCCAGCCGGCCGGCACGGTGACCTTGTAGACACCGGCAGCCTTCTGGCCCCAATTGAACTGCTTGCGCTCGTCCAGAGGCGTCCTGCGGTTGTCCGCCGCCGCGGCCGTGAAGCCCTCGCCGTCGCCCGCAAGGTTTTCGCCTGCGACCGGCGCCAGCGTGACCGTCGTCCCGGGCACATGCCGCAGATTGCGCTCCGTCCAGCCGTCACCGTTGGCGGCCGGCACGAAGTCGTGCTTCCACACCTGTCCGTGGACGAGATGCGTGTTGACGAAGGCGAAGGACGCGCACTCGCCGAAGCGCTGGCCGGTCGGATCCGTGGCCATCAGTGGGCAGAGCTCCACCGTGTGGTGGTAGCCGCCGTTGTCGCCGAAGGCGCCGCCCATGATGTTGTTGCCGTCCCGGTCCGTGTACGCGGCAAGCTCGTCGGGACGCAGCAGTCTGACGTTCCCCGCGTCGGATGCCAGGCTCGCCTGCACGATGACCTGGGCGTTTGCCGGCACGCCGCGGAAGGTCACGACGCCGTTCGAATCGGTCTTGCGGCCACCGCCGCTGTTCCACTCCGTGTTCGGGTTGAACGCGCGGGAACGCCCGCTCGACCGCTCGATGTGACGGATGTCGACGTTGACCGTTCCGGTATTCCTGACGTCGCCGCCAAGAATGTTGCCGGTGTAGCCCATGACCTGGTCACGCTCATGGTGCACGTAGACCTTCAGCGTCTGGGTCGTGTACTTCACCTCGAGCATGCCCGCGTCCATCGTGGCGGGCAGCGAGAGGCCGTTGTGGGTGTAGGTCAGGCCAGTTTTGCCCGCACTGTACTTTTCGCCGCCGTCCAGTGCGTTGTCCTGGTTGGACGCCACGTTGACCGTGTACTTCACCGGCAGTGAGTCGGCCGCCACGACTTCGGAGTACTTCGCCGAGCCGTCGTCGCCCAGCTTGGCCGGGGCATCGGCGGCCGCGCTCTTGTCGGAGCTGACCGTGATCGCCCAGCCGGCGAGCGCCTTGCCGCCGCCGTACTCGGTCATGACCGTGGCACCGCTGAAGGAGAAGTCGGCCTTCGTGTTAAGGATGTCGCTGGCGTTGGAAGCCGCGTGCATCGTCATCTTCGCGTCCCACATCACGGCCTGCATCGCCATGTCCGTGGCGTAGTCGCCCGCGGGCGCCGCCACCTTGGCGTAGACCGTGTTGTTGCTCGCGCTGGTGCGCGCGATGCGCATCGAAGCCATGCCGTCGTCGCCGCTCATTGCGTCGCCGATCTTCTGCTCACCGGCCATGTCCGAGAAGAACGAGACCGTGGCCCCGGGCAGCGCGTCACCCATGGCGGCGCCGGCCTTCAGGTTGACCATGAAGTTGACGGTGGTGTGCGTGATGTCGAACGGAATGTTCTGCGTCGCCTCGCCACCGACACCGAGGGTGAACTGGTAGCCCGTCGACGACCCGCCGTAGGCGTAGTCCGCGGGAATCGCCGGGTTGAGATTGCGCGGATTCACCACCAGCTGGTACGCGCCGGCACGGAGTTTGTCGAACATGAACATGCCGCTCGCATTGGTGGCCCCGGGCCGCGGCGCAATGATGCTCTCGTCGGGTCCGATCAGCGACAGCAGGATTCCCGGCGTGGCCAGCGCGTCCTCGCCCTCGTCGTAGGCGTCGTTCTTGCCCGCCTCGTCGACGAAGAGCATGCCCGAGATCATTCCCGTGCGGGCGTGCATGCCCATGAAGTTGTGGATCTGCACGTCGTCGTCGCCGAGCGTCACGTCCATCGACGTGTTCTCGAAGACGTAGGAGACGTTGTCGAAGTCCGAGATCGCGACCGTGTAGTCGCCCTCGGCCAGACCCGCGAACGCGTACTGCCCCGTCGCGTCGGTCATCGCCGTCGCGTCTTCCTCGAGATCGTCGCCCGAGAGCGTCACGGTCACGCTGTCGAGGCCCATGCCTTCGACGCTCACGCGGCCGCTGA
>VXYL01000042.1 GCA_009846005.1 Gammaproteobacteria bacterium | reverse complement strand
CGGCCTACTACGTGCGCAACCAGGAGGCGTCCCGGGGCGCGGTGGCGCGGCTGCGGGACGGTGCCTAGGAAGCAGACGAGAAGAAAGTTGCAGAAAACGCTTGCAATCCGCGAAACAGTGGTGCTAACGTCAAATAACGCGAGTTATTTGACTGCAGTTCGCATGAACGGAGGGGAAACTCCCTAAATCTCGTTCACCCGGCATCCGTATTCCCGCATGGTGCTTCGCACATCCTCCGTTGGCGTGGAATGCCGACGGAACACCGGTCGTAGCGGCGGGCCTAGGAGTCTGCGACACCGCGACGGTACGCAAATGCCGACCGAGTCGGAGCCGAGCGTCCGGGCGGGCGACCACAAGGGTCGCCCCTACGCGCCCTTCGTCGCCACGACATGTGATCTGCTTGCGGCTCGCCCTACTCCCATTCGATCGTCCCCGGCGGCTTGTTGGTCACGTCGTAGACGACCCGTGAGACCCCGGCGAGTTCGTTGACGATGCGGTTGCTGACCCGGGCGATCAGGTCGTGCGGCAGTTCGGCCCAGTTCGCGGTCATGAAGTCGGTGGTGACTACGGCGCGCAGACCGATCACGTGTTCGTGGCGGCGCGCATCGCCCACCACGCCCACCGACTTGACCGGCAGATAGACCGCGAACGCCTGGGCGACCTTGTCGTAGTAGTCGGCCTCGCGTAGTTCCTCGATGTAGATCGCGTCCGCCTCCCGCAGCACGTCCAGGTAGGCGCGCTTCACCTCGCCGAGCACTCGAACGCCGAGTCCCGGTCCGGGGAACGGATGGCGGTAGACCAGGCGATCCGGCAGCCCGAGCGCGAGCCCCACGGCCCGCACCTCGTCCTTGAAGAGGTCGCGCAGTGGTTCGACGAGCTTGAGGCCCATGCGTTCCGGCAGGCCGCCGACGTTGTGGTGGGACTTGATGACGTGCGCCTTGCCGTGTTTCGACGCGGCGGATTCGATGACGTCGGGGTAGATGGTGCCCTGGGCGAGCCAGGTCACGCCGGGGATCTTCGCCGCTTCGCGTTCGAAGACCTCGATGAAGGTCCGGCCGATGATCTTGCGCTTGTCCTCGGGATCGTCGACGCCTACGAGGGCATCGAGGAACTCGTTCCGTGCATCGACCGTCACCAGGTTGATGGGCAGCACGTTGGAGCGCTCCGAACCCGCCGATGAGAACGCCTCCTCAACCTCGGCGGTCTCGTTCTTGCGCAGCAGGCCGTTGTCGACGAACACGCAGGTGAGCTGATCGCCGATGGCGCGGGACAGGAGCGCGGCAACGACGCTGGAATCGACGCCGCCAGAAAGGCCCAGGATGACCTTGCCCTCGCCAACTTCCGCCCGGGCTCTAGCGACGGCATGCTCGATGATGCTCTCGGCGGTCCACCCGCCCCGACACCCCGCCACGTCGCGCACGAAACGGCGGATGATCTCCGCACCGAGGCGCGTGTGGGTGACCTCCGGATGGAACTGCACGCCGTAGTAGTGCCGTTGCACGTCGGCCATCGCGGCAATGGGCGCATTGCCGCTCTCCGCCGCGCGCTCGAAGCCCGCAGGGAGTTCCGTCACCTTGTCGCCGTGGCTCATCCAGACGTCGAGCGTACCGCCCAAGCCGCGAAACAGCGGCGCATCGCCGACGATCCGTGCCGTGGCGTGGCCGAACTCGCGCCGGTCGGAACCGTCCACTCGGCCGCCCAATTGGGTGGCCATGGCCTGCATCCCGTAGCAGATGCCGAGAATCGGGACATGGGCATCAAACAGGGACTGCGGGATGCGCGGCGTCAGGCGCTCCGTGACGGTCTCCGGACCACCGGAAAGGATGATGCCCTTGGGCGCGAACTCGCGAACGGTTTCCTCGTCGACGTCGAAGGGGTGAATTTCGCAGTAAACGCCGTGCTCGCGTACACGACGGGCGATGAGCTGGGTGGTTTGGGAGCCGAAGTCGACGACGAGAACGCGGTCGCCGAAGCCCTCGGGTTGCATGGGCTTAAGCGACGGGATAGTTCGGCGGTTCCTTGGTCATCGCCACGTCGTGGGGATGGTTCTCGGCGATGCCGGCGGACGACACCTTGGCGAAGGTCGGCCGGGTACGCATTTCGCCGATGTCGGTGCAGCCGGTATAGCCCATTGCGGCCCGCATGCCGCCCATCAACTGGTGGATGATCGGCGCCACGGGCCCCCGGTAGGGAACACGCCCCTCGATACCCTCCGGTATGAACTTGCCGCCGTCGCTCAGCGGCTCCTGGAAGTACCGGTCGCTGGACCCGTAGTGTTCCGACATGGCCCCCACGGAGCCCATGCCCCGGTAGGACTTGTAGGTGCGGCCTTGGTAGAGCTCGGTCTCGCCCGGCGCTTCCTCCGTGCCCGCGAAAAGCGAACCCACCATGACCGCCGACGCACCTGCGCTGATCGCTTTGGCGATGTCGCCGGAAAAGCGCACGCCACCGTCGGCGATGACCGGGATATCCTCCTCGACCGCCTCGCTCGCGGCTTCGGAAATCGCCGTGACCTGCGGCACGCCGACGCCGGTCACCACCCGCGTCGTGCAGATGCTGCCGGGCCCGATGCCCACCTTGACCGCATCGACACCGGCATCGAGCAACGCGCGGGCACCGTCCGCGGTGGCCACGTTGCCGCCCATCACGGGCACGGCGGGGTACTTCTGCTTGATCCAGCTGATGCGGTCGAGCACCCGCTGCGAATGACCGTGGGCGGTGTCGACCACGATGATGTCGACGCCGGCCTCCACCAACGCCGCGACCCGGTCGTCGGTGTCGGCACCCGTGCCCACCGAAGCCCCGGTTCTGAGTTGGCCGCGCTCGTCCTTGCAGGCGTTGGGATAGGCTTGGGCCTTGGCGATGTCCTTGACCGTCACCATGCCCTTCAACTGAAAGTCCTCGTTGACGAGCAGCACTTTCTCGATTCGATGGCTGTGCAGAAGTTCGGTGACAGCCTCGACCGGCGCATCCTCCGGCGCGGTCACAAGACGGTCCCTGGGTGTCATGACGTCCGCCACCCTGGCATCCATGCGCGTCTCGAAGCGGATGTCGCGGCTGGTGACGATGCCGAGCAGGTCCGAACCCCGGACAACGGGCACACCCGAGATCTTGTGTTCCAGCGTGAGCGCCACGAGTTCGCTGACCGTGGCCTCCGGGCGAATGGTGATGGGGTCGCGGATCACCCCGGTTTCGAATTTCTTGACCGCCCGGACTTCCCGGGCCTGGGCTTCCATGGACAGGTTCTTGTGGACGATGCCGATACCACCTTCCTGGGCCAAGGCGATGGCGAGTCCGGATTCCGTCACGGTGTCCATGGCGGCGGAGACCAGCGGGATATTGAGGTCGATGGCGCTCGTCAAGCGCGTGCTGAGATCGACTTCGGAGGGGAGGGTCTTGGAGTAGGCAGGCACAAGGAGGACGTCATCGAATGTCAGAGCTTCGTGAACAATCCTCAGCATTGGAGTACCTTGGCCAAACGTGGGGGCGGATCATACGCGGGGGGTCTGGGGGTGTAAACTGCGTCGATGCAGCCTCAACCCCAACCGCGCTCGGCGCAAACCGACCGGGTTCGCACGGTCAGCGAAATCAATGCCGAGGCGCGATTCCTGATCGAGGAACGCTTCCGGCGGGTTTGGATCGAGGGCGAAATCTCCAACTTCCGTCCCTACGCATCAGGTCATTGGTATTTCACCCTCCAGGACGACCGCGCCCAATTGCGCTGCGTGATGTTCTCCAGCGCCAACCGCTTCGTGCGTTTCCGTCCGAGCAACGGGCTCTCGGTGGTGACAAGGGGTCGATTGTCGATCTACGAGGGGCGGGGCAGCTTTCAGGCCATCGTCGATCACATCGAACCCGCAGGCGAAGGTGCGCTTCGCGCCGCCCTGGAAAAACTGAAGGCCCGGCTTGCCGCGCAAGGGCTGTTCGACGAAACCCGAAAGCGAGATCTACCAAGCTTTCCGCGCCATGTCGCTGTGATCAGTTCCCGCGCGGGCGCGGCGCTGAGAGACGTCATCGCGGTGATCCGGCGCCGCTTTCCCTGCATCCGCGTCACCTGCTTCGACGTCGCCGTACAGGGCTTCGAGGCCGAGGGCGAGATCATCGCCGCGTTCGACCGCGCCGAGTTCATGCGCCATCCGCCGGACGTCATCGTGCTGACGCGCGGCGGCGGTTCACTGGAGGACCTCGCGGCGTTCAACCTGGAGTCGGTGGCGCGGCGGATCGCGGCAGCAAGGATCCCCGTGGTTTCCGCGGTCGGTCACGAAACCGACGTGACCATCGCGGACTTCGTCGCCGACCGGCGCGCACCGACGCCGTCCGCGGCGGCGGAGATGGTCACGCCCGACCGACTCGACGTCGAGAACCGACTACGCCGGGTCGAGGATGCGCTCGTCGCGCGGATAAGAACGCGACTCGATGTCGACCAGCGACTGCTCGGGGCGACGACACAGCGCCTCGTGCATCCGGGCCGCACCGTGGAGCAGCGCATGTTGCGCACCGACGAACTCGGCGAACGACTGCTCGGGGCGATGTCGGCCAACCTCGCCCGGTCGCGCACCAACCTACTCCACCGCGTTCAACTGCTTGCCCGGTGCAACCCTGCGGCACGCCTGGCACCCGCGCGCGAGCGCGTCGTGCGCGCCACCTCGAGGCTACGGACCGGCGCGGCCAAAACGGCGGAACGGGCCGAAGCGCGTCTAGCAACGCTCAGCCGCGCCTTGAACGCGGTCAGCCCGTTGGCGACCCTCGCCCGCGGCTTCGCGATTGTCGCCAAGCCGGACGACAGCCACTGGGGCCAACCGGTCGTGTCGGTATCGTCGGTCGAGCGCGGCGACACGATCGTCGCACACTTGGCGGACGGTGCCATACACGCTAACGTGGAGGGGACGGATACCCACTCACCCAAGGACGGGGAATAGACCCATGGCTCCACTCTTCTTGATGCTTGCCGCCACGGTGACGGTGAACACCGGTGGCGTCGCGGCGTTGCCGCTGCCGGCAGGTGCCGTCGATGTGCGCTACGGCGACGAGCCTGCATTGATCGTCGCGGATCACGTGATCGTGGGCGTGGGGCTCAACGCGGCACCCGGACGGCACCACGTTGTCGTGCGCACCACGAACGGCGAAGAAACGATCGACTTCGAGGTCGTCGCCAAGGCTTACCCGGAACAACGGCTGACGATCCCCGACACGCGCAAGGTCAACCCGTTGCCCGAAGACATGGAGCGCATTGCAAGGGAGTCGAAACTGCAACGGGCCGCCTACGCCCGCCGCACACCCGTTCGGGCCGACCTGCTGCCGTTCAAGCAACCGGTCCAAGGCATCTATTCCAGTCCCTTCGGACTGCGTCGGTTCTTGAACGACCAGCCGCGGTCGCCGCATTCGGGCCTCGACATCGCCGCCGCCACGGGCACACCCATCGCCGCGCCCGCCCCCGCCACGGTCGCGCTCACCGGCGATTTTTTCTTCTCGGGCAACGTCGTGCTGCTCGACCACGGCGGCGGCCTCGTCACCATGTACGGTCACTTGGACCGCATCGATGTCGAGGAAGGGCAGGACCTAGATCGCGATGACGTCATCGGCACAGTGGGGGCCACCGGCCGGGTCACCGGCCCCCACCTGCACTGGACGATCAGCATTCAGGGCGACCGCGTCGATCCGATCATCCTCATGGAGGCATTCGACGAGCTTGCAGCCGAAACGGTCGGCACCGCGGATTAGGGATCAGTCAAGAGCCGTGTCGAATCACCCGTCGGCGGCGCTTGATCTGACGCCGCGTTAGCTCGTTCCGACGCCCCGCATAGGGATTGCGGGTTGTCCGGGTCTCCAAGCGAACGGGAACACCGACCAAGCCGAGGTCGTCCCGGTAGCGGTTGACAAGATAGCGCCGGTAGTCGGGCGGCAGCGCCTCGGTGCGATTGCCGTGCACCACGACCGTGGGCGGATGGGCGCCGCCCTTGTGGGCATAACGGAGCTTGATGGCTCGACCCTGTACGAGGGGTGGCGGATGGGCCGCCGTGGCGTCGGCCAGGATCCGGTTGAGTTCCGCAGTCTGCACGTCGAAGTCGCCCGCCCGGTAGACCTTCGAGACGATGCCGAGCAGCGACTTGACCCCGCGCCCGTAGCGGGCCGAGATATACCGCAGCGGAATCCAAGGCGCGAACGCCAACCGTCGTTCCACGGACCGGCGCGCTGCGGCTCTCGCGTCCTTGTCCAACCCGTCCCACTTGTTGACGGCGAGCACAATGCCCGCACCCGCGTCGATCGCATAGTCCAGTACGTGCAGATCCTGTTCGACGACACCTTCACGGGCATCCACGACGACCACGGCCACTTCAGCGCGTTCCAGTGCCGCAAGGGTCTTCACGATCGAGAACTTCTCGACGGTGCGCTGCATCCGCGCCCCTGCCTCCACCCGGCCCCTGCGCCGTACGCCCGCGGTGTCGATCAACAGGTAGTCGCCGAACGGGATGTCGATCGCGTCGCGCGTTGTCCCGGGGCTGCTGTCGACGATCTGGCGCGGTTCGCCAAGCAGGCGGTTGATCAACGTCGACTTGCCGACATTGGGACGCCCTACCACTGCCACGCGAATCCCCGGCAGATCGCCCTCCGACGCGGCGTCCGCATCCGGCAGACGCGCCGCGACGGCGTCGGCCAGCTCCGCCATGCCACGACCGTGCGTCGCCGACACCGGCCAGCAATCGCCGAGCCCCAACGCCGCGAATTCGTGAACCGCCAATCCCGATGCAGCGTCGATCTTGTTGACGGCGACGACGACGGCTTTGCCGCGCTTGCGTAGATCGCGGGCGATGTCGCCATCGCCGGACGCGACGCCCACCCGCGCATCCGTGACGAACACGGCGACATCGGCCTCGTCAATCGCGAGCATCGCCTGGTTCGACATCTGTTCGTAGACGTTGCCGGTGTCGTGCGTCAGTCCCCCGGTGTCAATCAGGGTAACGCTTCGATCCGCCAAGCGGGCCCGACCGTAGCGACGGTCCCGCGTCAGTCCCGGAAGCCCGGCGACTAGGGCATCGCGGGTGCCGCACAAGTGGTTGAAAATCGTCGACTTGCCGACGTTCGGCCGACCGACCAGGGCGACGACCCCCTGGCTGGCGACGCGTCTCGCGCCCGCTTGAGACCCTTGCTCTTCCGCCATGCCGACACCCGGGATTGCCCTGGCGTGGTCACGCCCCGAGCCTGATCTCGAACGCCGAGAGCTTGCCGTCGTTGGCGAGCACGTACACGATGCCGTCGCTTTCGATCATCGGCGAACGGAGGCCTGCGCTAAGCCGGCGTCGCGCGACGAATCGTCCGTCGCTCTGGGCCAGGACGTGCAGATAGCCCTCGGCGTCGCCCACCAGAACGTAGTTGCTGAACGCCAACGGACTCGTCAACTTGCGGTTCTTCAACCCCTCCTGGCGCCAAACCACCTCGGCACTGGTTTGCTGCACCGCCGTCACGACATCTTCGTCGGAGACGAAGTACAACTGCCCATAGCCCTGGGCGAGGTCGAGGTGGGAGGACGCCGGCATCTCCCAGAGCAACCGGCCGTCCGGGGGACTCAACGCCTTGAGTCGCCCCTGGTAGCTGATCGCGAACAAGGCGCCTCGTTCCGGCACGACCAAGGGTGCGCCGTCCACATCCACCAACCGCTCCAACTCGGTGCGCCCCTGGGGCAGCATCAGGCGGTGTTGCCAAATCGGCGCGCCCGACTCCGTACTGAGCGCCGCCACGCGACCGTCGCCGAAGCCAGCGAACACGAAACCGCCGGTGATGACCGGCGTCGCCGTCCCGCGGAGGGTCAGGAGCGGCACCTGGTTGTCATAGGACCAGCGTGTGGCGCCGTCCGCGGGCTCCAAGGCGACGAGGCGTCCGTCGTTGGTCTGGGCCATCACTACGCCTTCGTCCGCCGCCGGGGGCGAGAGGATTTCGCTCGTGAGCTGGGTGCGCCACGCCTCGGATCCGTCGCCCGCATTCAAGGCAACGACCTCGCCCCGTGTGGTTCCCACGAGAATCCGGCCCTCGCCGGCCCCGACTCCGCCGGTCAAGAACGACGGATCGCGCCGATCCCAGACCTTCAGGAACGGGCGCCTGTCCGGCGTGCCGACGGACGTCGACCAAATGCGTCGGCCGCTGAACCGGTCTATTGCCACGACCATTCCGTAGCCGTCCGCCGCGTAGATCCGCTCGGCCAGGATCGTCGGTTTGATACGCAGGTACTTGCGCCCCAAGCCTCGACCCACGCCTGTCTGCCAACGCCGCTGAAGCACGGCTTCCGCGTCGATCGCCTGCAGCGGTTTGGGCGCGCCCTCCTCTGCAGCTTTGTTCGGGTCGTCCACGAACGGCAGAAACGAAAAGACCTCGCAACCGCCGACCGTGAACAGGACGGCGCTGACGACCACCGCCGACGAGGCGGAAACGAACCGCGACTTGGCGTGCGCCTTGACCACGTCTCGCGGCGTTCTACCTTGGCTGTCATTCATTGGTGCGATCCCCGTCGTTATTGGGATTCATCGACAAGGCTGGCGAGTTTGAGTTCCATGAGTTCGACGCCAAGAACCGGGTTGGCCGGGTCGCGCCGTGCCGCGTCGACGGCGGACTGGTAGGCGATCCGCGCCCGTTCGATGTCGCCTCGGGCAACGAATACGTCGCCGGAAAGTGCCGCGACGAGCGCCTCGAGGCCCGAACTGCGGATTGCGCCCAGCGCCGCCTCGCAATCGTCGAGCCGGTCGAGCTGGTAGAGTACCTTGGCCACTCGGTAGCGCGCGATGTCCTTCAACGTGTCCACATCCGCAATTTGCACCGCCCGCTCAAGCAGAGCCAACGCCTCCTCCCAGTCTTCGGCTTCGATCTCGTCGTCGGCGCGGTAGAGCAACGTGAAGACGTGGTAGCCCGACCCTTCGAACTCGGTATCGATCATCGCCAACTGATCCTCGGTCGAGTCCGCCGCGTCGCGGGCGGCGACGTAGGAGGCGAAGAGATCAGACGCGGCGTCGGCGCGGTCCTGTTCGTAACCCTGGTACCACCGCCAGCCCACCACGGCGGCGACGGCCAATGCGACGCCGATGACGAGCGAGGTTCCGTTCTGCTCCCACCAGCGCTTTAGCCGTTCGGCCTGTTCTTCATCGGTCAGGTAGTCGGACATCAACAGGCGCCCTTCAATGTGGTAATCAACTCGTCCACGGAAAGCATCTTCTGCTCGCCCCGGCCCGTCTGTGCGTCGACGCGCAGGCGCTTCAGCGAGACGCAATTTTGGGCCACTTCGTCGTCGCCGACAATGACCGCCCACCGTGCACCGCTACGATCGGCGTGGCGGAACTGGCTTGCGAGACCGCCCGCGCCCGCGTGCTGCAACACCCGCAGCGGCGTCCCGTCGCGGACAGTCTCGGCCACCGTCGCCGCCCCTTCAGTATGCGCCGGGCTGGCGATCACGTAGACATCCGCACGGCTGTAGCGGCGTTCGGTGCATGCCTCATGCAGGAGCACGACCCGTTCTAGACCCATCCCGAAGCCTGCGCCGGGCACCGGTCGGTGGCCAAGACGTTCGACCAGACCGTCGTAGCGGCCCCCCGAACACACCGCATCCTGGGCACCTAGCGCTTCGGTCACCCATTCGAAGACGGTATCGGTGTAGTAGTCGAGACCGCGTACCAGGTGCGCCTCCTCGCGATAGGCCACGCCGGCATTGTCGAGCAGCCGGCGCAGGCCGTCGAAGTGCCGCTGCGATGCCGGGTCCAGGTAGTCGACGGGTGCCGGCGCATCCGCAACGATGGCGCGCGTCGTCGCAACCTTGCTGTCGAGGATCCGCAGCGGGTTGGTGCCAAGACGGCGTTGGCTGTCGCCGTCCAAGTCGTCCCGGTGCGGGGAAAGGTAGTCCACCAGGGCTTCGCGGTAGCGGTCGCGCGAAGCCCCCGACCCTAGGCTGTTCAGCTCCAGCGTGACGGCGGAATCCACACCGAGTTCGCGAAAGATGCGACTCAGCATGGTCAGCAGTTCGGCGTCAATTTCGGGGGACGAGACACCGAACACCTCGGCGCCGATCTGAGTGTGTTGCCGGGTCCGGCCTTTCTGCGGACGTTCGTAGCGGAACATCGGGCCGTGGTACCACAGCTTCGGGGTCTGGTTGTGCAGAAGGCCGTTCTCGATGCAGGCGCGGACGCAACCTGCGGTGCCCTCCGGACGCAGTGACAGGGATTTGCCCTTGCGATCAGCGAACGTGTACATCTCCTTTTCGACGAGATCCGTGGTCTCGCCCACTCCCCGGGTGAAAACCTCCGTTGCCTCGACGAGCGGCAGGCGCAGTTCCTGGAAGCCGTAGCGACCCAGAACGTCGATAACGACGCCCTCGACCTCACGCCACCGCGCCGTCTCGCCGGGCAGAATGTCGCGCATGCCGCGCACGCGTTGGAACTTGCCGGCCACGTCAATCTCCCACTACGAGTCTTGCGACCTCGCCCGGGACCGTCGAATCCATGGCGACGGGTTCCCCGTTGAACGAGATGTCCACGACGGCCGCATTGCCGACCAGTATGGAGAACGGTGCCCGTCCACGCACCGCTACCGTCTCGCCACCGCGGCCAAGATCGCCGTGTACGAGGTCGTCATCCCGGTCCCGGACTTCCACCCAGCACTCTGCCTCGAACACGAACTTGATCACGTCGGACTGGGCCAAACCACCGTCGCCGGAGGCGGTCTCGGCGGCCAAGTCGGAATCGGCGACTTCGGTATCGGACGGACCGGGGGGCAAGGGCAAGGCTGCGACGGGCTCGGGCGTTGCAGGCGATGCAGGCGTCGAGTCGAATGCCGGATCGGCTTCGACGCGCGGGGTAGAAACCAAGGCCGGCGCCCCGACTGCCGGCAAGGGATCGTCGGCGACATCAGGTACCAGGTCCGCAACACCGGGGTCGACCACAGCGTCGGTTTCGGGCACGGCCTGCTCCGCGTTTCCGCCCGGCCAGGCCCACCAAAGGGCGCCACCGATCAGGATGACGAAGACCAATACGATGCTGCCGTAGACCACGCCCCAGCTCTGCCGGGCGAAATCGGAAAATGACGCCCACGGCGAGCGGGGGACCACTGCGCGTACAACCGGCTCCGCCTCGACGGTGTCGAAACCAACGGTCAGCGGCCCCGCGTCTAGGCCGACCAGGCGGGCGTAGCGCTTCACATAGCCGCGGATGTAGGGCCGCGGCGGCAGTTCCTCGTAACGCTCATTCTCGAGCGCTTCGACCGTAAACTCCGTGACCTTGAGCGTATTCGCCACGTCGGCAACCGAAAGACCGGCTTCCTCGCGCGCCTCGCGTAGCGCCGATCCGAACTCGCCGGTGCGTGGTTCATCAGCGAGGGCTCGGACGCCTAGCTCCTGCCTTGACGCGTCCCCCGTCACCGGCGCCCCCGAGTCCCGCGCCTCGTCGGGCTCGCTCACGGCGCGGTTCGTGTCGGCGCCGACACGCCTTCCCGCGCCAGGTAGCGCATCCTGCGCTGCGTCCGGTCGTGGACGGTTCCCGTCAGCTGGCCGCAGGCGGCGCCGATCTCGTCCCCGCGCGTGGTCCGCAGCATGGTGGCGACCCCTTCGTTCAGCAGGATGGTCTGGAACTTGGCGATCCTAGCAGGGCTCGGCCGCCGGTAGCCGTTTCGATCCTCGGGGAACGGGTTGAAGGGGATCAGGTTCACTTTCGCACGCAGTCCGGCGAGCAGGTGCGCCAGATCCCGAGCGTCTCCCGCACTGTCATTCACGCCCTCGATCAGCGTGTATTCCATGGTGATGGCGCGCCGTTCCCCCAGCCCGCGCAGATAGTGCCGACAGGCGTCGAGCAGGTCCGCAATCGGGTACTTCCGGTTGAGCGGCACCAGGACGTTGCGAAGTTCGTCGCGCGGTGCGTGGAGGGACACGGCAAGAGAGACATCGGTGTGCGAGGCCATGGCTCGGATACGGGGCACCACGCCCGCCGTGCTGATGGTCACCCGCCGTTTGGAGATGCCGAAGGCGAGGTCGTCCATAAGGACGTCGGCGGCATCGAGCACGGGCTCGAAGTTGAGCAACGGCTCGCCCATGCCCATGAACACGACGTTGGTGATACCCCGTGCATCGCCACGGGCGGCGAGTTCGCGGCTCGCCTGCCAGACCTGGCCGACGATTTCGGCGCGGCTGAGATTGCCGTTGAAGCCCTGCTTGCCTGTGGCGCAGAAACTGCAATCCAGGGCGCAGCCCACCTGCGATGATATGCACAGCGTATTGCGCCGGGCCGGTGTGCTGTTCTCGGCGGCGCCGTCGTACGCCGCGCCGGCGTCCGGGATCAGCACGGTCTCCACCGCTTGTCCTTGTTCGGTGAAAGCCAACCACTTCACGACCCCGTCGGAGGATCGGGTGCCGACGCTGAACTCCGGAACCCGGATCTCCGCGATCTGCTTTAGATGACCGCGCAGCGACTTCGAGATATTCGTCATGGCGTCGACGTCGGTTACCTTGGCGCGGTAGATCCATCGCATCACCTGCTCGGCCCGGTAGGGCGCCTCGCCAAGCGCCGCGAAGAATGACTCGAGCTCCGCCCGCGGCATCCCGAGCAGATTGGTCTTTGCCTCGGCCATGTTTGGGGGTTTGCTAGGTGCCTTGTGGAAGTGCGGGCCTCGCGCAGATTTCCTCGCGTGAGAAGAAGTAGGCGATCTCGCGCTCGGCGGACGCCGGAGAGTCAGACCCGTGCACCGCGTTCGCGTCGATGGATTGGGCGAAATCAGCGCGGATCGTCCCCGGCGCGGCTTGTTTCGGGTCGGTCGCGCCCATCAAGGCGCGGTTGACCGCAATGGCGTCTCGACCTTCGAGAACCTGAACCATGATCGGGCCGGAGCACATGTAGTCGATCAGGCGCTCGTAGAACGGCTTGCCGCGATGCTCGGCATAGAAACCGCCAGCGGCGTCGGACGACAGCCGAACCATTTTCGCCGCGACGACGACCAACCCGCCCTTTTCGAAGCGCGAGTAGATCTCGCCGATGAGGTTCTTCGCAACCGCGTCGGGTTTGACGATGGAGAGCGTCCGCTCCACACCCTGGCCGCGGAGCTCCGTAGCGGACGCGCCCTCGTTCGCCAAGGCGTCAACCGCGCCGCCGCCACTGGCAGATTGTTCCATTGCCTGGTTCTCCGGTGAGCTTAAGCGCGATGCCACAGCACCCGGGCGATGCGCGTGGCGCGAAGTGTCCATTATACGCCGGATGGGTCTTTGAACGCGGCAAACCCCGATGCGGTTGTTCAATCGCGATTCAGAGCATTGAGCGTCGGCGCGAGTCACCCGGCGGGTCGGGTTGATCGTCCGGGGAGGCCATCGAATGCACCCCCGTAGTTCGCTCGGGCGTCTACGACAACGCGCTGTGCTGCAGCGTACCGACGACTTCGGCGAGGCGCCGCCCGGCGAAGTCCACATCGGATGGCGTCGTGAAGCGTCCCACCGTGATACGCAGCGAGCTCGCCGCCAGCGCATCGTCGATGTTCATTGCGCGCAGAACGTAGGACGGTTCCACGGTGGCGGACGTGCATGCCGAGCCCGACGACAAGGCGATATCGTCCAAAGCCATCAACAGCGTCTCGCCGTCCACCCCGTCAAACGCGACGTTGAGCGTGCCCGGCAAGCGCTCGGTCGGCGAACCGTTCAAGCGCGTCCCGGGTATCTGCTTGATGTGGGACCACAGGCGGCCACGCAGTTCGGCAATGCGCCGGCTCTCGGCTTCAGTGCCGAGCCGCGCCAATCTGCACGCCTCGCCCATGCCGACGATCTGGTGGGTGGCCAGCGTTCCCGACCGCATGCCTCGTTCATGGCCACCGCCGTGTATCTGCTCGGCGATGCGCACCGGGGGTTCGCGGCGGACGTACAGCGCGCCGATGCCTTTCGGTCCATAGATCTTGTGGGCCGAGATGCTCACCAGGTCCAGACAGTCGCGTTCGACGTCGAGTGGGAGCTTGCCGGCGCTTTGCGCGGCATCGGTGTGGAACGGCACGCCGCGCTTGCGGCAGAGGCGACCGATCGCGGCGATGTCGTTGATCGTTCCGACCTCGTTGTTGGCGTGCATCACCGAAACGAGGAAGGTGTCGTCCCGGACCGCCCGGCCGACGTGCGCCGGATCAACGACGCCGTCTGGACCGGGGGCCACGTACGTTACCTGCATGCCCTCGCCTTCCAGGTACTTGGCGGTGTCGAGCACGGCCTTGTGTTCGTAGCTGGTGGTCACCAAGTGGCCGCCGCCTGCGGCCTCGGCAACCCCCTTGAGCGCGAGGTTGTCCGATTCGGTGGCCCCGGAGGTCCAGACGATGGCGCGCGGATCGGCATTGATGAGGGCGGCAACGTGGACGCGGGCTTCCTCGACCCGCTCGGCAGCATCCCAGCCATAGGCATGGGTCGTCGATGCGGGATTGCCGAACTCGCCGTCCATCAACAGGCATTCGTTCATCTTCAGAGCGACGCGAGGATCGACCGGCGTCGTGGCCGAGTAATCGAGGTAGACGGCTCGCTCCCGGGCCGCGGTCGGGACCACGGCTTCAGACATGCCGGGCGGCAATCAGGTTGCCAATGTCCTGTCGTCTTGCAACCGAGAGCACATCACCGCGACAAACCAGGCTTGCCAACGTGATGCGCGAGAGGAAGAGGTGAATCTGCATCGACAGGTCGGCCCACAGTTCGTGGGTGAGGCAAACCTCGCCATCCTGGCAGTCGCCGGAGCCGCCGCAGCGCGTCGCATCGACGCCCTCCCCGACCGCACCGATCACGTCGGCAACGCTCAGGTTCTCAGGATCCGTGCTCAAGCGATAGCCGCCGCCCGGCCCACGGGAGCTTTCGACCAGCCCGGCGCGCTTCAGCCGCCCGAAGATCTGTTCGAGATAAGGCCGCGAGAGACCTTGCCTGTCCGCGATGTCGGCAAGCGAAATCGGCCCCTCAGCCGCGTGAAGTGCGACATCGAGCATCGCGGTTACCGCGTATCGACCCTTGGTGGTAAGGCGCATGGACCTTGGCCGTCGACTTATCGGCCCTATTTTGGAGCGAGCCGGGTTCAGCCGCAAGGCACGGCAAACGAGCGCGGTCGGCAGCTACGCGCCATCCGCAACGATTGGTGGTGATTTCCTACGACGTCTTCGGACGTCGACCATATCGAACAGTCGCCGCCTCGTTCGACAATGCCGACATGACGGTTCCGAGATACAAACTAATAGATCGCGAGAACGGCGGCTACTACCACGTCGGCTCGCGATGCGTACGCCGCGCGTGGTTGTGCGGTCGCGATCCGCTAAGCGGCCGCGACTTTTCGCATCGTCGCCGCTGGATCGAGGATCGGCTACTCGCGCTCGCGGAGTTGTTCACGGTCAAGGTCTACTCCTATGTCGTCATGTCCAACCACTATCACATCGGCCTCCATTACTGCCCACAGAAAAAGCTGGAGTGGGACGACGAAGAAGTGGCGCGTCGCTGGCTCACCCTGTACCCGCCCATGCAGACCGAACACATTGACGCCCAGATCGCGGCGCTCGCAGCCAACTCCGAGCGAATCGCCGAACTCCGGGAACGGCTCGGCGACCTGTCCTGGTACATGCGCTGCCTCAACGAACCCATCGCCCGAAGGGCCAACCAAGAAGACGACTGCACAGGCCGCTTCTGGGACGGACGATTCGCGTCCAACGGCCTCCCCGACGAACGCGCGCTGCGAGCCTGCATGGCATACCAGGATCTGAACCCAATCCGCGCGGGCATGGCAAACCGGGTAGACGCCCCCGAACACACGTCACTACAACGCCGCCTTGAAGAAGCCGCCGATGACCCGGAACGCCTCGACCAACCCATTTCACCCCTTTGCCTAGACACCGTCCGCGAACTCGTCGTGACGGGCGGCCCATCGGTCCTCGACGTTTCCCTTCGCGACTACCGTGACCAGGTCGAGTGGACGGCGGGTGTGCAACAGGTCGAGGTCGCCAACGAGCGCGCCCCACCTACCCTCGGCGATCCGAAATCGTGGCTCGTCCTCGTCGCATCTAGCCGTCGACGCATCCGCCGCCCCACCACCACCCCCAGGTGGACGGTCGCCCTCGCCTGACATCCGCCAAAACCCTTCGCTCGCCCGAAAAAAGCCCCTCACCCGCCGTCGATTTCCCTTCGGGAGCGGCATCCCAACAAGAAAAAACGACCGAACGCGGTCGTTAGACCCGCCCAAGGCCTCATTCCCCTCTCCTCTCCCCCAACTTGGACACCCACCTTGAGCACTTGTGTGCGAGGGTGGGTGTCCCTATTGGGGAAGGTGGCGGGAGAGAGTGCGTTCGATGCGGGTGAGGACGCCGCGCAATATGGCGATCTCGGTTTGGTCGGGGCGGATGCGGGCAAACATTCGACGTAGGCGGGTCATCGTGAGTCGGGGGTTCCTCGGATCCTGGAACTCGATCGTCGAGAGGACTTGGCCGAGGTGACGGTATAGGGCGGCGAGGTCTGCCGCGGTCGCAGGGGATCGGTCCCAGTCGGTTGGAAGGTCCGGGTGCGAGTCCTCGCCGGGTACGGGCGATCGCGGATTCCCTATCTCGGCGTCGGTGTTCGCGACGCGCGTTAGCGCTCGGAGGATTTCGTAGCACACGACCTGGACGGCCATTGCAAGATTGAGCGATGGATATTGGGGGTTGGCCGGGATCACCAGGTGGTGGTTGCATCGCTCGAGTTCTTCGTTGCTCAAACCCCGGTCTTCGCGACCGAAAAGGATAGCCACCGGCCTGCCCCCGAGATCCGCTCGAACGAGGTGCTCGGCAAACCGCTCGACGGTGGCGATCGGCCATGGGACACGGCGACTGCGTGCGCTCGTGCCGACGACCCAGCCACAGTCGGCGATGGCTTCGTCGACGCAGCCAAACACCCGCGCCTCGTCGACGATGTCGACGGCTCCTGCGGCACGCCAATGCGCCTGTGGATCCGGGAACCGCGACGGGTTCACGATGGCGAGATCGGCCAAACCCATCGTCTTCATGGCGCGTGCTGCCCCACCGATATTGCCGGGGTGGTTCGGCTCGACCAGCACGATCCGAACGTCCTGCGCCTTGACAAGCGACACTTTTGTCCGCTTCCTTCAATGACAGCCGTGGCGTAGCATACCGCGCCCCGCCACAAGACCCGTCGCCCGAGAGGGCGCCCGCCCGAGCCAAGCCAGCAAGAAATGGAACCCATGGTGAACATCGCCTTGCGGGCCGCACGGCGCGCCGGCCGGGTCATTCTCCGGTCCATGGACCGCATCGACACGCTCACGGTCCGCGAGAAAGCTCGCAACGACTTGGTTTCCGAGGTCGACGTAGAGGCCGAGGACCTGATCGTCGACACGATCCTGAAAGCCTATCCGCACCACGCCATCCTCGCGGAGGAGCGCGGCCCGAGCCAACCGGCGGACGCTGGCGAACCGGGCGTTTCCGGGTCGGTGGATCAGCACCCGCATACCTGGATCATCGACCCCCTGGACGGAACCACCAACTTCCTGCACGGCATTCCGCACTTCTGCACGTCAATCGCGGTTGCCCGCGGCGCCGCCATCTTGCACGGCGTGGTGGTCGACCATGTCCGCAACGAGGAATTCACCGCGAGCCGCGGCAGCGGCGCGCGCCTCAACGGCAGGCGAATACGGGTTGGCGAACGCGACCGGATCGATGACTCGATTATCGCCGGCGGCTTGCCTTTTCCCAGCGTCGCCTCCCACATCGATGCCTACAGCGACATACTCAAGGAGTTCATGGGTCGCTGCCGCACCTTGCGCCGACAGGGGGCAGCAGCGCTTGACCTCGCCTACCTCGCCGCCGGCCGCGTCGATGGTTTCTTCGAATTGGGCCTCAAGCCCTGGGACATCGCCGCCGGCGCCGTGATCATCCGGGAGGCGGGCGGCTTCATCGGCGACGCCGCCGGCGGCGAACGGTTCCTCGACTCCGGCAACGTCGTGGCCGCGAACCCCAAGATCTTCCGGGCCATGCTGCGGATCATCCGCGCCAACGCCATCAAACACAGGGACACGCTAGTCGACGGTTGAACGGTTGACCGACCCCTATTTGCCCAATACTCTCCCCAACCCCAAATCCGGCAATGACACGCGCGCAACGAAAGGTCACGCCAAGAGTCAAAGCCACATGATGTCCAAGACGGGCGCCATCGCACTCCTCGTTCTGTTCCCGGTCGCCATGGGCTTGACCGGTTGTGGTGGAGGCGGGGGCGGCGGTTGCAGTGTTCTGGGG
>VXYL01000084.1 GCA_009846005.1 Gammaproteobacteria bacterium | reverse complement strand
GCGCTGTTTGCCGATCGCCGCCTTGAACTCAAGCGTGAAGCCGACGCCCAGGATCTCGACGCGAACGAGCGTGCCGCCATCGAGGAGGAACTTGCCTTGGACCACCTCGACGAGTCGGCCCAGCTCGGCTCGTCCGACGCCGAACCCGCGGGTCGCGTCCCGCTGCTCCCCCTTGTCGCGGGCTCGGTGGCGACGCTTGTTGTCGCGATCAGCCTCTATGTCGTCTGGGGCGAACCGGAGGCGCCAATACTCTCCCGGGCTTCGAAGATCATGCAGGGTGACAACCCGAGCGAGATGCGCGCACTGGAAGATGCCTTGGAGAGTCGTTTGGCCCGGGAGGTCGGGGATGTCAACTCCTGGTTCGTGCTGGGCCACTTGAGAATGCAATTGCAGGACTACGAGGGTGCCGCCGAAGCCTTCGCCGCGCTTCACGATGTGGCGGGACCGGTCGCGGAGGTCGGTGTCGCCTGGGCCCAGGCCCGGTACCGGGCGGACGGCGGCCAGATGTCTCCTGCAACGCGCATCATCGTCGATCGCGTGTTGGCGGAACAGCCCGACCATCCGACGATGTTGGAACTGTTGGCCGTGGATGCCCTGCACCGCGGGGACTTCCCGGAAGCAATCGCCCACCTAACGCGCGTGTTGCGCCAGCCCATCGCTGCGGAACGCCGAAGGGAACTCGCGGAGATCCTGGCGCTGGCCCGGTCGCGTCTTCCGGATTCGGCGGAAGTCGACCCCGATCCGCCGACGGCCATCTCGGTTGTGGTTTCGCTTGCGGCGTTCCCGAACGTGGACTCCGGAGCCCCGGTGTTCGTCATCGCCCGCGATCCGGATGCCCCGCGCCCGCCCTTGGCGGTGCGACGCTTGACGGTAGGCGACCTGCCGGCACGCATCGTACTCACCGACGCCGACGCCATGATGCCGGGGCGCAGTCTGTCCGACCTGGACTCTGTGGAACTGCTCGCACGGGTGAGTCTCAGCGGCTCGCCTTCGGCGCGAACCGGGGACCTCGAGAGCGACGTCGCGACCGGAGAGCCCGGCGGCGAACCGGTGACCCTACGGATCGAAAACCGCGTCCCGTAGGGGCGACCCTTGCGGTCGCCCGTCCTAGGGCAGCGCGAGGCGTCGGCCGGTTGCCACGAGAATGCGCGAGCATTCTCGAAACGCGCCCGAAGGGCGCGCCGGGACGGGACAAGCCCGTCCCCTACGGTTGGTCCTTGCGCGTCCACGCGGCCCCGAGGTTCGCGCCGTCGGGAGATGGTCGTTCAACGTGCACATGGAGTGCGAACATCGATCACAGGGCGGCACTTGACGACATTCCTTAGATGGAATATATACGCCAATGACCTGGGACATCGAATACACGGACGAGTTCGGTGCCTGGTGGGCAGAACTCACCGAGTTCCAACAGGAGGATGTAACCGCAGTCGTCGAACTACTAGGCGAACAGGGGCCACAGTTGCCGTTTCCGTATTCCTCCGGGGTTGAGAGTTCGCGCCATAGTCACATGCGTGAACTTCGCATCCAGAGCGGCGGTCGACCGATTCGCGTCTTCTACGCGTTCGACCCGAGGAGGTCGGCAATTCTGCTAATCGGGGGCGACAAGACAGGCGACGGACGGTTCTACGACAGGTACGTCCGGCTCGCGGACTCGCTCTACGACGAACACTTGGACGAGTTGAGAGATGAAGGATGGATAGGATGAGCGGCCGTAACGACTTTGGCAAACTGACAAGAGATTTCACGGCGAGTCGACGAGCACGCGTTGATGCAAGGAAAGACGAGTTGCGGTCGGCCATGGCGTTGCACGAACTTCGTCGCGCCAGAGAAATGACGCAAGAAGCGATAGGCAAGGCCCTGAACGTCAAGCAGCCGGCCGTGGCCAAACTCGAGCGCCGCACCGACATGTATGTCTCTAATCTTCGCGCCTACATTGAGGCGGTTGGCGGGAGCCTGAACATCTTCGCGCATTTTCCGCACGGGGACGTGACGATCACGAACTTCTCCGAAGCCGATCAGAAAAAGCCTGCAGCCTGATGCTCAAAGGCGAATGAAGGAGTTGAACCAAGGCACACAGATCCTCGCCGCCGACGGCTAGGCGTTCACCGTGGACGGTGACCTGGCGAACGGCTGATGCAGCTTTCGGCGAGCATTCGGGTGACGAAATCGTGGAGTAGGCGGGGCGGGGTCAGCCGCCGGGAGCGATGTCCTCGACCCACTGTCCGCGTTGCATCACGCGGGCGATTTTCCGGCTATTGCGGATATCGATGCTGGGATCCGCGTCGAGCAACAAGAGATCGGCGACATGACCCACGGCGATGGTGCCGAAGTCGGCCGCGTCGGCTTCGAGTATGCGGGCGCCGTTGCCGGTGCCGGCTGCCAGAGCCTCGAGGGGGGTCAGGCCAGCTTCCACCAGTAGACGCATCTCGTGGTGCGTGCCCCAGCCGTGCGCGACCCGACCGGCGCCGCTATCCGAGCCGACGCCAACCGTGATGCCCGCATCCTGCATCGTGTCGATGAAGCGCTGCGTTCGCTCGTATACGCCGCGAAGCTGTGGCAGCTGGTCGTTGCGCAGCATGCCCTCGCGCGTTTCGGCAGCGCTAGCGCGCAAACGCGCGATTGCCCCGGCGCCGAAAGCGGCGGCCAGGCCCGGGTCATCGAGCACCTCGTCGAGGTGTTCGGCAATGAACCAGGCGTCTTGGGCTTTGCTGAGCGCGGGCGCAAAGGTCAGGTCGTTGTCGCGGGCCAGCTGCACGAACGATGGATCCATGTCCTGCGCCCTGACGGCGTGAACGAAATGCCGGACACCTGCTGCGACGAGCTGGCGGGCGTCCGCTTCCTCGTAGATGTGCGCGACAACCACTAGGGCGTGCTTGCGCGCCTCGTCGACGATGGCGGCGCGTATCTCGGGCGCGATCCGGGGGAGCGATCCCATGGCGAGCGATCCGTCGAGGGTGGGATCCACCCAGATCTTCACTAGGTCCACGTCGCGTTCGGCGTGCCGGCGCACCATCTCGCGCGCTTCGGCCTCGCTGGTGGGGCGATGCAAACCAGGTAGGCCGGGAGGGAGGCCGCCTGGCGCGGAGAAGCCGATCCCGGCAGTGTAGATACGAGGCGCGGGGAAAGCGCCGCTCTCGGCTTCGGCGATGACCGCGAGATTGTCGTCGCCGTCGACGCCGAGGCTGCGCACGGTAGTCACCCCGAATCTGAGCTGGATGCCGAAAGCGTTGGCGAGGCCGTCTCTGCCGCCTCCGTAGTGACAGTGCAGATCCACTAGGCCGGGCATCAACACCTGTCCCGTGGCATCGATGACGCTGGCACCGTTGGGGACGTCGATGTCGGAACGGTGCCCCAGGGCGCTGATGTGCGCGCCGCGAACCACCACGACCATGTCGTCCTGGGGCGCAGCGCCCGTGCCATCGATGACACGCATGCCGACGAAAGCCGTGGTGGGCAGTCCAGCATCCGTGTCCGGCGCGCTCAATGCCGTCGCGACGGCTCCGACGAGGAGGGCGCCGAGCATGCGGCAAAGGCGCCCTTGGGCGCGGGTCATTGGAGGATCGAACATACGGGGAACGCCGATGTGTCTGTGCGGCGAATATACTGGGTTTGCCGGAGCTCCGAGCGTCTTGTTGGCCGGTGCGGCGACGTTGGCGTCCGGCGCCGCATGAGGACGCGGCGCGTGCGGCGGATACCACCAGGGGGGCCAAACGAGAGCGTAACCCCATCTACTTCATTAGGACATCTGCGTAGGGGAACATACAGCGAAACGCCGTCTTCTTGCCGACGCCGAGGTGTGTTTCGTGGCGCCGGCGAGCGCGAGGAGCGCGGAACCCTGTTCGGAGACATGGCCATTCCGCCCGAGGAATCGGACAAGCACGCACGCTGGCTCGACGCCCGACCGCAGATCACGGCCGCGCTGAGAAGCCGGCTGGGGGCGTCGCCGGACCTTCCGGATCTGGCCCAGGAGGTGTTCCTGCGTCTGTTGCGCGTCGGGCAGCCGGAGCTGATCCGCGATCCGCAGTCGTATGTATATCGGGTCGCCCTGAACGTCGCGGAGGAGTGGCGGCTGCGCGCGGCCCAATCCAGAGACCACGGGAGCGAGGCGCTCGACGAGCTCGAATCTGCGGACGATCCGGAGGAGACGACCGCCCGACGCGAGCGGCAGGGGACCATTCGCCGGGCCGTCGGAGAACTGCCCGCGGCGACGCGCAACGCCCTGCTGCTGCACATGCACCGCGACATGACCTACCAGCAGGTCGCCGAACACATGGGCGTCAGCCGCCGGGCCGTCAAGCGCTACATGGCCAACGGATACGCGGCGCTGCGAGTTGCGGCGGCGGCGACCAACGCGCACGAACGGGATTCCAGACAATGAGCGATGACGTTCCGATGGAGGTCGCCGAGGCGGCCGGCGACTGGCTCGACCGCCTGTCCGGCGATGCTTCCGCGCAGGACCGGCGGGCCTTCGCCGACTGGCTGCTGCGCTCGCCGGTGCATGTCGAGGAGTTCCTCCGGGTCGGCACCCTGCGCGCGGACCTGAAGGACGCCTTGCAGGCGGACTGGGTCGCTCGGGTGCTCGGGGAGGCCGATCCGGGCGTTCTCGAGATGCCGCGCCGGGCCACCCCTACGCCGCAGCGCGGTGCCTGGTGTTTCGTGCGGCGCAAATGGCTGTCGGCAGCGTCCGTCGCAGCCGCCGTTCTGCTGGCGTGCATCGCATGGCTTGTGCCGCATCGCACGGCCGTCGACCCCCGCACCGTCGCCACGGCCGTGGGCGAGCAGCGCTTCATGACGCTGTCCGACGGTTCGACCATCGCGCTCAACACCGACTCGCTGGTCGACATCCGGATCGGCCCCGCGTCGCGTGAAATCGGCCTGAGGCGCGGCGAAGTGCTGCTCGATGTCGCCGAGGATCCCGCCCGCCCGTTCCGCGTCACGAGCCGGGACGTCACGGTGGAGGCGGTGGGAACGCGGTTCGCCGTGTACCGACGGCCCGAGGACACGCTGGTGGCGGTGGTGGAAGGCCGTGTCGCGATCAGTTGGAGATCGCCATCGCTTCCGGTAAGCCCGGCGAGGCCGGACATTGTCGTCGCGCGGTCGCTGGAACTGGACGCGGGCCAGCAGGTCGCATTGGGGAGCGTGCAGCAGGTCGCGCCGTTGCCGGTGGACCCCGCGAAGGCAACCGCGTGGACGGAACGGCGCGTCGTGTTCGAGAACGAGCCCCTGGAAGCCGTGGTCGCCGAGTTCAACCGCTACAACCGAACGAACCTCGAAGTCGGCGATCCCGCGCTGGCCGAGAGGCGTATCACCGGCACCTTCGACGTCAACGATCTCGACCACTTCATCAAGGTCCTCGACGGACTCGAACCTGTCCGGGTGGAAGCCGCCGCCGACGGCCATCGCGCGCTGTACCCCGAGGGGGCGCCGTAGCCCATGGCCCGGCCAAGCCGTCACCCCGGGGCGAACGTAACGCTGACTGGTGGCCCTCGTCACCGCCGTTGGCGCCGGCGGCTCGCTGCGGCCTCACTCGTTTTTGGCGGGACGATGGCGGACGCCGGGCAGGCGGAACGGTTCGACCTGCCGGCCCAGCCGCTCGGCGAATCGCTCCAGCAGGTCGCCGAGCGGTTCGATCTGAAGATCGCCTTCTACAACGAATTCACGGACGGACTGCAGGCGCCGCCTCTGCGGGGGGATTTCACCTCGTCCGAGGCGTTCGGCGCGCTGCTGGCCGACACGCCTCTCGAACACATCTATGTCGTGCAGACGACGGTGGCCGTGCGACCGCGAGCGGTGGTTGCCGCCACGCCGGAAGGAGGACCAACCATGAACAGGAAAGAAATCCCAGCCAACGAGCGCCGAAGGACTCGGACGGGCGCCGTCCGCGGTTTCGTCGCCGGTCTTGCCGCAACCCTGCTGGCCGGGCCGGGCGAGGCGGAGGACCAAGGGGAGCCCGAGGAACAAGAAAAGGCAGAGGAACGGGAGGTGTTTGTCGAGGAGATCATCGTCACGGCAGAGAAACGGGAGGAGAGCATCCTAGACGTGCCGATGACGCTGAGCGCATTCAGTGAGGAATCGATTTCAGAACTGGGGATAACCAACAACGACGACCTTGAGCAGCTTACCCCCGGTTTGCAGATCGGGAACCAGGCTGAAACCGTGGGCCTTGGCATCGTCATACGCGGCATCGGCACGCAAAAATTCGGTGAAACCCACGCCGACCTGGCAGTTGCCAACTATGTTGACGGCGTCTACACCTTGAGCACCAGTGGCGCTGCAGCCAACCTGTTCGACGTGGAGCGCGTGGAGGTTGCCCGGGGGCCCCAGGGAACGCTCCACGGAAGAAACTCGATCGCCGGTTCGATCAGCTATTTCACCAGGAAGCCGACCGATCAATGGGATGCCACTGCCCTCATAGAGCTAACAGACCAATACACTCAGCGTCTAAGTGTCGCGGGCGGCGGGCCGATCACCGATAGCCTATTCTTCCGGGTGAGGGCCAGCGACTTCAGCGGTGACGGCGCACAGGAGAACATCGGTCTCGGGGGAGATTGGGATAAGCCCGATGAACTGTCGTTGAATGCTCAGCTGCGGTTCAAGACCGACCGTTTCGACGTCAATGTCGGCTACACCGACTATGAGGACACCGGATCGCCTCGCGGCATGTTGTACCTCGTCGGCCGCCCCCGCGACGATCGAAGAAGCGGCAATTACTACAAGTATTTTGAGCCTATACCGTCGGTGGCGAAGTGCCCGGGCCTGGTCTTTACCGGTGGTGGCGGCCCCAACGACCCGGACATCTCGGCAGGCGGCTTTTATATCTGCGACGACCTGCAGAATGTCATCAACTCCAACCGGCCGGGTGTGAAGGACAATACCCGTGAAGCCTTGAACTGGACCGCGGACTGGCATCTGACCGACACCTTAATGTTGCGATACACCGGTTCCGACAGTGTGTTCCGGACCGTCGCCAGCCGGGACGACGACGGTACCAACCGGTACGGTAACGACCAGGGGCTCTTAAGCTTCTTTGGTGGTTTGATACCGCAGGACTGTATCGATACCCTGGGTGCGGCGGACTGCCTGGATGTGCGGTATTCGGATGCTGAGCAGAGGTCCGTTTGGAGCGCGGAAGAGAAGTCTCACGAGCTGCAGTTGTTTACCGATTTCGATGGTCCGGTGAACTTTATTGCTGGGGTCTACTTCTACGAAAGTGCAACGGACTCCTTTGTAAATGCATTTGATTTCGGTGGGGATCAGAGGTGGCGGGGGGAAGACCCGCTTCCCTACATCCAGGCCGCTTCGCCCATTTTCGGCTTCTTTCCGGTGGCTACTTGCGAGGACTATCAGGGGTTTCTTTCGGCCATTCTCGGATGGGGACGCCCGGGAGAGATCGTTTCGGAGACAGGCTGCGGCACCATCTTCCCGGAAGTGGGGGAGGACACCCGGTCCATATCATTTGCGCGCGCCGAAACGAGAGCGGGTTTCTTGCACGCCGACTGGCGTGTCGCCGAGAACCTCCGCCTGTCCGGCGGCCTTCGTTACACCGAAGACGAGAAGGAGAACACCCGCCTTGGATTCCAAACGAACTTCCTGATTTTCGGCATACCGACATGGCTGTTTTCGGACACGGTTTTGTCCAACAAAGACAATCCCGCCTACGTTCCGGTGGGCACCTGGGACGCCTGGATCTGGAACATCGGCCTGGAATACACCACTGCGGGAGATGATCTGCTCTATGGCCGGATTTCCACCGGTTACCGTCCCGGCGCGCCCAATCAGGGGTGCTGTACGCGGGAAGTGCTCAAGACCGTTGCAGAAGAGACGCTCGTCAATTATGAGCTGGGGTTCAAGGGACTGCTGCTTGATGACAGGCTTCAGGTGACCACCGCGGCCTTTTACATCGATTACGACGGCTACCAGATCAACGGTGCGCAGGAACTGCCGCTGGATTTCCCGTTCTCACCGCAGGCGACCACGCCGGTAACGCAGTTCACCGCCAACGTTGAGGGCACCAAAATCTGGGGAGCTGAAATCAATTTGAGCTGGTATCTGGCTGAGCGATGGCGAATCAGCGGCTACTATGCCTACACCGATTCGGAGCTGGGAACCCATCGGATGGTCATCCCATCGACGCCGGCCAGCTCCCGGACCGTATCCACCATCCCGTTCCCCCGGCTCGACCTGAACCCCGCCAGTCCCTGGGGGGGTCAGCGGGTCTGTACGCCGGAGTGGGTGGCTGCCAACGGTGACTACGATATCGATGGCGCCCCATCCTGCTTCTGGATCCGGCCGAACGACGTATCGGGCAACCAGCTGCCCCAGCAGCCGAATCACAAGTGGGCACTGACACTGGCCTATGCGATGGACGTGCAGAACCTCAAAAGAGTATCCAATCCACTGGGCACGCTGCAGCTTCTCGGCACCTACAGCCACACTTCAGAGCGCTTCCCGGATTGGGGCAACTGGCCGGACTACGTGATACCGTCCTATGGCCGATTCGATTTACGTGCAGCCTGGACTTCTCCGCAAGAGAAGTGGAATGTGACCTTCTATGTTCAGAATGTGCTCGATGAGATCGGTCTGGTTGAATTCTATGTGAACGCGGTTCTTGGCAGGAGTCGTGTTGTTTCCGGGGGAACCCTGACAGAACCGCGGCAATTCGGACTGATTGTGCGGGCGGAGTTGTGATCATGAAGGTTGCAATTCGTCCATACCAAGAAGCACGGCATCGATGTTTTGCCCAACGGCCGCAACCCGGAAACAGCTAGGATCCAATCGTGCGTACCGGTAGAGCGTCCGGCCGCTCGTCACGCCGCGACGAAGCGCCGACATGGGCGGTATCACCATGAACAGTCCACTGGTCATCCGCGCGAGCACGATCACGCTGCTCTTCGCCCTGGGTGTGGCGGGATGCAGCGGGCAGGAGTCCACTTCGTGCGCCGACGCGCAACCGGCACCGTCCGGGGCGGCCGTCTCCGACACGGCGGCGGACGGTTTTCCCAGGACCGCCACCGGCAAGCCCGATTTTTCCGGTACCTACGACGTTACCACGCTAACGCCGTACTCGCGGGATCCACGGCTTGCCGACAGGCTGTTCTTCACCGAGGAAGAGGTGCGCGAGCGCGAGAAGAGGGTGCACGACTTGGTCGTCAAAGGCCTGGCGGGAAGTGACCCCGACCGTGACGCCCCCGAGGCCCTTACGGGCGAGGCGCGCGATCGCGGCGTCGATGGGCCGCCGCCGGATGCGCCCTACAGGATCGGCAGCCACGACCTCTTCTGGTTCGACTGCGGCGGCCAGTTTTGCAATCTATTCAAGATCGACGGCAAATACCCCACCTCGATTCTGATCGATCCTCCCAACGGACAGAAGCCCGCGGTCTCGGATGCCGGCAAAGCGCGGCGCGCCACGTTGCGCAATCCGTGGCCGCGCAAATACCCTGGCGAAGCCTGGTGGCTCGCCGAAGGCGGCGATCCCTACGACAATCCGGAAGGGATGACGCTGCGCGACCGCTGCATGTATTTCGGCGAGGTAACGGTGCCGATTCAGCCGACCGTCTACAACAACATGAAAACCATCGTTCAATCCGAAGACCACGTTCTGATCCTGATCGAGTGGATGCACTGGCCGCGCATCGTCCGCATCGACTCCGAGCATCTCCCGCCTGACATGATGTCCCTCGGGGGTGATTCCATCGGCTGGTGGGAGGGCGACACGCTGCTAGTCGAGACGACGAATTTCCTCGGTGCGCGGGGCGTGCCGCGCGAGGGGCTCCGCGTCGTCGAACGCTTCAGCCCCCTCGACGGCGCCGGCCTGCTCTATAACTTCACCGTGCACGATCCGGACCACGTCGCACCTTACACGGGCGAGTTCCCCTGGCCCAAGAGCGACAAGCGGCTTTACGAGTACGCCTGCCACGAGGGCAACTACTCGATGGTCAACACGCTTCGCGGCGCCCGCGTGCTCGAGGCGAAATGGATCGAGGAGCACGGCGAGCCCAACTGACGGGCCCCGCCGCGGACGGACTCATCGAGATCGTAAACACACGTGGCGCCTTGACGGTGCTTCTGCTAACTGTCGCGCCCGCTCACGCGGCGGAGCCCAGTCGCTCTATCTATACCGAGCACTGCGCAGTGTGCCACGGCGACGGGTTTGAGGGTGCGGCGCAAGGGGTTGCACTCGTCGGTCGCGAACTTGCCGGCGGCGATTCGATCGATGCGATTGGTGCCAGTATCGCCAATGGCAATCCAGCGAAGGGAATGCCGGCTTGGGCGGACGCGCTTGACGACCAGGCAATCAAGGCGTTGGCACTATTGATCGCCGAACATCGCACGGGCCTTGCGGTCGACCACCTCATGGCACAGTACATCCCGGACGGCCGCGAGTGGACGCTCCCGTCGCGGCCTGTGGCTACGCAATCGCATACCGTGACAATTGAGCTTGTCGCGGAAGGCTTGGGCGGGCAGGGGGCTGCGTACCCGAAACCCTACTCGATTGCCGTGCGACCGGACGGATCGATCCTCGTGACGGAGACTACGCCTGGCATGCGGATCGTGTCGCCTGCGGGCGGGATCTCGGACTACGTGACAGGCACACCGCGTACCGATCTGGATGTCCCCGACCCGATAGAAGCGGGTGATGCCAAACGCGGTGCCGGTTGGATTCTGGATGTGGCGCTGCATCCGGAATTCGCCGAGAACCGGTGGCTCTATCTTCACTACACGGAACGCTGTAGCGCATGTGGAAGCGTGGATGCAAGCGAACAGAATCCTCTCACCTCGCGCAACGTACTCGTGCGCGGGCGTATCCGGGATGGCCGCTGGGTCGACGAGGAAAAGATCTGGCAGGCACCAACTTACGATGCCAGCACCTGGGGCGATGCCGTCACGGGTGGCCGGATCGCATTCGATGACAACGGCTATGTGTTCATCACCGCCGGCATGCGCAGCATGGACGGCATTCAGGATCTTGGCACCGCATACGGCAAGACGCATCGCTTGCACGACGACGGGCGGGTCCCAGCCGACAACCCGTTCGTTGGCGTGCCCGGTGCGTTGAGCACGATCTGGACCTACGGTCACCGGGCCCCGCAGGGGCTCGCATACGATCCCGAGACCGGCAATGCATGGAACACCGAACATGGACCGCGGGGCGGTGACGAGCTCAATCGATTGCTGCCAGGCCGAAATTACGGGTGGCCACTCTTTTCGGCCGGGCTGAACTATGACGGTACTGAGGTAGCGTGGGGACGTGCCGAGAGTGAGATCGAACTCGAGGACACGGAGCGCCCGGCAAAAGCATGGGCGCCGTCGATTGCCGTGTCGAACCTTGTGGTTTACGACGGTGCGGCCTTCCCGGAGTGGCAAGGGGATTTACTGATCGGATCGCTAAAGGCGTCCGATCTCGTTCGCCTCGAGGTCGAGGACGGTCGCGTCGCCGGGGAGGAGCTTCTCCTTAAGGATCTCGCGCGGATTCGGGACGTCGACGTCGACGACCGCGGTTGGATCTACCTCCTGCTCGAGCACCAAACTGGTGGTCGAATCGTGCGTCTCAAGCCCGCGACAGGCGGTTGACGCGACCGACCGTTGTGAGAGTTCGGAGAGCAAGACGCCCACAATGGTGGTGCTAGCACCGTAGAATGCGGAGCCTTGGGTCCGGGGCTGTCCAAGACAAATGGACGAGTTGAAGCAAGGCACGAAGATTCTCGCTGCGGATGGCCAGGCGTTCACCGTGGACAGTGATTTGGCGGCGGCTTTTCGGCCGGGGGACCGTTTGGTTGCCGACTCCCAAGCCGGGCTGCTTCACATTCCGGCTGCCGAACACCGCACCGCGACTGTTGCGGCGGATGCCGCCGCAGCTGCCTTCTCGGAGATGGCTGGCGTCTCCGACCAAGCGATCATCGCTTTCTACGACCACGCCGCCAACGCGTTGGCGGACGACCGCATCTGGAACGAGGTGACGGCGGTCAACGCCGGTGATGTGGAGAACGCGCGGCGACGCGGCCGGTCGACCACGCGCCTTGGCGTGTCGGAGTCCATGCGCGAAAAGATGATCGAGGGCCTGCGCGGGTGGGCCTCGATGCCCTCACGCCGGGGTGCCGTGCTCGACACGGTGCGCCGCGATGGCTTCGAGGTCGATTTGGTGGGCGCTGCGCTCGGTGTGGTCGCCTTCGTATTCGAAGGTCGACCCAACGTACTGGCCGACGCCTGCGGGGTGTTGCGCGGCGGCAACACGGTCGTGTTCCGGATCGGCAGCGATGCGCTGGCCACCGCCCGGACGATCATGGCGCTGGCCATCGCACCGGCGCTTGCGAAGGCCGGGCTCCCTGCCGGAGCCGTCTCGCTGGTGGACAGTTCGGCGCATGCCGCCGGTTGGGCCCTGTTCCTGGATCGCCGGTTGTCGCTCGCGGTGGCCCGCGGCTCCGGCCCGGCCGTCGCCGCGTTGGGGTCACTCGCCCGCAGTGCGGGCACGCCGGTCAGCCTGCATGGTACGGGCGGTGCTTGGATGGTGGTTTCGCAGAACGTCGACGAAGATGCCGTGGAAGAGGCGGTGTTCCGCTCCCTGGACCGTAAGGTCTGCAACACGCTGAACACCTGCTGCCTCGTGAACGGGCCGGGTGTGGCACGGCTGGCCGCCGCCGTACTCCGGGGTTTGCGCCGCGCGGGAGAAGCAAGGGGCGCTGCGTTCAAGGTGCATATCGCGGAAGCCAGCGAACGACTGATACCCGATTCCATGTTCACGGACGAGGTCGACGTGGTTCGTGCGGAGGGCCCGGTGCGCGAACCTCAGGCGGAGACCATCGCCACAGCGGACTTAGGTGCCGAGTGGGAATGGGAGGAAACGCCCGAAGTCAGCATTGTCGGCGTGGACTCCCTAGAGGAGGCGGTGAGTTTGTTCAACGACCTGAGCCCGCGCCTCGTCGGAACCCTACTGTCGAACGAAGCCGCCGAGCACGAGCGCTTCTTCAACGCCTTGGACTCGCCGTTCGTAGGCGACGACCACACCCGCTGGGTGGACGGTCAGTTCGCACTGGGCAAACCCGAACTCGGCCTGTCGAACTGGCAGCACGGACGCCTGTTCGGACGCGGTGGCGTTCTCACCGGCGACGATGTCTACACGGTTCGGCTGCGTTATCGGTCGGACTCCACGGCCAGGTCGCCGGAAGAATAGGAGCGCCTTGCCATTTACCGCTACCTTGGCCGCCGGACCGACCGGATCCTCGGGGTACGTGTTTGACTTTTCCGACAATCAGCACATGGCCGCTGCAGAGGGCGGCTTGCTGGCGTGCGGCGCTTGGGCTAAGTCCAAGAAACTCAAGGGGCTTGCCTTGCGGTGGAGGGCGTTACAATCAGTGCTCAGACATGGATCTGCGACTGATGTGACATGGACTACGGCAAGGTCTTTGCAACGTTATGCCTAGCGCCCGTAGTCTTAGCTGGCGTCTGGGAGTTCCTCAAGCTGGTTCCATGGCAGAGGTTGCGTGTCCGCATACGCGCGCTAAGCACACAGGATTCATCCCCTCCTGATAGGGACAATGAGGGACTTCCTTAGTTAGGCGGACATTCTGAACTGTAGTTTATGGCACCGGGAATGGAAAAAGAGCACTCTCGGGCACGCGCGATTTCGATCCTACAGGGCGGTAGGGGAATCTCGGACACAAGCCGTTTGGTCGCTGCCGGAACTCTCTTCGACGGATCGAGAGTCCTAGGGTCAACGTCGAGGCGACCGCCACCCAAGTTGGCGCGGTCGACCCGATTCCGACTATTCCGCTCCGGTATCCGTGCCGTCAAGCGGGCGGGAATCAGGCCTGTGCCTCCGTCCCCATGATGGTGGGCAGCTGGGTACGCAGCCCGATCGCGCGCTCCACATCCACCTGGAAGGCGACTCCGGTGCCGGGCTCGGTGTCGAACCGGCCTTCGCGGCCGATACTCGCGAGGATCTCCTCGGCGCGCGCTGCAGAGACGAGGAAGAGAATGACGTTGCGGGATTCCCAGAGGTCGAGCCCGAGGAACGTCTTCTGGGGGATCAGTCCCTCGCCGCGTACGCCGGTGACGATCGTGGCGCCGGTTGCCCCGGCGGCCCGGGCCGCTTCGATGACCGCGTCGGTGCGCGCGTCGTCGACCAGCGCGACGATCAGTTTCAGGGTCATGTCGCCTCCTCCCTGGAACGTCTGGCCCGCCGCAAGCGGTTCAGCCACGACGTCGCCATGCTGTAGCCGAGTACCGACATGATAGGGAACACGCTCGCGAACGCAATGAGCCCGAACCCGTCGACGAGCGGGTTGCGGCCGGGCACGTTGGCGGCCAGGCCGAGACCGAGGGCCGCCACCACCGGCACCGTGACCGTCGACGTCGTCACGCCGCCGCTGTCGTAGGCGAGAGGCACGATCGACCGGCTCGAGCGGAACGTCTGGGCGATGACCACCACGTACGCCGCGATGATGTACCACGACAGGGGCGTGCCCGTGACGATGCGGAACGCGCCGAGCGACACGCCAACGGCCACCCCGACGGCCACCGCGATGCGCAGCCCCCAGGAGCCGATCAACCCGCCCGACGCCTCCTCCGCCTTCAGCGCCACCGCGATCAGCGGCGGCTCCGCGATGGTGGTGGCGAACCCGATCGCGGCGGCGAAGGCGTAGACGAGCATGTAGTCGCGCCAGTCGACCTGCGCCGTTCCCGCTGCCGCTGCTTCAGGGGCGGCGAGCTGGCGCGCCATAGTCTCCCCGATGGGGAACAGGGCTTGCTCGAGACCGATCAGAAACAGCGTGAGGCCGAGCAGCACCGCGGCGAAACCGGAAAGGATGCGTCCGAGGTTGGGGACCCGGCGCCTCAGCACCGCCACTTGGAACACGACGAGGATCACGGCGATGGGCAGGACGTCGACCGCGGTCCCGAGCGCCGTGTCGACAAGGCCGGCGAGAAACTCCACGACTCTACACCACCATGCCGTAGCCGAGCACGAAGATCATGGGCGTGAGGCAAGCGAAGGCGATCAGCCCGAACCCGTCCACCATCGGGTTGCGGCCGTTGAGGGAGGTCGCGAGCCCGACCCCGAGCGCGGTGACGAGGGGCACGGTGATGGTGCTGGTGGCCACCCCGCCGGAGTCGTAGGCCACGCCGACGATCTCGTCCGGTGCGAACGCGGTCATCGCCGTGACCAGGAGGTAGCCCCCAATGATCAGCACGTGGATGGGCCAGCCCTTGAGTATCCGCAGCACGCCGAGCGTGATCGCCGTCCCTACCGCCAGGGCGACGACCATGCGCAGGTTGAAGGCGTAGGCTTCTCTGGCCGCGTCGTCGTCCGCGACGACGCCGGCCCCTGAGGCCACGTCCGCGGCCTCCGCGGCGATTGCGATCAGCGCCGGCTCCGCGACCGTGGTGCCGAACCCGAGGCAGAACCCGAATGCGAGCAGTGCCGCGACGCTGCCCTTGCGCGCGAAGGCGTGGGCGATGGCCTCGCCGAGCGGGAAGAGGCCCGTCTCGAGGCCCTGGATGAACAGCGTCAGCCCGAGGACCACGCACACAAGCCCGACGAGCACGCTGCCGAGGTTCGGGAACGGCTGCTGCAGGACGACGATCTGGAAGAAGGCGATCACGACGATGATTGGCGCGAGATCCCGCACCGCGCCGAACAGGCGCCGGGAAAGCGCGACCACCGGTCCCCTCATGGCCGTCCGTTCCGGACCATCCAGGCGGTGCCGACGGCGCCTCGCCGCGCCCGGAGGCGTGCGCACCGCGCCGCGCTCGTCGCGTCGACCATGCCGTGGACCCCGCTCAGGCTATCGGTGGGAGTCTACAAGCCCGCGCGCGGCGGTGTCAGTGCGGGGCATGTCCGGCAGCAGACGGCGGCGTCGGTCGCGTCGACACGCCGGGTCTGATCGACGCTGGCGTTACGTTGCGGTCCGAGAGGCGAACACGACCGATAAACGCCTGGCTGAAGTCCGGCCAGAGCCGCTGACGCTCCTGCTTTGACATGCCGGTTGCCGATTTGCTAAACGTCGAGTCGCTTGGTGTTGGGAGGCGGCTGTGTACAAGACCACTTTAGCCACGATGATCGTATCCCTGTCTTGGTTGTCTGCTACGTCCACGATGGCGGAGGAGTTCCGATTGCCCCCGTTGACCTGGTTCGTGTTCAGTGCCGAGGTGAGTCTGGACGCGAGGCATGGGCGAGGCATCGCGGAACACGTCGACCGCCTCCCGGCGGAGTTGAGTTTCGTGTTCCAGGCCGAGCGGCCGGTGCTGTTTCGCCACGATCACCGCGATATTTGCCGTCAGGCCGAAGTACGGCCAGATCGAATCCCGGTTATTGATACCCCTGAAGCACCACGGCGAGGGGCGCTACCAGTTCGGCGGGTCCGCTTCTGAATTGGACGAAGCGCGGAACTGGTTCGTGAGACACATCACTGACTTCGACAAGGGCAACATCGTCATCGAGCAGTTCGACTATCTTCATAGATCTCTTCACAAGCTCAACGGGCGCGTCGTGCAAACGAAGCTGAGGGCACTGTGGGCTGACAAGGATGTCACCGATTTGATCAACCCTGACTACTCGCATCTCACGTCGACATACTTCGACAACTTCCCCTATGAACGCGGGTGGAAGATGGCGCCGGAGGTCTACTATCGCGTACCGGTGGAAGTCCTCGATGCCGTCCATGAGGATACATTCGAGAGTTTGCCGTCTTTCGCACGGCAACGAGTCCTCGAATACCGCGCGACCGCCAACCGGTAGCTCGCGATGAGAATGGACGCGTTTAGAGCGGAGGGGTTGCTAGCATGAGTGGACGCAACGACTTCAGGAAGTTCACGCGAGAGTTCACGGCGAAGCGACGGGCACGCGTAGACGCCAGAGAGGAAGAGCTGCGCTCGGCGATGGCGCTGCACGAACTTCGCCGCCCTAGGAAATGACGCGGAAGGCGATCGCGTGTGTCCGAAATCCTCCGAATCCCCCGGGACGTCCCTGGTGCCCTAGTGCGTTTCGCCGAGCGGTTCGAGGCCCAGCCGTACGGCCATTTCGGAGGGCGCCAGATGCCCGTGGATCAGCCTGCCGGAATCGGTGACCGAAGTCGGCGTGCCTTCGACACCGACTTGGCGACCAAGTTCGAATTGCGCCGCCACCGGGTCGTCGCAGGACGCCGCCGCGATGGTTTCGTCGCGTTTCAACGCGGCGAGCGCCGCGCCGGGATCCCCCGCACACCAAGCCGACGCCATGCGCGCTGCGGTCGCCGACTCGGGACCGCCCCGGGCGAACGCGAGGTAGCGCACCTCGATCCCGAGACAGTTCAGCGCCGTAACGTCCGCGTGGAACGCCCGGCAGTGTGGGCAGTCGACGTCGGTGAACACATGCAAATACAGTCCGCCGCGCTCCCGTTGCTGGGAATACGATGGCGCGCGCTGGGTCGAGTGCGCCCAGCAGTTCGCGTCGGCGACTCTCCCGGCGCACCTCGGTGCGGTTGACCGGACCGCCTGGGGCAAGGGCGTACAAGTCGCCGGCGATCACGTGTGAACCGCCATCTACGACGTGCGGCGTCTTGCGCATCTCGCCATTGTCCGTCTCGACGGCGTACACCCCGGGGACCGCGGTGGGCGTCACGGCGCCGATCAAAAAGCCAGGCAGCCGGGTCACCAGCTTCTCTCGGATCGCCGTCGCGTCAGAGCTTTCGGCGCCGGCGGCGGATACGCCCAACGCCGCAGCAAGGCATAGCGGCAAAAGGGTTCTGCTCATTTCCGTCTCATCCTTTGTCTCGTTTCGTTGTCGCGTGCTCTGCCCGGCGCGGCTCCCACCAGGCGGCGTCGGCGACGACGTAGTCACCCGCGTCGCTGCGGCTGGAGACCGCCAACTCGGCGACGCCGGCCTTGAGGTCGAAATCGCCGAGCACGTGCCAGCCGTACCCCGCCTTGCCGGCGTCAAAGGCGATGTCGAACTCGTCCGTCCCGGCCATGAGACGCATGCGGTAGGTCCCGGTCTTTTCAAGTCGGAAGCCCGTCTCGAACGCGGTCAGTTGCCGCAGGCCGGCCCATCGAAGGCGTCCGTAGGTATGGTCTACGCCCGCTGCCCGGTCGCTCGGCACGTGGTAGTGCAGCCGCCAGCGGCCAGCCGCGGGCAGCTTGGCGGCGAAGACCGCCTCTTCCGTGCCGTCTCCCTGCGCCGCGACGACAACCGTCGCGCCGTACTTCCCCCAGCCCCGCGCCAACGGCTGCCGGACCCAACGGCCAGACGGCCCGGTCCGCCATGGTACAGCGCGAGACACGCGACCGTCGCGGGCGGCAACCGGGGAGG
>VXYL01000024.1 GCA_009846005.1 Gammaproteobacteria bacterium | reverse complement strand
CCGCCTCCTATCGCGCCGACCACTGCGGCGGCAGCCATCGTCAGTCGTCTCACCTGTTGGGCCCTCCGTTGCATGGCCGCGAGGCCGTGGTTAACTCGCGTTATCCGAAGCACCGAAGTGGAGAGACCCCGATGAGAGCCATGTCCCGACGCCTGCACCGCATGCCCGAAGCCGCCGCACCCGCCGAACGCCCTAAACGCCCGGTCGTCCTAGTCTTCGTCCTTGCCGAAGCGATCCGAACGCGCGAAGCCGACCGGCCCACGGAGGCCGAGGCGGTGCCGGTGGCCGAGGCGGCGCCGGATAAGGTCCTGCCGTATCTGGACGTCGACCTGGCGGTCCGCCGGTTCGACGAGCTGCCGTGCGAGAACACCCGCAGGGCGTACGCCGGCGAGCTCCGGCGCTACGGGTCGTGGCTCGACGGACGGCCTCCCACCGACCGCCTGCTAGCGGAGTACCTCGGCGTGATGTACGACAACGGCCTCGCGCCCCAAAGCGGCGTGACCACGTTGGCCGCCGTCAAGTCCGCCGCCCTGGAGCTGGCCCGGGCCGGATACGAAATCGCCGAGCCGCCCGCGGGCGACCTGGCGGCGCGGCGGCTGGAGCGGTTCCGACGCGAGGGCACCGGGCGGGGACGCGGCCAGGCCGGCCCGCTGCGCTGGGAGGACGCCGACCGGATGTGCACACGCGCCGAGGCCGACGACCATCCCCGCGGGATCCGCGACGCGGCGCTCATCGGCGTGATGTCCAGCGCGCTGCTGCGCATCTGCGAGGCGTCGGCGCTGGACGCCGACGACGTGTCGTTCCAGGCCAACGGCTCGGCGCTCATCGAGATCCGCCGCAGTAAAACGGACCAGCACGGCGACGGCGCGGTGGGCTACGTTACCCGTGCGGCGGCGGCGCGGCTGCGGGAATGGATGGACACCGCCGGGATCGAGTCCGGGCCGCTGTTCCGCCCCGTGCCCGGCCGCACCGGGGAGACCCGGCTCGGGCCTGCGGCGATCTGCGGCGTCATCAAGCGCCGGGCGAAGCAGGCCGGCATCACGCGGCGCGTGTCGGGGCACTCGCTGCGCGTCGGCGCCGCGCTGTCGCTGGCGGAGCGCAACGCGTCGGTGGCCGAGATGCAGCGGGAGGGGCGCTGGAAGTCGTTCTCGATGCCGGCCTACTACGTGCGCAACCAGGAGGCGTCCCGGGGCGCGGTGGCGCGGCTGCGCGACGGTGCCGATCAAACGGACTAGAAGAAAGTTGCAGAAAGCGCTTGCAATACGAGAAACGGTGGTGCTAACGTCGCATAACGCGAGTTATTCGACTATTCTGATGGAAAACACGCGGACAGATGGACCTAATCAATCTGCCTCTTCGCACAACCGGAAACTACTGTGATGCCGCCGTAACGCGTTCTTCTGGGAATGGCGCAGGGCATTCGGTTTGTGCAGTCGCATGGCGCTTGACGCGACTCGACCGGGGTCACGTGGCGGACCTGTGCGGGCGGGAGCACCCTTGCGCGCGTCAGCGCCGCTCGGGCGGGGACAAGCCCCGCCCCTACTTCGAGAGGTACCCCATGCCGCCTTCGAGTCCGCTGATCGTCAGCGGGTACATCTGGTCGTCCACCAGTTCCCGGGTCATGGCAACCGACGTGGAGTAGTCCCAGGTCTCGCGGGGGGTCGGGTTGATCCAAACCAGCTTGTCGTAGGAATCCGTGAAGCGATTCATCCACAGTGCACCGGGCTCGTCGTTCCAATGCTCGACGCTGCCCCCGGCGTGGGTGATCTCGTAGGGCGCCATCGTGGCATCGCCCACGAACACGACCTTGTAGTCCCGGGCGTACTTGTTGAGCAGTTGCCAGGTGGGAATCCGCTCGTTCATACGGCGACGGTTGTCCTTCCACACCGACTCGTAGATGAAGTTGTGGAAGTAGTAGGTCTCCATGTATTTGAACTCCGTCCGCGTTGCGGAGAACAGTTCCTCGCAGATCTTGACATGGGCATCCATCGAACCGCCGATGTCGAGCAGCAACAGGACCTTGACGGTATTGCGGCGCAGCGGGCGCATCTGGATGTCCAGCAAGCCGCCGTTGTCGGCGGTGGAGCGGACGGTTCCGTCCATGTCCAGCTCGTCCTCTTCGCCGGTTCGCGCGAATTTGCGTAGCCGCCGCAGCGCCATCTTGATGTTGCGGGTGCCGATCTCCACCGAGTCGTCGAGATTCTTGTACTGACGCTGATCCCAGACCTTCTTGGCCTTCTTCTTCTTGCCCCTGCCCGGTCCACCCGGGCCACCACTGCCGGGACGATCCGCATTGCCTTCCTGGCCGTCCTGGTCCTCGCCGTTCTCCGCTTCGGCTTTCTCGCGGGCCTTGCGAAACGCCTCGATGAGCTTCTCCAAGCCGCCGAGGGACTTGATTCTTTCCAACTCCTCGGGCGTCAACGCCCGCTCGAACTCCCGGCGCAGCCATTCGTCCGGGATGAGCGACTCCAGAAGGCCGTGCAGATCCTCGAGACCCTTGAAGTAGGCACCGAAGGCGCGGTCGAACTTGTCGTAGTTCGCCTCGTCCTTGACCATGGCGGTGCGCGACAGCAGGTAGAAGTCGTCGACGTTGCTGTACACCACGCGCTTATCCAGTGCGGCGATGAGATCCATGAGTTCGCGGATCGTGACGGGCACCTTGTAGCGGCGCAGGGTCAGGAAGAAGTTGATCAGCACCGGGTGCGTCCCTCGGTCGCGAAGCCCTTGTGGTCGCCCGCCGGGATCCGCACGGCAGTGATCCGGGGATACGAGAATGCGGCAGCATTCTCGATCGCGCCCGCAGGGCGCGCCGGGACGGGACAAGCCCTTCCCCTACGGGGCGCTTCCATCGCCCTCACCCGCGCTGGTCGCGCCGGTTCATGAAGGCCAGCCGTTCCAGGAGATGGACATCCTGCTCGTTCTTCACGAGCGCGCCGTAGAGCGGCGGGATCGCCTTGGTGGTGTCGCGATTGGTCAGTATTTCGTCGGGGATGTCGTCCGCCATCAGAAGCTTCAGCCAGTCGATGAGCTCGGAGGTGGACGGCTTCTTCTTCAACCCCGGAACCTTGCGCACGTCGAAGAAGATCTCCATCGCCTCCTTGACGAGATGCTGCTTGATGCTCGGGAAGTGGACTTCGACGATTTGCTCCATCGTCTCGCGGTCCGGGAAGTTGATGTAGTGGAAAAAGCAGCGCCGCAGGAAGGCGTCGGGCAGCTCCTTCTCGTTGTTCGAGGTGATGACCACGATGGGACGCTGTTTCGCGACGATGGTCTCGTTCAGTTCGTAGATGTAGAACTCCATCCGATCGAGTTCCTGGAGGAGATCGTTGGGAAACTCGATGTCCGCCTTGTCGATCTCGTCAATGAGTAGAACGACCCGGTCTTCGGACTCGAACGCTTCCCAGAGCTTGCCCTTCTTGATGTAGTTCTTGATGTCCCCGACGCGGTCGTCGCCGAGTTGCGAGTCGCGCAGGCGCGATACGGCGTCGTATTCGTAGAGACCCTGCAAGGCCTTGGTCTGAGACTTGATGTGCCAGGTGATGAGGTGCAGATCCAAGGTCTTGGCGATCTCCTCGGCGAGCAGGGTCTTGCCGGTACCGGGCTCGCCCTTGACCAGGAGCGGTCGCTCAAGCTTCACCGCGGCATCCACGGCCATGGATAGCTCGTCGGTGGAGATGTAGGTGTCTGTACTGTCGAAAATCATCAAGTCTTCCGTTTCGGTCTGTCTTCCTCTAACCCCGCCCCTTCTTCGTTTGCCCCTGAGGCGCGGTTGCCGCTCACACAGGCAACCCTCTCGCCATGGCAACGATCACCCTCGAGAAAGGCGGCTGCTTCGGCGCGGGACGGGACAAGCCCGTCCCCTACGGTCGTGTCCTGCGCGAGAGCGCTCTTACGGACAAAGGGGCTACTTTACCTTGTTTCTCGGCGGGCTTGTGGAGCGCTTGATACTGTACGAAAGCACAGCTATCCTCGGCAATCCCTGTATATAAGAACAGCATCCCGTGTTGGAGATTCCCGACATCGAGGGTCCGATCACCCGCACATTGCCGAACCTGTGGCGGGCCAGTGAACTGCCCGGGCTACCGGCCGCTGGCATCAGCTCCGACGGTATCGAAACCGGCTTTCCGGCGCTCGATGACGTGCTGTTCGACCACGGCTGGCCGCGGGCGGGCCTGACCGAACTGCTCCTGGACGATCCCGGAATCGGGGAGTTGACCCTTCTTGCCCCCGCACTGGCGTCTCTTTCGACGACCGAAGAGCGCCTGATTGCCTGGGTCGCTCCGCCCTTCGTGCCCTTTGCGCCTGCGCTGGCTTCCCTCGGCATCGATGTTTCCAAGATGCTGCTGGTCTATCCGGACAGCCACGCCGATGCGCTCTGGACGTTAGAACAGGTTCTGAAGATCGGAGCCTGCAGTGCCTTGCTTGCCTGGCCGGCCGAACATGAGCTGAAGTTCGCCGAGATTCGGCGTCTGCAGTTTGCCGCACGCCAGGGAAGAACATGGGCAGGCCTATTCCGATCCACGACTGCCGCCGGCAACGCCTCCCCCGCCGAACTTCGTCTACGCTTGTGGCCGCACCGCGTCTCGCGCTCGGTGCGCCGCCGCGACGGCTTGCGACTGGATGTCGTCAAACGGCGCGGTGGCTGGCCGCTTTCGGGCATCGAACTCGACTTCGCGGACATCGGAACGCGCTCGTTGAACTCGCGCGAGACGATGGACGGATCATGCTCTGGCTAGCGCTGCATTTTCCGAGGCTTGGCCTTGAAGAACGCCTCGACACGCTTGACGGCGATGCGACCGGAGCGGCGGTTTTGGTGGCGGACAACCGGGTCGTGCAAGTCAACGAACAGGCCCGGCAGGCCGAGATCGTTCTCGGCAGCACGCTGGCGACGGCGAACAGCATTCGGCCGGAGCTCAACCACTTCAACCGCGACCCGGCGGCGGAACGGGAACGCTTGGGAAGACTCGCCGAGATGGCCTATCGCTACACGCCGACGGTAAGCCCTGCCCCGCCGGACGCTTTGCTCCTGGAGGTGCGGGGCAGCCTGCGCCTGTTCGGCGGTTTGAAAGCGCTGGCTGGCGAACTCGCCGGCGAATGCCGACGGTTGGGACACGAACAAAGTCTAGCAGTCGCCATCACGCCCTTGGCTGCATTGGTGCTGGCCCGCGCAGGCATGGGAGATTCGCCGACATGGGACGGGACAAGCCCGTTCCCGGTGGTTCGGACTGCTCTCCAAGGCGTGCCGCTCGCTTGCAGCGATCTTCCGCCAAGGGACCTCGAGCGCTTGGCGAACATGGGTATCACCCGGATCGATGAGCTTCTCAAGCTGCCTCTGCGGGAACTCGGCAAACGGTTCGGACCCGCGTTGATCGACTATCTCGCCCGCTTGACCGGGCAAAAGGCGGACCCGCGCGCATTCATCGAGCCCCACGAACGGTTTCAGTCGAGCGTGCACCTTCTCGAACCCGTGCGCGGCAAGGACGCCCTGCTGTTTCCAATGCGAAAACTCGCTGCCGAACTGGCGCGTTGGCTCGCCCGCCGGCAGTTCGGCGCCCGGCTGTTGACTTGGACCGTGAAGCCGTTGACAGGGCCGGCGGTGGTGCTGACCGTCGAATTCGCGCAACCGCGTCGGGACGATCAGTCGTTCCTGACCTTAAGCAGGCTGAAACTCGACGGCGCGGACATGCCTGGGGAAGTGATGAGCATCTCCTTGCGGGCCGACTTCGTCGCGCCGTTCACAACCGCTCTCGCCGACCTTTGGGGCATGACCGAGCCGAGCTCCGCAACCCATGCCGAGCTCGTGGACCTGCTCGCCGCCAAGCTCGGCAGCGCTGCGGTTCGGGACTTGAGCGCCTTGGACGACCATCGCCCGGAATGCGCTTGGCGTGCCGAACAGGCGGGTGCCCGGGCGGCGGTTCGCGCCAGCGGGAACGGACTTGCGATGGGGCATTCCCGGCCCCTTTGGCTGCTCGATCCGCCGAAACCCGTGGATGCCGGATTCTTCGAGTTGGTGTCCGGGCCGGAGCGCATCGAAACCGGTTGGTGGGGACGTGACCGCGATGCGGTCGGATCGGTTTCAGGGGGTCTGCGGGACTACTACGTCGCCTATTCCCGGCATGGTGCGAAGTGCTGGCTGTACCGCGAGCAAAACGAACGTTGGTTTCTTCATGGCTACTTCTCCTGACCAACACGCGCGCGCAAGGATCGACAGAGACTGTCTCAGCATGGACCGATCCGAACGGGACGCCACAAGGGCGTTTGCCGAACTGCACGCCATCTCCAACTTCAGCTTCCTGCGCGGCGCATCCCACCCCGAAGAACTGGTCCGCACCGCCCACGCGCTTGGCTACCAAGCGATCGCCATCACCGACGAATGCTCGGTGGCAGGCGTGGTCAAGGCACATTTGGCCGCCCGCGACCTCGACATCAAGCTGATCATCGGTGCCGAGTTCCACGTTTCCGACGAGCCGGGCGAGTCCGGCGATATTCATCTCGTCCTGCTGGCACCCGACCGGCGCGCCTACGGCCAGCTTTCCGAACTCATTACCCTAGCTCGGCGCCGGGCACCGAAAGGCGACTATTCGCTGTGTCTTGGCGACCTCTCCAACAGCGTCGACGGCTGCTTGGCACTTTGGATTCCCAGTCGAGTGCCCTTCGCCGAAAAGTTGTCTATTGGCAATCGACTCAAAGCGTTGCTCTTAAATCTTTGGATTTCACTCGAGCTTTTTCTCGAGCGTGACGATCTGGACAAGACGGCGCAAGTGTTGACGCTGTCTTCGCGTTTAGGTCTCCCGGTCCTCGCCAGCAACGGTGCCTGCATGCACATTCCCGAACGCCAGCCGTTGCGCGACGTCCTGACGGCAATTCGTGTCGGAACGCCCGTCGACAAGCTGGGCACCCGGCTCGATCAGAACCGGGAACGCCACCTGCGACCGCTTGAGGGACTGGCCGCGATCTATCCGCCGGAGATGCTCGAAGAAACCGTGTCGGTTGCCGGTCGCTGCGCGTTCTCCCTGGACGAACTCCGCTACGAGTACCCCCGGGAACTCGTGCCGGCGGGACTGACCCCCGCCCGACACCTGCGAGCGCTAACCGAGGCCGGTGCCCATAGCCGCTGGCCTCACGGCGTGCCGGCGGATGTCACGGCACTCATCGAGAAGGAACTCAAACTAATCGGCGAACTCCGCTACGAGTTCTTCTTCCTCACGGTTCACGACATCGTCCGCTTCGCCAGGGAGCGCGGCATCCTCTGCCAGGGGCGCGGTTCCGCTGCCAACTCGGCGGTCTGCTACTGCCTTGGGATCACGGAAGTGGATCCGGCGCGCATGCATCTCTTGTTCGAGCGCTTCGTTTCCAAGGAGCGCAACGAGCCCCCGGACATCGACGTCGACTTCGAGCACGAACGCCGCGAGGAAGTCATCCAGTACATCTACGAACACTACGGTCGGCATCGGGCCGCGCTCGCTGCAACACTGATCACCTACCGGCCGCGCAGCGCCATCCGGGACGTCGGCAAGGCACTGGGCCTCGACCTCGACCTCATCGACCTCTTGGCGAAGTCCATGGCCTGGTGGGACAACCGGTCGGAACTCGATCGGCGCCTCAAGGTGGCGGGCGTTGATCCAAAAAGCCGCATCGCCCGGCAGTTCCTGTTTCTCGTCAACGAGATACTTACGTTTCCGCGTCATCTTTCGCAGCATGTGGGCGGTTTCGTGATCTCTGCGGGGCCGCTTGCCCAACTGGTGCCCATCGAGAATGCCGCGATGGCCGACCGCACGGTCATCGAATGGGACAAGGACGACCTTGAAGCCCTGAACCTCTTGAAGGTCGACGTGCTTGGCCTCGGAATGCTGACCGCCATTCGCAAGACGCTCGCACTGCTTGGCGAACTGCATCGTCCCGAGGTCGATTTCGCACCGACAAGCATCGACGAGATACCCGCCGAAGATCCCGAAACCTACGCCATGCTCCAGCGGGCTGACAGCCTAGGCGTCTTCCAGGTCGAATCGCGTGCCCAGATGTCCATGCTGCCGCGTTTGAAACCGGCGAACTTCTACGATCTTGTCATCGAAGTCGCCATCGTCCGCCCGGGACCGATCCAGGGCAACATGGTGCATCCCTACCTGCGACGGCGGCAAGGCCTCGAAGTCGACTACGCCAACGATGCCGTGCGCAAGGTGCTTGAACGCACGTTGGGCATCCCGATCTTCCAGGAACAGGTGATTGAACTCGCCATGGTGGCAGCAGGCTTCACGGCCGGCGAGGCGGACCAGTTGCGCCGCGCCATGGCCGCTTGGCGCCGTCGGGGCGGCCTTGAGCAGTTCGAGGAAAAACTCGTCACCGGCATGCTAGAACGCGGCTTGGACCGCGACTTCGCCGAACGCGTCTTCGAACAAATCAAGGGCTTCGGGGAATACGGATTCCCGGAGTCCCACGCCGCCAGCTTCGCGCTCCTGGTCTACGTCTCGGCTTGGCTGAAGCGTCATGAACCCGCGGCGTTCTACTGCGGACTGCTGAACAGTCTACCCATGGGCTTCTATTCGCCTTCGCAGATCATTCACGACGCAACAGCGCACGGCATCGAGGTCTTGGCGGCGGATGTCCAGAAGAGTGGCTGGGACTACCGACTCGAGCCGCCGATGAAGACAATCCCCAACCATCGCAATGCACAGCCGGCTTTGCGTCTTGGGCTTCGCCAGGTCAAGGGCATGGGCGAAGAAGCGGCGCGGCGCATCGAGGCCGGGCAACCGTTCCGTGACATCGACCACTTGAACAGACAAAGCGGCCTCGACGACGGCACCTTGACGATCCTGGCGCGGGCCGGTGCCTTGGAAAGCCTGTCGGGACACCGCTATCAAGCGCATTGGGATGCGGCTGGCGTCGATCATCCCACCGCACTCTGGCAAGAGGCGCCGACGGTCTATTCCACGTCCGTTGCGCTCGCCGGGCCGAGCGAAGCCGATGACATGCTTGCCGACTACCGCTACCTCGGCCTCACCCTGGGGCGGCATCCCATGGCGCTGTTGCGCGACGATGCGGAATTCGATGGCTGCCGCCCGGCAAGTGAACTCACGTCCTGTCGACACGAGCAGTTCGTACACGTCGCTGGCCTTGTCACCTGCCGCCAGCGACCTAGCAGCGCCTCCGGCGTGGTGTTCATGACCTTGGAGGACGAAACGGGGGTCTGCAACATCGTCGTCTGGAATTCAGTGCTCGAGCGCTTCCGAGCGCCCCTCCTGCAAGGACGCCTAGTCGCCGTCAAGGGGGTTGTGGAACGGGAGGGCATTGTCATCCACGTGGTCGCCGGTCATGTACGGGACTTGACCCACAAGCTCACCGAACTCTCGTCCAGGGATGAATCCACTCCCCAGTTCAAATCGAGGAACTTCCACTGACTAGGAGCGGGTTTGCCGTCGGGGCGGCTTGTCCCGTCCCGTGCTGGCAAACCGACGATGCGGGCGACCACAAGGGTCCCCTACGAGCGCGTCCGGGAGCCCACCAACGCCAGAATGCCCGTCGCCACCAGATAGACCGCGACCACCGCCGAGGTCACCGCGCCCAAGGCAAGAAGCGGCGGCCCCGGATCCAACCCCTCTTCGAGGAGTGCACGGAAGATCACTACCGCGAAGGCCGGCGCCTCATGTTCGCCGTCGAAACGAAACGGAGTCAGTGCCAGCGCCAGCACGAGGCAGCTCGGCAAGTACCGCCACCGACCCCAACGGCGGGTCACCAGGCATAGCAGCCCCGCAAGGCCCAATCCCGCTAGCGCGGCGATACACCACGCGATGACTTCCCCCGTCAAGTGGCGTCCACCCAGCGCACCACGTATTCCTGCAATGACTCATCCGGGTGCACGGCGTGCTCCGGGACTACGTTGCCGTAGACGCTGATACCCGCTTCGATGACGGTTCGCGGATCTCCGGAAACCAGCGGATGCCACCAGGCTAGATCGCGTCCCTGGGCTAGGCGGCGGTAGGCGCAGGAATCGGGTAGCCAGTCGTATTCGTGTACCGTTTCGGCATCCAAGCGCACGCAGTCGGCAACAAGCTGGTGGCGACGCGCGTATCGCGTGCAGCGGCAGGTGTCGAGGTTGAACAGCCGGCACACGACCGATGTGGGAAACACCTCGCCGGTTTGCGCTTCGGCAAGCTTGATCACGCAACAGCGACCGCACCCGTCGCACAGCGACTCCCACTCCTCCGGGGTCATCTCGTCAAGGGTCTTGCGTTGCCAGAACCGTTTCATTTCGTAGCCCTGATCCGATTATTCCGCCAAGGCCGCCTTCAGGATGCCGTCGAAAACGTCGCCAACGATCTGTCCGCGCCAACCTTCGCGATAGCGCCGTGGCAGCTGGTCGTGGGCTCGGAAATATCGGACGTCCGCCTCGAGATCCCGTTTGCGAGCCAGCAGCTCGGGTGCGACTCCTAGTCGATTCGACGCCCGACGGCCCGCCTCCCGAAGCACCTTGACGAGTTCGCCATCCCGACGACCGAGCGGGCGGGCTACGTTCGGGATGGGATCTCGATCCTTGAGGCCCTGGCGGTGAACTGCGGCGAGGATCTTCCCGTATCGCTTCGCCGTACGGCGGGGAATGAGGCCCGCCACGTCCCCGGGCGCCAATTGCGGGCGCAGGGCGAGCGCAACTAGATGCTCGTCGCGGACGGTGTAGGCTCGGGGTATGTCCCGCCGGCGTGCTTCCTGTTCGCGCCATCGGACCAAATTCCGCAACACGCGACGTTCTCGGCAACCGAGCCGCCAAACGCCTTTCATGTTTTCGAACCAAGTATCCGGCGTGGCCACGGGGGCGTCGAGGATCTGCTGCATTTCCTCCAGAACCCACTGAAGGCGTCCGGCTTCGACCAATGCCTGGCGTTGCCGCTGCCAAATCGCCCTAAGATGCGCCACGTCTTCAACGGCGTAGCTCTGCTGTTCCTTCGACAGCGGACGTTGGAGCCAGTCCGACCGGGTCTCGTGCTTGTCCAGCTTGAGACCGAGGTAGCGCTCCACCAGCTTCGCGTAGCTCGCCGAGAACTCGGGGCCGATGAAGGCATGGGCGAGCTGGGTGTCGACGAGGTTCGCTGGCTGAACATCGAGATGGGTCGCCATCACCTCCAGGTCTTCCGAGCAACCGTGAATCACCTTGGTGCGCCCCGGGTCCAGGAGCAGTGCCTTCAAGGGTCCGAACGTCGAGTTGGCGCTTGCGTCGACTAGGCCAACACCGCCATCCCCGGCGAGCTGGTAGAGAGCGGGAATGGGATAAAAGGTGCGGACGCGGATGAACTCCGTGTCGATGCCCACGACTCGGCCGAGCGATTCGACGCAGGCATGGAGGTCGGCGTCCGTGGTAATCAGGGGTGGCGGGTCCACGCGCTCGGCGACGCAACTATTCACCGGCGGGTATCGCCCGGACACCGTTGCGCTCCGTTGCCAAGACAAAATGCTGCACGGCCACGCCCCCTAGTCGACGGTTCGTCGACCCTGCAGCGCGTGGGCGATGGTCCCCCCATCGATGTACTCGAGCTCGCCGCCAAGGGGAACGCCATGGGCAATACGGGTTACGGTGGCGCAGGTGCTACGCAGCGACTCCTTGATGAAGTGGGCGGTCGCCTCGCCCTCCACCGTCGGATTGGTTGCCATGATCACTTCTCGCACGCCGCCGTCGCGCACGAGGGCCGGCAGGTCGATAAGTCCGAGTTCGTCGGGACCAATGCCGTCGATTGGCGACAGGCGTCCATGCAGCACGTAGTAGCGGCCGCTGAAACCTCCGGCCTGCTCGATGGCGACGATATCGGATGGGGATTCCACGATGCACAACACCTGCCCATCGCGTCTCGGATTGACGCAGATGGCGCATTGATCCGACTCGGTCAGCGTTCGGCAGGTGCGGCAGCGCTGCACGTTCTCGGCGGCCTCGGACAGGGCCGTCGCAAGCGCAACAGCACCGGGGCGGTTGTACTGCAGCAAGTGCAGGGCGGTCCGTGTAGCGGTCTTCGGACCGACGCCGGGAAGTGCTTGCAGGGATTCGATCAAGCGGTCGATCAGGGGGCTGATCCGCATGGCGAGGCCTACTTGCCGACAGTCTGAACCAAGGTCGTAGCGCCCCAAAGCCAGAGCCGGCCGCGTCCGAAGGACGCGCCTTCGCCATTCGCTGTGCGCCGCCTCCGCCTCCGGCCCAGCCACGCCGACCTGCCCATGGAACAAACGCCACGGTCGCGGGCTCCCTTTGGCGTTTGTTCCATGCGAGGGGCCACGCAATCGCATCCGCCGGGACTCGCGGTCGTCCACCCCAAACGCGACGGCGCATGCATCGGCGGGACGGGACAAGCCCGTCGCCTACGGCACGCTGTTTCCTGCACGTCGAAATGCGCCGTTTTTATCATTGCAGGCTGCCTGGCAGGTTGAAGCCGGGCGGCAGACCGAACCCCTGCGCGAGGTCGCTCATCCTCTCCTTCTGCATGGCTTCGACGCGTCGCACGGCATCATTGAAGGCTGCCGCGATCAGGTCCTCCTGTACGGCCCGTTCCTCTTCGGCCGCAAGGGGATCGATTTCGACCTTCAGGGCCTCGTAGCGTCCGCTCAACGTCACCTTGACCAGGCCCGCGCCGCTCTCGCCGGTGACCGAAGCGTTCTTCAGGGACTCCTGCACGTCGCTCAGCCGCGATTGCATCTCGCGGGCTTGCTTGAACATGTCGCCGAGGTTCATCGGCGAGGCTGCCCCGCATCGCCGTCGACATCGGACAACCGCGCCGAGTCGAGGGTGCCCCCGAACTCGTTCAGCATCGCCTGCACGTTGGGATCCTCCATGAGTGTCGCTTCGGCTTTCTCCCGTGTTTCCTTCGCGATACGGGACTCGCGTGCCATGGGCGTCTCTTCCTCGAGTGGTCCGATCTCGAAGTCCACGCGAAGTTCACTGCCCGCGTAGCTCGTCGCCAAGCGCGTAATTTCCAGTCGCTGCTTGTCGTTGAGTAGAGATTCGTGGGACCGATCGAGCCGAATCAGCCACCCTTGGGCACTTCGATCCGTGAGGTTCGAGTTCTTGAGGATCATCGCCGTTACCCCTGCGGGTGCCATGGCCGAGACGACCTCCCACCAGTTGTCGCTCGGGTTTCGAACCGGCGCGGCATCTGCGACGTCTTGCGCGGCTTCGTCGACGACCTCCGGGGTTGCCTGCGCCTGTTCTGCCTGCGACTCGTATCGCCTCGCGTCCCCGCCGGCAGCGCGTTCGACGCCGTTCCCCGAGCCCGTGGTGTCATTGCCCTCCGCAGCGTCCCCCGCGGGTTCGAACGAAGCCAGTCGAAGCAGGGTCATGTCGAAGCCGATCTTGGGGTCCGGGGCGAACTCGATGTCGCGACGACCCATCAGCGCGATCTGGTAGTAGAGCTGAAGATCCTCTGCGGAGAACATGCCGCGAAACCGCGCATAGGCCGACGCTGGCTCTGCGTCCAACGCCTCGGCTACGGCAAGATCGTGGAACCCCCGTTGCAACTCGTCCAGTACGCTCGCCAGGTCCAGTGAACGCGACGCCAGGTCGTCCCCGGTAGCAAGCAGCCGTTCGCTGTTCCCCGCTGCCAAGGCGTCCAGCAGGGCACCGATCTCGTCCCGCCCCGCGAGCCCCAGCATGTCGTTGACGCTTTCCGCCGCGATCGCGCCGTCCCCGTGTGAAACGGCCTGATCGGCAATCGATAGCGCATCCCGCATGCTGCCGTTGGCGGCCCGGGCAATGACCGCAAGTGCGGCGGACTCGGCGGCGACGGACTCGGCGCTGAGTATCCTGGCCAGTTGCGCCTCGATGACCTCGGGAAGCATGTTCTTCAAGTTGAATTGCAGGCACCGCGACAGGACGGTGACCGGGATCTTCTTAGCTTCCGTCGTGGCGAACAGGAACTTCACGTGCTCGGGCGGCTCCTCGAGGGTCTTGAGGAGCGCATTGAAACTGTGCCCGGTGAGCATGTGCACCTCGTCGATGAGGTAGACCTTGTGGCGTCCTTGGGCCGGTGCCAGATCTGCGTTGTCGAGCAGGCCCCGCATGTCGTCGACACCCGTTCGCGAGGCGGCGTCCACCTCGATCAGATCCAGGAACCGACCCGACGCAATCCCGGTGCAGGCTTCGCATTCGCCGCACGGCGTTGAGGTGATCCCCGCCTCGCAGTTGAAGCATGCCGCCAGGATCCGGGCCAAGGTCGTCTTGCCAACACCCCGTGTACCGGTGAAAAGGTAGGCATGGTGAAGGCGCTGGCTATCCAAGGCATTGGCCAGGGCGCGTACGACATGCTCCTGGCCCACGACATCGGCGAACGTGCGCGGGCGGTACTTCCGCGCCAACACCAGATAACTCATGATGGCGGCATGTTACCGCAAACCACCCGCACCCGAACGCTTGGCGACCGGCCGATGCCAAGATGAGTCGCCCGTGGAACGCTTGTTGGTCATAGGCCACCGTGGTGCCGCAGGCCTTGCGCCCGAGAACACGCTCCCGGGGTTCGGGTGTGCCGTGGGACACGGCGTCGACGGCGTTGAGTTGGACGTTCGAGTGGCCGGCACCGAGGTCGTCGTCATCCACGACGACCGCGTCGACCGCACGACGAATGGGACCGGCTTGGTGAGCGAACTCTCGTTCGACGAACTCCGACGACTCGACGCGGGGGGTGGCGAGCCGATCCCGACGTTGGGGGAGGTTCTCGACGCCGTTCCCGCGCATATCATGGTCAACATCGAACTCAAAGGCCCCGGGACCGCGGGGGCCGTCGCCGGTCTCGTGCGGAACCGATCGACCGGTCCAACGCACCCGGACATGCCGACGCTCCTCGTGTCGTCGTTCGATCACCGGGAACTGCGCCGTTTCCACGAACTTCGTCCTCGCATCGCGTGCGCGCCGTTGGCGGGGCGGTGGTCCGACTGCCTGGAGGCCGCTGCCCGGGCGGTGGATGCCTGGTCCGTGAATCTAGCCCACCGCGCGGCAACGCCTGCCAACGTCGCGGCCGTACGAAGCTGGGGCTGTCGCTGCCTTGCCTATACGGTCAACGATCCCCGAAGGGCGCGGATGCTATTCGCCAGCGGTGTGACCGGCGTGTTTACCGACTACCCGGACCGGTTCGTGGGGGAACCGGCGTCGCGCTTTTCGAGCTCGGCAAGTTCGCGGTGCAGTTCGTAGTATCCCGATGTGACATGGGCTTCCATGCGCCGCAGCTTCAGCTCCATCTGGTCGAAGTCGGCCCGGACATCCCGTAGCCGCTGCCGTGGAATCCACGTGTACGGCGCCGGCTTGTCGTCCTTGGTGTGACGCCGGGCCTTGCGTTTTCCATGCTTTGGGCGCCGAGGACGCGGCGGCTTGAGTGACGGCAATCGCTTCGGGTTGGGATCCATGAGCAACGCCGCCACGAAATAGCCGATCAGGGTCACGGACGTAAGGAAGACGAGCCCGGTCAACGCGATGAGGCGCACGACCCAGGTCTCCAGGCCGTAGTAGTTGGCTATGCCAGCACAAACCCCGAGCAGCTTGCCGTTCTCCCGGTCCCGCGTGAGGCGCGCAGTCCGTGGCAGGCCGGACCACGGCCATGTTGCGCGCTCGCGGGCTGGGCGCGATCGGGTTTTCGGCGAAAGACGGTCGGCAACGCCCTCGATATAGTCAGCCGCCCGGTCCGTAGCGGACGCCGACAAATCCCTGGCCGCCTGCTCGATGCGGTCGACTGCGTCCTGAATCCGGGCGTCGGGGGAATCCCGGCGTTCGGTTCCGCGTCGTTCGCGACCGTTTTCCCCGGGGCCGTTCATGGGGTGTTGCGCCGACGCCAATCCGGCGTCTCGGCATCGAGGATCGACTCGAGGGTCTCGATGCGTTCGCGCATGTCCTCGGCGGAGGATGCCAGGCGTTCGAGATCGCCACGCTCGTCCTCCGTGAGCATTCCCTGGCTACGCCCCTTGGAGCGGTAGTGCATGACGACCCAAAGCGGCGCGACGAAAATGAGGAACAGAATCATCGGCACGAAGATGAAGTCTCCCCAGCTCATTCCGGTTCTCCTGCCCTGTCCTCGTCTAGCCCTTGGAGTCCTTGGCCGCGTCGCGCGCCAGGCGTTCCTTGAGTTGCTTGAGCTCCTCGTCCACCGCCTCGTCGACCTCGAGTTGCTCGATTTCGTCGTTGAGCGTCCGCTGGCCGAGATCATACGACTCGATCTGACCTTCGAGGTCATCCATCTTCCGCTCGTACTGCTCGAAGCGGATCATCGCGTCGTCGATGTTGTGGTCGTTGAGCTGCCGACGCACGCCGAGCCGGACCTTCGCGGCCTGGCCGCGCACGATGATGGCATTCTGCCGCGCCTTGGCATCCTTGATCTTGGTCTGCAGCGCACCGATGTCGTCGTTGAGCTTCGCCAGGGTTCCGTCGAGCACGTCGAGATCCGATGCCACCGACTCGGCGACCTCGTCCGCCTTGGACTTCTCAACCAGGGCCGCTCTCGCCAGGTCGTCGCGGTCTTTGGATATGGCAAGTTCAGCTTTGCGCTCCCACTCCGCGGCCTCCGAGCGAAGTTGCTCATGTCGGCGCGTGAGTTCCTTCTTGTCCGCGATGGCCCGCGCCGATGTCGATCGAACTTCGACCAACGTTTCCTCCATCTCCCCGATGATGAGGCGCACCATCTTCTCGGGGTCTTCGGCCTTGTCGAGCAAGGCGTTGAGGTTGGAATTGACGATGTCCGTCATTCTCGAGAATACACTCATGTCAGCGATCTCCAATTAGGCTCCCGTCGATGGGAGATTGTCCCTGCGCCGTTCACTTCAGGATTCGTGCCAGTTCCACGACACGCCGTAAGTCCCTGAAATAACTAACAGGGCTCTTCACTTTCGCCAGTTACTCCATGTGCTTTGGTGGCGGAAAAGACCAACTGTTGGCACAATCGAGCGAACGGTAATGGGCAGCACCGATGGTCAATCCGAATGAACCCGACCGCCTAATCGGCGAGTCCCCTGCCTTCCTTGAAGTGTTGGAGGCCGTGTCCCATGTGGCCCCGCTCGACAAGCCGGTCCTCGTCGTCGGCGAGCGCGGCACCGGCAAAGAGCTGATCGCGTCCCGTTTGCACTACCTTTCGAGTCGATGGGACGGCGAATTCCTTAAACTCAACTGTGCGGCCATTAGCGATACGTTGATCGAGAGCGAGTTGTTCGGTCACGAGGCCGGGTCGTTCACCGGGGCTGCACGGACTCATCAGGGGCGTTTCGAACGCGCCGACGGCGGGACGTTGTTCCTCGATGAACTTGCCAATACGTCGGGGCTCGTGCAGGAAAAGCTCCTCCGAGTCATCGAATACGGCGAGTTCGAACGCGTCGGGGGCAAGAAGACGATGCAGGTTGACGTGCGGCTCATTGCGGCGACCAACGAGGATCTGCCCCGGCTTGCCAACGCAGGGAACTTTCGCCTTGATCTGCTCGATCGCCTCGCGTTTGACGTGATCACCCTGCCGCCGCTACGAGACCGTGCCGAGGACATCGCACTGCTCGCCGCGTATTTCGCCATCAACATGGCGTCCGAATTGGGACGGAGCTACTTTCCCGGCTTCACCGAGAGCGCCCAACAGGCGCTCGAAGCCTATCGGTGGCCCGGCAACCTGAGGGAACTGAAGAACGTCGTCGAGCGTGCCGTGTACCGCACGGACCCCGAACAGCCGGTCTCGGAGATCGTCCTCGACCCGTTCGAATCGCCCTACCGACCGGGCTCCGAGGCCGATGTCCCGCGTCCGTCAACCCAGTTGCCCGTGGACCTGAAGAAGACCGTTCGCGACCTCGAGATCGACTTCGTCAACCGCGCCATGGCGACGGGCAAGTTCAACCAGCGTCGGGCCGCGCAACTGCTGGGCCTCACCTACCATCAGTTCCGCGGCTATCTGAAGAAGTACGACCACGAACGCGACGACGGATCGCTACCGGTCGCCAACCCCACCAGCGATACGGCGTGATAGCGAACGCCGCCAATCTGTTCGGCGGCAAGAACATCGACGGGATCCGTGGCCTAGGCGGCCGAACGCGAGGCTTGGAAGCGGTCAACAACGATCGCCGCTTCGCTCGGCGGGTCTTGGGCGTTCCCTGCGGCAGCGGTCTCTGCGAGCACGCTAGGCGCGGTCGGCAGCGCACTTGCAGCGCCGTCTGCAACTCGCATTCCTAGCTCCATTGTTGCTCCTTGTGCTCGAACAGAATCCGTCGCCATGTACAGTCCGCCCCGAATACGACCAGGCACGTTCAATTGCTGCGACCACGCCGAAAATGTGCGGGCAGGATCGCTCATTCTGTTGAGAAACCGTGTGATTGCGGTAACATGGCGGAACTGGCTTGCGCCGCCAACAGCATAGGATAGCAAATGACGAAAACCGGACGCGCTTCGTTGACGGTGACTCGGCTCATCGCGGTAACTTTGGCAGGAGGGGTCGTTGCCGGATGCGTCTGCCCCGCCCCGCCGCCGCCGCCCGAACCGGAGCCGGTGGAGG
>VXYL01000091.1 GCA_009846005.1 Gammaproteobacteria bacterium | reverse complement strand
CGCACTGCCGTCCGCTACCTACGTCAGGTTCCACGACGTGATGCTGCCGACCCTGGACGGAACGACGCAGATCGACCACGTGTTCGTTTCGCGGTTCGGCGTCTTCGTTGTGGAAACGAAGAACATGGCGGGCTGGATTTTCGGTGCCGAACGTGACCGGCGCTGGACGCAGGTTCTGCCGGGCGGCAGGAAGACGTCCTTCCAGAATCCGCTAAGGCAGAACTACCGGCACGTGAAGGCCGTCGAAGCGGCGCTCGGAGGGCTCGAGGTGCCAGCAGGCGCCGTGTGCTCCGTCGTGGCGTTCGTCGGCGATGCGGAGTTGAAGACCGCGTTGCCGGAGAACGTCACGGTCGGGATGGGCTTCGCCCGCCACGTCAAGTCGTTCACGCGGGTGGTCATGTCCGAGGCCGTGGTACTCGCGGTGTGCGACGCGCTCGCGACGGCACGCATCGACGGGTCGATGGCGGCGCGCCGGGCCCACGTTCGCGGCCTGCGGTCCCGCGCCGATCCCGCGATGGCGCAGAAGTGCCCGAGATGCGGGAGGGACATGGTGCTGCGAACGAGTCGGCGGGGCCGGAACGCGGGACGGAGGTTCTGGGGCTGTTCCGGATTCCCGTCGTGCCGGATGACGCGGGAGGCTTAGGCCGAAGGCGCGGCGGAAGGAGCTCCGCCGCGCAACGGAATCGAAGGAGGCAACGTGGCGAAATACGATCCCCTGGGCGACTTCCTCGGCAAGCGGCGGGGCGGCGCCTGCACGCTGTCGCACGCGAACATCGAGGAGATCCTCGGGGAGCCGCTGCCGCCGAGCGCGAAAAGAGGACGTGGAAGCCATCGAAGTGGTGGTGATCGACCTCACGCAGAGAGGACGGCGGTCTGAAGACGGATGATGTCGACGGCACCGGATGCCCTGGCCCCAACTGCTCGACCGCGATCTCGCCACCGGTGTGGGGATGTCTGGGCTGTGCTATGCGTCGTTCTTGCGCTTCGCCCAGATGAACCCTTCGCCTTTCGTGATAACGGCGACATCAATGGGACCCCCGACCGATTGCACGGGGTCCGCAACACGTGACTTGAGGGCGGTGATGCTCACGAAAGCCTCGGCCATGTCCGCTAGTTCCTGTTTCGATAGTCCCTCCAGGTTGTCGAGGATCGGCTTCGCGAACTCCTTCCCGCAGAATCCGGCGAGGTCGTCAAGGTGTCGAGCCACATGCTCTTCGATCGCTGGCCGGATGACCGCGTAGTTGATGTCGGTGTTGAGGAACGAGTCCAACACATCGGACACGAGACGGTGCATGGCGCGCCCTAGCGTTTGACGCAGGTGTTCGACGATCGCCGGGTCTAACCCGTCGATGAGTCGGTGCACCATCGCATGCTGGGCGTAGGCCTCTATGAAAGGACCGTGCCTCTCTACACCCCGGTAGACGTCGATGTGGTGCTTGTGTCGTCCGCACACCAACCCTTGGGTGGTAGCGCACACCAGCGATGGGAAGATCTCGTCTTCCCCAAATCCCGCGAACACCAGGCCTGAAAAGTGTGGATGCAGGGGGCTCATCGGTTTGCATTTAAGGGAATGTTCAACGACTTGCGCTAGCAACTCTCGCTCGTGAGCCCCGAGGTCGTACCCGACGAAGACCCTGGCTGCCAAGTCACCCAATGAGTCCTTCACCCGTGCCGAGATCTCGTTGGCCGCGACGGACTCCATCGAGGGAGAGGGTGCCATTTCGGCAACATGATCCAGCCACCCGCTCAAAGCCCGATGCAGCGCCGCTTGCATGTTCTCGGAGGTCTGGAATAGCTCCGACGCCTTTGCCCTGATGCGAGCCAGGACTGGCTGCACGATGCGGTCAACATTCGCTTGTTCTGAGGCTTCCGTGCAGAACGGTTCTTTGGCGATGTAGTCGAGAAAATCTCGCGCGTAGTTTTGAACCGTAGGTCTTGGGTTGCCACCGTGTGCCTGGCGGTACATGGCAATGATCGTCCCCCAAGGAACCCCCATGAACGCGACGTTCTGGCAGAACATCACGCCGACTGCATTTTCCTCGCGGACGAGCGGGAACAGTTTTTGTCGTGAGTGGACCTTCGATGCTCGAGTTACCGCATTGTCCGCGGCCATGACTACAGCCGTTTTGTTGGCGATCGCAACTTCCGCCGTCATTGCCTAGACCCTCCTGCCTTCTCTCGAGAGTGTTCGAGATGGGGCCGCACGGGAGCGAGTCAAGGGGGTCGCAAAGAGAGTGAGCCGTTACCCAGCTGATTCGCTGGTTCTTCGCACAAGGCCGGGAGGTGAGGGTTCGGTATTGGAACGGCCAAGGCCGACGGAGGAGGACAAGGTTGCGTTGACCGTTTTCGGGGTCCAATAGCGATCTTGGCGGGTCTCCGTCCGACTTGACCCAGACCGGCGTTCAAGAGTTCGCCGCTTGCCGCCTGCGCAGGCGATTCCTCGGGGACTCAGGAAGGTGCCGCGGGGGAACGCAACGCGGAAAAGTTGCAAATTTGTTGTAACGGCTGAAGTCGGAACGACGCGATGTTCAACTGGACCAACGTAATAAATCAAGAAAAACCAATGTCTTAACTTCGTTCACAGTGCCGCGGATAGCAGTGTGATCCGCAGGTGCTTCATGAAGTGCGACATCGACCCCAGCGTGCAGCGGGCGCGCGCCACGCGTTTCGGGTCGCCCAGCATGAGTTCGCGGCGTTCGGGCTTGAGTTCCTCGACGACGGCACCCTTTTCGGAGGGCGGGAACGCCTCGAACCACCGCCACGCCACCTCCTCGTCGCTCCAGTCGCGGTGGGCGAGCGGGTCGTGGCGGAGCACCAGGTGGAAGTGGTTGCTGAGCACCGTGTAGGCGTAGATGTCGACGGCGAAACGGGGCGCCAGCTGCCTCATGCGCTCGACGAGCCAACCGCGGCGGTGGGAGTAGTCGCGGCCGTCGTGATCGTCGACGCCGCACAGGAAGGCGCGGCGGACGCAACGCGACACGAGGTGGTAGTCGCACTCGTTCACGGGATCGACCAGCAGATGTCGCGGGGTAGCCATGCGCCAATGATCCCCCGGGCGGGACCGCGGGCGTTACAGCCGTTCGACATGGTTGCCGTAGGAAACCGTCTTGGATGTCCGTCCGGTTCCCGCCGGGTGCCGTGTAGGACTGGAGTCGCGTGTGTCCGGAATTCCGTGTATGTCCGGAATTCCGTGTAGGACCGGTGACGTGTGTGTCCGGAATTCCGGGATCCTGCGGCACCGTGTAGGACCGGTGTCGCGTATGTCCGGAATTCCGGGAACTCGGGCAAGATGGGCATGCCAAGCGATTGGGGTACGAAGAAGCCCGCCCCTACAAGAATGATCTCTGGTCACTTACGCTCCTCCGGCGTTCAGTCACAGCAAGTCTTCGAGGCACTGGGTGGCGCAACTGCCATTGACATCGCAACTTTCGATCGGGGGCCGCGCGACGCTCGGCTTTCCCGACGCGTTGCCGATTACGTCGAGGATCGGCGACATCGTCCGGCATCTGCGCCGCCATCCCGTGCTGATCGTGGCGGGGGAGACGGGATCCGGAAAAACCACGCAGCTTCCCAAGGCGTGCCTGGCGGCGGGGCTAGGCGTTCAGGGGCAGATTGCCCACACCCAGCCGCGACGTTTGGCGGCGCGCACGGTGGCGGCGCGGATAGCGTCCGAACTCGGTGTCGAGCTGGGTGCCGAGGTCGGCTACGCCGTGCGGTTCAGCGAACGCGTGTCCCCGGCTACGCGCGTCAAGGTGATGACCGACGGCCTCCTGCTGAACGACATACAACGCGACCGAGGCCTCACCCGCTACGAGTGCGTGATCGTGGACGAGGCCCATGAGCGGAGTCTCAATGTCGACTTCATTCTCGGTTATCTGCGCCGGCTGCTTGATCGCCGCGACGATCTCAAGGTCATCGTCACCAGCGCGACCATCGACGTCGATGCCTTCGCCAAGCACTTTCGCGGCGCCCCGGTGTTTGAAGTGTCCGGACGCGGCTATCCCGTCGAGGTGCTCTATCGGCCCACGGATGAATCCGAGCAGGGCATCGTCGACTGCCTTCGCGACATCGACGCGCGATCGCCGGCGGGCTCCGCCCGGGATGTGCTGGTGTTCCAATCCGGCGAACGCGAGATCTTCGAGACGACGCACTTGCTGAGGCGGGAATTCCACGATCGTTTCGAGATCATGCCCCTGTACGCCCGGCTGCCCGAGCGGGAGCAGCGGCGGGTGTTCGACCCGGGCGGTCGGCAACGCGTCGTTCTAGCCACCAACGTGGCCGAGACCAGCATCACGGTGCCCAACATCGGTTTCGTGATCGACCCCGGCTTCGCCAGGATCAGCCGCTACAGCTACCGGGCCAAGCTGCAGCAGTTGCCGATCGAACCCATCTCCCAGGCGAGCGCGAGGCAGCGCACCGGGCGTTGCGGACGCATCGCACCCGGCGTCTGCTATCGACTTTGCAGCGAGGCGGACTTCGAGTCCCGGCCCGCCTACACCGATCCCGAGATTGTCAGGACCAACCTCGCTGCGGTCGTGCTTGCCATGCGCGCATTCGGCCTCGGCGACATCGAGTCCTTCCCCTTCATCGATCCGCCGAACCCCCGCGCCATACGTGACGCGATGGGTCTCCTGCACGAACTCCAAGCCCTTGAGGGAGACCGCTTGACCGAACGCGGACGGACGATGGCCAGACTCCCGGTGGATCCACGGCTGGCAAGGATGCTCATCGAGGCCCACACGCGCGGATCCCTGGCGGAAGTGCTGGTGATCGTCGCAGCGCTCGCGTCCCAGGATCCGCGTCTACGCCCCCTGGACCGCAGGGACGCTGCGGACCGGGCCCACGCCACCTTCGCGGACAAGGCGTCCGACTTCCTCGCCTACGTCAATCTATGGAGGTGGATCGACGAGACCCGCCAGGACCACACCCGGGCGTCGTTCCACCGTCTGTTGCAGAAGCGGTTCCTCAGTCCGAGCCGCATCCGCGAATGGCGGTCGCTGCACCGACAATTGCTGCTCGCGTGCCGCGGGCTCGGCATGCGCGTCAACGACAAGCCCGCGAAGCGTACCGCGATCCATCGTGCGCTCCTCGCCGGGTCGCTCGGTTTCATCGGCTGCAAGGCGGAGCCCGACGGACGAGGCCAGCGCAACAGCGGGGCTGGTGCGAGGAGACGCCGCAGTGAGTACGACGGCGCGAGGGGCTTGCGCTTCGCCTTGTTCCCGGGCTCGACTTTGAGCCAGTCCCCACCGAAGTGGGTCGTCGCGGCGGAGATAAGTGTCACCGGACGCACCTATGCGAGGTGCGTGGCGGCGGTTACCCCTTCATGGATCGAGCATGCGGCACCGCACTTGGTCAAGCGCAGCTATTCGGAACCCCGGTGGGACTCGAAACGGGGCGAAGCGATGGTGCGCGAGCAAGTTACGCTATATGGATTGGTGATCGTCGGCCAGCGACCCAAACGTGCTGCCGAGGTCGATCGGCGGGCCGCCCGGGAGATCTTCGCCCTTGCAGCACTCGCTCAACACGATGAGCGAGTCGAAGCGCCCTTCGTCGTCCGCAACACCCGGCTGATCGCCGAACTCGACGAACGCCTCGCCAGGCAAAGGCGCGTGGGTACCATGGCATCCGAGAGAAAGCGCGCCGGGTTCTACTTCGACCGCCTGCCAGAGGATGTCTGCTCGATCTCCGCCTTCAACGCCTTTGTCCGGGCGGCAAACGCCGATGAGCTCGCCAGGTTCTACATGACCGAGACCGACCTGGTTGACGACGCCGCGCCGACATCCGATGAACGGGACTTCCCCACACGCCTGCGCGTGGACGAGACGGAGGCGCCCATCGCCTACAAGTTCGCTCCCGGCGAGCCCGACGACGGGGTGTCCCTCCGGATCAAGTCCGATCTGCTCGTGCACGTGAATCGAAACACCTTGGATTGGCTCGTGCCCGGGTTCTTCGAGGAGAAATGCCTAGCGTTGGGAAAGGCGTTGCCCAAGTCCTTGCGGCGTCGGCTTGCGCCGCTGGGCGAGACCATCCACGCCGTGCAGGAACGGCTGCGCGAGCCGGGGGTCTACCGTCGCGGGAGTCTTGCCGACGCGCTGTCGGCCACCGTGCGGGCGTGTCGCGGCGTCGACGTTCCCCGCGAGGCATGGCGTCTTGACAACTTGCCCGGGCATTTGCGCATGAACGTGCAACTGCGCGATTCCCGGGGCAGGATCCTGGACCAGGATCGAGATGCCGATGCGTTGCGCGCACGTCACCAGGTCCACGTGGCGCGCAACCTCACCGCCGGGGTGCGGCAGTCGGTCGAGCGCCGCGGATTGACCGAGTTCCCGAGGTCCGGGCTGCCGGATTCCCTTGTGCTCAAGGGCGACCCCGACCACGGTGTTGTGTACCCGGTGTTGGTCGACCGCGGAAACAGTGTCGATCTCTTGGTGCGCACCACGCCCCAAGGCCGCTGGGCGCTGAACCGGGATGGCTACACCCGACTGGCGTTGCTGGCCGAACCCCGAACCGCCCGCGAGCTTCGCCGCGAGGCGGAGCACGACGGCACCTTGATGATGCACTTCGCGCCCTTGGGGAGCCCGGCCGCTTTCGCAAACGAGCTCGTCGGGACAGCATTCTGGTTCGCCTGTTTCGACGGATCGGAACTCCCGCAGACCGAAGCCGGATTCAACGTGCGCGTCGAGGCTGGTGGGGCCGCCGTACATGAAACCTTCTTCGAGATCATCGCCCACGCGCGGCACATTCTTGCCAGGCGCGCCGCCGTCGCGAGCGCAATCGATGGACTGTCATCCGCGGCGTTCGCGGTGAGCCGCGAGGACATGACCCACCAGCTCGAGACCCTCGTCGGGCCGGATTTCCTCCGCACGACGCCCCGGCGGCATCTCCCGGACCTGCCCCGGTACCTCGACGCCATGGCGCAACGGCTCCAGAATCTGCACGGCAGGGTCGAACGCGACCGTGCGGGTATCGAGAAGGTCGCAGTCTGGGAACGACGATTGACGGAGGTCAAGGAACGCGCCGGGGATGGATTCCCGGAAACCGTCACGGCGCTTCGGTTCCTCGTCGAGGAGTTTCGCGTCGCGACGTTCGCGCAGCGAATCGGCACCCGGGAAAAGGTCTCCGAGAAGCGCCTTGCACGACGTTTCGACGCCGCGACGGCATTGCTTCAGGTGCCGTGAAAAAGGCGACCATTTCGATGCATGGGGTTGGTAGCGCCGTGAAGGCCGATGTGTATACTCGCGGAACCGAACGGGTCGGCGGTGGTCTTAAGTTCCAGGCCAATCCGGCCATCCACAAGAGGAATAGGAGAGAGAGATGTTGAACCGAAAGATGAAGCCGATCGCCGCAGCCGTTGGTGCGGCCTTCGCTACTTCGTTCGCGGCCAACGCCATCGCCGACGAAGCCGACCCCTTTGAGTCCAGCCTGCTCGAGGAAGCCGTCGTTCTCGAAACGAGCCACAAGGAAGGCGGCTGTGGCGAGGACAAAGACAAGAAGGGCGAAGACGAAGGCAAGTGCGGCGAAGGCAAGTGCGGCGAGGGCAAGAAGGGCGACGACGAAGGCAAGTGCGGCGAGGGCAAGTGCGGCGAGGGCGAGTCCGAAGGCGAGGAAGAAGAGTCCGAGGAGGAGTAGCCGCTGCACGACGGGAATCAACCGGATGCCCGCCACGCGGGCATGCGGTCCGGTTGAACCACCCTGCTATTCGCGGATGCGCTGGGAGTCTCTAGGTTCCGGCGAATAGTCTGACTGACGCGGACCATCGACATGCCCGCCAACCTAGCTGGCGCGGGCCTTGGCTTGCGCCGTGGGTACATGAAGACGCTCGACGAGAACGCCGAACTCGTCGCCTCCCATGTCGACTTCATGGAAGTGGCTCCCGAGAACTGGATCGAGGTCGGGGGCCGTTTCGGTCATCGCTTTCGTGGCTACACGGAACGGTTCCCGTTCGTCTGTCATGGCCTGTCGCTATCGCTCGGCGGACCATCTCCGCTGGACATGGATCTTCTCTCCGCGATCAAGGCCTTCCTGGATGACCACGAGGTACGGTTCTACACCGAACACCTATCGGCGTGCAGCGACACCGGGCATCTCTACGACCTGATGCCCATCCCGTTCACCGACGATGCGGTCCGCTACGTCGCGAAGCGCATTCGGCGCGTACAAGACGTTCTGGAGCGCCAGATGGGGGTCGAGAACGTCTCGTACTACGCCGCGCCGCAGCCAGCCGGCCATACCATGTCGGAGCTCGAATTCATCAACGCGGTGATCGACGAAGCGGACTGCCTGTTGCTGCTGGACGTGAACAACATCTACGTCAACAGCATCAACTTCGGGTACGACCCGTCCGCGTTTCTTGCTGGTCTTCCGGGGGACCGCGCCGCGTATTTCCATGTCGCCGGCCACTACCGTGAAGCCGAGGACCTGCGCATCGACACCCACGCCGCAACGGTCATCGATCCCGTCTGGGCGCTCCTCCGGGAAGCCTACGAACTCTACGGGAATCGTCCGACGTTGCTGGAGCGCGATTTCAACTTTCCGCCGATCGGAAAGCTGATGGGCGAAGTCGGGACCATCCGGGATCTGCAGGCGTGTGTTGCCTGACGTGATCGTGGCGACGCCTCCGAAACTCCTGCCGTTCCAGGATATCCAAGCCAGTTTCGCCGCCTACATCCGGGATCCCGACCACAATCCGATGCCGCCCGGCATCGAGGAACGCCGGATGCGCATCTACGCCGGCTTGTTCTACAACAACATCGAGTCGTTCATCGCCAAGACCTTCGGCGTATTCCGCGAGATCACGAGCGACGAGCACTGGTACCTCCTAGTGCGGGATTTCATACGGGAGCATCGCGCCGAGTCACCGTACTTCACCCAGATCTGCGAGGAGTTCATGCAGTACCTCGACGAGCGCATGAAGCGCCCGCGCGCCGCGTCCGGGAATCCGCCGATACCGCCATTCGCTTTGGAGTTGTGCCACTACGAATGGGTGGAGATGGCCTTGGACCTCGCACCCGATGCCGATTGCGAGTTCGACGACGAACCCGTTCGCGTCGAGGACGCACTGGCCCTATCGCCCTTGGCGTGGCCGCTACGTTACGCCTATCCGGTTCGCCGAATCGGGTCCGACTATCAGCCAACCGATACCCCCGACACCCCGACTTGGTTAATCGGCTGGCGCGACCGCGAACATCGCGTGCGTTTCACGGCATCCAATGCCACCACCATTCGCCTGCTGAAGTTGATCAACGAGAAGCGCACCTGCCAGGACGCCTTCGGTCTCATCGCCGAGGAGATCGACGCGTCTCCCGAACGCGTTGCCGAGACCGGCCTGGCAACGCTCAATCGCCTCCATAGCCAAGATATCGTCGTACGTCGGTGACCGTGGATCGGCCTTGAAATCGGGTCCGGATTTAGCGCGCAAAAAGATGCTTCAACTGCTTGTTTCCCTACAAAGAAGCGAGTAGGGTGCGCCCCCGTCAAGTGCCACAATCAGACCGTCAATGGCCATTGCGGTCATGGGCGACGATGAATCCGCTTCGTCGCTGATCCTCCGCCTTAGCAGCCTCGGCTTCGATGCCATCTACGCCCGGCGCGGGAGTCGCGCATTCGCCAAGGTCCTCGAGGCCGCGGAGCTCATCCTATGCGCCTCGCCGCGTGAAATCGCCGACACCGTGCAGGCAACGGGACGCCCACCCGCGCCGGTGGTGCTGATCAATCAAGGACTACCGGACGCGACGGGAATGCTCACCGCGATGCGCCACGGCGTAATCGACGTCGTCACGACCCCGATCGGCGACGGCGAGTTCGGGGAGCGGATCGAGACGGATCTTGCCAGGGCTCGGCCTGCCGATCTGCGCATTGCGGGACAACTGGACAACCTGGAACGGGACCAACGCGCGGGAAGGTACATTCAGTTGCGAATGCTGCCTCCCTCGCCGATGGCCATCGACCGCTACCGGCTCGCGCACCGCGTACAACCTTCAATGATTCTCTCGGGGGACTTCGTCGACTATTTCCGCATCGCCGATCGCCACTTCGTCTTCTATATCGCTGACGTTTCGGGACATGGGGCGTCGAGTGCATTCGTCACCGTTATTCTCAAAAACTTCTCGCGCCGCATTCGACGCGAATATCACCCCCGCATGTTCTCGAATCCGGGCGAGATCCTCGGCGTGCTCAACCGCGAATTACTCGATCAGGCACTTGGCAAGCATGTTGCTATGTTCATCGGGGTCGTCGACCTCGACACCGATACCCTACGGTTTGCGAATGCCGGCCATTTCCCCCATGCGATTCACGCCGGCAGCGGGGAAACCTGCTTCCTCGAGAAGCCGGGCAAGCCGGTCGGGCTCTTCGATGATGTCGACTACGACGTGGGCACCGCATCGCTTGCCCCCGGAGACAGCCTCGTCGCGTTTTCGGACGGCGTGCTGGAGGTCATGCGTGAGGTCGACCTTGGCACCAAGGAACAACGCCTCATCGACGCCACCGCAGACCACGCACCCGACATCGAAGCGCTTTGGCGCGGAATCGGCATTGGCAACGGCAGTCCAGGACCCGACGATATGACCTGCCTGGTGATCGCGCGGGAGGCATAGACCGTGCACACCGGAAGAATACTCGTCGGCAACGGCGATGGGACCTACCTGATGAAACTGGTCGGTGACGTTCGATTGCGACTCGGTGCCGCCGTGGACGAGTTCCTCGACCGCATGTTCCAGGACCGCGGCTTCCGCTCCGTCGTCGTCGACCTGTCGGCGACGGAGGGGATCGACAGCACAGCGCTCGGCGTATTGGCACGTCTCTCGACCCAGGCTCGCCGCCGGCGCGCATTCACACCTACCTTGATCTCGACGCGGGCGGACATCACCCGGCTCCTCGTGACCATGGGCTTCGACGACATATTCCACATTGTCGAGGAACCCCTGCGGGACGAGAGACAACTCGGTGAGCTACCCGAGACCGACCTGTCTCCAGAGGAATTGCGATGCCGCGTGCTCGCAGCGCACAGGAACCTGATGTCGCTGAACGACGGCAACCGAGAGCAATTTGAGGACCTAGTCGCGATGCTTGAGGCGTCCGCGTAGGGGACGGGCTTGTCCCGTCCCGTGCTCGATGGGCCGAGTGCGTGCGACGCGAGACAAGCCGGCCTACGGGCGTCGCATGCGCGCTTGGAGGCGATTTTCGCGGACCGTTTCGTTGCGGCCGAACGACACGACGGACGCCCATTCATCTTGCCTCCATTTTCTCTTCATTTTTGGGCTGCTTCCCGGTATAGTTCGCCTTGCTCCATGCACTTAGGCGAAAGAGCCAATGCTGTGTCAAAGAACAATCGCCGGTCCTGCGCATGCGATCGGGATCGGCGTCCATAGCGGACGCCCCGTCCGCATGACGCTTCGTCCCGCCGATGCGGACACGGGGATCGAGTTCCTGCGCCTCGACGCACCAGGACGATGCGTTCGCGCGCGGGCGGAGAACGTCTCCGACACGACGCTGTCGACCAGCCTCAGCGAAGGCGGCGTCCAGATCGCGACAGTCGAACACCTCATGTCCGCGCTTTGGGGCCTCGGCATCGACAACGTGCGGGTTGAACTTACCAGCGAGGAAGTGCCCATCATGGACGGCAGTGCACAGCCGTTCGTTGAGATCATCCACGGGGTTGGCATCCGCAATCTTCCTGAGCCCAGAAAATTCATCAGAATCACACGCGAAGTCTCTGTTTCACAAGGCGAAGCACAGGCAACACTGAGTCCGTATGACGGTTTCCGAGGCAGCTATACGTTTGTTGCTGATCACCCAGTCTTCAACCGCTATCCGAAGAGCATCGAGGTGGACTTCGCGTCGACGTCCTATCTGCAAGATGTCTGTGGCGCCAGGTCGTTCGGCTTGATGCGGGAACTCGATCAGGCACGTGCCATTCGCAAGTGCCTTGGATCGAGCCTCGACAACGCCGTCGGGATCGGCGACGACGAGATCGTCAATACCGAGGGCTTGCGCTACGAGGACGAGTTCGTCAAGCACAAGCTGCTCGATGCCATCGGCGATCTCTACCTGCTCGGGTTGCCGGTCATCGGGGCGTTCGACGGCTACATGTCCGGACACACCCTGAACAACAAGCTCGCCAGGGCACTGTTGCGATGCCCGGACGCGTGGGTCTTGCAAGCGCTGCCCACCACGCACCGGCAACAGGCCTACAGCCTGCACTAGCCTCGCGTCTGACGCTGTCAAGGCGTCGCTCCAAGCCCAACGGCTCATTGCGCCCGTAGTCCGTCCGCGCCGTTACAGGCGGGCATGATGGCTATACTCCTGCCATGAGCGTCCGAACCCGCGTTGCGCCAAGCCCGACAGGCGATCCGCATGTCGGGACGGCCTACGTGGCGCTATTCAATCTCGTGTTCGCCCGCAGCCAGGGGGGCCGGTTCATCCTGCGCATCGAGGACACGGACCGGCAACGCAGTTCGTCGGCCTCCGAAGGCACCATCATCGAGGCGTTGCGTTGGGTGGGCATGGACTGGGACGAAGGCCCGGACGTCGGCGGGGACCGCGGGCCGTACCGGCAAAGCGAACGCGTGGCGCTTTACAGGCGGCATGCCGACGAACTCGTCGCCTCGGGCGGTGCCTTCCGCTGCTTCTGCTCGAAGGAACGGCTCGATGACCTACGACGTCGGCAACAGGCGAACCGCGAGACGCCGCGCTACGACGGACACTGTCGCGACCTCGATCCCGACGAGAGTCGCGACAGGGCATCGAGCGGCGAGACCCACGTGGTACGCCTCGATGTTCCGGCGACCGGTGCGTGCCGGTTCTCCGACGGAATACGGGGCGACATCGAGATTCCCTGGCAGCAGGTCGACATGCAGATTCTCGTCAAGTCGGACGGTTTTCCCACCTATCACTTGGCTGCCGTGGTGGACGATCACCTCATGGGCATCACGCACATCCTCCGCGGCGAGGAGTGGCTCTCTTCGATGCCGAAGCACCGTCTCATCTACGATCGTTTCGGCTGGTCGGTACCGGCGCACTATCATCTGCCACTGCTCCGCAACGCCGATGGCAGCAAGGTCTCCAAGCGGCGCAATCCCACGGGGCTCAACTACTACCGGCGGATGGGCTACCTGCCGGAAGCACTGTGCAACTACCTGGCGTTGATGGGATGGTCGATGCCCGACGAGCGGGAGATCTTCAGCACCGAAGAGATGACCGCTGCGTTCGACATCGACAGGTTGACGACCGGCGGACCGGTCTTCGATCTCGACAAGCTCGACTGGCTGAACGGTCAATATATCCGCTCGTTGGCCCCCCAGGAATTCATGGATCGCATCGCCGGCTGGGCCGTCAACCGCGACAACCTCGCCCCGCTCGCGCCCATCGTGCAGCAGCGTACCGAACGCCTGGTCGACCTATTGCCCCAGGTCGACTACCTGCTGGGCGACCGTACGGCACTCGACGATGCGGATTTCGCGGCACTCCGCCTCGGCGCCGACGACTGCCTGCGTGTACTCGACCACGTCGGCCGGCGACTCGAAGCGCAGGATCCGTGGGACCGCGACTCCCTGCAGACCGCGATTCGCTCCCTTGCCGATGCCATGGGCATTCCGATGCGCGACTTCCTGGCACCGCTCTTCGTGGCAATGGCCGGTCGCACGGTGGCATTGCCGTTGTTCGACTCCATGGCCTATCTCGGTCGGGACATGGTGCGGTCGCGGCTGGCAAGTGCCCTCGCGGCCCTGGGAAGCGTGAGCAAGAAACAGGCGAAACGTCTCGAGCGTGCCTACGCGGGCCTCGACATCGACGCAACTTGATCGGGACAGGCACGCACACGTAACATCCCAACCGCTCTCGTGGGGCCATAGCTCAGCTGGGAGAGCGCTACAATGGCATTGTAGAGGTCGCCGGTTCGATCCCGGCTGGCTCCACCAACACCCCTTTGTCAGGCGTTCCCGGACGTTCCCCAAAGTCAATGCGGGTGCGCGCATCTCCCGACGCGTTGCGTTATTCGGGCTTTCCTTGGTTCGCCACGAGGTTGGAGAGCGACTCGCGCCCGCGCGTCATTGGCCTCCGGTGCTTCCCCAGGTCTTGGCGTCGGACGATGCGGCTACAAGTCGCAATCGGCGCAGACAACGCGATTCCCGCCAACTGAGTGAGCGGTTACCCTCATGACGGCGGTAGGAGGACCACGATGCCCCTCGGTGTGCAGACAGACCGAACAAGCGTCGGTAAACGCGGTGTCTTTGATGCGATACAGGAAGTAGCGCCACTGGTCGTCGGAGTAGGCATACCCCCAAACGATCGGCTCCGAGGGATCTCCAGTATCGTTCGCCGTATCAGGCTGGGTCTTGGGTCGGTACGCGGCGAGGGCGCGCTTGACCGCGCGTTCGATGGCCGAGGAGATCGGATGGTGCTTGAGGATGACCAGGGAGGTATCGACTAGCGCGTCGGCTTGAACGACTTCCATGCCGCCAGCGATAGCTTCTCGTCTCCAGATCTCCAAGAGAGTGTCGATCTTGTCGGTGCCGGTCATGGCGTCGAACGCACCACCGATCAGCTTGGCATGGATATCTGGATGCTTGAGATCCAACCCGGGCATTGCGTCGGCAATCTCCTGGCCGGTTTCGGGTACAGCGGCGGTACAGGCCAGGGAGGCGACGATTAGGGCGGCAGCCGCAGTTCTTGGGGCAATCACCTTGGTCTCCCATCGTGGAAGGAAGCGTCGTACCGTAAGAGCTGACAGTTGCGCGTGTCAAAGGACTTAAGTGGTAGTGTCAAAGGAATTCAGTGGTAGATGATGCGGTGCGGGCGACAGCCTAGGTCGCGGTTCCACGCAGCCCGCGTTGGAAGGCGGCGTCGGCTCCGGGAATAGGGCCGGGAGGAGCGAGAATGAGTGGTGGATGCTGGCCCACCAACACCCGTTCACGGATCCTTGAAGAACGCTTCCGGGAGCATGGGAAACCTGGTGCGGGTCGGTCGTTCGGACAACTGCGAGGGGTCGTCCACGACGATCCACTCGTCGTGAGGGCTGAACACGACGTCTAGCTCTTCGCCAACAAGATGGCGGAAGGTGGTTGTCTCCATTGTCAACCTAGGCATCCAGCGCGGGCCCCTGGTCTCCATCTTGATCGGAACGCGCATACCATCGATGGTTGCAATCAGGTATTCCGTCTCCACAACCTGAGGCTCGACACTGACTGTCGCGTCGGGCGGAGCGGTGACGCTCGTCACGTTCAGTTCCGCAGGAAACCCGTTCCACTCGACGTCCTTCCGTTCGATGGTTTCCGGAGTCGGCAGGTCTTCATGCGGCGAGTCGGGCATTGGCGCGGATGGCACTCGGCCGCGTTTGGCGAGTTCCACACGGTGTTCGGACATTTCGTGCCGGAACGCGCGTCCGGTCTGGTCGGCGAACCAGACCACCCGTTCGACGGGGTCCATTATGACGATGGCGCCGTCGAGTTCGAGCAGCGCACGGCCCTGGGTGTCTCGCGCTATCCGCGTCACCGACTCGATTGGTTCGCCATCGCGGAACTGCATCGTAGTCTTCTGCGCGGCATCGAAACCCCTGGGTACGGTCGGGTTCTCGGCGGCGCAGCACCATGCCATGACCGTGACCGGCAAGATGAAAGCGATCGTTCCCATAGCCTCACCGATGCCCTAGCGTAGACACACTGCGACGGAGTGCTGCGCCCGGCACCCCGTTCAGGGCGTGGCCCGACCGTTCAGGAGGTCGCCGACTGGACCTTCAACGCGGCGATCTCGGCGCTGATCTCGGCATCCGCAGCAAGGTCGCGCCCCGCGCGACCGTACCAGTAGCCTGCATTGCGACGATCGCCCTCCATGAGATGCACGATGCCGTGCGCCCAGCTCGCAAGCGCCGAGTCGTCCTTCTGGACGATGCGATGTGCTGCCTGCCAGTCGCCGCTCTCAAGCAGCCCGATCGCTTCTGCTAGCGAACTCATGCATCAACCCTATCAGCAGGCGACGTCGCGATCCACTACGGCGCGCCCGCGACGATAGCCCACTCGTTGTCCGGATCTTCGCCCGCCACCGTCGAACGGGCCATCACCCGGGGTTGGTCCTCCGGCCAAGGGCGCCCGCGGTGCAATACGCAGCGATTGTCCCAGATGGCGATGTCGCCCGGTTGCCAGCGGTGCCCCCAGACGCGGGGTGGGCGACACGACCAGGCGGTGAGTTCGCGCAAACGCCGTCGCGAGGTCCGGAGATCCTCGCCGATGACGTGGCTGGCATGCCGACCGACGAATAGATTCCTGCGCCCGGTGGCCGGATGGACACGGATCAGCGGATGTTCCACCGGCGGCAGGTCATCCAGTTCCCGGGGAGACAGTAGCTCAAGCCCGCCGTGCCAGGCGTGGCTGAACCGATAGCTGTGCACGGCGGTCTTGCCCTCGAGCCAGTTCCTCGTGGGCGCCTCCAAGGCATCGTACGCGGCACGCATGTCGGCCCATTCGGTCTCGCCGCCCTCGTCCGGCACCACGTGTGCGGCCAGGATCGATGCCTTGGCGCCGACGCGTTTGTAGGAACTGTCCGAGTGCCAGTCGCGGTTGCCGCGTTGAAACCGGGCTTGCAGCGCTTCGCCCGGGACGACAGCCCCGTCCTTGTTGACGTTGGACAGCCGACCTACGCCCACGCCGCTATGCCGACGTTTCAAGCCCCGCTCGAGTCGTCCGAACCGGCGCGTAAACGCGAGGTGGTCCGCGTCACTTAAGTGCTGGCCCGGGAAAACGAGCACCGCGAAACGGTGCCACGCGCTCTCGATGGCCTCGAAGTCCGCGTCGTCGATGCCGGCGAGATCGATTTCCGTTACGGTCGCGCCAAGGGTGGCGTTGCTCGGTCGGATTCGCATCGGTGGTAGCCCAACAGTCGGGCGTATCTTGCCATGTATCATCGGCGCATGGCGCAGAGGGCACGGCGAACGATATCGCCGCCGGGGGATGTCGGTGATTCGATGCGGCCCGTGCACCCGGAGCGCCATGAGCCCACGAATGGCGAATCGAGGTAGGCCGAATGCGTTTCAAACCGCTGCATCGTGACGCCTCAGACGAGACCGAGACCCGGCCTGCGCGGAATCCGGCGGTGCGACGCACCCGTACGGCAATGTCGATCCTGTGGCTTGTGTTGCCCTCGGCCTTCCTTGCGACAGGGCATGTTGCGGCTGGCGAAGCCGGAGCAAACGCCATGGATAGAGACCCCGACCCCGTGGTCGACGAAACCGTGGCAACCGAGGGCGAGCTGTTCTGGGGAGACGGTCACCACTACCGCGGCGGCTTGAAAGGGGGCAATCAGATGCACGGACGCGGAACCCACACCGCGCCGGACGGCGAAGTCTACACCGGCGACTTCGTGGACGGCGAACGTCACGGCCAGGGCGTCCTCAAGTTTCCGAACGGCGACGTCTACTCCGGCGACTTTCGCGTTGGCGCCATGACGGGTCGGGGACGCCTTACCTGGGCCAACGGCGACGTGTACGAGGGTGACTTCACGGATGGTGTTCGCGAGGGTAGGGGCGTTTTGGAACGCGAGACAGGAGGCACCTACACGGGCGATTTCCTGGCCGATCTACGGCACGGTCTCGGCCACTACCGTTGGCGTGACGGAACGCTCTACAAGGGGCGCTTCAGATATGGCCGACAAGACGGTTCCGGCATAAAGCAGTCGCCCGGGGGCGAGCTCGATTTCGAGACCTGGAACGATGGCCAGCTCGCCCGGGCGGTCAACGTAGAGCCCGTCGAGCACTGCGCGCTGACCATCGCTGGCAAACCCTGGATGTTCACCGACGACACCTGCATCAACGGTTTGGCCCATGGCCAGGGACTGGCGGTGGCCCTCGACGGCACGGCCTACATCCTGGACGGCCGGTTCATCCTCGGCAGGATCGTACGCGGCGAGATCAGAGATCTCGAGCTCGGCGACGCCCCCTAGCGATGGAGATACCGGGCTACAAGATTCAACGCGAGATCGGGCGCGGTGATGGCTCGCGCGTCTACCTCGGCCTGCAGCATACGTTCTCCAGCCCCGTCGCCATCAAAGTCCTGTCGCCGGAGTTTGGGTCGAGCCACGCGGACCGGCAGCGCTTCCTCGCCGCGGGGCAACTCGCCCGCGGGCTTGACCATCCCAACATCGTTCGGACGCATGACGTCGGCCAAGCAGGCGAGGTCGCCTACCTGGTCATGGAATACGTCCGCGGGGGCGATCTAGGCCAGAACCTGCGCAACGGCCTGCATATGCAGAATGTGCTTGCAATCGTCAAGGAGGTGGCCACGGCACTCGGCTACGCCCACGCGAAGGGCATCCTCCACGGCAACGTGAAACCCGAGAACATCCTGATCAGCGAGCAGGGAACCTCGCTCTTGGCGGACTTCGGATTGGCCGCAGACAGCCCGGGGACGGCGGGGGCACACGGTACGCCGGGCTACATGAGTCCGGAACAACTCGCCGGACAGGACATCGATGGCCGGGCCGACTTCTATAGCCTCGGTGTCGTCTTCTACCTGATGCTAACCGGGCAACGGCCATTCGAGACCGACTTGCGGCATGGTGCCCATCCGGTGCGGGACCGCCTGCCTTCACTTGCCCTTCAGGCAAAGGCGTTTGAAGACGTGATCTCACAAATGCTTGCGCGATCACCGAACGATCGCTGCGCCTCGGCGCTGGAGATCGGCAACGCCTTGGATGCCCTCCGAGGCAACGATTCAGTCCCGAACGCGATGATCAGGAGCGAAGCGATTTCGACCGCCGAGATCGAGGCGCTCGGTGCGCGAAACGAAGCGTCCGGAGGCGGGCCAGACGCCCAGCGGTCCTCGCGTTTACATCGCATCGGTACCGCCGCAACCATCGTGGGGATCCTGTCACTCGCCACTGCCGCCGCCTACCTCGGCAGCGAGAGCGGTACGCTGCAGCGCGCGTTGGCGGTCGTGGGCTTGGTCGAGAATCCCGATGTGCACGACGCGTGGCAGGACGCCGCAGCGCTTCGACGCGATCCCAGTCAACGCCTTGGCACGGTAGTCGAGGCCTACCGGAGCGTCCTGGCGATCGACCCGCGGCGTACGGATGCTCAGACAGCGATTGACGAGTATGCCCGGGGATGGAAAGAGGATATCGGCCGACTGATCGACCAGGGCGACCTGGACACGGCGCGTGACAAGCTCGGTGATCTCGCCGACACGTTCCCGGATGATCCCGAGTTGACGACCCTCTCCGATCGGCTGGGCGATCGCCGCCAAGCGGCCGAGTTGCTGGCCCGGAGCATCCGGCTGGTGACGACTTCCGGTCTTGACGATCAGCGGGCCGTTGACGCGGCGATTGCCGAGCTCAAGGAAGTCCTCGGTCTCCATCCCGGCAATCCAGACGCCGTCGACTGGTTGGATAGGGTGGCGACTCACTATTCGGGCGTCGCCGAGCAATATGCCCAAGCTGGCGATGGGCCTCGCGCGTTGGATGCCATGAAGCGGGCTGAGCGGGCCAATCCCACGTTCGACGGGGTCGAAAACGTGAGAGCCTCGGTTGCCGCGGCGGTTGCGCAACACGAAGAGGCGCAAGCGGAGTTCGATCGGATGCTGCAGCAGGCTGCGGGGTTAAGGGAATCCGGTGATTTGGTCGAAGCGATCGAGATGTATCGAAGCGTGCTGGTCATAGAACCGGACGACGCAGTCGCCCTGCAGGGTTTGGCGGGTACGTCCAGCGACGTTCGCGCCAGGTTCGAATCCCTGTTGGAGAATGAACGGTTGAGTGATGCACGTTCATTGCGAGACCGGGCAACGCTGGCAGGAATCGGCGACGACGCCGTCGAGGAGATGCGTGAACTGTACGACGCCACCGTCAAGCGCATCGACGACGTCGCGCGGTTGAACGACGAGGCCGAGTCGTTCATGCAGCAGGGCTACGTCACCGGTCCGGACCCCGAGAACAGCGCCGTCGCGCGCGTACGGGAAGCGTTGCTTCTAGATGCCGACAATCCCGACGCCATCCGAATACAGTCGTGGGCCGCCACTCGGCTCGCGGATGTCGCGGAGGAGGCGTACTACGCGGGAATGGTCGAGGACGGGTTGGAATACTTGGAACTTGCGTTGGCGGTCACCCCGGGTATAGACCGTTGGCGGACGCAGCGTGATCGGTGGCGGATCGAGATCTGGCGCGAACGCGCCGCCGCCCGGGAAGACACGGACGGCGGGGATCGCGCCGACCCCTAGGGCGCCGAGCGAGAAAGCTGATCGGGGAGGGCTTCTGTTAGAGTTCTGCCTTCGCACGAACAGGGCATAATCGTGGTCGCCATCGCCTTCCGGCGCGAGCTCGAGTTCGAATACGGTAAGGTCGCCGAGGTCGCACCCGGCATCCGCCGGGTGATCGCCAGGAATCCGAGCCCGTTCACGCTCTACGGGACGGGTACATATATCCTCGGTCGTGGTCGGGTTGCCGTTGTCGACCCGGGTCCTGCCGACGAAGCCCACATCCTCGCCATCCTCGAGGCGACCGCGGGCGAGACCATCACCCACATGCTGGTCACCCATACCCACATGGACCACTCGCCGGGCTGCCGTCTGCTTGCCTCCCATACGGATGCCAAGACCTACGCCTACGGTCGCCACGGTGCCGCCAAGATCGCCTCCGGCGTCGTCGTGGAGGAGGGCGGCGACATGGACTTCGAACCCGATGAAACCGTGCGGAACGGGGATATCGTCGACGGCGATGGCTGGTCCGTGGCATGCGTCCATACGCCCGGTCACACGTCCAATCACATCTGCTACGAACTCTTGGGAGCGCGCGCGCTGTTCTCCGGCGACCACGTCATGGGTTGGTCGACGAGCGTCATTTCACCGCCGGATGGCGACATGGCGAACTACATGGACAGCCTGGAGTTGCTCCTCGCGCGGGACGATGCCGTCTATTGGCCTACCCACGGCCCCCCGATCGACGCGCCGAAACCCCACGTGCGAGCCTTCATCGCGCACCGCAGGGAACGGGAAGACGCGATCCTCGCTTGCCTCGCCAAGGGCTCGCAACGGATTGCGGAGATGGTGCCGACCCTCTACGCCGACGTACCCCGCCAACTCCACGCCGCTGCCGCCCGCAGCGTCCTTGCAACCATGATGCTTCTCGTGAATCGGGGCGAGGCGGTCTGCGACGGCCAACTCGATTTGGACGGCTTGTACGCCCTCGCCGGGAGCTAGCGTCCGGCGGCGGCCGGCTCTTGGCGATCCGTCGCGGGCGGCGAAACCTGCGCCAAGGGCAGCCGCACCATGACCGCGACCCCGGATCCGTCGAGGAGATTCATCGCCCGCACGGAACCGCCGTGCTGCTCGGCGATGACCCGCACGACATAGAGTCCGAGCCCGAAGTGCAATTCGTTTGCCGATGCGCGACGCGACACCATGGACCCAAACAAGGATCCGGCAACGTCAGGGGGCAGCATAGGTCCGCGATTGGCGACCGTGATCTGCATCGTGTCGCGATGCACATGGAGCTCGATCGTGATAGGACTGTTGGCGCGATGGAAGTCGATGGCGTTGTCGATCAGCTTATCGAGCATCTGCTCGATCCGGTAGTCGGCGACGTCGGCTAGTATCGGCCCCGGCGGCGCCCGGAATACGAACGAGTGGCTCTTGTGCACCGTCCTGCAATTGGTCACATAGCTGTCCATCAAGGCGTGGATGTCGACGATGTCGACGTCCTCCGACGCCAACGATTCTTCAAGGTTCGCCGCGTCTGCAAGATTCTGCACGATTGCGCCGATCCGGAGGATGCCCCGCCGGGCACTATCGAGATACTTGCTCTCGGCGACCTCTGAGACCTCACGGGCCAGTTGATCGAGGGAGGTCATGACGGTGTTCAACGGATTGTTGATCTCATGGCGGAGGGTTCGGGGCATCTTCTGCAGGAACGTGTTGTGTTGATCCAACCGGGCGAGCATGTTCGAGACGCCGCGCGCGAGATCGCCGATTTCGTCACCCGCCGACATCCCGCCGGTCAGCGCGGTCGCGCGCAATCGGCCGTAGTCGTCGATGGCCGCTGTGACTTCCCGTCGCAAGCTGCGGATTCGCCAAGTCAAGCGACCCGCGAACAGCACCAGACTCACCAACACCACAACGAAGCTCAGCACTGCGACCACGGCGATCTCGTCGAGAGCCTGGCGTAGGAACAACAGGATGTCGTCGATGTTCTGCTCAACTGCGATCATGCCGATTACCTGCTCGCCGTCACGAATCGGGTGCCCAGCGAGAATCGTTTCGATGTCGCCAACCCGGCGCCGCAGTGCGATCGACTCGCCGGCAAGGGCAGCGTCGATGACCTGCTCCTCGATGCCCTGTGCGTCAGGGCCGGCGACCGGGGCCGACCACTGCTCCCCCGTGAGGCGCTGCCACACCCAGTCGCGGATCCCGGCAGCCTGGTCCCGGACGATGTCGAGCCACATCAGGATCGCGGCGAACCACGCCGGCGAGGGGGTCGACCAGTCGTCGACACGATATCTTCCCCTGTCGGCGCGTTCCTTCTTCTGTGCATCGAAGATCCGGATGCGCATCCGCGAATAACCCAGCCCGCCGAGCTTCTCGAGCAGTTCAGGCGATCGCACGACGACCAGTCGTGAGCCATCGGCTTGCGACGGTGCCGTAGTCGTGACCGCACGAGCGGCGCGATCCACCGGGTCATCCACGTCGACAAAAGACATCGCAAAGGACCGCTCCGAACCAAGCAAGTCCAAGGGCAGACGCATTTCAAGGGCGTACCCCCCATCCGTCTCGCGCACGCGGCCCCTTACGTCGTTTAGCGGCGCACCGGTGTCCTCGGCAAAGGACCAATCAGAATCCATCCGGTACGCCGTGGTGTCGCCGGACTCCGACAGCGTCACGGCGATACGTCCCTCGAGGCCGTCGGCCGTGGTAAATGTGATCCGGACCTGATCGGCGTTGTCCAGGCGAAGCACATCGGAGTCGCGGTAGACCCGTATGTCGTCGGTGATTTCCATGTAGGCAAAGAGCATGTCCTCGCGGGTACCGAGGCTCAGCAAGAAAGACGCATCACCGGGCGACCCGAAACGGCTCGGTACGAGGGCTTCGTCGCCCCACTCCGACGCATAGGCGTTGAGCCAAACAGGCCTTGCTATGCGGTGCGCCACAAGGTCCGTCTCATTTGGTGTCGCAGGGAGGTCGCTGAGTTCACCCTGCACCTTGAGGACGGTTGCGATGTTCTCTGCAACACCACGCTGCTGGTTGGACTGTAGTTGCACGAACGCCTGCTCCATCTCGTCGAGCAGGGCAAAGGACAGCCAAGGCACGAACACCAAGGCCAGCGGCAAACCCACCAGCATGAGTTTGGTCGCAAGCCGCAAACCACGGATGCGCTTCGGGTAGCGTCTCGGGGAACGGCGCCGGAAGCCGCGCCGACGTGGCGAGCCTCCTTCGCTACCCTGTGTCGCCGGTGCGGAAGACTCGCCCCTGCCGACCTCGCGCACAACGGGCGATGTCGGTGCTTGGGAATCCATGTCTGGGGCCGTTGCCCGGAGAACGCGTCTCAACCCGGCCAAACCGGCCCGGGACCGCGCTGGATGCTGCCGCCGGTTCGCAAGTCCCCCGACTCCTAGGCGACCCAGCGGTAGCCGAAGCCGTATTCGCTGCGGATACAGCCGAAGTCTGCGTCGATCTTCTCGAACTTCTTGCGGATGTTGCGCATGTGCGTGTTGATGGTGTTGTTCGTCACCAGCGATTGCATGGTGACGTTCATCAACGTCTCATAGCTGACCGCATGGCCGGGAGCACGGACCAGCTTCGCGAGCATGCGGAATTCGGTCGCCGACAGATCGATCCGCTGGGTCTTCCAAGACACCAGGAGCGCATCCTGATCCAGACTCAGATCGCCCACCTGCTTCGCTGCGGCGCTGGCCGCGTTGACGTTGGTTCGCACCTCGTTGATGCGCAACAAGGACGAGATCCGTTCCGCCAGGTAGTCCAACGAGATGGGTTTCGGCAGGTAGTCCCAAGCGCCGAGCCGAAGCCCGGAGATCTTGTCGATCTCGTTGATCCGCTCGGTGAGGAAGATCACCGGCAGGTTGGGATTGCGTGCCAGCAGTTCGCGACACAGTTCGAAACCGGCATCGACTTCTTCGCCGAGGATGATGTCGAGCACGGCCAAATCGGGCATGCGCGCTTCAAACCCGTCCAGCGCCTCCTGTCGACTGCCGTAGGCGGCTACCTCGTGTCCCTTGGATACGATGGCGTCCGTGTAGTTGGCACGCTGGTCCGGGTCGTCCTCGACGATCGCGATCAACTTGGCCATCCGGCGATTGTACCGCTATCAACCGAGACTACGCGACGACAGCGGTAGTTCCGCCTTGCCGCGGCGTCGCGGCGTCACCTCAATCCCAGTTGGCGAGCGCGTCTCGTGAGGTCTCGACCTGGGCTCGGATCTCGTCGCGGTCATTGCCGATCGCCAGTTGCGCCACGGCCCAAGCGTACTCGCGGATGAGGAAGGCACGGAACGTGTCCCTCAGACGCACCTCGGTCGCGCCAAGCCCGCTGCCGCCTCGCCGATATGCATCGTGGCAGGCGCGGGCGTGCTCGATGCCCCACCCAAGTCCTACGCAGAGCCCCACGAGATCGAATATAGGATCGTTGTCGCCTGCCGACTCCCAGTCGAGCGTACGAAAGCGTGCTTGTTCCTTGCCGCCCTCGACGCGAATGATGTTCCAAGGGTTGAGGTCGTTGTGGCAGCCGCGCCATGTCGCCGGTCGCCAGGCAGTTGCCTCGAAGCAAGCCTGCACCCGCGGATCCACCTCGCGGGCGCGTCGGAACATCGTGGTGACCTCCCGGTGGAAGTCGTATCGATTGATCCCCAACGGTATTCGGGCATGGAGCGCCGCGAGATACTCCCCCGCCTCGCCGGGACTCGGCGGCGAATCCGCAAGGACCTGCCCGGAGATCCAAAGGGTCAGAAGATGCCCGTGTCGGACATCGTAGGCGACGACATCAGGGGCGACGTCGAGCGCTAGGTAGTCGCGTTCGCAAGGCCGGGGTTTGGTCCCCTCGACGATGCGCAATACATAGGCGTGATCCTGCACTTCGACCCGGTAGTTGCGGTTCGTGTAGCCGCCGGGTAGATACTCGATCCGCTGGATCTCGTGCGCGCCCCATGCCGGCATCAGTGCCGTCAAGATCCTTCTGACAACGGGCTCGTTCAAGAGGTGCCGGGTCGCAGCGCGCAAGGGCCTGACATTGAGAATACTAGCTCGAATCTTGCGACGAACAGCGGCGCTTCACGGCGCCAATCGCGGTAAAGTCCGCGTACGGTGGATTTTGGCTTGCACAGATGAAAATCAACTACGTAGACGGCGCGCCGCGGCGGCTTCGATCATTCGACCCGGGTGTCGATCTGACTCCCGAGGACGCCACGCACGTCGCGGAGATATTCCGAACGCCTCTGGACGGTTCCTACAACTGGGACTACCGGATCGCAGAGAACCGCATCAGGAAGCTCTACGAACTCGGCAAGGAGCTCAACTGGAACGCGACGACCGATATCAAATGGTCCCAGACCGCGGACCATCACGAGGTTGCGCCGCTGTCGATCGAAAAGCAGGAAGAGATCGTCGACGGGAATCCCTGGAACGGCTACGCGCCGTTCGACGCGATGCCACTCGAACGCAAGGTCCAATACCTCCAGCACGAGCACGCCTGGTCGCTTTCCCAGTTCCTGCACGGCGAACAGGGCGCATTGTTGGTGGCTTCGCAACTGGCCTCCTGTGCGCCGAGCTTCAACGCCAAGTTGTATGCGGCGTCGCAGACGTTCGACGAGGCCCGCCATGTGGAGGTCTTCAACCGCTATCTCCAGACCAAGATCGGCTTCTCCTATCCGGTGACCCAGGGGCTCAAGGACCTGCTTGACAAGATACTCACCGACGAACGGTGGGATCTCAAGTTCATCGGCATGCAGATCATCCTCGAAGGTCTCGCGCTGGCGGCGTTCCATACGGCGCGCAACGAGACCTTCGACCCGGTGCTGAAGGAACTGCTCTACCTGGTGATTCGGGACGAGGCGCGCCATGTCACCTTCGGCGTCAACTACCTGGAGGAGTTCGTCGCCACGCTGTCGGACGCCGAACGCGAAGACCGCGCCGAATTCGCCTACCAAGCCTGCATCGTGAGTCGCGACCGTCTGATCCGCAACGATGTATTCCGCTACTTCGGGTGGGACGTGGACGAGAGTCGGCAGGCTCTTGTGGACCGCGGTTTGAACGCCGACTTCCTAAACATGCTCTACGCCCGGATCATCCCCAACCTCAAGCGAATCGGACTGTTGACGGAGAGGGTTCGGCCCAAGTTCGAAGAGATGGGCGTCTTGGACTTCGAGAATCTTGCCACCGATGGCGACATCGACTGGCGCGCGTTGGAGCGGCCGCTAGATTTCGACGAAGCCGCCTAGCAGGACGTCGGGCTGCTCCGGCCGGGCATGGCCGACGGGGTGTTCGCGCGGTTCGGGACAAGGCAACGGACCGTGCCTCGAGACAACGCCTGTCGTGGCGATAACAGTCTCCGAAGGCGCGGTGTTTCGTGGAGCTGACCTTTGCCCGCTTCGTGACGGCGTTGCGCAACGCCGAGGTACGCGCCTCGCCAGCCGAGACGTTGACGGCCTTCGAGATCGTCGAGCGGGTTGGGGTCGCCGACAAGACACTGCTCAAGGACTCGCTTGCCTTGGCGCTTGCCAAGTCCAAGGATGAGAAGGCGCGCTTCGAGGAGACGTTCGAGCGCTTCTTCGCATTGGCTTTCCGCGAGCACGCGAAGCGGTCGTTCGTCCGTCGGGTCGACCGCGATGCGATGTTGGCCCAACTTCGAGCTGACGTGTCGGCGGACCTGGTCCAATCCGTGACGAACGTGCTCGACGACGGGCGCGACCAGTTGGCACTCCGTATCCATCGAGCAGCGGCCGAGGCGAATATTCATCAAATCAGAAGCTTGCGCGAGAAATCTCTGTACGGTCGTCGGATAGGGACAGCGCTAGGCCTTGATGAACTCGATGCCTACGTCGAGGCCCCGGGATCGGGAAACGCAGACACCAACAGCCGCGAGTTCCTCCGCTATCTACGGCATTACTTTCGACAACAGATCGGCGACTACGTCGACACCCAGTACATGCTTCACCTCGACGCCTCCGGCAAGCGAGCGATCCTCACGGCTGCCCTCAAATCCAACCTCGACCAGTTGCCCGTCGCGTACCACGACGACGTTCGGCGCGTCGTCGAGCGTTTGGCCGAGAAACTCGCCAAGGACCATCGGCGACGCCGGCGGCGGGCCCGGCGCGGCGTGCTCGACATCAAGAAGACACTACGGCGCAATGTCGCCTACGACGGTGCGCTGTTCGACCTGAGATGGCGTCAGGAGAAACGCGAGCCAGGTGCCGTGTTCGTGTTGTGCGATGTCAGCAGTTCGGTGGCGCGCGTTGCCCGATTCCTGCTCCTTTTCCTCTACGAGTTGACGGACCTGCTCCCCAACATCCGGGCTTTCGCTTTCTCGAGTCGGCTGGGGGAAGTCACCGATGTCATGCGCGGGCGCCCTACCGAGGTCGCCATCGAGGAGGCCTTGTTCACGTGGGGCAAGGGAAACACCGACTATGCCCGGTCCTTCGCCGACTTCCGCGACCTCTGCGGGTCGGAGATCGATCAGCACTCGACATTGATCGTCTTGGGCGATGCCCGCAGCAACTACTACGATCCACGGGTCGACCTCTTCGAGGAACTGACGCGGCGCGCCAAGCAGACCTTCTGGCTGAATCCCGAAACCCGGGACCAATGGCAGGAGGGCGATTCCGAAATGCGGCGCTACGCTCCGTATTGTCTTCGCGTGGAGACCTGCAACAAGCTGCGCGACATCGAACGCTTCGCCGATGGCTTGCTGGCGATGGCCCGGTAACCGCGCGGCTGCACGGCGACGGCCGGTGTGAGTCAGTTGACGCCCACAACGTAGCCCATCGTCGGACCGATTTCGCGATGCACGACAAGGTCGGCAATGTCGTCTAGCGGCGTGGGTTCGCGATTGACGATTACCAAGCGGGCGCCGAGTCGCTTCGCCAACTCCGGGAATCCTGCAGCGGGGTAGACCACCAGCGACGACCCGATGACGATGAACAGGTCGCATTCGACCGTAACGCGCTCGGCCTGCGCCATCTCCGCCTCCGGCATGGCCTGGCCGAAGGAAATCGTGGCGGTCTTGAGGATCCCGCCGCAGCGCGTGCATGGCTCGACTCGTCCAAGGGTCTCGAACTGATGCCTCAAGTCCGCCAGTTCGTAGCGGATTTCGCAGGCAAGGCACTTCGCGAAGCTGTTGTTGCCATGCAGTTCGATGACTTGATCCGGCGGCACGCCGGAATCCTGGTGAAGGTTGTCGACGTTCTGGGTGATCACCGCACTCGCTCGCCCATCGTCGATGAGCTTCGCGACGGCCAGGTGGCCCCGGTTCGGTTTTGCATCCGACCAGCTCGAGTCACCGGATCCGAACCGGCGCCGCCAAGACTCCTGGCGACAGTCTTCGGACGCCAGGAACTGCTGGAACTCGATGGGCTTGATCTTGTTCCAAAGGCCCGTTCCTGGGCTCCGGAAATCCGGGATACCGGACTCGGTGCTGATGCCGGCGCCTGTGAACACCACGATTCGTTGCGCCGCGCCGATCATTGCCCGGAACGTCTCGAGTTCGCGGTCTTCGTCCGTCTTGCCAGGTGGCTCCGCTGGCGTATCAGCCATTGTGCACACCGAGACGCAGACGCTGGAAAGCCGAATGGGCGTTCAGGTCGCGCGACGCCGCCAGAACCTGTCTAGCGCAATCCCTCGGTGCCATCCGCGCGGTGTCCACCTCGACGTCGTATTCGCATCCCTCGTGCACCTGCTTCAAGTGCGCCACCGCCGTACCGGGGAATCGTCCGGGACGGGCTTGCTCCCGCGCCTTGAGGGTATCGACGTCGCAATGCACGCCTACGAAGGTGACATCGAAGCCGGCGAACACCTCGAGGTAGTCACGGAGAAAGTCGGGTTCAAGGAGCAGGTCGTCGATGACGATGTCGATGCCGGTTGCCGCGAATGCGGCTGCGGCGCGGCGCATGCCGCGCAAAGTCTGCCGGCCTACGTCGCCGAAGCGCAATTGCGTCATGCCGTCCACCGGTACGACGTTCAGGCCGCGTGTCCCGGGCTCGTCGCCGTGTGAGTTCATGCCCCGATAACGGCCCGCCATGCCATCGCGGAACTGATCCAGGCAGATATGCTGCAACGGTGTCGGGCTGACGTCCTGTATGGCGCGCGCAACCGTGGTCTTACCGGCACTCGATGTTCCGTTGAGAAGGATAATGCTGCCCTTGGACATGGCGCGCATGTTATCGCTTTTCTCGCCCTGGACCGAGGTTGTTGCTAGATTTTCATGTCATCGAGCGCCATCCGAGAGCCAGTCGGGCACATTCCCCCAAGCCCCATGGTAGCGCTCGGCGAAGCCATCGCAGCGATGAGTCTGCGTCCCGGCCGTCTCCAGGACGAGCGCAGCGGTCACCGCGCCGGCGCGAACCGCCTCGGCGACGGAAGATCCACGCAGCCGCGCGTGAACGAACCCGCCGCGGAACCCATCGCCGCAGCCGGTGGGATCCACGATTCGAGCAGCTACCGCGTGTTCGCGACCGTCGCCCTCGGTCTTCGAGTGCCACCGGGCGCCGCGTTCACCCTCGGTGACGACCAAGAGGTCGAGTCGATCGAGCCGGACGCCAACGAGGTCGCGCAGGCGCGTGTATTCGAACTCATTCACGATCAATGCCGTGGAGAGGCCGACGAGTTCAGCGGCGTCGTCGGCGCCGAAATCGGTCAGGTTCTGGCCCGGATCCGTGAGGAACGGCACGCCCACATCGCGCAGCGCGGCGGCGGCCGTGATCATGTTGGCCGGCAGGTCCGGCGCAAGGATGCCTTGATCGAAGCCTGCCGCATACCTTCGAAGCTCAATTCCGAATTCAGCGGTGGGGCCCGGACCGCCGAAGAACCCCGTGAACTGGTTCCCCTCCGCGTCCGTGAAAATGAACGCGTGGGCGGAATGGGGGGCATCCAACACGTGGACGCCCGACGCGTCCAAGCCCGATGCCGCGAGGTGCAGAGCGTACTCGTTGTGGAAGTCGCGGCCTACGTAGACGAAGGGCGCTGGGGTATTGCCAAGTAGCTGAAGGGTATAGGCGATGTTCATAGCGCAGCCGCCGAAACGCCGTTCGATGGAACCGAGTTGCACGGCGAGATTGATTCCCGGATACCGGGGCAATCCCGAGAAAGTGCCGGGGTATGCCGCGACGTAGTCGATAGCCAGGGTCCCGGTGACGACGATGCTGGGCGGATCAACGGCGACCTGGGAAATGGCGCCCGCTCCGGTCAAGTAAACTTGCTAACCGTTTATCAGCACCCGTGGGCGGACGCAAGGCAGGTGGGCGCGCCGCGCCGGCTAGGGCTTGCCAACGCGGCCCTGGAGGTGTCGTGGAAGGGGGAAACGGGAGATTCACATGCAGGCTGTTCTTGGCATCGTTGTATTGCTTGGCATTGCTTGGGCCCTGGGCGAGCGGCGACGCCAAGTGCGACCGTTGCAGGTGGGCATCGGCGTCGCCGTGCAGGTCGCTCTTGCCTGGCTGCTCCTGAACGTGCAACCCATCAGCGACGCACTGGCCAAGCTGAACTACGTCGTCTACGCCATCGAGGAAGCGACCAAGGCGGGCACCAGCCTGATCTTCGGCTTCCTGGGCGGCGATGACATCCCGTTCGTGTTCGCTCCCGAGCAGGGGCCGACATTGGTCATCTTTGCGTTTCGCGTTCTTCCGCAAATCCTCTTGTTCAGCGTGCTGGTGGCGGTGCTCTGGTACTGGCGAATACTGCCTTTGGTCATCAGGGGTTTCGCCTGGGCCCTGCGCAAGACGCTCGGGCTCGGCGGTGCCGTGGGGGTGGCGGCTGCATCGAGCGTCTTCCTGGGCATGGTGGAGTCACCGCTGGTGATCCGCGCCTACCTGAAGAGGCTGTCGAGGTCGGAGTTCTTCGTGGTCATCACCTGCGGGATGTCGACGGTCGCGGGATCGATCATGGCACTCTACGCTGCGGTTCTCGCCCCGGTCATCGAGAACGCCTTGGGGCACGTGCTGATCGCTTCCGTGGTGAACGTCATCGGCGCCGTCGTCGTCGCGCGGATCATGGTGCCGGAAGAGGGGGTGACTGCCGGCGGCGATCTTGCCGACGCGTTGAAGTACGAGAGCGTCATGGACGCCGTGTCGCGCGGCACGATGGACGGGCTGCGCCTGGTGGCGAACGTCGCGTCGATGGTTATCGTGCTGGTTTCGCTGGTGGCGTTGGCCAACCTGATGCTGGGCGTCATCGACGTCACGGGCGAACCGCTCCGGCTCGAACGCATGCTCGGCTGGGTGTTCGCGCCGATTGCCTGGCTGATGGGCGTGCCCTGGGCGGAGGCCACCGGGGCTGGAACGTTGCTCGGCACCAAGGTCGTCCTCAACGAATTGATCGCCTACCTGCAGTTCGCCGGATCGGGAGACGAATTCTCCGCGTCGACACGGGTCATCCTGACCTACGCGTTGTGTGGGTTCGCGAATTTCGGCAGCCTCGGGATCTTGATCGGGGGCATCAGCGTTCTCGTTCCCGACCGGCGCAGCGAACTGCTGCGGCTTGGACCCCGCGCGATACTCTCCGGGACGCTGGTGGCGTGCCTGACGGGCACAATCGCCGGGTTGGTTACCGGTTGGTAGTCGACTCGCCGTTCCCCATTTGTGGGAACGTGCCGACCGTCACGACAGGGTCGACGCCACCTGAACGACGTGGCGGATGTCGTCGTCGTCGATATCCATGTGTACCACCCAACGACTTCCGGAGACACGCACACCGGCGCGGCCCATGTGCTCGACCATGGCAGTGGTATCGACGCCGCCGACAAAGACCATATTGGTGCGCTGTTCGGCGACGAGGCCCTTGGTTCGCAGATCCTGCGCGAGCACTTCCGCCCGCCGGTGGTCGTCACCAAGTCGCTCGACATGGTTCGTCAGGGCATGGAGACCCGCCGCCGCCAATACTCCCGCCTGGCGCATACCCCCGCCCAACACCTTGCGCCAGCGCCGGGCGGCCTTCACGAAGCTCGCACTCCCGCAAAGGACCGAGCCCGCAGGCGCGCCAAGACCTTTCGACAGACACACCGACACGGAGTCGCATGCTTGTCCGAAGTCGCGTGGCAGACAGCGCAGCGCAACCACCGCATTGAACAGTCGTGCCCCGTCAAGGTGAACCTTCAGACCATGTTGGTCGGCGAATCTCCGCACGCCGGCGAAATAGGCGGGATCGACCGCTTTTCCGCCCTGCGTGTTCTCGAGGCAAATCAATCTCGTCTTGGCGAAATGGTCGTCATCCGGCTTGATGGCCGCCGCGATGTCGTCGAGGTCCAACGTACCGTTCTCCCTGAAGGGCAGGGGTTGCGGCTGGATGCCACCGAAAGCTGCGGCACCACCGCCTTCGAAGCGGTAGGTATGCGCATCCTGTCCTGCGATGTACTCGTCGCCGCGACCGCAGTGGGTGAGTAGCGCGGCGAGATTCGACTGGGTGCCGCTGGGCACGAACAGACCCGCCTCGAGCCCCAGTAGCGTTGCACAGGCACTCTCGAGGCGATTGACGGTGGGATCCTCGCCGTAGACGTCGTCGCCCACTTCAGCCGCAGCCATGGCGGCGCGCATCGCAGACGAGGGCTTCGTGACTGTGTCCGACCGAAGGTCTACGCAGCGCTGGCGCTTGGGCGATCCGGCGCTGTCACTCATCGTGGCACCACGGTTCTGGCGCCAAATGTGCGGTGACTAGCGGCGGCGGTCAGGAGCTCGCGGCGAGCGAGACGTTGTACACGCCGGCCTGGCGAGCTGAATCCATGATCTGGATCATCGTGTCGGTTTTGGAATCCGGGTGGGGTTGGATGATCACCGGGGCTTCGGGATTCTCCGCATGCATGCGCTCTATGTTCGCGCGGACAGCGCGAATGTCCACATCCCGCTGGGAAATGATGATGCGGTCTCGGCTGGTGATGCGCACGACGATGGACTTCTTGTCCGGGTCCACGGTCTTGGGCTTGTCATCCTCGGGCTGGTTCACATCAAGGCCAATCTCCTTGACGAAAGTCGCCGTGACGATGAAGAAGATCAACATGATGAACACAACGTCCAGCATGGGCGTCAGGTTGATCTTGTTTTCGTCGCCGTCGCGTCGCAACCTCAGCCGGCGCATTGGCCCTCCCAGCGCTACGGTCACCGTGTTCGGCGGCAGTGTAGCGCAAGTTCATCGGGCACTCCAACAAGCCTGCTTGCACAAGCCCGCTTGCACCGGCGGCAGGTACGGTTGTGCCACCATGTCTATATGGGCAGACTGCGCCACAGTCGTCGCCACACGTCGCGCACATGGGAACCCGCTGCAGCCGCCGCTTGAGACCGATTCTGGCTCTCGCCATCGCGCTTTCGATCCCGGTCGGGGCGACGCTTGGGGGATGCGAGAACTACCTCGAGGAGTCCAGCGCACGAACGGTGGGCGAGTTTACCGACGACGCGACCATCCAACTGATCGTCAAGCGTCGACTGATCGCAGCGGAAGATGTCCGCGGCATGCGCATCAACGTCGAAGTCAACAAGAGTGTCGTCACCTTGACCGGCCGGGTGCGCACGGAAAACGAACACAAACGTGCCATTGAAATTGCGGCTGGCGTGCCTAACGTCGCCAAGGTCGTGGATCAGCTAGAACTACCGTGAACATCAGTTATGCACACGACGACTACGGCGATGCCGAGCCATGAAATCGAGTGGACGTGAGGCTGGCCTGAATTATCTCCCGCAACTAACTGATTTAAAGTACTGTTTATTCCGTTTCCGTCCAAATCGCGTTTGCGAATCTACTTTGAAGACTAATGTGACGGATTTGGTCCACAAAGTTGTCCACAGGCCAGGACGCCCCTCGGAACCTCAATGTCGTCCGTCCGGTCCCGGTGGGCGATGCCGAATCCCGTCAGCAAGCTTTTCGGCGTTGTGCGGTCAAACCACACGGGCGTTGCGGAACTCGGATATGCTGGCGGCGCTATAGCCCAGTTCGTCGAGAATCTCGTCGGTGTGCTCTCCGAGCGTCGGCGCGCGCCGGCGGATGCCCGTATCCGCTGTCGAGAAGTCGACGGGCATGCGTCCCACGGGTGCCGGGCGGGGCAGGCCGGGATAGTCGACCGGCTCTAGGAAACGCCGTGCGACGACCTGCTCGTTGACGAGCGCTTCGGCCGGCGTCAGAACCTCGCCGCAGGCTATCCGGGCATCGGCGAGCAGGGCCATGGCCTCGGCAGTTGACCGCTCGGCGGTCCACCGGCTCATCCGCTCGCTGATATCCACGGCATTGTCGCCCCGGGCTTCGTCCGTTGCGTACCGCGGGTCGGTCAGCCAATGCGCCTCGCCCATGAGCTTCGCCCAGCGCTCGAACAGCGGGTTGCCGACCACCTGCACCAGGATCCAGCCGTCGGTGGTCCGGAACACGTCGATCGGCGCTGCGGTTTGTCCCCGGTTACCCGTCGCCACGCGGTTGTTGTCGAGAATGGATTGCTCGATCAGCGTGCCATTGGCGACGGTGAGCGCCGAAGCCAGAAGGCAGCCTTGCACGTGCTGACCTTCGCCGGTGTTCATGCGGTGGATGATGGCCGCGAGCGTGGCCATCGTGTTCAGGGACGCCGTCGTGTAGTCCACGTACGGGAAATAGTTGCGCATCGGCTCGTCTTCGTAGCCGGTGAGATACATGTTGCCCGACATGGCCTGGGCGACACCGTCGAAGCCGACGCGGTTGCCGTAGGGACCACCGACGCCAAACGCCGTCGTGGTCGTGAGGATGATGTCCGGCTTCACTGCGGCCAGACTGGCGTAGTCAAGACCCATCGATTCAAGCGTGTCCGGGGGCAGGTTGGCGATCACGACATCGGCGGTCGCGACCAGCCGACGGAGGATGTCCTGACCCCCGGGTTTGCGCGGATTCAATGTCATGCCCCGCTTGTTGCGGTTCAGCGCCATGAACCCGCTGCCCTGGTTGTCGTCCGTAACGGGCGCGGTGTAGCGGTCCTCGCTGCCGTCCACCTTCTCGATTCGAATCACGTCGGCGCCCAGGTCGCCAAGCAGGGCGCCGCAGAAGGGACCGGCGATGTAGCGACCGAAGTCGAGCACCCGAAGGCCTTGCAGGATGGTCATGCTGTTGTCCTTTGTCAGAATTGCGTTGAACTGCCCAATTGGTCGGACTCGCGAGAGCCACCGGCTAGGGCGGGACGTGCCGCCGACATGAGCACGGACGTAGGTTTCCGCACGAGATCGGACGACCAACATTCACGCGTTCACGATGCGGCACGCTGTTTCCACACGTCATGCGAAAGCGCGCAATTATGCAGCGTAATGGTCCTGCTTGCGGCGCCGTTCGCGAGCCATGCGTAGCAACGGAGCAGCCCAAATGGCCACGCACAGCACCAGCAGAACGAGGCTCACCGGACGCGTGAGGAGGAGACCCAGCGAGCCATCGGCCAACATGACCGTACGACGTAGGTTCTCCTCGAGCATGCCGCTCAGGATGAACCCGAGAAGCAGGGGGGCGAGCGGGAATCCCGCCAGACGCAAGGCCAACCCGGCCAGAGCAAAGGCCAGCATCAGGTATACATCAAAGCTGTTGAGGGAGGTCAGATAGACGCCCAGCAGGGAAAAGGCGATCACGCACGGCACCAGCACGCGGCGGCGCAGATAGATGATCCGCGACAGGTAGGGAATCAGCGGCAGGTTGAGGCCAAGTAGGACCAGATTGCCGATGTACATGGATACGATTACGCCCCAGAACATCGCGGGCTCGACTTCAAGGAGCCGTGGACCTGGCTGCACGCCGTAGCTCAGCATCACCCCAAGCAGTACCGCGGTGGTGCCCGACCCGGGAATCCCAAGGGTCAGCAAGGGCACGAAGGATCCCGTGCAGGCAGCGTTGTTCGCGGCCTCCGGGGCCGCGATGCCCCGCGCGGCATCGGCCTCGTCATGGCGCCGGAAGCGTTTTTGGACCTCGTAGGCGAAAAAGCTTGCCAGCGTCGCACCGGCGCCCGGTAACACGCCAACCAGGAAGCCGAGGCCGGAACTACGCGCCACCGTGGGAACGACCGCCTTGCCATCGCCGGGGTGGAGCCGGGCGTGGGGAAGTCCCGACCGGGGAGGTTCCGAACCACCCGCGACGACCATACGGAACGCCTCCGCCAAGGCGAATGTCGCCATCGCGACGAGGACGAAACTGAGACCGTCCGCGAGATCCAAGCGGCCGAACGTGAAGCGCTGCACACCGGCCGACTGATCCGTGCCCACGGTGCCGAGCATGAGACCTACGAGCGCCGCGGCCAATGATCTGAGAACCTGCCCGCGTTCTGCGAAGGCGGCGATGGACGATAGCGCGAATACCAGGGTCAGCGTGTACTCGGGAGACTGGAACTCCGTTGCCAGCAAGGCAAGGGTAGGGGCGAACAGGAGCAGCGCGACGGCACCCACGGTCCCTCCGGCAAAGGACGCGTAAGCGGCGAGCGCCAGCGCCCGTCCGGCCTGGCCGCGCCGCGCCATCGGGTAGCCGTCGAACGACGTCGCGACGGTCGATGCGACGCCAGGCGCATTGATCAAGATCGACGAGGTGGAGCCCCCGAACACGGCCCCGTAGTAGACGCCTGCCATCATGATGAGGCCGGCGGCCGGATCCAGCGAATAGCTCACCGGGATCATCAGCGCGATCGCGGTGATCGGACCCAGCCCCGGCATCATCCCGATAAAGGTCCCTGCCAGACACCCGCCGACGACCCAAGCGAGGTTGGCGGGCTGGAAAGCCGTGGCCAATCCGGTCGCGATTCCTTCCCCCATCGGTTAGGAGAACCAGCGTCCGGGATCGATGTAGACACCGAGCACGACACCGATCAGCAACCACGCCAATCCCGCGGTGACGAGCGGCGCTCCTGCAAGTATCCAGGCTCGGCGTTCGCCGGCAATGAGCAAGCCGGCAACCAACAGCGCGGCCAAGGAAATCCACAGCCCGGCCCAGGGAATCAACACCCCGAAGCCGATGATCGCGACCGCGTGCCACGCCAGGACCCGCCAACGCTGCAACGGAATCTCCGCCGCCTCGGCCTCCGGCGTCGACGGCCGGGCCGCGAGCCCAAGCGAGACCGCCAACAACGCCACACCAAAGATCAGGGGCAGGGTGCGCGCGTTGATCGCTTCCGCCGCCGAGAAGGGGTCGAGGGGAATGGTGAAGGTGTGCCAGAGGTACGTCACGGCGAAGGCCGCGAGGCATAGCGGTGCGAGCCGCGTCACTCGTCGGGCCGCACGAAGCCGATGTCGATCATGACCTCCTTGAGTTGCCGCTCCTGGGCCTCGAGATGGGCAACGAACGAAGCACCCTCGGCGTTCAACGAGGCCCAGCCGCGGCGTTCGAGAGTGGCCTGCCAGTGCGCTGATTCCTTCATATTCGCAAGCCGGTGCAGGTGTCCTGCAAGCGTCTCGGCCGGCATCCCCGGAGGCCCGAACAGTCCCCGCCAATTGGCGAACACGAGCGGGTAGCCCAACTCCTTGAATGTGGGCGCTTCGGCGATCGCGCCAACCCGCTCCGGAGCGGTGACGGCCAACACCCTGACCTCGCCGGCCTCGATGAATGCCATGGTCTCGCCGAGGCCCGAGGACAGCACGTCGACCTCGCCGCCGAGCAACGCGAGCATGGCCTTGCCGCCACCGTCGTAGGGAAGGTAGCGCACCGCCCGAGGGTCGACCTCCACGAGGCGGAGCGCCATCGCGAGTACGATGTGGTCAAGACTGCCCCGTGCTGAGCCGCCGCCCACGGCGAAGGCGCGCGGATCCCGGCGGAGTTCCGCCGCCACAGCCTCCCAGGTCGTTCTCGGATCATCGGCCCGAACCGCCAATACGCCATAGTCGGCGACCACCCCGGCCACGGGAGTCAAGTCCCGGAAACTGTAAGGGAAAAGGCCTTGCAGACTGCGGACCAGCAACGGCGTCGAATTCACCAGGAGCGGCGTCTCGAACCGATCAGCGTTGTCGAGAAAATAGGCCATTGCGCGGCCGCCGCCGCCCCCGGAGACGTTTTCGAACGACACCCGCTCGACGAGGTCGAGTTCCACCAGCGCCCGTCCAACCGCGCGGGCCGTGCCATCAAGACCACCGCCGGGCCCGGCGGGTATCACGACATGCAGTCGTTCGGACGCGGTTGCCGTGCAGGCCGCGATTGCCAGCCAAGGCGCGAATCGCATCCACGTTCGCGTTGGCATCGCGCTATTTGTTCAGGAAATTCAAGGGCAAACCCGGCGTCTCCCACGGAATCGAAACCAGTTGACCGGTGGAGGAGAGGGTCACATAGGCCGTGCGAAGGCCCTCGCCGCCGAAGCAGATGTTCGTCGTGATCCGGTCCGGCATCGGCACGAATCCCGGCTGGCGACCCGTCGGGGATAGCACCGTAATGCCGCCGTCGATGATGGTGGCCACGCATACGTTCCCTGCGGCATCCACCGCCAAGGAGTCGAACAGGAAATAGCCTTCTCGACCGCGCACTAGGCGACCGCCGTCGGGCCGGTCCGCCCGTTCGCCCAACAACCGGCCTGGCGCCGCCAGCGGAAATGCCCAGAGCCGCCCCGTGGGCGTTTCGGCGACGTAGAGTTCGTCCTCGGCGGGCGAGAGGCCAATGCCGTTCGGGGCCTCCAACGGGAATATGACCTCCTCGATGGACGTCCCGTCGGCCTTCGCATAGAACACGCCGGTTCGATCCCTTTGGCGCGGCCGGGTCTTGCCGTGATCCGTGAACCAGAACCCGCCGCTGGCGTCGAAGACGAGGTCGTTGGGACCCCGCAGACGCACGCCGCCGGCGGCCTCGTAGAGCACCTCGACGGCACCGGTGTCGAGGTCGATCCGTTCGATTCGGCCCGTGCGGTAGTCGTTCGCCTGGTCGCCGGGGTAGATCCGCCCGCGGCGTTCGGTCCATTCGAAACCGCCGTTGTTGCAGATGTAGCATTTGCCGTCGGGTCCGATCGCCGCACCGTTGGGACCACCGCCCGGTTCCGCAACGACTTCGACGCGGCCGTCCGGCAGCACCCTTGACAGCGTGCCGCGGGCGATCTCGACCACGAGAACGGATCCGTCGGGCATGGCGACGGGTCCTTCGGGGAATAGGAGCCCGGTTGTGACAACTTCCATTGCGCAGTTCCTCCGGTATGGACGGAGCGGGAACCAATAGGATCATTACAGCATAAGAAATACCCACCTAATAGCGGACAAGGCCAGACGCCGCGCCCAAGGCGCGCGGAGGCCCGTCGCGGCGACTGGCGTCCGATAGAATCTAGCCGTCGCACCGCGATTTGGACCAGTGGACGCACGACAAGCCATTGAGGAGACCTCGGCGTTGATCAAGCGGGGGAGGGCGCATCTCGCCGGCCGGGACGTGGACGAGGTCCAGATGGAGGTCTACGACCTCGCCCTGTCGACGGCCGAACTCCACGCCGCACACGCCGCGCTCGACTATGCCGATCATCCCGCGCCTTCCGACGAGGCTCCATTCAAACGTTCGTTGGCAAACCTGTTCACGGCCGACGCGCTCGCTGCGGTGCGCGGTCGATTGCAGACGAGGCCATCCGCATTCGGCCTGCGCCCCGGGGACTTCGACGGCGGATCACGTCAGTTCATCGAGGAACATCTCGCTCCATCCAACCTCGTGGCAATTGGCGAGACCATCCGGCGGCGCCAAGGCAGGCCACCGGTTGACCACCTAGGTGACGAAAAGGCGTTGATTCGGGACACGTTCCGCCAATTCGCAGCGGACAGAGTCGTTCCATTGGCCGAGGATATCCACCGCCGAGATCAGATGATCCCCGACGTCATCATCGATGGCCTGCGGGAACTCGGGTGTTTCGGTCTGTCGGTACCCGCCCGTTACGGCGGCCTGAAGCCCGACGACCACGAGGACAGCCTGGGCATGGTGGTCGTGACCGAGGAACTGTCCCTGGGATCGCTGGGCGCCGCGGGAAGTCTAATCACCCGGCCCGAGATCATGGCACGCGCCGTACTAGACGGCGGAACCGACGCCCAGAAGGCACGCTGGTTGCCCGGGATAGCCGCCGGCGAACCGCTGGTCGCAATCTCGGTCACCGAGCCCGGTACGGGTTCGGACGTCGCAACCGTTGCACTACGGGCGTCACCCATCGAGGTCGACGGCCAGTGGGCGTGGACCCTGAACGGCGGCAAGACCTGGTGCACCTTCGCGGGCAGGGCCGGCGCCATCCTGGTATTGGCACGAACCGAACCGGACGCCTCGCCGCCACACCGGGGCCTGTCCCTCTTCGTCGTCGAAAAGCCCCCGAGCCGCGCCCAGTCGTTCAGCGTCGACAGTCCCATGGGCGGTCGCTTGACCGGTCGTGCCATCCCCACGATCGGCTACAGGGGCATGCACTCCTTCGAACTGTTCTTCGACGGTTTCGTCGTTCCCGCACACGCGCTGGTGGGCGAGGCCGAAGGTCGCGGTCGGGGGTTCTACTACACGATGAGCGGATTCGCGGGCGGGCGGCTGCAGACGGCCGCCCGGGCTTGCGGGTTGATGCGGGCGGCGTTCGACCGGGCGCTCGAGTACGCCGAGCAGCGTCTGGTGTTCGACCGCCCCGTCGCTGACTACCCGCTGACCCTGCAGAAACTGGCCCGGATGGCGGCAACGATAACTGCCTGCCGGCAATTCTCGTACGCGGTAGCAAGGACCATGGACGCGGGCAACGGCCAGTTGGAGGCAAGCCTGGTGAAGCTCATCGCCTGCAAGGCCGCGGAATGGATCACGCGGGAGGCCATGCAGATCCACGGCGGCATGGGGTACGCCGAGGAAACCGACGTAAGCCGGTATTTCGTGGACGCCCGGGTGCTGTCGATCTTCGAGGGAACGGAAGAGACCCTCGCCCTCAAGGTCGTCGGCAAGGCGTTGCTCACGTAGGGGACCTGTCCCATCTCGCCAGCCCGCGGGTGTCTGTCGCGGGCGCGTCAACGTCGCGCGCAGGACAAGGTTTTTCCTTCCATTTCCGTTGGTTGTAGAACATTCCTTTGCTACAGGAGGAGGTCGCGGAGAGTACGCGATTCCTGACTCGGGCCGGCAAAGCACCAGGCCGGCCGATAACTTCGCATAATGTATATTATGTTAAATTACGCCCGAGCATCCGGCGGCTCAACGTAGGCTGAAGCGGGCGTCGACCCTGCCCGCCTCGTTGAGGTCAATATCCGCCCGTGTAACCTCGACGCCGTGACGCGTCTCCAGCGCGTACGCCCAGCGCAACACCATCTCGAACTGTTCGGCTTCGATCCGCGCACTGACACCGTCGGTTTCGGTTTGCGTGCGTCGTGGCCGAAAACCGACCTGAGCGGCCGTACTGTTGACCACCGTCGAGAGCAACTCGCCGGTGCCCCCCGCGTTGTCGCCCCGGGAAACCCGGTGCTGGTTGCGTTTCATCCATTCCAGGTCGCGTTGCTCGTTCAAGTAGCGGGTGACGGCTTCGCCGCGGAACCCGAGCAACGCGTCGATGGTTGCATAGAGAGCCAGCCCGAGAAGCAGCCCGAGACAAATCCGCACCAGCAGGCGTTCGCGCGCGGCTAGCGACTCGTAGCGCCGCCGTAGGCCGGATCGGCCCCAGGCAGTATTGATGGACTCGAACACGGCCATTGCAGTCAGCCTGAGACGCGCAGTCGCGCCCCGATCCTCGCGCCGGACTGCGCCGAGTCCGTCGAGATGACTTCCATGTCCAACCCCTGGCGCCTAAGCGACGCGCCGAGTCGCTCCAGTACCCCGTCGTCGGCCACCAACAGGTCCGCATCGAGACCCCGACGCGGCGAATAGGTCACGCCCCGCAATTCGTATTGACCCGAAATGTCCGAGAGGCCCATCCCGAGTTGGCCGACCAGGCCATGGAAACTCTCGTCGGTGCCGGTGGTCTGGCCGAGTAACCGCCGCATACGTGCAGCCGGGTTCCCGGCGACGCGGTCGACACCGTAGAGCGACCGGTAGAGGTCGACGGCCTGTTCGCGGAACCGGTTCGCCTGGTAGTCGGCCCAAAACCCTTGCGCTGCCAGCGCGGCCAAACCGACCGCCAGCCAGACACCCGCCGCCGCGGCCACGGGTCGCCAACGGGACCAGGCGCCCGTCGGGCGCCGCCGAACCGCATAGTCGCCCTGCAACAGGTTGACCGCTTGGCCGTCGGATTCGCCGGCGAGAAACCCGAGTACCGATGTCTCGACGGGCACTTCCTCGACCTCGAAGCGGTCGATCCGCAATCCGGGCAGATCGCCTAGCGTTCCGTTGATCAATCGAAGCACGGGCCGATCGCCCGGATCCATGATCGCGTCGGCAACGCCATCGATCACTTCGCCGAGGTTGGGCAGGTCAACCGACGCCATCTGTTCCGATGCGCGGACCAGCGCGTGGTCGTCCTCGAATAGCACGCTGATGACGCTACCGTGGTCCACGAGGGCCATGGCATCAGCGGTCATGAAACCCGGCTCGATGCCAGCTTCGGCCAATAGCGCCAACCAATCCTCGACGCTGCTGCGCGGTGCGACCAGGCAACGGACCGGCTCGTTGCGCACCACCTCCGCACAGGCCACCTGCATCGTGTCGATGTCATCCGCAACGAACTCTTCGACGGCATAGGGCACTGCCCGCCGCATTTGGGAGGCACTGCGGCCGGGAACCTCGCAACTGGCCGACAGGACGTCGCTCACGGGCACCAGGATCACCACCTTTGCCGGATCCTCCGCCCACGGCCCGAGGGTCCCCACGATTTGGGCGAGGCCCCGGGCATCGGTCCGCCCTGCCGCTTCGGTCATCCCGTCCTCGTCGCGAACGAGGTAGTCGACGGCGGCGTCGATGCCCTCCTCCGTGCGCACGACCGGCGTCCTGATCCGCACGTACAAACGCATACCGCTATGACTCCGTACCCGCAGCGGCCCCGTCGGCGGCGGACTCGAACCGCCGCCCGAACGTCCGCGACACCACCGTCAGCATCCCGTTTTCGGAGTCGCGGTGCAGAATCGATGTAAGCTCCGACCGCGTGACCCCATGGTGCGCCTTTACCTGTACCTCGAAGAACTCGCTGCCCACCCTGAGCGCGGCAGCGCTTGCGCCGAGCGGTGCGTAGCTGGCGATGACGCCTTCCACGTCGTCGAAGTCGCGTACTTGTTCAACCAGCAGTTGAGCGTCGGCGGCCGGGAAGTTCGGTGCCAGGCTCGCGAGCACAGCGTCGCTGACGGTATTGACATTGATTGCCAACCGGTCCGTGGGCAGAACCGTGACATGGGGTTCCAGGCGAGCATAGTCATCACGCGACTCGAACGGTACGGCGAGGCGAAGTTCCGATCGGTCGACGGCGGGTTGGTCGGCCGCCCGATGCGGCGGTTCGCGCAGTAGGTAGTCCGCGTCCTCGGCCCCGTAGGGTTGCACCTCCTGGTCCCCATCGATCCAATCGACCCACGCGTCCACCGTGCCGGGATCCAACTCCAAGTGCGTGAACAACCGTTTGAGTCGCGCCGTATTTTGGGGACCCTCGCCACCAACCACGCTGTTCAGGTTGAACCGCGACGAGAGATCCGCGACACGTATTTCGATCTCGCCGTCATCGACCTCGAGAGCTCCTGTTGTTGCCCAGTCTTCGAGCAACGTGTCCTTGGACCGCGTCCCCTCGTCCTCCCAATCGGCATAGAGCAGTTGTCGCACGTACTGCTCGCCTGCGAGGGCGTACTCGCGGGCCTGCGAGCCAGCCAGCGTCTGACGGCTGACCGCGACCCCGAACGCATGCCGGTTGGCGATCTCGTAGGCCAGTGCGGTTGTGACGGCCACGATCAGCAGGACACTCACCAGCGCCAGCCCGCGCGGGCCTCGACGACGTTGACGGTCAGCCATCATGATCGGACCCGGCCGGGTTCGACGTCGCGGCCATCGGGTATGCCCGGCCCGGCATCGGGCACTGGCACTGGCCCGGACGGTACCAGCCATAGGCGTTCGATGTGGCCATGCCGTTCGAGTCGCAGCGCCATGGCGATTGCGGCAAGTTTCGGCGCCACCTCGTCCTCCGCCGCGACCAGGGGCCAGAAGCCGTGCTGCTCGCCTTGGTCGTCGTGGGCGGTGAAGCTTGCCTCCGCAACACCCTTTAGCAGAATCTGGGCGATCGGCTCGGACCCCGGTGCGCGATCCAGGACCGGCCAGAACAGGCGAATCAGGGTGTCGTCCCTGTGCGCGTAGGCGACGCGCTGGAGTTCGCTGCGCGGCTTCCCAAGGGGGTTTTGCCACCCCAGGCGCGTCAGTTCCAGGAGGCTCGTCCCGGACATGGTCACCGGACTCGTTGACTCGCCGAGTTCGTCCTTCACCGTACGCCGCGTCAACTGCGTGATGTCGCGAGCGATGATCTCCATGGCGCGTTGCACATCCGAGAGCGCTTCGCCCCGGTCGCGCGTCGTCTCCCCGAGACGGATCGTGCCCGCGAGAATCTGCGTCGCCATCAGCCCAATGACACCGAACACCGCCAGCGCCGTCATCATCTCCATCAGGGTGAACCCGGCTCGACTCGCAACCGTCTTGACGGATCGGGTGCGCCCCGCGGCGGTTGCGCCGTTGATGACCGAGCCATGCGACATCAATGCAACCCGACGAATGCAACCAACGTATCGACCTTGCCGACCTCCCGCCCCTCCGCGAGCGCATGGACCGAGATTTGCACCCGGTACAACCAAGGGTGTTCGGTATTGCTTATGTCCTTGACCACCTGCCAATGCCGATCGCCGTAGGACACTTGATCCCGGCTGCTACCGACACGCGGGGGCTCGTCGTCGAGGCGGCGTTTCAAGCGCAACTTGGCGACCTCGTTCTCGGCCACCCACCGGGCGAAGGTCTTCTGCTCAAGGTCGCCGAGTTGACGCGCCGTGTCGCCGCCCTGGTTGAAAACGGCGATGGATACGATGGCGAGGATCGCTAGGGCGATCAGCAACTCCAGCAGCGTGAACCCGCCGATGCGCGGGCAGGTACCGGACGCCAGGCTGGTCATTGAACGAATCCTTCCTGATGGAGCCACTCCCGGAGACCATCGTCCACCGCATCGACTGCCGTCTCCGCCCTGGCACGGGCCCGCTGGATGCCGTCGGAGCGGGCGATCCAGGCCGCGTAGCCCTCGCCGCCGGATACGGTGATCTTGAACGGCGTCATCTCGCCGCCCGGATAGATGACCACGTCCGGCGGACGCGCCTCGTCGTCGTCCAATCCGGTTGCCCTAGCCGGCGATTCGCCTGCCCCAGCCTTCGAGGACCAAGGCGCATCCACGGACGCGGGTTCGACGTTGTCGAGGACTCCCACCACGAACTCGATATTGTTCCCGGTGGCGTCGGCGCTGAACTCCCGACGCTCGACGTCGTGCCATTCGCCCCCGGCGTCGTCGTACTCCTGGAACCGGTAGCTGCCGCGGTCGACCAGCAGGCCCCAAACCGCGTTGCGCAACCTCGCTTCGTCGCGCGCGAGTTCCACGGCCAGCGCCAACCGCTCCGCCTCGGCGCGCACCGTGCGCTGCCTTCCAACATCGGTCGCGCCGAGGACCACGACCGAGGCCAGGATGCCGATGATGGTGACCACGAGCAGAATCTCGAGCAGCGTGAATCCGACGGCCCGGTGATTGGTCCCCACGGCGTCCGGACACGGCTGGCTACAAGTCGGCGTAGCGGACATCCGCATCGTAGTCGTCGCCGCCTTCCACGCCGTCGGCCCCAAGCGACATCAGCTCGAATGTATGACCCTCTTCCAAGTAGACGTAGTCGTTGCCCCATTGATCCAGGGGGTACTTGCGAAGGTACGGCGCTGGTCCCCACGACTTCGGTTCGGGATGTCCAGTGGGCTTGGTGACCAACGCCTCGAGACCTTGGTCCGTCGACGGGTAGTGGCCGTTCTGCATGTGATAGATATCGAGGGCTTGGCCGATGCTGCGGATGTCGGCCTTCTGGGCCGTCAGCCGGGCGTCCTGGTCGCGCCCGATCAGGGTCGGTACCACCACGGCAATCAGGATGCCAAGGATCGCAACAACCATCATGATCTCGATCAGCGTCATCCCTCTCTCGTTTCGGGGGCTCGTTCGTCTGTTCATCGGATTCCCTTCGCTCCTTCGCCACGTTGGGGGGATTGGCCAGCACGCACCGTGAGCCGCCTAGGCGACTAGCTGGTTCATGCTGAGTATCGGCACGAGTATCGCCAGTACGATCATGAGGACCAGGCCTGCCATAACGAGCAGCATCAAAGGCTGAAACAACTGCACCAGCGTACCGACCAGCCGCGTCAACTCCTTCTGCTGGTAGTCCGCCACCTTGGCCAACATGGCGTCCAACTGCCCGCTCGCCTCGCCGCTGGCCACCATGTGCAGCAACATCGGCGGGAAATACCGCACGCCTTCCAAGGCTGACCGCAGGCTCGATCCTTCGCTGACCGACTGGACCGCGTCCGTGAGCCGTCGCTTCAGCCAACTGTTCGTGACGACCTCGGTGGCAATGTGCATGGCGTCCACCAAGGGAACACCGCTGGACGAGAGTATTGCCAGGGTGCTGGCGTAGCGACTCGCATTCCCGCTTCTCACCACCTTGCCCACGATCGGCAGGGAGAGTTTGCGATGATCCCACCCCAACCGAAAGTCGCCCTGGGCGAGGAGCCACCGCACGAGTAGCACGATGGCGACGCCGAGGATCGCGATGATCCACCAATTGCCGCGCAGGAAACCGCTGATTTCGATGAGGGCTGCCGTGAGGAATGGCAGTTCGTTACCGGTGCGCTCGAAGACGCCGACGATCTTCGGCACCACGTAGATCATCAACCCGGAGATGATCCCGATCGAAACGACGAACAGCAGAACGGGATAGAAAAGCGCCATCTGCACACTGCGTACCGACTCGAAGCGCTGCTCGGTGTGATCGGCCAGATTGTCCAGAACGGCATGCAGGTATCCCGACTGCTCGCCTGCGGCGACGGTGGACCGGTACATCGGACCGAACGCGCTTGGATACGCCGTGAGTGCCGCCGCGAGCGAGTGACCTTCGAGCACCTGGGCACGAACATTCATCACCAGGGCCGACACGCGGCGCTTGTCGGATTGTCGGGCGATGGTGTGCAGGGATTCCTCGACCGGCAGCCCCGCGGCAACCAGGGTGGCAAGCTGACGCGTAAACAGCGCCAACTCCAAGGGCGCCATCGAGCGCCGCAACCCCAAATTGACTCCGGGCCCGCCTCCCCGGGACTCGCCGTCCGAGGCGTTGGCGGCGTGAACGACGGATGTCGGTGCCAGCCCCTTGTCGCGCAGCGTTTGGCGAACCTGGCGGGTACTGTCACCTTCTTCGATGCCCTTCTTGTGCCGGCCCCGGGCGTCGATGGCCGTGTATTCGAAAGCCGCCATGACCCAACCGCGTGGCTCTAGTCGGTAAGGACGACCGCCCGCATCACTTCGTTTACCGAGGTCACGCCGTCGAGCACCTTGCGACGACCGTCATCGGAGATGCTCGGGCAGTCATTGCGCACATAGTCCGTGATCGCCTGCTCGGAGACCTGGTCGTGGATGAGCGTTCGCGCATGGTCGTCCACCGTGACCAACTCGTAGATTCCCGTGCGGCCCCGGAAGCCGGACCAACTGCATTCCTCGCAGCCCGAAGGTCGATAGACCGTGGCGCCGTCGGCGTGCTCGCCGAGGAACATGCGCTCCAGCGCATTCGGCTCGCCGGCCGACTTGCACGCGTCGCATAGCACCCGGACCAAACGCTGGGCGAGGATGCCGACCACGCTGGAGGCGATCAGGAACGGCTCCACGCCGATATCGACCAGACGCGTGACGGCGCCCACGGCCGTATTCGTGTGCACCGTGGACATCACGAGGTGTCCGGTGAGGCTGGCGTGCACCGCCGTCTGGGCGGTCTCGAGGTCACGGATCTCGCCAACCATCACCACGTCCGGATCCTGGCGCAGGATCGCCCGAAGACCGCGGGCGAATGTCATGTCGGCCTTTTCGTTGACCTGGGTCTGGCCGATGCCGGCAATGCTGTACTCGATGGGGTTCTCGATGGTGAGGATGTTGATCGACTCGCGGTTCAACTCGCTCATCGCCCCATAAAGGGTTGTTGTCTTGCCGTGCCCCGTGGGACCCGTCACGAGGAAGATGCCGTGGGGCTTTGCGACCACGCCGCGCACCCGTGCAAGGGTCTCGGCATCCATTCCCAGGTTCGCCAATGCGAGCGCTGCGGTCTGCTTGTCGAGCAGGCGCAGCACCACGCGCTCCCCGTTCGCCGTGGGCAGTGTCGAGACCCGGACATCCACCTCCCGGCCGCCGATCTTCAGCGTGATGCGGCCGTCCTGGGGTATCCGCTTCTCGGCGATGTCGAGCTTCGCCATGACCTTGACGCGCGATACCAGGAGCGGCGCGAGGGCCCGCTTCGGTTGGACCATTTCGCGCATGACGCCGTCGATCCGGAATCTCACCTGAAGCGACTTCTCGAAGGTCTCGATGTGGACATCCGAGGCGCCTTCGCGGATCGCCTCCGCAAGCACCGCGGTGATCAGCTGAACGATCGGCGCGTCGTTGCGCTGATCGAGCAGATCCTCGCCCTCCCCCTCCGGCACGGACTGCGCGAGGCTCGCCAAGTCGGGATGCTCGCCGAGGTCGGCGACCATCTGCTTGGCTTCCGATGCATCGCGCACGTAGGCTGCGGTGAGTCGTTGTTCGAACTCGTCCTCCGAGACGATCTCGATCGCCATCGGCCGCTTCGTAACGCGCTTGATCTCGGCGAGTACGGTGAGGGTCGGATGCGAACGGCATGCAACCGTCACGGCATCCCCCGATGCCCCGCCGTTGGTAACGACCACGCCGAACCGGCGTGCGAACGCGAAGGGAAGCGGCGACGCGGTGTCCGCTTCGGCGGCGCGATCTGGAGGGCTCAAGTCCGCAGCCATACCGAGAAAGCTCTTCTGCTTCGCGTAGACGGGATGATACCAGTCCCGCGTGTGGCCAACGTTGCGCTACAATTCCGTTTCCAAGGATCCCGCCATGTATCGCGGAGGCCGCCTTGGATTTCGTCGGCAGTCACATTCTCTCGGTCGACCAGTTTGAACGCGGCGATATCGACCGGCTCTTCGACGTCGCCGACGGTCTCGCGCCCTTTGCCCAGCGCGAGCGGATCACCCGGGTTCTCCAGGGTGCCATCCTTTCCAATATGTTCTTCGAGCCCAGCACGCGGACGCGGGTATCCTTCGGTTCGGCCTTCAATCTGCTGGGCGGAGACGTCCGCGAGACCACCGAGGTCAAGGCCTCGGCGCTCGCCAAGGGCGAGTCGTTGCACGACACGGCCCGTGTGCTCTCCGGCTACAGCGATGTGATCGTCATGCGTCACCCCGAGGAAGGGTCCGTGGCGGAGTTCGCGACGGCGTCCCGGGTGCCCGTAATCAACGCCGGCGACGGTGCCAACGAACATCCGAGCCAGGCATTGCTCGATCTCTACACAGTACGCCGGGAACTCGCTGCGCGCGGACAGGGCATCGACGGCCTGCGTATCGCCGTGGTGGGCGACCTCCGCTACGGTCGGGCCGTCCATTCGCTCCTGAAGCTCCTGGCGTTGTTCGATCAAGTGTCGGTTCACCTCGTATCGCCCCCGGGGCTAGAGGCCCCCGAGGATGTGATCGCTGTCCTAGAAGACGGCGGACATGCCGTCAAGGTTTACCACGACCTCGGCGAAGGCATTCACCATGTCGACATCCTCTACGTTACCCGCACCCAGGAAGAGCGGTTCACGAGCCCCGAGGAAGCCGACCGGTATCGGGGGCTATTCCGCGTCAACCAGGCGATCTACACCGAGAACTGCGAGCCGAACACGGTGATCATGCACCCCTTGCCGAGGGATTCCCGCGCCCAAGCCCAGGAACTCGACGACGATCTCAACGCGAACCCGAATTTGGCGATCTTCCGGCAGACCGACAACGGCGTCGTCGTGCGCATGGCGCTATTCGCGATGGTGCTCGATGTCGTCGACCAAGTTAACGACCACGCCCGATCCGTAACCTGGTACACCGCCAAACGGACACCACCCCCAAATTAGAGCGTCCGCTACGGCCCAGCGTCAGTCCAACGCGGCTTCGAGCTCCGGCAATGCCTGGAACAAGTCGGCCACTAGCCCGTAGTCGGCCACCTGGAAGATCGGCGCGTCCTCGTCCTTGTTGATGGCGACGATCACCTTCGAGTCTTTCATCCCTGCGAGGTGCTGTATGGCGCCGGAGATGCCAACTGCGATGTAGAGTTCCGGGGCGACGATCTTGCCAGTCTGCCCGACCTGCATGTCGTTGGGCACGAAACCCGCGTCCACTGCGGCCCGCGACGCCCCAATCGCGGCACCGAGCTTGTCGGCGATCCCTTCGAGCAACGCGAAGTTGTCGCCACTCTGCATACCCCGGCCCCCTGAGATGACGATGGTCGCCGACGTCAGTTCAGGCCGTTCGGACTTGGCGATCTCTTCGCCCACGAAGTCGGAAACGCCGGCATCGTGCACGGCATCAACCGCTTCGATGGTTCCCGAACCGCCACCCGCGGGAGCAGGATCGAATCCCGTACCGCGCACCGAAACGACCTTCTTGGCATCGCTGGACCGCACCGTTGCAATGGCGTTGCCCGCGTAGATCGGACGTAGGAAGGTATCCGCAGACTCCACGCCGATGATGTCGGAGACCATCTGCGAATCCAGCAGCGCGGCGGTGCGCGGCAGGAAGTTCTTGCCGGTCGTGGTGTGCGCAGCCAGGAGGTGATCGTATCCATCCGCGAGCCCGGCAACCAGGTTCCCGACGTTCTCGGCCAAGGCGTGCTCGTAGGCGGGCGCGTCGGCGAGGATCACCTTGCCAACGCCGTCGATCGCCGCGGCCTCCTCCGCCACCGACGCGCAGCCGCTGCCGGCGACCAGGATGTCGAACTCGCCCCCGATGGCTTGTGCCGCCGCGACGACGTTCAACGTCACCGGACGCAACGCGGCGTTGTCATGTTCCGCTACTACCAATGTCGTCATTCGGACTTCCTCATCGTTCTGCGTGAAGACGCGTGCTCGTCGTGTTGTACGTGACGTACGCCCAGACGGGATTCGATCAACCCTGTCCGATCACCTTGGCTTCATTGGTGAGCTTGTCGACGAGGTCGTCGACGTTCTCGACCTTGATGCCCGCCTGACGCTCCGGCGGTGGGGCGACATCGACCACTTCGGTGCGCCGGGCGACGTCCACGCCGAGCGCGTCCGGCGTCGTCACGTCCAGCGGCTTTCGTTTCGCCTTCATGATGTTGGGGAGCGATGCGTAGCGCGGCTCGTTCAGGCGCAGGTCGGTGGTAACCACGATGGGCATCTTGAGCGAAACCGTCTGCAATCCACCATCCACTTCTCGAACCACCTCGGCAGTATCGCCGTTCACCGCCAGGTTCGATGCGAAGGTTCCCTGCGGCAGCCCCGTGAGCGCCGCGAACATTGGGCCGGTCTGGCTGTTGTCGCCGTCGATGCTCTGCTTGCCGAGGATGACGATCCCGGGCTGCTCCTGGTCGTAGATGGCCTTCAGCAGCTTGGCGATGGCGAGCGGCTCCAGGTCCGGTTCCGTCTCCACGAGGATCGCCCGGTCCGCGCCCAACGCCAAACAGGTGCGAAGCTGCTCTTGGCAGTTGGACTCGCCCACCGCGACGGCGATGACCTCGGTCGCGAGGTCGGCCTCGCGCAGCCGGACGGCTTCCTCGATGGCGATCTCGCAGAACGGATTGACGGCCATCTTGACGTTGGCGAGGTCGATGCCGGTGCCGTCGGGTTTGACCCGAACCTTGACGTTGGCGTCCACGACGCGCTTGACGGGAACCAATACCTTCATAACGTGCTGATCTTCTCGACGCCCAAAGTTGCCAATGCGACCGACCGGCGACGCTGGCGGAAGCGCGGCATTTTCCTATATCCGTCCATTCGAGGGAAGCGGCGGCAGTGTCCGTACGCCCCTGCTCTCGAATGTCGACGGCTCCTCGTGCCATCATGTCGACAATGTCGCTTACCGGGCCAGCCATGAAATTCAAGAACGTCCGCTATACCGAAGGCGGGGGCGCCGAGATCGTCCAGCAGGAAATCGGCGAACCCGGGCCCGGCGAGATCCAGGTCGAGAACTCCGCCTGCGGAATATGCTCCTGGGATCTGCAGACATTCCGCGCGGGCGGTTTCGCGCCTCCGGGCCACGAAGGCGTCGGCTACGTCACCAAGCTCGGCCCCGGCGTCGAGGGCATCGAGATCGGCCAGCGGGTCTGCGGCGGCGGCTTCGGGCGACTGCGCAACGCGCCAGCACGCAGCGTCTACAAGATTCCCGACTCCAACATGGCGGACCAGCACTGGATCGTGGAACCGGTGTCGTGCGTGGTCACCGGCATGGATCACTGCGAACTCAAGGCCGGGCAGCGACTCGCCATGGTGGGTTGCGGGTTCATGGGCCTGATGATGGTTCAGGGGCTGGCCGGGATGGGCGCGGACCAACTGATCGCGCTGGACATCGACGACGCCAAGCTCGAACTCGCCCGGCAGTTCGGGGCGACCGAGGCCTACAACGTGACCGAACCGGGGTTCGACGACATCAAGCGCGACCTCTTCTCCCGCGGCATCGATGTCGTCGCGGACACGAGCGGATCGCAGCAGGGACTCGACCTCGCAACGGACATCGTGAAGCGCGGGGGGCGGATCAACCTGTTCGGGTGGATCAAGGGGACCGAAGCGACGTTCAACCCCTCTACCTGGCACGGCAAGGGCATCACCATCGTCAACTCGTCGCCATCCGCACGCGTTAGGGATCCGTTCCCGGCGGCGATCCGGCTCATCCAGAACGGCGTGATCGACTTGAAGCCCCTGGTCACGCACGTCGTGTCCATCGACGAGTTTCCCGACTTCATGCGCGGCGTGACCACCGGCGAGGTGGACGGCTACATCAAGGGTGTCGTGACCACCGCTTGACGCCATTGCGAGAGCGACACGTCCAACCCGACCCGCCGCATGTCCCGATGGCGACCACCGTATAATCGGGCATCACCCGCTCTGCCACGGAGGGTCCGTGCCCGAACAAGCCCGTGAGTCGATGGAATTCGACGTCGTGATCGTCGGCGGAGGCCCCTCGGGCCTTGCCACGGCTTGCCGCCTGATGCAACTCGGGGCCGAGGCCGGGAGCGAGCTCAATGTCTGTCTCGTCGAAAAGGGCTCCGAGATCGGCGCCCACATTCTTTCCGGGGCGGTGCTCCACCCTAGGGCGCTGAACGAGCTATTCCCCGATGCCGTCGAGCAAGGCGCACCCTTGGGGGTCCCGGTCACCGACGATCTGTTCTACTACCTGGTCAACGACACCAACCGCATCCTGCTGCCGTCCTGGTTGCCGCCGAAGGAAACCAAGAACAAGGGCAACTACACCTTGTCCCTTGGCAATTTCTGCCGCTGGCTAGGCGAACAAGCCGAGAACATGGGTGTCAACGTCTTCCCGGGCTTCGCCGCCAGCGAGATCCTCTTCGCCGACGACGGCAGCGTCAAGGGAGTCGCCACCTCCGACATGGGCGTCGGCGCCGGCGGCGAGCCCAAGCCGACATTCGAGCCGGGCTACGAACTGCACGCCAAGTACACCGTGTTCGCCGAAGGCTGCCGCGGCCATCTCGGCAAGCAGCTCATCGCCAAGTTCAACCTCGCTGCGCACGCCGGGCCGCAACACTACGGCATCGGCTTGAAGGAGCTCTGGGATGTGGATCCGGAACACCACGTGCCGGGCAGGATCCTGCACAACGTCGGCTGGCCGCTCGGCCGGGTGACAAGCCCCGGCATGGGGTCGTTCCTCTACCACCAGGAGAACAACCAGGTGGCGCTCGGCATCATCGTCGACCTTTCCTACCAAAACCCGCACCTCTCGCCGTTCGACGAGCTGCAGCGCTTGAAGCACCACCCGCTGTTCGCCGACGTGCTGCGGGGCGGGCGCCGGGTTGCCTACGGCGCGAGAGCGGTCGTCAAGGGCGGATTGCAGGCACTGCCCAAGCTCACCGTGCCCGGCGCAGTGATCGTTGGCGACGACGCCGGGTTCCTGAACATGCTCAAGATAAAGGGTACCCACACCGCGATGAAGTCCGGCATGCTGGCCGCCGAGTCCGTATTCGACGCCCTTACGCGGGGCGAGGCCCATACCGCACTCGACGATTTCCGGGGCCGCGTCGACGACTCCTGGCTAGGCAAGGAACTGCGCCAAGTGCGCAACGTGGGTCCCGCCCTGCACAAATTCGGCACCTTGTTCGGCATGGCCTATACCGTTGTCGATCAGAAGGTCGCGCGGGGCCGCATGCCGTTCACGCTGCGCGATACCGTGCCCGATCACGCGAGCCTCAAACCGGCTGCCAAGGCGCCGCGAATCCACTACCCGAAACCCGATGGCGTATTGTCCTTCGACAAGCTCTCGTCCGTGTTCCTGTCGAACACGAACCACGAGGAGGACCAGCCCTGCCATCTCAACCTCGCCGATGCCGACCTGCCCATCCGCGACAATCTGCCGCTGTACGACGAACCGGCCCAGCGCTACTGCCCCGCAGGCGTCTACGAGGTCATCGAGGAGGCCGACGGTCCCCGTTTCCAGATCAACGCCCAGAACTGCGTGCACTGCAAGACCTGTGACATCAAGGATCCGGCGCAGAACATCAATTGGGTAACGCCGGAGGGGGCTGGCGGACCCAACTACGGGAACATGTAGCCGCAGCGTTCCTAGTGCAACGCCAATGCCAGGTATGCCGTGGCGACCATCAGGACGTACCAGCCGGCAGCCACGCTCGCCGATGCCAAGAAGTCGATCCTGCGGGTCTGCAACGCGACGATATCATCGATCGGGACTTCCACCTCCCTGCCCCGGATTACGTTCCGGTCGACTTCGGTGACCCTGAACTCCAGCTCGCCACGGCTTGCCGTGACAACCGACACGTGCTGACCCGGCGTCACGAGTTCGCCGTTGCGAAGAGCGTCCCGGAGGAGGGGCGGTGGTTGCTCGAACTTCTGGATGCTGACGCAACCCGCCAATGAGAAGAACCCGAACAGAATGACGACACGGGCGGAGGCGGAACCGAGGCGCGGAACGCGGTTCCGGCGCCACGGTTGAGGAACACGCGCAGGACGACTAATCGGATGTGCCCAATAGGGCATCCACAATGTCCTCAGTCAAATCGTCCAATGCGAGCGCGAGTAGGACGACGGCGACCAGCAGGTAGACGCCCACGCCAACCGCCGCAGTGCGTCCGACGGAGACTTCCCGAGTCCGCAATGCGAGGACGTCGTCAATGAGGACCGTCACGCTTTCGCCACCGTCCCCCGTCCCCGCGATTTCGTCCGGTCCCACGGCGGACACCTTGATGACATGCTCCTTGCCGTCCTCGGTGACAATGCTGGCCTCGTCGCCGGCTTGGAGGATTGACCCGTCGCGGATTTGCGCCTGCAACGCCTCGGGCGGCAGTCGCTTCGCCTTCAAGGTGGTGCACCCTGCGCTCAACACGGCAGCGGCGACAAGCCACGCGACCAAGCTGTGCCAACGACGGATTGGGGACCCGGATATCGTCTGAACGCCCACGCCCTGCACTATCTAAATGTCTCGGTTCGCGCCCATCGGCACCCTACGCTTCGCGATCCGCCCGCACAACGCCAGCGATGTAACGCGCCGTAACCGGAGGTAACGGACTAGCACCGGCCTAGTGCGAATCGCGTGCCGCTGCTCCAGACGCCAAACTCCCCGTCGGGTCCTTCGCAGGCCAGGTCCGCCAGACGATAGAACACGCTTCGTGCAATCAACGCCCGCAATCCTCGCCGCACCTCGACATAGGGACGCGGCTCGCCGTTGCGATCCTCGACAATGATCGGGTGGTCGGCATCGGCGAGGACGACGTCTTCGACGTTGGTCGTGAACAGGATGCGACGCCCCTTGCCTTCGCCGTCGGTATCCATGTCGGTGGCCACGAATGGCGCATCATCCACCCGAATCCTGAGCTTCTCCGCCGGCGTCACGAGAAAGTGCTCGCCGTCGTCGATGCGCAGGATGGTCGCGAAGAGCTTCGCGATCGCGAAGCGCCGGATCAGTCCGCCTTCGTGGTACCAGTCGCCGTTGGCGGCGATCCGTATGTCGATCTCTCCTTCCCGGGGCGGGTTCCACCGCTCCACCGGAGGCAGGCTACGATCTTGCGCGGCGTCGAGCAGTGTTTGGAGTACGCTCGCGGGCACGCGGTGCGTTAGCCGCCGATGAATTTCATGACCGTCACTTCGCCCTTGAACTGCACCGTCTGCTTGTCGCCAAGGGCACCCATCAAGCGCGTCTGCAGGAGCGTCTTGGCCGCCTCGTCAGGCAGTTGAAGCAGATCGGCGATCGGGTGCCGCTTCGTGCTGGACAGGCAACCGTAGAGATAGCCGTTGGAGGACAGGCGCAGGCGCGTGCAGGACGCGCAGAACGGCTCGGACTCGTTCGCGATGATGCCGAACACGCCCCGTCCTGGAATCTCGTAGCGCACGGACGTGGAGTCGTACGCGGCATCGGTACGGGCAAACTCGTAGCGTTGTCCGATCAGGGCAAGGATGTCGTCCATGCCGAAGAAATCGCGCTGGTAGGTGGCGCTGTACTTGAGGTGGCCCATGTTCATCAGTTCGATGAAGCGCAGTTCAATGCCCCGCTCGAGGCAGTACTCCAGCATCGGCAGTATCTGGTCGACGTTCGCCGACTTCATCGGCACCATGTTCACCTTCACCCTGAGGTTGGCGGCGAGCATTCGGTCGATGCCGGAAAGAACCGTCCCCAAGTCGCCGCTTTTCGCAATGCTGCGGAATTTCAGAGCGTTCAACGTGTCGAGGCTCACGTTGATGCGCCTCAAGCCGGACGCAGCGATCAAGTCTGCCTTCCTCGGTAGGAACTGGCCGTTCGTCGTCACCGAAACGTCCTTCAGGGGCAGCTTCATGACCGCCGGCAGGAACTCGTCGAACTTCGGCGACAGCAGCGGTTCGCCGCCGGTGATGCGGAGCTTGTCGATCCCCGCCGACTCCACAAGCAGACGAACGGCTCGCAGGAGCTCCGCAGCGCTCAACTCGGCCACTGCGGCCTGGAGGCGCTTTCCGTCCGGAACACAATATGTGCAGGCGTAGTTGCACGCCGCCGTCAGACTGACGCGCAAGTTGCGGAATCGTCGTCCCTGGGCGTCAACGATCATGCCAATGAACGCTCGACCTTCAAGCGGATTGAGCCGGGATCATACTCGACAGCCGCGCGTGAACGCGACCGCGGCCGCGGCACGGGACAAGCCCGGCCCCGACGGCGCCCGCGACGAGGATTCGCGGTAGGCCTATTGCGCACCTCCACCGCCGCGGCCCTCGATCTCCCGCGCAAGCATCGCCACGAAGCGCTTGGTCCAGAAAACCGTGTTCGATCCCTTGACGAGCACGCGGTCGCCAGGCTGCAACCGCCTGGCGCAATACGAGGCGAATTCCGCGTCCGCCTGCTCGGTCAGGCCTAGTCGCCGTCCTACGGGCAAGGCGTTGTACAGCGCTTCAATCGCCCGACCCACACAGAAGACGCCCTCCAAAGCGTTGCAGTGTTCCGCAAGCTGCGCGTGATAGCGCGGCGTATCCGGACCCAGTTCCCGCATGTCGCCGAGGATGGCCAAACGGCGCCGCGGCTCGGCAGAGAAGGCGTCGAGCGTCGCCGCCATGCTCGCGGGATTCGCGTTGTAGCTCTCGTCGATGATGGTCACGCCGTCCACCTCGATGCGGTTTCCGCGACCGCGCGGGACGGTAAGGCGGCCCAGCCGGTCCATCAACTTGGGCGGCACCTCGAGCGCGACGAGCACGGCGGCAACCGCACACACGGATAACGCGCGATGCGCGCCGCCGCCGGGGACGGGAACGCGCAGCCGACCGGCGGACGTCTCGATCTCGGCACGCTCCCCGTCCACGTCGACGAGCCGAACGTCCGCTGCGTGTTCCGCCCCGAACGTCAGGCAGCGTCCATCGTGGTCGGGCACCAGGGCTGCAGGATGGACGAATACGCCGCCGGAACGCAGGCCCTTGGCGATCGAGACCTTTTCGCGACGAATGGCTTCCAAGCTACCGAAGTTCTCGATATGAGCCGGGTGGACGTTCAAAAGGACGGCGACATCGGGTTCCACAAGCCGGGCCAGGGGTTCGATTTCACCGGGATGGTTGGTTCCGATCTCGAACACCGCCGCATCGGCGTCACGCGGCGTTCTCCCCAGCGACAACGGCACGCCGATGTGGTTGTTGAGGCTTCCCGACGTCGCGAACGCACCGAGCGCAGCCGCGGCGAACGACTTGAAGGTGGTCTTGCCGCTACTACCGGTCACCGCAACCGCCGGACCGTCCAAGCGTCGGCGCGCGGCGCGACCGATATCCCACAGCCCGTCAAGGGTGTCCTTGACCAACAGTGTCGGCGCCCCGTAGTCGCCGTTGCGGTGCGCTAGGACCGCCACCGCGCCCTTCTCGACCGCGTTCCTGGCGTAGTCGTGTCCGTCTCGTTCGGAACGCGTGCTCGGCTGGAAACGCGGCCCCGGATCGCCAGTCAACGCCACGAAAAGGTCGCCAGGCTCGGTCAACCGCGAGTCGATGCCGATACCGAAAACGTCCGGTCCTTCCGCACTCCCTGCGTTCACGGCATTCGCCAGCGCTTGGTATGACCATAGCCGCCGAGTCATGCAAGTGTGCCCTGCAACTTCATGTTTTTGTTGGTCATGGGCGGGCAAATGCACAGTGGGCGAATCGATACTTGAACATAGGCTCGGCTTGCGCTCAAGCGCCCGGGCCAACGACAATGCCCCATTCAGCCACAGCGGGAACTCGACATGTCCATCGCGAGCGTCGTCGGCAAGCTGTTCTCCGGCGTTTCCCGCGCCTTTGCGTTCGCGCGCGTCACCCTCGCCAACCTGCTGGTCGTCCTCGTCGTCTTGGTCGTGATCATGATCTTCGCGTCGGGTACGGGTCGGGTGGAGATCACCCAAGGATCGGCACTGCTGCTCGAGACCGATGGCGCCATTGTCGAACAGGTTGGCGGCCAGGATCCCCTGGCCTTCTTGGGCGGCGCATCCATCCGCGAGACGGCGCTCAAGGACATCCTCTCGGCCATCGACAAGGCCCTTGCGGACGACCTCGTGGAGGCACTGGTTCTCGACACTTCTTCGCTTGGCTACGTCGCTCCTGCCCAGCTTGAGGTCATCGGCGATGCCTTGGAGTCCTTCCGCGCCGGAGGCAAGACGATCCTTGCGAAGAGCGACTTCTACGACCGCGATCAATACTACCTCGCCAGTTTCGCCGACGAGATCGCAATGCATCCGCTGGGCGAGGTCGCGTTGACGGGCTATGGCGCCTACCGGACCTACTACGGCGGTCTCCTGGACAGGCTCAAGGTCAATATCCACGTCTTCCGCGTGGGCACCTACAAGGCGTTCGTCGAACCGTATACCCGCACGGGCATGTCGGAGGCAGCGCGGCAGGCGAACCAAGCGATGGTCGATCGGTTATGGGGCAGCTTCGTTGAACGCGTGGCGCAAAACCGGAACCTCGAAGGCGCCGAGCTTGTCGCCTACGCCAACCAGTACGACGAACTGCTTCGCGGGACCCGGGGCGACACGGCGCGCCTGGCCTTGGAGTACGGGCTGGTCGACCACCTGCTCGACGCGGAGGCCCTGTCGAGCCGTCTCAAGGACCTAACCGGTGGCACGGACACGTTCGCGCACGTCACCCTCGGCGACTACGTGGACGTCGATCTGCCGCCGCTGTTCGGCAAGTCGGTCGCCGTCGTCCCTTTGAGCGGCACGATCGTCATGGGTGATGCACCGCGCGGGTTCATCGGGGCAGGCACGGTCGCCGGGCTCCTAAAGGACATCCGGGAGGATCGCCAAGTCGGCGCGGTCGTGCTGCGGATCGATTCCGGGGGCGGCAGTGCCTTCGCCGCCGAGATGATCCGGGCCGAGGTTGCCCGGATCCAGAACAGCGGCACCCCCGTGGTGGTCTCCATGGCGGGGACGGCAGCATCGGGCGGCTACTGGATCGCTGCGACGGCGGACGAAATCTGGGCCGCGCCAACCACGCTGACAGGGTCCATCGGCATATTCGCCATAGTTCCGACCTTCGAGGAGACCTTGGGGCATATCGGCGTCAACCGCGACGGCGTAGCCACGGGCCCGTTTGTCGGGGCTCTCGATCCCATGGCGGGCATCGGCGAAGCGATGGCTCGCACCCTGCAGTCGAGCGTGGAATACGGCTATCGACGGTTTGTCGATCTCGTCGCCGAAGGTCGCAGCCTGGCGCCCGAGGATGTGGAAGCCATCGCCCAAGGCCGCGTGTGGCTCGGCGTGGAAGCCAAGGAGCATGGGCTCATTGACAAACTCGGCCATCTGGACGACGCGGTCGCCAGCGCGGCCGCACTCGCCAGTCTCGATCGGTACCAGGTCCGCTACGTGCAGGAACCGTTGTCCACGCAGGAGCTACTCATGCGGCAGTTCCTCGACGGCATCGGAATCGAACCGACGACACGGTGGCCGCGACGCGCTCTCGGCGGGGCTCTCGTTCGGGAACTGGGCTTGCTTGGGTCCTTGAACGACCCCCGGCATCTCTACGCCCTTTGCGAGGCCTGTCCCACCGCGACCTACTAATCCTGCCAGTAGTCGCGCACGGCGGCCTTCATCTCCCTGGCGAGGAGAACGATGCCCAAGAGGTTGGGCAATGCCATCAAGGCAAGGGTGACCGCGGACACCAGCCAGACCAGCGACGTATCCAGCACCGTCGCCAGGAAAAACGCGAGCACATAGGCAGCCCGGTAGGGCATCACCCAGCGGGTTCCGAACAGGTACGTAATCGCCCGGTCGCCATAATACGACCACGCTATGGCGGTGCTGAACGCGAACAGCACCAGACCGATGGTCACGGCGTACTGGCCGTAGTCCCCGAAGAAACTCCGTTTGAACGCCTCTGACGTCAAGCGCACCGAGTGCACGAGGGATTTGCCACGCAACGTCACGCCTGGCGTGGCCAGCGCACCGTTTTCCACGTCGACCGTTCCGCTGAAAGGCGAGCCCCCTGCCATAAGAAAGCGCACGTCCTCCGCGACCGACCGCTTGTGCAGGATCGTCACGGTGTCTTCTTCGATGCGCCCGTCGACCACCGCGAACGCGCCCGTTGCGCGTTCGACTTGCCCAACTTCGTAGGCGACCCCGTCAAGCGTCACCGTCTCGGCGTCAACACCATTCAAGTAGGCATGCAGGCTGGCAACGTGTTGCGGCTCGGAGTCGGTATACGCCCCGGCGACGAAGACAGTGTCGAAGCCGTCGAACTCGTTGTCGAATTTGTCCTTCCATGCCCCGGACGACAGGATGACGATACCTGTCAACGTGCAGATCACCAGGGTGTCGAGGAATGGTTCGAGAATGGATACCAGGCCCTCGGACACCGGTTCGTCAGCCCGCGCGGAGGCGTGCGCAATGGGTGCGGATCCCTGCCCGGCCTCGTTTGAAAAGAGACCCCGGTTGACGCCCCGGTTGAACGCATACGCGAAGGTCGCGCCCAGGAACCCCCCGCTCGCGGCAGACCCCGTGAACGCGTCCTCGAAAACGGCCAGGAACGCCGGACCGACCTCGTGGTAGTTCGTCGCCAACACCGCGAAGGCACCCACCGCATAGAGGATGCCCATCGCCGGTACGATGGCCGTCGCCACCCGGGCGATACGCTTGATGCCGCCGATGATCACCAAGGCGAGAAGCCCAGCAAGCACGACACCGCTTGCCCACGTTGGTATGTCAAATGATGCGTAAAGCCCTTCCGCCATGTTGTTGCTTTGGGGCATGTTTCCGGAGCCGATCGTGCTCAACACCGTGGCGGCGGCGAAGAACACGGCGAGCCACTTCATGTTCAGCCCGCGCTCCATGAAGTACATCGGACCGCCCGCGATTTCGCCCTTGTCGTCCTTGACCCGGTACTTGTGGGAGATGGTCACTTCCACGAACTTCGTGGTCATGCCAACGAATGCGGTCGCCCACATCCAGAACAGGGCGGCCGGGCCGCCAAGGAAGATCGCCAAGGCAACCCCACCGATGTTGCCCGTACCGACGGTTCCGGACAAAGCCGTGGAGAGCGCCTGCAGGTGCGAGGTGTCGCCTTCGGCATCGGGCCGCGTGTGGCGGCCAAGCAGCACGCCCCAAGCTCGCTTGAAGTAGCGCACCTGCGGAAAGCCCAGGTAGATCGTGAAAAAGCAGCCGACACCGAGCAGCACGTATGGAAAATAGAGCGCACTGCCCAGCAGGTTGTCGAGGGCGAGAAGGACGTTCTCCACGGCGATGGTGAATGCGTCCATGGGAACTGCTAGTCGAACAGAACTGTACGCATCACGGCGTACAGTTCATGCTGATCCATGACCCCGCCGACGCCATCTGACCCGGGACCGGTCGCGTAGGCCGGCACGTCTTCGCCGGCGTGGGTCTCCGCAAGCATCGGATGAGTCGCGCGCTGCCGGTAGTTGGGATCGGTGGGCGCAAGTTCGGCCTCCGGACGCCCTGCCCCTGGGCCATTGGCATAGCCAAGCGTCGTGTAGGCGACGCCCGCCGTGTCCGTTAGCGGTATGCCGTCCATCCCGGCTGCAAAGCCCAGGATCGGGTTGCCGCGCGCCGAATACCCCGCGATAGTCAGCGTGTGGCTGTGATCGGCGGTCACGACGATAAGGGTCTCGTTGGGGTCGGTCATCTCCGCGGCCACGGCCACCGCTTCGGAGAAGGCGATGGCATCCACGAGCGCACGGTAGGCGTTTCCGGCGTGGTGGGCATGGTCAATCCGCCCCCCTTCGACGACGAGAAAGAACCCTTGCGCCGACGTTAGGTTCTCGATGGCATAGGCCGTCATCTCGGCAAGGCTGGGCTCGCCGCCGGCGTCGCCTTCGCGGTCCGCTTCGAATTCCATGTGCGACGGGTCGAATAGGCCGAGCACCTGGCCGGTTGCGGGGAGTTCGTCGAAACCCGCTTGGTCGAACACGAACCGCCGGCTCTCAGCAGCCGCGACCCACTCCTCAGCGAGATTCCGCCCGTCCCGGCGCCTTCCCCTCATCGTTGCGTCCTCCGGGTCGGGGCTGTCAATTCGCAGGAACATCGCACGCCCGCCGCCAAGTACGACATCCACGCCGTCTCCGTGGGCGAACTCCACGAGTTGGCGGGCGATGTCCGTGCACAGCGAGCGATCTGCTTCCGGGACGCTGCCAGGCAGTTCCCAGTTCCGGTCCGGGGAGTGCGCGTAGGTGGCCGCCGGCGTGGCGTGGGTGATCCGCGCGGTGGAAACGACGCCGGTTCGGTAACCCCGTTGTTCCGCTTCCTCGAGCAGGGTGACGAGTTCGTGCTGCTTGGAAGTTGTGCAATCCCCACGCGCAGCTTCGGGTCCCACGCTCAGCACCCCCGCCCGCGTCCGGTGCCCGGTGACAAGCGCCGTCATCGTCCCGGCGGAGTCCGAAACCTGGGCGTCGACGTTGTAGGTCTTCACCAGCGCAAGATGCGGGAAGTGTTCGAACGCCAGCAGGTTCTCCTCGCCGGCCAATCCCTTGTTCTGGCCATCGAGAATGCGCGCTGCCGTGACTGTGGAGACCCCCATTCCGTCCCCCACGAATAGGATCACGCCGCGTTTGCGTTCGCCCTCGCCCGCCATCGTCGCGGCGGTCAATAGGAAAGGAATCAGGTTCGATAAGGCCCTTAACATATTGATTTGTGACATTCTCTACGGACTACCTAGCCGTCGAACAGGTTCTCGCATCGTAACGAACTCTTCTGCTGCCGTTGGATGGATGCCAATCGTGGCGTCGAAATCCCCTTTCGTGGCTCCCGCGGTTATGGCCACGCCCAGGCCCTGGATGATTTCGCCTGCTTCCGGGCCACACATGTGGGCGGCCAGAACCCGATCATCTTCGCCGTCAACCAGGAGTTTCATCATCGTTCGTTCACCGCGTCCCGTCAGGGTGTGCTTCATGGGTTTGAAGCTCGACTCGTAGACGACCAGGTTCGGATGATGCCTGCGTGCTTCCTCCTCCGTGGGCCCCACCGTACCGATGTTCGGCTGGCAGAAGATCGCGGTGGGCACGCGCTCGTAGTCCACGACCCGGGATTCGCCGTTGAACAGGTTGTGCGCGATGCACATCCCTTCGGCGATGGCCACGGGCGTCAACTGCAACCGGTCGATGACGTCGCCAATCGCGTATATGTGCGCGATGTTGGTGCGATGCCAACGATCGACCGGTATGGCACCGCCCTCGGCGACGGCCACCCCCGCCGCCTCAAGTCCGAGCCCGCTGCTGGCAGGCGCCCGCCCGGTCGCCACCATGACCAGGTCGACCACGCAACTCGAGCCGTCCCTGAACCGGCAGCGCAGATCGCCGCCGCGGCGTTCCACCGACTCGATTCGCGTTTCGAACCGAACGTCCACGCCCTTGGATCGGATTTCATCGGTCACGAAACGGCGGATGCCTTCATCGAAGCCGCGCAGGAACAGTTCCCCCCGATAGGTTAGCGTCACGCTGGCACCCAGCCCGGCAAAGATGCCGGCGAACTCCACGGCGATGTAGCCGCCGCCGATGATCAGGACACGCTCGGGAAACTCATCGAGGTAGAACGCTTCGTTGGACGTGATCGCGTGCTCGTTCCCCGGGAACGGCGGTACGACAGGCCAACTGCCGGTCGCGATGAGGATGTTCTCTGTCGTCGCAGTGCGTTTGCCGACGCGCACTTGCCGGGGTCCGGCCAGAATCGCGCGTTCGGTGATTACTTCGACGCCCGCATCGTCGAGCAGCGATCGGTAGATTCCGTTCAGTCGTTCGATCTCACGGGTCTTGTTGTCGCGCAGGGTCGGCCAATGGAAGTCGGGAGCGCCTGCCTGCCAGCCGTATGCCCGGGCGTCATCGAAGTCCTCCGCGAAGTGCGAGCCGTACACGAACAGCTTTTTGGGAACGCAACCAACATTCACGCAGGTGCCGCCGAGGTAACGCTCTTCCGCAATGCCCACCCGCGCGCCGAAGCCGGCCGCCACTCGAGCCGCCCGAACACCACCGGAGCCGGCCCCGATGACAAAGAGGTCGTAGTCGTAATCCGCCAACTTTGGAATTCCTCCAATCCCGCAGGTCACCGTTACAAGCCCACCGTTGGAGTTGCTGCGGAGCAAGGGGCTATGCACACCGACTCGGCGTCGCGCGAACGATGTCGTCGACACGTCGGCGCTAGGCCGGCGCAAGATAGTAGCTCATCGCGTATTCCGTTAGCATCGCCGAGGGCCCCGGTCATGCACGCCGGGTGACGTCCTTGGTGCGAGATCCATGAATATCACGATCTTCGGTACAGGCTATGTGGGCTTGGTTACCGGCGCCTGTTTCGCGGAGATGGGCAACCAAGTCATCTGCGTCGATGTCGACGAAGGCAAGGTTGCTTCTCTCAACGAAGGGCGGATTCCAATCTTCGAGCCCGGACTCCCGAACTTGGTGCACGAAAACACGGCAGCGGGCCGTTTGACGTTTACCACGGACCCGGGACGGGGCGTAGTCCACGCGGACGTCATATTCGTGGCAGTGGGGACACCCCCCGGCGATGACGGTTTGGTGGACTTGCGGGACGTGCGGTCGGTCGCCGAAGCGATCGGCGATCATCTGCAACGCCCCACCGTCGTGGCGAGCAAATCCACCGTTCCGGTGGGGACCGCCGAAACGGTGCGGGCGATCATCCAGGCCAAGCTGCGTCAACGCGGCGTCGACCTTCGCTTTGCCGTGGTCTCGAACCCCGAGTTCCTGAAGGAAGGCGCTGCGGTCGCGGATTTCATGAAACCCGACCGCGTGGTCATTGGCAGCGACGACGAGCACGCCAAGCGGTTGCTCGATCGCCTGTATGCACCGTTCAACCGCAATCACGACAAGATCCTGCACATGGATGTTCGGTCCGCCGAACTGACCAAGTACGCTGCCAACGTCATGCTGGCCGCGCGGATCAGCCTAATGAACGAGTTTGCCACCTTCGCGGACCACGTCGGGGCGGATATCGAGGCCGTGCGCCATGGCATCGGCTCGGATCCCCGGATCGGCTATCAGTTCATCTACGCGGGCTGCGGCTACGGCGGCTCGTGCTTCCCCAAGGATGTGCGGGCCATGGCGCACATGGCTCGCCAAGCCGGATTCGAGGCCGAGATCGCCCGTAGCGTAGAGGCCGTCAACGAGCGCCAGAAGCGCGTTCTCCTCAACCGAATCAAGGACTATTTCGGTGGCGATCTCAAACGCCGTACGCTGGCGCTTTGGGGCCTCGCCTTCAAGCCCAAAACCGACGACATGCGGGACGCGCCGAGCCGCGTGGTCATGGAGTCCGCATGGGCGGCCGGCGCAACCGTGCGAGCCTATGATCCGGGTGCGCTCAACGAAGCGATGCGTCTGTATGGTCCGCGCGAAGATCTTGTGCTGTGTCGGCACCGCGACGATGCGTTGACAGGGGCCGACGCGCTCGTGGTCGTCACCGAGTGGAATGAGTTCAGGAGTCCCGATTTCGCGGCCGTCAAGGCCGCTCTTAGACAACCGGTGATCTTCGACGGTCGAAACCTCTACGATCCCGATGTACTGGAGTCGCTCGGATTCACCCACATCGGCATCGGCCGGGGACGTCTCGCGGCAGGCCCGGGACAGGCGTCGTCCGCATGATCCTACGGTCAACGACCCGGCTCGGCGCGGCGATTGCGGCCGTCGCAGCGTCGGTGTTCGTCTGCGCCGATGTCGAGGATCGCGACTGGTGCATCACCTACACCGAGCACTTCGAGGTCGTGTCGGATCTGCCCCGGGCGCAGGCATTGGACCTCGTCGCGCACCTGGACCGTTTTCGGTCCGCGGCGGGTGCCCTGTTGCCCGGTGAGCCGAGTTCGCCCGCACCGCCGCTCAAGCTCGTAGCCTTCGCGCGAGCGCAGGACTTCGCAACCGTCTTCAACGGCGCCCACGTAGCCGGGTTCACGCGACCTTCGCTCGACCAGAGCCTCTTGGCATCGGGGCCGGGTCTGGACGGCAAGCACCTCAACCGCAATATCTTCCACGAGTATGTGCACTTCCTCCTGCGCAGCCGCGCGGCGCTCAATCTGCCCATCTGGTACGAGGAGGGCTTCGCGTCCTACCTGGCAACGCTCGGCGTCGACCCCACCGGGTTGGTCACCGTCGGCCGCGTGCCCTACACCTACCTGCGCAGCGTTCTCGTACCCCCGGGCTTGAGCATCGCCGACGTCGTCGGCGAGCGTTTCGAACTCGACCCTGAACGCCATGACCTATCGGAGGTCTACGGGCTGGCGTGGGCCATCGTGCGGTTTCTGCACCACGCCGAGGATCCAAGCGGCGGGCGCTACGCGACCAAGCTCGGCGCGATGCTTGCCGCAATCGACAACGGCGCCAGCAGCAGCCGCGCCATGGAGTCCGTACTAGGGCTCGAGGTGTCGACATTGAAGGCACGCTTGAGGAGATACTTCGAAAACCACGAGTTGCCGGTTTACCAGTTTCGGACGGAACTCAGGGACCGGTTGTCATTCCGACGCGACTGCCTAGGCGCCGTCGACACCCGTTACCATCTCGCCGACGTGGCGTCGTTTCACCATCCGCAGCTTGCCACGGCCCTCTACGACGACATCCTGCGCCGCGAACCCAACCACATCGAGGCGTTGATCGCCCTGTCGCGGATCAACACCGGCAGCCGCGCCTCGCGACTCGTCCGTCGAGCGTACGACATCGACCCCAACCACCCTGCCGCCGCCATCCGCATGGCGGAGTTGAAGGTCTTCGATTGCCAGGGCGGCCGCACGCCGTGCGGCGACGCACTACCCGAGGCCATAGCCCTCTATACGCGGGCGTTGAACTCCGACAGCCACGGCGTCGCCGCCGCCTACGGCCTAGGCATCATCAGCTTGTACGTGCAGCGTCCTGCGGATGCACTCGAGTACCTGCTAGCCGCGCACGCCAGGGCGCCGTGGTCCCCGCAGATCAACTTCTACCTCGGCGAGGCGTATGGACGTACCGGCGTCAAGGAACGTGCGCGTATGCACTTCAGGAAGACCGCGTACTGGCACCCGGACGAGTCCTGGCGCAAACGGGCCACGGCGGCACTCGCCAAGTTGGGGCCACCCGACTAGCACCGTCGCGAGCTCGTCGATCCGGGATCCGTCGAATCGGCGGTTGTTCATCCCCCCTCGATTCGTTCCATGAAGAACACTTCGCTGCCGGGTGGGATCGGCTCAAGCCAGGCGTCCTGGTAGATCTGCCCGTTGATCGCCACAGCAGTCTTGGTCAGCACCTCCTCGATACCCGGCCACTTCTCCTCGAGCACGCGCACGAGGCCACGATAGTTGCGGCATTCGACGTCGATCTCGCGAACGCCTCCGGTGTTCGACGTCAGGTGATCCGGAAACACGACCTTGACCGTCTGCATGCTTTCTCCGGTAGCGCGGGCCAAACCGAGGTGATTGTATAGCCGATCAAGTGGTGAAACGCACCGCTGACGACGACTGACTCACCGGTCATGTCGATGGCGAGCGCCCGGGCCGGTGCGGACACGGCAGTGTCATTCGGCCCATGCAGTCTCGCGACGCGCCGTTCACCTGCCAAGCGCCGGATTCGAAGGGTCATATTGGTCCACGAGCTTTTGGCTCGCCCGCCACAGGCGGTCCCCTTGGGCGGGATCGCGTGCCGGCGCCGAAGGTTGTGTTTCACGCATCATGTGGAGGTAGATTCCGCTGCGTGATCCCGCGTCTGGACCACAGCAAAGGTAGCTGACCGGTCTCGCCGCCTTCACTGGCGACGAGAAGAAAACCGCCATCAGCGGACGCAGCGCAACTTTCAGCGCGACAGGCGCTTCCCTCGCGATGTTCGAGGCGACGGGGCCGGGACACACCGCATGGACCGCCGCCCGCACGTTGCCGTCCGGGTTCAGTCGACGATCGAGTTCCTGTGCGAACGTGCAGGAATGCAGCTTGCTCTGGCCGTAGTACTTCAGTCCGTCCCGCATTCCGAAGTCGACGAACTCCCCGAAGCGGTCGAAGTCGATAGGGTCCGCCGAGCGATGCGTTTCGGAGGTTACCTGTACGATGCGGGGGACGCCGCCGCGGCCCCTTCCCGGTTGCAGAACCCCGTCGCGGAGCCAGCGATCAACCATGATCCGGTTGGCAAGGAAGTGAACGGCGAACATCAGTTCGTAGCCTTGCCGGGAACGCCGCGCGGTCCGTGTCATCAGTCCCGCATTCAGCACGGCGACATCGATCACGAGTCGGCGTTCACGGAGTTCGTCGCAGAATCGATGCACGCTGTCGAGATCGGCGAGGTCGACGCCGAACATCGCCACATCATCCGAACCCGATGCCCTCCTGACGTCGTCCCGAGCCTCGTGATGGCCACTGCGGCAGGCCATGAGCACGCGACCTCCCCGAGCCGCAAGGTCTGTCGCGACAGCCATTCCCAAACCGCTGTTCGCGCCCGTGACCAAGCACAACCGGCCGTCGATTCGGGCCGTGGGGGACAGCACCGGAATCGCGTCCCGGGCAGTGAGGCTGTCGTATACGGCAGCCCGCACCGCACCGCCAATCCGCCGATACGGCATTACGACCGCGAGCCGTCGCGCGCCGGCTCGGTCGGAATTCCGAACCGCGCACGGTACCAGGCGAAGCAGTCCTCAATGCGCCGGCACGAGATTCCGAAGTCGGCGGCGTCGTAGGCATGCCTTCCGTACCGGTGTTGCCGATTGCTCGCGCGCGCTGCCGCGAGCGCGGCTTCGGCGGCCGGACCGAAATCGAGGCGCAGTGCCTTGTAGACCCTTCTCAGAACGGTCAAGGGGTCATCGAGCAAGTCGTAGTACGACACGTCGACGAATCGGGACGGGGGCACCGTTGCCCGAACTTCCATGGCCAGTGCTAGCGCTCGGCGTACCTTTGGAATCCAATGCGCCGATATCTCCCCCGGGTCCACATGCTCGCTCATCATGCCGCGAGCGTGAGCCACCATGCTGCAGAACGATGCCACCGCGATGACCGGGTCGCGGTGCGTCTGGACGATGGTCGTCTTGGGAAGGACCTCGAGCACTACATCAAGATGTTCGAGGTGCTGGGGCGTCTTCAAGACCCAGACATCACCCGGGCGCTGCCAAACCAGTATCTTCATTAGCGTGCGCAGGTACTCGTACGTCTTCGACTGATCCTGCTGCTCAAGCCAGCGCGCATACGAGGGCACGTGCATCGTGGCCTCGAAGGTCTGGCTCATGAAGGTCAAGTCGAGCAGAAGGATGTCCTCCTCCGGCGCGTCGTGCTCGATGGGGTGAATGGGGAACAACGTCGGCGCAAGGTACGCGAGGGTGCGCTCGGAGGCCTTGGCGAGGCGCACGCGCCGATGGCAGTCCGCCCTGCCCTCGCCCGGCAGCGGCACGGGATTGAGGGCCTCCCAGGCCGATAGGCTGCGTACGGCGGGGTTGGACGCGAGCAGTCGCTGCATCAGGGTCGTGCCGGTGCGCTGCATACCCGCGATCAGAATGATCCGGCCGACGTCCAGCTCATGGATCTCGGGATGCCGACGCAGGAGGTCCTCGACGCGAAGCCGATTGGCCAGGAGGCCGACGATCTGTTGACGTTGCACGAGCCGGCCGACTGTGCTGAGGCGGGCCTCTTCGTTAATCGATTCGACGAGAACGCGAAACGCAGAGTCGAAATAGCTGTCGCCAAAGTCTTCGAGTCCCGTTCGTTTCCTCGCAGCCGCGACCATTTGGTCCGCGTCGAGCGCGTCCCCGATGCCAAACCGCCTGAGCCCGCGCCCGAGGGCATTCAGGGCAACGATGGCCCGTGGCCGACGCCCTTGGTCTGGAAACACGCCGCCGGTCACGTCGCCTTCCGCAAGGCAGCGAGGTCCCCGAATTTCACGACCCGCGTACTGGGCGTGGGATGTGACGTGGCTTTCACCCACCGAAAGCACATTGTCCCCGACCCGTGGCCTGCGGTCTCGATCCAGTTCGGCAGTCCCGGATCGCGATGCGCGACCACCAGCCGCACGGATCCGTCATGCTCGTAGCGTGCCAGGTGCTTGTTGGTATGGATGCGGTGATACCGATAGTCCAGCGACTCCATCCAGTAGTTGTTGAGCTGGAAGTTCCAGTACTCGCAGTGCGGCGGCGTGGTTTCGACGACCAAGGCCTCGTCCTCGGCCAAGGCCCAATGGCTGTGGTAGTAGGCGATGTTGGGGTCACCACCCGCCGCATTCGATACATCCTGGTCGAACCGCGGCAACGTGTTGGAGTGCTTCTGGAAGTCCCTTGCCCACTTCGCGAACAGCAGCGAAGCGCCCGCCACCAGGGTACTCGTGGCACGCAGGCCGGCATCCATGCGGGCCGCCGTTAGAGCGGTCGGCGGAACGCTCCCGTCAGGATCGATACGCTCGATAAGAAGATCAGCGGGTTGCTCGGCGTCTCGGTCGAGAAACGTCTGGCGTACGATCAAGGTGCCGGTATCGGGCGCCATCGGCAGCCAGTTGCCTGGCTGCGCTTTGGCGCTCAGGGTGACTTCGAACCGGCCGTCGTCGTCGATCTCGAGTTCAGAGGCTTCGAGGTAGCCCGTCGGCGGCATCCCGCCCCCTTCTCCGTAGTGTCCAGCCTGCGTGCCGAAGCCCAAGTACTTCACGGTGTTGCGCTGGCCGCGGATGCGGTAGTCCCACTTCCCGGACACCGCTGCCGTCAGGTAGTGGTTGTCCGGGTTGTCGGCACCGAGCTTGACCGTCTCGTCGGCGACGCGATGCAATACCGGGACCTTGGGATCGGCGTGTTCGACGAAGGCCATCAAGCCAGCGCGCACAAGCCGGCTGAGGTATCGGTATCCCTCGGCCTGGTTGAAGGCATCCCTCGGCGCACCCGGAAAACTCAGGGATGCTCCGGCTGCCTTGAGCGTGTCGCAGAAGTCGTCCCATGCCCTGCCGCTCAACAGTCGCTCCTGCGCGACATCGTCAGCCGACTTGCCGCGCAGTTTTCGGGTTGCGAGGACGACGCGTCGGAACAGGTTCAGTAGGCGAACGAAGAAGATGGGCATGGCGAATCGACACCGGGCTGGCGATCTCGACGTTGGCACTATAGCGTAGGCATATCACCGAATCGCCATTCGACGGCCTGGTCGGCAAGCTCCGTTTTGACCCGCGTAGATCTCGAAACCCATCTAGCCCGCCGAGCGCCCTCGACAATCCGTCTCGGGTTAGACGCAACGATGGCGATCGCAACCGGCAACACCCGCCTCACCGCCTTGGGGGTCACCGATCAGGGCGTCACCTTCGATTCGGCCCTGGAAGCCGACGTGACGTTCGTTTTCGACACCGCGGAAACGGCGCTCGCCGTCCTAACCGGAAGGGAGGATCCCATGGCGGCTTTCCTCGACGGTCGATTCCGATCCGACGGCCACCTTCCGCTGGCTTTCGTCCTGCTCGGCCTTTTCCGGCCTGGCGTAGACGCCACGGCACCGCCCTGATCGATCGCTACGCGATGTCATCGTCCCGTTCGGTTCTCGACATCTCCTTCACGAACGCATCGATCAACCAGCGCGAAATCGCCGTGCCGCCCGGGACATTGGGTAGCTGGGAAAAGTGGAACCAGCGCGCCTCGGCTATTTCGCCATCCTGGTAGACAATCTCGCCGGCCCGGTAGTCGGCATGGAAACCCAGCATCAGTGAATTGGGGAAAGGCCAGGATTGGCTGCCCATGTAGCGCAGGTTCTCGACGGTTAGTCCCACCTCCTCGCCAACCTCGCGGTGCACGGTCTGTTCGATCGATTCGCCCGGTTCCACGAAGCCAGCCAAGGTCGAGAACATGCGCCTCGGCCAGGCGGCGTTGCGGGCGAGGAGCATTTCCTCTCCCCGACGCACGAGGACGATGATGCTTGGGGAAAGGCGTGGATAGGTCGTCAAGCCGCACGATGGGCACAGTTTGGCCCGATCGGTGGCATGGTCCTGGTTGGCGGCACCGCAGCGTCCGCAATGCCGGTGGTCCCGGTGCCACTCGACAATCTGCTTGGCGCGTCCGGCCAGGGCGAAGAAATCCGGTTCCACCCGTCCCAGCCAGGCTCGCAGACCCGCCACGGCGAATCCCTCCGGGACAATGCCCGTGGCTTGGAGGGCGTAGCACGCCCGTCCCTCCCAGCGCCCCAGGTAGTGCTTGTAGTCGACCTCGAGGTCGACCCACCGGAACTCGTCGGCGGTTACCGGCCGGGGAATGCCCTGCTCGCTGATGGAAAGCATGTCGTCGCCGAGGCAGACGAAATACAAGGCATCCGCGACGTCGAGACCTGACGGCGGTTCGGTTTCGGAGATGAACTTGGAGGGGCGTGCATCAAATGCTTCGAAGGCTTCAGACAAAAGCGGTACCTGCGTGTTGCTATACTCGCGCCGTTTAAGGCTCATCCCCACGAGTGTGTCGGATTGGTCGCTCGAGCGGCAAGTCCAAGGTGTTGGCGTGCCCGGTCGACAATAGGAGTGCATATGGCGCAGTCAATAGGTTCCCGCGACTCGGCCTGGTGGGCAGCTTATTGGACGAACTTCCTCGGCGAGGCACCGCTTTGGTACAAGTGGACGATCATCGGCTTCCTGGCCGTCAATCCCGTACTGTATCTGCTGGTCGACCCCTACATCGCCGGCTGGGTGCTGGTCCTGCAGTTCATCTTCACGCTGGCCATGGCGCTCAAGTGCTACCCGCTTCAACCCGGGGGACTGCTCGCCATCGAAGCGCTGGCACTTGGCATGACCTCGCCGGAGCATGTCTACCATGAGGTCGACGTCAACCTGAAGGTGATCCTGCTCTTGGTCTTCATGGTGGCGGGCATCTTCTTCATGAAGGAACTGCTGCTGTTCACGTTCACGAAGCTTCTGGTGCACATCAGGAGCAAGACCCTGTTGTCGGTTCTGTTCTGCTTTGTCGCAGCGGTCCTGTCGGCGTTTCTCGACGCCCTGACGGTGACAGCGGTGGTGATCAGCGTCGCCGTCGGTTTCTACGGTGTCTACCACCGCATCGCCTCGGGCGGGGTCCATCTCGATGCCGATGTCCCGGAGTTGCATCGCGAAGATCTCGATCAGTTCCGCGCGTTCCTGCGCAACCTCGTCATGCACGCGGCGGTCGGGACGGCCCTTGGCGGCGTCACGACCATCGTCGGCGAGCCCCAGAACATCCTGATCGCCGACAAGATGGGATGGGAGTTCATGGAGTTCTTCTACCGCATGGCGCCCGTCACCATGCCGGTACTCGCCGTGGGGCTCGTCACCTGCCTCCTGTTGGAGCGCGTCAAGTGGTTCGGGTACGGAGCCACCATCCCCCCTGCCGTGCTGGCGGTACTCCAGGAATACGATTCGGAGGAATCCACGAAGCGCACCCGGCGGGAGAATGCCCGCCTCGTGGTGCAGGCGATCGCGGCGGCGTTCCTGGTGGTCGCGCTGGCTCGCCACGTCGCCGAGGTCGGTTTGATCGGCCTCTCGATCATCGTGCTGCAGACCGCCTTCAACGGCATCGTCGAGGAGCACCGCCTCGGCCGCGCCTTCGAGGAGGCGCTGCCCTTTACCGCGCTCCTCTGCGTGTTCTTCGCCATCGTCGCGGTGATATCGGACCAGGGACTGTTCCAGCCGGTGATCGACTACGTCCTGACCCTACCCGCCAGTCAGCAGCCCGGCGTGTTCTACATCGCCAACGGCGTCCTGTCGATGATCAGCGACAACGTGTTCGTGGCGACCGTCTACATCGGCGAGGTGGAACGGGCTTTCAACGCGGGCGTCATCAACCGTGACCAGTTCGACCTTCTGGCCGTGGCAATCAATACCGGCACCAACATCCCGAGCGTGGCCACGCCCAACGGCCAGGCGGCGTTCCTGTTCCTGCTCACGTCGTCGCTGGCCCCGCTGATCCGGCTGTCCTATGGCCGCATGGTCATCATGGCGGTGCCGTACACGTTCACGATGGGAATCACGGGCTGGATTTTCGTGACCTGGGGCCTCTAGGGGACATCAGGCCGCGCCTCGAGCCGGGATCCCGCCTGCCCGAGATTTGCGAACCCCTCTCGATTCGCCCCCTAGGGCGTCCGTGCCCGCAGCGCGTTCCCGGCCCGGCGCCAGACGGCGCCGGTCTCCGTACTGGCATCGAGGGTGTCCAGATACGCCTCGTGGACGGCGATTTCCTCCGCTGACGCCATCACAACGGCAATGGCAGGTCGGTCCGCGGGCAAGCGCGTGATTTCGCGCGCCCCTAGGGTTTCCGTCAAGGCATCCTCGTCATTACCGAACAGGGACATCTGGCCGCCGGTCATGCGCAGATATACATCGGCGAGAATCTCCGCGTCCAACAGCGCCCCGTGCAAATCACGCCTCGAGTTGTCCACCTCGTAGCGTCGGCAGAGAGCATTCAAGCCGTTCTTTTGGCCAGGATGTTTGCGCCTCGCCAGCGCTAGGGAGTCCGTCACGGTACAGACATCGGTGAGCTTGGATGTGCCCCGGCGTTCCAGCAACGAGAGTTCGTAGTCAAGGAACGCGAGATCGAAGGGAGCGTTGTGGATGATCACCTCCGCATCTTCGACGAATGCCAGGAACTCGTCCGCGATCTCACGGAACTTTGGTTTCCCGGCAAGGAATTCGGCATCGAGGCCGTGCACGTCGAAGGCGGCGTCGTCGATCTCCCGTTCCGGGTCCACATAGTGCTGCAGGTGGCGACCGGTGATCTTGCGGTCGACGATCTCCACGGCGCCTAGCTCGATCACGCGGTGTCCGCCCTGTTCCGGTTCGAGGCCCGTGGTTTCGGTGTCGAGAACGACCTGCCTCATGGCTTTTTCCCCCCGCCTTTGTTCGACTTCAAGAGCATCTCGTCGATGGCCTCGTTCGCGGCACGGTCCACTGCTTCGTTTTCGGCATGTCCGCTATGGCCCTTGACCCACCGCCAGGAAACCTCGTGGCCTTCGTTCAACGCGTCGAGCCGTTGCCAGAGATCGACGTTCAGGACGGGTCGGTTGCCCGCCCGGGTCCACCCGCGCCGCTTCCAGCCGACGATCCAGCGGGTGATTCCTTGCCTCACGTATTCCGAGTCGGTGGTCAACGTGACTTTGCACGGCCGCCTCAGGGCCGCAAGCCCTTCGATAGCGGCCATGAGTTCCATCCGGTTGTTCGTGGTGTGAGCTTCGGCACCGCGAATGGACCTCTGCGTATCGGCGTATCGCAACAAGGCCGCCCAACCACCCGGCCCGGGATTGCCCCGGCAGGCGCCGTCCGTGAATATCTCGACCCGGTCGGTCATAGCCAATTGGCCTCGCGCGTTGCATTCCCTAGGACTGCCGTTGCGAGCTTGCGGCCTTCACGGGCCTGGATGCGGGGTTGCTGAACATAACCGTGTCCCTGCTTGGTGGCCGCCAGTACATAGGCACCCCCCAGCGGTGCCTGAAGGCGGTTCACCCAGGCACTGGCAGTTCGCCACCCCTCGCCCTTAAGGCGCAGCGGCAGGGCCGAGCGGTAGTTCAGGTAGACCGCTCGGGCATCCCGGGTCATTCCAAGGACGGTGAGCCACTCACCGAGCCGGGGGACGCTTAAGGGGCGCAAGTCGCGAAACGCCGGTAGCGGCTTGATCGCGAGCCACAGGCTAAGCGGGTTGAATCCCACCACGACCAACCTGCCCCCGGACCTAAGAACCCGCGCCGCTTCGCGCAGCGTTCCTCTTCGATCCGGGACGACATCGAGCGCGTGATGCAGCACGATGCCGTCGATGCTAGCTCCCGCGAAAGGTAGTTCTCCAGTATCGGTGACCACCAGATCGACGTCCGACATCCTTGCATGCTCGCGGTTCGGCACCGACAAACCACACCGGTGCATGGTGCCGTACGCAGCGCAGATCCGCGCGCGGACCAAGCACTGCGCCGTGATATCCACCAAGTCGTCCGTGGCACCGATCCATAGCAGCGAGTCGCCGTGGAACTTGCGTACGGTTTCCTGCAACACCGGGCGTTCCTGGTCGAGAAACCGGATTCCTGCCGGCGTGGCCAGCCATTGCGCCAACCGGTGCCGCCTTGCGTCGGCGTCGGTCCGCCGACCGGCGGACCGGGGTGGGCGGCGGGGTTCCGTCCCGCCATCGTTGCTACCTGCGTTTGCCAAGTATTCCGCTTTCCCGCAAAGTACTTGTGCTTGGTAAGGGGATTCTGACTACCGCCACCGTGTTCTGCAACCGCCCAAGCCCGGCCCTGCCCCGCGGGTTCGACCGAGCCCGCGCCGATGCCGGGATATCGACAACAACACTATTGGCCCTCTGCGCGCTGATCCTCGGCGTCGCGGGTTGCGGGACGTTGACCGTCGAAGCGCCAGCGGATGTTCACGCGGAGAGCGCACCGATCGGCGAACCCGTCCCCGACAATACGCGCGGCGAGGCAAGAGCCGATGCAATGCCGGTCGATGAGGCATCGACCACGACGGATGCCCCCGCCGCGCCTACCTCCGATCCGCAGCTGGTAGAGACGGTGGGATCGTCCTCGGGCGCGCCCGAGTCGGCGCCCGTCGAGCTTGATGATTCAACCGCGTTTCAGGAACCGGCAACGATCGGATTCCTCGAAGGGCTGCAGGACAGCTTTCGACTGGATCACTCGGTGGATCGCAAGAGCGTCGCCAGGGAGATTGCCTGGGTGTCACGACGACCGGACCGCCTTGCCCGGCGCGACCGCTTGCTTGAGTATCTCCCGTACGTGTGCGAGAAGGTCGCCGATCGCGGCATGCCCGGCGAAATATGCCTCTTGCCCATCGTCGAAAGTCGACTCGACCCGTTCGCATTCTCGCCCGGGGGCGCAGTGGGGATATGGCAGTTCATACCGGCCACCGCAAGGCGCTTTGGCTTGAAGATCGACTGGTGGGTGGACGAAAGACGAGACGTCGTACTCGCCACCGATGCGGCACTGGACTACCTGGAGGAATTGCACGACCGCTTCGGCGACTGGCTGCTGGCTCTTGCCGGGTACAATTGGGGTGAAGGCAGGGTTAGTCGAGCATTGCGCCGGGCGGGGCCCGACGCCGGCTTCTTCGACATCAAGGTGCCGCGAGAGACTTCCCGTTACGTCGATCGTCTACTGGCGTACTCCGCTATCTTCGCCGATCCGGCGAAATTCGGGGTCGAACACGCCCTATCGGACCTGGCGGCAACACCGCTAGCCTTCGCCGTGGTCGAAACCGGGGGCCAGGTCGACTTGGCCCGGGCGGCCGAAGCCTTGGGTTGCGACCTCGACGAGATCTACCGGCGCAACCCGGCTCTGAATCGCTGGGCGACTCACCCGAAAGGACCGCACCGACTCCTCGTCAGTGCGGCTAGCGAGTCGACCGCCGCCAAGGCGTTGGCCGAGATCCCTGAAAAGGACCGGCTGACCTGGGAACGACATCTCGTCGTCGAGGGAGAGACGCTCAGCGAGATTGCCCTCGCCTACCGCTCCAGCGTGGAGACGCTCCGGCACGCGAACCGCTTGCCAAGCACCCTCATCCGGGCCGGGGATTACCTGTTGGTCCCCACGTCGCACCGACCACTTGAGCAGTACGCACGGTATTCACGCCCCGCAGCGGGCCGTTCTGCCGGGGTCTACGTGGTCAAGGCCGGCGACACGATCTGGGACATCGCCCGGGCGCTCGGCCTGAAACGGCGAGCACTCATGGCCGCCAACCAGATCGGACCCAAGGACATCCTGAGAATCGGACAGCGTCTGTCGATTCCGTTCCCGTAGCGCCGCCGTCGATCATGGGAGGAGCGACGCCCGATGCGCCGGCCCGAGCGTGCCGGATCTGGAGGTCTTCCAATGCAACGGGACGGGACAAGCCCGTCCCCTACGGGGCCGCGAACTCGATTGCGCTGATCGACGCATCGCCGCGCAGGGTACGAACCAAGGCATCGATCTCCCGGTTGGCCACCAATTGATCAAGCGAACGTGCAAGAACGTTGCGGTCGGCCTCGCTAGTCGCAGCGTAGTCACCGAGCGCTACGTTCGACAGGACCACCAACGCGCGAGATCCATTGCCCATGACAGCAATCTCAAAGGTCCGTTCGCCGGACTCCGGCGCCCCCATCTCGAACGCCGTGGCGCGGATCTCCGCCGGCACCGACTGATCCGTGCGCGCCATACCGTCCGCGCGTTGCCATGCGATCCCCGTCGCATCGGCGAGTTCGGCAGGCGTGGCGCCGTCGGCGAGTTGGGTCAACGCACCGAACGCGGCATCCTCCGTCTGACGACGCGCGCTCTCCAATGCCAGCCGCCCGCGGATCTCTTCACGCACGTCGTCAAGGAGTCGTTCGGTTGGCGGATGGCGTTGCCGCAGCCGAATAACCACCGCTGCCTCCGCGGTTGCCACCGCGGCACTGTTGAAGCCCTCGACAAGGACCTCGTCCCCATATGCCGCCTGGCGAACACCCGCATCCGTGAAGATGCCCGTGCTCGAAGACCGCGTGACGCCGTCCAACGCCTCGATCTCAACTCCGTAACGCTCCGCCAACCCGTCAAGCGTGTCGCCTTCTTCGAACGCGAGTTCATCGACATCCCGCAGCAACTCCTCGAAGCGCTTGTCCGCCTCTTGCCGACGCAGTTCATTCTCGATGTCGGGAGCGCGCTCGGCCAACGTTGGGACGTCCATATCCTCGACATCCACGAGCTTGATCAGGTGGACGCCGAACTCGGTCTCGACCGGCGCCGAGATCTCTCCGGGCAAAAGCGACCACAGGGCGGTCTCGAGAGCGGCGGGCAAGACATCTCTGCCAACGCTGCCCAAGTCGCCGCCTTGTTCGGCTGAGGGATCCTCCGAGATCGCCCGGGCCCGTTCCTCGAAGGTTGCACCCTCCTCGATGGCGGTGCGGACCTCCGACAACACGGCTATGGCGTCCCCGACAGTACGTTCGTCGTTGACCTCGAGCAGAATGTGCGCCGCATGCCGTCGGGGTTCCGGCATGGCCGCGATCTCGTCTTGGTAGGCAAGCTCGATCTCGGCTTGCTCGACGACGACCTCCGCTTCGAGAGGTCCCCGCGGGATTCGCACGTAGTCGAAGTCGTGCTTCTCCGGGGTCAGGTAGTCGTCCAGGAAGTTGCCGTAGTGCTCCTCGATCTCTTCCTCGGTCACCGCAACCTGGGCCGCGAAGGACTCGACGTCGAAAAGCAGGTAGGCGATGTCCCGACCCTGATCCAGGATCCGGGCATTGTGCCTCAGCTCCCGTGGAGTGACGAAACTCGTCTCCGCCAAACTGGCGTTGACTTGGTTGCGAAGCAGCAGATCCGCCTGTTCGGCCTGGTACGAGGTCGGCGTGTGACCCAGCCCGGCGAGCCAGTTGCGGTACATCGCATCGTTGAAGCCCTCGACGCCCGCAAAGGATTCCCGGATGTTCCGCTGAACCGCGCCCTCGCTGACCGAGAGGTCCAGTTCACCCGCGAATTGCCGCACGAGCGTGTTGACAATGAGGGAATCGAGCACGGCACCGCGGTCGATAAGGCGATCAAGCAACTCGTCCGAAATCTCGCCTCCCAAGCGACTGCGTTGAATCGCTCGCTGGCGTTGCGTCTCCAACTCCAGCGCGCGCTGGGTGATGTCGTCGCCATTCACCGTCGCGGCGATGGGTTCGCCACCCGAAAAGAGCTGGATCGCGCCGAAGCCGGTCACCGCCAACACGAACACGATCACGGCGACAAGGACCTTCGCGAAGATCCCTTGCGCGCCTGCGCGCATCTTCTGCAGTACCATGGATTGCGCTCCCCGCCGACTTCCCTAACCCGGCCGGGATCTCGACGCCTGTCGGCTATGGCCTTCTAGTTGAGTGCGTCCTTCAGAGCCTTGCCCGGCTTGAACGCCGGCAGCTTGGCCGCCGCGATTTCGATCTCCTCCCCCGTACGTGGATTGCGACCGGTCCGCGCCCCGCGCTCGCGGACGGAGAAGGTCCCGAATCCCACAAGGGCAACGGGTTCGCCGTTCTGCAACGATCCCTGGATCGCGTTGAGTGCGGCATCCAATGCGCGTGCCGCAGAAGCCCTGGAGATGTCCGCCTCGTCGGCGATCGCGTCGGTGAGTTCTGATTTGTTCATTTGGACTTGTCCCTCAAGGTGGGTGGCTTTAGACCAGCGTGCATCTCGTACAAACCGGCCCCGCGCGGGCAGTGCCAGCCGAGATCACGGCGTTTATATCAGCCGACCGAAATAGCGTCAATTGGATACCGCACACCGGTGTCATATTTCGCGAATCACGACGTGTCTCCGAGGATTCAGTGGGCGCTGATGGGCAGCCCTTCCCCGGGTTGCGCCTCGGGTTCCGGTGGACCCACGACAGCCTCGGTGTCGCCGGATTCGGCCGTGCAAGGTTCGGGTCGACGCTCGAGCGCGGCCTCGATCACGTCGTCCATCCATTCGACCGGGAGGATCTCGAGGTCGTCCTTGATGTTGTCGGGAACCTCTTTCAGATCGCGCGCGTTCTCCGCCGGAATCACGACCCGAGCTACGCCCCCTCTGTGGGCCGCGAGCAGCTTCTCCTTGAGTCCGCCGATCGGCAACACCTGGCCGCGCAGAGTAATCTCGCCGGTCATCGCCAAATCCGCAGAGACCGCGATTCCAGTCAGCACGCTCACCAGCGCCGTACACATCCCGATGCCGGCGCTCGGACCGTCCTTGCGTGTCGCCCCCTCCGGCACGTGAATGTGGAGGTCGTAGCGTTCGTGGAAGTCTCCTGGGATGCCAAGCGCCGGCGCTCGGCTTCGTACGAACGTCAGCGCTGCCTGTATCGACTCCTGCATGACGTCGCCCAATGAGCCGGTCTTGATCTGCTGGCCCTTGCCCGCCACCGCCAAGGCCTCGATATTGAGAAGCTCGCCGCCCGCCTGGGTCCAGGCAAGCCCGGTGACGACGCCGACCTGGTTTTTCTTCTCAGCCCTGCCGTAGGTGTACTTTCTCACGCCGTTGTACGACTCAACGGCGCCGACGTCGATCTCCTTCGACGCGACTTTCCCGTCCTCCCCGCGGCCGCCATCGTCCGCCAGCGACTGTTCGGTAACGACCTTGCGGCAGAGCTTGGCGATCTCGCGTTCCAGGCCGCGCACGCCCGCCTCCTTGGTGTAGTAGCGGATCATGTGGGTCAGCGCATCGTCGCTCACCGTGAAGTCGTCTTCGCCGAGACCGTTCAGACCCTTCTGCTTCGGGATCAGGAACCGGGAGGCAATGCTGCGTTTCTCCTCCTCGGTGTAGCCAGCCAGCCGGATCACCTCCATCCGGTCAAGCAGCGCGGGCGGGATGTTCATCGAGTTGGACGTGCACACGAAGAACACGTCCGACAGGTCGTAGTCAACCTCGAGATAGTGATCGTTGAAGGCGTGGTTCTGCTCGGGATCCAGCACTTCGAGCAATGCCGACGCGGGGTCGCCACGAACGTCCATGCCCATCTTGTCGATCTCGTCCAAGAGAAACAGCGGATTGCGCACCCCGGCCTTCGCCATGCGTTGCAGTATCTTGCCGGGCATCGAGCCGATGTAGGTACGCCGGTGGCCGCGGATTTCGGCCTCGTCGCGGACGCCGCCCAAGGCCATGCGGACGTACTTGCGGTTGGTGGCGCGGGCAATCGACTCGCCGAGGGAAGTCTTTCCCACGCCCGGTGCGCCCACCAGGCACAATACGGGGCCCTTGAGCTTCTTCACCCTTCCCTGCACGGCGAGGTACTCCAGAACCCGCTCCTTGACCTCTTCGAGACCGTAGTGGTCATCGTCGAGGATCTGCTGCGCCGCACGCAGGTCGCGCCGCACGCGTCGCCGCTTTTTCCAGGGAATCGAGAGCATCCAGTCCAGGTAGCTGCGAACGACCGTGGCTTCTGCGGACATGGGCGCCATCATCCGGAGCTTGGCCAGTTCGTTCGCAGCCTTCTTGCGTGCTTCCTTGGGCATTCCCGCGGAGTCGATCCGCTCCTTTAGGGTGTCCAATTCGCTCGGCGCGTCGGACAGATCGCCGAGTTCCTTGTTGATCGCCTTGATCTGCTCGTTCAGGTAGTACTCGCGCTGAGTCTTCTCCAGCTGTTTTTTGACCCGCCCGCGGATGCGCTTGTCCATCTGGCGTGCTTCGATCTCCGCATCCAGGTACGCCTCGATGCGCTGCACGCGTTGCTTGAGATCGAAAGTCGCCAACACGGACTGCTTGGCCTCCAGCTTGAGCGGTGCCTGGGCGGCAATGGTGTCGACGAGGCGCGCCGGATCGTCGATGCTCGACAACGACGCAACGACGTCCTGACGAATCTCCTTGGACGACTTGGCCAGTGTCTCGAAGCGACCCATGAGGGAACGCAGCACAGCTTGTGCCGCCCTGGCGGGCAATGGGACCTCTTCGAACGGAATCACATCCGCGACGATCACCGGTCCATCGACGTAGAAACTGTCGACCTTGGCCCGCTGGCCACCCTCCACCAGAACCTTGACCTTGCCGTCCGGGAGCGGCAGCAACTGCAGGATCGTCGCGACGGTACCGACATCGTAGAGGTCGTCCGGTCCCGGGTCGTCGATGGTCGCGTCGCGCTTGGTGGCCAGGAGAATCTGCTGGTCTCCGGCCATGCTCGACTCAAGCGCCTGAATCGAGCGTTTGGTGCCCACGAACAAGGGGTGGATCCCGTGCGGGTAGATCACCATCTTGCGTAACGGCAGTACGGCGAGTTCGGTGAGCATGGCGGTCGACGACATCGGGATGACGCTAACTCGAGACCGTCAACCTGCGGGATTCGAGGCGGACCCGGCCTCCTCTTCACCCGGCGGAACGCTCTGATAGACCAGCATCGGATCGTTCTCGCCCTCGATCACGCTTTCGTCGACGACGACCTTGGCCACGCCCTCCGATGACGGCAGGTCGTACATGGTGTCGAGCAGCACCGACTCCAAGATCGAGCGAAGCCCACGCGCACCGGTCTTGCGCTCCATGGCTTTCCTGGCGACCGCCCGGAGCGCATCCTCGCGGAAGTCCACTTCGACATCCTCCATCTCGAACAGCTTCGCGTACTGGCGCGTCAGGGAATTCTTGGGTTCGGTGAGAATGCGCATCAACGCCTCGGTGTCGAGTTCCTCGAGCGTGGCGACGACCGGCAGGCGTCCCACGAACTCGGGTATGAGGCCGTACTTGATCAGGTCTTCGGGTTCTACCTGGCGCAGGGTCTCGCCGATCGCCTTGGGGTCTTTTCGCGTCACGCCCGGGTCGGCCATGAATCCGATTCCCACCTTGTCGGAGCGATCCACGATGACCTTGTCCAAGCCCGAGAACGCGCCGCCGCAGATGAACAGTATGTTCGACGTGTCTACCTGCAGGAACTCCTGCTGGGGGTGCTTGCGGCCGCCCTGCGGCGGCACCGAAGCCACGGTTCCCTCGATCAGCTTCAAGAGCGCCTGCTGGACGCCCTCCCCCGAGACGTCCCGCGTGATCGACGGGTTGTCCGACTTGCGCGAGATCTTGTCGATCTCGTCGATGTACACGATGCCCACTTGGGCGCGTTCGACGTCGTAGTCGCACTTCTGAAGCAGCTTCTGGATGATGTTCTCGACGTCCTCGCCGACGTAGCCCGCTTCCGTCAACGTCGTCGCGTCGGCAATGGTGAACGGCACGTCAAGCAATCGGGCTAGGGTTTCGGCGAGTAGCGTCTTGCCGCACCCGGTGGGGCCAATCAGCAGGATATTGGACTTCGACAGCTCGACGTCGTCCTTCTTGCCCTTGTAGTTGAGTCGCTTGTAGTGGTTGTAGACCGCGACCGAGAGCACCTTCTTGGCGTGCTCCTGGTGAATGACGTACTCGTCGAGCGTGCTCTTGATCTCACCCGGAACAGGCAGCTTGGCCTTCTCCGAACCGTTGGAGCCGGCAGGCACGCCTTCGCGAATGATCTCGTTGCACAGTTCAACGCACTCATCGCAGATGTACACGCCGGTGCCAGCGATGAACTTGCGTACCTCGTGCTGGCTCTTGCTGCAGAACGAACAGCGTCTGTCCGAGTCGTCACTGCCCGAGTTGTTCGCCATGGGGCCCCTTCGTGTCGGCTCCGCCGATGCCAAACGATGAGGGCTCAGGGGTCATTTTGCAACCCCGCGACGCCCCAACGTCGCTCAACCCTGTACGCCATCGCGGCCTCCGGACGGGCCCTGGCGAGGCCCACCGGCCGTGCTAGCGATGCCCGGCAATCAACCTGCGCCCGTGGTTTCCGGGTGCTTGATCATGTCGACCAGACCGTAATCCACCGCGTCTTCCGGGCTCATCCAGAAGTCCCGGTCGGTGTCCTCGGCAATCCGTTCGATGCCCTGTCCGGTGTGCCGGGCGAGTATTTCGTTCAGGCGTTCACGCATGGCGAGTATTTCCCGGGCCTGGATCTCTATGTCGGCGGCGACCCCCTGGGAACCTCCCGATGGCTGGTGCAGCATGATGCGGGAGTTGGGCAGGGCGAGCCGTTTTCCCTTCGCCCCTGCGGCCAACAGGAACGCTCCCATGCTGGCGGCCTGGCCGATGCAGTAGGTGGCGACGTCACAGGTGACGAATTGCATCGTGTCGTAGATCGACAATCCCGATGTCACGGCACCGCCCGGCGAGTTGATGTACATGTGAATGTCCTTTTCGGGGTTCTCCTGCTGCAGATAGAGGAGTTGCGCGATGACCACGCTCGCGACCGAGTCTTCAACCGGGCCGACGAGGAAAATGATCCGATCCTTCAGCAGCCGGGAATAGATGTCGTAGGCGCGTTCGCCGCGGGCATTCTGATCGAGCACCATCGGGACCAGGTTGAGATTCGTGGCCGGTGGCGGCTGATTGCTGTACATGATTCCCCTCGCCTGTTGCAGTGTATTCGTAGTGTTCTGGACTATGCGCGCTTGCCGCCGAACCACCGACGCAGCCGGCCCTTTGCCGGTTTGTCCGCTTCGCCAACGGCTGCATCCCCGCCGGAAGCCGCCTCGGCGTGCCCGGCATCGTCACGTTCGAGCGGCGACCCCCCGAGGTCCACGTCCGCGGATGTCCCCGCCTCGACCGGGAGCGCCGGGATCGAGTTGCCGGTCACGACATCCTTGTATGTGGCTGCAACCGTTTCCACGGTGGCCTTGGCGAGGACGTGCTCGACGAGCTGATCCTCTAGGACATCGAGTTCGACCCGCTGCAGCTGCTCCTCGTCCCCGTAGATCCAGTTGCGGACGTCGTCGGGTTGCTCGTACGGCGCCACGATCTCTTCGATCCTCGCCCGAATCCGCTCGTCGTCCACCTGCAGGCCCTCCCGCCGTACGACTTCGCGCACGACCAGCCGCGTCCTAACGCGTTCCCGGACACGCTGTTCGACGATGTCGCCCAAGCCGGCGTGTTCGATCTGGACGCCCATCAACCGAACCGCGCGCTCGCGTTCCTGTTCGAGTTCCTCTTCCACCAGCACGCGCGGTAACTCGAAGCGGTGCGCCCTTGCCAGGGATGCCATGACCTGGCGCCGGGTCTCGTTTCGCGCCGCGGCCTCGAGTTCGGCCGCCATCCGTTCCCGGACGTTCGCCCGGAACTGCGCGAATGTGCCGGGCGGCACGCCATTCTCTCCATCCACCGGCCCGTCGGGACCGCCATCGTCGGGCGAACCCGCACCGTCGCCGGTCGGAGCGTCATCGTCCGACAAGCCGGTTTTCTCGACGACGCCAAACGATTCGAAGAAATCCCCATCGAGTTCCGGCAGCGACGGCGCTTCCAACGACTTCAGCGCGACTTCGCCTATGGCTTCCACATCACCTGAAGTTTCATCGATATTCCGTTGTATCGTCAACGGAAACGCCCGTGTTTCACCGACGGTCATGCCAACCACGGCGGTGTCGAGCTCGGTCGCCACCTGCGAACTACCCACGACAAAAGTGAAATCCGCCTGCGGTTCGCCCACGACTTCGCCATCGACCGTGACCGAGTAATCGACGACAACGCGGTCATCGGCGGCAACGGCCCGTTCGACGGGATTCCATTCCGTGCGTTGCTTGCGCAACGACTCCACCATCTCGTCGATGTCCGTTTCGCCAATCTCGGCGAACGGCCTCCTCACGTGGAGCGTCGACAGGTCAACCAGGTCCACTTCCGGAAGAACCTCGAACGTGGCCGTGAACTCGAGATCGGCGCCGGGGTCGAGGTTCACCAATTCCACGGACGGCGCACCGACCATGGGAAGTTCCTCTTGTCGTAGGGCGTCTTCGAGGCTGGACTTCACGAGGTCGGAAGCTACCTCGCTGCGCAGTGCGTCCCCGAAACGGCGCTCAACCTCTTTGAGCGGTACCCTGCCACGCCGGAATCCAGGCAGCGAGACGGTCTTGGCCGTGCTCCTGACCCGGTCCGCGATTCGACCTTCGAACTCCCCTGCCGGAACGGCAATGGTCATCTTGCGGGTGAGCGAACCCGTCGTCTCTACGGATACCTGCATGGTCGATCGCTAGAAATCGTTAGAAGTGGATTCTCACCGTTGCCGATTGGGGTGGATGACGGGGTTTGAACCCGCGACCACCGGATCCACAATCCGGGGCTCTACCAACTGAGCTACATCCACCACTGGACGACGTCAAGGGCGCGCATTCTACCGCTTCCACCGGCACAAACGCCAAGCACACGACCTACATCGCGACCGCCCGACGGACCTCGGTCCAACCACCGGCTTCCGCGGTAAATCCGAACCGACCGCATAGCGGTCGGCTGGCGCGCCCGGAAGGACTCGAACCTTCAACCGCCGGCTTAGAAGGCCGATGCTCTGTCCAGTTGAGCTACGGGCGCGTCGACAGGACATAGGCGATTCGCATACCTGGTCGGGGTAGAGAGATTCGAACTCCCGACATCCTGCTCCCAAAGCAGGTGCGCTACCAGACTGCGCCATACCCCGAGAAAAGCGCGGCGATCATACTCGTCACGCCGGTACTCCATCAACGGCAGCGAAGCGCATGGCCTCGCCATCGTGGCTAACGCCGATGGTCTCGCCGGGTACGAACCGACCCTCGAGCAACGCCGCCGACAGCGGGTTTTCCAGGCTGCGCTGTATCGCCCGTTTCAGGGGTCGTGCGCCGAACACCGGGTCGTACCCCTGCTCGACCAACGACGCAATCGCTTCCGGTTCGATCTCAAGGCCTAGATCCTGTTCATCCAAGCGGGCGCGTAGACGTTCGAGTTGGATCTCGGCGATCGCCGCCATGTCGCGCTTCTTCAACGGGGCAAAGACCACGACGTCATCAATGCGGTTGATGAACTCTGGACGGAACTGGCGTTCGACTTCCTCCATCACGGCACCGCGGATGTCGTCTTCAAGGCCGGCGCTGGTCAGCGACTGCACCCGGGTAGAACCGAGATTGGAGGTCATCACGAGCACCGCGTTGCGAAAATCCACCGTGCGCCCGTGCCCGTCGGTGAGGCGGCCGTCATCAAGAACCTGAAGGAGGATGTTGAAGACGTCCGGATGCGCCTTCTCGATCTCGTCGAGAAGGATCAGCGAATAGGGACGCCGTCGCAGCCGCTCCGTCAACTGGCCGCCTTCCTCGTACCCCACGTAGCCCGGCGGCGCACCGATCAACCGCGCCACCGTGTGCTTTTCCATGTACTCCGACATGTCGACGCGAACCATAGCGTCTTCGCTGTCGAACAGCGCCTCGGCGAGGGCGCGGCACAGCTCCGTCTTGCCAACCCCCGTGGGTCCAAGAAACAGGAAGCTACCGTTCGGCCGATTGGGGTCCGCGATCCCGGCGCGGGCCCGGCGAACGGCGTTCGCGACGGCCGTGACAGCCTCGTCCTGGCCGACTACGCGGTCGTGCAGCGCGCCTTCGAGCTTGAGGAGCTTGTCGCGCTCGCCGCCGAGTAACTTGGTGACCGGCACGCCCGTCCACTTGCAGACGATCTGTGCGACCTCCGCGTCGGTTACCCGGTTGCGGAGCAACACGTTGTCGCGCCCATCGCTCTCGGCCGCGTTGGCGAGTCGCTTCTCCAAGGCGGGGATGCGTCCGTTCTGCAGTTCCGCCATCTTGGCAAGATCGCCCGCCCGGCGCGCCGCCTCGAACTCCAATCGGGCCGCATCCAGCGACTCCTTCACCTGCTGCGAATCGCTGACGCTGGCCTTCTCGGCGGTCCAGACCTCCTCGAGATCCGCGTATTCCCGCTCCAGTTCGGCAATGGTCTCCTCGAGTCCCTGGCGACGCTGGGTCGACGCATCGTCGGATTCGTCCTTCAAGGCTTCGAGTTCGATCTTGTGTTGGATCAGCCGGCGTTCGAGGCGGTCCATCGGCTCGGGCTTCGAGTCCATCTCGACGCGGATTCGGCTCGCCGCTTCGTCCACCAGATCAATCGCCTTGTCCGGTAGCTGCCGGCCGCTGATGTATCGATGGGATAGTCGGGCGGCCGCGACGATCGCCGGATCGGTGATGTCGACGCCGTGGTGCAGTTCGTAGCGCTCCTTCAACCCGCGCAGGATCGCCACCGTGTCCTCGACGCTGGGTTCGTCCACCTGGACTTGCTGGAAACGTCGCTCCAAGGCCGCATCCTTCTCGATGTGGAGGCGGTACTCGTCGAGCGTCGTAGCGCCGACGCAGTGCAGCTCACCGCGCGCCAAAGCGGGCTTCAGCATGTTGCCGGCATCCATGGAGCCCTCTGCCTTGCCGGCGCCGACGACGGTGTGCAGTTCGTCGATGAACAGGATGACGTTGCCTTCCTGCTTGCCGAGTTCCGTGAGGACGGCCTTCAAGCGTTCCTCGAATTCACCCCGGAACTTCGCGCCGGCGATCAATGCGCCCATGTCGAGCGACAGGATGCGTTTGTTCTTGAGCCCCTCCGGCACCTCGCCATCCAGAATGCGCTGCGCGAGACCCTCGACGATGGCTGTCTTTCCCACGCCGGGCTCGCCGATAAGCGCCGGATTGTTCTTGGTCCGCCGTTGCAGGACCTGGATGGTCCGGCGGATCTCGTCGTCGCGGCCGATAACGGGGTCAAGCTTGCCGGACTCCGCGCGAGCCGTGAGATCCACGGTGTAGCGGTCGAGCGCTTCCCGGTTTTCCTCGGCGTTGGCATCACGAACCGCCTCTCCGCCTCGGGCGGCGTCGATGGCCGCGGTGAACCGGGCAGCATCGAAGCCTGCAGCCCGAAGGGCATCCCCAGCACTTCCGGCATTGGCGCCAAGCGCCCCCACAACGACTTCCGCGGAGACGAAGTCGTCGCCGCGCCGCTGCGCCTCACGGTCGGCAAGGTTCAGGATATTGGCGAGCTCCTGAGACACGGTCACCTCGCCTGTCGGCCGACCAATACGAGGCAGGTTGTCGATTCGACGCCGGACGTCCATCGCCAGGGCCTGGACATCGACGCCGGCAACACGGAGCATTGCGGCGCTGCCACCATCTTCCAGCAGGGCGGATAGCAGGTGCAGCGGTTCCACTGCGGCGTGATCGCGCCCAACGGCCAAGGACTGGGCCTGGCCGAGTGCCGTCTGCAGGCGTGTCGTGATTCGGTCGTTTCGCATTTAAAGGTGGCACTCCGGCCCGACGAGTGATCGTGACAATACGGCATCGAAGCCCGATTCGAGTGGGGACCCTTTTTCGCGTTCAAACATGATTGCTGCGCGCTTTTCTCAATCGTCACCTCATAAAATGCGTCCACACCGCCCAAGTTCAATGGTCTAGGGTCCGCCATTCGCACCGCACAGCCGTGCTGCGCGGAAACGCCGAAGCGGAGCGCCAGTACGGGGATTCAACACACCGTTGAACCGTTACCGTCATGGGGTCCGTGCTACGCCAGCGAACGGCACCCGAGGCCCCGGTGGAGACGATGTGGCTGCCCTGGTTCCGGTACCGCGCAACGACATGCGGATGCGGATGTCCGAAATGGTTGTCGAACCCGGCCGCCACGATCGCGAATCTCGGCCTTGTCGCGGCCACCATCGCCGCCGTGGACGAGGTCGCACTGCCGTGATGGGGCACCAGGAGCACATCCACCGCCGGCACCCGAAGCCGACGTTCCACGATGGCTTCGATGTCCCCCGTCAGCAGGATCCGTCGCGATGCCGTCTCGATCATCACGACGCACGAGGCGTTGTTTCCGGTGAGCAGGTGATCTGAATCGGGGCTCAATACCGAAAACGCCACGCCGTCCCAATGCCAAGACAAACCAGCCTGGCAAGGCTGCGTACCGATTCCCGGGACGCTCTCCCCGGCGAGCACGTCGCCAACAGGCATTCCCGCAAGCACGGACCTTGCGCCGCCGACGTGATCGATGTCGCCGTGGCTGAGCAGCAAGCGGTCGATCCGCGCCCAGCCACGTCCGCGGACGGCCGGCAAGACCACCCCGGCGCCGGTGTCGCGCCCGGACGGGAACAGGGGTCCCGTGTCGTACACCAGCGTGTGACTGGCCGTTTCCACCAGAACGGCCGTCCCCTGGCCCACGTCGAGCACGGTGACGTCGACGTGTCCCCACGGCAACGCCGGACGGGGCAGTAGCAGGACCATCGTTGCGGTGGCCATAAGCAGGGTGCGCGCCAGCCTCGACGTCGGCAACAGGCTCACCGCCGCCGCCACGACGATCCACACCAGCCAGCCGTCATGGGACGCCACGTAGATCGGTGCGATCCGATCCGCAAACGCGAGGACCGTTTCGAGTAGATGCACGACGAAGTCCGCAGCCGTGAGCAGCCACGCTCCCAACGGCGTCGCGATCATCGCGACACCCGACAGAGCCAGCGGTACGAGGAGCAGGGTCACCGTGGGTACGGCGACAAGATTCACGCCGATTCCCAACGGATGGACCAACCCGGTGATACCCGTAGTGGCCGGTACGAACACCGTGGCGATGGCGAGTTGCGCGACCACCGCCGAAATCAGCCAGGAAAGGCGCCGGGGTCGCGGCACGAAGAAACCGAGCAGCACGGCGACCGCGCCGAACGACAACCAGAAACCGGAGCTGAGCGGGGCCATGGGATCGATCACGAGAACCACCGCAAGGGCATAGGCGAACGCCGCCGACGGGGCCGACGTACGACCGGAGAGCACAGCGACCATTGCCGCAACGGACATGGCGAAAGCCCGCAGCAGCGACAGTCCGGCACCGGCAAGCACCACGTACGCGCTCGTCAACGCCAACGCCGTGCCAACACCCGTGGCCCGAGGCGCCAGCGCCGTGACCAGCCCCAACGCTCGCCCGGCCAGGAAGCCGAACGCCGTGACGATGCCGACATGCAGGCCCGAGATGACGAGCAGATGCATGGTACCCGTGCGTCGATAGAGATCGACCTTGTCCCGTGGAATCGCGCTCTTGTCGCCGAGGGTCAACGCCGCGAGAACGCCACCGTGGACGAGGGGCAGCTCGGCCATGCGATCGCGTATCCCCTGCCGGAGCGCGCCAACGGAATGACCGCCGCCAGCCGCGGCGGGCGTTTCGAGCCGCCGCCCGCGGACCACATAGCCGGTTGCGGCCAGCTTGTCGCGCACGAACCACGCCTCGGCATCGAATCCCTGGGCGTTGGCGCCGGCCCGGGGCGACTTCAGGCGCACCCGGAGCGACCAATGTTCGTCGCTGCGTAGCGGCGGTCCGTCCAGCCACATCAACCGGAGCGGGCCACGGAGCTCGCAACTCGCTGACTCGGGCACGAATACGAAACGCCGCGCAATCGTGCCTCGGCCATGGGATTCGGATGGTAGTCCGGCGATGCGTCCGGTCACCGAGGCTTCCGCGCACGCGGGCTCGATGCGGCGGTCGAGCGCGTCGAGTCCGTGCCAGGCGCCCCAACCAAGTCCAATCAACACGGCCCCGAGGACGCGAACCCGGGGCGCGAGCGCGATGGCGACACCGCCGCACATCCAACATGCCCACAAGGCTTGCGCGGCGGGCAGCCAATGCGCGGCCACTGCGCCGAACGAAAACGCGAGCGCCGCGTTTCGGACAACCATCGATCCCCTGGTACCCGGCATAATGGCACCCTTCGCCACCACGTTCGCGCCCCATGCGAAACCACTGGATTACCAAGTATCTGCCGACGCGGGAGTCCATTCGTACGCAAAAAGCCCTCTGGCCTGTGCGACATCTGCTCCACCATCCCGAGCTGTGGCACCTGCATCGGCGCTCGGTCGGTGGTGCGTTCTTCATCGGCCTGTTCTGCGCGTTCATGCCGGTGCCTTCGCAGATGGTCTTGGCGGCCCTCTTGGCCATCGCCTCGCGCTGCAATCTGCCCATCGCCGTGGCACTGGTTTGGATCAGCAACCCGCTGACCATGGGCCCGATGTTCTATTTCGCCTACAAGCTCGGGGCCTGGCTACTCGGTGTCGAACTGGTCAGCGGACCTTGGGAGCTGTCCTGGCAGTGGTTCGGTTCGCAGTTCGCTGCCATCTGGTGGCCGCTCACCGCCGGATGCCTCGTGTGCGGGTGGGTAAGCGGCCTTACGGGTACCGTCGTGTCGCGCCTGCTCTGGCGGTTCCATGTCATCCGCCGCTGGCGTCAGCGTCGTGCCCGACGCGCACCGAGACGCGTCGAATCCGACGCGGGCACCGCGGCCGGAACGAATGGCCCCGTGGACCCTTAGGGCGGCGCCTGCCGTCGCCCTGGCGGAAACGCCGGGTGCTGGAAAACGGGACCGGACACGCCGCTCCCCTACGCTGCGTGCAGAGCCTCTGCGGGGTTCTCGGCAGCCGCCTTGAACGCGGGCCGCAGGACGGCCGCCGCGCTGAGTCCCAGCGAAACCCCGACAACGGCCATCAGGTCCGGCAGCACGAGGTACGAGTGAATCCGGTCGAAGTAGGTCCCCTCGATCACGCTCGCGCCGACGAGACCTTCAAAGAACGACACGACGGCATCGGCGTTGGCGGCCACGCCAATCCCCAACGCCAGACCCGCCGCCACGCCGAGAACCGCGACAGCAAACCCCTGCATGAAGAACACGCCTACGATGAGATGCCGGGACGCTCCCATGGTGGCCAGCATTGCGATGTCACCGCGCTTGTCGTTGACCAGCATCGCCTGTCCCGAAACGATGTTCAGGGAAGCGACCGCGACGATCAATGCCAAGAGCGCGAACATGATCGCCTTCTCGATCCGCACGGCGCGGAACAGCTCGCCATAGTCTTCCGTCCAGAAACGTATGCTGGTCGCGCCTCCGAGTAGGCGCCGAATCGACTCGGCTAGCCGCGGCGCATCAAGCGGGTCGGAGAGCTGCAACCGCCACCCGTCCAATCCCGCACCGGCAAGGCCGCGAGCAACGATGTCCTGACGCCGCACGATTCCGAGCGCCGCATCCGGTTGTGCGCGAAGCTCGAAGATCCCCGCCAGGGTGAAGAGCTCGATCCGAGGCCGCACGCCGACGTTTGATGGCACCGGGAACACCAAACGCACGCTATCGCCGACGCTGAGCCGCAGATCCCGGGCGAGGGAGGCACCGAGGATGATGCTGCCCCGGGACGAGAACAGGTTTTCGAGCGCCTGTCCCGATAGCACTCGGGGCATCGCCCGTGCACCCGCCTCGTCGATCCCGGCCAGGGCGACGAACGCGACGCCGCCGTGGCGCGTCGCCATCGCCTCCCCCTGGAAGAGCGGTGTCACGCTGCTGACGCCCTCGATGCGGGTAAGGTCCGCAATCGGCGGATCGCCGTCGAATTCGAAAAACCCGTGCGGGACAGCACTCAGGATGCGACCGGTCATCTCGCGGTCGAAACCGTTCATGATGCTCAGCACCACGGTCAGGATCATGACGCCTAGAACAAGACCGAAGAACGACACCCAATTGATGAACGTCGCGTAGCCGTGGCTGCGCGACAGGAGGTAGCGCCTGACGATCCACAACGCTGTTCGGATCTCGCGCATCGGGATTGCTACGCGGACTTGTCCACCGGCGTGAGCACGCCATCCAGCAAGGCAAGGGTCTTGTCGCCTCGCCCGGCCAGATCGGTATCGTGGGTGACCACGACGAACGACGTGCCCGTGGCCCTGATGAGGTCCGACATCACCGCCACGACGCCCTCGGCGCTCTCCCGATCCAAGTTGCCCGTCGGTTCGTCGGCGAGCACGATCGCCGGTGCCGTTGCCAACGCGCGCGCCACCGCGACGCGCTGCCGTTCTCCACCGGACAGTTGGTGGGGTCGATGCTCGAAGCGCTCCGCCAACCCGACCTCCGCGAGCAGATCACGCGCCCTGGCCGCCGCCTGCGCGAAGCGTGTGCCGCCGAGCAACAAGGGCACCGCGACGTTCTCCAACGCGGAGAACTCCGGAAGCAGATGATGTAGTTGGTAGACGAATCCCATGCGGGCGTTGCGGATCCGCGCACGCACGGCCGGGCCTGCCCCCGTGAGCGCTTGGCCCATGACCTCCACCGAACCGTCGTCCGGATCGGTCAGTCCCGCAAGAATGTGCAGCAGCGTGCTCTTCCCGGCGCCCGAGCGACCTACGACTCCGACCCACTCGCCTCGTGCCACTTCCAGGTCGACACTGCGAAGCACGACCAGGCGCTGGCCACCCTGCGAGAATGCCTTGCTCAACCCCGTGGCGGCGAGGACAGGTTCGGCGCTACTCATGCTGCAGGAGGTCCGCGGGGTTCAAACGGGCCGCCCGCCAAGCGGGGAAGAACGTCGCCGCAATACCCAGCGCAAAGGCAGTTGCCGCCACCCGGGCCACGTCAGCGGCGGCGAACTGCACCGGCAACGCAGTGATGATGTACTCACCCATCAGTGGAGTGCCGAGCAAATCCTCAAGCCAAGGGAAACCGGTCTCGGCGACGACCCCGAGCCCCATCCCAGCGCCCACGCCCAACCCGATACCGACCACCGCGATCAGGGTACCGACCACAAGGAATGCCCCGACTACCAGGCCGGAAGGACTCCCCATGGTGCGCAGGATGGCAATGTCGCCGCGACGCTCGTTGACAATCATCACAAGGCTCGACACGAGATTGAATGCCGCGACGGCAACCAACAGCGACAGCAGGAGGAACAGCATGTTCTTGGTGTAGCGGATTGCGGCGTAGAGATTGCCGTACGTGGCCATCCAGCTCGCCGCACCGAACCGTTGGCCCGCGAGGGCGCCGATGATCCGTGCCTTGACGGTCTCCGCATCCAGGGCGTTGGTTGCCTTGACGTGCAGTTCGAACTCCGGCGCGCCGGCTCGCAAGAGTTTGGCGGCGTCTTCCCGGTGAAGATAGGCAGACGTCCGGTCGAGTTGCGAGCCGGTATCGACCATGCCGACCACACGGTGCTTTCTCTGTCTAACGAAAGCGCCCAGCGGCGTCACCGTCGTGGTCGGCAGAACAACGGTGACGTGGTCCCCGGGGTGCGCCCCAAGCCGAGCCGCCACCTGTTCCCCGAGCAGAATCTCGAACCCACCCGCCACCGGCAAGCGGGCGTCCCGACCCACGACGAATTCCTCGATCCTCGACACCTCGGAATAGGTCGCCGGGTCGAAACCGATCAGGTTGACGCCGACAACGCGACCCGTCTTCTCCACGAGGCCGCGACCCTGCACGACCGCCGCCGCACCGGACACGCCCTCGACCGTCCGAATCGTGTCGAGGATCACGGCGCGGTCATCGATGGGCTCGCGCGCACCAACTCTAACGTGCGGCACCACACCCAGGATCCGTTCGTTCATCTCGCGCTCGAAACCCGCCACCACGGCCTGCACGAAAACGAGGATCGCCACCGACAACGCCAATCCGCCGAGAGCCAACGCGCTGACGAACGAGATGAAACTACGCCTCGAGCGCGCGTAGCGGATACCGATGTTCACGGCCAGCGGGCGGAACACGGCTAGCGACGCTGCGGTCCAGACCGACGAGCCATGCCGTCGGGGCGAGGACAAGCCTCGCCGCTGCGATGCCTTCGCAAATGCAACCTGACCGTAAACACAAGCCCCGCTCCAGGACTCCAGCAAGTTGACCGAACGCGGCAAGTGTACGGGATACGCTAAATAGGCGGTCACGATGCGGCGGGGAACCAGACCCCGCTAGCCCCGCCCCAAATAGGCGGCCATGGCCGCGCTATGGAACACCTCGAAGCCGTCGTCCACGCGAACAACGAACAACGCCGCGACACCCGAGTCGCCAGCGAACCGGGTAGCCTCGGTCGCGCCCATCACCAGCAGCGCCGTTGCCATCGCGTCAGCCATCATGGCGGTATCCGCGACGACGGTGACGGACGCCAGCCGGTGCCGCACCGGGTACCCCGTGCGCGGATCGATGATATGGGACACCCGCACCCCATCGGACTCTCGGTACTGTCGATAGTCGCCGGAGGTCGCCAAGGCGCCGTTTTCGAGGAGCAGCGTTCTCACGTAGTCCGCCCCTGATGGCGACTCCACCCCGAGGCGCCATGGGCCACCACCGGTCGGGTTGCCCGAGGCCCGGATTTCGCCGCCGAACTCGATCAGATACGACCCGCAACCCGCATCGTCCAGCACACCGGCAATACGATCCACCGCGAAACCCTTGGCGATGCCCGAGAGGTCGAGCGTCGCCGGCAGGAGTTTCTCGAGCGTCGGCGGATCGCGGCCGTGCGCGACGCGGCGGTAATCCACCGAACGCAGAGCTTGTGCCACCTCACTGTCCAGGGGAGCCCGTTGCGCAGCGTCCGCGCCGAAACCCCATAGCGCCACCAACGGCGCGACCGTCGCATCAAAGGCACCGCGCGTCTGCTCGGCGACTACGAACGCCGCATCCACGACCGCGACAAGCTCTGGCGAAACCGGTAGTGCAACACCCGACGGACTGCGGTTGAAGCGAGAAAGCTCGGAGTGCGGATCGTAGGTGGACAACAGCGCGTTCAACCGGTCCAGCTCCGCATCGATCCGGTCGCGGGGCAGCGGTCCCGGGCAGTCCGCCTGGATCGAGTAGGTCGTTCCCATGGCGTTCCCGGTAGCGCGCTCGAAGCCACAGCCCACGGACGCCAGCGCAATCGCCGTCGCCCACAGCGCGGTTGTGGCGAGATGCTTTGCCTCGCGGGTCCATCCGATCATGGACCGAGTGTACGACCGAGGCGTCGGGCTGAGATACCTGCGGCAGGACGACCGGATTCAGAGTCTCGACCCAAGCGCCTTGACCTGCCGAACGGGGCTAGGCCGCCGCCGTCCTTCGGCGCGGCCACCTGCCAGGCACCTCCGCCGGATCGACGAGCCCGATCCGCCGCCAGCCCGTCTCCAGCAGCCACGTCCGCGCCGCCGCCACCT